>NZ_JAGGLV010000026.1 GCF_017874735.1 Paenibacillus silagei
TAGGTAGGTAGGTAGGTAGGTAGGTAGGTAGGTAGGTAGGTAGGTAGGTAGGTAGGTAGGTAGGTAGGTAGGTAGGTAGGTAGGTAGGTAGGTAGAGATAGATTAGTTAGACTAATTAGGTTAGTTTTCGTTTCAGCTACTTTTAGAGCTAATACTCCTTATTTCTGCTTAACGCCCACTTTCGGCCGATTCAGGGGCATTAGTGCTCTTCATTTCTGCTCAACGCTCACTTTCGGCCGATTCAGGGGCATTAGTGCTCTTCATTTCCGCTCAACGCTCACTTTTAGCAAATTCAGGGGCACTTATGCCCCTCATTTCCGCTCATCGCTCACTTTCGGCCAATTCAGGGGCATTAGTGCTCTTCATTTCCGCTCATCGCTCACTTTCAGCAAATTCAGGGGCACTTATGCCCCTCATTTCCGCTCATCGCTCACTTTCGGCCACTTCAGGGGCACTTATGCCCCTCATTTCCGCTCATCGCTCACTTTCGGCCACTTCAGGGGCACTTATGCCCCTCGCAACATCCATCCAGCCCACTTCCAACCGCACCAAAGGGATTTTTCCCTCTCATTTCCTCATCTAACCCACTTTCCGCCGCATCAGAGGGATTTTCCCCTCTCATTTCCTCTTCCTCCCCCACTCCTCCACAACGCAAAAAAAGCCCCTCCAACCGCCGCATTGTGCAGGTTGGAGGGGCTATCGGTGATCAATTTGTCTCTTCTGGCAAGAATCGCTCCTAGCCTATCTTTTCGCATGGCCCCTTGCCGTCAGGCGTTCGCCGTCATTCCGCCACCGGCTGCCACTTGCCGCCGCCCGGCAGCGGACAGCTGCGGGCCTTCAGCCGGGCCACAACAGGAATGATACAGCCGCAGGCGGTACAGGTTACGCCATCCTGCAGCTTGGGGCAAGCCCCGCAAAGCGCAAGCCGCTCGGCATAGACCTCGTCTGAAGCGGTATTGCCGGGGTTGAACATGGAGGACGCCAGAATGCGGGCAATCTGTGCTTCCGTGACCTTGTACTCCTCCCGGCATCCTTTGCAGGCTGAAGTGGTTGTCATGCGGTTCTCTCCTTAGGCTTGCGGAGTGATGGCCAGTACCGTTACCGACATTGGCGGCAGCTCTACAGTCAGCGTATCCCCTTCAAGCTTGAAGGCGCTGAATGCCTGCGGTGTTACAGCCTCCGGCTGCTCAAAGCTATTGTGGGCATCGATGGAAGCTCCGGCCAGCGTCGTTCCGCTTACGGATGCTTGACCAGCCAATCCGCGCAGGGCAAGCGGTAACACAGCCGATGACGCGTGATTCAGGTTACACAGGCTGACATGAATGATGCCCTCAGCATTGACTGAAGCCGAAGCAGATACTTCAGGAATCTCTACGCCCTCGTAGCTGTATACCGGGCTGTCTACAGTCAGCTCCAGCAGTTCTGCATCCTGATGTACTTTGTACATGTTAAATACATGGTAAGTAGGAGTCAGGAGCATTTTCTCGCCTTCGGTCAGAATAACTGCCTGCAGCACGTTCACGGTCTGGGCAATGTTCGCCATCCGTACACGGTCACTATGCTTGTGGAAAATATTCAGCGTCAAGCCGGCCACCAGCGCATCGCGGATCGTGTTCTGCTGGTAGAGGAAGCCCGGGTTTGTACCCGGCTCAACATCATACCAGGTGCCCCACTCGTCAACGATCAGGCCCACTCTTTTCTCCGGATCGTATTTGTCCATGATGGCGATATGGCGGGTAACCAGCTCATCCATGAATAGTGCCTTCTTCAACGTTGTGAAGTATTCGTCTGTTCCGAAGCCTGTAGCCGCGCCCTTATGATTCCAGTCCGAAGTAGGCAGGGTGTAATAGTGCAGGGTAATTGAATCCATGAAGCGGGTAGCTTCACGCATCAGGACTTCCGTCCAGTTATAATCATCCGCATTCGCCCCGCAGGCGATCCGGTGGATCTTATTGTCACCATAGTTACGTACATACGTCTGATATTGGCGGTACAGATCAGCATAGAACTCAGGACGCATGTTACCGCCACAGCCCCAGTTCTCGTTGCCCACGCCGAAATACTTAACGCTCCAGGCATCTTCCTGGCCGTTCTTCTGACGCAGCTCAGCCATTGGCGAGACTCCATTAAACGTCAGATATTCCACCCACTCGGACATCTCTTGAACAGTTCCGCTACCTACGTTACCGTTGATGTACGGCTCGCAGCCCAGCATCTCGCAGAGGAGCATGAATTCATGCGTACCGAAATGGTTGTTCTCTACCGCGCCGCCCCAGTGTGTGTTGATCATCCGCTTGCGCTCTTCGCTCGGGCCGATACCGTCCTTCCAGTGGTATTCATCGGCGAAGCAGCCGCCCGGCCAGCGCAATACCGGAATTTTCATTTCTTTAAGCGCTTCCACTACGTCGTTGCGGATACCCTTGGTGTTCGGAATAGGGGAATCTTCGCCCACCCAGATACCTTCATAGATACAGCGTCCAAGATGCTCAGCGAAATGTCCGTAGATGTTGCGGTCAATCTTACCTTTGCGGATGTCGGTGTTCAGTACAATGCGTTCTGCCATGGGAAGTTAACGCTCCTCTTTAGGTTAATATATTTGTTAATCATTTAACACTTATATTAACATTATAATCAAGCTTCCTCCGGTTCGTCAATCTTTATCTTAACCGCATATCTCTCACTCCCGCATTTCACTTCCCCGCCAAAAATGATATTATGGACACACAAATACAGCATAATTGGAGAGTATGATGATTAGACCTATCAATAAAGATATATCGCTTCTTAGCCAGAAATCTGCGCCGGCCACGGAAAAGGATCTGCCCGTGTTAATGGATCTTGTGGAGACCCTGAACGCCAACTCCGACCGGTGCGTCGGCATGGCTGCGGACATGATTGGCGTCAACAAACGCATCATCGTCATCCGCGTGGAGCAGCAATTAGCCCTTTCGATGATCAATCCGGTGATCGTCAAGCGTGCCCGTCCTTATGACACTGAGGAAGGCTGCCTGTCGCTCGAAGGCGTACGTCCTGCGAAACGATACGACTATATTGAGGTAGAGTACCTCGATTATAATTTTAAAAAGCACCGGGATAGCTTTACCGGATTTACGGCGCAGGTTATCCAGCATGAGGTGGATCACTGCGAAGGTATTGTCATTTGAGCCGGGACCTGAGAGCGATAACCTTCAGCAAAACGGCCGCCGAGCAAATTCTGAGGAATGAGACCGATACCCGTACGCTTTTGTCAGAATATCCGGAGTACAAAGAAGAGGTTCTGCTTGAGATCAATGCCCTATCGAGCCAAAAACGCGCCAACCTGATCCATAATCTGCTCGCCAGCTATACCAGCAGCGCCAAAATAGCGAAGAGCAAAATTTTCAAAAGCGGCTTTAATCAAACCACTATCAACGCTTTTCTTCCTAATATTATTAAAGCCCGCTTTGCCATTTATCTAATCGAACAGCTGCAATTAGCGGTGTCCGCCGAATCAGCCTCCGGGCCTGTCCGGTTCAATCTCTGGGACGGTTATATTCTGCAGAAGCTCCTGTTCAAGGAAAAGCTTGTACGAAAGCCTGTATCGCTCCCCCTGTTCCGGGTATGCTGGAAGCTGATTATCCGCCCCAAAGTGCTGATGCCGCTTGTCAACAAACAAGGGATCTACTGCTTCTATTCCCGTACGTTAATCAAGCGCTTGTCCGCTCTGATCGGAGACAAGGCATGCCTGGAGATCGGTGCGGGTGACGGTACCTTGACGAGATTCCTTAACGATAACGGCACGGCCTGCCAGGCAACCGATGATTATAGCTGGGCGCATTATATCACCTACCCGGAATTTGTGGAAAAAGCCGATGCCAAAGCCGCCCTGAGCAAATACGCTCCTAAGGTTGTACTTTGTTCCTGGCCGGTGCCCGGCAACCCGTACGAGAAGCATGTTTTTAATACGGAATCTGTGGAGCTGTATATTGTAATCGGCACAAGAGATCCGGCGATCACCGGTGACTTCGACGCGTATAATAAGGCTAAGCATTTCAGCATGGAGCTGAATGAGGAATTATCCCGCCTGCTTGTGCCGCCCTCTGAGGATAATGCGGTTTATCTCTTCACACGCAAACGAGACAGTACACACTCACGATAGGTGAGTATTTACTGTCTTGTTTGGTTTGCTGTCTATTTGGGCCTCAGCCCAGATCTCCCAGCTCAATCTGCACGATCCCCCGGTCATCCCGCACCTCGGCGATTCCGCCGATCAGATGCATCAGGCTGCCGAACTCCAGCTCCTGGAACTTGCGTGTCGCCGTATCCCGCTGCAGCTCCCAGAGACATTCGGCCAGCTCGCAGACTACAGGCACATCACAGCGGATCTCCGCCAGCTCGCGGGAGAGATGCAGCATGTCGAGATCCGCTTCAATCTTGGCGCGTACGCCCTTGGGCAGCAGATGCAGGTTCTCAATGACCCCTTCTACCGTGCCGTATTCGGTCAGCAGCTTGGTGGCGGTCTTCTCGCCTATGCCCTTCACGCCCGGATAATTATCGCTGGTGTCGCCCATGAAGCCCTTCAGGTCGATCACCTGCGCAGGAGTGAGGCCCCGTTCTGCCAATAGCTCAGCCGGATCATACACTTTATAGTTAGAGCGGCCTTTTTTCATAATCACGACCTTGACGCTGTCATTCACCAACTGGAGCATGTCGTGATCCCCCGTCAGAATATAGACCTCCGACTCCCCGCTGTAGCACGAAGCCAGTGTACCGATGCAGTCATCTGCCTCGTATCCGACCAGCCCGATATTCGGCACGCCCAGCTCTGCCACAACCTCCTTCACGAGGTCGAACTGCGGGATCAGCTCCAGCGGCGCGTCAATCCGGTTCGATTTGTAGCCTTCGTACTTCTCCGAGCGGAACGTGCCCTTGCCCATATCCCAGCAGCAGACCACATGCGAAGGCTCAAACGTACTCACTGCATCGAAAAAATACTGCAAAAATCCATACACCGCATTCGTCGGCAGTCCGGCGCGGGTCTTGCGGATATATCCACCATAAGAGGTAGCATAAAAAGCGCGGAACAGCAGAGCCATTCCATCGACGATCATGACCCGGCCCTTCATTTCTGTTGCTGTGCTCATGTGTAACCTCTCCTTGTATTCCTTAATTTAGGCGTTGCTCCAAGCTTCGGCGTACTGGTCTTCCTTGTAGCCTACAGTAACCTTCTTGCCGTCAGTGACTACCGGACGCTTAATCAGCATTCCATGTGCAGACAGCAGTGCAAGCTGCTCGTCTTCGCTTAAGTCTGCAAGCTTATCCTTCAGGCCAAGCTCCCGGTAGACCTCACCACTCGTATTAAAAAACTTCTTCAGCGGCAGGCCGCTGTGCTTCACCAGCATGCGCAGCTCCTCCACAGTTGGCGGCTGCTCTGCGATATGCTGCAGCTCCAGCTCATGCCCCGCTTCCTTCAGCCATTTCACTGCGCTGCGGCAGGTGCTGCATTTCGGATATTGATACACCTTCAAGTCACTCATCAGCTTCTCCTTCTATATATAAAATATAAAGTGCATATAAATTGCTGCCCGCTGCGGCAGCTGACAGCTGCGGCCAGAACATGTCCAGCGCTTACTTACCGCGCCGACTGCCGAAGCTTCTCCTGCAGCAGCGCCATATCCGGCGGCAGCGGAGCCTCGAACACCAGCTCGGCATGCGTCACCGGATGCCGGAAGGCCAGCCGCACCGCATGCAGCGCCTGGCGCGGAATGGCCGCGTCCAGCTCCGCGATCTGCGCGAGCCGGGCGGCTTCGTCCGGCGACAGCGCCGCGCCGTCTGCGGTCACCGCCAGCTCTTGCACCTGTTGCTCCTCGCCGTCTGCGGTCACCGCCAGCTCTTCACCCGGCGCCGACGCCGACCGCTCTCGCCGCTCCTCGCCCGGCGCTGACGCCTCCGCCCGGCCGCCAGCCGCCTGCCCATACAGCGGGTGACGGTACATCCCGTCACCGATCAGCGGGCAGCCGACCGACCCCATATGCACCCGGATCTGGTGGGTGCGCCCGCTCTCCAGCTTCAGCTCGACGCGTGAAGCGGCGCTGCCATAGACCTCCTTGACCTCATACCGGGTCAAGGAGGGATAGCCATCCGGCGTCACAATCCGCCGGTGCGGCTCCAGCGGGTCGCGGTCGATCGGACCGTCGATATCGCCGCTGGGCAGAGCAGGCACGCCGTGCACGAACGCGGTATACCGCTTGTCCACCGTTCCGGCAATCATCTGCTCGGAGATGTGCTGGTGGCTGTAAGGGTTTTTGGCAATCACCAGCACCCCGGAGGTCTCCTGGTCCAGCCTGTGTACGGGGCGGAAGCGGACCCGCTCGCCCTTCTCTGCCCAGTAATGAACCACACCATTCGCCAGGGTCTCGGTATAATGGCCGTGGGTCGGATGGACAATCATTCCTGCGGCCTTGCTTACCACAAGCAGATGCCCGTCCTCATACAGAATCTCGAAGGGAATCGGCTGCGGCAAAATATCCTCTGACGTCTCCTCCTCCATCCGGATCTGGACCTGATCGCCGCTGCTGACCTTGACGCTGATATAGACACGCTCTCCGTTCAGGGTAATGCCGAGGTCCGTCATTTTGAGCCGGGAGAGCAGCTTGCGGGAGACTTCCATCCTCTTTTGCAGGATGGTTTTGAGCAGCCAGCCGTCCTCGGACGGCGGCACGATATAGGAGATGGGGGGATAATAGCTGGTCATTTGTTCCGGAACACCTTTTTGCTGCGCAGATATTCTACTTCAGCAATCTCCAGCCGGGTATTGGCGGCACGGGCCAGAGCGAAGAAATAGTCGGACAGCCGGTTCAGATAGATTACCGCCTCCGGGTTAATCTCAGCACTGCGGCCCAGCGTCACTGCCCGGCGCTCGGCCCGGCGGCACACCGTCCGGCAGACGTGCAGCACCGAGGACAGCTGGCTTCCGCCGGGCAGGATGAAGCGCTCCAGCACCGGATTCTCGGCCTGAAGCGCATCGATCCAGCCTTCCAGGCGGGTGGCCATCTCGCTTTTCACCTTATAGCGGTTCTCACTCAGCTTCACGAACGCCAGATCCGATCCGCAGTCAAACAGCTCGTGCTGAATCTCCAGCAGCTGCTCGCGGACATCTAGAAACCGCTCGTCTTCCATCAGGCTCCGTGCCTGGCCAACGAAGCAGTTCAGCTCGTCAATGGTGCCGTAAGCCTCGACGCGGACATCGTCCTTGCCTACCCGGCCGCCAATAACCGAGGTCTCGCCCTTATCCCCCGTACGCGTATAGATCGCCATGATACTTCCCTCCTAAGTTGCAAATCACATAATAACAGTGTAATCGTTCTTAGGTAGGGTGGCAAACAAAGATCAACTTTTCCGCTATGTAAATAACTCCCTTAAGAGGAAGCCTTAATTGTCCTTCTGTTCAACCTGCCTCAAGGCTTACGAAAGGTAATGCAATACATCAGGCCCTTGCACACTTCCTTGTACTCTACCTCCAGCATCTCCGGCGGAATCAGCCCAAGCATCTCCGGCATGTCCGCTCCCTCTGCAAAATATCCCTTAACCACTGGCACCTTCCCGTACGTTCCCTTCACCAGCTTCTGCGTTTCATCGGCAATCATCAGCCTTGTGCCCGGCTTCGCCACCCGGATCATCTCCAGTACCGCAGCATGCGGATCGCTGAAACAGTTGATTCCGCCGACATGGTACACGCAGTCAAAGCTGTTGTCCTGAAAAGGCAGCCTCTCAGCAGTCCCTTGGAACAGATGTGCCTCCAGCTTCCACCGCCGCAGATTGCGCACCGCCTGCTTCAGCATTCCGCTGGAAATATCCAGCCCGTACAGCTCGGACTGCGCGTTCTCGGCCTTCATGTTAAGGTACGGGAAATTATCGCCGCTGCCCACCGAGGTCTCCAGCACACGCTGACCGCCGCGCAGCTCAAGCGCAGACAGGAACTGCTCTCTATAGCTGCGTTCTCCGCCGAACTTCAGCGCGAAATACAGCTTGTTGGACAGCCGGTAGAAACGGGCAATCCGGTTGTACAGCTCCAGGTACTTCCGGTTACTGCCTGCGGCATCCGCTTCCTCCATAAAAGCCAAATACCCGTGCTTCCACGGATATTGCCGTCCATTCGCCGGATTGACCGCCCCCGTACCCTCCAGCTTAAGCTCTTCATATGTATTCGGGTCCCTCAACAGCTGATCATGCAGCATGAATATCTTCCTCTTTCCTTACACTGTACAGTTCCAGCCCGTACTCAGTGATGTTCGTGAATATTCATTATATGCCTACAATTGGAAGCGGACATCAGCCCCGGGTCTGCCGCCGTCTCCGCCTTTGGTCGTACCCCACGGACTTAGATATACGACATTTTTTTATTTTTTTCGACAAAAAGTAACAACAAAATCAGCTCTCCAGCCGATGATATTCAATATAAGTATAAATAGCTTCACTATATAATGGGGGGATTCACATGGCTAATGTTGTTCACAAGGCAATTTCCAGGCTCCGGTTCAAAAGCATACGTATGAGAACATTTGCATTCATCCTGCCCATCTTTCTGATCACGCTGGTGCTGGTCGCTCTGTTGTCGTACATGTATTCCAAAAGCATTATCCAGCGCGAGGTTAAGCAAAAAATGAATGTGCAGATATCGGATATTTCTAACGAAATTAATGCGAACTTAAATGTGCACAGCAAGGTTCCCGAGGTTCTGGCAAGGACGCTGGAGAGTCACGCTGCGGAATTCACACTGGATCAATACCGGACGATGCTGTCTAGTGCGCTGAAGGCCAATCCGGATACATATGGTGTGGGCATTTATTTTGAACCCGGACGGTATGACAGCAAGCTGAAGTACTTCTCCACCTATGCCCACCGAGACGGCGACAAAATTGTGACAACCGAGCAGTACAATGACCCCGATTATAATTATCACGGGCAGAACTGGTACACTATCGGCAGAGACCATGCAGCGTTTACAGATCCATTCTACGACACGATTACAGGGACAACGATGGCTACGTTTACTGTTCCTTTCCGGGATACCACGAATACCTTGCTGGGTGTCATGGCCGGCGATATCGATCTCAAGACGCTGCAGAGCAGGATCGAACAGACCAAGGTGGGGAATACAGGCTGGGCCTTTCTGCTGGACAAGCAGGGGAATTACATTGCCGGACCGGATGCCGAGAAGAATATGCAGCTGAAAATAACAGATGAAAAAAGCGCAAGTCTGTCCGCAGCGGGAGCAGAAATGCTTCAGCAGAATCAGGGGATGGTAAACTATGCCGATTCCGGCGGGACCATCCAGATGTATTATGAAAAGCTGCCGGATACCGGCTGGACCGTGGGTCTTGCCATGCCGGAACAGGAACTGTATGCGCCGCTTAAAGGGCTGCTAAGGTCTATTCTGCTGGTTAGCTTTGCAGGTCTTATCCTGACGGTAGCAGCCGTATATCTATACAGCCGCTATATTACCCGTAAGCTGACTCGGGTCAATGAGATGTCCCGGCAGATGGCTGCCGGAGACTTCACCGGGAAGCTGGAGGTAGACAGTGAGGATGAATTCGGCAATATGGCCGGGCATTTGAACCAGATGATTACCAATCTGAGCAGACTCCTGGGGACCATTGCCGATCACTCGCTGCAAGTCGCCTCGACCTCGGAGGAATTAATGTCTAGCGCCAACCAGACCAATCACACCACAGAGGCTATTGTGGAGAATATTCAGGATCTCTCAGCCGGAGCAGATCAGCAGATGCAGTCCACCCGCGAGTCTGCAAGAGCGATGGAGGAGATGGCCGCCGGTGTGCAGCGGATCGCGGAGGCCTCGATGGACACCGCAGTAGCGGCTGGGCGGGCGGCAGGCCAGGCGCAGAACGGGTATTCCGTCATTACGGAGGCCGTGGACCGGATGGAAGAGATGGAGCGGACCGCCGCAGAGGCTTCCAGCATGATTACCTCTCTTAGCGCACAATCCCAGCAGATCGGCAACATCATTGGTCTGATCAAAGGCATCAGCGATCAGACCGGCATGCTGGCCTTAAACGCGGCGATTGAGGCTGCCAGAGCGGGCGAATACGGGCGGGGCTTCTCCGTGGTTGCCGGTGAGGTGAAGAAGCTGTCCGAGCAGACAGCCGAAGCCGCCGGGCATATCAGCACCCTGATTCTTGAGATCCAGCAGGGCAACCGTGCCGCATCCGATGCGGTGCTGGCGAATGCCGGTGCCGTTCAGGAAGGCTCGCGGATGGTAGGCGAGGCCGGGCGTCTGTTCACGGATATTCTCGGCGGCATCGGCGAGATTAACACCCAGGTTCATGAGATGTCTGCTTCCTCCGAGCAGCTGCTGGCCGGAACCGAGGAACTAACCTCCTCGGTGGCGGAGATGGCAGAAGTGGCCAGGCAGGCCGCAGAGCGTTCCCAGAGCGCTGCCGCGGCCTCCGAGGAGCAGCTCGCCTCCATGGAGGAGGTAGCCGCAGCCTCTACCGAGCTGGCGAAGATGGCCGATGGGCTACAGCAGGCAGTGGCCACGTTCAAGGTAAACTAACATGCATGTATAACCCCCTGACAGGTCCCTTTGGACTGGCGCAGGGGGTTATTTATATAGATTCGCTCCCCTCACTCCCCTTCAAAAAAGCCACCAGCTCGCGGTTGACCCGCTCCGGCTGCTCATGATTCACGCCGTGACCGGCGTCCGGGATGACCGTATAGCGGAACCCGCCAGCGTCCAGTGTTCTGTTGAACTCCCGCTTCTGCTTCAGCTTATAATCTCCCAGCAGGAAGTATAGCTGATCTTGGAACGTAACCGCTTTCTCTTGTTCGTAGGGCTGAAGCTTATGGGCGAACATCGCCTGCTGGTTATGATTCTGCATTAACAGCACCAGATGCTCCCCGACTTCGGGATGCTTGTCGAACAGGCCTGAGGCCGGGGAGCTGAGCTTGCGGGCTGCCCTGAGCAGATTGCTGCGCGTAGGAACAAGAATCTCCGGGAACATCATCATCAGCGTATGTATCATGCTTTTAATTGGAGCTGTGACCATTCCTCCCTCCATGCAGACAGCCCTCAGCACTCTTCCCGGCCCGTTCACCGTGTAATTGAAGGCCATATATGCTCCGTTCGACACTCCTGCCACACAGAATTGGTCAAGCTTCAGCCCATCTGCGACCTTGTTAATCCAATCCACCTGGTCAAAGGTCCGTTTATGGAACAGCTCACCTGGAACACTCTTCCCCGGTCCTCCCAGCGTATCTATCGCAATGCAGCGGAAATGCCGGGACAACTCCTTCATATTCAGCAGCCACATCACGGCCGAATTATCGCCTACCCCGTGTAATAGGAGCAAGGGCGGTGACTCCGGCTCTCCCGCTGTTATACAATGAGTTGTCCCATAAGGGGTCTCCACATCAAGCTCCTGAAATTCCGTCCCCCACGCGTCAAGAAGCTCGTTATAGGACCTTAGAACCTGTTCTTTGCCGGCCTCGCTTTTAAATACCTTGATCATTTTCATACTCCACCTTCCGGTACTTCATTATTCAAAAAAAACGGACATCTCCCCAAAGGAAGACATCCGCTTGATATAATCGTGCCGTATTAATTGCTCTTGCGGTGGCGGCCTCTCATATACTCATTAATCTTGAGATCCAGCAAGCTGCTGATTGCTATTACATTATCCGAGGTAAAGGACTTCTCCTGCATAAAGAGCTGTTCCATTCTGCTGCGGAGCATCTGAATTTCATCTTCCAGCGAGAGCCTGCGTGCATTCGCATCTTCTCTGGCAGGAGGTCGCCCGCTTCCGGAGCCACATTTCCCGCCAAAGGAGGATAAGTAATAATCTGCGCTCAGCACAATCACCCTTCCTGATAAAAGTATTGCGCGTCATCCAGATAAGAACTGTGTGGTTCTATGCAACCAGATATGAAGCGCCTTTATTCCCGGAATAAGAGGTCCATGTAAGTGTATTACAGGTGTTTCTTGTCCTTAGAGTAAAATAATACCATATCAGAAGGTGATCGGCTATAGTTCTATTTACTTCTTTGTCGAGCCTTGTCAGGCCCCTTCCCGGGCCAGCTGTGAGACAAATGCCCCAATTCGCTCAACCGCTTCATTCAACTGGGACACCGAGGTGGCATAGGAGCAGCGCAGATAGCCTTCTCCGCCCAGACCGAAGACACTTCCCGGAACGGCGGCGACCTTATATTCAAGCAGCAGACGCTGGGCGAACTGGTCGGAGGTCAGGCCGGTGGCCTGGATACTAGGGAATGCATAGAAGGCACCCTGCGGCTCATGACACTCAAGTCCCGCCTCCCGCAACCCCTTGACAATCAATCGGCGGCGCTGGTTATAAGAGTCTGTCATGCGGTCCTTCTCTTCCATTCCGTTGGTAAGGGCCTCCAGCGCAGCCACCTGACCCATCGAAGGCGCACACATGACGGTATACTGGTGAATCTTCAGCATGGCTGAGATCAGGTCCGGGTGACCGCAGGCATAGCCCATCCGCCAGCCGGTCATGGCGAAGGCCTTGGAGAACCCGCTGACCAGGATCGTCCGGTCAAGCATCCCCGGCAGCGAAGCGAAGCTGACATGGTTGCTTCCATACGTAAGCTCGGCATATATCTCATCCGAGATGACGATAAGATCATGCTTTTCTACCACCTTGGCAATCGGCTCCCAATCTTCACGGCTCATGATGGCACCCGTCGGATTGCTTGGATAGCAGAGAATCAGAATCTTCGAGCGCGGGGTAATCTTGGCCTCCAGATCCTCGGCCGTCAGCTTGAAGTTATTCTTCCCGAAGGTCTCAATGCCTACCGGAATACCGCCGCCGATAGCCGTAATCGGAGAATAAGAGATGTAACAGGGCTCGGGTATCAGAATCTCGTCTCCTGGAGAGATCAGGGCACGCAGAGCCAAATCAATGGCCTCGCTGCCGCCGACTGTGGCGATAATCTGATTCGCCGGATCATACTTCACGGCGAAGCGGGTCTCCAGATACTCGGCAATCCCCTCGCGGAGCTCGGGCATTCCGGCATTGGAGGTGTAACCGGTGAAGCCTCGTTCGAGCGAATAGACGCAGGCCTCTCTCACATGCCAGGGCGTCTTGAAGTCCGGCTCGCCGACACCGAGCGAGATAATATCCTTGCTGCCTGCCGCCAGATCAAAAAACTTGCGGATGCCCGAAGGCTGAATCTGCTGGACCAGCGGGGCCAAATAAGAGTTCATCGACTTGCCTTTATCTCCTGTGTGCTGAGCGTTATTAATGATCATGACATTACATCCTTCACGGAGATATCATCAGACGGTTGTCTTCCTCATGCTCTTCAAAGATGATACCGTCCTGTTTGTATTTTTTGAGCGTAAAGTTCGTCTTGGTAGAGAGCACAGCATCAATCGGTGACAGCTTCTCAGACACAAAATTAGCGACCTCGCGCAGATTGCGTCCTTCCACTTCCACCAGCAGATCGTAAGCGCCGGACATCAGATAGACGGATTTAACCTGCGGATACAGATAGATCCGTTCGGCAATGCCCTCGAAGCCGCGGCCCCGTTCCGGCGTAATCTGCACCTCGATCAGCGCCGTCACCCGTTCATCATCGACTTTGTCCCAATTGACCACCGTCGCGTATTTCACAATGACATGATCCTGCTCCATTTCAGCGATCACGGTCTTCACATCTTCTTCCTCCGCACCAAGCAGGGTCGCCATTAATGCCGTTGAGCTTCGCGCGTCCTCCTTGAGCAGTTCCAGCACTTTCCTCTTCAATTCATTCATTCTCAGGGCCTCCTGCAAAAAAGAGTTTAGTATTAATATGACATGAAAAGTGCCGTTCTGCAAACAAAATAACCCCGCCGAGGCGGGGCTATTTGACTTCATTCCCTTTATAGTTTCTCCTGCATGGCTGGGTAAGCGCTCTAATGCTTCACAGGGCCATCGCCAGGGTTACATATAATAGGAACCGTTATGATGCTGCTGGACGTTCGGCTGGTGCTGCGAAACATTCGAATGCTGGTTATACGCTCCTGCCCCGCCTGTTTTCTCACGCACGAACTGCTGCAGCTTCTGCTGGGTCTGCTGGGCACTCTGAATCTGCTTGTCCACATCCTGGCGCAGCGCTTTGCCCGGAGGGGTGTACATGTTCATTTGCGACATCTGCATGTACAATTCCCCCTGAATTCTGAGGGTATCCATAGTCAGATCATTGAATACCCGTCTGACGGCGGGACAATTCGATTCTGTAGCTGCTGTGGTGTACTCGCGGACAGTCCGCTTCAGATCAGCCAAAATTGTGTTCAGTAAATCTTCATCCGCCATAAACGGTGTTCCATTCTGTGCGTACACAGTAAAACCTCCTTCAAAGTTTGTGGGTTCTGTTATTGCGGCTGTGTCGGTGCGTACTGCTGATGCTGATGGAGCAGCTGGACCAGCATATCCATGTGATGGGTATGACTCTGAATCTGCTGGATGCAGATCCCCTGCACGGCAGAGTTCTGAGTGGTTCCGGCTGTAGCCGCGAGCTGCTTAATCAGCAAATCCTCATTGGAAATGGAATCGGCAATGTATTCCAATTCTTTTCCGCTAAGTGCCTGCATTTGGTTAGATTGCATGTTCGGTAGTCCCTCCTTCTGGTTGTTCAAGCGTTCCTTAGTATGCTTCCGGAGAAGGCTGTTTATGTGCCCGAAGGTACATTAAGCAAGCTCACATATGATGAATAATCCTTAAGGTCTTGACGCATGAGACTCTTCAATAGTGCAAATAATACTACTCTGAATGACATAAAGGAGCGAACAGATCTATGAAACTCGTCAGCGGGCAACTGCCCTGGGAACACACACTGCCTGAGCCTCCGGTATATCCGGTGCTTGAGGAAGATATAACCTGCGACTGTCTCATTGTAGGCGGCGGGATGGGCGGAGCGATGATGTCTTACCGCATGTCCCTCAGTGGAGCAGATACCGTTCTTATCGATAAAAGAACGATCGGTACCGGAAGCTCCCACGCCAATACGGGACTGCTGCAGATCGCCAATGACAAGTCGCTGACAGCTTGCATGAATACTTTTGGGGAAGAGAATGGCGTGTTGTTCTACAAGCTGTGCCAGCAGGCCATGCGTGCGATTCTTGACCTGCCCGGCAAGCTGGACATCGATCCGCAGATCATTGAACGCACCAGTCTGCTCTATGCCAGCGTCCCGGAAGATGTGGATATGCTGAAGCAGGAGAATGAGAATCTGATCAAGCACGGCTTCGACTCGGAGTTCTGGGAGGCGGAGAAGATCCGCGCCCATTACGCCTTCTCCAAACCAGGTGCGCTGTATTCCAAAGGAGATGCGGAAACCAATCCGCTGCGGACGGTACACAGCCTGATTCATAAAGCGCACTCCGGCGGGGTAAGGGTCTATGAGCATACCGAAGCCCTTCATTATGAGTACAATCCAGACGGCGTAATCTGTCATACCGGACAGGGGCGGATTGTTGCAAAGAAAGTCGTCTTTGCTATGGGGTACGAGACCCAGGAGATGAAGAAGGACCGGGGAGCAGAGCTGATCAACACCTATGCTATTATGACCGAGCCTTTGCCACATCTTCCAAAATGGCATGAGCAGAGCCTGCTCTGGGAAACGGCCCGGCCTTATCTGTATTTCCGGACTACTCCTGAAGGCCGGATTATCGCCGGCGGCAAGGATGAGCAGCTTACCAGCGTGGAGCGGCGTGAGGTAAGGGTCCTCTCCCAGTGTGAGCGTCTGGTCGAGGAGCTTACGGCCCTGTTCCCGGAACTTCAAGGAATCAAGGCCGAATATTCCTGGGGAGCGGTCTTCGGCTCCACCCGTGACGGACTGCCTTATATGGGGCCGCACCCGGAATTCCCGCATTGCTACTTCATTGAAGGCTATGGCGGAAACGGCACGGTCTACAGCATGATTGCCGCCGAGCTGCTTGCCGATACGCTGGCCGGCAAAAGCCGTCCGGAGCTGGAGCTGTTCTCGCTGACCCGGTCGGCCAAGCCTGCGCCCTCCCCGGCGATACAGCCTTAGAGCTGCAACACAGAAAGGGATGCCCGCATAGCCTGATGGCTGCGGAGCATCCCTTTTACATGAGAACAATATAGGATAATAGCTTATTGCGCTTTTACAAATTCAGCCGACTTAATCCCTGCCTGACGTCCGAAGATAATAATCTCGGCTACCGAGTTACCGCCGATACGGTTCTCACCGTGCAGCCCGCCGACCACTTCTCCTGCCGCGAACAGGCCCGTAATCGCCTTGCCGTCTTTGTTCAAGACCTCAGTATTGGTGTTGATCACCACTCCGCCCATCGTATAGTGAATTCCAGGGCCGATCTGAATCGCATAATACGGAGCACCGGACAGATCATTATCCATACCGGTTGTTCTGCCGAACTCGGCATCCGACTTACTTTTCACCGCACTGTTCCATGTTTCCACGGTGGTCTTAAGTGCAGCGGCTGGAACCTTCATTTGATCCGCCAGTGCCTCGATGGTATCTGCGGTCTTGACTACACCCATCTTGATGTATTGATCTACCGCCTTGACACGGGATTTCACTCCGGCGTCGAACACGAGATAAGCGGATTTCTCAGGAAGTGTATTAATTGAAGCCGTCACCTTGTCACGGGTATCCATCTCATTGCCGAAGCGCTTGCCCTCAGCAGATACAAGAATAGCCCCTTCTCCCCGGACCGCTTCACCGATCAGGTAGGATTTCTCCTGCTGTACAGTCGGGTGAACCTGAATCTGATCCAGGTCTACGGTAGTTCCGCCGACCTTCTCAATCATGGCAATGCCGTCGCCGGTGCTGCCAATCTGGTTGGTCGTTACCAGTCCTTGCAGATCCGGGCGAACCTTGGCAATCAGTTCCTTGTTGGCACCGAAGCCCCCGGTGGTTACGATAACTGCTGCTGCGCTGATCGTTTTGTCATCGGCCTGGTTGAACAGCACCTTCACGCCGTTCACCTTACCATCCTGTACCGTAAGCTCCTTCACATCCGCATTGACGAACAGCGGAATTCCCTGCTCCTGAACATTGCGGACAAGTCCTGCTACAAGATATTGTCCCACGGCCGAGCCGTCCTCCGGACGATGGGTACGCTTCTCCTTCATACCGCCGGTAATTGTAATATTGTTCAGGCGGATTCCGATGGAATCGAGCCAGTCAATGGCACCTGCGGATTGATCCACGAAGAAGTGCAGCAGCTCCTTATTGTTCGTATCATGTCCGCCCTTAAGGGTCTCTTCATAGAACAGTTCGTTGCTGTCTTCGATGCCCTGCTCCTTCTGGAACTTGGTCTGCGAGGCATTCATCCCTGAGGAGGATTTGGTCGTATTGCCGCCGGCAACCGGCATTTTCTCTAAGATAACCGGGTTCATGCCGGCTGCTTTGGCTTCCAGCGCAGCAGACATTCCAGCACCGCCCGCGCCGACGATGACGATATCATATTTATCCTTTAACTGATCGTACGGAGTATAGCTCGCTTCGGATGCTCCCGACACGGCTTCTGCCTTCTCTGTAGGTACAGTGGTTGCTGCCGGCTCTGTGGCCGCGCTGCCCGCTTCCTTGCTCTCATTCTTGTTGCTGCCCGCATTGTTGTTTCCGCAGCCTGCAATTACCAGCATCACGGAGAGAATGAGGATAAGCGCCGCTGTTAATCTCTTATTCATGTGAGTTGTGCCCCCTTGTGCATATTTTCACAATTATCATAGCGCCAAAGAAGCGGTTTGTGGAACCTTCCGTAAATTATTAAAGAGTTTTGTAACTAAAGTAAGCGGGTATGCGGACCTTAAATGTTCACACACCCTCCTCCTCCTTCACCTCATAAGGCACATCCACGATAAAATGTGCTCCCGGCCCGCAGCCGGCGGCAAGCTCAAGATGACCCCCCAGTTTGTCTACACTTTTCTTCACCAGATATAGGCCGATTCCCCGCTGTTCACCCTTGGAGGAGTAGCCCTGAACGAAGATCTTATCCCCCAGACCCGCCGGAATTCCCGGACCGTTGTCGCTAACCTCGCATAGCAGCCGCCCCTCTTCATATTGAAAAGCAAGCTCCACCCGCTTCACGGGTTGCTCACAGAGCTCCCCCAGCGCCTCCAGGGCATTATCCAGCAGATTGCCGGCAATCGTAATCAGCTCATGAATCACCTGCGGATCAGCCGGCTCCGGCAGATAGCTGTCTCCGGTCAGCAGCAGCTCCATCCCCGCTTCGCGTGCCCGGCTCAGCTTCCCCAGCAGAAATCCGGCCAGCACCGGATCCTTGATCTGTCTTGTGATCGACCCGATCTCCTTCTGGTAATTGCTTACCGTTCCCAGAATATATTGCTGCAGCTCATCATACAGACCCATATGCGTCATGCCCATAATGACATGCAGCTTGTTCATGAACTCATGGGCACCGGAGCGCAGCGCTTCTGCATAGACCGAGACTCCCGACAGCTTCTCTGCCAGCACAGCCAGTTCGGTTTCATCCCGGAAGGTAGCAATCGCGCCAACGATGTTCCCGTTCACCCGGACTGGCAGGCTGTTCACCAAAAGAGAGCTGTCTCCCAGCTCCAGCTCCCGGTCCTGTATCCCCTCTCCCTCAGCCAATACCTGCTCAAGACCCAGCTCCGGCCAATACTCGGCAATCTGCCGGTTCATGGCGCTCCCGCCAATCCCCGCTGCCCGCAGAAGCCGCTGTGCTTCCATATTAAGGATGGTAATCCGCGCCTCCTGATCTACGGCAATAATTCCCTCACGCGTGGATTCCAGCATCGCACTGCGTTCCTGGAGCAGCTTGGAGATGTCCTCCGGCTCCATCCCGAACACCATCCGCTTGATCCGGGCCGCCAGAATGAATGCTCCTCCCGCTCCAAGCAAGGCTCCCGAGACCAGAATCGCAATAATCGTCCACTCATTCATCAGGACCAGCCGCTCGACCCGCTCCAGGGACAGACCGGCAATGACCACACCCACCTGATGCCCCCTGTTGTTATAGACTGGCACGAAGCCGCGCAGGGATCTGCCGAGCGGACCAGCCCCTTCGGAGATGCTCTCCCCTCCGCGCAGCGATATCTCCTGGCCGCCTCCCGCAAAGGGCAGACCGACCAGCGAAGCATCCGGATGAGAATAGCGGATTCCCTTCATATCTGTCACGACCACGAACATAATATCATTGCGGCGGGCGATCCTTGAGGTGTAGTCCTGAATCTCCTTGCTGTTGCCCTCACTGAGTCCCTCAGAGACCAGCGGAATCAGGGCGATGGTACGGGCAATCGTAATCGCCTTATCCTCCAGTGCCTGCCGGGTCTGCGGAATAATCTGATTCCGGAAAATAAAATATAAAATCAGCAGTACCAGCAGGACAACGGCAGACACCATGACGGCAATCATTGTGCGCAGACTGTAGCTTTTTTTCCTGGCCACTGGTGCGAAGACCTCCCTTCATGTCCCATATTCCTATACCATTCGAACTATATTATTTGAACTAGAATTTGTAAAGCTACTCCAGAGTGATTGTTTCTGGGGATGAAACTATGCAGCAAGCCCAGCCGTTCTGCCGGAGACAGGAGGGCTGGGCTTGCTGGAATGAACTTTTCACAACTCTTGTATAGACAAATAGATGATAGCTTACTGCTTCTTGGCCTGTTCCAGCGCCTGGGTCACCGCTTCAATAATTCCGCCGCTGGAGCCGGAAGCCCCGGAGAGGGCGTCTACGCCTTCTGTGGTTTGCTTTTCAATAATTTCAGGAATCGTATTCTCTACAGCCGCATCGATCATCGCCTGCGTCTCCTTATGCTCCTGTACGGTGATGGCGTCGATCTTCTCATCTTTGATCTCTACCGCCACTTTAATATCACTCTTAACCCCTTTGCCTGTTCCATCATATGTCCCGTCCACATACTTGCCGGAAGATGATGAGCATCCAGCTGTTAGTACTGTTGCAGCCGCGAGGGCAGAGAACAGCAAGGTTTTTGTCCACTTGTGCATGAATAATTCCTCCTTCTGAAAGTTCCTATTTCTTAAGTGCCTTCACAGCTTCATCCGCTGCGATCCGCCCGAAGGTAGTGATGTCTGCCAGTGCATTACCGCCCAGACGGTTCGCGCCGTGTACTCCGCCGGTTACTTCGCCCGCAGCATACAGCCCGGCAATGACCTGATCCTTGGTATCCAGCACCTGAGCCTGGGTGTTAATTGCTACTCCGCCCATGGTATGGTGGATTCCCGGTGTTACCTGAATTGCATAATATTTACCCTTTTCAAAAGACAGCTTAAGATCAGGCCGTTCAAACTCTGTATCCTTGCCGGAAGCAACGAAGCCATTATACGTTTTCAGTGTATCCGCAAGCGCTTTGCCATCTACACCAATCTGTGCCGCCAATTCTTCAGGTGTTGCCGCTTCTTTGACCAAATCCATTCCAAAGTAAACCTCAGTTGCCTTCAGGTTCGCACGCAGCTCATCATTGAAGATCAGGTAAGCTACTTTACCGGATTGGGCCAGAATATTCTGGGACACGACATCGCGGGTCAGCAGTTCATTCGTGAATCGCTTGCCTTCGCTATTGACCAGAATCGCACCGTCTCCGCGTACCCCTTCCGTGATCAGCACGCCTTGATTCGGAATGGTGGTCGGATGAATCTGAATCTCCTTCATGTCTACAAGCTTGGCACCAATCTTCTCTGCCATCGTTGTACCATCTCCGGTTGCGCCCGGGTGGTTAGTGGTAGAGAACCCTTCCAGCTTCGGCTGGTACCCCTTGATCATGTCCATGTTAGCTCCAAAACCGCCAGCCGCCAGGATAACGGAATTCGCACTAATCGTGTACTGCTTGCCATCCTTATCCGTCACCTTCACTCCGGTAACCACGCCGTCCTTGTTCTTGACGATCTCATCGGCAGTCGTCCGCAGGCGCACATCAATCTTGTACTCCTCCAGCTTCTTCTTCAGCGCGACTACGATGAAATTCCCTGCCGCTTCCCCGCCTGCCGGACGGTGAATCCGGTTCACGCTTGCCCCGCCTGCGCGTCCCACTTCAGACAGCTCGGCTCCATTCTCCTTCAGCCACTCCACCGAAGCCGCCGCACCGTTCGTAAGTGTTCTGACCAGATCCGGGTTGTTCAGGTTCTTGCCGCCCTTCATGGTATCCTCGAAATGCAGCTCCGGACTGTCTGTAATGCCAGCCGCTGCCTGATAAGGTGTTCCTGCCGCATTCAATCCGCCTTCCGCACGGACGGTGTTGCCTCCAAGCATAGGCATTTTTTCGATCAATATCACTTTGGCTCCCTGATTATGCGCTTCAATGGCAGCAGTCATTCCCGCGCCGCCGCCGCCGATAATAACAATGTCCGTAGACTCCCCTTTGGTGCTGTTACATGCAGGTAATACCACCAGACTTGCCAGCAGCAACCCCTTGCCCAGCAGACTTCCCCATCTCTTTCTGTTCATTCAGTTCTCCTCCAATTGTTATTGTGCATATTTTCACAATCATCATAACCTGAAGGAGCCCTGACAAGAATATTTAGTAATTAAAGAAATGATAAAGTAAATAAAGGTAGTGAATTTGCTTGAATGTGTTTATAGATTTATAATTGGAGCTTATACAACCGTATCACTAGGAGGAACAGAAACTATGGAAAAAAGCGAAAAATATTGGCTGGCCGGTGCTGTTCTGGCAGCAGCCGGTGTCTCCCTGATGAGCTACACCGCGAGCCGCTATACTTCATTCAAAAGAGTAGTTACCCGAACCATCCATCTGGACGATATCGCCGCTCTGGAAATTACCCGCCTATCTTCTGTTCCCGGTGAACAGAAGGATATTGTGCTTACTGAGCCGGAAGCGATTAAGCGGATCTACGATGATTTCTCCAGCGTCCGCCTGATGAAATCCGCCCGCAATGTGAGCACAGACAACAAGTACAGCTATTACATTACCATCGTCCAGGCCGACCGGAAGCAGCGGTTCGACATTATTTTGAAGGGCAAGCATCACATGATTATCTACGACAATGACATGAACAACCCGCACCTGGTAGCCTATAAAATCATTAACGAGTTCAGTCCGCTCGCTCTGCAGCAGGCCTTCGATTGATTCTGCGCGCGCTTATGTACGGCATAGCTTAATAACCTTCACAGCTAATGTGACGGCTATATGGAGTCATGGAACGCCTGGGGCAGCCTCGGGACACCTTGACTCCGTTTTATTTTAAGAGAACACTTATAGATATTTACGGATAAGCTCATGCCCTTCAGGTCTCACCTTATACATATACACCGGCCTGCCTACCGCCCCGTAGCTTAGCTCCATTTCCAGAATACCTGCCTCCGTCAGAAAAGCCAGATATTTGCGGACCGAGATCCGCGAGATGGGCGCATGACTGCTGATATCCTCCGTGGAGAACACCGGGCTCTCCAGCCGGTTAATTGTGCTCCAGATGCTCTCCAGTGTGCCTTCGGCAAGCCCTTTGGGCAGCGGCAGGGCAGCGTACTTCTCCTCTTCCGTCCCGAGCGAATGCCGCAGCAGCTTATCCAGCTGCTCCTGGCTTAGATGCTCCTTGTGCATCAGCTTATAATCTTCACGATACGCCGACAAGGCTGCCTGGAAGCGGGCAAACTCAAACGGCTTGATCAAATAATCCACGGCCCCGTTCTGCAGCGCCTTGCGGATGCTCGCATTATCACTGGCGGCGGAGATCACAATGATATCCACCTTGCTCCCCTGCTCCCGCAGAGCAGAGAGCAGCTGCAGCCCGCTGACACGCGGCATATAAATATCCAGCAGCACCAGATCTACCTGCTGCTCCTCCAGCATAGTTCTCGCTTCATCCCCTGTCGCCGCCCAGCCCGCATACTCAAAGCCCGGAACCTGCTCCAGATAATGGCGGTTGAACTTCGCCACCATCGGGTCATCTTCAACGATTAGTACTTTAATGTTCATGGGGTCTCCTTGTCTTTTGTGCAACTATAACTACATATAACTACAACTAATATAACATTGCGGCGGAGAATTTTGGAGGGAGGTGTGCTGAGACATAGAATCAAAACTAACAAAGAGACACCAATTCGAGAAATTACCCGAACGGTGCCGAAAAAATTAAAATCCCAAAGACTCACCAACGAGGATAACCTTTATTCTCCCCGCTGTTTTACACATTCTTGTTTCAACGATGTAAGAACAGATACAATCCTCTGATTTACAATCTGCACAAGCACCATTGATTAGGCAGGGCGTTTTTTGCGGCGAATGTAAAAATGGGCTGGACGAACTCGAAAGACGGTTTGCGTTAATGGGAGCGGCATAGGTTCTGGCTCTGATCACTGCGTCTTCAGCGGTCTTGCACACCTTATTCATCCCCACGACAGCAACCACACTTCTCGGTCCAAAAGTAATCGCTGCCACTCGATTGCCCACACTGTCGATATTGACCAATATCCCATCTTCACTAACCACGTTGAAGCTCGTTAAATAGGTATCACATAAAAGAGATTGGCGCATGAGGTCATAACGTTCCTCCATCGTCTGCGCTGTATCACGGTCAGTGACTGTATGGCTGCCTTGGCGTACACGATCAAGAAGCCCGATTTCCTCAAGCGTGACTGACCCGCCCCACGATACCGAAGAATGCTCCGGAATTAAGGATAGTGCCTTTTCTGCAGCTTCTATGGCGTTGTCACAGTAATAGGCCTCAAATTTTCTGCTTTGCAGATTTTTCATAACCTTGGAGGCTAACAGCCGGTTTCTCGCTTTAATTGAATCTTCTTTCGTTTGCACTGCTCTTCCTCCGTTCTGACGTTAGACAAGGTGGCTAAACTTCGTGTGTATGTATGATTAATATAGTATAGTAAAAAGAAAAAGGATGTTGCACATGCAACGCGAAGTCTCTCGGAATAACTTAGAATCCCTCTGTCAATCACGTTTATTTACAGGGATTGCTCCAGATGATATTCCCCAAATGCTAAAATGTCTGTCAGCCACGCGGAAAGAATATGCAAAAGATGAGATGGTTGTCCGTGAGGGCGATTACGTTGATGATGTCGGCATCATATTGCAGGGCAGCGCTCAAAGTACGAAATTGAACGTCAAAGGAAAACAAATTATTGTATCCCTCCATTACCCGGGTGGATATACCGCTGTTCTCACAGCAGCCAGCCGGGGAAGAAGATGTCCGATGTCAGTACAGGCCATAGAACCGCTTGAAGTTCTGTTTATTCCTATTCAAAACATATTGAGCCGTTGCACGAAGCTATGTATGGGTCACGAACAATTACTTGGCAATCTGTTTGACAGTATCGCAGAACGGGCGTTAGAACTGCATGACCGGAATGATTGTCTGATTATGCCGACTATTCGGGATAAGGTTTTAACTTATTTAACAAGAGTTATGCGTGATGCTGGAACCGAGACTTTTACGATTCCCTTTGATCGGGAAGCCATGGCCGAGTATCTGGACGTAGACCGCAGCGCCCTATCCAGAGAGCTGGCATGGATGAAGCGGGACGGTTTGATTGAGTTCTGTAGGAATGAGTTTAGGTTATTATCAAAAGCAGTAGAGAAGGATATTCACTAACGGGAAGCGAGGCTGGTGATATATGACACTGGGTTATGAATGCTTTTGCGTATTTAAATTCAGCAACCCCCGCACCACCACCCAGCTCCCCAGCGGCGCCGCGCCCAGCAGCAGCATTAGCAACGTGATCGTCCGCAGGGACTGGTCCAGGGACAGCACGGCGATGAAGATCAGCAGGCCGAGGAGGCGGCCGCTCATCAGGCTAAGCTCCCTGAGCACTACCAGCTCCACGCGTTTGCCGGCGCTCTCCTCGGACACTCCCATCAGGTCGAAGCTGGTGGACAGCATCGGCAGCATGTAGAGCGGCAGGCAGAGGGAGGTGCCTATCCCCATGATGAGGAGGGTCGTAAAGTTCACCTTCCATAGCAGCGGAAGAAGGAAGGCGATGAGCAGCAGGCTGCCTGCCAGCATACCGCCGAGGCGGGCGCGGGGCTTGAACCATCTGCCGGCCGCATAATAGCTGATCAAGGAGACGGCGGAGGTCAGCAGGGCAAACTGTCCCAGCTTGCTCTCCTCCTGTGCTGCAATGTAGACGAGCAGACCGATCAGGAAGGAGAATACGCCTTCCCGGATGCCCTGAAATACTAGCGCCGCCGCAACTGGCCGCCAAGGACTGCACCTGCGGGTAAGCTCGCGCCAGGGCTCCAGCCAGAGATAGGCTTCACCGCGCGGCCGCTTGCGCAGGCCGAAGCTGAGCACAGCAGCCAACCCATAGATACATAGCGACAGTATGAATACCATACGGTAGCCTTGTCCACCTTGCCAGCGGGAGATCATCCAGCCGGACACCCAGGGTCCGGCTATTCCCGTCAGGGAACCCAGCAGGCCCATCCACCCGTTATAGAAATCGCGGTTCTTGGCATCCGTAATCTCGAAGAAAACAATATTGAACGCCAGCCAGTACAGCCCGATGGATAGCCCGAGGACCCCGCCCAGCGGCCAAATGTAATGAATCGCGTCGCCCCGCAGCCACAGCACCAGCAAATAAAAAAAGCCCGATACGGCAATTCCCAGCCGTAGGGCATTCATTTTGTTACGCTCTTTCACCCACTTGCCGCCCAGCCAAAAGCTGAGACCCACGGCAAGCTGCTGGGCCACGGTGAACCAGCCGATCATGGCGAAGTTCTGCCGGCTTTTCCACAGATATACGTTGAGGAACGTCCCTGCAAGCACTGTAGCCAGAAGGTATAGCCCGCCTACAGCCAGCAGCAGCGCCGCCTGTCCCCGTTCTGAACCTCTCATGCTTAGCCCTCCCTGCTCGTCCTAAGACACATCATCTATTACTAACATGTCCAGACAGCAGGGAAAGCATGAATCCGATCTTTATTCGGCTGAGGTGCTGAGATTGCGGACAAGCTGGATGCGGTCTTCCTGCGCCAGGCTATGCTGCACATGGAAGCAGGAAGGACAGACGTACAGATTCAGCGCAAAAGGAGGCTTCAGCACGGCTGCGCCGCCTAGCGCTTCCGGCTTTGCCGGGGTGAACCCGTCCACCTGCTGCGTACCGGAGTGAAGCATCAGCTCATGGCATTGCGGACATTCCGGAGCTTCCAGCTGGGCAGCCAGCAAGCCTGAGACCTTGTCCTCATAACGCTTCAGATCATAGTCGTCACCGAACTGACCCAGCGTACCCCATACAGGCACCACGCTATCCTTGTCGTCGTCATCCCACAAATTATCGTCGCTGATCTCTTCCTCCCCGGAAGCTTCCTGCGTATCCGGCTCTTCATCCTCCAGATCCTCTGCACCTATCGTTACTGTGCGGTAGCCGCTAAGCTCGTTATTGCAATGAGGACAGGTATCCTCGGGGCCAAACTCCTCATCCCATACAATCTCGGTATGGCACCATGGGCAAACTGTTGTCTCCATCTGTATAATCTCCTTCGCTTACTCACATTCGGTTCAATTCACCGTTAAATATATAATGCCGGCCGCTATAAAAGCCAGGGCTGAAAAAAACAGAATCCGAATCAGCAGCTTCATCTCCCTGCCCCCTAATTCAGAATATGGCCGCGCCGATAACATAGGACAAGGATATGGAGAGCAGCATGGCTGTCAGTCCTACGGCCCGGTTATCTGCGGCAATCTCTTCATCAATTGAAAAGACCGGAGTAAAAAACTCGAACAGGAAGTAAGCCAGCAGCAGCAGCAAAAAGCCTACAACCGACCATTTCATCGTCTCATAGATGGATGCCCCCGCTTCAATGCTGAAGCGTAAGATGTTGCAGATTCCGAAGATTTTGCCTCCGGTTGCCATGGCTACGGCCACATTCCCCTTACGGATTTCTTCCCAGCAGTTGTATTTCGTCACCATTTCGAAGAAGGACAGGAATACGACCAGCCCCAATATGGCGACAGTGAAGTAGCCTAGCAGCGCCCCCAGCGGATGTTCCAGCAAAAGATCAATATTATCCTGCACACTTTTCCCTCTTCCCTGCCGGACTATGGGCGCTACTCCAGTTCAGCTACCGTCACACCCGCGCCGCCTTCATTGTAGTTCCCGAGCCGATAGCTTTTGACATGCTTGTGCTTGCGGAGGTATTCCTGTATTCCTGTCCGCAGGACCCCCGTCCCCTTGCCGTGGATAATGGAGATTTGCCCCAGATTGCCCAGAAAAGCTTCGTCGATGAAGCGGTCGGTCTCCATTATGGCCTCCTCCAGGTTCGCACCGCGCAGATCAAGCTCATTACGGATATTCTCATCGCGTGTACGCTTGACCGTTGTGGCCCTGCGCAGAGCCGGCGGAGGAGCATCCGGGGCGGAGGCCAGGAATTCCAGATCACTCAGATTAACCTTCATCTTCATGATGCCGAACTGTACCACCGCTTCCTTGGTACCACTCAGCTCAACCACAAGGCCCTTCTGATTCACATTCGCTACCTTGACTTCATCCCCTGGCTGAATCTTACGCGGCGCCTTGACCGTGCTGCGCGGCACAGCCTTCTTGCGTGGTGCAGGCTCTGCTTCATCCAGCCGGCGGCGCGCTTCGATCAGCTTATGCTCCTTGACGGATGCGCCTTCCTCCAGCGCCAGGCGGCGGAGGTCACTGATTATCTCCTCGGCTTCCTTGCGCGCCTTGGCCAGAAGTTCGCTGGCATCCTTCTCTGCCTTCTCAAGGCGTTTGTCGCGTGAGCCCTCCAGCTTCTCCAGCTCCTGCTGCTGCCGCTTACGGAACTCCTCCGCTTCACGGCGAATCTCTTCTGCCCGTATGCGTTCGTTCTCTGCGGTTAGGCGGTTCTCCTCAAGGGATGCAATCATATGCTCAACACGCATATCTTCTTCCTTCACTTCACCGCGCGCATGCTCAAGGATTGCATTTGGCATCCCGAGGCGTTCAGCAATAGCGAACGCATTGCTTCGTCCAGGTACACCGACCAGCAGCCTGTAAGTAGGACTCAGGCTCTGCACATCGAATTCCATGCTGGCATTAATAACGCCAGCCCGTTCATAAGCGTATGCCTTCAGTTCACTGTAATGTGTAGTGGCAACCATCCGGGATTCCGTCCGGTGGATATTCTCCAGAATCGCTATCGCGAGTGCGGAGCCTTCGGCCGGATCTGTTCCTGCACCGACCTCATCGAGCAGAATCAGACTCTTCGGTGTCATCCGCTTCAGAATGGATATAATATTCGTCATATGGCTAGAGAAGGTACTGAGGCTCTGCTCAATGCTCTGCTCATCGCCGATGTCGGCGTAGATCGCATCGAAGACACACAGCTGGCTGCCTTCCTCGGCCGGAATGAAGAGACCCGACATGGCCATCAGGCTGAGCAGGCCGATCGTCTTCAAGGTCACCGTCTTCCCGCCCGTATTGGGGCCGGTCACGATGATGGAGCGGTAATCATTGCCCAGCTCCACATCCAGCGGCACAACCTGCTCGGACGGAATTAGCGGATGGCGGCCTTTGCGCAGGCGCAGGTATCCGCGGTCATTCATCCGCGGCTGGGTAGCCTTCAGGTCGCGTGCCAGACGTGCCTTGGCGAAGATGAAGTCCAGCTCGCCGAGAATGTCGATATCATAAGCCATCTCCTCGGCAATATCGCCGACCAGCGCAGTCAGCCGGTGCAGAATGATCTCAATCTCACGTTCTTCGCGCAGCCGAGTCTCCCGCAGCTTGTTGTTCATCGCTACAATGGATTCCGGCTCGATGAACAGCGTTGCCCCGGAGCCCGACTGATCGTGCACAATACCGCCGAAGTGGGCGCGGTACTCTGCCTTGACCGGAATGACGAACCGGTCACCACGGATCGTCACGAGCTGATCCTGCAGCATCTTCGAGACCGAAGACGAGCGGATCATCGAATCCAGCTTCTCACGGATGCGCGTCTCTCCCCCGCGCAGCTCGCGGCGGAGGGAGGCAAGCTCCGTGCTCGCCGAATCCATTACATCGGCATTCTCGTCAATACACATGCGGATAGCATCCTCAACAGGCTTCTGCTCCGACAGCAGATCACTCTGTGCGAAGAGGGTAGGAACGCTCTCATCGTCATGCATGGCATGGATGAACCGCTTCACCCGGCGTGCCCCGCCAATCGTGTTGCCTACCGCAAGCAGCTCTGCTGTGCCCAGCATTCCGCCAATTGATGCACGCTTCAGCGCAGGACGGATATCGGTTACGCCGCCGAATGAAGGAATTCCCTTCAACCGGTCAACATTTACCGCCTCATCCGTTGCCTGCAGGAGCTTCTTCACCCCTTCGAAATCACCGGAAGGCTTCAGGAGCTCGGCGGTCAGCCGTCCCATCGGCGTCTGCGTATACTGCATCAATTTATTTAAAATCTTGCGATATTCAAGCGTATGCAAAATTTTGTCGTCCAATTACTGTCACAGCTCCCTTCATAGATGGAACCATTATACCTAATTTAGCCCATTTTCGCTATTTGGGTATGATTTCTGGGCATAGAAAACCGGCTTCGGGCTACAATAACAACGCACATATCCTTAAGCGAACGCCAAAGGAGGTTAGTTCATTGAGATTCTTAGCTCATGTAGTACGGTTCGTGGTCGCTGCAATCGTGCTGATGGTGGTCGGCTGGATTGTTCCGCAGTTCACGGTCGGGGGATTCTGGAGCGCATTCATGCTTGCTCTGGTAATCGCTCTGCTCGGCTGGGTCGTTGAAGGCATTTTCGGCAAAAAAACCACGCCCTTCGGCCGTGGTATCGTCGGCTTCCTGGTCAGCGCCCTGGTCATCTGGATTGCCCAGTTTGTCGTCAGCGGTGTCAGTGTCTCGGTGCTTGGTGCTCTGCTTGCCGCACTGGTCATCGGGATCATCGATCTGTTCCTGCCGGTATCCACTCCGTTTGAAGCAGGCAAATAACGGCGCAAGGCACATGCAGACAATGAAACCCCCAGCTCCCGGTCTATATCGGAATTTGGGGGTTTTCTGTAAGTTTATGCACTTCACCGGAAGTGACCGCAGAGGTCACCACAGCATTTTTCCCTCCGCGCTTGGCCGAATACAGCGAATCGTCCGTCTTGCGGAACAGCAGCTCCTTGCCGTCTCCAAGCTGGTAGTGACACAGTCCGATGCTGACCGTAATGGGCTTGTTCCCGGCATACGGATGGCACATGGCAGCAATGCTGATACGCATTTGCTCGACAGCAGCGTAGGCTTCCTGAAAGCTTTTATCCGTAAAAATCACTGCGAATTCTTCCCCGCCATACCTTGCCGCGAAGTCATTCAACCCGATCAGGCTGCCCATCTTGGCCGCCACCTCTTTCAGCACAAGATCGCCCACCCAGTGTCCGTATCTGTCATTGACCTGCTTGAAATTATCGATGTCCATTAACGCCAGCTGCAGCCTCAATCCGTTGTTCTCACACTGCTCCAGCAGTGAATCCAGATACTCATGGAACGTCTTGTGATTATACAGGCCAGTTAACGCATCCATCTTCAGCAGCTTGTCCGAAATCGCCCGCTCTACCATTAGCTCCTGCTCCGACTTGGTGAGCTGCTCCAGATATTCGCGCGTCTCGCGGCCACGGAGGATCACCGCCTGCGCCGTCAGGGCAAAAACAACATACACACACTCCACCAGCACGAACTCCAGCAGCGGCTTGCCAAGCAGCGGCCGTTCAAGCCCAAAGTATACCCCCGCGTAGAATACAATGCTAAATGCTCCAAGCGAGTACAGCAGCCGCTGGTCGAAATAGATGAGGGCCAGCATAAGGGGCATCATCAGCATCATCTGGGCACCGTCTACATAAGGCTCCAGCACAAAATACATCAAATAGGAAACCACAAAGCTGCAGACTACAACCGCCTGCTTATGATAACGGAGCGAGCGCCGCAGCCAGACCTCGGCAGAAGCCATACTCAGGACAATCATCAGGTTGCAGACTATGAACATATGCCCCTTACCGGGACTGAAGATCGTCTCCATCTCAGCCGAACGGGAGTACAGCATATACAGGAACTGGGCGAGCAGCAGACAGAGTACGATGATCCAGTAGCCATACAATATTCTCCGGTGCCATCTCTCTGCACTTTGCAACGCGTAATCTATAATGATCTGACTCCCCTGCTTCTAGCCGAATAATATGAAGCTTTAATTATATTAGGCTTAATTATAATTAATTTTAAACTCTTTTGCATCATTTTTTTGCAAAATTCGACAAAGTTTGCAGCGGTAGTGACGGCGGCGGTCGGAGTCTTTTTCATAGATTGATCAAGACAACTTGACCGATTTAGGCTATGCTAAGGACAACTGCCCAAGTAGATGAGGAGAATGCATATGATCAGGAAGTCGGCTATTCTTTGTTCTATTATATTTGTGCTTCTGCTAACGGCCTGCGGTGGGAACACGAGCAATTCTGACAGCGCAAACAACGCAGCTGCCGGGAGCAATCTGACGGCGGAGGAAGAACTCGTAATTACAGCCACCAATTATAGCTTTGACCAGCCGGAATACCATTTGAAGAAGGGCGTCCCTGTCAAAATCATCTTCGAAAATGAGAGCGGCAATCACGGCATACTGATTCCGGAGATGAAGCTGCGGCTGGATGCCAAGAACGCCTCGCAGGTTGTCCTGCCCGAGGAAGCCGGAACCTTCGAAATGACCTGTGCCATCATGTGCGGCTCCGGCCACAGCGGAATGACTGCTAAGATTATTGTGGAGTAAAGGGGGGGATTAACAGAGGGAACCCCGCTTTTGGCGGAATCAGAGGGATCTATCCCTTTCATTTCCTTCATTTGCTCCGTTGGCCAACTTTCCCGGGATTCAGGAGCACTTGTGCTCTTCATTTGCTCAGTTGGCCAATTTTCCCGGGATTCAGGGGCACTTGTGCTCTTCATTTGCTCCGTTGACCAACTTTCCCGGGATTCAGGGGCACTTGTGCTCTTCATTTGCTCCGTTGGCCAATTTTCCCGGGATTCAGGAGCACTTGTGCTCTTCATTTGCTCAGTTGGCCAACTTTCCCGGGATTCAGGGGCACTTGTGCTCTTCATTTGCTCCGTTGGCGCGCATCTGGATAAATCAGTGGGATTTATCCCTTTCATTTGCTCCGTCCGCCCACTTTTGGCCAACGCACCTTCGCACCGGCTCATTGTATTCGGTTTTTCACAGCCGCATAGTATAGTTTCCTACTACAACAAACAAACCGGCGGGGACATTTTCCCGGCCGGCTTATTCATGTTACTTGCTCTTACTTCACACCCTTGCTGCGGCCAGAAATGTCCAGCCAGACGGCGATGACCAGGATCGAGCCTTTGACCACATACTGCCAGAACGACTCCAGCCCCATCAGCGACATGCCGTTATCGAGCGAGGTCATAACCAGCGCTCCGATCAGAGCGCCGATGACCGTTCCGGCTCCGCCCATCAGGGAGGTTCCGCCGATGACGCAGGCGGCAATCGCGTCCATCTCGGCCATATTGCCTGCGGTAATGGTCGCCGAAGCCAGGCGGGAGGTCAGCACGATGGCGGCGATGGATCCGAGCAGGCCGCTGAGGATGAAGACCAGCATCGTCTTGCGTCTGATGTTAATGCCGGAGAGCCGCGCAGCCTCAATATTGCCGCCGATGGCGTAGATATGGCGGCCGAAGGTCGTCTTGGTGGACAGGAAGTAGAAGATGGCCGCCAGCACAATGACGAAGATGATCGGGAACGGAATCCCTTTGTAATTGTTCATCAAGGCCACAAAGATTACCACGAGCAGGGACAGTCCTGTTACCTTCGCGATATCCATGCCGAGCGGGGCGACGGTGAACCCGTATTTCTTGCGGGAGCGCCGCTTCGTGAACGCGCTATACAGCAGCAGAGCCACTGCGAGCACGCCGAGAATGATTCCGAAGCCTGAGGCAAAATAGGCATTGCCGAGCAGCGCCAGCACCGGATCAGATACCGGAATGGTCATGGATTCGGTCACGCCCATCAGCACCCCGCGGAACACCATCATCCCGCCGAGGGTGACAATGAAGGCGGGGATCATTTTATAGGCGACCAGCCAGCCTTGTACCAGACCCAGCACCGCACCTGCGGCAACCGTGCCCAGGATGACCACGATAGCGGGCAGCTCCAGCCAATTGCTCAGAATCGCCGCCATCCCGCCGGTCAAGCCGACGATGGAGCCGACGGACAGATCGATATGGCCCGCCACGATAACCAGCACCATGCCAATGGCGAGTATAGAGGTCACTGACATCTGCGTAAACAGATTGGACAGGTTCCGTGAGGTCAGGAAGGTCGGATTCAGCACGCCGAACAACACCCAGATCAGAATCAATGCGCCAATCATCGTATAGGCGCGCATATCCATTTTGCCGAACAGGGTACGCAAGCGCGATCCTCCGGCGGCCGGAACCGCTTCAGGTTCCTTAAGCTCTTTTTGCAGCTGCATCTCTATCTGCCTCCTGTGGCGGCCAGCATAATATTCTCCTGCGTTGCCTCGCGCCAGTCATATTCCCGTACCAGTTGTCCTTCGCACATCACCAGAATCCGGTCGCTCATCCCCAGCACCTCGGGAAGCTCGGATGAGATCATTATAATAGCTACTCCCTGCTCCACCAGCTTGTTCATCAGGTTATAAATTTCGTACTTCGCCCCGACATCGATGCCCCGGGTGGGTTCGTCCATAATCAGAATCTTGGGGTCACTCATCAGCCATTTGCCGATAACTACCTTCTGCTGGTTCCCCCCGGACAGTGTGCCTACCAGCGTCTCCAGCGAAGCTGTCTTCGTCTTCAGATCCTTCACGTACTGCTCAGACCACTTGATCTCCTCATTCTCATTGATCACTCCAAGCCTTGAGACCTTACCGAGTGTGGCCAGCGTCGTATTGCGCTTGACATCCATCCCCATGACCAGCCCCTGGCGCTTGCGGTCTTCCGTGACCAGGGCAATCCCGGCCTTGATCGCTTCGGCAATCGAACGGATCTTAACGGCCTTGCCTTCGATCAGAACCGTACCTTCGCTTCTTCCGCCATACGCACCGAACAGGCTGCTGACCAGCTCTGTCCGTCCGGCCCCCATCAGCCCGGCAATGCCCAGAATCTCGCCTTGACGAAGCGTAAATCCAATATCTCTAAGCACCTTCTGCTGACGCTTCTCCGGGTGCCAGACATTATAATCTGCAACCTCAAGCACCTTGTCCCCGGGTGAATGCGGGACGCGCGGATAGCGCTCGGTCAACTCACGGCCGACCATCAGCGATACCACCTGATCGTCGTTCGTCGCCTGGCGCTCCAGGGTTGCCACCGTCCGCCCGTCGCGCAGCACGGTAATCGAATCGGCCAGCGCGAACACCTCGGGCATTTTGTGGGAGATATAGACACAGGTAACCCCTTCGCGCCGCAGCTGGTTCAGAATGCCCATCAGGATGGACACCTCACTCTCGGTCAGCGCCGCTGTCGGTTCATCCAATATAAGAATCCGGGTATGCTTGGAGAGCGCCTTGGCGATCTCTACGAGCTGCTGCTGGCCGATGCCCAGATTGCCGATCTTCGTATCCGGCGACAGGTTCAGCCCTACCTTCTTCAGCCACAGCGAAGCCTGATGGTACAGCTCATTCCACTGGATCGCCCCGCGCTTCACCGGCTCTGCCCCCAGGAAAATATTCTCGCCGACCGTCATCTCCTTCACGAGCGCCAGCTCCTGATGGATAATCGCAATGCCGGCCTGCTCGGCATCGGTAATTTGGTGGAATGCCTTCTTCTCCCCGCCGATGCGGATTTCGCCTTCATATGTCCCCGCAGGATACAGTCCGCTCAGCACCTTCATCAGAGTGGATTTGCCTGCGCCGTTCTCCCCGCACAAGGCGTGAATCTCTCCTTGCTTCACCTTGAAGTTCACATGGTCCAGCGCCTTCACGCCGGGGAAGCTCTTGCTGATCTCTACCATTTCAAGTACATCCATGCCTGCCGTTCCTCCTTCCCGCCCTCAAGCAGCAAGCAGATGCGGGTTCGCCACTGGCGCCGCATCTGCTTGCCGTACAGGCTGCCCTTATTGTTTCGGCCACTGGTCCTTCGGAACGTTCTTATACACATCCTCCAGCTTGTGGAAGCCGTCCTTGATCAGCACATCCAGGTTATCCTTGTTGACGGCAAGCGGATCAAGCAGCACGGATGGAACATCAATTTTACCGTTGTTAACAGTCTTATCTGTCGAAATAGCCTCGCCCTTGGCAGCTGCCACCGCCATTTCCGCCGCCTTCGTGGCAATCGCGTTGATCGGCTTGTAGACCGTCATCAGCTGTGTGCCTTCCGCGATACGCTGTACAGCAGCGAGGTCAGCATCCTGGCCGGATACCGGAATTTTGCCCGCCATGCCCTGCGCCGTAAGCGCCTGGATGGAGCCGCCTGCTGTCCCGTCATTCGCTGCTACAACGCCCTGTACATCGTTATTGTTCGCGGTCAGTGCATTCTCCATATTTTTCAGCGCTTCTTCCGGCTTCCAGTCCTTGGAGAACTGGTCGTAGACGATTTTGATATCGCCCTTCTCTTCCAGCGGCTTCAGAATATTCATCGCGCCTTCCTTGAACATGTGGGCATTGTTATCGGTATCTGCGCCGCCGATGTAGACGATATTGCCCTTAGGAGCCTTGTCGATAACCGCCTGAGCCTGGAATTCACCGACACGCACATTATCGAAGGAGATGTAATAATCCACCTCGGAATTGTTAATCAGCCGGTCATAAGCAATAACCTTGATACCTTCCTTATGCGCCTTATCCACGATGGGAGCCGTTGCCTCCGCATTATGGGCAATGACCACGAGCACATCCACACCCTGGGAGATCAGTTGCTCCGCCTGGCTTAGCTGGGTAGCATCATCCCCGTTCGCGGCCAGCACCTTCACTTCACCGCCAAGCTCCTGTACTTTTGCTGTGAAAATATCCCGGTCCTTCTGCCAGCGCTCCTCCTTCAAGGTATCCATGGACATGCCGATGACAATTTTGTCCCCGTCCTTGGCCGCTCCAGCAGACTCCTTCTTCTCGTTGTCACCGCTTGAGACCACACCGCAGCCCGCCATTGATGCTGCCAGCACCATCGCCGCCAGCCCGAGGGAAATTGCTCTTCCGTATTTTCTCACGATTGCTACGCCCCTTTTCGTCAGCCTTATATTTGATTGCGCTTACAAAAAAAGTGTAGCATGGAAAAACCGCCCCGGGAGCAGCGATTCCCTGCACTTATTTGCCCTCCACCCGCATTCTTGGTCTTGTCTGCTGTAATGTAATTCTCCGCCCCGGCTTTCATAGGATAAACCGGGGCAACAGCACAAAAAAGTCCTTGCTCACTCAGCAAGGACCCGGCTTCTCCTGCTGCTGGCGGAATTCGCTTGGCGTCATCCCCGCAGCCTTCTTGAAGACCCGGCTGAAATAATTCGGGTCCTTATAGCCTACTTCATAGCAGATTTCCTTCAGGTTCAGCTGATCCTCAGAGATCAGGCGTTTCGCTTCATTCATCCGCAGCCGTGTGACATAGTCGATGAAGGTCTCTCCTTCATGCTGCCGGAATAATTTGCTGAAATAATGCGGGCTCAGGTTCACATATTCAGCCGTCTGCTCCATGGAGATATCCTCTTTATATTTCTGGCTGATATAGAGCAGCGCCCGCTGATGCACATGGGACCGGTGATGCTCCTGCTCCTCCTCCAGGCCATCGATCAGCCGCTCCAGCCAGGACTCCGCGCTTAACCGCAGAGCACGCGGATCTTCCGCTGCGTTCAGCGAAGCCAGCAGCTCTGCACCGGCCGTGGAGTGAACGCCTCTGGCCAGGAACAGCAGCAGGCCGGTTACCTCCCCACGCACGGCGGACAGCGGATGGTCCCCTCCTTGCTCGAAGGAGTCATACAGCAGGCTGAAGCGCTGGGCGGCCTCCTGCTTGCTGCGCTGGAGCAGGGCGGTAAGCAGCTTCTTCTCTTCATCCAGAGAGACCGCCGTCTGCCCCGAGCTCTGGATCATATCATCGTAATGGTGCACACCGAATGAATGCTGGTGGTCCGCACATACGCGGACGGCTTCGCGGTAGGAACGGCTAAGCCCGTCCCAGCCTTCACGGATCGAGCCGATCCCGACGCCAAGGGGCAGGCTGAAGCGCTCCCGGGTATAGGTGCGGAGCCGCTCTCCCCAGTCCAGCGAGCTGACGCGCTGGGAATATCCGGTCCTCCCCGGCGGCAAGGGAATGAACAGCGCCAGCTGATGCCCGGCCAGCGGTCCGGCGAGGCAGCCCAGTCCTGTTTTGGCAAACTGCTTGACCGCCTCATAGATCTCCCGCTTGGACTGCCGGAACGTCTCCCAGCCGCTCTCCCCGTGCCGGGGGAATGACAGGACCATCGCGTAGCCCTTGCTGAAATGCAGCTCCAGCAGCCCGGCCAGCTGCTCCGGCTCCAGATCCTGCACATGCTCCAGCATCAGCATCAGGGTCAGCTCATTCTCGGCCAGCGGCAGCAGATGGGCCAGCTTTTCCTGCAGCTCCAGCTGTTCATTCCTGCGCCGCCGCTCCTCCCCGATGACCGCCATCAGCTTCCTCAGCACCTCCGCCACCTCTTCCCGCCGGGCCGGCTTCAGCAGATAGTCGCGCACACCCAGCAGCAGCCCCTCCTTGGCATACGCGAAGTAATCATGGGCCGTAATCATCACAATCTGCGCCGCCGGAAGCTTCTCCCGAATCTGCCGCACCGCCTCCAGCCCATGAATCCCGGGCATCTTAATATCCATGAAAATCATATCCGGCCGGTGCTCCTCCGCCAGCTGAATCGCCTTCCGCCCGTTCCCCGCATGCAGGAATTCGAATTTGTCCGGGATAAGATGCCGGATCATCAGCTCCAGCCCCTCCCGCTCCAGTGCTTCATCATCTGCGATCAGCAGCTTGTACATCGTTATCGCTTCCCCTTCACTTCATATGAGTGCCTCTAGGCCGAGGTCCGGAAGGGCAGCCGGAACAGCACCGCCGTCCCCTGCCCTTCACTGCTGTTGATCTCGATGAGCTGCTGGCCGTCGAAGAATAAATGCAGTCTTTTGAAAACATTATGTGTCCCAAGCCCCGTAGACTGGCCCTTGCTGCTGGAATGCGGCGCCTCCTGCTGAATCGATCCCATCAGCCGGGCTACCGTCTCGCGGTTCATGCCCGCTCCGTTATCGCTGATTACAATCTCCACCTGCCCGCTGCGGTAACGGATCGATAGCGTAAGTATAGCCCCCTCCTCCATCTGCTCCAGACCGTGAACGAAGGCATTCTCAAAGATCGGCTGCAGCGTCAGACACGGCACCATCCCGTCCATCGCCTGCTCATCAATCTCCATCTCAAAAGCAATCCGGTCCCGGAAGCGGGCCCGCTGGATGTTGATATACTCGTTCACATGCTCGACCTCCTCGCGCAGCGGAACAGCCTGGTCCAGCTTTTGCAGATTATAGCGGAGCAGACGCGAGACAGACACGGTCAGATCGCTGGTTCTCGCCGCCCCTTCCAGATACGCAAGCTTGGCGATGGAATTCAGTGTGTTGAACAGGAAATGCGGATTGATCTGGCTCTGCAGCATTTTCAGCTCCAGCTCCTTGACCAGCCGGTCCTTCTCCGCACTCTTGATGTTCTCCTTCATCAGCTCCTGGATATTATCGATCATCCCGTTAAAAGCGCGGCACAGTATGCTGATCTCATCGTTATTAACACTCTCCGGCGCCTTGGTATCCATCCGTCCCTTCGAGATTTGCTTGGCCGTTGCCACCAGGCGGCGGATCGGTCCGGTAATGCTGCTGGACAGCCAGACGGCCATACAGATGCTAAGCAGCGCCGCGGTGATCACCAGCAGACTGCCCATCCGGTTCAGCTTCGCTGTCGTAGACATAATCTCGGCGTAGATCGGCTTATATTGGTCCAGCTCCAAATCGACCAGCTCCTGGGCCTCCTCACGGATGAACCGCTGCGTCTGCTCCGCCTCGATATAGGCACCTGCCAGCGAATTCGCATCCTGTCCGTCAATCTCCGTGATCATCTGGCCCGCCTGCTCGACAAAAGTATCAATAAGGTGGCTATAGTTCATCAGCGGAAGGCCGCTGCCCCCGATGGTATTCATCCCGTCCAGCCTGCTGCGCAGCTCCAGTACCGCGCCCAGATGCTTCTCCACCTCTGGGAAGCTGTCGGTATCCACCTGCATAATGAAGCGGTTCAAGGAGCGCATATTCTCGCCGACCTCATAGGATACCTCCTTATACAGCATGATCCGGTTCATCATCAGGTGGTAGCTCTCCTGCACATTCTTCCCGCTCTGGAACAGTACGAAGGAGATCGAGCTCATCAGCAGCACCAGCAGCGGAATACAGATCAGCAGCTTCAGGCGGATACTCATAGGCTCTCTCCCTCCTGCACATTGGTCTTATCCAGTACCTTCACTCCGGTATAATACCGGGTTTGTAAATGGGCACCTTTAAAATAATCATGGAGCAGCCGGACCGCCATATTCCCCATAAGGTAAGGCTGCTGTGCGACAGTCGCTGTGATCGCCCCCCGGCTGATGGCATCCAGCGTCTCCGCCTGATTATCGAAGCCGATAATGGTCAGCGGACCGCGCTTCAGGCTCCTCGATGCCTGCAAGACTCCCAGCGCATCCGTTGAACTGGTGCCGACCATGACATCGATCTCCGGATGATAGCGCAGCATATCCGCTGCCTGCTGGATCGCCTCCATATGCGAGATGTTGGAGCTGCGGACATCGACAATCTCCATGCCGTCGTAGTCTTTTACGATACTTTTCAGCCCGTCCAGACGCTGAAGCTGGTTCTTGGCCAGCTCGCTGCCGATGATTACGCCTATTTTGCCTTTTCCGCCGGTCGTTTTCACTACCATGCGCCCCAGCGCCTCACCTGCAGCCACATTGTCAGTTCCCACATAGGCCAGTCTCCGGCTGGCCGGAGCATCCGTGTCAATCGTGATCACCGGAATCCCCCGGTTCACCGCCTTATCAATCACCGGCGTGAACTTCTCGTCGTTGAGCCCCTGGACGATGATGGCATCCGCTTTAGCGGCAATCGCTTTTTCCAGCAGGCTGATCTGCTCCTCCATGTTATTGCGCACCGGTCCCGTGAATTCGATCTCTATCCCGTATTTCGCTGCGGCCTCTGCGGCCCCCTTCTCGACCATCTCCCAGTAAGGGTGGTACCGCTCCTGCTCGATCAGCACAATATGATATCCGGGCTTGTCCTGACTGGGCTGGCCGCTTAATTCCTTGACAATATTGCCCATCCGGGCAGAATGGCGCGCGAAGCCTATAAACAAATATGACAACAGTATAAAAAGCACAATAACCCCAACGCCGCTGACCCACTTCTTATCCATCCCGTTCACCTCAACCAACATCCTACCCCGGGTTGTAACCGGTTGCAATACTTATTATGTCAAAGATAATTCATGCAGGGGGCAGTTAGGCTAATGTATTCTTCGTAAATTCGTTCGAACTAATTTAGCTCACATCTGGTGATTCAGGAGCACTAATGCTCTTCATTTACTCATTTGGCTAACTTCTGGTGGATTCAGGAGCACTAATGCTCTTCATTTGCTCATTTGACTAACTTCTGCTCGATTCAGGAGCACTAATGCTCCTCATTTACTCATTTGGCTAACTTCTGGTGGATTCAGGAGCACTTGTGCTCCTCATCATGAGCTGTTATCGCCAAGTGTTGCACATTTTGCAGGATTCATATCGGATTGTAGCTTGAGAACGCCAAATGTTGCACATTTTGCAGGAATGTTACCAGTGGAGCGGTCGTTGGCTGAGTTATGTTGCATTCTGGGCAGGATTTCCCGCAATTTGCTGCCTCAGAAGTACGAATGTTGTATTTAGTGCAGGATTTGTCCAAGATGGCAGCCTAGATGTCTTCTTCACTCCCCCTTCCCTTCACCAACTTCCCCCCTAGTAGAAATTACTTCTGTCCCATACTTCACTTCAGCCAACTTTAGAGCAGCAGCCCCCCCTTGCAGTCCCCTAAGGAGGAATCCGTTCCCCGTCCCTGCACAGCAGAAAAAGCCGTTCTAAGCATTCCTGCTTACAACAGCTCTTCCTGTGATGCATCCGCCATTCAACTGTCCTGTTCGATCAGTTGAATCCATTCATTATATTCACTCTGTAGCTTGGAATATTCCGCCTGCAAGCTGCGATGCTCCTGGGACAGCTTCTCGAGCTCTCCCTGCTGCAGCTCGAACTGGGCCTGAACCAGCCGCAGCTGGCCTTGGACCATCTCATAGCTCTCGCCGATCTCATCCAGCTGCTGCGCCGCCTCAGTACGTGAGCGGCTGACTGCTTCCGCCTGAGCCTCGGCTTCACCGGCCTCCTGCTGCCAGATCTCAATCTCCTCACGCAGCTGTGCTTCCTGCTCATTCCACTGCTGCTCGCGCTGTTGAAGCTCCTCAAATTTCTGCTTCCAGGTAGCTTCGTACTCCCGGGTCTCGCGGAGTGCTTCCTGCTGCTCCGCCGCCGCAGCGGCAGCTTCACGGCCCGCCTCATACAGCTCTTCCAGACGCCGCGCAGCTTCCTCGCCTTCGGCTTCCAGCAGTTCGTAGCGTTCCTTCAGCTGCTCCCCGTCCTGAAGAATCTCATCGTACTGGGCGATAAGTTCCTCGTAACGGCCGCGCAGCGTAGCCAGTTCCTTGCGGGCTGCTTCTGCCGCCTCCTGCTGAACAGCAAGCTCCTGCTCCGCTTCGGCACGCAGACGCGCCTCCTGATCAAGCTGCTGAACCATTCCGTCTGCCTGTCCGCGAAGAGTCTCCACTTCGCGCTGCAAGGCTGCCGACTTCTCCCCTTCTTCCAGAAGGTTCATCTCCAGCTCGCTGATGTCCTCCATATGCTTGTTCGCACGTTCCTGCCAGGATGCCGCTTCCTCTGCCGTACGGTCGAATTCGACCTGCGTCCGGCTGAGCTGATCTGCGGTCTCCCGCAGCGATGCGCGCAGTGCTGCCGCTTCTTCCTGCGTTAGCTCATAACGCTGGCGCAGCCCTTCCAGTTCATCGTTCAGCAGATTGCCAAGCTCCTTAGCAGTATGCAGCTCCTCCTGCGCTTCACTTAGCTTGCCCTCTACATCCCGAAGTTCGCTGCGGATATCCACCGCCTCGCTCTGTGTAGCCGCAACCTGATTACGCAGCTCATCCAGTTCTTCGTTCAACAGGGTGCCGAGCTCGCTCGCCGTGTGCAGTTCTTCCAGCGCAGCGCTTAGCTTGCCCTCTGCGTCCCGCAGCTCGCTGCGGAGCTCCGCCGCCTCGTTCTGTGCAGCTACAGCCTGCTTGCGCAGCCCTTCCAGCTCTTCGTTCAGCAGGGTGCCCAGCTCGTTCGCCGTGCTCAGCTCTTCCAGCGCAGCGCTTAGCTTGTCCTCTGCTTCCCGCAGCCCGCTCCGGAGCGCTTCTGCCTCGCTCTGCGAAGCCGCAGCCTGCTTGCGCACTTCCTCCAGCGCCGCACTCTGCTGCTCTCCTTGCTCAGCGGCAAGCTTCAGCTCTTCGCCAAGCTGCTCCTCCCGCTTCAGCACAGCTTCGTACTGCGCCAGCAGCGTCAGCCGCGCATCGCGTTCACCCTTAAGCCCGGCTTCCGCCGCACGCAGCCGGGACTGGAGCTGCCCGGTTCCGCCGCGCAGCTCGCCAAGCTGCTTCTCCAGCTCCTGAAGCTGCTGCTTGTGCCGGTGCTCCTGCGTCCCCTGGGACTGCCGCAGCTCCTTGTTCTTGGCCAGCTCCTTCTCAAGCGCTTCCCGCTCCCCGGTAAGCTCACTTGTGAGCGCAGCCTTGGTATCAGCCAGCTCCTTGCTTAACGTGGAGCGGATCTCCACGATCTCGCTGCCCATCGACTCCCGGGTCTCATGCAGCTCCTGCTCCAGGGCAGACAACGTCTCTGTCTTCTCGCGGATCAGTGTCTCGCGCAGCTGCTCCAATTCCTGCTGATGGGCAGCCTTCATCTCTTCCAGCTGCTGCAGCCGCATGGCTTCTGCGGCTTCCAGCTCCTGACGCGCTGCCTCGCGGCCCGCAGCCTGCTCTGCTTCATGGCCCTCGCGCAGCGCCTTCAGCTCATCCTCGCGTACCTTCAGCTCCTGCACCAGCTGCTCGCGGCCGGCGGCCGCAGCCTGCTTCTCTTCCTCCAGCAGCTGGGCATGCAGCTGCCTCTCCTGCTCCTGCTGCTCCAGATGCCTTGAGCGTTCTTCTTCGGCAGCGGCAATCAGCCTCGCCGCCTCTTCCTTCGCAGCCGCTTCCAGCTTCTCATATTCTTCCTGCTGTTCACGCTGCGCTTCCTGAAGGCGTGACACCTCCACTCGAAGCTCGGTACGTTCACCGGTCAGCATATTCAGCTCATTCTTGAAATCCTGAACCTGGATTGCCTGCTCTGCCATATGTACAGCTGTAAGCACCGCAATCCGCGGCGTATCCAGTCTGGAATGTGATTTCGATATTGCACGCATATGCTCATCGACATGACGGGCGACCTGTTTCATATATTCTGTGCTGCTTCCTACAAGCTTGTAGGAAGTTCCGTATATCTCCACGGCGACACGGGTCCGGTCCATAGCCACAGTTGTGCCCTCCTTTGTATGTGTGCGGATTCTAAGTTGGTTTCTTTGCTCTTGCTCCTATTGTAGCGTGATTTCCTGACCTTTGGCAAAAGCACGCGTCCATTGCATTTATTTGCATGTTCCTCCGCACTTCACAAGGGTACAGAAAAGCCGCAGGGAATCTCTGTTTCTAAATGGATTCGCTGCGGCTTTGCACAATTCCTGCTATTTTCTTAATTCTGCACCAAAAGTTTGTTCAAGGGCAGAGACCACTTTGTCATGCACTTCCACAACCTCTTCGTCAGTCAGCGTATGCTCGGTATGGCGGTACAGGAGCGTCAGGGCAACACTCTTCTTGCCTGCCTCCATCTTGCCTCCTGTGTAGATATCGAATACCTGCACATTTTGCAGCAGAGTGCCACCGTGCTCACGGATCGCCGCGATCAGGTCACCTGCCGGAACCGCGTCATCGACTACCACCGCAATGTCCCGCTCCATGCCCGGGAAGCGGTGAAGCTCGCTGTACTGCAGCCCGGCGCGTGCCGCATCATAGAGCGGCTGCAGCAGGACTTCGGATACATAGGTATCCTCCAGATCCATCCGGCGTTGCAGCTCGGGATGAATCTGCCCCATCGAACCGATCTTCACACGGCCCTCTGCCTGAAGCAGATAGATGGAAGCGGAGCGTCCCGGATGATAGCCTTCAGGCGCGTCACCTTCATAGACTACGCGTTCCGTAAGGCCCAGATGTGCAAATACAGTCTCCAGCGCACCCTTAAGGTCGAAGAAATCCACCGGCTCAGCAGCCACGTTCCACTGCTTGGCTGCACGCGTACCGCTCAGCAGCAGCCCCAGCACCGGCAGCTCGCTCGGCTGGCGGGTAAGGACTTCCTCCTCCGTGAAGAAGATGTTGCCGATTTCGAATAACGCCAGATCGCCTTGGCGGCGGTTCGTATTGTAGAGGGCAATGTCCAGCAGCTGCGGCAGCAGGCTGGTACGCAGCACGCTGCGCTCCTCGCTCATCGGCATCGCCAGCTTCACTGACTGTTTGCCTTCCGCCAGCATAGGGAAGAGCGTGCTCTGCTCCGGCTGGATGAAGGAATAGCCCATAACCTCCTGATATCCGCCCAGCGAGAGCATGCGGCGCAGCTCGCGGCGCAGAGATTGCTGTCTGGTAAGCGCGCCCGGTGTTGTTGTGCCTTCGATCAGGGTGGTCGGGATGTTGTCGTAGCCGTACAAGCGGGCGATCTCTTCAATCAGATCCACATCCTGCGTAATGTCTCCGCGCCGTGTCGGCACCTCGACCTCGACGATTCCCTGAGCCGCATCACCACACTTGAAGTGCAGGCGTCCGAACAGGGTTTTCACTTCCAGCAATGACAGATCTGTCCCAAGATAGCGGTTCAGCTTCTCCAGCGATAAGTGCAGCACCTTCTCCTGTGCAGCGGCGCTGCCGGCCTGGACAATCCCTTCATGCACCGTTCCTCCGGCATACCGGGCAATCAGTGCAGCCGCGCGGTTAAGCGCAGGGATGACCGCATTCGGGTCGACTTCCTTCTCGAACCGCTGGGACGCTTCCGAGCGCAGACCGAGCTGACGCGAGGTCTTGCGTACCGTTCCACCATCGAATTTGGCTGATTCCAGTACGATATTAACGGTGTCTGCGGTAACCTCTGTAGACAGTCCGCCCATCACTCCGGCCAGGCCAATTGCGCCTGAGCCGTCGGCAATGACCAGCATCTGCGGCGCAAGCTTGCGCTCTTGTCCGTCAAGGGTAACCAGTCCTTCCCCTTCACGGGCAAACCGTACACCGATGGTTCCTCCCTGGAGCTGCCCGCCGTCAAATGCATGCAGCGGCTGCCCGTATTCCAGCATCACGTAGTTGGTGATGTCCACGATATTGTTAATCGGACGTACCCCGGCCGCCATCAGGCGGTTCTGAATCCACAGCGGGGACGGCGCGGTCTTCACTCCGGCAATATAACGCACGGCATAATGGCTGCAGAATGCCTCATCCTCAATCGTAACCGTGATGGAGTCCGCTGCCTTGCCGCCCGTTTCTACAAGCTCTGCCGCCGGATCAGCCAGCTTCAGCTCACGGCCCAGTACCGCACTTACCTCATAAGCGGCACCGATCATGCTCAGGCAGTCGGAACGGTTCGGCGTTAGATCGAAATCAAGAATTTCGTCATTCAGTCCAAGCACCTTGAGAATATCCTGGCCCACCTCGGTCTGCTCCGGCAGCACGAGAATGCCCTCCTGCAGCTCTTTGGGCAGCAGCTTGTCGTTCAGGCCCAGCTCTTTGGCCGAGCAGATCATCCCCTGCGACAGCACGCCGCGCAGCTTGGCTTTTTTGATCTCCAGGCCCGGCAGCTTGGCACCTACCAGCGCGACCGGAACCTTCTGGCCCGCTGCGACATTCTTCGCTCCGCAGACGATCTGCAGATCCTCGCCCTGCCCGGCATCGACAATACAGATATTCAGCTTATCGGCGTCCGGGTGCTTTTCTTTGGATTTCACGTAGCCGGTCACAATCCCGGAAATCCCTTTGTTGCGGCGTTCTACTCCGTCAATCTCGATGCCGGCGGTGGTGATTTTGTCCGCCAGTTGATCAGCGGTCACTCCTTCCAGCGATATATAATCGGCCAGCCAGGCGGTTGATACTTTCATAATCGCACACTTCCTTTTTGTTTCAGATGTATTGATCTCCATGCCGGTTGTGCCTGAACGCAGAACATGCAGGAAAAGGCAGTGCGCTCCCATGCTCACTTTAGCGTATCCTGTAATAGCAGGACCTACAGAGAATATTTGGACTTCCGGCCGCTGTTGTATTTGAATTTCCTGATCAGAACCGCTTCACGCGGTAGAAATTCAAATACAAAGGCGGACGCTAGCGCTCCTACAGTTCCAAAATTCCCCTCCGGCCCTTCTATTACAGTCTTTGATTCAAAGTAAACCAGCACCTCAGTACCTTTTCATGCAATCGTCCAACACGCCCCCGCGCACATCCGCCAAATCCCTAAATACCCTTGAACTGCTTCACAAAGCCCATATCATTCGTGTAGAAGTAGCGGATGTCATCGATGCCGTATTTCAGCATCGCGATCCGTTCCGCACCCATGCCGAACGCGAAGCCGCTGTAAACTTCCGGATCGTATCCGCCCATCCGCAGCACATTCGGGTGCACCATACCGGCGCCGAGAATCTCCAGCCAGCCGCTCTGCTTGCAGAGACGGCAGCCGCTGCCGCCGCATTTGAAGCAGTTCACATCCACCTCAACGCTAGGCTCGGTGAACGGGAAGAAGCTGGGGCGCAGACGGATACCCGCGCTAGGTCCGAACATCTCCTTGGTGAACTGCTGCAGGGTACCCTTCAGGTCGCTCATGCGGATATTGCGGCCGATGACCAGGCCTTCAATCTGATGGAACTGGAAGGAGTGGGTCGCATCGTCATCGTCGCGGCGGAAGACTTTGCCGGGACAGATGATTTTGACCGGAGATTCCCCGTTCGCCGCCTGCATGGTACGCACCTGTACCGGCGAGGTCTGGGTACGCATCAGAATATCATCCGTGATATAGAAGGAATCCTGCATGTCCCGGGCCGGATGGTTCTTCGGCAGGTTCAGCGCCTCGAAGTTGTAATAGTCCGTCTCCACCTCCGGCCCTTCAGCGATCCGGAAGCCCATGCCGATGAAGATATCCTCGATCTCCTGGAGCACCCGGCTCAGCGGATGAATCCCGCCCTGCGGCAGGCCGCGGCCCGGCAGGGTTACATCGACCTTCTCCGCATTCAGGCGGCTCTCTGTCTCCTGCTGCTGGAACAGCTCCTGCTTGGCGCTGATCACCTCTTCAATGGCGCTGCGCACCAGATTGGCCACCTGGCCGATCACCGGACGCTCCTCCGCGCTTAATCCGCCCATACCGCGCAGAACCTCTGTCAGCTCGCCTTTTTTGCCAAGGTATTTGACGCGCAGGTCATTCAGAATCTGCGGATCGTTTACCGCCTGCAGCTTCGTCAGCGCCTCAGCCTTCAGTGCTTCCAATTTGTCTTTCATGGCTTGTACTGCCCCCTCAAATCTCGTATTGTTCAACAAAAAAAGGCCTTTCCTCCCGGTAAAGGGACGAAAAGACCGTGGTACCACCCTTGTTAGAAGGCCGTACGCTTCCCTTAAGAGCACTATTCCCTCTTTCGGTGCGGCAAAGACCTGTCTCACTTTATACAGAAATAACGGTCTGCGGCCGGTCCCCCCTACTAGCGCTCTTCAAGCACATTCAGGGAACTGCTCCGGAGTGAACTTCGGCAGCTCTGCTCTCTTAGAAACGCTCTCAATCTGCGGCGCTTCCTCCCTGTAAGCCAGGCACTGCGTACTCTTCTCCATCATTGCATGTATGCGGATTATAACCTCTGCACTTCGATCCTCCACTTGGGAAGATATGCCCATCTATTATATGCAAAAACAGCCAGTTTGACAAGCCGCACAAATTCCGCTTATTTTTTATCTTTTTTTAAGCTCCCTTTAAGCTTCAGCGCGGTTTGACGGCTTTTTTTTCAGCGGACATTCAGTCAATGTTGATATTTTCCCTTAAGAGATCACACAAGGAGGAAATTACATGCTTACAAGAAAAAAAGCATTTGTTCTGCTGCTGCTCAGCACATTTGCCGCAAGTCAAACCGCTGGAAGCCCGGGAACCGCGGCCTATGCCGCTTCATCCGGTTCAACGGCTGCCACAGCAGCAAGCGCGGTCACGGAAGTCTCCACACTTAACGGTCTAAGTGCGCTCAAGCTCGGCACCTCGCTTCAGGTGAAGCTGAGCCATGTAGGGATTCAGAGCCAAACCGGCGGTAATATTCTCACCTACACGCTTACCTATACCAACACTGCCGGCAGCAGCGTCAATCTGGCGGACTATTTCTCCAAAATTGTAACTGCGGGCGGCAGCATCATTAAGGGAATTCCGGTCAGCGCAGACAGTGCGGTCAAGAAAATCCCTGCTAAACAAAGCACCAGTCTTACATACTATGCGAATATTGGAACCGCCGCCTCAGTCAAAGGACTCAAAATCAACATCTACGGCTGGAATTTCAGCGCCGCTAATTATGAACAGCGTATAGGCACGTTCACGATTCCTTCCAATTATTCTCTGTCCTCGCTTACAGGGGAGACCCGAAAGGTTGAACTCGGCGGCATTACTGCCGGCACCAAAGCCGAATCCGTGCAAATCTACAAATATAACGGTAAAGTCTATGCCAAGGTCGGGCTTAGCCTAACCAATCTGGGTACCAAAGTGCTTACAGATCCGGGCTATACCTTGTACCTGAAATCCTCGGGCGGCTCTGTCTTCACGCTTACGCTGGATGACAGCAGCTCCGAATTCAAGCTTCAGCCTCAGGAGAAGAAGACACTCTATTATATGACCGAGATCCCCTCCTACATGAATCTCAGCAAGATGACGCTGCAGATTGCCAAGCTGGATGAAGGACTCAAGCTGTACCTGCCTGTCTCTTCCTACGCACTTCCGGCTGCGGTAACTGCAGATTTCACTGTAGCGGCGGGCTATACCAAAAAGGTCTCCATCGACAGCAATCTGGTAGACTTGCAGCTGCTGAAGGCAAGTGTGCATGCGGATAACGGGAATGGTGTCTGGAGCTATCAGCTCCGGGTGAAGAATACCGGCAGCACAGCCGTTACTTTGCCTGCTTATGAGCTTAACGTCAAGTCGGCGGAAGGCTATAGCTTCCCGGTGACGGCCACTGCCTTGAGCAGCCTGACCCTGAAGCCGCTGGAAGAAAAGCTGATTGAGCTGAGCGCCAGTGTTCCGCTGGAGCTGGCCCAGAATTCGCTGGAGCTGCGAATGATCGCTCCCGCAGCCAGCGCGGATAAAGTAACGCTGCCTGTGGCCTATTTCCGCATCCCTTATACGCCTGAGAGACAGATTCATCTCGCCTCTGAGACCAGCGTAACCAATACCTATGGCACCTTCGCTGTCTCTCTGGACTCGCTGCTGCGTCTGCCTTGGGGCAGCGAGGATCTGGTACAGGCTGTACTAACGATACGCAATGCAACGTCCAAATCCATTACCTTACCTGCTCTTACCGGCGTACTCCTGGCGGATCAGAAGGATCTCAGTTCCTCTTCGCAGACTTATACGGACAACAGCTCTTCGGTGCTTGCCCCGGGTGCCAGCACTCAGATCACGGTTCAAGGCCATATTCCATATACCCTGGATGTCAGACAAATCAAGCTCATCCTCCAGGAGACCAAGGGTACAGAGGTGTCGCAGTTCCTCACTCTCAGCACAAGCGACAGCACCGTTAAGAGTGTAGCTCCGGTGGCTGCAGGGGAAGCCTTCAAGATCACCGCCACGGGCAAAAAAGCCACCGTGAAGGAGCGCTCCACCCTCCTGTATACAGGAACCGGCTCGAACCTGGTGTACAGCGAAGTGGAAATGAACAGCGAAGAAGTCCGGCAGGCAGATCTGGCCCGTCTGTACGCACAGTTCAGGACTGCTGACGGGCAATATTTTGAAGCGACTGCCAACCAGTCCGAGCTGTCGACCAGCCCTGAAGGCAAAACACTGGTTACCTTCTGGGCGAAAGTCCCGGCCACACTGGACACCGCAGGTCTTGAGCTGTATATCAGCCAGTCGATTGCGGACGGCAAGCTGACTGCCGCAGGAACGGCTGCGACGGGATACGTAAATACTGCAGCGCTGACACTGACACCGGCAGAGGTTACGCCTCTGACCAATCTGGCTTCCGTTCCACTTTTCCCTTATACACTGGCAGTTACCAGCTCTACAGGAGAACTCACCAAGGGCGCAAGCAGCATTGCTGTGACGTTCAATTACAATCTCAATCAGGATACTACCTACCAGACAGGTGCTTACCAGCATAAGCTCATCCTTCAGGTTATCGATCCTTATGGACAGTCTCACGAGAAAGCACTGACACTTGGCACCGACTTGACCCTGGGAACAAACAACTCTTATTCTACGACCCTTACCAGCGCCCTGTTCAAAAATCTGAGCTCCGGCACCTACGCCCTTAAATTCTACGATGAATTCCAGGGAGTACGGACAGAGCTCGCCAGCCAGGCCTATTCCCTTGAGGTTACCGCCAAAGCAACCACCTCTTCCCCCGAAGGAGCTGCACAATGAATAAGAAGAAGATCATCATTATCGCTTCAGCGATAGTCCTCGTTGCTATTGCAGGGATTGCGGGCTATAAGCTCTGGCCGGATCAGAACCGGCAGATCAATGCCGCTCCGCTGAATACGGCAGTTGCCAGTAAGGGGGATATCCTGGTGGGTGTCTCGGGTTCAGGTGCAGTATCGGCGATCAACAGCGAGAGCATCCGTACCAAAGAAGCCGGGAAGGTCGATACGGTCATGGTTAAGAAAGGCGATGTTGTTAAAAAAGGTGCTGTGCTGATCACATTTGTTGCGGGCGATCTGGACGATAAGCTGAAGGAAGCCACCAAGTCACTGGAGAATCTCAAGACGGAGCTTGAGAATAAACAGGAGAGCTACAAGACGCTGGCTATGAATAACGCGACAGAGGAAGAGCTGGAATCGGCAAAAAAAGCCATTGATAAAGCCAATAGCGATATCGTGGACGGGCAGGAATCCATCGCTGCCATCCATGAAGATATGGCTCCGCCTGATCCGCTGACCGCTCCGATCGATGGAACGATCACTGCCGTGAATATTACGGACGGTGAGCAGGCCCAGAATGGTACAGAGCTGTTCACCATGACCGACTACGTGAATCTAAGCGTAACCGTGCAGGTAGACGAGCTGGACATCCCCAAAATCAAGCTGAATCAAGCCTCTACCATTACACTGGATGCCCTTGAGGACAAATCTTTTACCGGTAAAGTTATAGATATCGCCAAAGAAGGGACCTCCTCTAATGGCGTCTCCCTGTTCAACGTCACTGTAGGATTAAATAACTCGGAGGGTGTGCTTATCGGCATGTCTGCGGAGGTGGCGGTTACGATCGAAGAGAAAAAGGATATTTTGACCGTTCCCATCGAAGCTGTAACGAAGATAAACGGGAAATCCTTCGTCAATGTGCCGGGAACCGGGGATGAGCAAGCTAACACAACAGACAGAGATGCTGCTGACTCCAAGCCCCCTGCTGGCGCTGCAGCGGACGGTGAACCCTCCGGTAGTGAAGCGGGGACCCGAGGCATAGGCGTCCGCGGCGGCAGAGAATTCCAGGGCGGTGAACTTCCGTCTGGAGAGTTCCCTGCTGGTGCGGAGTTCCCCGGCAGAGCAGCCGGAAGCAAAGGGGCAGCCGGTTTCGCCTCAGGCATGAAACGGATAGCTGTAGAGGTTGGTATACACAATGAGAGCAGCATCGAAATCGTCAGCGGCTTAAGTGAAGGGGATGAAGTAATCCTCCCGACCGTGATCTCCTCAGGCAATGCCACCTCCCCGCAGCAAGGCGGTATGGGTGGTATGGGCGGCTTCAGCGGCGGAGGAATGACCGGCGGGAGCGGTGGCTTTCCCGGCGGGGGCGGCGGCTTCGGCGGCGGTGGCAGCGGCGGAGGCTTCGGCGGAGGCGGTGGCGGACGATGACCGCACCAGAGCCGCTGATCCGGGTTGAGAAGATGCAGCACAGCTACACGATGGCCGGAGAATCGATGACGGTTCTGAAGAGCCTGAACTTCAGCATTAATCACGGTGAATTCGTGGCGATCATCGGTCCGTCAGGTTCAGGCAAGTCCACCCTGATGAACATGCTGGGCTGCCTCGATGTCGCCAATGAAGGCGATTATTTCCTGGACGGCCAGGAGATCCGCAAGCTGTCTGACAACAGGCTGGCCCAGATCCGCAACGAAAAGATTGGCTTTATATTTCAAAACTTTAATCTATTGCCGAAGTTATCAGCGGTAGAGAATGTGGAGCTGCCCTTGATCTATCGTGGAATGTCCCACAGGGAGCGCAGAGAAATTGCCCGTAATGCCCTGGTCCGGGTGGGCCTTGCGAGCAGAATGAATCACCGTCCCTCCGAGCTGTCAGGGGGCCAGCAACAGCGTGTGGCTATTGCCCGCGCCCTTGCCGGAACCCCACCGATTCTGCTTGCCGATGAGCCAACCGGAGCGCTGGACTCCAAGACAGGCAAGGAGGTTCTGGAGATGATTAAGGAGCTTAACGTACAAGGGCATACCATTATTCTGATCACGCATGACCTGGAGATTGCCGAGCAGGCCAAACGGGTGATCCGGATTCAGGATGGGGATCTTGTAGAGGATCGGAAGGTGGTGCCCTCATGATGCTGTACCAGAGTATGAAAATGGCCTTCAAAAGTATCCTCAGCAGTAAAATAAGAGCCTTTCTTACCATGCTGGGCATTATTATCGGGGTCTCCTCCGTCATTGCACTTGTCGCTGTGGGCCAGGGCACCACCTCGCAGATTACAGAGTCCCTAAGCTCTCTGGGCACCAACCAGCTGACCGTCAACATTATGGGCCGCGGAGCCACCACTTCGCTGACCTACGAGGAGGCTCTGGCCCTGAATGAGATTGAAGGGGTGGACAATGTATCGCCGGTAATCAGCGGGAACGTTACCGCCAAGCACGGTACCGAGAACGTTTCCGTATCCGTTGAAGGCATTACACCTGCTTACGAAGAGGTCCAGGATTTCCATGTGCAATCCGGAAGATTTCTGCTTGAGATGGATACAGAATACCGGCAAAAGGTTGCGTTAATCGGATCAGATACGGCGGAGGATCTGTTCGGTACAGATAATCCTGTAGGCCAAAAGGTACAGATCAACGGAAGCAGCTTCAAGATCGTCGGGCTGCTGGAGAGTAAAGGCTCCACCAGCGTGGGTTCAAGCGATGAGAAGCTACTGATCCCCATCTCTACAGCCGAACGGTTCCTGCAGAGCAAGGGAGTCCGCTCCATTACCCTCACAACCACTTCAAATGACAATGTGGATGATGTCAAAACCAAGCTGGAAGCCAGCCTTACTGCCAAATTCAGTGCCGCCGAGAACGCTTACTCTGTCTTTGATTCCCGGGAGATGCTGGAAACGGTAAATGAAACCAGCGCCACCCTGTCCTTGGCCCTTGGCGGTATCGCCGGTATCTCCCTATTTGTAGGCGGGATAGGGATTATGAACATTATGATTGTCTCGGTCAATGAGCGAACCAGAGAGATTGGCATCCGCAAGGCCATCGGGGCCAAGAAAAAGAACATTATGATGCAGTTCATGATCGAGTCCGTAGTCTTAAGCGGAACCGGAGGCCTGATCGGAGTCGCACTGGGACTTGGCGCCAGCTGGGCTGTCGGTAACTATACCACCTTGAATGTGGCGCCTTCCTGGAATATGGTCCTGATCTCCTTTTCATTCTCCTTGATCATCGGTGTCCTATTCGGGATGATTCCTGCAAGCAAAGCAGCAAGAATGCGCCCAATCTATGCGCTGCGCAACGAGTAGCGCCATCCTAGACGCTGCGTTATCATCAGCATTTCAATCCGCCAGTCTCAGATCCCTGGGCTGGCGGATTTTTCTGTTTTATTTTTAATGCACAATTGATACCAAAGGGGTATCGTTTGCAGCAAAAGTGGGTAATAGGACTCAAAGGTCAGAATACCTTGTACATAGTAGTAGGGTATACATAATAGTTCTTTGTATCGGCTGTAACGGATATGTCTCCACTGTTTCCCCTCCGGCTCCAGGGTGTGCTTCACGGCCTGTCATCCGCAGCGGAAGCTGACGGGGCTTATTATTTTTTCAGCAATTGCTCTGCTTAAGGGATGTCCTATATACTGGTGAAAAGAAACCGCGATCTAACCGGAAGTTATTCTTTCTATTGCCTCCTTCTTCCCCTGCTTTCTAGGACTCGCTAACGTATACTCTCTTACATGCCTGCAAGAAGCCATATTCCGCATAAGGATAAGTTTCGCATGCACCAAAGCTACACCCATGAGATTTGCAAAAGTTCTGTGCGGGGAGAGGATGACAGTGGCAGTTTTTTCGGAAAACAAAAGTACACGCAGACTGATTATATTATTCACATCCATCACCGTTCTTCTGGTTGGGATCAGTGTGGCCTCCCTGCTGTTTCTGAATCATACGATGAACAAATTATCCGATTCGCTGTACAGTGACGTCTACCAGAATTCCGAGCTCATTCTGAACGCCGACCGCGATCTCTATCAGGCAGCCCTTGCGCTTCAGACCACAGTCGGCGGGGCGCTGACCAGCGCGCAGCGCAGTACGCTGTCGCAGGAATTCGAGGACAATAATGCCCAGGCGCTGCAGCGGGTCAATACCGCCCGCTACAATCTGGATGCTGTGAAGAGCCCGTTCAATGGAATGAAGCAGAGCGAGCTGCTGCTGGACGAGCTGAGGAACGAGCTGGATCACTTCGGAACCACGCTTACCGTGTGGAGGGATAACGGCCGGGAGCTGATCTCGCAGCGGGTTCAGAAGAGCTGGAATCCCGCCTCTTATTCTGCCCTCACCATACATACAGAGCTGAATGAGGTACGGGAAAGCTTGAATCAGGCAGAGGACAAGATTGACACCTATGCAAGCCAAGTGATGACAGAGTTCAATAATCTCAAAAGCTCCCTGTTCGCCGTCTACTCTGTATTTCTGTTCCTGCTTGTTATGGTCATCATCTATCTCAGCCGCAGACTGATCTCCCTGCAGAACGAAATGCAGGACGAGCAATCGCTCTACCAGCTGATCGGTGAGACGATGTCCGACTTCATTGTGCTGACAGATCCGAACGGTCTGATCCTGTATGCCTCGCCTTCCCATGCAACTGCACTGGGCTATGTGCCCAGCAAAGGGGCACCGCTCTCCAACTATATCCGTGAAGCCGAAATCTCCTGGGCCAAGCTCAAGAGTGTGGTACAGTCTTCACCGAGAATATCCGAGCTGCGCATGCGTTCGGCCGAAGGGCACTGGGTGTGGCTGGAGACCAAGGTTACCCCTATTGCGGGCAGCCGCAATTTCCCGGCACAGTTCATGCTGGTCTCGCGTGAGATTACCCAGCGCAAGCAATATGAGGAGCGCCTGCACAAGCTGGCCTTCTATGATCATCTGACCGCGATTCCCAACCGTGCCCATTTCAAAATGTACATGGAGAACCTGATCAACCAGCCCGAGGAGCGCCGGCAGGAGATCGCCGTGGCTCTGCTGGACTGCGACCGCTTCAAGCAGCTGAACGATACGCTCGGCCATCTGGCCGGAGATGAATTCCTGCAGCTGCTCTCCCGGGAGCTGCAGCAGACCGTGAAGGGCTCCGGCCAGGCCTTCCGGATCGGCGGAGATGAATTCGCGGTGGTGCTGCACCGGTTCACCAGCCCGCAAATGCTGGACGAGCTGCTGAACCGTCTGCTCCAGCTGTTCAACAAATCCTGGTCCGTCAACCAGGGCTCCAGCTTCCACACCTCTGCCAGCATCGGCGTGGCCCTGTACCCGCAGCACGGCAGCAGCATCAACGAGCTGCTTCGTGCCGCCGATCTTGCGATGTACCGCTCCAAGAACCATGGCGGCAATGAGGCTAATCTGTACAGCGAGCATGTGGATAAGAAGTACAGCGATCAGCGGAACTAGCACCAGCGGAAGCTGACTCCTATACTAAGGCTTCTTTAATAACTCTTAGTCCAAAAAGAGCTGATTGGTTCCATCCCTGGGGGAGGAACTAATCAGCTCTTCTTATGTTCTAGCTGGTCTGCGGCAGCGGATCAGCCAGCTCTGTCCTATGCTCCGGACTACGCTCCCGAACCGTCACCTTGATAACCTGCTCCCCGCTGCCCGAGCAGTCGATGAAGCGGTCAGCGGTGCCGTCTTTCTCCTCCCAATCGTTCAGCCGGAGGATGTAGCCTATCGCGGAGGTCCCCGGCAGCACTTCAATCCGTGCTACGGCATGACCTTCCTCCATGTGCTGGAAGTCCCGTTGCCCATCCTGAATGCCTGTACCCCACACCCAGAGATTCCAGCCCCGGTAATCGCCGTCCGGGCGGTCATAATGAACTTCCACAATCTTCGATCTCGGCTCAGGCTCTCCGTATTTATCATAGAGTACCATCATCGACAGTCCGGCAACCTCAACACTGCCGTTCTCCGTTTGCCGGAAGGCCTCCGGTCCGGCATGGGTATGATCGATTACGATGTTCCAGCAGCCGGAGGTCTCCGGGAGGCACTGGGTGACCGGCTCCATATTGGCATTATAGATCACCACGATATTATTCCATGGATCTCCGCCGGCGTGATCCTTCAGTCTGTAGGCAACGATTCCGCTGTCACAGCGCAGGAACTCCAGACTGCGTTCAATCTCCTGGCGTCCGTGCAGGCGGAAGGCCGGATGTGTCCGGCGCAGCTCAATCAGACCTTTGTAATATTGAAATACTGCAATGAATTTGCTTTTGTTCTCCCAGCGGATCGCATTGATACAGTCCGGGCTGCGGTAGCTGTTATGATCTCCGTATTTGCTGCGCAGCAGCTCATCCCCGGCATGAAGGAACGGAATTCCCTGCGAGGTCAGAATGATTCCATTAGCCAGCAACGAACGGCGTACTGTCTCATTATCCAGCACATTCTCGGGATCTACTCCCACATACGGATTCGCCTGCTCTAGTGCGGCCTTGAGATCCCCGCCGCCCCGCAGCTTGCCGCCCTCAAGCTCCGGCAGTCCGGCTTCCCCGCGAAGTCCCCGGGTCGCCAGAATTTTGTCCCACAGGTTGAGATTATCATGTGCGGTTACATAGTTCACAGTCTCTGTAGGCGCATCGGTGAATTCATGAATCGCCCCGCTCACTCCGGACGCGATCGCACCTTCCTTGCCGTATTCCCCGGTCACGAAGCCTTTGCCCCAGCCGTCGCTGTCTCCCTTGATGGCTGCGCGGAAGTTGTCGTTGAAGACGGCGTAGCCTTTGCCGCGCTGCACGCCCTTCAGCGTCTTGGAGGCAAGCGGCGAGTCGCCGCCAGTCCACGGTTCACCATAGATCAGCAGCCCCGGATTAATCTCCAGCCGCAGCTCCTCGGTAATCTCTCGCATGGTCACGCTGTCCATCAGCCCCATCAGATCGAAGCGGAACCCGTCAATATGGTACTCCTTAGCCCAGTAGGATAGGGAATCCTTGATATACTTGCGGACCATCGGCCGTTCTGTAGCCAGCTCATTGCCGACGCCCGAGCCGTTAGAGAGCCGGCCGCTCTGATCATGACGGTAGTAATAGTCCGGCACCAGCGGCTGGAAGGGGCCCTTCTGGAAGCCATAGGTATGATTGTAGACCACATCCATAATCACCGAGATGCCGCGGCTGTGCAGCGCCTGGACCAGCTCCTTGAATTCCCGGATACGGGCTAGCGGGTTAGCAGGGTCTGTGCTGTAGGAGCCTTCCGGCACATTATAGTGCTGGGGGTCGTAGCCCCAGTTATAGTCTGTGAAGATGGAGGATGCCGGTTCTTCCCCTGGCTTGCCCAGCTCATCCACCGTCTGATAATCGAACACCGGCAGCAGATGAACATGCGTGATGCCCAGCTCAGCCAGATGATCAATGCCCAGCAGATGACCCGCCTCATCCCGCAGGCCGGTCTCGGTGAAGGCCTTGAATTTCCCCTTATACGTCAGACCGGAGCTAGGGTCTGACGAGAAATCGCGGACATGCAGCTCATAGATTACTGCATCTGCCGGATGCGGCAGCACCGGAGAAGCATCGCTCTCCCAGCCGTCCGGGTCTGTCTCGGACAAATCCACAATGGCTGTGCGTGTTCCATTGGCCGATACAGCCGTAGCGTAAGGATCGGCCGCTTCATTAATCGACCCGTCCGCAAATACGGCGCGGTACATATAATATTTCCCCTTGAGGTTACCGGAAACCTGGATCGTCCATACTCCGCCCTCAGCGCGCTCCATACTAAGAATTTTGCCGCTGTCCTTGTAATCCGCGGTCTGCGGGGTCAGCCCGTTTCCGCCTGTTGCATATAATACGAGCGACACTGTGAAGGCTGTTGGCGCCCAGACTTTGAATACACAGTATTCCGCTGTGTAGGTCAAGCCGAGGTCATTGCCTTGATAGGTATCGATTTCTTGTTCTGCTTGTATATAATTGCTGCTCATTGCTATTCACCATCCCTACGCTCATCCGTAATACTCCCGGAGAACTATCATTCTATTACTATCAAGCTATGTCCACATTCTCCTTAACTAATACTTTGTACTTGCACAGCTCTGCAAGCGGATGACGCCGGAATTGCTACATAGGGTTCATTATATAATATGTAACACTATGTTCACAGGTCTGGGTTAAGGGTTGAATTGTGTCACCGGATATATCCTATATCGGCATGGATCGCCGGGGAATTAAGCTAATGAAGTTCCAAAACATCATGACCGCTTCCGCAGCACCCTGCCATATAACGCAATCACAGGTAGCAGCAGGAAGCCCGCCGACAGCAGCGAAGCTCTGATAGAGATCCGGCTGCCGATATATCCTACAACCGGACCGCCTGCACTCTGACCCAGGGCATCGGACTGGCTGATCATCGACAAGAGTGTAGCCCGGTTCCGGGATGGCAGCTTTGTGTTCAGCCAGGTGGTATAGATCGGGTCGCTGACCGAAGCGACCACCCCCAGGAGCAGTACCGCCCCGATAGCCCAGTAGAAATTAGGCGCAAGTGCCACCAATATAATGCAGCAGGCACGTACGGAGGTCAGGAGGAACAAGGCGGCCGCTACTTGACGTTCCTTTTGCAAATCAATGATTGTCCCGGCCATATAGACAGCCAGCACACTCAGCAGAGTCGTCGCCGCACTGATCAGCCCGAAGCCGGCCGCCATCGAGACTCCAATCTCCGGGAACCCGACTTCGTTCATAAGAAAGACTGGCCATAGGCGATCATATCCTTCAGACGCAGCACCGCTGAATAAAGTTACAACCGTCAGCAGCAGGAGCAGCGGATGATGCCTCAGGATAGAGATGCCGCTGACCCAGGTCTTGCCCAGCTCACGGATAGCGGAGGAATGCGGCGCACGCTCCCGGCGTATGAACCCCGTCTCCTTCATGTGCCGGATCAATATGAACCCCAGGACGAAATAGATGACTCCACCCGCCAGAAAAGGGAGATTAGACGCAACCTGGGATAATCCTACGCTGACCGCAATGCCTAGCAGAGAGGCGCTTAAAGAGAAGATTTTGGAGCGCATAAAGATTCTTCCAGCCTGCTCTTCCTCAAGTTCATCCATGATCCATGCGGTATCCGCTCCGCTCAGGAAGGTCCAGCCGATCCCGTACAGCATCTGGGAGATCAGCAGCCAGCCGAAGGCAGGCAACAGGGAAGCCGGATGCATGATCCAGACAATACTCCCTTCGAGGACAAAGGCACTCCCCAGAACGAACACGGCAATAATGACGGACAGTCTGCGGCTATAGGTATCAGCGACCACTCCGGTGATTCCCTCGAACACAAGCACCGTTATCTCCAGCACCGTTCCAATCAGCACAAGCTGAAGCGGATTCAGTTTAAGGTCAACTACATAATAAATACTGTAGGTTGTGAATATCGTACTGGCGGCAAGCGACAACATAAACACATGGATCAAATAAATCTGTGAAGCACTGAATCTCTGCACAATGGTTCCACCCTCCGAAAGTAATGGACACATTATATAAAATAACGCCCGGGCGGGCGGTTCCAGATTTGCTGAAATTCAAATAACCGCAAAAAAAAGCCCCCTGTAAAGGGGGCCGGAAAGTAGTTGGAGTTATAAACCAATGCTTGAGTAAAGAATTAATTCACGCGGGACTGCACCAGTGCGGCTACTTCCTCGGCCGTGCCGAGCTGCAGGGCCTGGGCAGCCATTTCCTTCATATCGGCCGCAGACAGCTTCGAGATCTGGCTGCGTGCTGGCAGGATGGAGGTAGCGCTCATGCTGAATTCATCGAGGCCAAGACCGAGCAGCAGAGGAATAGCTGTGGCATCCCCCGCCATTTCTCCGCACATCCCTGTCCACTTGCCTTCGGCGTGTGCAGCATCAATGACGATTTTGACCAGTCGCAGAATTGCCGGGTTGTACGGCTGATACAGGTAGGCTACCTGTTCATTCATACGGTCCGCAGCCATTGTATATTGGATAAGATCGTTGGTTCCGATACTGAAGAAATCCACTTCCTTGGCGAACTGATCCGCCAGTACAGCCGTCGAAGGAATCTCTACCATGATGCCCAGCTGGATGCTGTCGGACACTTCTTTGCCTTCTTCACGCAGCTTGGTCTTCTCTTCCAGCAGCAGATCACGGGCTGCACGGAATTCACCAAGGGTAGCGATCATCGGGAACATAATGCGCAGGTCGCCGTGGGCGCTTGCTCTGAGCAAGGCGCGCAGCTGGGTGCGGAAGATATCCTGACGGTCCAGACAGAGACGGATCGCACGGTAGCCGAGGAACGGGTTCATTTCCTTCGGCAGCTCCAGATAAGGCAGCTCCTTGTCTCCGCCGATATCCAGCGTACGCACTACAACCGGCTTGCCTTGCATATTCTCAAGCACCGTCTTGTAGGCATTATACTGGATCTCTTCGGAAGGCAGCTTGTCGCGGCCCATATAGAGGAACTCGGTGCGGTACAGACCTACACCTTCGCCGCCGTTCTCAATAACGCCAGTCACATCATTCGGAGTCCCGATGTTGGCTGCCAGCTCTACATGCTTGCCGTCGGCAGATACCGTTGGCTCGTCGCGGAGCTTTTTCCATTCAGCAATCTGAAGATTGTAAGCTTCCTGCTTCGCTGTATACTCGGCTACCTCAGCTTCGGAAGGGTTAATCAGCACATCGCCGCTCAGACCATCCACGATAACCAGATCGCCTGCTTTGACCAGGGACATCACGTTCTTCGTGCCCACAACCGCCGGAATCTCCAGGGAACGGGCCATAATGGCCGAATGGGATGTCCGTCCGCCGATATTGGTGGTGAAGCCTTTGACGAAATTGCGGTTAAGCTGTGCTGTATCCGATGGGGTCAGATCCAGGGCAATAACGATAACCTCTTCACTGATCTCAGCCGGGCTCACATAGTGAATGCCAAGCAGGTGGTTCAGCACACGTTTGGTTACGTCACGCATATCTGCTGCACGTTCCTGCAGGTAAGCGCTCTTCATGTTCTGGAACATTTCCACGAATTGATTAGCTACTTCATTCAGTGCGTAGTCCGCATTTACCGATTCCTCACGGATTTTGTCCATTACAGGGGTAATGAGCTCAGGATCATCAAGGATCAGCAGATGTGATTCGAAAATCTCCGCCTTCTTCTCGCCAAGCTCAGCCAGGGTACGCTCTTTGATGGTCTGAAGTTCGCCTCTGGATTTGTCCAGGGCGTCATTCAGCTTCGCAAGCTCAGCGTCCACATCCGTGACCGCTGTTTTGGTAATGGTATAGTCCGGGTGTTCCAGGATAAAGGCACGGGCTACTGCAATACCTGCGGAAGCCGCGATTCCTGAAATTTTATTCATGAACTTCTCCCAGCCCTTCTTTAACCATAACCTCCTGCAACGCGTTCAGTGCTTCTGCTTCTTCACTGCCTTCAGTAATAAGAGTCAGGGTATCTCCTGCTTCAAGGCCCAGGGAGAGAACGCCCAGGATGGATTTAAGGGTAACTTTTTTGCCTTTAGCTTCTGCAAAAGCTTCAGTGCCTTTGAATTTTGTAGCTGTATTTACCAGCGCTGTTGCCGGGCGTGCGTGAATTCCGTCTTCGTCAATAATTCTGAAAGTTGTTTGCATAATATAATCCAACTCGCTTTCTGTTAATTTGGGATGGTGAATTATAGTGAAGGCTTGCGCTCCCCTTCATTATAATGGAAGCGCTTCGCCATTGCACATTTTACTGAATGGTGATGATATCCTTGTCGCCGATGACGACTCTGCCCGGCTTATTCAAGGTAACGGAGGAGCCTTCCGGCAGGTTGGAGAAGATGACCGGAGAGATGACAGAAGGTGCATTCGCCTTCACATACTCCATATCCACTTCCATAATCGGCTGTCCGGCAGCTACCAGATCGCCTTCCTCCACCAGAACCGTGAAGCCCTGGCCCTTAAGCTTAACGGTGTTGACCCCGATATGCACAAGGACTTCCTTGCCGCCGTCTGACATGATGCCAATGGCGTGCTTACTAGGGAACACGTTGAATACCTTGCCGTATACCGGCGAAGCAATCTTGCCGTCTTCGGACAGGAAGGCGAAGCCGTCACCGGTCATTTTCTGCGAGAAGACCGCATCAGGAACCTCTGTAATATCCATCAGCTGGCCGTTTACCGGAGATACGATATCCTCAGGGATAATAGCGTCTCCCTGCTCGCCGGCCTGTTGTTCAAGCTCCGGCTTCGGAGCAGCAGGGGCTGCAGCCGGTGTTCTGCCGTTCATCACATCCTGAATCTGTGACTTGATCGTGTCCGAACGTGTGCCGAAGATCGCTTGTACGTTGTTACCCACTTCAAGAACACCAGACGCACCCAGCTTCTTCAGCCGGTTCTTGTCTACGCCCGCTTTGTCCTTCACTTCGACCCGCAGGCGCGTAATGCAGGCATCCAGATGGGTGATGTTCTCTTTGCCGCCCAGGGCGGACAGAATGTTGCGCGGCAGATCGTCGCCTGTCTTGGACACACTCTCCAAGCTTACCTCATCCTCATCCTCGGAGGCATCCTCACGGCCGGGAGTCTTCAGGTTGAACTTACGGATGACGAAGCGGAACCCGAAGTAATAGATCACGGCCAGTACCAGACCTACCGGGATAACCAGCCACCAGGCGGTACGGTTCGGAATGACGCCGAACAGCACATAGTCGATGAACCCGCCGGAGAAGGTCATGCCGATTTTGACATTCAAGAGGTGCATGGTCATGAAGGACAAGCCTGCGAATACAGCATGGACGGCGAACAGCAGCGGAGCCACGAACAGGAAGGAGAATTCCAGCGGCTCGGTGATCCCCGTCAGGAACGAGGTTAACGCAGCGGAAACCATCAAGCTTCCGACAATCCGTCTGTTCTCAGGCTTCGACTCATGGTAGATCGCAAGAGCCGCTGCCGGAAGACCGAACATCATGAACGGATATTTACCGGTTGTAAATGTACCCGCTGTGAACTCCACACCGTCACGAAGCTGCTGCATGAAGATTCGCTGGTCACCTCGGACCAGATCGCCTGCCTTGTCAATATAGCTTCCGAATTCATACCAGAACGGTGAATAGAAGATATGGTGCAGGCCGAACGGAATCAGGGAGCGCTCGATGACCCCGAAGATAAAGGCCGACAGCGTCAGGTTGGTATTAATCATACTCTGTGACACATAGTTCAGACCGTGCTGGATCGGCGGCCACACAATCGTGAGCGCAAGACCGAGCATCAGGGAGGTCACTGCCGTCATAATCGGTACGAAACGTTTACCCGCGAAGAAGCCCAGATACGACGGCAATTCTATACGGAAGAACCTTTTGTACATGGATGCGGCCAATATCCCGACCAGGATACCACCGAAGACCCCGGTTTGCAAGGTGGGAATCCCCAGCACACTGGAATACGAGAAATCCTTCCAGGTCAGCACGTAAGCATTGACACCGACTACCGTACCCATGGTTACGTTCATCACCAGGAAGCCGATAATCGCTGCCAGCCCGGCTACGCCTTCACCTCCGGCCAGCCCGATAGCTACGCCGACTGCAAAGAGCAGGGACAGGTTATCGAATACGATTTGCCCGGAGTTCATTAGTACCGTGGCAATGGCCTGTACGATATTATTCTCCAGTGCAGGCACGTATTGCAGGAAGTCCGGATTCACCAGCATGTTCCCGATTCCAAGCAGCAGGCCCGCTGCAGGCAGAATGGCAACAGGAAGCATTAGCGCTTTACCGACTCTCTGCAGAACGCCAAATAATTTTTTAAACATTCAAGGTCACTTCCTAATCCTTAATTTCTGTCAACAGAAGCCAAAAAAGGCATGAGCAATACAGCACATGGATTGCCACACTAACGCTAACGTTAGAGTACCCCAAGTTGGGGCAGGACAACCATAATACTGTAAATCACTCATGCCTGATCGTATCAGTTACACGTTGGTATTCTGCTTCTGTTTCATAACAGGGATCATTGTAGCACCATTGATTTGAAGTTGCAAGCCCCAAAATCGCCTAAAGCCGGTCTACTCCTCCAGCTCCGGCTCATCTTCCTTCTTCTGGGCAATACGCTGCAGATGAATCGTCAGATAGCTGACCTCGGCCGGATATACCGGAATGCGCACCCGCTGCTCAATCACCTTCGTCAGCTTCCATGCAAGCATGTACATCTCGGGATACTCCCGCTTCATTAGTCCATCCAGGGACGAGGTCTCGCGCACAGTCTCTCCCCGGCGCAGACGCTCCAGAACGAACCGTAAATGGGTCACCAGCCTTGAATAGTCCAGAGAATCCCGCGGAATGCGGTATTCCAGGCTATCCTCCACCAGTCCCACCATGTCCCCGATGAGCTCGGAATGCTGCTTCACCTCAGAGATATGGCGGTTGCTAAGCGCACTGACAATATGCAAGGCCACGAAGCCGATCTCATCCGGCGGCAGCGTCACCTTCATCGCCTCATTGATCCGCTCCACCGCATATTCCGCCAGACTGTATTCCTCCGGATAAATCTCCCGGGTCTCGTATAGAAACGGATTATGAATAGCCATATGCTGCTCGCTTCTGCGGATCGCGAAGGAAATATGGTCGGTAAGGGCAATATGGATATGCTCATTCAGCGTCTGGCGGCTGCTCTGCATAATATGCAGCACAATCTCCTGGACCACCTCAATCAGCTTCTCATCTACCTGCGGCACCAGCTGCTTGTATTGCTCCTGCTCTTCCTGGCTGCGCAGAATGAACATCTTCTCTACGGAGGACAGATTGATCCGGTCCCTCGTTTTACGGTTGAAGCCGATCCCCTTGCCAATCACCACAACCTCGGCATATTGGGGATGCTCGGCAATGATAACGTTATTATTAAGCACCTTGCCCACGGTAATGCTGCTCACTTGCGACACCTCTTTTACTTCTGAATCCTGATCTATTCCAGCAGCACGATACATGTTTCAACGTGTGATTCGTTACCTTAAGCTCCTATCATAACATCAAGAATCCCAAATTAGAAGGGTGCCGCAAACCGCCCGAGGGCTCCATTCATTTCACCCGAAACGTCCGGCCTGAGAACCTGTATACCATGATAAGCGCAGCCAGCATATACACCACAGCAGAAAGCACTACGATCACGGCAAACATTCCAGGCTCACTCTTGAACTGCATCGCGATGAATCCGACCCCCAGCACCACACTGTTCACAATCGTAAAGAACGGATTCTTCACATTCAGCTCCGTGCTGTAGGGCTGGAAGATATAGTACATGAACAGATGATGCACCGAGAAGAACAGGGACAGTGCTACAATCGTCACGCAAAAGAGTACGGCATCCCCCGCGCCCCAACTCTCCGCTGACAGCACCAATAGCAGGTTCACCGCCAGGCAGATCGCGGCAGCCGGGATCAGATTAAGCAAGCTGATACGCAGCAGCCGGATACGGAAGTTGCTTAGAATCGCCGATTGTTCACGGTAGAATCCGTAGCGCAGCAGGCTGAGATCACAGTTATAGAACATCGCCTTGCAGAGGCGTTCGCCAATGGACGTGTAGTTCATAATGATCAGGAAGGTCGGCAACGCGGTAATCAGATAATGAGTCAGTTTGGTAAAAGCGGATTGCGACAACAGCATCGTCAGCAAAGCAGCGGCAAAGAGCGATCCAATAATAACCAGCCGCCGTTGAATCGGACTGGTGATCAGCCGCCGGTGACGTGAGAAAAAGATTGCATTCAGGTAAGCGTACCCGCTTTTCCCCTCGAACTTCTCTTGATTCTGTTGTTCCGCCGAGTAGTGCTGATCTTGGGTGGCCACATCCTTCACCCGCGCTTCTTTCATCATCCGTCCCATATCGAGCAGCGGATCATCGATTTTGGTGACGGCATCGACGGCATTCGTATAGTCCTTATAACGGGCGATATAGACCGCACTTAAGGTTCCCAGCACCAGCACGCCAAGCACCACAGGCAGATTGAACAGCATTCCGCTCTCTACTACCGCATATCCGGGGAGCAGCGGAAGATAGGCCAGCAGATAGCCAGCGCCGATGGCGGTCCAGATCCAGCTTGTTTTTTTGACAATAACCATGCCGTAGCGGTCAAACACCCACAGATGCAGCGCCTCGCAAGCCGTACGCCAGAACGTAAGCAGCAGCGTAAGAACCGCCCCATGCCACAGCGGAGCACCGAGAAGACTCCCGAAGACCAGCATAGCCGGAATAAAAGTAACCAGGAAGCTGATCCCGCGCAAGGTCAGTGTGGTCCGCATATACCGCTCTGCCGGCAGCCTCATCAGCTTCACGAATATGTATTTATCCCGCTTCGGCTCCAGAATAACCGCGCTGGAAACCCCGGCCGTAAGGAAGCTTATACACAGCAGCATCTGCAAATAGAGCTGGTACTGAACAGAAAGGGATAAGCTGATATCATTACCGATGAACTTCACCGGCAGATAGATCATGATCCCAAGATAAGCGAACTTCGTCACAAAGGCCATAAGTACCTTGAGGATATGCACGATAACAGATAAGGTCCGCTTCAGCGTGGTTTCGGAGTAGACCGAGGCCGGGATCAGCTTACCCAGCACCGGGAGCTTACGGATATAGAACATCAGCCGGTTAGCGCCGGACATCCCCCGCACTTCCAGAATCGCCTTCAGCGTCCTAATCATGATCCTCATCCTTCAGCAGGGCAATAATCTGCTCTTCAAATTCCGGACTGTGCAGGGTCTCCGCCGGAATCTCCCGCAGTGTACCGTTATTCAGAATAACCAGCTCATCGCAGAGATCGGCGGCCAGCTGCAGAATATGAGTGGAGAAAATAATGATATGATCCTGCTTCATCTCCCGCAGCAGCTTCTTGATCTCCAGTGCCACTACCACATCGAACGAGGTTAACGGCTCATCCAGCAGGATCAGCGGCGGACGTGAGATGATAAAGCACAGCATCTGAATTTTGTTCTTCATCCCGTGGGAATAGCCTTTGATCAGACGGTGCCTGTCCGCCTCCTCGAAACGGATGATATCGAAATATTCCTCGATGGTCCGGTCCGCTTGTATCTTCCCCTTATTGATGTCCATGTAGAACTTCACAAACTCATAACCGGTCAGGAAGTCAGGCAGAATCGGCAAGGAGAAGACGTAGCCGATCTCCTCCTCAAGCAGCGGAAGACTCACCTCATCTCTCCGCAGAAAAGCCCCCCCGCTATCCATTTGGATCTCCCCGCTCAGGCAGTTGAACAACGAGGTCTTCCCCGCGCCGTTACGGCCGAGCAAGCCGTATATCTTGCCTTGCTCAAAGGTAAAATCAATCCCCTTAAGCACCTCTCTGCCGTCAAAGCTCTTGCGTATATTATCCAGTATAAGCTCCATGCCTCTGCCTCCGTTTCAGCGCGTATGATAAAGAATCTCTGCTTATATAAGACGCACTTAAGTTTTGAACTTGAAGCTTCATCGTCACTGCGGTGAACATTTGGACTTCCGGCCGCTGTTGTCACCAGATTTCTTGATTTATTCCGCCTTCGCGGGTGAAATCCGGCGACAAAGGCGGTCGCTACCGCTCCTACAGTTCCAAATTTCCCCTCCGCTTCTTTTGCTTTTTGTTATTTTCTTTAGTGCCTCTTATATAATTAAATTCCTTTAAAAAAGGTATGGCTGGCGTTACTGCTGCCTGCCATACCTTGGTGGCTTGCTCTGCTCTTATCCTTCAGGGTGTTCTGAAGGTTCCACCGGTTGTGCCGGAGTGACCGGAGCAGCCGGGGCCGGTCTGGTGACGACAGAGGTTATGGGCGCCGCTGTATGTCTCACCACGTCCTTAGGCTCCGTCTTGCCCTTAGTCAGCCCTTTGATCAGCGCCTCGACATCAATGCCGGACACGCTTTTGAGCATCTCAGGGGCTGTGGACATCAGTTGGGTCACATAATTACTCACACGCGCAGCTCCTTCACCGTTGCCGGTATCCACCACAGTCAGCTTATCGATAGACGCCAGCGGCTCGGCAATCTTCCCGGCCAGCTCAGGCAGCATTTTGACGATAATATCGAGAACCGCCGCTTCGCCGAATTTCTGGAAGGCTTCTGCCAGCTTCTCCTTGGCTTCCGCTTCCGCCAGACCGCGCAGACGGATAACTTCAGACTCTGCTTTACCTTTGGCCAGCTCTGCATCCGCAATCGCCTGACCTTCCAGACGTTTCTGCTCGGACGTAGCCTGAGCCTGCTTCTCGATACTATACTGCAGGGCGTCGGCTTCACGCATGCGCTTGGCCTTGTCAGCTTCTGCCGCCTGCTCGACCGCATAACGGTCTGCTTCCGCTTTCTTCTTCACTTCAGCATCATACTGCTTCTCACGCACCTGGATTTCCTTCGCCTGAATATCGATTTCGCGTTCCTTGCGGACCAGCTCAACCTTCATCTGCTCTTCCACCACGGTCTGCTTGGCACGCGCCTCCTGAATGTGGTACGCCTGGTCGGCTTCCGCTTTGGCAGTATCTTGATCGCGTTTGAACGCTGCAACCTTGAGCTGGTTCTCCTTTGATGCTTCGGCGATGTTGGTATCCCGCAGCAGCTCCGCCTTCTGCCCCTGCTCCTCGGCATTGGCCTTCTGAATCCGCGCGTCACGGACAGCTTCCGCTTCCGCAATCTCCGCATCCCGCTTCACTGCGGCAATCCGCGGTTTACCCAGCGCTTCCAGGTATCCGTGCTTATCGCGTACGTCCTTGATGGTAAATGAGACAATCTGGAGTCCCATCTTCTTGAGGTCACGGGCGGCAACCCCCTGAACCTCCTGGGCGAAGCGGTCCCGGTTGCGGTAGACCTCTTCTACGGTCATCGTACCAAGAATCGCCCGCAGATGTCCTTCCAGCACTTCCTGCGCTTCACTCTTCAGGGATTCAATCGGCTTGCCCATGAACTGCTCGGCTGCCGTTGCCACATCTTCCGTGGAGCTGCCTACCTTGATGATGGCGACCCCGTCGGCAATGACCGGCACGCCTTGCTCCGTATAGACCTCCGGGGTCGTCACATCGAGCTTATGGGAGAGCAGAGACATGAACTCCGCTTTCTGGAAGACAGGCAGAATGAACGCACCGCCGCCGCGGACGATTTTGATTTTGCGGCCGGAGCCGTCATCCGATATATGATTGTTGCCCAGGAAGGAACCGGTGACGATCATGCCTTCATCCGGGCCAACCGTCTTGTAACGCGCCCAGAAGGCGAGTCCGAGGACAAGCAGTACAGCGATTACTATCGCAGGTATAAACAGGGATTCAGGAATATTTTCTAGCATCATAAGTCCACTCCTTTTCTCTCTTCGAATTCAGACACAAGTGCTACACCCTCACGTACCTCAACTACTACAACCTTGATTCCGGCCGGCAGTGCATGCTGCTCGAAGCTGGCCGCCGTATGCAGGCTGTTGCCTGCACCGAACTTCACCATAATCTCACCGTAGCCTGTGCCTGGGACCGGTACGGTAACCTCACCGATTCTCCCCGGCAATTCACTCATGGAGAAGCCGTTTGACATTTCGCTGTTCCTCATTGGCTTCACAACCACCAAATGCATCAATACGCCCATGAATGCCGCAACCAGCAGGGACAAGGCAAGAATCACACCATCTTCCAGCCCGCTGTAGCGGCCCAGCAGCATGCCTGCTCCACCGAATACAGTGATCCCTCCTGCCAATAGGGTAGGATTCAGGAAATCAAAGGATACGATGTCAAAAATCCCGTCCAGAGCGCTCCCGATCAGGTCGCCCAACACTACACTCACTAAGGCAAATAAAATACCCAGCGCCAAACAGCCCAAATACAGCGTTTGCATTATAGTCTCCTCCCGTCGATACTTCCGGACTGTCATACTAGTATAAACGCAACTGTCATGCCCTTGGTTTCACAAAGTTGGGTATTGCTCTCATTAATGTATGCCGGAAGCGGGAAAATTAACAGACCAAAGAAGCCGCCCCCTTAGACGGGAAGCGGCTATACTGTCGATGGCTGACTTACAAAGCCAGCTTATAAATTTCAACTACGTCCTGACGCTCCAGCTTGCGGAAGTTGCCGAACGGACCGAAGCGGACCGCCTTGTCGGCCATGCTGCCGATTTCGCTGTCGTCGATATCGTAATCGCCGAGCGTCTTCGGAGCGCCAATGGAATCCCAGAAGCGGCGGAGCGCTTCAATGCCTTCGAGGCCGGTCTGTTCATCGGTTTTGCCGGAAGGGTCAATGCCGAACACGTTCACAGCCAGCTGGCGGAAGCGGGCAGGATTCGTGCTGAGGTTATATCTCATCCACTGCGGGAAGAGAATTGCCAGGCCGCCGCCGTGGGGAATATCATACACAGCGGATACAGCATGCTCAATGTTGTGCGTAGCCCAGTCACCGGCAAAGCCCATGCTGACCATTCCGTTCAGCGCCATCGTCCCGCAGTACATAATAGTCTCGCGAAGCTCGTAGTTGTTCAGATCCTCAATCAGCTTAGGAGCCGTCTCAATCACGGTACGAAGCAGAGTCTCCAAGAAGCCGTCCTGTAAAGGCGTATTGCTGTCTGTATGGAAATAATGCTCCAGCGTATGGGACATGATGTCCACCATACCGTACACCGTCTGGTCGCGCGGCAGGGAGAAGGTGTTCTCCGGGTCAAGGATCGAGAAGGCCGGATAGGCATGGATGCTGCCCCAGCCCATTTTCTCCTGGGTCACTTCGTTGGTGATGACCGAGCCGTTGTTCATTTCGGAGCCGGTGGCTGCCATTGTCAGCACGGTTCCCAGCGGAAGCGCACCTTGAGGTGCGGCCTTGCGTTCTACGAAGTCCCACATATCCCCTTCATATTTCGCTCCGACGGCCACCGCCTTGGCACAATCGAGCACACTGCCGCCGCCGACGGCAAGAATCAGGTCAATCTGATTCTCACGGCACAACGCTACACCTTTATGTACCGTTGAGAGACGAGGATTCGGCTCCACTCCGGCAAGCTCGGTAACTACGGCTGAAGCCGCAGCCAGCTCGGCAATGACGTTATCGTACAAGCCGCTGCGCTTGATGCTGCCGCCGCCGTACATCAGCAGTACGTTCTTACCGTATTTCGGCACCTCGGTACGGAGTGCCTGCAATGTTCCCTGTCCGAAAATAAGCTTGGTCGGGTTATAAAATTCAAACTTGCGCATATGGGTAAACCTCCATGAGTATGTGAATGTGAAGCACTGTCTATTATAGTCCTCCAGCTTGGCGCATTCAAATCGCTGATTTCTCCACAGCAGGGCACGCAGAAATGCCCCGCCGGTACTCCGGCAGGGCGATAACTTATGAAACGGGCTCAAAACCTATCCAGACTTAGTTAAAACCGCTGCTGTTCAGGAACCGGCGGAAGGCCGCCTGCCCTTCCGGCGTGCGTTTGTAGACTCCGGCATGCTCCAGAATGTGAGTGAACTTCGTACCCACCTCATTCTGGATGGTCTTCACCGCTTCTTCTCGGTTCAAGGAGGTGCCGAAGCGGCTTACCAGTTCGGTAATCCAGGAAGTGTGCAGCGCCAGCGGATGCTCCTGACCCTGGCTCTGGACGTCTCCGAGAAGCGCAGTGTCACCCGCCAATATGCCAGCGATGGCGTCAAGCTCTTCCTTGAGCCGCCCCGGCAGAATCGCCAGGCCCATTACCTCAATCAGGCCGATGTTCTCCTTCTTGATATGGTGCATCTCCCGGTGCGGGTGGAAAATCCCTTCGGGATATTCTTCGCTGGTCCGGTTGTTGCGCAGCACCAGATCCATCTCGTAGCCGCCGTCCTCTGCCCGGCGCACGATAGGGGTAACGGTATTATGCGGCACGCTCCCGCCGTCCTCTTCACTGAACGCCAGCACTTCGGCGGCCGGATCGCTGTAAGTCTTCCAGGATTCGTAGATATGGTTGCCTGCCTCCAGCAGCACCGCCGGATCTTCGGCATGCATCCGCAGCACGGACATCGGCCACTTCACTGTGCTTAAGCTGACGCCGGGATACGAGGCATGAGTGAAGGTGTCCTCTTTGGGCGCCTTCTGGATCGGGAACGTATGCCGTCCGCCCTGGAAGTGGTCATGCGTCAGAATGGAGCCGCCGACAATCGGCAGATCGGCATTCGAACCGATGAAATAATGCGGGAAGGCCTCCACGAAGCTAAGCAGACGCTTCAGCGTATCCTTCGTCAGCTTCATCGGCACATGATCATGGTGGAACACAATGCAATGCTCGTTATAGTAGACATAAGGCGAGTACTGGAAGAACCACTTCTCGCTGTTCATCGAGAGCGGGATCACGCGCAGGTTCTGACGCGGCGGGTGATTGACCCGGCCGGCATAGCCGACATTCTCGCGGCATAGCTGGCACTTCGGATAGACCGGAGGCGGAAGCAGCCGGGCCATGGCGATTTCCTTCGGACTTTTCTCCGGCTTGGAGAGGTTGATCGTCATCTCAATATCCCCGTACGGCGACTCCTGAAGCCAATACACATTCTTCGCTACACGGTCCATACGGATATAGTTGGAATCAATGCTCAGCTTATAAAAGCGGTCCGTTGCCGCCTGAATGCCCTGTGCCGCCTGGATCGCGGCGAACTCCGCATTCACCTCAGACGGGCGGGCCATCAGAAGGCCCATAATCTTCGCATCCAGCAGGTCGCGGTACGTATCCGTATTCTCCGGGATCAGCCCGAGACTGAACCCGTAATCAATCAGCTGGTCCAGCGGGGCCTGCGGGCTGTCCAGCGGACCTTCAGTGAACTCGCCGGGATACGGCTCGCTGAAGCCGAACTGGTCCAGGAGTTCATTGCGGCTGTAATCCACATCTGCTGGCTGAATAAGTCCCGTATGTCCGGCAAACAGAACCAGCTGTTCAATCGCATACAGCGCCTTCTCAGCGGCAGCAGCCGTACTATTATCGTTCTGCATTTCATTTCTCCTTCTATGGTGCCTTATGCGGCGCTTTGCATTCTGTCTATTTCACCTTCGGGCAACAAGCAGAATTGTTTCTTACTCCCCGTATCCTTGCGGATTGGCAGAGTGCCAGCTCCAGGCGCTCTGAATAATGCCTTCCAGATCGGCATGCTGCGGGTCCCAGCCCAGAACCTTGCGGGCTTTGTCAGAGGAAGCGACGAGTACTGCCGGATCTCCGGCGCGGCGGTCCTGAACCACAACCGGAATGTCCAGGCCGGTAACCTTCTTCGCAGTCTCAATGACCTGCTTCACAGAGAAGCCCAGGCCGTTGCCTAGGTTGAAGATATTGCTTGCACTGCCGCTGCGCAGATAAGTGACTGCACGGACATGCGCATCCGCCAGATCGCTGACATGGATGTAGTCGCGTACGCAGGTTCCGTCCTCTGTCGGATAGTCTTCCCCGAACACTGCAATATTCTCGCGCTGCTTCAGCGCAGCCTGGAGCACCAGCGGAATCAGATGGCTCTCCGGACGGTGGTCTTCGCCGATCTTGCCGCTGGCGTGTGCGCCTGCGGCATTGAAGTAGCGCAGCGCTACGTATTTGATGCCGAGCACTTTGTCGAACCAGGCCATCATGCGTTCCATGGTCAGCTTGGTCTCGCCGTAGACATTCGCAGGCTCTGTGCGGTCGGTCTCTTCGATAGGCACCTTTTCCGGTTCGCCGTAGGTGGCGGCAGTGGAGGAGAAGACGATTTTATCCACACCGGCCTGCTGCATGGCTTCTAGAAGACACTGCGTTCCATACACATTGTTGTCGTAGTATTTAACCGGGTCCTTCATGCTCTCGCCCACCAGGGAGCTGGCTGCGAAGTGAATCACCGCTTCGATCTCATTCTCGGAGAACAGCTTCGCCAGCAGCGCCTTGTCGCGCAGGTCGCCCTCGTACAGCTTGCCGCCCAGCAGCGCCTCACGGTGCCCTGTCAGCAGATTGTCAATCACTACAACCTCTTCCCCGCGGTCCAGCAGCTCTGCTACTGTGTGTGAACCGATATATCCTGCGCCGCCCGTTACCAGAATCGCCATCTTATTTCACTCCTTTCAATTCTTCCACGCCGTTGCCGATGCCGCATACATAGAATTCGCCGGTCAGGCCGGTTCTGTTCTTGTAGGCTTCTCCAACTTCCGTTATGAACCGCTGCACATCATCCTCGTGTACCAGCGATACCGTACATCCCCCGAATCCGGCCCCCGTCATCCGTGATCCCAGTGTGCCAGGAATGCGCTGCGCTTCTTCCACCATCACATCCAGCTCCTCGCAGCTGACTTCATACAGGTCGCGGAGGGAGACATGGGAGTCATTCATGTACAGGCCGAACTGCTTCAGATCATTGTTCTTCAGCACATCCACCGAGTCAAGCACACGCTGATTCTCCTCCACTACATGGCGGGCCCGGCGTCTGACGGTTTCATCCGCAATTCTATCCTGCAGAAGCTCGAACTGTTCAGGCTTCACCTCAGCCAGATAGGACAGGGATGGAATCTCCTGCTTCAGAATAGCGAGTGCCTCTTCACATTGGCTGCGGCGCTCATTATACTTCGAGTCCACCAGACCGCGCTTCTTGTTCGTATTGCCGATGACCAGCTTATAGCTGCCCGTCACGAATGGGACCAGGCTGTATTCCAGCGTATCGCACATCAGCAGGATAGCCTGGTCGCGCTTGCCGTTGGCAACTGCGAACTGGTCCATGATCCCGGAGTTCACACCGACATACTGGTTCTCCGCGCGCTGGGACAGCAGGGCGATCTCCACCGTATCTGTGTCACCGCCAAGCAGCGTCAGGAAGGCGAAGCCGGTCACTACCTCGATCGAAGCGGAAGAGGACAAGCCCGAGCCGTTAGGAATCTCACCATGGAACAAAAGATCGTAGCCCCCGGATACCGGGTGACCCTTCTTAGCCAGCTCCACCATTACACCGACCGGATAGTCTACCCATTCGCCGGTCTTGGCTGCGCCGATGTCACTGAAGTCGATGGAAGCTTCATAAGGGAAATTCGTGGATGCGAATTGAACCTTGCCGTCTGTACGCGGGCGCACGATCAGGGTGGTTCCGAAATCCAGGGCTGCCGGGAAAACATAACCTCCGTTATAATCCAGATGCTCTCCGATCAGATTCACGCGGCCCGGTGCGTAGAATACCCGCGCGGCTTCCCCGCTCTCCCCGTACTTCTTGATAAATGTACTGTTAAGTTCCTGTATGCTCATTATTGACACTCCATCCTTTCGCTGCTTGTGCTGGGACTGTGGATTATAGCTTGCGTCCTTCATGCTTACATTATAATAAAATCAGACTTGCCCTGATAATGCAATCATGTGTGCAATATATGGACAAATGTGACTTTCGTCTCTGAAGAGACTATACTCGGTATAAGGAAAAGTGAACGTGCGCTCCCTATACACTTAGTTATAGAAGCGTTCTGCTCAGGAAAGGCGGCTTGCAATGCAACATACCTATTCAGTAGGATCAAATCCTGTCTATTACGATAAGCAGCTGCTGCATGTACTCTTTGCGGGAGAGAGCCAGACCCTCCCGCTGCATCAGGCAGGTCCCAAGATCTACGATTACTATCTGCTCCATTATATTGAATCAGGCTCCGGGGTCTTCCGGACTGAGGAGCATACCTACGAGCTGGGAGCCGGAGACTGCTTCCTGATCCACCCGGGCCAGCTGGTCAGCTACATCTCTGATCAGCAGGAGCCCTGGCGTTACCGCTGGGCCGCCTTCACCGGCGGCGACGCCGGACAGCTTGCGGAGCAGGCGGGCTTCACGCCGTTCGCCCCGGTGCTGTCTACCGCAGGCGGCAGTGTAATACCCGGAGCGCTTGCCGGGATGATGTCCGCCTTCTATGCCAATAAGGAGAGTGCCGCCCTGACCTCTCTGGGGTATCTGTACCTTATCGCCGGCGAAGCGGCGGAGCTGCTGGTCTCCTCCACCCGGCTGCCGGGTGCGGAATCACAGATCAAGCGGACGGTGAAGCAGATGATTCACTACATGGCTTCTCAGTATGCCCATCCGGTCTCGATTGAACAGATGTGCGGCTCTCTGGGGTATAACCGTGCTTACCTCTCCCGCATCTTCAAGCAGGAGACGGGGCTCTCTCCGGTCACTTACCTGCTGAAGCTGCGGGTGGAGAAATCGCGCCAGCTGCTGCGTGAACGTCCCGAGCTGTCCGTGGAGCAGGTAGCGGCATCGGTCGGACTGACCGATGCCCTGTATTTCTCCCGGCAATTCAAGCGTTTCTACCGCCAGTCCCCCACCGCTTACCGCCAGGCCACAGTGAACCCTGGAGAGAAATAGCTGTATCGCCTAGAGCAACAGCCCGTCTCCTGAACAGGAAGCGGGCTGCTTGCATTGTTATTTATGGAAGCCGGACCTTATGGAAACTCATAGGCTGAGCGCCTTAAGCTTCACTCCTCTGTCTTAAGGATCGTTTCGATCCGGTCCAGCTCCTCCTGAGTGAAGTCACTGTGGGACAGCGCGGCGATATTCTCTTCGATCTGGCTGACCCGGCTGGCGCCGATCAGCGCCGAGGTGATCCGGCCGCCGCGCAGCGTCCAGAGCAGGGCGAACTGGGCCAGACTCTGGCCGCGCGTTACGGCCATCTGGTTCAGCGCGTGGATTCTGCGCAGCACCTCCGGCGTAATCCGGCTCTCATTCAGCGCTGCCGAAGGTCCGGCTGCCCGGGAATCTCCGGGAATGCCGTTCAGATATTTATTCGTCAGCAGACCTTGCGCAAGCGGAGTGAAGGCAATACTGCCCACCCCATGCTCCTCCAGCACATCCTGAAGCCCGCCTTCAATCCAGCGGTCCAGCATGGAATACCTCGGCTGATGAATCAGCAGCGGGGTGCCCAGCTCCTTCAGGATCGCAATAGCCTGCTGCGTCTGCTCCGCTGTATAGTTGGACAAGCCGATGTACAACGCCTTGCCTGAGCGTACGGCATGATCCAGCGCTCCCATCGTTTCTTCCATGGGGGTGTCCGGGTCCGGACGGTGGGAATAGAAGATATCCACATAGTCCAGTCCCAGCCGCTTCAGGCTCTGGTCCAAACTGGACAGGATATATTTACGTGAACCCCAGTCCCCGTAAGGGCCGGGCCACATCGTATATCCCGCCTTGGTCGAGATCACCAGCTCGTCACGGTACGGCGCGAGATCCCGGGCCAGCACTTTGCCGAACAGCTCTTCCGCCGATCCGGCCGGAGGCCCGTAGTTATTCGCCAGGTCGAAGTGGGTGATTCCAAGATCAAAGGCACGGGTAATCATCCCGCGGCCATTCTCAAAGGCATCAATGCCGCCGAAATTATGCCACAGGCCCAGTGAGATGGCTGGAAGCTTGAGACCTGACCTGCCGGTGCGGTTGTAACGCATTCCTTCATACCGTTCATCACTAGCCACATATACCATGTTATATCCCTGCCTCTCGTATCTCTTTTGTGAATACCCTTCTTTAAACACACGGCCTCATAAGTAATCTTGTTCTATAAAAAAAGACTGACTGGGCGTTAACCCAGCAGTCCCTGCACTCTACCCAGCACCTCTCCGATCCGCTCTGTTATAATCAGATCAGCCTGATCGTCATACGGGGTAGGCTCGCCGTTAAGCAATACAGTATGCTGTCCCCTGAAGTAAGTAACCAGGCTTGCGGCAGGATGAACCGTAAGCGAGGTACCGCCGATGATCAGCAGATCCGCCGCTGCAATGGCATCCACGGCTTCAACCAGCACTTCATGATCGAGCGCTTCCTCATAGAGCACCACATCCGGCTTGATGATGCCCCCGCAGTCCTCACAGCGCGGCACAGAGCCTTCCTGCTCCAGCCATTCCTCCAGGCCGTAATAACGCTGGCACCCCATGCAGTGATTGCGGTGGATAGAGCCGTGCAGCTCCAGAACCCGGCGGCTGCCGGCAATCTGATGGAGGCCGTCGATATTTTGCGTAATGACCGCCTTCAGCCTCCCGCTCTCCTCCAGATCCGCGAGCAGCCGGTGGGCCCCGTTCGGCTTCGCTCCGGGATGAATCATCTTGCTGCGGTAGAAATCAAAAAAAATGTCCGGCGAGGACATAAAAAAGCTGCGGCTGAGCATCACCTCAGGCGGATAGGGGGAGTTGTGCTGTGTCTGATACAGACCGGCTGCCGAACGGAAGTCCGGGATGCCGCTCTCCGTCGATGTTCCGGCACCGCCGAAAAAGACGATATTATTGCTTTTTTGAATCCAGGAAGCCAGTAGCTGTAATTGTTCCATAATCTACACCTGTCCTCTCTGTACCTCATTCGTAATACATTCAGATCGTTAAGCGGAGCGCGTGATAGCCGGATACCACAATATCCGCATCCAGCAGATGGTCTGTCCTTCTGTCCGGTGAGATTCCGACTGCAAGGCGCAGTCCCGCCCCACGGCCCAGCTGCATATCCGCATTGCTGTCACCGATAATCACTGTGTCTTCGGGACGCAGCTCCAGCTCCCGGCAGGCCTTCTCGGCCATCTCCGGTGCAGGCTTGCCGTACTTTACCCTGTCGCGGGTAATCACCGCCCCGAAGTACCCGGAGATGCCAAGCCATTCCAGATGCTCACGGGTAGTGGACAGATTGTCAGAGGTCACAACGCCAAGCTTCAGGGAAACGGCGGCACACTGCTCCAGGAATGGCAATACTCCCGGCATGGGTACAGCCGTACGGCGGCGGCGAAGCTCATTCATGGCCTCCTTGGAGATGGCATTCACGCGCGTCACCGCTTCATTCCATGGGAGACCTGCTGTATAGAGCTGCCAGGCCAGAATCCCGGTGGATTCCTCAGCCGTTGCCATGGAGAGCGGACCGGCGGGATCATAACCGGTAATTCGTCCGGAAGCATCATGCGTCGTCCCCAGCACCGGGGCCAGATCGGCTCCCGTAACGGGTCTGCTGCCCATTAAAGTCAGCTGGCTGCCCAGCCCCTCAAGCACCAGTTCAGCCCAGCTGCCCCAGGTGGCCAGGAGATCAAGCAGCGTGCCGTCCTTATCGAACAGGATGCCGCTTACGGGAACGGAGAGTTCATTGATGTGCAATACAGGCATTCCAGCGCTCCTTTGCATAAGATATATTACTTCAGGTATTCGTTGTTCATTTACTCTGGCGCAGATTCCCCAGCCAGTCCAGCATCGCCCGGACAGTCCGGGTCTGCTGTTCATCTTCGGTAATCGTAGCGGTCCCGTCACCCTTTTGCGCGCCATAGCTGCCGAATTGGGCATGGTTACCGCCGTCAACCGACACATATACGGTATTGCCCGGCAGATAGGAACGCCCTTTGTTATAGCTCTTCTGATCTACGACTTCATCCTGCGTGCCAAGCACAGACAAGACGGATAGCGTGGTGTCCTTCAGGCTGCCTTTCTCATCGGGATACGAGGCCAGAAAAAAAACGCCTTCCAGCTGGCCGGCATGATCCGCAGCGAAGCGTGAAGCCATTACGCCGCCGAGCGAATGTCCGCCCAGGACAAAGGACTGCTTCGGATGCACGCGGATAATCTCTTCGGCGGCATCCCCTTTGATTACAGCCAGATTAAGCGGCATTCTGGCAATGTAGAACGGGTGACCGGCAGCGGCAACTTTACGGGCCAGTGGCGCGTATGCTTCTGCCTTGACCAGTGCTCCCGGATAAAAGATTACGGCGGTGCCGAGCACCACTGAGGGCTCGAACGAGATCCAGTTGTCATTCTGCTCTACAGTGACTCCCCCGGCAGAGATCAGAGCGGTTTCAGCCCGTGCCTCCGGCTTATACGGGGTCAGATATCTCCATATAAACACCCCCGCCACCAGTAGAACCAACACCACTCCAATAAGCACACGGCGTCTGATTATATTCTTTTTCATTAGTGTTCACTCCCGATTCCTGCATACTGAAAATTATAAGGGAATCGGTGAATTCAAACAACCTTCAAGACTTCGCCACATCTGGCCCTATCCATTTCCAATGATAGCGCTTACTATTGTGATGTATTTCACAATTTATTGTCCGGAAATCATGTATTTTAAAATTAAAGTATCGAACCCTACGCAAACCCTAATTTCATTGGAGGTTACGTCATGACCGGGGAAAGCCCGCTTAATACGCGCGGAGAGACCTTCTTTCTTAATCTGCGCTTCATGCTTATTGTAACTGTCTTTGTGGCCAATGCGATCGAACCCCTGATTCAAGAAATGAGCGGACTTCACACGCTTTACCAGTGGATCTTCAGTTTTCATATGCCGCTGTTTGTACTGGTGACCGGATACTTCGCCCGTTCAAGCTTACATGGAGCGCCAGGACGCAAAGTCCTGCTGCAGATTGCCTTGCAATATGTTATTTTTCAGAGCCTTTACTCCCTACTTGACGCCTCCCTGTTTCATGTCAATAATATACAGCATTCCTTCTTCGCTCCTTATCTGCTGCTCTGGTTCCTGGCCAGCCACATCTGCTGGCGCCTGCTGATGCTGGGCATGAGCCGCTGGACCCGCAGCGCCCAACTGGCCTTCGCTCTTACCGCAGGGGTGGCCGTAGGTTATCTGCAACTGGACGGGATCTGGTTCAGCATCAGTCGCACCTTTGTCTATCTACCTTTTTTTGTGATCGGGTACCATTTCTCCTTCGGGGCTTTCGTGAAGCTGTATCAGCGGTATGTCAAAAGCATTGCCGCCGCCGCTTCGCTCCTGCTGCTCCTTGCTATCGGCCTGCTTGGCAGTAATCTCCCCATTGGCTGGCTATACGGCAGTATGACTTATATGCAGCTTGGCGCCCATGAATGGTACGCGGGTCTGTTCCGGCTCGCGGTCTATGGCCTGCAATTTATCGCTTCTCTGGCATTTCTGGGCCTGGTGCCTTACGGGTTAAGCCGCATGACCGGCCTGGGACGCCGGACCCTCTATGTTTTTCTGCTGCATGGCTTTGTGGTCCGCACGGCGGTGATTTCCGGATTGTATACTTATATCGGCAACTTGGCCGGAGCAGCGCTGTTGCTCGCCGGTGCAGTAGGATGTACGGTGCTGCTCGCCCAGCCTGCGGTCAGACGGCTGCTGAACCCGCTCGTAGAGCCGTCCGTAGAGTGGATGATCTCCCTGCAGCGTGCCGCCATCCGGCGCTCTCTATAGAATGAAGCTGCCATGCTATATCAATTTACCGAAGTCTATCCTATACGGAATAGGCTTCTTTCTGTATATTAGCCCAGACTTTACATGCGTGACCCCCCGACAAACTTCACACTGCCCGGTAGAAAAAACAGGATTTTTGTGATAGACTCTCTATTAACGTTCGTAACCAATCACCGCAGAGTACGTATATTTCGGGATTGCAATGCGTTAATGCGGCACTATATTCGCTTTACCAATATTGTTAGGGGGAAAAGTCATCATGGCAAACAAGAAAATGCGATCAGATATGATCAAAAAAGGCTTCGACCGCGCTCCTCACCGCAGCCTTTTGCGGGCAGCAGGCGTTAAAGAAGAGGATTTCGGCAAACCGTTCATCGCGGTCTGCAATTCCTATATCGATATTGTTCCGGGTCATGTGCATCTGCAGGAATTCGGCAAGATCGTAAAGGAAGCCATCCGTGAAGCCGGCGGTGTTCCATTCGAATTCAACACGATCGGCGTTGACGACGGGATTGCCATGGGTCATATCGGTATGCGTTATTCGCTGCCAAGCCGCGAGATCATTGCCGACTCTCTGGAAACGGTAGTATCCGCGCACTGGTTCGACGGTATGGTGTGCATTCCCAACTGTGATAAAATCACTCCGGGCATGATGATGGGCGCACTGCGCGTCAACATCCCGACAATCTTCGTCAGCGGCGGGCCGATGAAGGCCGGCGTAGACAGCAAAGGCAAGAAGCTCTCCCTCACTTCTGTATTTGAAGGCGTTGGCGCGCATCAAGTCGGCAAGATCAACGATGCTGAGCTGCTCGAACTCGAACAATACGGCTGTCCTACCTGCGGATCATGCTCCGGCATGTTCACTGCCAACTCCATGAACTGTCTGGCTGAAGCTATGGGCCTTGCGCTTCCGGGCAACGGCACCATCCTGGCCGTAGCCGAAGAACGCAGAGACTTCGTCCGCAAGTCAGCAACCCAGCTCATGGAGCTGATCAAGCTGGACCTGAAGCCGCGTGATATCGTAACCCAGGAATCGCTGGACAATGCCTTCGCGCTGGATATGGCGATGGGCGGCTCGACCAACACCGTACTGCATACCCTGGCACTGGCTCAGGAAGCCGAAATCGATTATCCGCTGGAACGCATCAACGAAGTAGCCAACCGGGTTCCTTACCTGGCCAAGCTGGCTCCGGCCTCCGATATCTTCATCGAAGATGTGGACCGGGCGGGCGGCGTAAGCGCCGTGCTGAACGAATTACTGAAGAAGCCGGGCGCAATCTTCGGCGATTGCATGACGGTTACCGGCAAGACACTGGCCGAGAATGTAACCGGCCATGAGATCCAGGATACATCTGTTATTCATACCATCGACAACCCCTATTCCCAAGTTGGCGGACTGGCTGTACTATACGGCAACCTGGCTCCTGAAGGCTCCATCATCAAGGTGGGTGCCGTGGATGCTTCCGTTGGCGGCTATCACAAAGGACCTGCCATCTGCTTCGACTCTCAGGAAGAAGCACTGGAAGGTATCGCGAACGGCAAGGTCAAAGAAGGCCATGTAGTCGTTATCCGTTATGAAGGTCCGAAGGGCGGACCGGGCATGCCGGAAATGCTGGCGCCGACTTCACAGATCGTCGGTATGGGCCTGGGCGCCAAGGTCGGCCTGATCACGGACGGACGGTTCTCCGGTGCCTCCCGCGGGATCAGCATCGGTCACATCTCTCCGGAAGCGGCTGAGGGCGGCCCGATCGCTTTTGTAGAGGATGGCGATATCATTGAGCTGGACCTCAACAACCGCAAGATCGAGCTGCTGGTTGACGAGGAAGTGCTGGCGGTCCGCCGCCAGGGCTGGAAAGAATTCGAGCCGAAGGTGAAGACCGGTTATCTGGCCCGTTACTCCAAGCTGGTTACCAATGCAAGCAAGGGCGGCGTGCTGAAGATCTAATCGTTAGAGCCGCAGCCTTAAGCAAATGTAATGATAATATGAGCAGCTCCAACCGCAAATTCGGTTGGAGCTGCTCTTTTTGCTGCAGGAATTGAAGCTTTGAGGAGAAGAATGTTGCATCATGTGCAGGAACTAAAAAACCGCCAGCCCATTCAGGCCAGCGGAGATTGTAATCAATATAAGTGCATTAAACTACGAATGCTTCGTCTTCAATGAACTACCGTTGCTCCGGGAAGCTCAGCTTCAAGCGTCCGTTCCTCTTCGTGTACCCGCTCCACATGCTTGTGCGGAAGCTGACGGTTCATCTGGTCCAGAAGCTGCGATACCGGCATCAGTATCATCTTGGGTACCAGTTGGTCACTGCGTTCCTTAAGTCTTGCGCCGCCTGACGGATGAATCACACTCATGAGAATACTAAGGTAGAACTTGGTGCTGCTGGCGAACAGTCCGCTGGGCAGATCCAGTACGATGAAGCCGAACTTCTCCGGCCCGCGGTTGATCATGCTGACTCCGTAGAGCGCTTTGGCTTCAGCTAGCTCCACATCACCGCAAATCCGCTCGGCCAGCACCGGCAGATCCTTCTCCATCCGGCGGATCAGGCGGATCGCAAGCTGGGCAGTGGAACGGGAATGAACTCCCAGCTCGAATAGCTGCCTGTTATCGAAATGCAGCTCGATCACCTTGTCGCCCTTGCTTAAGGTCTCGCCATTATCCATGTGGACCGTTCTGCCCTGGTACTTGCGCAGCCGGTAATGCAGGAACGGGTCTTCCTGCGAGATTGTCTTGATCTGGAACAGCAGCTGAAAGAGCTTCTCCCAGCCCAGCCATAAACCGACAAGCAGCCGCTTGCCGAAGGACAAATGCGTGATCGGGGAGCGCTGCACCGCCTTGATCATCTCGTCAATCCGGACGCTGTGCAATCCGCGCCGCTCGGCCTCGGCCAACATCCGCTCCAGCGCAATCAGCATATGCTCCGGTGCATTCGGATCAGCGCCGATCGTCGTACCGCAGTCATGCAGCAGCAGCACCTCCCCCGGGCCGAGCTTCGCAATAAGCTTCTCGGTCAGCTTCTCCGCTCCAAGCTTCTCCTTCCAGTCGCCGAACATCGCCGACCACAGCACAATCTGCACCTGACGGCGTTTGGAGAAGTCGAACAGGTTCACGATTCCCCAAGGAGGACGGTAATACGTGCTGCGCTCGCCGGTAATGGAGAAGATGATCTCGTCCGTCCGGTCAATCTGCTTCCTCACCGTGGCGGGACGCATCAGCCAGTTCGTCTTGTGCACATAATTATGAATTCCGATCAAATGCCCTTCGTCATGCATTCGCTTGATGATCTCGGGGTGCTGCTCCGCGTGCGAGCCAACGACAAAAAAGGTCGCCTTCGCATCGTAGCGCTTAAGCAGATCGAGCAGCAACGGTGTATAATGCGGGTCTGGCCCGTCATCAAAGGTCAGGCCGTAATCCGTACGCCCAATTCCTTTACGGAAGACACGATAACCAAATAAACGGCTGATCATACCGGGAATAAAAGCATAAAAGGTTGAGATATAAAATAGCCAGAGCAGCAAAGTCTGCATGTACAATCACCGCTTTTCCAGAGTTGACTTTGGCTCGCCTTACGTCTGTTAGGAGATAGATGTGATACGGCCAAGTAGAGTGAGTAGAAGCGACAGCTTTAAAAAACATCACCTCCTAGTTTAACACAGCTGCCAAAGAAATAGACGTTTTTTATTAAAATCGTGTACAATGAGTTGAAGTACAGGTTACAAATTCATCTTCACAAAGGGGTCGTTTAAATCTATGCTGCCGCTGTACAGAAAATATTGGCGCACCTTTTTCGACATTGGGCTGCTCGTTCTAACCGTATATTTAGTGATGCTTGGCTTCAGTAAATTGTACCAGCTGGCTGCGCCGGTGTTCCTGTCCTTTTTTGTATTTCTGCTGATTGAGCCGCTGGCCCGCTTCCTGAACCGCAAGGGAATGGCCAAGCCCTTCGCCTCCGCGATCTCCGTGGTGCTCTTCCTGGTCATTCTGCTGGGCGTCCTGTTCGGTGCCGGACTGCTGATTACGACCCAGGCGATTCACCTCCAGAATAATCTGCCCAAATATACATACGTGGTCCAGCAGCATTTCGCAGAGACTACGACCTATCTTCAGCACAAAATCGATTCGCTTCCATCCGATGTGACAGATAAGCTGAACGGTTATTTCACAGATGCCACCAATATTCTCTCGAAGTGGATGGTCGCCTTCTTCAAATATATGGTCGGAGTGCTTGGCTCTTTCTCTTCCTTTATGGCTAATTTCGGGATTGCGATCATTCTCGCCTTTTTCCTCAGCATGGAGATTAAGGACTGGCGCCGAATTGCCCACGAGAAGCTGCCCAAGACGTTCAAGACGGCCTACGCCTTCCTGCAGGGAAATGTATTCAAGGCTATCGGTTCTTATATCAAAGCACAGATGATCCTGATCAGCATCACCTTCGTCATTATTCTTGCTGGCCTGCTGATTCTTCGGACGGGCAATGTACTCACCATCGCGCTGGTCTGCGCCGTGGTCGATCTGCTGCCGCTGCTCGGGGTACCTGCGGTGCTGATCCCTTGGATCATCTATTTGTTCATTGTTGGAAATACTTCGCTTGCTATCGGGCTCATCGTTCTGCTGGCTGTAGTAATGGTGGTCAGACAGCTGCTGGAGCCCAAAATCACAGGGAATTCAATCGGTGTCTCCTCTGCCTTCCTGATGCTCTCCTTCGTGATTCTGTCCTCCTCCCTGTTCGGGATAGCAGGACTCATTCTGTCGCCGATTCTGCTGATTCTGCTCAAGGAGCTGCTCCAGCAGGGATATCTCCAGCAGTGGATCTATCTGCCGCAGGAGGAGTTCGTCGTCTCGCCCTTCGCGGCCTCGGGAACCTCTACGGCAGGCGCTCCCGTAAGCAGCAGTCCGGCCGGGAATGCCGAGTCTAATGCGCAGCCTGCCGGTCCAGGCCCTCAGGCCCCGGTTGATCCGCCTTCCAGCCCCGACAACAGCTCGAACACCTGACCGAACAGGCGGGTGGCGGCCTGCGGACTGTCTGGAGCCACATTCTCTATCGCCACAGACACCGCATATTTCGGATGGTCAACCGGACCATAGCCGATGAACCATTGATTGTTGCGCGGCGTGCCATGCACCAGCGTCTGGGCCGTGCCTGATTTGCCGGCGAGCGGCCAAGCGGCAGGCTTCAGCATCCGGCCTGTGCCCTCTGTGACTACGCTGCGCATCATGCCCAGCAGCACACGGGCAGTGGCCGGAGCGATCCGCCCCTCCGGCGCTGGCGCCAGATGTCCCGGAAGCTCCTTAAGCGTCTGTCCATTGGCAAAAGCAACCCGCTCCAGAATCCGCGGCGCTCTCACCTCACCGCCATGCAGCAGTGTGACGACCAGATTCGCCGCCTGCAGCGGAGTGATTCGCACATCGCGCTGGCCGATCGCCGTCTGGACTCTCGCCCCGCCGTCATCCGGCAGGAGCGTGGTGAAGATGGTTCCCGGCTGCTCTCCGGCCAGCGGCCGGAGCAGCGGCAGACCGAGCGTATTCTCCTCCTGCCACCCGATGCTCCGGCCCAGTCCAAGGGCAAGGGCGGTAGCTTGAAGCTTCAGACCGCTCAGCCGCTCGGCCAGCGTAGCAAATACAGTATTACAGGACACGGCGAACCCTTGCTTAAGCGTAAGGGCGCCGTGTCCTTTGCCGTGGGGACATGACAATCCGTATTTCCCATATGCTCCTGCACAGAAGAAAGGCTCCTCCGGTGTGGTCAGCCCGGCTTCAAGTGCGGCAGCGGCCGTAACAATTTTGAAGATGGAGCCCGGAGCGGCCGCTTGAAGAGCACGGTTGTTCCATTCTCCCCCTTGCGGTGAGACCTGCTGCGGATTGTAGAACGGCAAGGAGACCATCGCTGCGATATCACCGCTCCGGCTGTCCATTACCACAATAGCCCCTTCCTTCACCCCGGCTTCCGCCGCCAGCTGCTCAATGCTCTCCTGAAGCTTCAGATCAATTGTGGTATATAGTGACAGCGGATAATAGGGGTTACCCGGCGCCTTGACTGTGATCGGGCTTCCCGGAACCCGTTTGCCGCGCGCATCAACCTGGGCAACGGCCTCCGTGTGCCCCACGCCCTGCAGCAGCGGCTCCAGCGTCTTCTCCAGCCCGTCTGTGCCGGTTCTTGGAATTCTCAGCCCTGTAGGGGATTGAGTGACAGCTTCGCCTGAAGCTTCAGACAGATAACCGAGCCACTGTCGGCCGGATGCAGACCCGTTATATCTGCGGGCAAAAGGCAGCGCCCGGACACCTTCAATCGCAAGCGCCTCCACTTCTCTGGCCTGCGGCAGGGTCAGGGCCAGCGGCCCCGTGCCTTGGCCGGAAGGCCAGAGCAACGGCTCCTTCAGCCCCAGCCGTCTTGCCTGCAGCTGGCTGTAGCTGACGCCAAGAATCTCCGCCAGACGGTGAAGCTGCTGGTCATCGTTATATTCACCGGCACCATGATGCCGGTGAAGCTCTTCCTCCGGCGGGAACAGCGCAGCGGTCCAGACCGTCTCTCCAGCCAGCGCCCTTCCGTGTTTGTCATACAGCCGTCCTCTTCCGCTGTCCAGCACCGTCTCCCGCTCACTTTGCAGCTCTGCCATCTGAGCTACTGTGTAACGGGTGCCGCTTACTACACTATCCTTCAGCAGCAGTTGTACCCAGGCCAGCCTGATCATCAGGCCCGCCAGCAGCATACACAGGATCAGGCATCCCCAAAATATGCGTGTATGAATCAGCTTGTGCAAATTGCTATTCCTCCATCCAGTGGGCTGAAAAACCTTGGCTACTAGCAGCTCATCAGAATTAAAAGTGTGAGAATCACTTTAACTAATTGCTTGCTGAGGGTTAGCAGCGCCCCGATTAGGGTCCAAGGGGGAGGCTTAATTGCAATCTGTACAACTAAATCGCCGGATATGCCGCCGAATCTCTGTTTAGTTGTATTTCGTGCAATTAAAATGCCTCTATACCTGGATTTTCGCCCATTCGGGCAAATTTAGTTGTATGGAATACAGTTAGGAGAGGCAGGCCTTTCTTTTAACTGTTTTTAGTTGCACCGAATACACTTATCTCTCATGGTTCGTTACAAACTGAATATTTAGTTTAATCCATGGGGTTCTTTACTTGCTAAAGGTGACTTCCTTCCAGAATATGAGCTCCCTCGTTCGTTACACCGAGTCCTCCATTTTAAACCTGATGCTGTACTAGTATACCCAGCTCTAAAAGCAAAATAACCGCTTCCCATAAAGGAAAGCGGTCTGAAGAAGTTAGGCTCATACGTTGAACTTGGATAATCGCTCCCGCAGTCTGGAGGAGGCATTCTCCAGCTTACTGGAGAGGGTAACCAGATATTCGCTTACATTCTCCTGTTCTCCGGTAAGGGAGGCTACCTCTTCAGAGGCGGCCGAGGATTCTTCGGCGAATGAGCTGACATTACCTATCGTCTCTGACAGGACCTGCTGCGAGTGGTTCAGGCCGTCAATCGAAGAAGATACCGAATCCAGCCTGGTAATCAGCTGATGCATCTGCCCCTGTACACTGATGAAGATCTCACTGGTGTTCTGAACATAGTCCATCTGCTCTCCGAACAGCGGCGCAACCTCGGACAAGGCGTCTACCGTCTCATGCATATCCCGCATGATCCGGTCCGTGATCTCGCCCACCACGGCAATGGAACGCTTGGACTGCTCCGCCAGCTGGCGGATTTCATCGGCGACAACCGTGAAGCCCTTGCCCGCTTCGCCTGCCCGCGCCGCTTCAATAGTGGCGTTCAGCGACAGGATATTGGTCTGCTGGGTGATGCTCTGCATGACCTCCAGCACCTGAATGACCGATGAGGCGGTATCCTTAAGCTCATTCACCTTAAGGACCAGCTTGCCTGTCCTGTCGCCAGTCTCTTGCGTTCTGCCCAGCAGCTCCTGCAGCTTGACTACCCCTTCCGCACTGGCTTGCTCCACGCTATGCGCAGTTCCGCCAATCTCATGGGCTACTGCAATGACAGCTTCCATCTTCTCCGAGATCTGAGCCGTCATCTCATTACCCCGGTCCGCCTCCAGTGAGAGGCTGCCGGCACCGCCGGCAATCTCTTCCGTGGCTGCGGCAATATCCTTCGCTGCCACCGCTGTGTCCCGCGAGGCATTGCCAAGGGCTTCCGCTGCTTCCGTAACCTCACGCGCGGTCTCATTGGTGTGGACGACCAGCTCTGTAATCTGCTCCATCATCAGGTTGAAGGAGCCGGACAGCTGGCCTATCTCATCACGGGTGACGACATCGGTGCGTACGCGCAGATCCCCATCTGCCCCCTTGACCATCAGATCCCGCAGACGTGAGAGCGGACTTGAGACCATCCGTACCATCCAGAGTCCTATCAGTACGGCAACGGCAGCAGCGGCGGCCACCGCTATGTAGGTCGTGTTAAGGATGCGTCCCGCATCCCTGGTCAGATTGCCGGAAGGCACCACACCGAGCAGTCTCCAGCCGGAGGTATGCAGCGTACCGTAGACCGCAAGAATGGATTTGCCCTTCTCATCCTTGGTCGGCAGGGAGCCGGAGGTGTCGCTTAATCCCTTGAACAGGGTTCCCCCCAGGCGCAGATAGGTGTCCGTCTCCTCTTGCTGGGAAGAGGCAATCAGCTCATCTGTGGCAGTCAGCAACTGGATATAGGAACCCTGACCCAGATCAACCATTTTCAGCTGGCTGTCAAGCTCTGTACTCTTAATATCGCAGACCGCCAGATAACCGGTGTGACCCGCTTCCGCCGCCACAGACTTAGCGAAACGCACCACTCCTTCAGCCTCTCCCTGCTTCAACGCTTCGGTAATCCACCGGCTCTGCGGCTTCTCCTGCAGCTGCTTGTACCATGCTGCATCACGGATAGCCGCCAGGAAATCATTATCCACTTCACCAGCTCCGGCTGCGGGCAACGCTTCATCCAGCGGAACCAGATACACTGCCTGCACGCCGGGAACAGCCGAGAGCCATTGATCGAGCTCCCCGTTAATCGTCGTGGACAGCTCTGTACGCTTCGCAGGATCTGCGGCAGCAGGGCCTGCCAGTGCGACCGCCTGCTGAATATCCTCATTGTAGAACAGCTGACCCAGATTATCTTCATAGCGCAACAGGACGACATCCAGCTTCTCAGCCGTCTGCTCCACAGTCTGCTGATTAGCAGACAATGCATTGTTCTCAATCGTATGTCTGGCCACAGCGTAAGAAATATAACCCAGAGACAGCACAATTCCCATGGTCGCGATGAAAAAAACCAGAAAGAGCCGCATCCCCAGCGACTTGGAGGGATGCAGCCGAGAAAGAATAGAGGTACTCCGAACTGTTGACCTGCTCAAAAAACCACCGCCAGATTCTATGTATTCTTGGTATTCATGACCCTATTCATGATATACCATCAGCTCCTTGGTGGCTGTGATTTTGTTGTATGCGGCAAATGCCGCCGATGGCGGGCAGAGGATTCCGGCTTAGATTCTGCCAGGACCGGCATCATCGCCAACCTCTTCATGAGTCTCGATAACGTAATTGACGATTTCCTGGACAGTGGTGTAGGCAACGCCGACATAGGTGTCCGCAGCCCCGTAATAGATGGCAATCCGGCCGGTATCCGCATCGCTCAGCGCAGCACAAGGGAAGAGTACATTGTTGACGAAGCCTCTTTCCTCATACCATTCTTCCGGGGTCAGCACGAAGTTCCGGGAGCGGTATTTCACTCTCGAAGGCTCATCTGCATCCAGAATCACAGCGCCCATGCTGTAGACGAGACCGTTGCAGGTCCCGGTAACCCCATGGTAGAACATCAGCCAGCCTTCCGAGGTCTCAATGGGCGCAGGTCCGCCGCCGATCTTGGTGCTCTGCCACCAGCCTTGTCCGCCCTTGGTCATAACATGCCGGTGTTTGCCCCAATACACGAAGTCCGGGCTCTCACTGAGGAAGACATCGCCGAACGGCGTATGTCCGCTGTCGCTTGGACGGGAGAGCATGACGAAATTGCCGCCTATTTTCTTCGGGAACAGTACACCGTTACGGTTGAACGGCAGGAACGGATTCTCCAGACTGACGAAGTGCTTGAAGTCCTGTGTCTTGGCAACGCCGATCGCTGCCCCGTAGAAATCCGTGCACCAGATGATGTAATACGTATCCTCCACCTTCACCAGACGGGGATCATATGCGTAACGCGGCATATACGGATGGCCCGCCTCGTCCTTGAATTGGATCGGCTGCTCATCAATAATCCAGTCCAAGCCGTCCGCGCTGCGGCCCATCCGCAGATGGGGGCGGGTCGTGTGATCCTCCACGCGGAAGACTCCCAGGAAGCTGCCCTCGTAAGCGATCACCGCGCTGTTGAAAATACGGGCGACCCCCTTCGCCGGATTGCGCTTGATCACCGGATTATCGCTATGTCTCCAGACCGGATTGTCATTCCCGGCAGGTCTGTCCTGCCAAGGCATATTCGGCAGACTTTGGCTGGCCGTCAGTTTAACTTCTCTCATAATAGAATCCCTCCAATGATAGTTGCAGCAGCCGCTGCGGTGGTGTGTTGCTCCCCGGTTTGCCGCTTTATTTGACCGACCCTTGGGCGAAGCCGTTATAAATGTATTTTTGCAGCGCTACGAACGCAATCAGCGTCGGAATGATGGCGATCATAATCGCGGCGCAGATAACCTCCCACTGGGAGCCGTAGGGTCCTTTGAATTTGAACAATGCGGTAGATACGACCTGCAGGCTGCTTTTTGGCATATACAGGAACGGGGTATAGAAGTCATTGTAGATATTAACACCCTTCACGATAATCACCGTCACAATGGCCGGACTCAGCAGCGGAAGAATGATTCTCCAGTAGATCGTCCAGTAGGAGGCACCATCCAGCATTGCGGATTCATCCAGCGATTCAGAGATCGAGTCCAGGAACTGCATGAAGATATAGACAGCGATAATATCGGTCCCCAGATACATCAGAATCGGCGCCCAGCGGGTATTGAACAAATCCAGAGCATTGATGATCTGAAAAGTCGCTACTTGCGTCGTTACTCCGGGAATCAGCGTAGCCAGCAGAAAAGCCCCCATCAGCGCCTTACTGCCTCTGAATTTGAAGCGGGCCAGAATATAAGCCATCATTGAACCGGTAAGCGTAGCGCCCGCAATGGAGATCAGGACGATAATAAGTGTGTTCATGAAGCCGAGCAGCATGTTTCCGTCTACGAAGGCTTTGGTGTAATTGGTGAAATTCAGCCAGTTCTCGGGCAGGGTCAGCGGACCGGTTGAAGCGTACTCAGCATTGGTCTTTAAGGAAGCGAAGAAGACAACGACAATCGGGATCAGCGCCATCAGCGCACCCAGCACCAGGGAGAGATATTTGAAGAAAGCCGCCACGTTGTATTTCAAAGTATGCATCGCTCTATTTCTCCTCCTTGATCAGAATGCGCTGCAGAATGGTAACCAGAACAACGATGCCCAGCAGTACTACAGCCATTGCCGAAGCCAGCCCCAGCTTGCTGTATTTGAAGGCCACATCGACGGTCTGGATGACAAAAGTGCCGCTGCCGTTGGAGCCGCCGGTCATCACGTACGGAATCTCAAACACACCGATCGCCCCGCTGACCGCAAGGATCAGATTGAGCTGCAGGATGCGCTTGATGCTTGGGATGATAATATGCCGGAACTGATGCCAGCGGTTAGCGCCGTCTATCTCCGAGGCTTCATAGATATCGCTGCCGATCGAGGAAATTGCGCCAAGGAAGATAATAAAGTTCATCCCCATATACCTCCATACCGAGGCAAAAGCGAGAGAGATGTTAATGAGCTGCGGATTCAGCAGCCATTTCTGTTGCAGCGCCCCGAGTCCAAGCAGATCAAGAATGGTATTAAGAGTGCCTTCCGGCTTGAAGAAGAACAGGAAGATGAACCCGATCGCCACACCGTTTAGCAAGGTCGGAAAGAACAGAATCCCCTTGAACCAGTTCTTCATCCGGACATTGAAGCTCAGAATCGTGGCAAAATAAAGCGCCAGCCCCATCTGGACAAAGGTGGCAAAAAAGTAATACAAGCTGACCTTGAATACGGCGAAGTACTCCGGCTTGGTAAAGATCGTCTTGTAGTTGTCAAAGCCGATATACTCCATATTTTTGCTTAGCCCGTTCCAGCTGGTGAAGCTGTACTGAAACATTTTAAACACAGGTAAATAGGAGAACGTCAGCAGCAGAACTACGGGTACTAGCGAAAATAAAAAGATGATCAAAATCCGTTGATTTTTATAGCTCATGTTAGACAATTTGGGCACTCTCCACACCTCCAGAAAACTTACTGCTCTTAAGTCCGCTTCCATCCCTGCAAAAGTGAAGGGGACTATGCCGTTACGGCATCTCCCCTTTCTTTTGTTCTTTAATTTACTTGGCAGTCACAATTTTGGCTCTGGCTGCTTTCCATTTATCATTCAGTTCTTTCATAATGTCATCATAGGATTGCTTGCGGTTGCCAATTGCCGCCTCGATGATTACTTTCTTGAAGTCAGGCTGCCAGAGACCGATTTCAGCTTCTTTATCAATGGCATCCACCCAGCCCTCTTCACCGGCTTTGGCTGGAGCAAGCGTGTCAAAGGTAATGTCAGTGCCTGCAAATTGCTTGAGAATTTCAGGCAATTCGGCTCCTTTTACCGGACTCATGCCCCCGCCTTCTGTAGTCGGGTAACCGGATTCATTGATGAACCAGTCTACCCAGGCTCTGGCGGCCTCTTTGTTTTTACTGTGAATGCTAACCCCCAGATTATAGTCGTCAGACAGAGGAACGAGGATCTTGTCGGCGTTGGTAGGGAATGGCATGAAGCCTATATCATCCGGGCTGGCAGCGAGCCCTTTGATCTGACCGATCGCCCAGGAGCCAAGCATCATGGTACCGATTTTACCGTTCGCCAGATCTGCCTTGGAGGATTCCCAGTCTGTTGTAGTAGGGTCCTCTTCAATCAGACCGTCTTTGGCCGCATCGTACATTACCTTGTACAGCTCGTAGTGCGGCTGGCCTGGAACGAAATTATCGTCGGAGGCCACCTGGCCGATGTTGACATATTCACGGTCTCCGGCAACGGTAGCCAGATCCGCTTCCCACTGGGTCAGCGTCCAGCCCGCAGCATAGTTCGTGTAGAGAGGGACGGCATCCGTCTTCTCCTTGATGCTCTTCAGTGCGGCGGAGAACTGGTCAAAGGTTCTTGGAACCTCGGTCACTCCGGCATCCTTGAAGACCTGCTTGTTGTAGATCACGCCGGAGAAATTAACCGTAATCGGAATGCCGTAGGAAATCCCGTCTACTGTCCGCTCTTCCAGGCCTGTATATTGCTGCTCCAGGTCAGACTTTTTACCCAGCGGCTCGAAAAAGTCCGGCAGATCCTTAATCGCTACGCTGGTTGGCAGCAGCAGAACATCCCCGTAATCACTGGTGCTCATGCGGATTTTGATCTGATCCTCATAGTTGGATAAGGCTTCGAAATTCACTTTGATATTCGGATATTTCTCATTGAACTTGGCGGCGTAGTCTTTGAACACGGTATCCACGATATCCGTCCGCTGTGTAATCACCGTAATATCACCCTTGAGATCCTTGGCGGCATCTCCCTCTGGAGCGGCTGTTGCCTCCGCAGTGGTACCTGTGTTGCTGCCTGCATTGGTTGCTGCCGCATTAGTGGCGTTATTGTTGTCAGATGCACAGCCGGAGAACAGCCCGGCCATCAGTGTCAGCGCTGCCAACCCGGTAACTGCTTTGGTTTTTTTTATCATATTTCTGACCCCTCTCTTCATTTAGAACGAAATAGATTAATAACAAAACAATAACAATACGATCCGTCATTCCAATAAACAGAACTTAAATCATCCTGTATTCACCTTGGATTCGTTATTGTTATCGCTTACATTGCAATTATAGACCGTATAACCCCTCAAAACGATGGTTTCAATTGCTTTTTCTAGTCTTCAATTTGTTATTTTTGTTATATAAAAAATACAATAAAGAAAAACACTGCTCAATCACCTCTGGGGAGGTGAAGGGCAGTGCAAATGTGTTCGTATCATTCTAAGAGACGCATATCATGATCTGTACCGGCCTTTATACTCCTTGGGCGTCATGCCGCACATCTTTTTGAACAGCTTATTGAAATAGACCGGATCACTGTAGCCGACTTTGTCAGCAATCTCATAATTCTTCAGGTCCGGATGATGGAGCAGCATCTTCTTGGCCTCCACAATGCGGATGCCGATCAGGTAGTCCGTAATGGTCTGCCCTGTCTTATGCCTGAACAGCCTGCTGATATAACTCGCATTCATTCCCACGGCTTCAGCCAGCCGCTCAAGCTCGAAATTAAGCCCGTATTCCAGTTGAAGAATACTCTTCATCTGCTCTACCACATAATGCTCCCCGCCTTCAGAAGGCTGATGCGGTACTTCATCCGGGAGAGCAGCCGCAGGCGTCTGCTTAGTCGCTTCTACGCTTTTGAGCAGATCATATAATTGGGCCTTATCGATCGGCTTAAGCAAATAATCAAGCACACCGAAGCGCATCGCCTTACGGGCGTAGTCGAATTCACTGAAGCCGCTCAGTACAGCTATTGGCAGCTGCTTGAGATGCGCTCTCGCCTCTTCAATCAGCTTGAATCCATCCATTCTTGGCATCTTGATATCTGTAATAAGAAGATCGATCTCTTCCAGGCTTAGCTCCTGCAGATGGTTCCAGGCCTCAAGCCCGTTGCCGTATGAGCCGATTACCCTAACTTCCACATCCATTCTGGAAGCAATCTTCTCAAGCCCGCGGCGGATCACTTCCTCATCATCCGCAATCATGATCCGGATTACCACCTTATCGCCCCCGTCATTTGATCCGCTATGATAGCGTTATCAATAATTATAAACTTTACAGATCCAATAGAAAATGTGTCCATATCCACTTTTATAGTCTTCAATTTACTTCATCCATTTCCCGCTTGAATTCCAGCCCGAAAAGGGTTATAACATGGTTATATATAGTTATTATTATACACTAACATAATAATAACAATTATAAAAAAGACAACTCCCATACCAGCAAGCAATATTAAGGAGTGAACAGAACAGGATGAACAATGCAACCGAAGTGTGGCGCACCCGGCTGGAAGCTGAGCTGTTAGACAACATTCTCGGCTTCTGGATGAAGCAGACCATCGACGAAACTCATGGCGGCTTTATCGGTGAGATGAACAACCAGCTGCAGGTGATACCCGGTGCAGACAAAAGCCTTGTACTGAATGCACGGATTCTCTGGACATTTGCAAGTGCTTACAGAATCTATGGAACGGCAGAATATTTGACTATGGCGGAACGCGCCTATGATTATCTCATTCAGTATTTCACAGATCCCGAATTTGGCGGATTCTTCTGGATGGTGGATGAGCACGGCGCTGCTTCCCAGCCTAAGAAGCAAATCTACGGACTCGCTTTTGTCATCTATGCCTTGGCTGAGTACCATCATGCCACCGGCCGGAAAGACGTCCTGCGCCAAGCAACCCAATTGTTCCATTTGATTGAGAAGTACGGTTATGACCCTCTTCACACAGGGTATATCGAAGCCTTGTCACGGGAGTGGGAGATGACCGACTCCCTAAGCCTCAGTTCGAAGGATATGAATGAGAAGAAATCCATGAATACGCATCTGCATGTACTGGAAGGGTACACCGGCTTGTACCGGGTGTGGAAGTCAGAGCTTCTTCGTAACAAGCTAGCTGAGCTGATCGAAACCATGCTGGAGCATATTCTGGATTCGGACGGCAAGCACTTCCATCTGTTCATGGATGAAGAGTGGCGGGTGAAGTCAGAGCTTATCTCCTTCGGCCACGACATAGAAGGAAGCTGGCTGCTCTATGAAGCTGCGGAGACCCTTGGGGACGAGGAGCTGCTTGGGCGTGTGCGCAAGGCATCCCTGTCGATGGCCGAAGCTGCGCTGGCAGAGGGGATTGAAGTGGATGGCGGAATCTGGAATGAGGCCGATCGTAGCGGCTTCATCGATAAAGCCCATGAGTCCAGGGACTGGTGGCCGCAGGCTGAAGCCATGGTCGGATTCTACAATGCGTATCAGTTAACCGGAGATTCGCGGTTCCTGGAAGCCGCTGAGAACTCATGGAGCTTCACAGAGAAATATATTATTGATCATAAGCTGGGCGAGTGGCACTGGGGTGTAGATGAATCCCTGCAGCCGCTGGTTCATACTCCCAAGGTGAGCGCCTGGAAATGTCCCTATCATAACAGCCGGGCCTGCTTCGAGATGATTAGACGGCTTGGCGAACCATTACATGTAGAGGAGATTATTTAATGAGCACAATCTTTGAACAACGGAAGCAGGCGTTGACGCAGCGCTATGAAGCTCTCATCGGCCGCACCAATGAGAAGCTGCCTTACGGCAACGGTATTTATGACCGCTACAAGTATCCCCTGCTCACTGCGGAGCACGCCCCCCTGATCTGGCGTTACGACTTCAATGAAGAGAGCAACCCTTATTTCGCAGAGAGAATCGGAGTGAACGGCGTATTCAATCCCGGCGCCATTGAGCTGAACGGCAAATTCTACATCATTGCCCGTGTGGAAGGCCATGACCGCAAATCCTTCTTCGCTGTTGCCGAGAGCAGCAGCGGGGTGGACGGCTTCCGCTTCTGGGATCACCCGGTAGTGCTTCCCGAGACCGCAGACCCGGATATTAACGTCTACGATATGCGCCTTGTGCAGCATGAAGACGGCTGGATCTACGGCCTGTTCTGCAGCGAACGTAAGGACCCAGACGCTCCCCCTGGTGATTTGTCCAGCGCAGTTGCCCAGTGCGGGATTGCCCGCACCAAGGATCTCAAGACCTGGGAGCGTCTCGCCGATCTTAAGACCGGCTCCGCCCAGCAGCGCAACGTGGTCCTGCATCCAGAGTTCGTTGACGGCAAGTATGCCTTCTACACGCGCCCGCAGGACGGGTTCATCGACGCCGGTTCCGGCGGCGGCATCAGCTGGGGCTTATCGGAGCAGATTGAGAACGCTGTTATCACCCGCGAGACGATTATAGACCAGCGCTACTACCATACCATCAAAGAAGTGAAGAACGGTCAAGGCCCGGCCCCGGTCAGAACTCCACTCGGCTGGCTGCACATCGCCCATGGTGTCCGGGGCACCGCTGCCGGACTGCGCTATGTGCTGTATGCCTTCTTGTCTGATCTTGCAGAGCCTAACCGCGTAACTCATGCCCCAGGCGGGCATTTCATTGCTCCGGACGGCGAAGAACGCGTCGGCGATGTATCCAATGTTGTCTTCTGCAACGGTATAATCGCCCGTGACAACGGAGAGGTATTCATCTACTACGCTTCCTCCGATACCCGTATCCATGTAGCCACCACTACCATAGATCAACTGCTGGATTATGTCATGAATACTCCTGAAGATCCGCTTCGTTCCTATGCTTGCGTACAGCAGCGTATCGCTTTGATCGAACGGAACCTGCAATTGAAATAACGCAAACAAGCGGAAACGGTACCGTCCTCTAAAAGGACGGTACCGTTTTCGCGAGAAATAGAAGGAAAAGTTATCGTGTGCAACATATAAATTCTTATATTTAAGCTAAAGCTCCGCTTTGTGGGGTTATTTTGCTGTTTCAAGCCCGGGGATTTCCCACAGAGTCGCGATGGACGATATCTGCGGAGATCAGAATTTTCTCCAGCGGTACAGCGGGATTCTGGATACGGTTCAGCAGCTTCTCTACAGCTGCCCGGCCCATAGCCTCCTTAGGAACATGCACGGTTGTAAGCGGAGTAACCCCCCGCAGGGAATCCTCGATATTGTCAAAGCCTGTGACCGAAATATCAGCGGGAATAGCAAGCCCGGCTTCCCGCAACACTTCGCTAACAGCAAGAGCGGTGAAGTCGTTCGCGCATACGAGCGCAGTAGGCAAGGTATCCGACTCTTGTCGTGCGGCGACCCAGCGTCTGAATTCTTCACGGAGCGCTTCGTCATACATCCCTTCCAGCAGCAGCTCATCATCGATAGCGGGGGGCTTCAGCTGACTCTCCTCCAGCGCGCTGCGGAACCCGATCCAGCGGTCACGGAAGCTGCGGGAGTAACGGATGCTGCCGACAAAGTGAAATAGCGTATGTCCGGTGCCAATCAGATGATTGACGAGCCGGGTCATCGAATCGATGTTATTCGCAAATACCGTATCACACGGAATTAAAGCATCCTCATGGTCGATCATGACCAGCGGAAGCCCGATCCGATGCACTTCTAGCAGCAGTGAGGTGGAGATCTGCCCAACTCCGATCAGACCGAGCAGGCCGTCCGGATTAAGGACATTTACGAAATTATCGGCCCGGTGCTCTGAGATGATCACCATGCCCAGCCCCTCCTGATCCAGCGCCAGCGCAATGCCATCTACGATTTTGCCCCAATATAGTGAATCCTGGGTCTGAGAGCGGATATTGGGCATCAGCACCAGCACGGACTGCTTATTGCGGTCTTGCTCTCCAGACAGAGAACGGCGCTTGGGACTTTGCACATAGGCGTTTTTTTGGGTGAAATATCCAAGCTGAGAGGCGGCTTGAATCACCCGCTCACGGGTGGTCTCATTGACCCCCTCCTTGCCGGAGAGCGATTTGGATACGACGAACTTGGAGACCCCAAGATGATCGGCTATTTTTTGCATCGTTACTTTTTTGGCCACAACACTACCTCCAGAATTTGATCTTGCTTACTGCGCAGCCCCCGGCGGTTACGGGACAGACTGCTGACTCATGCGCGCTTCCTTCCATTTCGCATTCAACTGGTCAAAGGACTTCTGCAGATCCGGTGCCGCGAGCACATCCTGAATATAATCGCCCGACCAGAAGCTCAGCTTCGTCCGGTTCGCCAGATCAATGAAAGCATCCGTCTGCACCGTAGCCTCAACCAGCTTTGGGTGATAGGAGAGGAACTCGCTGTATTGCTGTAAAGCGGGTTGGTGCGAACCCTTCGCCGGAAGAAATCCCCAATCTCTCGCATACGACGTTTCTGTAATGAAATACTCCAGCCAAGCCATCGCAAGCTCTTTATTGCGGCTGTACCTGCTAACCCCCATGAACCAGTCGGGATTCAGCGCAGCATAGTGGACCTGGTGATTATCATAGGGAAAAGGAAAGAAGCCGATATCCTCCGGTGAAGCACCTGCATCCATAATCTGCCGGATGGTCCAGTTCCCCTGGAGATACATGCCCGCTTCTCCTCTGGCCAGCCTGGCTTTGGAGATCTCCCAGCTGTTGGAGAATAGTTGTTCCTCGACATAGCCCTTGGCCAGCATCGTCCTGGCAATTCCCAGAGCCTGCCCCCATTCGTTACCAATCTGCCAAGGGCTGTCCTCATGGACCATATCATTCAAATAATCAGGGTTACCCGTCATATAATTAACCAGGTTATTGCCCCACTCCCGCAGCGGCCAGACTGCCCCGTAATTCATATACAGCGGGATAATGCCCGCCTGCTTCAGCTTGGCACAGGCCGCGTAGAACTCATCCAGCGTCTGCGGTACCTGCTCAATTCCCGCCTGCTCAAAAGCCTTTTTGTTGTAGACGATTCCGCTCGTAGTCGTACCTGTAGACAGACCGTATCGCTTGCCGCCAAAGGTTGCAAAGGTCGTGAATCGCTCCTGCGCCGCCAGCTCCCCGCTCAAAGGCTCGAAGAAAAGCTCCAGCTCCTTCGCAGGCAGATTGACCGGCAGCAACAGCACATCCCCTGTATCCTTGGTGGACAAGCGGACCAGGATATCCGTCGCATAGTTAGACAGCCCCTCGAATTCCACATGCGCCTCAGGATACCGCTTCCTGAATTCATCCGCGTAGTCCCTGAAGGTCCCATTCTCAATCAGGTCAATCCGGTTCGTCAGCATCACAATGGTCCCGGACAGCCCGGAAGCCGCTTCCTCTCCGGCAGAAGCCGCCGGGACCGATGCCGGCCCTCTACTGCTCCAGCTGCTACAGCCGCTTGCCAGCAGGAGCAGCATTAGCAGCAGTACAGCATACACCGGAAAGCGTACAATCCTCCATTTCAAGCTCATTCCTCCTTAAAAGGATCTTCCCTTCCATTCCCGGCGGCAAGCCCCGGCAGCGGTAATGACAAGATTACATCCGTCCCCTCGCCCGGCTTGCTGAACACCTCAATCCCATAGGCCGGACCGTAATGAAGCTGAAGGCGCTGGTGTACATTGGCCATGCCAATCCCTCCATTAATGCTCTTCTTCGGGGGGAGCTCGTGCCGGAGCCGCTCCCTTAGCTTATCTAGTGTAACCTGATCCATTCCGCAGCCGTTATCACGGATATGGAACAGAAGCTTCTGCTCTGTATACTCACACTTGATGCTCAGCTGCATCCGGGATTTGGTATCATCCAGCCCGTGATAAGCAGCATTCTCAATAATCGGCTGAAACACCAGCTTAATCATGGAATAGCTGTCAAGCGCCTCTGGAACATCAATCGTCAGCTCAAATCTGCCAGGATACCGGCTGCCCAGCAGCTCCACGTAGTTACGCACATAAAGCAGCTCTTGCTTCATCGTCGCCCAGCCGCTCAAGTCACTGGTGCTGTAGCGCAGAAGCTTCCCCAGAATGGAGATCATGTCAGCGGCTTCCACATCATCATTAATCTCTGCGGTCATCCGGATGGTTTCAAGCGTGTTATAGATAAAATGCGGATTGATCTGGCTCTGAAGCGCCTGCAGCTCCGCCTCCTTCTTCTGCTCCTCAATCTGGTAAATATCCTGAATCAATTGACGAATACGGGCCAGCATCCGGTTGAATTGATGCCCCAGGAGACCAATCTCGTCACGGCGTTTAATGAGGAAGGTCACATCAAGGTCGCCGTTCTGTACCTTTTTCATAAGCTGGATCATCTGGGTCAGCGGCTTGGTCAGGGCAAACGACAGAATAAGCGAGATGATCAGGGCCAGCACAATGATGATTAGAGTAGCACCTATAGTTGCATTGCGGGTCAGCTTCACTCCACGGGTCAATTCGTCCACCGGTATGGAAATAATCACCTTCCAATTCGTCTTGGTTGAGCTTGAATAAATATTAAGCCGGTCTTTGCCGGATACGGTGTCATAAAAGCTCCCGGAGCTCCCTTCCGCAGCACGGAATAAGGAGGACCGGGAAATATCCGCAGTCAGCAGCTTCTGCTCACTGTCATAGATGACTTTGCCCGCTTGATCCACAAGGATAGATTTCCCCCGGGTCACCTTGTCCAGCTCCGCCACCTGATTCTCCAGATTACTGAAGTTAGCCTCCACTGCGATCAGGCCGGCTGGCTTCCATAGCCCGTCCAGAATGGGACGCACCACCGTAAAAGCATATCGGGTACTCTGCAAATTGCTTGTATATGCCTGTGTTCCCAGCAGGGTCGCTTCTCCGCCGGAGCCCTTTACCTGCTCGCTCCAGAACCTGTAGCTCTGCTGAAGATCCAGCCGGACTCCCCCATCCTTGGCAGAATAATAACCATTCCCGTAGGCGTCAAAAATATAGACCGAATTGGTACCCCGCTTAATATTGTTAATAAATGATATATTCTCTTCGATGCCGCGCTGAATGGACAGCAGGAGATCCAAATCACCAGGAGCCACCTGAGCCGTGTCCTGCTTGCCTTCCATCATCTGCTTTTGCTCATAATAGCGGTTCGAGCGGATCAGGTTCTGCTTAATCTCATTGACGTAAGCGGGCATGGAAGAAATCCGTTTCATATCTTCTATGTAATCATCGATGGAATCCATCATTTGATCAATCAGCTTCTCGGAATAGGCGATCGTGTTCGCCTGTATGGATTCGGAATAGCTCTTGAAGCTGATCACACTGATGAAGGACAGCGGGAGCGTAATAATGACCAGAAATACCAGGAACAGCTTGCGCTCCATGGACATGTCCTCGATATAAGACCACCAGTTGTGATTGCGTGCTGCTCTCATTCGGCCTTCTCCCAGGTTCAAATTACATAACTAATCCAGCAAACAACAATAACAAAACCCTAACAAAACCATTATACGCATTCGCTTAAGGATGTACAAGGAAGGAGGTACTGTCAGAAGAAAATAAGTTTCTATTTCTATTATATTTTCAAGTTCAATCTATAAAGGCTGAGAATAAAGTATTAGACTGACGATGTTTCTTTAAGCCAACGGGCAGGAAAGTTGGTGGCTCCCTTGAACAAAAAAGGTAATTTAATAATTAGCCGTATTCACTAAGCATCTGTGGTACGATGCTTGCGACGCATAGTAAACCGATGAGACAGACCATCTAATGGATAAAATCACCCTGCGACTGAAGGAATCTGGTGCCTTCTCTCAGCGGTCACTTGTAAGGAGTAGTATTGTTGGTCGAGTAGGCGGGGCCTTTCCTTCGTGGATTGTGCCCCTACCCCTCACAGATCCGTACGTGCGCAATTTACGCATACGGCTCTTCACCC
>NZ_JAGGLV010000027.1 GCF_017874735.1 Paenibacillus silagei
GCTCCAAGACTCGCTATTGGTGGCGTGGCTTTCGCCTTTCCAAGCAGGGGTTCCACCTGCTAAGTTACTCAACCTAGGCTCGGTCGCTCCACTTTGTACAGTAGAAATCCTTAAAAGGAGAGTTTTCGGACCAAATCCCGGAAATCTAATGTACGAACTACATCCGAATGAATCTCTGCGCTGGCAAACGGCGATTCTGCTGTAGTAAATGCAATTGCTATGATAATCACTTCGTTAATTACTTCACCAGACCCATGTAGTTGCGATAGCGTGATTAGAATAGTAAATTGTATTGGGCGTTAAGCTTAATTGTAATTCATACAACTAAATCGTCCGATATTCCACCGATTATCCGTTTAGTTGTAGTTTATACATTTAAAAATCCATCTGAAGCCGGGTTCTCGCGATTCGGGCAAATTTAGTTGTACAGACTACACTTAGAAGGGAAAAAGCCTCTTTAGAAGTATGTATAGTTGTACAGAGTACACCTATCGCAATGCCCTATCGCTGAATGCTCGCTTCGAACGAAATTTTATGAATGAGCGCACAATTAAAGAGGATGATTGGTTAAGTAACTTAAGTATTCAGAGTATTTTAGAGTACTTGGAGTAATTCAGATTAATTTAGAGTAAATTAGAGTATTTGAGTACGATTGTTTGTTTAAAAATATAGCCGCCATAGTTAGAGCTTCCCACACCTAGCGGTGCAGAAAAGCTGTAACTGGCGGCTATCGGGATTTGACGGGCGGCGCGCTCTATTGATATGCATCCGCCCGCCCGGAAGGCAGCGCCCCGGAGTCCGGCGGGGCGCTCCGTACCCAGGAGCCGCGGATATCCCGCGACTCATCCCAGCTTTGCTGCTCCGCTATGGCGCGCAGCAGCGGATCAATCCACCGGGCGGCGGCTGCGTAGCCGCCCAGTGCGCGCAGCTGCGCCTCCAGGGGAGGCCAGGCTGTGCGCAGAGGAGATTTGCCGCCGCTGTAGAAGGCGGCATGCAGGTCTTCCCGGTCGAGCGGGCGCAGCGGCAGGTCTTCATAATGGCTCACGATCAGGTGAGCCAGACAGACCGCGCCTTTGGCGATGACCGGGGAGACCAGGAAGCTCGGCAGGGTCCGGTACTCGAAGCCGCCATGCGGCTGAGGGCGGAAATCGCCGAGTACGCCATAGCGGGGACGCCGGGCCGCAGCCCGGATGTCCTCCAGCAGGAACAAGGGCAGCGCCAGATAGTTATCTAGCGCGCGCAGGAGCGGCGCACACAGCGTGACGCCGCTGAAGTGCAGGTGGCCGCCGAGGGCCCAGCCCCGCAGCGGCATACCTCCCGCCCGCCAGCAGAGCGAGCGGTCGGCAATGAGCCGGTCCGCCTCGCGTGCGGCGGACATCAGCTGCGCCAGCAGCGCGCGCGGTTCTCCGCGCGGCGCGGGGCGCAGCTCCGCCACCGGGAACACGCCGCGCGTTCCCGGGGGTCCGGCGTCACAGCCCGCGACGCCGTCCATGGGCAGGTACCGCGACGCCGGCACGACGCGGCCAGAGGATTCCCGGAGCAGCAGGAACTCCGGGTCCATGCCCATGAGCAGCCCCGGCCGGCCCGGCTGCTCACCGTCAAGCATCCGCGCAAGCGCTGCGGATGCTGACCGGTAAGGCTCAGGCAGCGCTCCTGCGGGATCAGGCAGCACCGGAGTGATGCCTGTCACCATGTACCGCCGCCCGCCCATGGCCCGCAGCTCCACCTCGCCGCTGTCCAGTCCCAGACTATACAACGCCCGCACCGCAGTGGTCCGCAGAACCCCCGCAACCCCCCGCTGCTCCCTTCCTCCACCACCTAAACTCCCAAACTCATCCCCACCACTCCGATACTCACCCTGCCTTCCAACTCCTGCCCTACCATTCCCATACTCCTCTCGCTCCTCAACTCCTGGCCCTCCACGCTCATACCCTTCTTGCTCCCCAGCTCCTTCTCCTTCTCTCTCATTCCCGCCTTGTCTTCCAACGCCTCCCCGACCTCTCCCATACTCCTCTTGCCCTCCAACTCCTTCGCCACTTCTCCCATACTCCTCTTGCACTCCAAATCCTACCCCACTATTCCCATACTCCTCTTGCCCTCCAACACCAACCCCACCACTCCCATACTCCTCTTGCCTTCCAGCTCCTTCGCCACCTCTCCCATTCCCGCCTTGCCCTCCAACTCCTACCCCACCACTCTCATTCTCCCCTTGCCCTCCAACTCTTCCCCCGCCACTCCCATCCCCAGCCAACCATCCAGCCCCAAGCCCCCCGCCCATAGCCGCCCCCGCTCCAAGCGGCTGGCAGTCCAGCACGGCCAGATTGAAAATAAGCACGCGGTAATGCTGTCTGTAGCTTGCGGGGTCTTGTCCATCCGAGTGGTTTTGGGTGTCTCTTGTATCTTGCCGCCGCGACCCTCTGCCTATAGAAATGGAGTCAGCCTCAATCCCGCAGCGCCGGAGCCTGCGTTCGATCTGCTCCGGCGCAAGCTGCCGGAATACGTTCAGCCCTTCATTCATGTCTAATGCCTCCGCCCATACGAAATTCCTCAGGGCGTATCCCCTCGCGCACCGTCCTGAATCAGACGATACCCTTTGAGCATAAGCCGCTGAGGAAACCTGACCCCCAAATCATCTTAGCAAAATAGCACAAACCGCCCCTTATTGAGACGCTATCATCCTGTGTGAAAACCAAGGTTAAAATAAAAAAAACATATTAGACCCGCATAAAAATTGAACTCAAAGCTTGCTCTCTGCTGCGGTGTATACTTGAACATTCGAACGCTGCCCTGTTTAATATTCCTGATGAATGACGCTTCTCCAGCTCCAGCATCCCCCTCCGCTTCATTTCGCCTTGAAGGATACTCAACAGCATGAAGCCTACATCCTTACCATTCAAAAAATATTTTTATATTTTAAAAAAAAGAGGGCATTCGCCCTCTACGCCGCTGCCCTCTCATCATATAATGGATCATAACCCACACAGTACTTCAGGCAGCGGCGCACACCTTCCTACAACTCATCATCCAGGGCGTCAGGGTCCAAATCATCGTAATCATAATTCTCGCCTTCAAAATCATAATCCTTGTCTTCCAGATCATCGGCCTGATCACTGACAAACACGCGGAGCTTGGTCTCAGCCACCAGTTCCGCATCGAACTCGCGTTCCACCCGCAGTGTCACACTGCCTCCGCCCGGCGATACCCCGGCTTCCACACAATTGGGTTCCTGCGTTGCCTCCGCAGAGACCTGTGCCGTGGAAGCACGGTGTCTCGGGTCGAGGTACGACAATGGAATAAGCTCCACATAGGAGACCGTTTCCTTGGCAACCTCGGTCTGCTTGTTTTTGTCGTACGAATACCAGATGTTCACATCATAGGTACCGATTACTTCGATTCCGTTCCCGGCGGCAACCGCTTCGTACTGGTGGTTAATGATCCAAGCCCCCAGAATACTAGTCGGATGATGTGGCGGAGTCACGGTATGGGTTGCTGTAGAGAACTTACGACCTTTGCCGCAAATTGCCTTCGTAATGATCTCCCTTGTTTGACGTTTATGGCTTAATGACATCTTTGAACCTCCTCCATACAATCATTCACTATCAAGTGTATGCACGTTCTGGGCATTTGTTGATTGTTAGAGTAGAAATAAATTTGGGTAAGCCCTCAGATGCCGTAACTGAAGCCCTTTGCTTCATTTTATTGCCGGATTTAGTCCATTATGAGTCTCCTGAAGCGAAAAAAAACAAAAGTAGCGGCTCCCCCAAACCGGGAAAACCGCTACTTTTTGTTGTGCCAACATTTTAAGCCGGGAAGGGCAGAGGCCCCCTGCTAGGAAAGTACACGTACGATGCCAAGCTGCCGGTGGCGGCTGAGATCGATGAAGTCCTCACCGATGTTCACCAGCGGACGCAGCGGGTCGTGGGCCAGAATCATAATGATTTTGCCGATCTGCCCGTCCGTCAGGAGCACCTCATTGCCGATCATCGACTGCATTAGCTTATTAATGAACACACTGCAGATATACGGGTCCAGCTTGCCGTAGACGTTCTCGTCCATCTGCTTAAGCACCTCATACAGCGGCGCGGCTGTTCGATAGAACCGGTCTGAAGTCATCGCGTGGAAAATATCCGCCACCGCCACGATTTTGCTGAAATCCGTAATCCGGTGGCCCAGCACGCCGAAGGGGTAGCCGCTTCCGTCCATACGTTCATGGTGCTGCAGCGCCACAAGCGCCTGCATATGATTGGTGCCCACCGTATCGCGGATCATCTCATAGCCATAGGTGGTGTGCTTTTTCATCAGGGCATATTCATCCTCACTCAGCGGACCCGGCTTAGTAAGGATCTCGGCCGGGATCATAATTTTGCCGATATCATGAAGCGTCGCAGCAATCGTCAGCATGCTCAGCTCGTCCGGCTTCAGCTTCAGCCATTTGCCAAGCAGCGTAGAGATGATGCCCACCGCCACATTATGCCTGTATGTATAGTCATCCTTAGTCTGCAGCGCAGACAATATTCCAAAGAAATCATTCTTCTCGCTCACCTGCTGGATGAACGGGATCACTTCATTCCTGAGCTCAATCATCGGCAGACGCTTCGTCTTCGTATAGCGCAGCTGCTCAAAAATACTCTCCATCGCCGCCGTACAATCATCCACAGCCAGCTGATAGAATGCAGCGCTGTCGACCTGGACCACATCCTGCGGCTCCAGAACGATCTTGTGCTGCGTAATCAGGCGGATATGCTCTCCGGTGAGCAGGGTCAAAGCCGGCAAGACAAATACACCGCTATGATTAAAAAGGTTCGCTACCAGCTGTTTGCCGATATATTGATCATTGCTGTTATTCATATTCCTCACCTGCCAGACCAAGATTCTTGGGTTTTGGACATCACTTAAGAGACAAGCTCACTTTGGGCGCTTATGTTTCTTATCGTTATTTTACACCGGAATGTGAATACCTGACACCTAAATTACATGGATTTGCTTATGCTTTGCCTTTCGCAGGCTGTTTGTCCTTCGCCGGACGCAGCTCCACCGGGCTCTTATAGCGCTTGGCAATCTTAAGATACAGCGCAAGCTCGCGGCACAATTGCAGAATTGCAGAGCGGATCTCGAATTCCTCACGCGAATCCGGCAGCTCCATCTCCTGGAACTCCTGCTGCAGCTCCTCCAGCAGCCGCTCGGTCCGGCCGGTATATTCCTCAGCCAGCACATCGCCGCTAAGCTGGTCGAACAGCTCGGCCACCATATCTCCGTGAGGCAGCTGCCGGTACACCTGTGAGAGCAGCTGCATCATATTCTGGATGGACTCCAGCTGCTCCTTGCGCATATAGAAGTATACATTCCAGGCTTCATCCGGGTGGATCACATGATTCTCCATTTCCCTGGATGCCGCGCTGAGCCCCTTCTGTACAGCCTCCCCTGCCCCGATCAGCTCTTTTCCGTCCCAGATATAACCGGGATCACGGAGCGTTCTGGCCATCTGCCGGAAGATGACCGAGAAGTAGCCGTCCACCTCTTTGCGGATACCCGCAATAATCCCGCCGGTCTGCGGCATATAGATGAAGTTCACAAGGCCAGCCGAGCCGAGGCCGATAATCAGCAGCTCCACCTGCTGCAGCAGGATATGAACCGTAATATCAGCTTGTCCAAACACGCGGAACACAATTACCGAGCTGGTGACGATCCCTTCCTTGAAGCCGGCTTTGACGATCAGCGGGAAGCCGAACAATACATACAGTCCTAGTACCCAATAATGAAAGCCCAGGGCGAAGAATAGAATACAGCCCAAAAAGAGTCCCACCAATGAGGCGAAGAAGCGCGCCGAAATCGTGCGTAGACTCCTTTTGCGGGTCGTTTCCACCCCGAGAATGGCCAGCAGTCCCGCGCTTTGCGCATTAGGGATACCAGCGGCGGCTGCCAGCAGAATAGACAGCAAAGTTGCAGCCGCCGTTTTAATAATACGAAATCCCATGTGAATATCTCTCCTACACCGTTAAGCTTCATCATTCAAATAAAGATATAGTCATGGTACAAGATTTTGCCAAGAGACACAATATGACATCGTTCTTACCGTCTCGACAGCAGCAGCTTCTCCACATACACCACCAGCTGGTACATAGCCGTAGCCACAGCCGCAATAATGAGCAGACTCGACATGACCAGGGTGAAGTTGAACACCTGAAAGCCGTAGATGATCAGATACCCCAGCCCCGATTTCGCAACCAGAAATTCACCGACAATAACCCCGACCCAGGACATGCCGACATTCACCTTAAGGGTGGAGACCACCGCCGGGAATGAAGCCGGAAGAATGACTTTGCAGAACTCCTGGCTTTTGGAGGCGCCGAAGGAGCGGACCACCTTGACCAGATTCGGGTCCACGCTGCAAAAGCTGTTGTACACTACCAGAGTCGTGATAATCACGGTAATCGATAAGGTGGTAATGACAATGGCGGTGAAGCCTGCCCCGAACATGACAATGAAGATCGGGCCCAGCGCCACCTTCGGCATACTGTTGAATACGACCATATAAGGGTCCAGCACGGCGGACAGAAAAGGTGACCACCAGATGACGACAGCCAGCAGCGTCCCGATTAGGGTACCCAGAATGAAGCCCACTGCGGTCTCGCCCACGGTCATTCCCAAATGCGGCCACAGACTCCCGCTGACCATGTCGTCCCAGATCTGCCCGAACACCTTCGTCGGATAGCTGAACAACAGCTCATCGATCCAGCCCATTCTGGCCCCGGCTTCCCAGAGCACGAAGAACACCAGCAGCAGGCTGCTCCGGACCATAAGCACCTGACTCTTGCGGCGCAGCTTCTTCTTCCTGTAATCCGCATGCTTCTGTTCCAGCCACTGCGCACGGGAGGCCGTCTCACGGGGCTGCGCTTCTGTATTCACATTTCTTCCCTCCCTGCCAGCTCCATTTCCTTCCATACCTCGTGAAAAAGCTCCGCGAAGCCCGGTAGGTCCCGCGCATACAGCGGCGGGGTGCGGCGAATCGCTTCCGGAATCTCAAAAATCCTGCGGATTCTGCCCGGATTCGGCTGGAGCAGAATGACCCGGCTGCTGACCGCAATCGCTTCAGACAGGTCATGCGTAACCAGGATCGCCGTGGTTCCCCGGCGCATCAGCGTCTCCGAGACCAGATCCTCCAGCTGCAGCTTAATCTGGTAGTCCAGCGCCGAGAACGGCTCATCGAGCAGCAGCAGACCGGGGTCGGTAGCCAGTGTCCGCACCAAAGCGACACGCTGGCGCATCCCTCCCGAGAGCTGTGCCGGATAAGCCTGCTCCTTGCCCTCCAGCCCCATATCGGCCAGAAGCTGCAGCGATTTGGCACGCGAGCTTCCGGTGAGCCTTCCGGTCAGCTCCAGCCCGAGCAGCGCGTTATCCTCAATCGTCCTCCAGGGGAAGAGATAGTCCTGCTGGAGCATATAGCCGACCTCCGGCGAAGGTCCCGCGGTCTTACGTCCGCTGAGCAGCACCTCACCGCGTGAAGGCTGCAGCAGCCCGGCGATGATCGACAGAATCGTCGTTTTGCCGCAGCCGCTCGGTCCGACCAGGCTGACGAACTCGCCTTGGCTGACGCTGAGATTCAGATCCTCTATAGCAAGCGAAGCCTCGCGGTCTCCCAGGTAGGCGTGCGTGACTTCCTTCAACTCGACTACTGGAAGCATAGTGGTCGGCCTCCTCACTCCTTAATGGTGCTCTCTGCCCGCTCTGCAAAGCTGTTATTAACAATCTTAGCGGCTGGAATCCGTTCCTTCAGCTCACCGGCATGGTCAATGACATCCAGCAGATTATTCCATTCCTTCTCATCGATCACCGGATTCACCGCATAGGTATCCTGTTCCTTATAACGGCTGATGGCAGAGACCACAATGCCCCGGTCAATCTTGTCAAAATACGGCATTACCGCGTCAGCAATCTCCTCAGGACTATGAGCCTTCACCCATAACTGGGCACGCTGGACCGCATTGGTGAATTTCTGCACCGTGTCCTGATTCTTAGTAATGTAGCTCTGCTTGGACATGAATACCGTATACGGCAGATAACCGCTCTCTACCCCGAAGGAAGCGACCACCTGACCCCGGCCTTCACTCTCGAAGATCGATGCCTGAGGCTCGAACAGCTGCACATAATCTCCAGTCCCGGAAGCAAATGCACCGGCAATATTGGCAAAATCAATGTTCTGGATCAGTGTCAGATCCTTCCCCGCATCAATCCCCTTGCTGCGCAGTGTGAATGCGCCCGCCATCTGCGGCATGCCCCCTTGCCTTTGCCCAAGGAAGGTCGACCCCTTCACTTTGTCCCATGTAAAATGGCTGTCCGGTGTACGCGCGAACAAGAAGGTTCCATCCCGCTGCGTGAGCTGCGCAAAATTAATTACAGGATCATCCGCCCCCTGCTGGTACACGTAAATAGAGGTCTCCGAACCGACCAGCGCCACATCGATTGCCCCTGAGAGCAGGGCCGTCATGGTTTTATCTCCGCCAGGTATCGTCTGCAGCTCCACATCCAGCCCTTCATCCTTGAAAAAGCCCTGCGATAAGGCCACATATTCAGGCGCATAGAACACGGAACGGGTAACTTCGCCGATCTTCACCTTGACATCACCGGTTTTACTGCCGCAGCCTGCAAGAACAGAGCCGAGCACAAGCATCAACAAGAACGGCAATGACAGTCTTTTGAACCCTTTCATCCTCTCCACTCCTTTCCTCCCGGGTCTTTCGCCCTTGCTCTATGCATATGCGGGAGTCTATAGAAAGGTTAAAGTACAATATATAAAGCGCTTACATTATATTCGGTTCGTCAACCCCGCCCACTCTATGAATGATCGCAGCGCCGTATTCACGCTGTACCGGACCAGCGAGCCAGACCCGTCTGAATTGGGCGGTGCTTCCGCCGGGGTTATTTTGCAAGAACAATCTTAATAGAGCAGCCATTCCCCAAAAGCATGACACAGCTCCGCCCGGGTCAGCGGGAACGCAATGATATAACCGTCATCCTGCTCACTGCTGCTGCGCAGAACCCATCCGCCCGAAGAAGCTTCAATGTAAGAAATCTGCTGCAGGGTCCAGCCTTCCCCATTCTTCGCACATAACCGCAGTTCACCGGAAGCTGTCCGGTTCTTAAGCACTTTAGCCAATTCAGCGGAGCTGTCAGGATCACCTGTCTCCGCTTCCAGTGAAGCCGCCAGCACACACAACGTCCATGTTCCGGCCTTCTCATGAATCTCCTCATAACTCCGTCTGGACAGGAATACCGCAGGAGCGGACGGTTTCCGGGACTGCGCACGCTCGAAGCAGTTGAACAGGTAATAGCAGGCGCGCTTCATCTCTGCCGGCTCTTTCAGCTCGCATCTGAAATCTTCCTCTTCCGTTAACCCTGTCAGGAGGATCTTATCCTTATGTACTTGCAGGCATACGTCCTGCGCATATTCACGCTCATTAAATTTCATTCTGCAGATCCGCTTGGAGCCGGAGGCTGTGCGCAGGAGCTCTGCCACCACTCTACGCCGGGTCTCACCCGGGAACAGATACTGTGCCAGACAGATACAATCTTGCTTATTCACATTCTTTATCCCTTCCTCTGTAGCATACATGTAAGTATTAATGTAAATGAGTGGCTTTCAAAAAAACTGCAAAACTATAAAACTTGCAATCTTTATGTTATCATAAGCTAATTTTAAGGTAAAATTAAGAAACACAGGGTAAGATCAATACCATGAAATACTTTTAGCGAGGTGGTTTTCAAAATGAGAATGCTCATCACTTTTCAAAACAAGCTTGTCCCTGTATATTTCACAACAGAAAACAAACAGCCGACCCAAAAAGTACTTCGACTGCTCAACAGTACGCTTGAACTCAAAATTCAAAAAGGCAAAAACGCCCTGCAGACCTGTTTGAATTCCCTGATCAGTATCGAAATTAAAGGCTCAGAAGCTATATTGCACAGTTACAGTGAAAATGATTCATTGGCCTTATCCCTCTATTAAACAGAGGGATATTTTTTTGCCGGTATACATATAAAGTTAAACAACTTAAAAAAGCACATGCCCGCAAGTGAGGGATGCGCTTAGTCTATGGGTTACAGGGGCTTAGGAGTCAACATTATACCATCAGTCAGCCAATCCGGAGGTTCCGGTTCTCCTCTTTCTCCGCCTTTTTAATTCGCAATTTGAACAACTTCACCAGGTTACGCCGGGTATGCTCTTCGTGACAGCTGTCCAGCTTCTTCAGGATGAAACGGTCGATGGACATGTCAATCGCTCCTTTAAATGGGGGCTTAGTCCCGTGATCTGGAGAGGGAATCATTTCCTCTTCTCCTTATATCACCTATATAACCGGGCCGCTGATTCCTTAAACTTGTCCCTGGCTGCGCCTCCACCGCTTGCGAAATTAGTCATACTAGATATGGGCCTTTGAGTGGCAAATTAAGAATCCGTTATAGAAGATATGGTACCTTTGACGAAGGACAGCAGCTTCTATAGGCAGAATAAAAATTTTATCCGACGGATATTTACAAACTAAAAATTAAATGCTATATTATCGATAGTTAATATTAAATAGATATCTAAGGAGAAATCATAATGTCGAATGTACTGTTTATCAAAGCTAATAACCGCCCTGCCGAGCAATCCGTAAGTGTTCAGCTCTACAACGAATTCCTGTCCAGCTACAAGGAGACTCATCCGCAGGACCAGATTACTGAACTCGACCTGTTCGCTGAACAGCTTCCTTACTACGATAACACACTCATCACTGGCGTATACAAAGCCGCTCAAGGCTTCGAAGCCACTCCTGAAGAAGCAGCAGGCGCTGCACTTGTTAAGAAATATCTGGACCAGTTCTTGGCCGCTGACAAAGTAGTCTTTGCCTTCCCGCTCTGGAACATGACCGTTCCGGCTGTACTGCACACTTATATCGACTACCTGAACCAGGCTGGAACTACCTTCAAGTATACTGCTGAAGGTCCTGTAGGACTGTTGACTGGCAAAAAAGCAGCTGTTCTTAACGCCAGAGGCGGCGTGTACTCCGAAGGCCCGGCAGCAAGTGCTGAAATGGCCGTTAACTTCATCATGGGCAACCTGAACTTCTGGGGCTTCAAGGAAACTACACAGGTAATCATCGAAGGACACAACCAGAACCCGGACAAATCCGCTGACATTATCGCTTCCGGTCTGCAACTGGCTAAGACAGCAGCAGCATCGTTCTAATCTGCTATTATATAAACCGGCATACGTAAAAGGGGCTGTCCCAAACTTGGGACAGCTCTTTATTTAATGTTTGAAGCTTTTAGAAAACCGAGAACTTGGCTCCTCAGTAGAACATCTACTTTTGGACAGGGCCAGGTGCCACTGCTATAACAGCTGCTGAAGCAGGTGGATTTTCTCCACTTGCTATTGAACAAGTTGCCTTAAGCTAGATAGCAGTTGGAAAAAAGGCACTTAATCTGCTTCAACTCTTCCCAATCGAGGTATTAGCGGGGTAACAAGTGACGTTTATCCACCTAATTTCCCAAAATGCTCATGAGTCATCAAATTAAGCTACGTTTTTCCAACTACTCTCCAGGGTGGCGTAGCTCCTGCTTACACAATGCTCAACATCCAGCAAGTTTAATCCGTCATGCAAACTTTCATCCCTATTCCCATGCTCGCTTCCATGCTTCTACAACGCCTTGGGATTTCATCGCCGCTCAATATTCGTCCAGCACCCGCTGCCAGCTGTTGCCCTTGGCGCGGGGAGGGGTGCTTTTGGCAGAAGCGGCGGCTGTCTTGCGCTTCTGTCTCGCTTCCTTGCTGTTCTGGAATTGCAGCTCCTTTTGCGTCTTGTGGTAATTCTGCAGCCGCTTCCCGTCCAGCACACCGCTGGCGGCAGCCTCAAGCACGGCGCAGCCTTCCTCCCGTGTATGAGTACAGTCGCTGAAGCGGCATTCCGCCGCAAGTGTACTGATCTCACCGAACGCCAGGTCCAGTCCGCCGTCATCCTCCCATAATTGCAGCTCTCGCATTCCAGGCGTATCGACGATGATTCCGCCATCCGGGAGGACGAACAGCTCGCGGTGTGTGGTCGTATGACGTCCGCGGCTGTCCCCTTCCCGCACATCCTGGGTGAGCTGCAGATTCCGGCCGCTGAGCCAGTTGACCATTGTCGATTTGCCGCAGCCGGACGAACCGGTCAGAGCTACCGTCTGGCCGCTGCCGATGTAGGGCTGGAGCTCCTCCCGACCATCGCCCAGTAAGGCGCTGACCACATGGACCGGGACACCGGGAGCCGCCTGCTGCATTTCGGCCATTTTCAGCTCCGCATCGGTGCACAGATCTGCCTTGGTCAATAAAATGACGGGATTCGCCCCGCTGTTCCAGGCCATAATCAGATAACGCTCCATCCGCCGTACATTGAAATCATCATTCAGTGCACTGACCAGGAATAAGGTATCCACGTTGGAAGCCACAATCTGCTCCTCCTGAGTCGGGCCAGCCACCTTGCGCGAGATGACACTGTGACGGGGAAGCACACCATGGATCACCGCATGCGCTCCGCCATCCTGCATCGCCAGGACCACCCAGTCCCCTACCGCCGGATACTCGCCGGACCCGCTCAGCGAATGCCGGAACTTGCCTGACAGCTCACCCCATATTTCACCTGCTGCAGTAATCACCCTGTATTTACTGCCGAAATCTCCGGCAATCCGGCCCGCTGCATACTCCCTGTCGTCCAGCAGCCGCAGCTTATCTGTCCATTTTCTGTTCCATTCTTCATTCCAGCCGTACTGTTCAAGCTTGATATCGATATTCATGCATTTCCTCCTGAATGGGTTATTATCGTTCTCATACCTCCGCTTACCACAAATCCATGTATCTCCGGGCAGCATTGGCTCCACATGCGCACACAAAAAACCGCCGGAACCCAAAGGTTCCGGCGGCAGAGGCAGACTCGTCCGCGGTCCGGCTTTTGCTGTTGTACAGCAAAAACCGTCCGCTGCGGGCAGAGTCATTCCAGGATAGTGAGTCTGCTCCTCTGCGCGAGAAGAAGAACAGAATCCACTATCCGGGCGTGATGCAGCAGACCTGCACACGCAAAAAAGCCGCCGGAACCGATACGGTTCCCGGCGGCTCTAGAAGGCATCATAGAGCTTACCTGCGAAGCTGGGATCAATTATTACTCCACAGCCGCATTTCCCGGAAGACACGTATCCACAACAGTAGCAACCAATCCTGAACCGCTAGTATAAACTGCCATTTGACATCGTCTCCTTCCGAAATAATATGCTGTAATAATATACGGCCCGGATACCGTTTGTCAACAGTGGGCCTAACTTGCTTAAATAATATCCCAGAGCTCCTCCAGCTCCTGAATGACAGCGAGAGGCTTCACGTTCAGTGATTCATCCCAAGGGTGGTTGCGCTTCAGCCAGATCGTATCCATCCCGCTCTGCGCCGCCCCCCAGATATCATTCACCGGATGATCGCCGATGAATACAGTCTGTTCTGCCGTGGAACCCAGACGTTCCAGGGCTAACCGGTAGATCTCTGGATCAGGCTTGCTGATCCCGGCTTCACCCGAAATGACGATCGTGCGGAAGTAGCCGCGGAGTCCGAGCAGATCGATTTTGCCATATTGAATATCTGTGCCGCCGTTCGTGACCAGTCCCAGCGGATATCCCCGGTCCCGGCAATACTCCAGTGTCTCCAGCGCATGCTTCATCATCGCCCCGTGACGGATATAGGTCTCGTCATAATAGGCCCGTATGTCCGCAGTGGTCAATGCCTTCTCCCAAGGAAGAACCTCGCTAAGCTCCGCGAAGAACCCATCCTTATCCCGGTATCCGTCAGCATCCCTGATAATCATATCCTCTACAACCTCCGCGGCCTGCTCTTCGCTAAGATGTCCCAGGAAATCCTGAACAAACTTCGTACTGAAGCTGCGGAAGGTCTGATCACGGTCCATCAGGGTGTTATCCAGATCAAACAGCAACGCTTGTACCTCTCTCATGTATACGCTCCCCTTCTGTCTTCCATTTCTGCAGTCAAAACACCAGATGCTTATTGTACTACGCTCCGGGGAGCAAAATAAAGACCATTCCGCCCGGAAGGATAACCTCTCCTTCGTCAGAATGGCCTGTATAGGGGAATCAGGATCGCAGAGCTTTCAGGATTCAAGATGTTCAAAATGTTCTGCCCGGTGCGTAAGCATCATTTCCTCGTCGGTAATGTAGAGCGGGAACGGCGGTGTCTCCTTCAGATAACGCTCGGTGGACAACAGCCGGTAATGAACCTCAGGGAGCCAGGCGTCTTCGAGCAGCGGCAGCTTGCCGGTGTCACTGATATAATTGTCTACCGCCGATTGAACCATGTCGAGGTAGTACGGCACCAGCTTGTCAGATTCTTCAAAAATCTCAAAGGTCTCGCTGGACATATAGAATTTCTGCTGCGGGACTCCGCCTAAATATCGTTTGAGCCGGTTCAGGTCAATACTCTTATCTTCCTGGATCAGAGCGGTACGGTTAATGGGAGCGGGCATATCTTCTTCAAATTGCCTTACAGCCTGCTTGATCTGCGGCAAGGTAACGGTCGGATGAACGGGTTGCAAGTTTTTTTTGGCACGTTTGAATATCATACTGAAGGTCTCCTTTCGAAGTTATGTCAGATAACGCTTACAATTCCATTTTATTCGTTATTTGAACATTTAATCAGCAGTTTCGCACTTGTCATAAAAAATCCCCATTTATTAGATCATTATTTGACATTTTCCCAGTGAGTCCACAGCTCCGGCGGGTTAAGCTCGTACTTATCATTCTCCCGGTACATGAATTGGTGCATAATGAACTCGCGGCGGATTGTGGCATAATCATCGTGGAACGGCTTAATGAACTCATTGATCTCTTTCTCCGAATAGACCACACCCGGTTCGAGCTTCTCCACCATATATTGCAGCGCGATTAATTTTTTCTTGTATTGTGCGGGAATCTGGCGCAGCCGTCCGTCTTTGGCAAAAAAATTACGGAGCACCGACTCCTTCAGACTGTGTTCAGGCGACTCTTCCTCCATCTCCTCCACCCCCTTTGCAAAAATAAATTTCAGCGAGGCCTCAGAGCCTGACTGGATAAACTCGGGATTCAGCTTGAAATATACAGTGTTCTTGTCTCTGCGCTCCTGAATGAGAGCAGCTTCACGCAGCTTGGCTGCATGATGGGTCACCGTAGGCTGTGACAGATTCAGCTTCTCGGCTAAGGCGTGACCGTGAACCTCGCCCCGGGACAAGAGCAGAAGTATGCGCAGCCGGGTGGGATCGGATAAAGCTTTGTGATAGGCGACAATTTTGTCTAACTGCAAGCGGGATCACGCTCCTACGGATATTCGTCAGGCAGTCTGGGGGAACTGCCATTTCATACTTTAGATATATATCTAATTATATACCCATCTTGACATCTGATCAATCCCCAATTTGCGGAATTCGCCGGCCATGGCAAAAAACAAAAATATAATGTACCATTTACTGAATAGAATACTACCTTAGGAGGACATAGATATTATGCTAGACGTTATTATTATCGGCGCCGGTCCCTGCGGACTGTCTGCAGCCATCGAATGCCAGCGCCAAGGGCTCTCCAGCCTGATTGTGGAAAAGAACTTCATTGTCCATTCCATCTACCTGTATCCGACCAACATGCAGTTCTTCAGCACCACCCCGCTGCTTGAGATTGGAGATGTGCCCTTCACCTCTCCGAATGACAAGCCTTACCGCCATGAGGCGCTGGTCTACTACCGCCGTGCGGCCGCGCAGCATCAGCTTGAGATTGCCGCTTATGAAGAAGCGCTGTCCGTTCTGCCGCAGGAGGATGGCAGCTTCGTTGTACATACGGTCAACAAGCGCGGCGAGGAGCAGCAGCGCAGCGCAGCGAACGTAGTCATCTCTACCGGTTACTTCGACCAGCCTAACCTGATAGGGATTCCCGGGGAGGAGCTGTCGAAGGTCACGCATTATTTTGGCGAGGCACATCCTTATTCCGGCATGAAGGTGGCTGTAATCGGGGGCAGTAATTCAGCGGTGGATGCTGCGCTGGAGCTGCTGCGGGTAGGCGCCAAGGTGGATATGGTCTACCGGGGAAGCAGTATCTCGGACAATATCAAGCCCTGGGTGCGTCCGATCTTCGAGAGCATGGTGCAAAAGGGTAGCATTACGCTGCATCTGGAATCGCGCGTCACGGAGATCACCCCGGCCTCTGTCTTGGTAACCTCCTCTGTGAACGGGGAACCTACCGAGCTGGATAATGACTTCGTACTGGCGATGACCGGCTTCCGTCCCAGCAGAGCCCTGCTCACCTCTGCCGGGGTGCAGATGGATGACTCTATGGATAAACCAGCCTTTAACCCCGCTACCATGGAGAGTAATATACCGGGCATCTATGTCGCCGGGGTTATCGCTTCCGGACGGAATGCCAACGAGGTATTCATCGAAAGCGGGCGTGGGCACGGCAAGCTGATTGCCGATCATATTGTGAGTACAAGGCTTACTTAAGAGAAGGAGTGTATCCAAGCTATGGATATAACCTCGTTATTGCTGCTGGGTCTGGCAGCGCTCGGTGTCATCAGCAGTAACTCACCGATAACCATCGCCATGGTCGTGCTGCTGCTGATCCGTGTGCTGGGACTTCAGCAGGCTTTTCCCTGGCTGGAGAAATACGGGCTGACCGTCGGCATTATCATCCTGACCATCGGGGTCATGACGCCGCTGGCCAGCGGGAAGATCTCCCTCCAGACCGTCGGACAGTCGTTCCTGCACTGGAAATCCCTGGCCGCCATCGGAGTTGGCGTCCTGGTCGCTTATCTGGGCGGACGCGGAGCCATGCTCATGGGCAGCCAGCCGACCATCGTCGCCGGGCTTCTCATCGGAACCGTCCTTGGAGTGGCTCTGTTCAAAGGCGTTCCCGTGGGACCGCTGATTGCCGCCGGCATCCTGTCGCTGTTGATTGGCCGGATGTAAGCCGGTATCCACCGCAAGACCAAGGCAAGACGAAACAGGCTGCAAGCCCACCTATGCGGGTGGACTTGCAGCCTCTTTTATTGGACTAAGAATAGTATAGCCGCGTTATGCATCCAGCCGCTGAACGTTGAACAGCCGGGCGTAGCTCCCCGCAAGTCCCATCAGCTCTTCATGGGTGCCGCGTTCGGTGATCTCCCCGTTCTCCAGCACGATAATCTGGTCGGCATGGGTAATCGTAGACAGCCGATGAGCCACAATCAGCGTCGTCCGCTCAGATGCCAGGGACTGCAGCGCCTGCTGGATGAGATGCTCAGACTCCAGATCCAGCGCGGAGGTCGCTTCGTCCAGAATCAGCACCTTGGGGTCCTTCAGGAATACCCGTGCAATCGCCACGCGCTGCTTCTGTCCGCCGGACAGCTTCACACCCCGTTCCCCCACTTCGGTATCATAACCTTCCGGCAGCTGCATGATGAAGTCGTGGGCATTCGCAGACACCGCCGCCTTCATCACCTCCTCTTCCCCCGCTTCCGGGTTCCCGAACCGGATATTGTCGCGTACCGAGCCGCTGAACAGGAAATTATCCTGCAGCACCATGCCCACCGTCTGCCGCAGACTCTCCTGGGTCAGCCCGCGGATATCGTGTCCATCCATGCGCAGACTGCCTTCGCTGATATCGTAAAAGCGCGGGATCAGGCTGATCAGCGAGGATTTGCCGCCCCCGCTCATTCCGACAAAAGCCACCGTCTGGCCCGGAGCAATGCTCAGGTTAATGTCCCGCAGCACCCACTCGTGCTCGTCGCTATACTTGAACCACACGTTGCTGAATTCGATCTTCCCGGCTGCCTTCAGCAGCGGCTTCGCGCCCGGAGCATCGACAATATCATACGGCTCATTCAGCAGCTCCAGCACACGTTCAAGGGATGCCGAAGCCTGGGTCAGCACGGTCGAGGAGTTGATCAGGCGGCGCAGCGGCGCATACATCCGGTCCAGATAGCCGAAGAAGGCCACGAAGGTCCCGAGCGTCAGATTGCCCTGGATGACCTGGTATCCCCCGTATCCGATGACAAGCAGCGGAGCAATATCGGTCAGGGTGTTGATAATCGCGAAGGTGAAGGCATTCCAACGCGTCTGCGCGAGCGCTTTTTGCAGGAACTTGCCGTTGATCTCCTCGAATTGCCGCTGGTCCACCCGCTCCATCGTGAAGCTGCGGATGACCGCAATCCCCTGAATCCGTTCATGCAGATAGCCCTGAATGACGGCAAGTGCCTGCGACCGGTCTTTGGTCAGCACCTTGAGACGCTTGTACAGCGTATTGACGGCAATCCCATATAGCGGCAAAATGGCAATCGCCACCAGCGTCAGCACCGGATTCAGATAGAGCATGAAGCCCAGCGCGAAGAGCAGGGTGAACATATCCAGCCAGACATTCATCATTCCGACCTCAACCAGGTTCTTCGACTGCTCCACATCGTTAATGAACCGGGAGATGGCCTCGCCCACCTTCGTATTCTGGTAATAACGCAGCGACAGCCGCTGCAGATGCCCGTAGAGCTTATTGCGCATATCGAAGAGGACCTTGCTCGTAATCAGCTGGGCGAAATACTGGCGGTAATACTCCACCGGCCCGCGGACAATCACGAACAGAATCAGGCCCCCGCCGATTACCGTCATCAGCTTCGAGACCCGCTCCGCTATCGTCAATGCCGGATTACCCAGCAGCTCATCGACTACATATTTGAGAATCATCGGCAGCGTCAGCGGAATGCTGAATTTGACCATCCCGATGATCAGAGTGAGCACAATCCATTTCATATACGGCCGAACAAAGGTATAATAAGATTTCCAAGGTTTCACAGCGTGTCAGGTCCTTTCCAATTCATTCTTCATCAGGGTGCAGTTGACATTTGCGCGCTGCAGTGTTTTATTATTTTTAAACAGTTACGGTTGCAGTACCGAAATTCAGGAGGATAATGATGCCCAGACAATTTGTGACGGAAGCCGTCATGATGGCGATTTACGGCCAGCTTCTCATCCCGCGGAGCCCTGTAGAATATATAGTCCCTTATACCACAATTATGGAGCTTTACGAGCTGCGGGACAGCGATGAGCCGGTGATGAGCCAGGCGGATGATGACAAGCATGTCAGACTCAGAATCCGCGAGCTGATCAACTATTTCGAGGAGCCGCTCAATGCCAAGAAGATCAACCGCTGCCTGAATATCCCCTGGGCCAAAAGCTCCGGCATCCTCCTCGGCGGACACGCGCAGATTACCATCATCAACAGCATCGACAATGCCTCCTACGGCGAAGCGTTCGATCCGATTGAGACAGAGCTGCTGCTGGCGTCCCAGCGTGAGAAGGTGCCGATTCTGACCGACCAGTTCGAGCTGATCCAGCGCATCATCGAAGGCGGAGTTCCCGTTCAGGTATATGACATTGATGATTTCGAATTCGCCATGGAGGAAGAAACCTTCCGCAGCTCGCACTGATCGCGCCACCTGAGCGGCGGGCAGCTTCGTTGGCCTGGTGCGTACAAGTGGAGACGGCCTGGCCGTCTTTTAAAGGACGGTACCGTTTCAGCGAGAAATAGAAGGATAAGTTATGGTGTGAAACCTATAAATTTTTATATCTTGGAACAAGCCCTTGCCTGACGGCAAGGGCTTGTTCCGCATCCCTGGCAGTGCCGGGATCTGCCATTCGCTCCAGCTCTCCCTTATGCCACCGGCACAGGCTCATACTTATATTCGATGTCATCCTCTGCTTCAGAATAGACAATCGACAAATTGTACCCCTCCATATACCACAGATCCTGCTCCTCCATATAGAAGGTCAAGCCGCCTTCCCCGAACTGCACAGCAGGACGTCCAGGCTGCTCGGTAGCAATGCCCAGCGAGAAGCCGGGATGCAGGCCTCCGCCTGAGCTGTACCGGGGGAACAACCGGATATATGCGCCCTCCTGGAGGCTCAGTTCTCTTTTGAACCAGGCGGCTGCTTCCGGACTAATTAATATGTTCATCTCTCCACTCCTCCCCTCTACCCCAATCATACCCAAAAAACTTCAATTCACCAAATTACTGCAGCACTCCTGCCAGATATCCTGCCGCGCCGCAAAATTAAGTTTGACAATTCTTAAAGTGTGATGATAAACTCGGAACATAACGAAACGTCTTCAAGTAATTACCAAAATGAAGAAAGGGTGATCTCGGTGTTGAATATGGATATGGATATGGTATACCTCGCCACTATTGTAGAAAACTATACCCAACTGAATACCGAAGCAGCCCGAGCAGTGGAGAATTCCTGAGGTTCATGCGTATTACGCGTAACGTATGAGAACAGGCTTAACTTATCTCTCACATGTCTCTGTGCTGCTTATAGCACCGTGGACATGATAACCGCAATTAGAGGCGTATCATCCGTTTTCGGATGGTACGCTTTTTCGTGTGCTATGAGGTTATGATCCGCTGGGAAATGTCCGTAAATGTTCCGTTAAACAAGCTAACTTCGAAATTACTTCAAGCACGAAAGGAAGGGATTCACCTTGTTCTCCGTACTCCGAAATCTCGGCTGGTTCTTCCGCCGGGAAAAAAGGCGCTATACTATAGGCCTCATCCTTCTTATTGTGGTAGGTGTGTTAGAACTCCTGCCTCCACGCCTGCTGGGCAACGCCATTGACGAAATCGTCACCGGCGCCATCACCGCAGGTTCACTGATGAAATACATTGGCCTGATCGTACTTATGCTGCTGATCATTTACTGGATCACCTACATATGGATGCACAAGCTGTTCGGGGGATCGAATCTGGTGGAGCGCCTGCTGCGCTCGCGGTTCATGAATCATCTCATGACGATGACCCCCGCCTTCTTCGAGCGTAACCGCACCGGCGATCTGATGGCCCGCGCCACCAACGATATCCGCGCCGTCTCTGCAACCGTAGGCTTCGGGATGCTCACTCTTGTCGACTCCACCGTATATCTCACGGTCGTCCTGTTCGCCATGGGGTTCCTGGTCAGCTGGAAGCTGACACTGGCCGCGGTCATCCCGCTTCCGATGATTGCGGTAGCCATGGTGTTCTACGGCAAAGCGATCCACGACCGTTACAGTCTGGCACAGGATGCCTTCGGTGACATGAACGACCAGGTACTGGAATCCGTATCGGGTATTCGCGTCATCCGCGCTTATGTGCAGGAGCGGCACGATGAGAAGCGCTTCTCTGACATTACAGAGGATGTGTACCGCAAAAATATGGCGGTCGCCCGGGTCGATGCCTTCTTCGAGCCGACGATCCGCTTGTTCGTGGGTCTCAGCTATATCATCGCCCTGACCTACGGAATCTATCTCGTATTCCGCAATCAGATTACGCTGGGCGATCTGGTGTCGTTCAACATGTACCTCGGGATGATCGTGTGGCCGATGTTCGCGATCGGCGAGCTGATTAATATCATGCAGCGCGGCGGCGCTTCACTGGAGCGGATCGACGAGACGCTGAATGCGAAGCCTGATGTTAAGGATGTACCTCATCCGGTTCCCGTAGCCCAGCCGACCACCATCGAGCTGAAAGATGTAACCTTCCGGTATCCGACCTCTACCATCGATAATCTCAGCGGAGTCAGCTTATCCCTCTCCCAAGGCCAGACGCTTGGCGTGGTCGGACGGACCGGCAGCGGCAAATCGACGCTGCTGAAGCAGCTGCTGCATGAATACCCGGCGGGAACAGGCGAGATTCTGATCTCCGGTGTGCCGATCACCCAGATCGCCCTCGACCAGCTTCACAGCTGGATGGGCTATGTGCCGCAGGAGCAGATCCTCTTCTCCAAATCGGTGCGCGAGAATATCCAGTTCGGATACTCCGGGGCCAGCGATGAGCGGATCATGCAGGCGATTACCGCCGCCGCCTTCCAGAATGACCTTGGTACCTTATCCGACGGGCTGGATACAATGGTTGGCGAACGCGGCGTCTCCCTATCGGGGGGACAGAAGCAGCGTGTCTCAATCTCGCGTGCCTTCATCTCGAATCCTGACATTCTGATTCTCGATGATGCCCTGTCTGCCGTTGACGCGCGGACAGAAGCGAAGATCATCGAGAACATCCGCGAGGAGCGCAGCGGCAAAACCACGCTCATCTCCACCCACCGCCTCTCGGCGATTGAGCATGCCGATCTGATCGTTGTCCTCGAAGACGGGCATATTACAGAACAAGGTACACACCAGGAGCTGCTGGAGCTGAACGGCTGGTACCGTGAGCAGTTTGACCGCCAGCAGGTCGAGAATAATCTGACGAATGAATAACCCCATACAGGAGGTGTCACCGTTGACACAGAGTACAGGCAAACGTCTGCTGCAATATGCACTGACCGCCAAAAAGACCTTTATTGCCGCCCTTCTGCTCCTGACCATCGGAGTAGCGGCTGAGCTGGCAGGGCCTTTTATCGCCAAGAGCATGATTGACAATCATCTGCTTGCGATAGAGAAGCCCTACTTCCAGACAGCCTTGCCGGAGGATGCTGCAGAATATAACAACACTTATTACAAACGCGGTGACCGTTTTGCCGCAGGTGAAGCCAAGGGCCAGGAGGTCCGCCTGCTTCAGGCGGGCAGAAGCTTCTACTTCATTAATGAAGCGGTACCGAAGGCCGAAGGCGAGCGCAGCTTCGCAGACGGGAAGCTCCAGATCAAATACGGCGAGCAGACGACGGCCTATCCGGCTGTCAAGCTGTCGGCGGGTGATCTGTTTTCCTTTTACAAGCCGGAGCTTCCTGGAATCTATCAGTTAGTCGCTCTATACGCCATGTTCCTTGTCATCTCCATTATTGCTGAGTTCGGCAAAACCTACTGGCTGCAATCGTCTGCCAATCAGGTCATCCGCAAGCTGCGGACCGATGTCTATGCCCATATCCAGCGCCTGCCGGTCTATTTCTTCGATAATCTGCCTGCCGGTAAGGTTGTGTCACGGGTTACCAACGATACGGAAGCAGTCAAGGATCTCTTCATTGCCGTGTTATCCAACTTCGCTACAGGAATCATCAATATCACCGGTGTCTATGTGGCCCTCTTCCTGCTCGATGTGAAGCTGGGACTGGTCAGCTTGTTCATCGTGCCGATTATTATTCTCTGGATCGTGCTGTACCGCAAAATCGCTACCAAATACAATACGATCATCCGCTCGCGGCTCAGTGAGATTAATGCCATTATCAACGAATCGATTCAGGGGATGTCGATCATCCGGATTTTTCGCCGCCAGAAGCAGAGTAGCGCTGAATTCGAGCAGCTCAATGACGACTATCTGAAATATCAGAACAAAATGCTCAACCTGAACGCCTTCACCTCCCACAACCTGGTGAACTCGCTGCGCAGCCTCTCCTTCGTGCTGGTGCTGTGGTACTTCGGCTTCGGCAGCCTGGACGGGTCGACCTTCGTATCGCTTGGCGTCCTGTATGCCTTCGTCGATGTACTGGGCCGGATGTTCCAGCCGATTACGGGGATGGTCAACCAGCTGGCGAATCTGGACAGCTCGATGGTCTCCGCAGGCCGCGTGTTCACGCTGATGGATGAGCCGGGAGAACCGGTCACTGACGGATCGATGCCGCGTTACAAGGGAAATGTCGTGTTCAAGGATGTCTCCTTTGCATATAAAAAGGACTTCGTCCTGCGCGATATCTCCTTCGAGGCGCGCCCAGGCGAGACCGTCGCCCTTGTGGGCCATACCGGCTCCGGCAAAAGCTCCATCATTAACCTGCTGTTCCGCTTCTATGATCCGCAGCAGGGAAGCATAACGATCGACGGGAAAAAGGTCAAAGATCTGCCGAAGCAATGGCTGCGCAGTCATATGGGCATCGTGCTTCAGGACCCGTACCTCTTCACCGGAACCATTGCCTCCAATGTCAGTCTGGGTGACGAGCGGATCTCTAGAGAGCGTGTCGAACGCGCCTTGCGTGAGGTAGGGGCCGATAAACTGCTGGCTCACCTGCCGCAAGGCTTCGATGAACCGGTCATTGAGAAGGGCAGCACCCTGTCCGCCGGACAGCGGCAGCTGATCTCCTTCGCCAGAGCCTTGTCCTTCGATCCGGCGATCCTGATTCTGGATGAAGCAACGTCCAACATCGATACCGAGACTGAGAGCATTATCCAGCAGGCGCTGGAGGTGTTGAAAAAAGGCCGGACCACCTTCATCATCGCCCACCGGCTGTCAACCATCCGTAGTGCGGACCAGATTCTGGTGCTGCACCGGGGCCAGATTGTTGAACGCGGCAACCATGATGAGCTGATGGCGCAGGGCGGCAGGTACTTCCGCATGTATCAGCTTCAACTGGGTGCAGGAGCCGGGAACGGCTCAGGCGAGGCAGCTCCTCTATCCGGGGACCATGCTTCTTCCGCTGTACTCCGGCCATCGCTGGAGCAGATCTAGTTTGGCTGCTTAAGTCCAGCGGCTCTAGTACAGCAATTTAAGGCCACTGGCGGCAACAGCATATACCTGTCATACATCGAACCTAGAACACCCCCTGATGCGTTCCTGCGTCAGGGGGTGCCTTTCACTTGATATCAGAACGTTTGTTCTGTATAATGGAGCAATACATATTATGGATGAGGTGAAGATGATGATAATCTACAGTCTTAGCAAGCGGCAAGCCCGGCTGTTCCTGCTGCGCCATCAGCGGCTTGTCCCGGACGGATTGCCCGGCGGCAAGCAGAGCATCTATGACTTCGTCCGGCATGTAGGCTGTATTCAGTATGATCCGCTCAGCATAGCCGGACATAACCACGAGCTGGTGCTTCAGGCGAGAATCCCCGGCTTCGTGCCTGAGATGGCCAATGAGCTGCTATATAAGGACAGACTGCTGATTGACGGCTGGGATAAGAACATGTCGATCTACTGCACGGAAGACTGGCCGTATTTCCAGCGACGCAGGGAAGCTGCTGCCAGGCATCAGCATAACGAGGCCATGGCGGCCATGATTACCCATGTCCGTGCGGAGCTGGATGCACGAGGGCCACTCTCGTCACTGGACCTGGAGAGTACGGAGAAGATCGACTGGTCCTGGGCTCCGGCAAGACTCTCCCGGGCTGCCATGGAGAGCATGTACTTTTGGGGCGAGCTATCCATCCATCACCGGGTGCACACCCGCCGTTATTACGATTATACGGCCAAGCTGCTGCCTCCTGAACTGCTAAGCGCAAGCGATCCTAACGAGACGCTGGAGCAGCATCACGATTGGTATGTGCTGCGCCGGATCGGCAGCATTGGCCTGCAATGGAACCGGTCCGGGGACGGCTGGCTTGGCATCGCTGGCCTGAAGAGCAAAGAACGGACAGCGTCCGTGCAGCGGCTGCTGCAGAAAGACCTGCTCCGCGAGGTACAGGTGGACGGCCTGAAGCTACCGCTATACATCCGCACAGCAGACGTCCCTGAGCTTGAAGCCATATTGCTTCAGGATGATACTGCGGGTGCAAATGAATCCGCAGCCGGGCCGCAGGCTGGTAATGAGGGTGGGACCGGTCATGCCGGAGGAGCGGCCTCCTTCGCGGCGGCACTGGCTCCGCTGGACAATCTGTTATGGGACAGAGAGCTGATCCTCCAGTTGTTCGGCTTTCAATACCGCTGGGAGGTCTACAAGCCTGTGCTTGAACGGGAATACGGATACTATGTCCTCCCCCTCCTCTACGGCGACCGCTTCATCGGCCGGCTGGAGCCGGTGATGAACAAGAAGACAGGTGTTCTAACCATCGTCCGCTGGTGGTGGGAGGCCGGAGAGGCGCTTGAACGCTCCATGCTCCCTGCGCTGACCAGGGCCTTCTCCTCGCTGCAGCACTCAACCGGAGCCTCCACGATCCGCTTCGCGCCGGATATCGTCCAATCCTGCGGACTGCAGGAGCTGGAGGAGGCGCTGTCTGCCACTCCTGTAAAGACAAATTAATTCAATCATCTGAATCATCCTGCGGGCAGAGGATATAAAAACTTAGGGGGCCACACAGCTTGTGTCGGTGGACCCCCTCCCCACAATACTCATCCGCCTACTTCGGAGCAACCGGTTTATTCGGGGGCATTAATGCCCCTCCTTTGGGGATTTAGCTCGTATCCGACAAATTCAGGTGCACTAGTGCTCTTCATTCGCGTGCGTTGCCCCACATTCGCTGAATTCAGGAGCATTTCTACCCCTCACGAATCAGGATCTCCGTCAGCAACATTTCGGCCCACATTCCTCCTCCCCGCTAACACATTGTATTCGGTTTTCCGTATACATCCGACCCACTCACACCCCCGCCAATACATTGTGTTCGGTTTTCCGCATACATTCGGCCACTCACACCCCCACCTACCCCAATGTGTTCGGTTTTCCGCATACATCCGGCACACTTCCCCCCCGCCAATACATTGTGTTCAGTTTTCCGCATACATTCGGCACACCTACACCCGCACCAGCCCATTGCGTTCGGTTTTCCGCATACATCCGGCCCACTATTACGCTCAGCTCGTATAACCAAAGAAAACTCCCTCTGGCGCAGTCTTGCTGCGTCAGGGGGAGTCTTCTCGTAAGGTTAGCTATATTTCATCGGGTGCCTTATTGGATATGCTCTTCCTCAAGGCCCAGCTTGCTGTACATCTCGGTACAATAGCCCTGCAGCTTAATCTCCAGCCGGCTCGCCTTGTTCTTGAAGCGTTTCAGTTCACGGATCATATGGGCCCGGCCGGCTGGGGTGAAGGTCTCTTGAATCCGTTCCTTGAAGTAATCATGGACAATATGATTGCGTTCCTTCCATACAGCCTGCAATTGACTCGTCTCTTCCTCAGAGAAGGGGAAGTGATGCTGGATTTCTTTGATGAGTTGGCCGAGTGAATTGCTAAGCTTGCGTTGATACAATTCTGCGATTTCGGCGTCAGTTGGCGTCTTGCCCTGCGACAGCTTCGTCAGCAGCAGCAGATTCGTTAATTGCTGCTCCAGCGCCTGGCAATAGTAGACAGCCAGACCGAAATAAGCAAATAGCTCTTTGGATTGTTCACTCTCCGGTATTTGTGTATCCTTCATCGTTCCTCCCGTTCTTGATCTGATCATATTTGAGTTTATATTGTTTTGTTATAGTCCATTCGGCCGGAACGGTAAATGTAGAATCCGGCAAGCAATAGTATGTACGCCAACGCGTGGGCATAGGCTCCTAGCACGGAGGACACTGGCAGAGTCTCTGCATTCATCATCCTGTCCATGACCGGATATACCGGGGGCAGGAGAATAGATACAACGGGCCCTGGCACCACTTCAGCCACTTTACCGGCGCTAATAGACAGAATGAGGAGGATCAGCATCATTCCGGCCGCATATCCAGCCCGTGGTACCCACGAGGATTGCAGGTACAAGGAGAGTGTAATCCCTAATAACCCCATTAGAGCATGTCCGGCCAAACCAAGCAAGATCCGCTGAAGTCCGGCAGGTTCATGGAAGCTTCCGGTTAAGACGGGATACATAACAATGACTACATCCAGCAGCAGCGTAAGCAAGACCATTGTAAGCAGACCGCCGATACTGTAGCGGCGGGCACTGCGGAGCTGAACGATAACCACCTGCTTCTGTACCGCCTGCTCATGGTTAAGGAAGCTTAAGCCGAGCCACGCACAGGCTATGAATAGAAAGACTGCCGTAGCCGAGTAGCTGCTCATGACCGGATTAGGCTTATAGGAATAGAGAATTAATACCGCAATAATTACACCGGCAACCGGTCCGAAGAACCGCTGGGAGACTGTATAACTGTGCAAAAAATAACCGATTAGCCCTTTCACCCGCGTCCACTCCCGCTCTGATCCTTGGGATCCATCCACTCGGCCAGGTCACTTAATCCCCCGAGAGGCTTCACTGAAACTATGGAACCGCCCGCAGCAAGAATCTGCAGCAGGCAGGTATCTGACATTTTCTGTTCTACAGTCAACCCTGTACACGCTGTACCGGCGAAGTCCGGCTCCGGCAGCATATGGATGACTCCAGGCAAGGCTTCCAGAGCCCGCTGGGTTTGTCCCGGCAGTGCTGTATAGACGATATCCACTACTGGAGTACTCTTCAGCTTCTCCGCTCCATGAATCGTCCGGAGGGTCTGCCCTTCATGTAATACATATACGGTATCCGCAACAGCTTCGATGATCTGCGGTTCATGAACGGACAATACGAGTGCCGTCCCCTCCGCCTTCAGCTCCAGCAGTATTTCGATAAGCGTATCTTGTGCCGGCAGATCCAGTCCGGACATGGGCTCGTCAAGCAACAGCAGCTGCGGCCGGATGAGCAGGCTCTGGATCAGGTTGACCTTCTGCAGCATTCCCTTGGAGAAGCCTGCCAGCTTGTGACTGCGGTACGATTCGAGACTGAACAGCTGCAGCAGTTCGTTGATCCGGGACGCCGAAGCCGCTTCGGAGAGTCCGGCAATCCGGCCCATACAGCGCAGATAGTCCTCGGCGGTGAGCTTCAAGCCGGGAAATGCCTCGGGTGCATAACCTGTGGTTATCGCCCGACGGTCGCAGGTAAGATCACCGGAGGACAGCTTCAGCAGCCCCGCGAGGATGGATAACAGCGTACTCTTGCCGGACCCGTTACGGCCGATCAGAGCCGTGGCCGTGCCGGGAAGAACTGTCATCGATATTCCGGTAAGTACCGGGCGGCTTCCATAGCGCTTGCTTCCTTCGGTAATTGTAATTAGAGATGTTGCATTCGTGGCTTCCAGGCCTCCTTCCATTCGTGCATGCCTATGGGCCGCATCGAACGGCAGCCTGATTATTCTCTTATGTAATATTCGCCGGAATGGCTTTATTCTCCTTTTTATTATCCCAGATCCATGAAATTCACATTGAAAAAACCAGAACTGTGCAGAAAAAAATCCGCACCCGCCCTGGTTCCTGTTAAGTATTCGATGCTATATATGTTAGTCCTAAAGGGTGATGTCAGGCGTAGACTTCAACAGCTTCACTGACCCTTCTGCAGGCCATGGCTGCATTGCGGCAGGTATCGATGCAATCCTGGCAATGGTTATGCTTATGACGGCTGCTTGTGTCCGCGCAGCGGTCACAGATGTCAGCACATAATTTGAGGATTTCGGCCACGAACGGGCTTCGGCGGGTCATCGCCTGAATAGCGAAGGAACAAATGTCTGCGCATTCACGGTCCAGCTGGATGCTCTCCCGCAGATCGGCCAGATCATATTCCTTGAGGCTTGAGACATAGCTATAGTTACAGGCATCCATACATTTAATCAAAGCATTAATGCATTCCTGATATTGAATTCGGGTCATAGCCTTACAACCTCCTGCAATTAGTATAGGGTATGCCTATGTATTAACCTGCAAGAATAAGAACGAACCATTCATAAGGAACTGCAGATTTGTTAACTATAGGCTTCGTTTGACCGCTGCGGGTCTCGTCAGCAGACGTCTCTCCAGGCGCAGAAGCTCCCTGCGCAGCTCACCGGAGGAGAAATGCTCACCGATGAATACTGCAACATCCGGCACCTCGCCCTGGGGCGTAATTCTCATGAAATCCGCTTCTCTGTAAGCGTACTGAAACAGAAACCGGCTGGAGGTATCGGTAAAAGTTACGATCCCCTTGGCCCGGTACACATCGCGTGGCAGCTCCTTCACAAACCGTTCGAATTCCTCGCTGTTCACGGGATTCTGGAAATAATGCGTGTAAGCCATCACATGATCATGCGAAGCATGCATCACCCCTTCAGCTCCGCCCTCCATATGCTCCCCGCCCTCAGGCCGGTCTTCCATATGAACGGCTCCCACACTGCCCAGCAGCGCTTCTGGCTCCAGTTCACAGCGTACCGCCGGCAGAATCTCCGCGTACGCATTCCACTTACGCAGCACCTCCGAGATCTCTGCAATCTCTGCGGCTTGAATGCGGTCTGTCTTGTTCAGGATCAGGACGGATGCACAGCGGATCTGCTCCTGCATCAGACGGTAGGTAGCCCCTTGCTGGGAGCGGTACAGCTCCAGCAGATGGGCGGTATCGACAACGGTAATCAGCCCCTTCAGCTCCACCTGCTGATATAGCGAAGTCTCCGTTACTGCATCCACAATCTCCAGCGGGTTGGCTGCGCCTGTAGCCTCGATGATAACTACATCCGGCGATTCTTTTTTGACCAGCGTGGTCAGCTCCGTACTTAAGTCCCCCCTGCTGGTGCAGCAGATACAGCCGCCCAGCATCTCTGCCATCGGCACAGACTGCTCCACCAGCAAGCCGTCCAGATTCACCTCACCCAGCTCGTTCATAATCACGGCCGGCCGGAGGCCCTGGTGATTCCAATGATCCAAGAGACGCTGCAATAATGTTGTCTTGCCGCTGCCGAGAAATCCCGACAAGATATATACTGGTAATGACTGTTCCAAGTTTGCTCTCTCCCTGCCTCAATCGGTTATGGTAGCGAGTGTACTACAATGACCGCCTCTGTGCAAGGCGGCCCTGCCTGGTGAGGCATACATCAGCTTCCCCCGGGGAGCTTGTTATTGCCGCTTCCATCCCCTATCATGGGAAATACAAGCTGCACAGCAGATACAAAAAGGAGCTGGTTCGTATATCATCCGTCGAAGAACACCGGAGCGAAGCCCCGGATTCAGTCGCTTGCTACATCATAACGGTCTCGGATACCCGCACCATCGATACGGACACCGGAGGTCCGCTGATCCAGAGTCTGCTGGAAGCCGCCGGTTATACCGTGACCGGCCGCACCATCGTCAAGGATGATTATGAAGATATCCGGGAGCTGGTCTACAAAAGCTCCGTTCATTCCGGCATCGAAGCTGTGCTTCTGACCGGAGGGACCGGCATTTCCCCACGTGACACCACCTATGAGGCCGTAGCCTCTCTGCTGGACAAGTCGCTGCCGGGCTTCGGGGAGATTTTCCGGCTGCTGAGCTTCACCGAAGATATCGGCTCTGCCGCCATGCTCAGCCGGGCCATTGCCGGGACAATCGGCAGTACCGCTGTCTTCTCCATGCCCGGCTCCACCGGTGCAATCAAACTGGCTATGGAACGGCTAATCCTGCCCGAGCTGCGCCATGTCATGCGCGAGATCTACAAGCGTCCGTGAGACGCAGCATGGCCGGACACCTATTTTGCCGGAATCTAGACGAATGAACAAGCAGGCTCCTGCATAACGCGTATACTGGCATAAGTCCACTGCGAAGGAGCTGAGTGTAATGAGAAATTGTCCGAAATGTCCTGCTGAAACGGTTACAGATCCCACACAGGTTATATATGAAGATTACTATCATCCCCAGGTGGTCCAGGTGGTCCACCATGTCGAGGTCGTCAGACGCCACCACTGTGTTCCAGTCCCTCACCATATCTACACTTATTCCGTCCGGGATGAAATGTGCGGTCCGACCGCAATGGTGCGCAGCAGAAGAAGATAACCTGCCATTCCCGTCTGTACGATAGTATATTGTAAAGACAAAACCGCCGTCTGCGCGTGAAGGATACGCGCAGCGGCGGTTTTGCCTTTTCCGGGAAGTCTATACGATTGGCGGGTCTGTATGAACGTCTGCATCGGGTGCTGTAGCCGCCCAGCGTGTGAAGGTGACCTGAAACCCGGCCCGCGTTGGAGCACACAGGAAGGGTCCCGCCTGGCTGCCAGTCTCATGGGGGAACCGGGCAACGCGGATAGTCCGCCAGGGATGATTCTCTGTTCGCGCTCTGAGGATTACCGCATCCTTCATCCGTGAAGCCCGCAGGGTAATCACTTCACCCTTCCACTCGGGCACAGGGGACAATGACCAGTCAGAGTAACCGTCCGTCACGACTGCACCTATATGGGGAATACCGTCATTCAGCTCAATACCGGCTTTGATCCATTGCTCACCGCTGTGCCATAGCATAATACCTGCCTGGTCGTACAGCTCCGTGAACCCGTCCAGCGCAAAGCTGATCTCTATCGCCTCTGCCTTATCCCAAGGGGCAAGCAGCGCATGACCGTTGTCATGCTGGAAGCCGTACATCGTCTTTTCCCAGTAATCGCTGCCCTCCGCTGCATGGACCACCAGTTGACCGTCAGCGGTGCTGCTTGATACCGGTTCATTGCTCCATGCTCCATCCTGCCACTCTATGAATCTCATTACAGGCTCACCTCTCCTTGTCGTCTGCTCATCATCCGGTTAATCACTTCAGAGCTTACTATCATCACTATTATATACCCAATCATTGCCGGCGGGAGAATCATGAAGGTGCTCCGCGCCGCTGCCCAGCCCAAGAGCGGAGGCAAGAACGCACCGCCGGTGTAGGCCAAGGCCATCTGATACCCCATAATCTTCTGCGAATGCTCCGCTCCGAACCGGGCGGGCGTCTCATGCAGCATGCAGGGGAAGATCGGTGCCGAGCCGAGGCCGATCAGAATAAAAGCAACCAGTGAATATACCGCTGGAAGCGGCAAGGCCAGCAGCAGCGCACCCGCGAGTGAGATTGCCAACCCTCCGCGAATCAGCGTACGGTTGCTGAACCGGAAGGTAATGAAGCCGGTAATCAGCCGCCCGGCCGTGATTCCGCCATAATAGAGCGAGACCCATCCGGCCGCCGTTGCCGGGGATACCTCCTTGACGTTCACCAGATAACTGCTGCCCCATAGCCCCACCGTAGCTTCCACTCCGCAATAGAACAAGAAGGTGAGCATCGCCAGCTTCACGCCTTTGATCCGCAGCACCTTACCCTCAGCAGGAACGGCCGTAGGCCGGGAATCTAACTTCTCAGGCATCTCTACAGGCTGCTGGCCGCCCCGTTTGCTTACCTTTGTCCACAGCGGCAGACTGAAGAACAGTACCACGACTAACGCGAACTGAATCATGCTGACCGCGAAAAATCCTGTTCTCCAGGACTCGCCATTCGCAATATATCGCGACATCAGAATCGGCCCCAGCATAGCCCCTATCCCCCAAAAACAGTGCAGCCAGCTCATATGATGCGCTTTGTAATGAGTCGCCACATAATTATTCAACCCTGTATCGATCGAACCGGCCCCCAGACCCAGCGGTAAGGCCAGCAGAGCCACCCACACGACGGAAGAGGAATAAGAGAAGCCGAGCAGGGCCAGAGCGGTTACCGCCACGCTGATAAAAGTAACCAACCCCGTCCCGAGCCGCTTCAGCACCACACTGCTGGCCAAGCTTGAGATAATCGTCCCGGCGACTACTATCATCGACAGCAGTCCGGCCAGCTCGACCGGCGCCCCGAAATCCAGCCGGATAATCGGCCAGGCTGCGCCAAGCATCGAATCTGGCAGTCCCAGGCTGATGAACGCCAGATAAATAATGATTAAGAACACCGTTGCCATGTTTCCCTCCTATCCCTTCCCTTGCAGGTGAACTACACCATCGATAGAGTTGCAAGCTTCTTGAATGCAACCTTTTTCATTTGCGTTTCCCCTCGTTACTATATCACTTTGCATGATTATTTTATAATATTCTTCCGTTCTGGTTACAGCTGCAAAATAGCCCGGCAGAGTGACTCTGCCGGGCGGGTACTAACTTTAGCTATTGCTTGCTTACAAATGCTAAGACTCCAATAGACCTTACACCTTACAAGTCTGGATGCTCATGCTTCGCCTTGAGGCGGCTCCAGCGGCGCTGAACTTCACCCTCGAAGCTGCGCAGGGCCGGTTCATTCTCCGGCTTCAGCAGATGGCGGGTCTTGCCCATCGTCTTCAGCCAGGCAGATACTTCTATCCGTTTGTCCTTGTCTTCCGGGTTATAGGTGATACTCGTAATTCCCTGCTCTACTTCATAGAGCGGGAAGAAGCAGGATTCGACAGCCAGGGACACGATATCTGTGCCGTCCTTGTCGTCGCTCATCCAGTTCAGCGGACAGGCAATAAGAATCTTGCCGTAGACCAGACCTTCATTCTGCGCATACCACTGGGCCTTCGCCGCCTTCTTCAGCATATCCTGCGGATAAGCTTCACAGCCGGTGAAGACATAAGGAATGTTGGTAGCTGCCATAATCTGCGCTGTATCCTTGTGCTGGGTCACCTTGCCCTGCTGGGTTTTGCCGATGCTTGAGGTGGAAGTCCGGTGTCCAAGCGGTGTCGAATAGGACTGCTGCGCCCCTGTATTCATATATCCTTCGTTATCATATTCCACGATGATCATCTTGTGGCCGCGCAGCGCTGCACCGATCGCAGGTCCCATCCCGATGTCCATCCCGCCGTCGCCGGTAACCATAACGAACGTGAAGTCTTCCTTCAGTCCCAGCCCGTCAAGCTCACCGCGGCGTTTGCGTTCCCAGAACATCTCAACCACGCCGGACAGTGTAGCTGCCCCATTCTGGAACAGGTTGTGGATGAACGTCGATTTATGGGAGGAATACGGATAGCCGGTAGTCGTTACCATCGCGCAGCCGGTGTGGTAGAGCGCTACGATATCCCCTTCGATCCCTTTGAAGAACAGCTCCAGCCCGGAGAAAATCCCGCAGCCCGGACATGCCCCATGTCCTGGAGACAGACGTCTTGGCTTCTTCATCAGCGAACGGACCGGCGGAACTCTGACACTCAGCTTGCCGGTCTCTTCGTTCTGAGTTACCGTGATCAGGCCGGTCTTCAGCTTATCGAAGTCCATCGGCTTCAAGAGGCGCTTCGGCGCATTCTCCGGCGCCCCCGGATTGTGGCCATAGTAATCAAAAGGAATCTCTACACGGTCCGCAACAACGGCATCCATAGCCAGCTGGAAGAAGTGGTGTCCGTCTTCGGCATAGAAGTCTTTACCGCCCAGACCGTAGATCCGGCTAATCACCTTAGTCGTTGTATTGCCGTAAGTGAACAGTGCCGCCTTAATCTCGTTCACCATGTTACCGCCGTGTCCGCCGACCGAATCGGCACGGTCACCTACAGTAATGGCTTTGACATGCTTCAGCGCTTCAGCAATCTGCTTCTGCGGGAACGGACGGATCATGTTCGGGGAGATCGCCCCTGCCTTGATTCCCTGCTCACGGAGCTGATCCACTACGTCCTTAATGATCTCCGAAGCCGAGTTCATCAAGAAGACGGCGACATCGGCATCCTCCATCCGGTACTGCTCGATCATCTCATAATGGCGTCCGGTCAGCTCTGCGAATTCCTGGGCGATTTCTTCAAAGACTTCACCCGCATTGTACATCGCAACGGATTGCTGATAGCGGTTGTTGATGTAATCCGGTTCATTCATGTAAGGTCCCACAGTGACCGGATTGTTACGGTCCAGCGTATCGGTGAAGCCGGCAGGCGGTTGTTCGCCAACGAACTTGTGAACATCCTCACGGTGGGCAAAAGCCTGTACCCGGCGCTTCTGGTGCGAAGTGAAGTAACCGTCAGAGGCTACCATCACCGGCAGCCGGACTTTGGCGTGTTCCGCCAGCTTCAGGGCCATCAGGTTCATATCATAGACCGACTGCGGATCACGGCACATCAGGATCGGCCAGCCGGTGTTCAGGGCAAAGTACAGATCCGAGTGGTCTCCGTGAATATTCAGCGGTCCCGAGATCGAACGGCAGACCAGGTTCATGACCATCGGCATCCGCGTACCTGCTTGTACAGGCAATTGCTCCAGCATAAACATGTATCCTTGAGCGCTCGTTGCGTTGAACACACGGCCGCCTGCCGTCGAAGCACCATAGCAGATCCCGGCGGAGCTATGCTCGCCGTCGGACGGTACCAGCATAATATCGTGCTGGCCGCTGGCCTTCATCGTATCGAGGAACTGGGCCACCTCAGTCGATGGGGAGATCGGGAAATAACCCATGACATGATAGTTAATCTGATGCGCGGCATAGGCCGCCATTTCATTGCCGGACTCGTATAGGAATTTCTGCTCCACCTTGGCGGAGCCTAGTTCTTTTTCATAATCAATAGCCACAATGTATTCCACCTTTCTTCCGGGTTTTAGACTGGAGTAACCAGATCGAACTGATGCTTCACGGCATGGCTGTCCGCATAGCCTTCCTTCTCCCTCATGCTGGATAATGCCGAGGTCGGGCAGGCACCGATGCATTTCAGGCAGCCTTTACAGTACTGGTAGTCAATACCGAGCAGGAACATCTGCGAACGGCCCTTGCGGTCCAGGCGCTCTTCCCACACGAAGCATTGGTCAGGACATACCGTGTCACACTGTGCGCAGTTGATACAGGACTCGATCTCAAATGCCGGAAGCATACCGGAACGGGAGATGCTGAGATTCTTCAGGAAGCTGCCGCCCGGATTCGTGATCGTTCCGCCCATCGGCTGAGTCTCATAACCGAGAGCCGAGATATCGGAACGGACATATTCCGGCATGCTGTCGCCGGCAGCCAGCTCGAACTGCATGAATTTCACTTCATTGTAGCCGCGCTCGAAGGTCGTGATGGCCGACTGGACGGCCTGCGGATATTTTTTGCCGAGCGACTTCTCAATGACGCCCTTCATGATATCCGTATCCAGGAACGGGCAGAGCCGGAACAGCGCCCCGAGCATGGCCATGTTAACACGGTTCTTCTCCTTGAGTGCGATGCTGGTAGCATCGATTACCGCAATCGTGCCGGCCTTCATCTTCAGCAGCTCTCTGAGTTCTTCCGGCGTCTTGGCCGAGTTCACAAGAACGGTGCTGTGTTCATGAATTCCGCTGGTTACATTAACGGTCTTGGCAAGTGCTTCGTGGAATACGCCGACAACATGCGGACGCTCGACTGGTGAAGTATCGCGGATATGGGTATCCATATCACAGAAGCGGATGTGAGCCTTAACCGCAGACCCCTTCTTCTCCGAACCGTACGATGAGAAGCTGACGCCGTTCAGCCCTGCGCCGACCACTCCTGCTTCCGCCAGCATTTTACCTGCCAGGTTCGCGCCCAGGCCTCCAATGGATTCCAGACGAATCTCAAAGAATCCCAGCTCATTTACTATTGGCAATTGTACCACCGACATAACCCCTTTCTTAGTACATCCTTTTGACTTTTTAGAGCGATTGTAACTTGATTTTGCAAGCCGCGAAGTGACAAATCTTGCATTTTCCACGCTCAGGAAATCACAATTCTTTATAGATTCGGGCAGGTTCCTTTATACGCGACAGTGCGGTGTAATTTCAATAGAAGGAAAGCTTCCATGAAAACGACAAAATGTGAAAATTCTGTGTAATTCCGCACTTTCCCAAGCAAACTGTGGATGAGATGTCATCCTTAATTTAGCAATAAAATTAAAAATTAAGATGTTAAAAATATCACAGAATATTTGGTGTACAATAAATCTGCAATATCGTCAATGATAATTGTCCACTTTTTATGTTATAATATTTTTTCGATTTAATAATCGTTAGTGCCATTAAGCATACATAAAATAACCCGTCAGACGTAAGACTACGGGTTATTTTATGTATGCTTGAATACAAAACGATTTAGATGAACTTAGAAATAAGGAGCTTACTCTCTCAACGATTTATTTACGATCAGAACCAGTGTCAATTAACTGACTGCAAGAATAATTATTTATAGTGATCTCCTGATATTTCTACTCTCATTAGAAGCCCAGATTTAAGAAAATTCAGTAGATTCTTTATCATCTTCATCAGTAGGTTGTTGATCTTCTTCAACAGAACCTTGTGTTGATTCTTGCAATTCTTTTACTGAATTAGACTGTATTAATTTAGGATATGAAGGAAATTTATCTTTAGTATCTTTTGGAGCATTTAAAGCAGGGTGGATCTCTGCTCCCTCATAAATCAATCTGGTGAAAGTTATCACAACATGCTCAAATTTACTTAAATATTCTGGAGTGTTATTATTTATTGGAGAATTTTCCAAAAGTTCCGTAGCATGAACTTTACTTACATTAGTTAGGCTTTCATCTAGAGCCTTAACTAACAATTCTTGCGCGTCTGCAGTAGCATTTAATGATCTAGCAGCTGCCTTTAGAGTTTCAGTTTCATAATATTTTGATTTTAAATTTAATGCTGTGTTTACAATATTGCCTATTATCGAAACAGCGGCAGAAGTTCCTAAACCAATTGAAATCCATAAAGAACCTGACTCAAAGTTCTCCAATTCCACCTTTCCATTGATATCTTTATTAACAACCACAATTTCTAAGATATTATTCAAATCGTTAAAGAATTTCGATGTATCCTTTAAACTTTTAAAGTTAGGAAGCTTTACATCAATTGATTCCGAGGATTCTGGAGGAATTGAAATATGTGCAACATCTAAAATGGAATCAATTTTCTTTTTAATATATTGTTCAGCACGTTCCAAATTCAGTTTTGCAGATTTATCAACATCAACATAGTCCACTGAAGATTTATTCGAATAGATATAGTCCATACCTTTAAGTATTTCTATTTCTGCATCGATAAATCCAATCTGAGACAAATTGTCAATATTAAAAATAGTCTGTTTATAATTATGTACTCTAAAATCCCCGTTGCTTAAAGCCTGTATTTTAAAAGATATTTCAGGTTTAAGGTCTTGTACAATGCTAGCTATTTCACTTAATCTCATAATAGTCCTCCTACTTTTTAAATGTTTAGAATCTAATGCGAACATAAAATACAAATAACTATAAATCTTTTGATTATATAACAGTTGTTCTACTCAGCAAGATCAAGCTTTATTATAGTTGTTTGTGTAACAATTTGTAAATCAAAAAACTTGCCTCCTCAACATTCAATATAATGTAAAAAGACTTAGTGGCTTCCATTTCAAAATAATAACAGTACACTCTAAGTTAAGTCCTAAAAACTTACTCCCAATTATTTTCATTCCACTTATAACTTCTATTGTTTAAAGCATTTATTACAGGTTATTTATCCATTTTAAATTTATTTATTCTGAATCGAATTCATCGCAAGGCAAGAGTAACTCATAATTATCTTACACTCACTTTCAATAGGTGCTATCTTCTCAGAATCATGATAGAAATACATTCTTGCAGGGCATGATCGGCATAAGCTTTTTACAGGGCATGTACTGCAAGCTTCATAGTCTTCTTTTTTCGGGATTATTTCTACTGGTCCATCAACATTCTGAAACGTTCCCAAACTGAAGGAAACCTGATTATTAAACATATGACAAGGATACGTTTCACCTGTTGGATTCACTGCAAAATTATTTATACCAGCTCCGCAAAATCTCTGACTTATTCCTTTAGGTTTATTTAATAATGAATCATAGGATTTGTGTAATCCGGCATGGTTCAGTGTCCCACAAGATTTACATTCATCAATTGCATGCTTAAACAATTCTATAGCCGAGTTATATAGATTATTTTTGTAATCTTCTTTCGATGAATTGTTTACATATTCCGACTTGGCATCCAATTGTTCTGTAATAATAATTTTATTGGGCCCAAATGACTGTAGGTATTTATATATTGATAATGGAGTATGAGAATTTTCTATATGTTCCTTGGTATAGGTACATTCAATAGAAAAAGGAATATTATGTTTCTTTAAAATTGAAATACCTTTAATTGCCTTGTCAAATGATCCATTTCCCGATTTAAGTTTTCTATTTGTGTTGTGAATTTCTTTGGGACCATCAATACTGATAGTGATATCAAAGCAATATTTTTTTGCAATTAATGCAAAGCGTTGATTTACTCTAGTTCCGTTGCTTATTAATGTAAACAACGGCAATTCCTTTATTTTTCTCTCTTTAACTTTATTTTTCAAATGAATACAGAGCGACTCGATAGTATCAATAGCCAGCAACGGCTCTCCCCCAAAGAAAAATATTTCTTTGATTCCATTAAAAGCGTTCCAAAAATGCTCTACTATTTTAATTGCTTCTTCTTTTGACATTTGTCCTACAGGAAGGCCATAATCACCACCCATTGCATAACAATAGTTGCAATTTAAATTGCAATTGTGTGTAACTATTAAGGTAAGTTTTGAAAGCATATTAACATCACTCCATCAAAGTTATATTTTTTTCAGTTTTGATGGGCCCAAGAATTTCCTGAGCCCAAATAGTTAATTGTTTTTCACTAACAACAACCACCGCTCACAGAACCGCATCCTCCATCACCTCTAGCCATTGTTGCAGAATTCATCATTTTTAAAATTTTTTCAACATTGTTAGATTCTAGAGAGCTAATAGAATCCGCATGTTTCAAAAACAGATCAACATATTCTCTAGTCTTTTCGATTTCAAACTGGTTACTTTCTTTAATAACCCTAACTAAATCATCAACTTTTAAATGACTTAAATCCGGAATACTTCTTATTGACATATTTTCCACCCCCTTTTTTTATGAGTCTGGACTAAAAAAGAATAAATATACTTTAAATATTTGAAATATAATGGCGTCTTCTTGAACAACTTGCCCTTACATCGAAAAAAAAGCAGCTTCACCGAATTACACCGGGAAGCTGCCGTGTACCGCTTAGTAAGCCCACCAGTTGCCTGACATGACAATCATCGAGAACAGCTTGATGCTGTCTTCATAGTAATCCTCTGCCGCGCTGTTCGCCGTATGGCTCCACAGGGAGTTCAGCCAGCTCTGGTTGGCGGAGGAGGTCATTGCGCTTACGCCGAAGGGGGCATAGAATGCGCCGCTGTTATAGCTGCCGAAGGTGGTTCCGTTCAGCTTATAGCCGTCCTTGATGTTACCCGGCGTATTGCTTGCTTTGGTCTTGATCCAGCTGTTCAGCTGATTCAGCTGGGATAAGGCCCGGTTATCGCCTGTCAGCAGATAATCGGTGGTGATCCGCCACGGGGTGCGGCAGGAATTATAGTTATAGTTGCCGTCGTTGGCATCCTCCAGGAAATTAGCCGCAGCCGGCTTATAGGTATTGCTGGAGTAGACCACGAAGTCCGGCAGCAGGCCGGTGGTTGAGCTATAGCCGGTGTAGAGGCTGTTGATTAAGGTGTAGGTCTTGTTCGTTACATTCTGCCAGCGGGCATCCCCTGTAGCAGCCTGGAAGGCCTTCAGGTGATTGAGCATGAAGTCTGAAGGGCGGGTAGCCGTATTGTATGAGCCGCTGTTCGCCCAGTCCCCGAGACGGATCGTCCACTGGGTCTGATTAATCTCATTATCCATGATAGCGTTAATCATATTCGTCGCAGCCTGCAGATAGTTGACGGTTCCGCTGCTTCCCCATTGCTTGTGGGCCAGCAGCAGCGAGAAGGCAATATCCATATCTCCGTCGGTTGCGGAGTCTTCCCCTTCGATATTCTGGAAGCTGCTGTTCTGCTTCCAGGACATCAGATAGGGGTTGATGGCGCTTGGATGTGCTGTGTAATAATTGTAGAGTCCGTTGTAGTAGGTCTGTGCGTTACTGTCGTAGCCGGCCATCAGCACGGTGAACAGCATACCATAGCCATGTGCTTCAGAGACCGTCTCCCCGGCTGAATTATATTTCACATAATATTTGCCTGTTCCGGCAGGCTTAAGATATGCGCCTTTCCAGGCATCCCATTTGGTCTTGACGGCGTTATCCATGACGGTCTGAGTGACATTGTTCGGTTTAATGGTTCCGCTTGTATAGGTGGTGTGCTGCGGGAACGGTTTGTTCACAGCGGCGAAGGCAGATCCGGCAGGCAGGATAAATATGGCCAGACATAGAAGCATCAGACTTTTCCAGTGCAGCTTGCGTTTCCCTTGCTTGTTCATCATCCATTCACTCCTTGTGGTTGGGGTGGATACTTAAGAGAACCCATTGTATTCACAAACGGACAGCTGTAGGAAAAGCTCACCTCCTTACTGGATATTGCGGATGCTGCCTGCCGGACAAAAGTTAAAGCGCTTATACTTTTGTCCCAAAAAAATAATCTTCTTCTACTAAAATTGTAAATCGGTACATATTTAATATATTATTCCAGAGTATCTATGTCAATAAGCATATGGTCCTACGTAAGAAGTGCCCGTTATGATAGCAAGTAGAAGCCTGCCCAGCGGCCTTCCTCCATTGATGCAGCAACAGCCCCTTCAGCCGGAAAACAATTCAACCGGTTTGAAGGGGCTAAGTCAACATCTCTATTCCTGCAATACAGTCCGGTTACTCCACATCGGTAATCATATGCTCCGCAATCAGCTGCTGCTTGCGGTTCCATAGCTGTTCGCTGAGATTCACGCGGAACACTTCCGGGTTCAGCTTGCGCAAGTACTCCGGCCAGAAGAGGTCGAGCTGCTCCTCATGGTAACGGCGGATCTCCGCCAGCTCCGGCAGGGTATAGACCTGGAACCCGTTCACTACAATCGGCTCCAGCATCCGCACCGCGTCGTAACGCTCCACATGCTTCTTCATGTAAGGATGCAGCGGATTGAACAGCTTCAGCCGCACTCCACTGCGGGGTGCTGGCTCATCGGCGGAGCTGATATAATCAGCCAGCGCCTTGCCGTTCTGGCCGATAATGCGGTAGACTTCCTTTTTGCCGGGAGTGGATACCTTCTCGGGATTCGAAGAGATCTTAATCGTGGGGATCATCTCGCCGCTTGGCGCTTCGATCTCGACCAGCTTATAGACGCCGCCCAGCGAAGGCTGATCCGAAGCGGTAATCAGTTGGGTTCCGACCCCCCAGGTGTCGATCGCCGCCCCCTGCGACTTCAGGTTCATGATGGTGTTCTCATCCAGATCATTGGAGGCCACAATCTTCACATACTGCAGCCCGGCTTCATCCAGCATCTCGCGTGCCTTGCGGGACAGATAAGCAAGGTCACCGCTGTCCAGCCGGATGCCGTTCATCCGTTTGCCCTGCGCTTCCAGCTTCTTCGCCGTGTTGATCGCATTCGGCACACCGCTGCGCAGGGTATCGAACGTATCCACCAACAGCGTCACGCCGTCCGGCATTACCCGCGCGTAAGCGTCGAACGCCTCCTGCTCGCTTGGGAAGCTCTGCACCCAAGAATGGGCATGGGTGCCCTTCGTAGGGATGCCGAACTTTTTGCCGGCCAGCATGTTAGAAGTCGCATGGAAGCCGCCGACATAAGCGGCGCGAGCGCCCCAGACTGCGGCATCCGCTTCCTGCGCGCGGCGCGTTCCGAACTCCAGCAGCGTATCATTCGGGGCCACCTGCTTGATCCGTGACGCCTTGGTAGCAATCAGCGTCTGATAGTTCATGAAGTTCAGGATCGCAGTCTCGACAAGCTGCGCCTCCATAATCGTACCCTCGACCCGGATCAGCGGTTCATCCTGAAACACCAGGGCCCCTTCCTTCATGGAGTGAAGACTGCCTTGAAAATGGAACTGCAGCAGCTCCTCCAGGAAGGCCGGCGCATAGTTCTCCTCCTGCTCCGACAGGTAGCGGATATCCTCTTCCGTGAACCGCAGCTCGGCAATATACTGGGCGATCCGCTCCAGCCCGGCAAATACAGCGAAGCCGTTGCCGAACGGCAGCTTGCGGAAATAGGCTTCGAACACCGCCCGGCGCTTGTGTGTACCATTCATCCAATGGGCATACATCATATTGATCTGGTATTTGTCTGTATGTAGAGCAAGTTCTCTCCTCAAGTCCTCATCTCCTAGTCATTCCACTGTTGTATTTGGGTTCTGTCTCTGCTGATGTGCTACTTCTCTATAGCGCCCGTGACAACGTTCGCGCCAAGACTGCCGCGGAAGTGTCCAAGCGCCCATACATGACCGTCAGGATTGAAGCTGGCGACGGCATCCTCATGCACCGTAATCCCGAAGCCGTGGTTGTAGGCATCCACTGCCGTATGCAGTACACAGATATCCGTACATACCCCGATCAGATGCACCTCGGTAATGCCCCGTTCACGCAGCTTCAGCGCAAGATCCGTGCCGCAGAAGGCGCTGTAACGCGTTTTGTCCATCCAGTAGATGGCTTCCCGGTTCGCCTCGTAGACAGCCTTCAGGCTGCCGTACAGCTCACGCCCCTCGCTTCCCCGCAGATTATGCGGCGGAAACAGCTTGGTCTCCGGGTGGTACGGGTCATCCGCTTCATGCAGATCTACAGCCATCACCACATAGTCCCCGCTGCGCACGAATTGTTCCGTCAGTTCACTGACTCTGGGCGCAATATCGATGCCGGGCTGGCCGACAGGCAGGTTCCCGTCAACGAAATCATTCGTGAAATCAATTACAATCAGTGCTCTCATGGTAGGATAGCCTCCTAAAAGGTTAATGGGCCTGCCCTTCCCGGCAGCTTACGTATAAATGGATAATAACGGCTCATGGTCCGTGAACATATAGAGCTGTGCCGGGCGCTGGGAGTATTGATTGGAGCTGAGCGGATTCCCCGCTTCATCGCTCACTTCTTTTAATATACCCTGACGGCTGCGTGTTGACGTAATTTTGCGGATAAAATTCGGTTCTTTGAATTCCGGCACCACCGTCTGGATCACCTGATACAGCTCGCTCAGCGTGAAATGACGCGGGAGGAACTGCCGGGCAATCGTCGTCTGCAGCATCTGCTGCTGAATCCGCAGGTAGGCATCGGTAATAATATCATGGTGGTCAAAAGCCAGTTCCAGCTCCTCAAGCGCTTCCTGCAGTGTGAACAGGCCAACCTCGCCTGCATCATCCGAGGCCTGCCGCTGCTCCAGCATCCACTCCTCCACCAGTGCAAAGAAAGCATGGCTGATAATCCAGCCGCGCGGATCACGGCCCGGCTGGCTGTAGACACCGAGATACTCCAGATGTCCGCCGTCCACGCCCGTTTCTTCCTTCAGCTCGCGCGTAGCGGCATCATAGATCGATTCATCCTCCTGGCAAAAGCCGCCCGGCAGGGCCCACATGCCCGCACACGGCCATTTTTTGCGCCGGACCAGCATCACCTTCAGCTCGCGCAGCGGCAGCGTCTTCGTGACGGTCTTCCGCTCGCGCTTGGTCAGTGTAAACATGACAATATCCGCCGGAACGCCATCCGGAGTGCGGTACTTCTTGGCGTTATAGGTTTGTTCCGCGTTCTCAGTCACTATAGATCATCCTTTGCCGCAGCTATTGTTTGTTGTTCGTATCTTTTAATGTACCAAACCTGTCCGCCCAAAATCAACCGGAGCAGGCCGCAGATATGTAAAAGGGACGGATTCACATCCGCCCCCGGGTGATTCTGCATTAATCTCCGCAAGTGGAGGGCGGCGCCTCGGTGCCTGCTTCCACATTGATTTTATCCGAAACGGTATCCCTGATCACTGAAATCACCATCTGCAGCAGATAATTGATATCGCTCTGGCTCTGCTGGAACTCGTTCACGACCGGGATGCTGTCGATTTCATCCTGCAGCTCTTCAATCTCACGTTCAATCTTCGCGACCATCGCCTGGTTCTTGAAGCTCTCGAACGCCACGATCTCCTTCTGCTTCTTCTTAATTGTAGCAATAAGTCCCTGCACACGCTCGTGATTCAGAATCTTCTGCTCGGCCTGCTGGAAATGACGGACCTCCTCACTGGTGGAGATGAGTGCAGCCAAGTCCTTCGCCTTGCCCATAATATCCTCCCGGACAATTAAATCGCGGGTATTGTGGGTCTGCATGCCATATTCATTCAGTCGTGCTTCTTCCTGGCTCATTCTTCTCGCCTCATTTCTCTATAATTAGAGGACCGCTGCGGCTTCCGCCTGATAGTCCCCTCTAATGTACCAAGTCTTCGCGCCGGTAATGCTCACCTGCACCAGCGTGCCAATCAGGGAGGACGGGCCTTCAAAATGCACCAGCTTACTGTCACGGGTACGTCCGGCCAGCATCCGGGCATTATTCTTGCTCGTACCTTCCACCAACACCTCCACCCGCCGGCCCAGCATCCGCTCATTCCCCAGACGGCTCTGCTCCTTGATCAGATCATTCAGACGCTGGAGACGCGCGCTCTTAACCTCTGACGGAACATTATCGTCCATCCCGGCTGCCGGAGTCCCTTCGCGCGGAGAATAAATGAAGGTATACGCCATATCATACCCTACTTCGCGCACCAGGGACAGTGTCTCCTCGAACTGCTCCTCCGTCTCACCCGGGAAGCCGACGATAATATCCGTAGTCAGCACCGCATCCGGCACGCCTGCCTTAATCTTACGGACCAGCTCCAGGTAGGCTTCACGGGTATATTTGCGGCTCATCCGCTTCAGCACGGCTGTACTTCCCGACTGCACCGGCAGATGGATATGCTCCACCAGATTGCCGCCTTTGCCCAGCACGTGAATCAGTTTATCGTCAAAATCACGCGGATGCGAGGTCATGAACCGGATACGCGGAATATCAATCCCCCGCATGTCGTCCATCAGGTCGCCGAAGGTATAATCAATGTCCGTAAAATCCTTGCCGTATGCGTTCACGTTCTGCCCCAGCAGCGTTACTTCCTTGAAGCCCTGGCGGGCCAGCTCCCGCACCTCGGCAATGACATCCTCGGGACGTCTGCTCCGCTCCTTCCCCCGGGTGAACGGCACAATACAATACGTACAGAACTTGTCGCAGCCGTACATAATGTTCACCCAGGCGCGCAGACCCTCCCGCTTCTTCGGCAGATTCTCAATGATATCGCCTTCCTTGGACCAGACCTCAATGACCAGCTCGCGGCTGAACACCGCTTCCTTAATCAGCTCCGGCAGGCGGTGGATATTATGTGTGCCAAAAATCAGATCCACGAAGCCGTACCGGCTCATGATCCGGTTGACCACGCCCTCCTCCTGGGACATACAGCCGCAGATCCCCAGGAGCAGGCCGGGCTTCTCCAGCTTCAGTGTTTTGAGATGGCCCAGTTCTCCGAATACCTTATCCTCCGCATTCTCGCGGATCGCACATGTATTAAGTAGTATAATATCAGCCTCGCTGCGGTCTTCAGCCGCCCGGTAGCCGAGCTGCTCCAGCATACCCTTCATCGTCTCCGTGTCATGCTCATTCATCTGGCAGCCGTAGGTGGTAATATGATAGCTCTTGCCTGCACCGAAATCTGCCATCTCCGGCGGAATGTCGAAGTGATACAGCACTTCAATCTCTTCCTTGCCCCGCCGCTTGCCTTCCTTGTAATCGGGCTGGCTGTTGATCTGCACGTTCCTGCCTTTGATCCGGTAAGTGGTCTTGCCTTCAGTCTCGCTGACGATCTTGGCATCCGTGAAATCGAAATACTGCCCGTAATCCTTGCTCCCCTTCGCCATGCTAAAGTCACATCCTCTGCTGATGTCCCCATATTTTCCGTGCTTTTCTAATGTAAAATTATATCATACCGCTCCCAAGATAATCCATTCTGAACATTTCAGAAGCTAGGGGCTTTACTGTAACGTATACGTTATCGTTTATAGTGATGATAAGGAGGGAGTCGTGACTATGATCCGTATTGGCGATTTAGCGAAGACAGCGAATATCAGCAAAAGAACCTTATACCACTATGAGCATATTGGACTGCTGCAGCCCACAAGGGTCTCTGAGAACGGTTACCGCTTCTACGATAACCAAGCTGTAATCCGGCTTCAAAAAATTCTGTTATTGAAATCGATCGGCTACACCTTAGAGCAAATAAAAGAGCTGTTACAGAATCAGAGCCCTGCGGATGAACATGACCATTGGATAGCATCATTGCATGAGCAGATCGAGCTGATCGAACAAAAAAAAGAAGAGTTAAGCCGCAAGCAGTATTATCTCAGGTCTACTCTTCATACCCTCCGGCTCAAAGGTACAGAGCATCTGCAAGATTTAATGCAGGTCCTTGCGGCTATGAATGACCGTCCTCTAAGTGATGGAATCATTCCAGCCGAATTCAGGGAGGAGCCGTCACTAACTGTTGAGGAGGTTGAGCTGCTTAAGCGTCTCCCTATCCTGGGCGGCGGCAGCAACAAAGCGGAGGAGCTTGTACGCCTTTTAGAGCAAGCCGTACCGTTGATGGCCTCGTCCCCCTATTCTTCAGAAGCTCATGCGCTGGCTGGCCGTTTATATAGCATGGCGCTGGACCTTTTTGAAGGTAATGAGACGCTGCTGGATAGGTATTGGGAAATGATCCGGCCCGCTGACGGTGCGACTCCTGTCGTGATGGGCATGGATAGCGCAATGATGTCTTTTATAGATGAGATGATCGGATATTATCTTGGGCATAGAGAGGAGAACCGGCATGAATAGAGGGCTACAATCACTGGGCATTCTTAAGAATCCTTGGATGCTGGCTGTACTGGCAGGAGTAGTGATCCTATTGTCAACCTGTGGAACAGCTACAGATCCAATACGTGAAAAGAAAGCTGAGGAGTCAACAACAACGGTTGAACCGGAAGCGGACGCTATACTCGTAGAGGTGCTAATTGAAAGTGATAGTGATGCAGCACTTAATCTGGAGGTGGAAGTCAATGCCCGTGACCATCCGCAGAGTGTATATTTCGATTCTATCGAACTCCCTTACAGAGAGGAATTTGCTGTCCCCAAAGACACGTTCATACCGTTAACCTCTACCAGGGTACAAGCAGAAAAGGATGCCGATGCCACTTGGATAAGCTGCACAATCCTGTATGACGGGGAGGTAGTAGCGACCCACAAATCCCGAGGGGATAGCGCGAAGTCTGTATGCGAGAAGAAATTCCGCCTGGGGCCGGGATAAGGAGTACTATCGGGAAATCCGGTCCTACCGCGCGGCGGCAGGAAGAGAGGGCAAGTCAGCAGTCTGACTATTGCGTCTTGTATAACATCAGATTTAAAACAACTTATTGCTTAGAGCTTATGTATGAGGCACGCAACTCAGGAGTATCTCCAGCGCAACAAAATCACCCTGCGGGTGAATGAGATTACCTGCGCGCCAGCAAATGTATGCCGTTTTCCGCATACATTCGGGCCAAAAGCCTACGCGCCAGCAAATGTATGCTGTTTTCCACATACATTCGGACCACAAGCCTTCATGCCAGCAAATGTATGCCGTTTTCCGCATACATTCGGGCCACCAGCCTGCGCGCCAGCAAATGTATGCTGTTTTTCACATACATTCGGGCCACTAGCCTTCACGCCAGCAAATGTATGCTGTTTTTCGCATACATTCGGGCCACTAGCCTTCACGCCAGCAAATGTATGCTGTTTTTCGCATACATTCTGAGCTCCTCATATACTCATGAGGCCTCCGGACTCATTCAAAGAGTACTTCTCCCCACGCTAGGCCCCCTTATCCACAACAGACGGATAATATAATTTCCTATACGACAAAAAAGCCCGGCCTAAAATGTAAGGTCCCGGACTTATTTATTACAACCAGCTTGCCGCCGGACATCTTAATCCCCAAGCCTATAGATCAAAATCGATGCGTTGGAGTTGATCTGCGTTCCTCCGGCTAAGGTCTGTAAATTGATTGCAGCGGCACTGGAATGGTTCCTTAAAGTGATTACATCGCCGGGGACTACAGAGATAATCACCATCCCGGGGTTAGGCTGTGTTCCCGCTCCTGAACCATAGACGCTGCCACCTACAGGTGCACCGTTCAGATACAAAGTGAACTGATTCGGTTCCACTGCGGTGACAATAAAGATTACCGCATAATCTCCTGCATTCTCAACATTAATCTGAGCTGTATTAGGGGTATGCGAGAAGCCGACAAGACTCTCATTGCTGTCAAAAGTAACATCTGCTTCCGTAGCCACGGTCTGGGCCCCCGTATTGAAAATATAGGCATAAGATGACGCCAGTGCGCCTGTGGCTCCCGTTGCACCAGTTACACCCGTTGCACCCGTGGCACCCGTTACTCCAGTGGCACCCGTCACACCCGTTGTACCTGTTGCACCCGTTACTCCCGTCACACCCGTTACTCCCGTCACACCCGTTACTCCCGTCGCACCCGTTACTCCCGTTGCACCCGTCACACCCGTTACTCCCGTCGCACCCGTTACTCCTGTGGCTCCGGTGACTCCTGTTGCCTCTTCTCCCAGCAACTCCTGCGAGACCAGCCGGTGTGCTGTCACCAGCTGCCCGCTGGCATTTTGGCCCCATAGAGATACCTGCGCTTCGGAGACTGCCGTTCCTGTCGTGTTGAACACGAATTCAAAAGCATCCAGGTCCGCATAGTAAATTTTGGTAACCACTTGGGAGGGGGCCACAGTGATCTCCTCCTGTACATATAAGGTGCGTATGCCGTTCAGGGTATAACCCAAAATAAGAATATCGAAGAATCCGGTTATATTACGGCCGTCTATTTTGAGTGTTACCCTTTGAGTCGGCCGGGTCCCCGTATTGCTTGCAATAATATTCTCAATCGGTCCTGTAGATAAAATTGCCATTTTCCAGCTCCCCTCTCAAGCTAAATCCAGCTATATTAATAGCAGTATTCGAGAGAAAACAGAAGAGTGTTGGCATATTGACATTATTATAAGAAACAGTAACAATCAGTACATCTTCAAAGATTCACCCGCAAAAAAACACCCCATGCAGGCAGCCATGAGCTGATAGACTTGAAGTCTAACCTAATGGCTTGGCACAGGGTGTTACAGATCAAGCTCTATTGATTAATACAATGTCTTGGTAGACTCCGAGGTGAACGGAATAATCTCGTTAATCTTGCCTGCCTGTACCTTGGCAGGCCAAGCCGGATCGCTGATCAAGGCTCTGCCTACCGCCACCAGATCGAACTCTCCCTGATCCAGCCGGAGCAGCAGCCGCTCAAGGTTGTTATCCTCATTCTTCTCCATAACCGCACTGGTGAATGCGCTGTCCAGGCCGACAGAGCCCACTGTAATCGCCGGTTTGCCCGTAATCTTCTTCGTCCAGCCCGCCAGATTCAGCTCAGAGCCTGCAAATTCAGGCTCCCAGAACCGCCGGGTGGAGCAATGGAAGATATCTACCCCGGCATTGCTGAGCGGGGTCAGGAAACGGGCCAGATCCTCCGGCGTCTCCGCCAGCTTAGCGTCATAGGCCCCGCTCTTCCACTGCGAGAAGCGGAGTACGATCGGGAAATCCGGTCCTACCGCACGGCGGCAGGCATCGATCACTTCCACCGCGAAGGTAGTGCGGGCTTCCAGATCGCCGCCGTATTCATCGGTGCGGCGGTTGGTTTTCTCCCAGAAGAACTGGTCGATCAGATAGCCGTGGGCGCCGTGCAGCTCTATGCCGTCGAAGCCGACGGCTTTGGCTGCCTTCGCTGCCTTGGCGAAGGCACTGACGATGGCCTGAATCTCGCTCTTAGTCATCGGCTCTGTAACTTGCTCTCCGGCCAGATTCAGCCCGGACGGACCGATCGGCAGCGCCGAAGCATTAGGCCCCTCACCGATCTTGCGGGCCATGCCGACATGCCAGAGCTGGGGCATAATCTTGCCTCCGGCAGCATGCACCTCACTCACGACCTGCGCCCATCCCGCAAGGGAGGCTTCGCCATGGAAGTTCGGGATATCCTGATGGCTGACTGCCGCCGGATGATCAATGGCCGTGCCTTCGGTAATGATCAGACCCACCCCGCCTTCCGCGCGGCGGCGGTAATACGCCGCCACCTCAGGGCCAGGTACGCCCTCAGGGGAATGCACCCGGGTCATCGGCGCCATCACCACACGGTTACTGAGGGACAAGCCTCCGTATTCAAAAGGTTCAAACAATGCAGCAGCATTCATAATTCACAAGCCTCCATTTCATACGATGATTACTTACTTGATGATTACTTTAAGTAAGCATAGTATGACGGTTCCCGGCGGCAAATGCAAATGACTGCCAGTACAAGAGATTTGATAAGTCTTATAAGTCCAGCACTCCGGCTTTTGGAGTCACTCGGAAGGCTGCAGCCAGATCTGCCAGCTGCCGATCGGTGATCTTCTGCCGAATCTCTCTTCCGCCGATCAGGTTATAGACAATCGCAGCCTTTTCAATCGTTTCAACCAGTCCGAAGGTGGCATCCATCGTCGCACCAGTAACAAATATCCCATGCTGCGGCCAGATGACCACGCGGTATTCCTTCATCCGGTCAGCGGTGGCCCGGCCGATCTCGCTGCTCCCCGGCACCATCCAGGGAATGACGCTGACGCCATCCGGGAAGACCACCAGACATTCTGTGCACATCTCCCACAGCGTCTTGGTGAATTTCAGCTCATCCAGATCATGGGTGAAGGTCATGGCAATCACATTCGTTGCATGGGTATGCAGCACAATCCGGTGCGCCGGATCTACCTTCAGCCGTTCGATATGGCTCATGAAGTGGGAAGCCAGCTCACTGGTCGGAACAGCGCCATTACGCAATCCCCATAACACCTCCACACTCTCGCCGCTGCTGCTGACACGCAACACACCCAGATTGGCCTCCGGGTCCTTGATCACATTACGGAAATACTTGCCTGATCCGGTAACGATGAAGTATTTGCCCGCCAGCTCGGCTACAGGGAAGGTAAGGCTGATCGTGCGCAGCGGCTCGCGGATATTGATATACTTGGCTACCTCTTCTTCATCCAGGAGGTAACTGACGTTGCCTCCGTTCAGCTCATCCCAGCCCAGCGACCACATGTGATGGGTAATTTCGGACATTTCCTCGATAAAAGGCGCGGTGACGCCGGATATATACCCTTTGGATTCAATTACGGAAGTACTCATATGCTCTCTCCTTCTATATGCACCCTAAGCGTGCGGGTACTTGTTATTTATTATTTCAGCAGTCATTGTGATTTCAGCAGCCTGATCTTATCTTAAAGCCAATACATCCTGTTCATAGCGCTTCACTTCAGCCAGCCACCCCTCGCGGACCGGGGTCCCCTGCGAAGCGCAGTAGTAATCCCAGACAGCACCGAACGGGTAGGACTTGAATTCTTCCACCAGGGCCAGCCGTGAGGTATAATCTCCGGCCCGCTCAATGGCACGAAGCTCCTCTACCGGCTCCAGCATAGCGCGCAGCAGCGCCTTGATCGTATTGCGCGTGCCGATTACCCATGCTGCCAGGTGATTGATACTGCCGTCGAAGAAGTCGAGGCCGATATGCGTACGCGGCAGCAGATCCCCGCGAACCAGCTCGCGGGCAATCTCCAGCAGCTCATCGTCCATCGTGACCACATGATCGCTATCCCAGCGGACCGGTCTGCTGACATGCAGCAGCAGCTGCTCGCTGAACATCAGGATAGAGCTGAGCTTGTTCGAGATCACTTCCGTCGGATGGAAATGCCCGGCATCCAGGCAGATGGCCTTACCGCGTGTCAGGCCGTAGCCCATGTAGAACTCATGCGAACCGACAACGTAGCTCTCCGAGCCGATACCGAACAGCTTGCTCTCCACGGCATCGATAGTGTACTGCGGATCCATCTCCTCGCTGAAGATTTCGTCCAGCGATTCCTTCAGTCGCATGCGCGGTGCCAGCCGGTCTACCGGAGTATCCTTGTAGCCGTCAGGCACCCAGAAATTCGTCACACACGGCTGGCCCAGCTCGCGGCCGAAGTGCTCAGCAATGCTGCGGGAAGCCTTGCAATGCTTAATCCAGAAGCTGCGGATCTCTTCGTCCGCATGGCTCAGGGTGAACCCGTCTGCCGCCTTCGGATGCGAGAAGCAGGTCGGATTGAAATCAAGGCCTAAGCCCTGCTCCTTGGCCCATTCCACCCAATTCTTGAAATGGCGCGGCGCCAGCTCATCCAGATCCACCTGCTCCTTCGTATCGGCATAGATCGCATGCAGATTGACCTTATGCTTGCCGGGAATCAGCGAGAGGGCCTTCTCCAGATCCTGACGCAGCTCATCCGGTGTACCGGCCCGTCCCGGGTAGCTGCCGGTCACGGCAATGCCGCCGCTCAGCTCTTTATCCTTGAACAGAAAGCCCCGTACATCATCGCCCTGCCAGCAGTGCAGCGATACTTTGATCTGCGCCAGCTTCTCCAGTACCTCATCCGTTTGAATTCCATGGGCTGCATATAATTTCTTGGCTTCGTTGTAGCTGTTAATGATGCTCTGATCCATGCTGTTGCCTCCTAATACGTATTGTGAACATCCGCTCCCGGATGAAGCTGCTCCCAGCGGAGCAGCAGCTCCGCCAGCCCAGGAACCGGCTGCGGAAGATAAGACTGAATCGCGAAGGACTGTGAGATGGTCTGCCGGGCTTCATGGATATCTGCCATGCGCCCCGCCTCAATCATCTGCACAGCCAGATTACCCAGGGCTGTGGATTCGGTCGGTCCGGCCAGCACCTCCCTGCCGGTAACATCTGCCGTCAGCTGGCACAGCAGCCCATTGTTAGCGCCGCCGCCGACAATCTGCAGCACTTGGGTTAGCTCCCCGGTGAGTTCTTCCAGCTCAGCCAGATGACTGCGGTAGGATAACGCCAGACTGTCAAAGATACAGCGTGCCAGCTCGCCCGTAGCTTGCGGCACAGGCTGGCCGCTCTCCAGGCAGGCCTGGCGGATCTCCTGAATCATATCGTCCGGGTTCAAAAACCGCGGATGATTGCAGGGAATCAGGCTGCGGAAGCCTGGGCATTCACCGGCCTGCTCTGCTAGTTCCGCGAAGCTAAATCTTCCGCCGTCCAGTCTGCGCACTTCCTGAATCAGCCAGAGGCCCATAATATTCTTCAGGAACCGGTAAGTCCCGTAAGCGCCCCACTCGTTGGTATAATTAGCGGCCATCGCTCTGCTGTTATTGATCGGGTGATCCAGCTCTACTCCCAGCAGAGACCAGGTTCCGCTGCTAAGATAGGCTGACGCACGGTCCTTCTGAGCAGGCACACCGAGTACCGCAGATGCTGTGTCATGCGTAGCCACGCAGATCAGGCGGCATTCCGGCAGATCATACTCCGCGCGCAGCTCCTGCGTAATGAAGCCGAGATCCTCCCCAGGCTCGGTTAACGGAGCGAACTGTTCACGCCGCAGACCCAGGAATTCCAGCAGCTGGGCATCGAAATCACGGGCCGCAAGATCCAATAGCTGCGTCGTGGATGCATTGGTAACCTCGTTCATCTTACGTCCGCCGAGCCGGTAGTAGAGATAATCCGGCACCAGCAGAATCTGATCGGCCGCCTTCAGTTCTTCCCGGTCATGCGCATATAGCTGATACAGCGTATTGAAGGGAAGCTGCTGAATGCCCGTTTTGGCGTAGACCTTCTCGGGCGGAAGGAGCCGCCCGACTTCTTCCATCACCCCGTCGGTCCGGTGGTCACGGTAGGCATAGACCCGGCTTATCTGCTTGCCTTCGGCATCCAGCAGCACATAATCTACCGCCCAGGTATCAATGCCGAGGGTGCATTCGTGAATGCCTCTTAGCTTCGCCTGCTGCAGACCGTTAATAATTTCATTCAATAAATAATCCATATCCCAGAAGCAGGAGCCTTCCTGCTCTGTGAAGCCATTGCTGAAACGGTGAATCTCCTCCAGTTGGAGGCTCCCGTCCACGAGCTGTCCGAGCACCAGCCGTCCGCTGGAGGCGCCGATATCGACGGCGATATGATAGGTCATAGGGAATCTCCTATTCTATGGGAGGTGATTTACAGAATTTTGCGGAATAACGCGATTACTTCATCTTTGGTAGGAATAAAAGGATTACCGGGCGCGCAGGCATCCTTCATGGCGTTCTCAGCCAGCAGATCGAGATCTACTTCCGCTACACCCAGCTCGGACAGCTTGGCAGGAATGCCAACCTCTTTGGACAAGGCCTTGATCGCCTCAATGACGTAATCCGCACATTCCTTGTCGCTGCGTCCTTCAGTCTGCATACCGGCCGCTCTGGCAATTGCTCTGAACTTCTCCGGCACATGCTTGGCATTCTCTTCTTCCACATAAGGCAGCAGCATTGCATTGCACACGCCGTGCGGCAGATCATACACCCCGCCAAGCTGATGGGCCATGGCATGCACATAGCCTAAGCCTGCATTATTGAAGGCAAGGCCGCCGAGGAAGATCGCATAGACCATCTGCTCACGCGCTTCAATATCCTGTCCGTTCGTTACCGTCCGTGCCAGATTGCCGAAGATCAGCTCCACCGCAGCCAGTGCCGTAGCATCGGTTACCGGATATGCGCCTGGAGTGACCAGCGCTTCAATCGCATGCGTCAGTGCATCCATGCCCGTAGCCGCCGTCAGCGCAGCAGGCTTATCGACCATCAGCTCCGGATCATTCACCGAGATGGTGGCGATACTGTTCTTGTCTACCATGACCATCTTGATCTTGCGCTCTTCATCTGTAATCACGTAGTTGATCGTCACTTCACTTGAAGTCCCGGCCGTCGTGTTCACCGCGACAATCGGCAGAGATTTATTCTTGGATTTGTGAACGCCTTCATAATCGGCAATATGCCCCCCGTTGGTGGCAACAATGCCGATGGCCTTGGCCGTATCCTGCGGCGAGCCGCCGCCGATGGAGATCAGATAGTCACATTCGTGCTGCTTCAGAAAGTCTACGCCGTCATGAACATTTTTGCAGGTGGGGTTCGGCTTCACTTCATCATATACCACATACTGAATCCCCGCCTCCTCCAGCACAGCCAGCAGCCTTCCGGCGATTCCGCTCTTCATCAGGAACTTGTCTGTGACCACAAGCGCCTTGTTCAGCTTCAGCTCTTGAATGTACGGGGCGATGTCCTTCAGACAGCCCTCCCCCATCATGTTAATCGACGGCACATAATAGACATGAGTACTCATTGCTTAACCAGCCTCCCGGGCACGTAAATAGTTAATGAACACTGTAAGCGCACATCTCCCTGTTGACCTTCTCATCGTATCGCCGTTAATCTGTGTTGTCAACACTTTAAACACTAAATAAGTTGTTTTTATTTGTTTATTGTTTGTTTTACGGGAAATAAGCAATCATTATTGTGGGTTTCAGAGCAAATCAGGTGAATTGTGTTGTACAACACAGAAATAACAGGCTATATTAAGACTATCAACTCTGGAAAGGTGATACGTATGCTCGCTGCCGAAAGACGCAAAAAAATAATCGACCTTGTCCATCAGGACAAGCGTGTGCTGGTGTCCGATCTGAGCCGGATGTTCGAGGTGACAGAGGAGACGATCCGCAGAGATCTGGAGAAGCTGGAGAAGGATGGGATTGTAAGCCGGACCTACGGCGGAGCCATGCTGAACAGGCATACCAATGAGGACCTGCCTTTTCTGACCCGGGGAGCGCTCAATACGGATATCAAACGCGCAATAGCGATCCAGGCGCTGGATCTGATTAATGACGGGGATACGTTGATGGTCGACCCCAGCTCGACTTCGTTTGAATTCCTGAAGCTGCTGGGTAATAAAAGTAATCTGACGATCATCACCAATTCGATCAACATTCTCCATGAGTTCGCAAGTTCGAGCCACAGCATTATTTCTACAGGCGGCTCACTCCGCCACCGTTCCCTGTCGCTTGTCGGCCCCGTAGCCCATGAGACCATTCAGCGCTACAATGTGGACACCGCCGTAATCAGCTGCAAGGCCCTCGATATGGACCGCGGGGTCACCGATTCCAATGAACCGGAATGTGAGCTGAAGAAATATATGCTGCGCCAGGCACATAAGGTTGTGCTGCTCGCGGACCATACCAAGTTCGATCAGACGGCCTTCGCGAGGCTCGCAGAGCTAAGCCGGATCGATGTGCTGATTACCGACCGCAAGCCTTCGGAGGCGTGGCTGAAGCTGTTGTCCGAGAAGAATGTGGAAGTGCTGTACTAAGTTCATGGGAAATCATTTTAGGGAGGAGAAATGGGCAAATGGGCAAAAAGAGAAAAACCTTACCCGCCGACTTCGGCGAGCTGGTTAAATCAGGGGATGTCGATGCACTAAAGGCTGTTTTTGAAAAATGTGATTGGGATGCAACCTTGGGATATTACAAAGAACCCGCGCTCAGCATGCGGCAGATTCCGGATGAGCTGGTCCGCTGGCTGGTGGAGCAGGGTGCCGATATTAATGCGAGGGACAAATACCAGCGTACCCCGCTGTATTCCCAGGCTGGAACCTGGTCCGGCAATATTCCATTATTCCTGGAGCTTGGTGCAGAGCTGGAAGCCCTGGATTATCAGAACCAGACCCCGCTGCACGCTGCGGTCAACTATTACCGGACTCAGGCGGTACGGGATCTGGTGGCCCATGGCGCAAATGTCCATGCGGTAAATAAGTCGGGGAACACCCCGCTGTCCAAAGCCTTATTACAATGCCGGAATAGCGATATCGATAGCATGCTGGAAATCTCGCAGATCCTGCTTGATGCCGGAGCGGAGATCACACCGGAGATGAAGGAATCCGTGAGTAAGATCGGCAAAGCATTTGAATTCGCCAGATCCAATTTCAATAAAGAGCGCTTGAGTGAAACCTCAAATGCACTCGAATCCCTGTACAAGCTGTTCGATGTGGAGCCTGTAGCAGCGCGGGTGATGCATGACGGCGTTTCCAAGATCGAGGTAAACAGTACAAGATGGCAGGATCAGCACCAGGAGCTATGGGAATTACTAATCCCGGCGTCAGGACATGCGCTCACCGTGCAGGGAGAGGTCATTCGCATCACCGGCCGGATCTCACATGAAATCATGAATAACGGCGGAGGCAACTGGGATGCCGATTTCCGTAAAATGCTGAATGCGCTGCTCCGGCACTTCGCCTCGGGCACACCTCTGGACCCTGCGCACCTGAAGGAAGCGGCGGAACTAGCCGGTTACCTGCGCCATGGCAACGGCAATGATGAGCCGGCCAGATTATGCGAATTGGCCGTGAATTGGGTACTAGCCAATCCACAGCCCGTTTCTTTGCCGCAGCCGGATTACAAACGCTAAATGCTGAGACATCCAGCACTTGTCCTGCTCCCTATGAAGAAGCGGCTCCCTTGGAGAGCATAATATTCAGAATCGCCTGGTCTGTGGCGGCAAGCCCTTCCTGGACCAGGGTCTCCATATTCTTGATCGTATCCTCCACCTTCTCGAAGATGACACCATCACTCGGACTCGCGGAGATATTGTTCATGGCGAGAGTAGCAGACTGGATGGCCGCGTTGGTGGCCGTTGAGATTTTGAGCGCACAGGTTGGCTTGGCACCATCGCAGATCATGCCGGAAGTAGAGGCAATCGTATTCTGGATGGAGTGCTTGATCTGCGCCAGCGTCCCGCCCATCAGATAGACAATGCCGCTGCCCGCCCCCACTCCACCGGCAATGCCTGAGCCGCAGAGCGGGGACAGACGGCCAATGTAATGCTTCACATGGATGGTAATCAGATTGCTGAGCGCCATCGCTCTTGCCAGGGTCTCCTCATCCTTGCCGAGGAGCTCGGCCAGGGCAATGACCGGCATGGTACAGGCAATCCCCTGATTGCCGCTGCCCGCCGTCGTCATTACCGGCATGGCACTGCCGTCCATCCGTGCATCGGATGCGGCTGCCGTTGCGGCAATGATCCGGTTCGCCACATCCGCGCCGAACAGATTGAGGGCGGATTGCTGGCTCATTTTCCGGCCCACCTGGAGACCATACTCCCCGCGTAGCCCTTCCTCCGAGATCGCCTTATTCATAACCGCTCCCTCCAGCAGGAAGCGAAGATCCTCGAATGGTGTATTCTGAACGAAGGCATAGATATCTTCGAGTGAGACCGAGTATACCTCGGGGTCCAGACTAAGCGGGTCTCCGCAGTCGGCCTTGTCCATTTTCGGCTCAAGCCGCTGGCCATCCTTCGCCAGATACTGCACATTCGTGTGCTCTTTTACCAGGATCGCTGTGGCGGTATGGTTCTTGCTGTGTACTCTCGCTTCTATATATAGCTTCTCCGGCGTATCCTTCAGCTCAACCTCCAGCAGCTTACGCTCCAGCAGTCCCTCTGCACTTGCCAGCTCCGCCGGGGTCAGCCCGGACAGAATCTCCAGCTTCCGCTCCGAGCGGCGCACCACCGCACCCAAGGCAACCGCTATCGGCAAGCCCGTCTGGCCTGTACCAGGAATCCCCACACCCATCGCATTCTTGATGATATTGCCGCTGAGGAACAGCTCGATTCCTGTAATCTCTTCATCAACCAGCTCAGCCGCCAACGAGACGGCATAAGCTACCGCAATCGGTTCGGTGCAGCCTTCTGCCGGCATAATTTCTTTGTGTAATACTTCCAGTAGGTTAACCATCTGTGCATCACCATTCCCTCTGTCTGTCTATCTATGTCTAATCTGTTTCTATATATAGTACATCAGATAGACAATCCGGGGAATCCCCGTTATTACCCATCACCCGCCGAGCTTCACCAGCCGCTTCAGCCCTTCTGTACAAGCCCAGCCTCCGGCACCTGCCAGAATCGCATTATGACAAAGGTTCAAAGCCAGCTTATATGTCATACTGCCGATAATGATTTCAACCACGATAAACCGTAAAATATCTCTCTTCGTGACCAGATAGACTCTGAATTCCTGATTACGGGACACCTGCCATCTCCCCCGTCCATTTTCATGTTTCTGTACTTATATGCTTCGGGCGGGTTGTCTGATTCTCTGTGCAGGCACAACAAAGAGCAGTACTTCTCCATTGGCGGGAAAAGCACTGCTCCGGCCAAAGCCGAAATAGAAAAGGCTGCCCCAAACAGCCATTTCATGGCTTCGGGACAGCCCCCTGATATCACCGCTTCAGCCTAATTGCCTTCGCTTACTTCGACTCCACCGCATGGCCGCCGAATTCGTTTCGCAAGGCGGCGACGACTTTGCCAGTGAAGGTGTCGGTCTCCAGCGACCGGTAGCGCATGAGCAGAGCCATCGCGATAACCGGAGTCGCTGCCTGGAGGTCGAAGGCGGTCTCCAGCGTCCAGCGTCCCTCCCCGGAGGAATGCATGACGCCCTTGATGTCTTCCAACTTGGCATCCTTGGAGAAGGCGCGCTCGATCAGCTCCATCAGCCAGGAGCGGACGACAGAGCCGTTGTTCCAGACGCGGGCCACCTGCTCGAAGTCGAAGTCATATCCGCTTTTCTCCAGCACCTCGAAGCCCTCACCAATCGCAGCCATCATCCCGTATTCAATGCCGTTATGCACCATCTTGAGGAAATGTCCGCTCCCGGATTTGCCGGCGTACAGGTATCCGTTCTCTACCGCAGTGTCATGGAACAGCGGCTCGACCACTGCCCACGCTTCCTCATCGCCTCCAACCATATAGCAGGCCCCATTGCGCGCGCCTTCCATTCCGCCGGAGGTTCCTGCATCCAGGAAGTGAATTCCGTGGGCACCCAGCTCCTCATGACGGCGGATCGACTCTTTATAATGAGAGTTCCCGGCTTCAATAATGATATCTCCCTTGGATAATAGCGGCGTCAGTTCAGCAATTACTGAATCTACAAAAGTATGGGGAACCATGATCCAGAGAACGCGCGGGGAATCAAGCCGGCCCGTAAGCTCCTCCAGGCTTGCTGCCCCGGACGCACCGCGTTCGGCCAGTTCCTGCACCGCAGCAGGATTCACATCATACGCTACTACTTCATGGGCATGCTCCAGCAGGTTCTGGCCCAGATTGAAGCCCATTTTGCCAAGTCCGATTAAACCGACTTTCATTACGAATCCCTCCGAATTGTGTAGTCATATATAAGCTAACTCTGTCCGCTTGCTGTTACCGCCGCCGCTTACGCTCCCGGCCGGATGACTTCCGGCTCTATCCCGGCTGTCCGGTGAACGCGTGCAGGCTCTGCATTCTCCGGCTCATCCAGCCACCAGTGGAACTCGCCAAGGAGCTGATCTGCCGCCGCCGGGCCGTTAGATCCGGCAGGATACAGGTGCAGCGGCAGGCTGCCATCTGCTGTTGCTTCGATTATAGGCTGAACCCACTGCCAGGACAACTCTACTTCCTCCCAGTGGGCAAAGAACGTAGCGTCGCCGAGCATAGCATCATAGATCAGATTCTCATAAGCCTCCGGCACATCAGGATTGCCCGGCTCATGCTTAATGCTAACCGGCTCAAGCTTCCCGTGCTGAAGCGGATTCTTGGTATTCAGAGTCAGAGAGATGCCCTCATGCGGGCCAATATCAATCACCAGCAGATTAGGGTCAAGCGGCAGCTTGTTACGGTTCTTGTTATGCACATCATTAAACGGCTCTTTGAATTCAATAACAATCCGCGTGGATTTCTCCTTCATGCGCTTACCTGTACGAATGTAGAACGGCACATCGTTCCACAGCGGATCTTCAATCCATAGGCGTGCAGCAATATACGTCTCATTCTGTGAAGTGGCTGCGATCCCCGGTTCAGCGGTATACGCAGGCACTTGCTGTCCGCGCATCTCCCCCGCTGCATACTGGCCGCGCACTACATGCTGTGCTACCTCTTCGGGCAGCAGCGGCCGGACGGAACGGATGACATGCCGTTTTTTGCTGCGGACGTCTTCCGGTGTACTGCCCTTCGGAAGCTGCATTGCCATCATCATCAGCAATTGGAGCATATGGTTCTGGAACATGTCACGCAGCGCCCCAGCCTTATCATAGTAACCCGCCCGCTCTTCCACACCCACCGTCTCACTGGCGGTAATCTGGACATTCGCGATATACCGGTTCTGCCACAAGGCCCGCAGCACAGGGTTAGAGTATTTCAGCACCTCCAGGTTCTGCACCATCGGCTTGCCGAGGAAGTGGTCAATCCGGAAGATTTCCTCCTCTGCAAAAGCTGCGCTCAAGCTCTCATTCAGCACACGCGCCGACTGCAGATCCCGTCCGAACGGCTTCTCGATGATCAGACGTTTCCAGCCCTTGGTATTCCCGAGTCCGCTGGCATTGATATTACCGGCAATCTCCCCGAAGAATTCGGGACCGACTGACAGGTAGAACATCCGGTTCTGCGGAAGCCCCAGCTTTTCCTCCCGGCGCTGTACATGCCCAAGCAGCTTCACATAATCCTCAGGACGTCCGACATCCAGCACACTATATTCAAAAGCCTGCAGGAAATTCTGCAGCGCCGCTGTATCCTCTACCGGACGGCGCGAGAAGGTGCGCAGGGAGTCCAGCACCTGACGCTGGAACGTCTCGTTAGTGAGCTCCCGTCTGCCCAGTCCAATGACTGAGAGAGGACCGGAAAGCTTGCCATCAGTAAACAGGTTGTATAAAGCGGGGAAGATTTTCCGCTTCGCCAAGTCCCCGGTTGCGCCAAAAAGTACAAATGTAGATGATTCCACTTTCATTCCTCCCGTTGTTATTATTTTATTATATAGTTACTTATTAATACTCAGGAACTTTATAACACATCATACGACTATAAAATCAATTCGTCAATCTCAATTCGACATTTACGATAATTACCCAAACATGCCAAATAGCAGGCCTTCAACGAGAAGACCTGCCAGGATGTTCCGAACCCTTGATCAGAACCATGAAGATACCAGATCATTGATCGGCTTATAGATGAACATAATCAGCAGCAGCGGGCTGGGAACCTGAATTTTGAGCAGCGTGCATATCGTGGCCGTCATTCCGCCGATCCACAGCAGACCCCAGATCACACGATCACGCGTCTTCTGCCTGCCCTTCAGGGAGGACAGATCCATGGCTGCACAGCCTGCGGCAATCAGAGCAAACATCAGCACCAGCAGCATACAGGCTCACTCCTTAATATCTTCAAGAAAAGAATTATCAATCGTACCGATCCGGTTGATCGTCACACTGGCCTCGTAATGGACATGGAGTGTCTTGAGATAGCCTTCACCCTTCCGTTCCTTCAGCCTCTCCCATGCCTTGGGGCTCTTACGGTAAATCGATTGGCCGAAGCCAAAGATATCCAAATTGAATTTCTTGCTGATTCCCTCTACAGCTTCTTTCATCCGAATTACAACCCGGTCTTCTGTCACCTCTTCAAGTAATTTGATCTTGTCCTCCGTATCCAGCTTATAATTCCCTTCAATCTCCTCCACATTGCATAGAGCTTCCGTGCTCAAATAAATATGCGGCTCTCCGTCTATGATCTTCACCTTCCGTCTGGTAGCGGAGGTAAGCGCCTCTATAATGATCAGGGTTCCGTGTTCGTCTTTGAAGTTCCCCGTATTTTTGGTGACGTTATCAGTCACATAGTTATAGCCAATTGTTAAGTTATCATCTATCCAGCCAATCATCTTGTCCTTTTTAAATACAGCAACACTATCATAGCGAAGTTTCGTTCTGGGGTCTGTCTGCTCAACATTGGTTTTCTCACTGCCCGCCTCTGGATCACCCAGCACCTCTACTCCAGTCAACACCGGATTCTCTCCTTGGTAGAGCAGGTCCTCGATGAATTTATCCAGCGTGACCGCGACGGTCTTGGAAGAGATCCTGTAGGACTTGTCCAGGGAACTGAATAATTTAGTAGCCGGCAGCCGGTCCAGCGGGGTCAGCACCTTCAGAACATTCTCGGCAGTCGTCTTCCGCGCAACCATCACATAGAAGTCCATGCGCGGCTCCCGGCTTCTTTTGATCACATCCAACGTCTCACCCACCCCTTCGCGCGCCAGCTCTTCTCCAATCACGAGTACCCGGATATGGCCCATATATGGGGAACGGGAGCTGATCAGATTGAACTTGCGGAGGGATTCATAGATCGTTGGCACGTTAAAATTATACACAACTACGGGAACCCCGCTCCCCCCTGTTCCCCCCGCATTCTGAGAAGAGATAGAGGAGGGGATGACCACCTGCATCGTTACGTTGTAGCCTTTCTCCGCTTTATCAAAGCCCAGCGCCAGCACAAAAGCCAATTCATTCAGCTCCTTCCTCTCCCAGCACCCGCTAAGCAATAGCGAAAGCAGCAGCAGGGGAAGGCAAGCAGCGACGGCTCTCTTTATACGGCTTGTCATATCAGGAACCTCCGCGTTTGGATCTGTTCTGGCGATACAGATTCTGGGTTCTATTCTCTTGCGGTCTTGTTCTCAGGAACGGCCAGGGGAACCTGAAGATCGAATCCTTAAGGTCTGCCGGCCGGAAGGGCCCCAGCGGACTCATATAAGGAACGCCGAAGGAGCGCAGGCTGACGAGATGCAGCACCACTAAGAATACTCCGCACAATATTCCGTACAGCCCCATGAAACCGGCCAGCGCAATCAGGAAAAACCGGATGATGCGTGCGGCGATGGACATCCCGGCTTCGGGAATCACAAAGCTTGAGATTGCTGTTATGGATACAATGATAACCATAGCTGAGGAGATGAATCCCGCTGCAACCGCCGCCTGCCCGATAACCAGCGTACCGACGATAGAGACAGCCTGGCCCACGTTTTTTGGAATCCGTACGCCTGCTTCCCGCAGAATCTCATAGGTTAATTCCATCATCAGCGCTTCGACAAAAGTCGGAAACGGCACCGTCTCCCGCTGGGCAGCCAGGCTGATCACCAGATTGGTCGGGATCATCTCCTGATGAAAGGTTGTGATAGCCACATAGAACGCAGGGGCAAACAAGGTGATAAAAAAAGCCAGAAACCGGATGAACCGCAGCAGGGTAGAAATATCCGCCCGCTGGTAATAATCCTCCGCCGACTGAAAGAAGGAGACAAATACGGTCGGGGCCAGCAGCACAAAAGGCGTTCCGTCAACCAGAATAGCCACCTTCCCTTCCAGGATGCCCGCCGCAATGGTATCCGGCCGGTCACTGTTATAAATCGTAGGGAAGGGTGTTGCCACCTTATCCTGAATAAATTCCTCGATATAGCCGCTCTCCAGAATACTGTCCGTATCAATACTGTTCAGGCGCCGCTTCACTTCTTGCACCAGCTCTTTATTCGCAATGTGGCTGAGATACATAATCGAGACACTGGTCTGGGTGACGCGGCCAATCTGCATCGTTTCCAGCCACAGCTGACTGTCTTTGATTTTGCGGCGGATTAGCGCGGTGTTGGTTCGCAGATTCTCACTGAACCCCTCCATCGGTCCGCGGACCACAGACTGAGAGCTCGGCTCACTTACACCCCGGTCTTCCCAGCCGGGCAGCCCGATCCGCAGCGCTGATGCCGTCCCCTCCACCATCAGCATCACGTTGCCGGATAACAGGTCGTGTACGAACTTGGCGTAATCCCGAACCACAGTAAGATCACCGGCCATTAGCACACGGCTGGTCAAGATTTCTATTTTCTTATCCGGGTCCTGTTCTTCCAGAAGAGCCAAGGTCCGTCCCTCCTGAAGCGAATACAGAATCGAATTATGCAGCAGCTGATTATCTATCAGGCCATCAATATAAAAAATAGCCAGCTCCGTATGCTCTCCCAGCTTCAGCTGTTTTCTCACCAGGTCAGTGCTCTCGCCCATCAGCTTGTACAGCTGTTCATTATTGACCTCCAGCCGGTTGGATAACTTCCCCTCCACCGTACTCTTCATCCGGGCCACTTCTCCTTCCCGTGAACCTTCTATTCAGGTTAGTTTGGAAGTATTGCTTGATAATTATTCCTCAAATTCAGACCTGTACTTGATTCACATAATTCTGGAAGAGGATGCCATACTAAGAGGGTTCCGGGTTCATAGGCCCTGGAGGACACATGTAAAGGGGGGATAGAGATGAGTATTGAAAAAGAGCGGATCAGCACAGCGCAGTTGGTAATCCTCGGTCTTTTCACCTTTATCGGGGATATGGCCCTGGTCTATCCTGCAGCCATGACTTCCGAAGCCCATCAGGATGCCTGGATCGCCGCCCTGATCAGTATACCGCCGGGGATTGCACTAGTCTTCCTGTTTGTTGTAGTAGCAAATATCAGTCCGGACCAAAATATTATTGAGATCAGCCGGCAGGTGCTGGGGAAATGGCTAGGCAGCGCGGTAGGCGGTTACTATCTGTTCTTCTTCATCATCGCGGCCTCTACGTATGTCCGGGAAATTGAGGATTTCATGTGTACCCAGATCTACGAGGGAACTCCCGGCGGAGTAATCCGGTTCATGAGCATTGTTCTGCTGGTGTACGGTCTGCGTCTGGGGCTTGAGACGGTCGGCCGGGCAGCGCAGGTGTTCTTTCCGCTGTTTGCCTTATTCCTGGTGGCCCTGATGGTGCTTTTATTTCCGCAAGTACAGCTGGAGCGTGTCTATCCTATGCTGACTACACCCCTGCCGGATATGCTGCATTCGATCATGATCGGTGTATTCTATCCCTTCGGAGAGATCTGTGTATTCTTCATGATCTACCCTTACACCCGCAAGAACAGTAAGATTAACCGTGATATCTTCATCGCGCTCTGCATAGGCTCCGTAGGTCTGAACCTGATTTTGTTTCTCTCGCTGACCGTTCTCGGCGTCTATTTCTCCGAGCATAGTTTCTATGCCGCCTATATCCTGGCCCAAAAAATCAATATCGCCAACTTCCTGCAGCGGCTTGAAGCGCTGATGGCTACCGCCTGGATTATCACGACCTATTTCAAAACAGCACTCTACTTCTATGCCTTTGTGCTCGGAATGGCGCAAATATTCAAGCTGAAAAGCCACCGCCCTCTAATCTTCCCTGTCGCGTTCCTGATCTACGGACTTTCACAGCTCATCTCCAAGGACATCATCTTCTATGTCAAAGAAATCCCCCCTTACTGGGTAGACTGGAATTTAACCTATTCGCTCGCACTTCCACTGCTTATTCTCGTAGTACACAAAGTGAGGCAGCGGCGCGCTGCCTCCTAAGCTGTAGAGCTATAAGCTGTGCGGGGCTGATACGTCCAGGCCTATATATTCAAAGTAGTCAAAATACGCCGCTCTCGCCTGTTGATCCAGATCCTGCGCGCAGATCGCGGCATAAGAGCCCGTGAAGCCCAGCTTGCCGCCATGCTCATCCGAAAGGGTGCCGAAATCCAGCGGTGTACACATCGCTGTCCAGACCTCCCCGTCCCGGGAAGCGTAAAACATAATATCTCTGCCATGAATCTCTGCCTTCAAATAGTAACGCTCCCAGTCCTTCACCGAGATCTGCATGGAGGAGATTTCTGCATATTTACCGGCCTGGCACATTACAACGCCTAGAGCTACCCCTCTGAGTTCATCCGCAGTTACGCGCAGATAATAGTAATCCTTGTCATCATAGTAGAGCACCAGTCCAGCCATCTGCATGAAGCTGTCCGGCTTGTATTCCAGGCAGGTAGTCACGGTGCAGGCAAAATGCTGAATCGGCCTCCCGATCAGACTCTGGTCAAACAGCGATGCCAGGGATTCCCGGCCGCGGAGCCGCAGGAATCCGGGACGCTCCTGCAGGCTCACCCATGATTCATCGAACGGCACGCGCAGACTCTGGTAGGGATAACCCAGCACACGGCCGTCAAAATCATCCCGCTCCGGCAAGGTATCGAACGGGTGCGGGGGAAGCTCCGGCGCTTCGGTCCGCAAGGCCGGCAGCTTTCCGCCGTGTGCCAGGCGCAGCCAGCCGTCCTCCGTCCATACGCAGCGCTGGATGGCGGTCTCCCGGCCCAGCGGATTCAGCTTGCCCGTTCCCGGGATCGGCCGGGTGCACAGATGAGCCATGTACCATTCCCCCGACTGTGTCTCCACCAGTGAGCCGTGCCCTGCCTGCTGGAAGGCATAGGCCAGATCATGAGCCGTAGTCATGACCGGGTAATCGGGATCGGTCTCATAAGGTCCGGTCAGGCTGCGGCTGCGCGCCATCGTGACCATATGATTCACTCCGGTGCCCCCTTCGGCAACCAGCAGATAGTAATAATCCCCGCGCTTGTACAATTGTGGTCCTTCCGTTACTCCTGTAGGAGTCCCCTGGTATATTTCATGAATAGGGCCGCTCAGCCTGCCGCTCTCAGGGTCATACTCCTGCATCACGATGCCGGAGAAATTGCTGTGATTCTGCCGGAAATCCCAGCGCATATTCAGCAGCCATTTGCGTCCGTCACTGTCATGAAACAGGAACGGGTCAAAACCGCTGCCGTTCAGCCGTACCGGCGGGCTCCAGGGTCCTTCAAGACTGGCAGCAGTGATCAGGTAGTTATGCAGATCCTTATATACACTTGAGCGGGACTTCACATCCGTAAACAGCAGGTAATATAAGCCGTTATCCCAGGAAATTGCCGGTGCCCAGATGGAGCCGGAGCTTCCATTGCCGCGCAGGTCCACCTGTGAGGTCGCGGTCAGCACTCTGGTAAGCGTATGCCAGTGCACCAGATCACGGGAATGATGAATCTCCACACCGGGGAACCATTCGAAGGTGGAGGTTGCGATATAATAATCATCACCCACCCTGAGGAAAGACGGATCGGGATGAAAGCCGGTCAACACCGGATTGACAATGGTTGAAGCCATAAATGTTACCCCCTGCTTAATGTAAGTTACAGATTGAGTTGTACCTCTTGGATTCTATTGAAGAATCTCCCGTTTTTATTGTAGCGCCTGAGGGAGCAGAAAGTTATAATGGGTTATAATAAAATGTTTGTATTTTGTCGTGTTGGAGGCGTCATAGAATGTTATGAAACAGCTATTCGAACCTGTTCTGTTTGCGAACCGGCAGTCTCTGATCTGGGACTACCGTATCTATACCGACGACCATTACAAGGGATATTACCACTGGCATCAGTGCTGTGAGATCATGTTCGTGCATGGCGGGCAGGGCAGCATTGTTGTGAATCAGCAGATGTATGATATCCGGCCGGGCATGCTTTTCTTTTTCCAGCCGTATCAGCTGCACCGGATCTATTCAGAAGTATCACCAGCTTGTCCATTCGTACGCACGATCTTCTATCTCGATCCCCATATGGCCGAGAATCTGCTGCAGGGCTTCAGCAAGCGTAAGGCATTATTCTCTGCTCTCTGGCAGGGGGACAACCCGTATTGCGGCTTTGATCTTCGGGACCGGATTGAAACCATAGAATGGTTCTGCCAGAATTACAATGAGTTAAGGATGAAATCGTCTGAGGAAGACCCTGAGGATATCACGATGCTGCTCCTGCAGCTGCTCAGCTGCTTGGGAACAGGCGGGCAGTCTCTGATCCCTACCGGAGAACGGCGGAATCTCCGCTATTCGGAGCAGATCATGAACTGGATAGAGGCTCACTATCAGGAAGAGGTGAATCTGGATCAGCTTGCGGAGGAGACTCATCTCTCGAAATCCTATGTCTCGCGGATCTTTCATCAGGAAACAGGCGGCCGACTGGTCGACTATCTTACCGCCCGGCGGCTCAAGCAGGCCTGCCGGCTGCTCGGAACTACCGATATGCCTGTAGAGCAGATCGGCATCGCCGTCGGATTCCCGAACGCCTCCTATTTCAACCAGCTGTTCAAGCGGGTCCTCGGGACCACTCCGCTGAAGTACCGGAAAGGGAACCTGTAGGCAAATGACAATATAACAATATTTCTTCATATCAAAGTGCAACTTTCTATAACCATAGGACGCTATACTGAGGCCATATTCTAATTAATGGAGGCATCAGTGATGAGTACAGCATATTGGCAGGAAGTTATGAACCGGCTGGATACGAAGGTTACGCGGATGATCGGGCAGATCGGCGGGAAATGTCCGCATTTCGCCGGAGAAGACGGTAAGTTCGATGATATCGCCTCCGACTGGTGGACAACCGGCTTCTGGCCGGGGATGCTCTGGATTATGCATGATATGACCGGCAAGGACCACTATAAGGAGGCGGCCTGGCCCTGGGATGAGACGCTGGAGCAATGGTTCGTGAAGCCGACTGTGGAGTTGCATCATGATGTTGGTTTTCAGTTCCTGCCTACAGCCGTTATCAAGAACGTTCTGACCGGGGATGAAGATGGCCTGCGCCGGGGTCTTGAGGCCGCTAACTTCCTGGCTGCACGTTATAATCCGGTTGGCAGGTTCATCCGCGCCTGGAATGAGGACAAACACGGCTGGGTGATTATCGACTGTATGCTGAACATTTCCCTCCTGTTCTGGGCCAGCAAGGTGACTGGCGATCCGCGCTATAGACATATTGCGGTCAGCCATGCGGAGACTGCGATGCAGTATGGTGTACGGGAGGATGGATCGACCAAGCATATCCTCTCCTTCGATGCCGAGACTGGCGCATATATCGAGAATTTCGGCGGTCAGGGCTATTCCGCCGAATCCTGCTGGAGCCGGGGGGCTGCCTGGGGACTGTACGGCTTCATTAATACTTACCGCCACACCGGAGATGAACGCTTCCTGAATACTTCGAAGCGGATTGCCCATTATTTCATCTCTGCCCTTCCGGAGGATCATGTGCCTTACTGGGACTTCCGGCTGGCAGACGACAAGAGGATGTTCAGAGACAGCTCCGCTGCATCCATCGCGGCATCGGGCTTACTGGAGCTGGCTGACATCGTGCCGCTTGGCGAGAAAAGCCTGTACGCAAATGCGGCAGAGCGGATTCTGCGTTCACTGACCGAGAACTATGCCACCTGGGACCAGCCGGAGCATGAAGCGATTCTGCTCCATGGTGCAGGCAGCGGCGACTCCTTCATTGATGTATCGCTGATCTACGGTGACTATTACTATGTCGAGGCTGTCGCCAAGCTGAACGGCTGGAAGCATCGTATTTTCTAGTCTGGTTATGGCATAACAACAAACAGCGGGCCTCCCTGTCCTTGGGGATTCGCACATAATACAAACAGCGAGCCCCCGCATCCGGGAGGCTCGCTGTTTGTAATTTTAAACTTATGCTTCTTGAAAGCTCAATCTATAATCCTGCGTATCCACATCTGCGCTTCAAAATCCTGCAAAGAATGCAACTTAGCTACCGATAACAGTATCCTTATTTCAACAATGTTGCATAAAAAGCACTATTTCTTATAATGTTTAACACGTTACCCCGCTGATGCAGCGTCCGAATGCTCATCCCCGCTGCTCATCCAGCCACAGAATAGCCGTCACACCGCGCGGATAATATTTGCTGCCGGTGATCTCGCCGGAGATAATCTGGTCGCTCCAGCTCCAGACCGAGAGCTGCGGATGCGTAAGCCAGCTTACATGTGCCGAATCGGCTGCATGGCCCTTGTCTCCCCACTCCAGACCGAGAATTTGTCTGGCGATGAACTGACACAGATAAATCTTGCTCAGCCAGCTGTTGTTGCTGGTGGAGGAGATTTTCCAGCCGCCGTCCTCGAACAGGCAGACTCCCTCCACAAGCACAGCCTTCAGATGAGTGTCAAGTGCCTCGAGATATTCGCCGAACCGTCCTCCCCGTTCCAAGGCTTCCTTGCAGCCGGTGAAGTAAGGGAATACCAGACCCTCGATGGCCGGGATAATCTTCGAATCATTGCCTTCGCCGATGACCGCCGGAATGTAGCCGCCTTCGGTAACACTGCCCACGATGGTAGCCGCACAGAGCTCAGCTTGCCGGCCGGCCGTCTGGGACAGCTCCGTATTGCCGTTGTCGCGGAAAATCCGCTCCATAGCCAGATAAGCAGCCCAGCATTTTCCCGCCAGATAAATATTGTTGCGCGCCTGGCCCAGGGAGACATCCAGACTGTCATAGGTCGTGATCTCTGCACCGCCCATGGTCCGCGAGCTGTCGAGCGCCATCACGCCATTGCGCTTCGCCGGGTCCGGATGATCCCGGTTGAGCATGCTCTGCAGGCAGCTCTCCAGTACGGTCAGATTGCGCTCCATCCAGCTGCGGTCGCCCGTGTGCTCCACATAGGTTGCCGCAGTGAGAATCCAGTTGACCAATTGCTCGTGGGTCATATGCGAGAAGCAGCCGTCAATGCCGTACAGCTCATAGGAGGAGTACCCCGGACGCGACACGGCGTTGGCTACTCCCATATCATGCGTGAAGCTAAGTCCGCCCGGATACTCGGTGCTATCTCCCGGGAAACGGACAGTGTCCACATAACTGAACCGGTCCACGAACATATCCAGCTCATTGCGTACGGTCCACGGATTCATTTTCAGCTCGTAGAACAGCTGGTCTACCGTAAGATCGAAGGTGTTCATCATCCGGTATTCGCCTTCGTTGACGACCCAGAACGGCTGGCCTTTGTACTCCAAGAGTTCGGTGGAGCCGTAATAGCTGCGGATGGCGTGAGCAAGCATGAAGGTCTGGTCGTCACTTAAGGCTGTTTCCTCCAGCATCCCGTTCGCCTCTTCGGCCTGCTTCTTCAGCGTGTCGAACTGGGATAACGCATATTCTGCAACAGCTTCTACATTGCTGTAATAACGGTTATAGTAATAGCTCGCATCCATTCCTGAAGTCACATAACCGGAGCGGTGGAAGCAGACCGCGAACTGGTACACCTTGCGTTCACCGGCAGGCACATCCATAATAAGCGCGCCAACCTGGCCCAGCCCGAACGTCCAGTTCTCCTCCAGCTCCGCTGCAAGAATATCCTCCATTGTAAAATGCATTGCCGCCTTAACACTTCCCTGCTTCGCGGCAATCGCCAGGAACCGGCCCTGGCCGACACCCGTCAGATCATCCTTGCCTCCATCGAATCTTCTCAGGGCGCTATACGGGTCATTCCCCTGGAAGCCGAAGAAAGCACGGCGCGCAGAGCTGCCCGCTGTGTTATCGACTTCAAGCTCTACCAGCACGGCTGGCAACAGCACTTCCTTCAGCTCTGCATCCGAAGCCGTCCCAGGGTCCGGAACAGGCCGGACTGGTGACAGAATGCGGAAGGTCAGATCGCCTGCCTGCCAGCTGTCGGTGGTCAGCCGGAAATCGCGCGTAATCTCGTCTTCCCCGAAGTGAAACAGAATCTGCGGCTTATCCGGGCTCGGGTCCGGGTTCTCGATGTCATAGCGCTTGCTCTCATCGTCGCTTCCCTGCTCGTGGAAGGGCAACGTATCGTAACCGCGGCCATCCTTGCGTGCAAGGCCGATATATATGTTCTGTCTCGGCGGCCTGCCGAGTTCAAGGTCGAAGCCGCCGGACGCTCCTTGAAATCCGAGGGTGAAGCTTGAGAATGATCCTATCGGTGAATGATGGGCATTGAAGAATTTGTTCGTTGGCATACAGTATATACACTCCTTCCAGCTTGTGTCCCGGCAGTGCCGGGCTCTAGCTCTATGTTAGCGCTACCCTCCCCTCAGGCAACAGGCGCAAAGCCGCCAATTATTTGGACAAATCAATCGGACGCAGCGGCCTATGCTATAATAGATCCATCTTTTAACAAAGAAGAGGTTGAACATGAACGTATTAGATCCCGGCACACAGCATTCTATGGATGGACGCATGTCCCCGGATGTTCAAGCTGCCTTTCATCTCTTTGCCGCCCACTGGCGCAAGGTGAATAAGGAATGGCAATATCCGGCACACACTCACCCGATGTTCGAGATCAACATCGTTCTGCAGGGCTCGCAGCACATGGCCGTAGGCGGACAATCCTACATCCAGGAGAGCGGCGACATTCTGTTCATCCGCCCCGGTGTGCTGCATTCCAGTCTGGGCGCAGCCGCAGGGGATGAGATGTCTTATTATTGCCTGCACTTCGACATTGACGATCTGGTTCTGCGCCGCTCCTTGATGACGATGGATACCGTCAGTCTAAGCGGAGACACCCCGGAGCTGAAGGCAATCCGTTCCTCCCTGGATGACATCATCCGCTCGACCATTCTCCCGGAGGCCAGTGATGCACAGCGGGGCCGGCTCGTGATGCTGAACGCCTCGCTCCAGTTCTTCGCCGCCCTTACCGGCTGGGTGCTGGCTGCCCTGCCTTCCCCTGCCCGGAGCACCCTGCCGGGAGTGACGGAGAAGACCGTTGCTCTGGCGAATGCTATTGAAGGGCTGCTGCAGGAATCCGTCTTCACGGCAGCGGCAACCGGCAGCAGAGCCGGAAGCATCGAGGAGATCGCGGCCAGGCTCGGCTATAGCCCCAACCACTGCAACCGCGCCTTCCGGCAGATCTATGGCCTGCCGCCAAGACAGTATCTCTCCGATCTCATTATCCGCCATGCCAAGCTGCTGCTGCTTGATAACAGCCTGTCTGTGGAGAGCATCGCCTACCGGCTGGGCTACCGAGATGTGTCTCATTTCAGCAAGCAGTTCAAGCGCTGGACCGGCCTGCCGCCCATGGGCTACCGTCAGCTTACGGAGGAACCGGGGAAGACAGACGGCAATGCCTTATCCGCTACTGCACAGGAAACTATAACAAAAACTCCGCAAACCATTATATAATGGTCTGCGGAGTTTTTTATTCTCCCCCAGAAGACACACACCTCTTACCCCTTGGTGGCCCCTGACGCAATCCCCTTAACGAAATACTTCTGTAGGAAGATAAACACGATCAGCACAGGCACGACCGACATGGCGGTTCCGGCAAAAATCATATCCCAGCGCGAGGAGAATTCCCCGATATACCGGTAGATTTCTACAACCATTGTCTTAGCCTGGCCTGAAGGCAGAACCAGCATCGGCATCAGGAAGTCATTCCAGATCCCCAGACCGTTCAGCACCACCATACTTGCCGTAACCGGCCCGAGCAGCGGGAAGACGATCCTCCAGAAAATCCCGTAGCGGGAGCATCCGTCAATCTCTGCGGCCTCTTCAATCTCCCGTGGAATACCTTTGACGAAGCTGGTATAGAGCAGGCATCCGAAGCCTACAGCCCCGGCGACATAGATCATGATAGGTCCCGCCAGACTGCCGTACAGGCCGAGTATTCTCAGCTCTTTGAACAGCGGAATCATATACGCCTGGAACGGAATCATCATCCCGGCCAGGAAATAGATGAAGACCAGCCGCGTCCAGCGGGCATTGCGGCGTTCAATCGCGTAACCTGCCATCGGAATAATCAGCACCTGGGCAACAATTGCCACAACGGTCAGAATCAGGCTGTTAAGTATCGCACGCGGAAATTCGGTCTCTGTGAGCAGATATTTGAAGCTGTCTAAATACAGTGTCTTCGGAAGAGCAACCGCATCGCGCATAATCTCGGCGTTGCTTTTGAATGCGGACATCAGATTAAAGAAGATCGGGAAGAAAAAGATAACCGCTACCAGGAGCGTAATGACAAACAGGACAATTTCAGTGATTCTCCGCTTGGTCTGCATCGTCATCTTAGAGCTGCACCTCCCGTTTCTGCAGGAATTTAACCTGGATGACCGTAATGATCAGAATAATCAGGAACAGGACCATAGCCAGCGCCGTGCCGAAGCCTTGTCTCAGCTCCCCGAAGCCTACTTTGTAGATAATATAAGTTAATGTCTCTGTCTCAAAACCCGGGCCACCGTCGGTCATTACGGCAATCTGGTCAAATATCTTCAGCGCACTGATCATAGAGAGCACCATACACACGGTCATCGAACCCGCCAGCAGCGGGAACGTAATATGCCGGAACTGCTGCCAGCCGCCTGCGCCGTCAATGCTGGCCGCTTCATTAAGCTCCTGCGGAATACCCTGCAGTCCGGCCAGATAGATGATCATATAATAGCCCGCGCCCTTCCAGACCGTGGACAAAATAATCGACAGCATAGCGTATTTCGGATTACCCAGCCAGTCCACGATATAATCGCCCAAACCAACGGAGGTCAGGATCTGGTTAAACACGCCGAAGTTGTAATTCAGAATCATGGCCCAGACAAAACCCATGACGATCCCGCTGAGCAGGGTCGGGAAATAGAAGATACTTCTGAATAAATTGCGGAACCAGCGTACCTTGTCGACCATTAAGGCCATGGCGATTGCAGCAATGTTCTCAAGCAGAACCAGCGTAATTGTCATAACCAGAGTGTTCTTCAGGGCGTTCTGCACCCGCGGACTCTGGAAGATCTCGACGAAATTGGCGAATCCGATATACCGGATATCACTGCTGATCCCGTCCCATGATGTGAAGCTTAGGTAGACGCTGCCTGCTGTAGGGACAATGACAAACAGTGTGTATAAAAGGAATGACGGCAGGATGAACAACAGCGCGTAGGACTGCCATTTTTTCTTTTTCTTGCCTGGCTTCTCTGCGGCTATAAAAGACTTGTCTGTATTCACAATGGATGTAGTCATGGTTCCTCTCCCCTCCCTGGGACGCGCTTGTCTAGATAAGAGGAACCTCTGCCGGAGCAGAGGTTTCCTTCCGGCGCTTTTTATTTACAGCGAATTGGCTTTGACCTGATTGTCGTATTCGGCATCGGCCTTTTTCATATATTCAGTTACGTCGGCATCGTTCACCACCATATCCTGGAGCAGCTTATAGTACCAGTTGCGGAATTGCGGAGGAATCAGGTTATCGCCCCACCAGTTGTTGATGGCCAGAGACTTGGTGACGCCCGTGTCCGCAATAAGGTCCAGGGCAACCTGCATTTGCTCGCTGGTCTCATAGGTTACTTTCTCTTTGGTGGAAGGAATGGCATTGATCGAAGCCAGATAGACCGAGTATTGCTCCGTTGCAAAGAAGAAGCGGATGAAGTCTTTGATCGCTGCCGTTTTGTCGGCATCCTTAGCGGCATCCGCGGATAACGACCAGCCGGCCGGTGATGGCAGACCGATGACATTCACTTTACCTTCGCGGTCCGGGATCGCGTAGAAGCCGAATTCGAAACCTGGATCAGCTTCAGCAATCTGGGTAAACATCCAGGTGCCGGAATACAGCTGTGCGGCTTTGCCGGATACCAGAATCGACGCGGTCTGATTATCTGCGGTGCTCAGCCAGCCTTTGTCCACATAGTTCTTGAACAGCTCTTTGAAATCAGTCATGGCCTGGACTACAGCAGGATCTGCGAAGCTGACGGTCTTGGCCGTACGCTTGGCGTTCCAGTCCGGGTCTTTGCTGTAGACATCGTCAATCAGGAATTTATTGACCCAGAAGCCCATATGGAAGATATCCTTGCCGCCTACTACCAGCGGGGAGATACCTGTTGCTTTCAATTTTTCCTGGATGGCAATGAACTCGTCATAGGTTTTGGGAAGCTCGGTGATCCCGGCGTCCGCGTAGGCTTTTTTGCTGTAAATGATCCCTTGCGGTGCGTTGACCTGCATGGGAGCGTTCCATACTTTGCCGTCCACCTGCGGCGGCGATTCGAACAGTTCCAGCAGATCGGCCGGAAGCTCTACAATTTTGCCGGCATCCGCGAATACCTGGGTGTCACGCATCTCCACCAGATCCGGGAATTCTCCTACCGCGTCCTTCGTCTTCAGCCAGTCCAGATAAGCCGCCGATGAGGTTTCACTTAAGTCTTTGATGGTGACGTTAGGATTCGCTTCCATGAATTTCTTAACGGTATCGGCAATGGCTTTCTTGGTCGCCGGGTCACCTGATGCATAACCGATGGTGAAGCTGACGTCCTTCTTCGCAGCATCAGTAGCTGCAGCAGTCCCTGCCGGAGCTTCAGTCGCGGCTGCGTTGCCGCCGCTGGCCTTGTTATTGTTATTTCCGCCGCATGCGGTGAGTACAGTGGTTGCTGCGAGCAGCATGACGGATAATTTCGTAATGGTGTTCTTCATATCTTGAGTAACCTCCCCTTAGGTATACAGCCCGGAAGCTGGCGGCCCGATGTGCGCATCATCGCCCGTAAGCGTTTCCTTATGCTCCAAGAATAGCATTCAGCCCTTGAGGTTAGAATGAACTAATTTAAGAGGGAGGTGCGGTAAATTTAAGAAGATGTGCAACATGTAAATTCTTAATTCACAGCAAAAAACGAAGGTCCCAGAGACCTCCGTTCTTGCGCGGGCTATAGTGTAATGTCACTGCCAGTATTCCTGTACCTGCCTATCATATTCAGTATCGGCCCGCTTCATATATTCCAGTACATCCCCGTCCTGAACAACCATTTCCTGCAGCAGCTTGTAGAACCAGTTACGGAACTGCGGAGGAATCAGGTTCTCTCCCCACCAGTTGTTGATCATCAGGGATTTGGTAACGGCCGGATCGGCCATCAGATCAAGCACCACCTGCATCTGTTCACCGGCTTCCCGCTTGAACTCCTGCCTGGTCGAAGGAACCGAGTGAATCCGGCTCAGGAATGCGCCATAAGGCTCCGGTGAGAAAAAGAAGCGGATGAAGTCTTCGATCGCCTGCTTTTTGAGCGGCTCCTTGGCCGCCTGGGCAGACAGCGACCAGCCGGAGGGCGACTGCAGACCGACCACATTCAGCTTCCCTTTACGGTCAGGCACAGCATAGAAGCCGAATTCGAAGCCCGGATCGGCTTCCTGGATCTGTGAGAACATCCAGGAGCCGGAGAACAGCTGGGCCGCCTTGCCGGATACCAGAATCGATGCCGTCTGGTTATCCCCTGTGCCCAGCCAGCCTGTATCCACATCATTCCTGAACAGCTGTTTGAAATCAGTCATGGCCCGGACTACATTGTCATCGGCGAAGCTAACCTCACCGGCCGTCCGCTTCGCGTTCCAGCCGGGATCAGCGGCATACACCTCATCTATCAGAAATTTATTAACCCAGAAGCCCATATGAAAAATATCCTTGCCGCCTACAACGAGCGGGGTGATCCCGCTTGCCCGCAGTCTGTTCTGGATCTCCAGAAACTCCTCATAGGTTGCCGGAAGCGTCTTAATGCCTGCCTTGGCATAAGCCTTCTTACTATAAATAATGCCCTGCGGAGCAGAGACAAACAGCGGGGCATTCCACACCTTGCCGCCGATCTGCGGCGGCTGATCGAATAATTCCGCCAGTTCATCGGGGAGCGGAACGATCTTTTCCGCATCGGCGAAGGCCTCAGTATCCCTCATCTCTACCAGATCGGGGAACTCGCCCACGGCATCCTTAACCTTTAGCCAATCCAAATAAGCAGAGGAGCTTGTCTCACTGACATCCTGGACGATTATGTCCGGATTGGCCTGCATGAAGGCCTTAATGGTATCCCCGATAGCCTGCTTCGTCGCCGGATCACCGGAGGCATACCCTATAGTAAAGCTTATTTTACCGCTGCCGGATGCTGTATCCGGGCGGCTCCCCTGATTAGCCGCCTGGCTCCCGCCGATTCCGCCTGATCCCGTTTTGCCTCCACAGCCGGACAGGATCAGCGCGGCCGCAAGCGACACTATTGTTATTTTCATACCTGATATCCTCGGTATTTGCACCCCTGTGACCTCCTCATTCTGTGATAACCGGGAATGTCAGCGTAATAGAGGTCCCGACATGCTCTCTGCTATTCACAGACAAGCCATACCCCTCCCCGAAGCTGGAGCGGATGCGCTCATGCACATTTTTCATGCCAACATTCTTGCTTGGGGCCTCCGGGTCTTCCAGAATCTTATTCATGCGGGACAGCGTCTCCCTGCTCATCCCCACGCCATCGTCATATATCGTTATCGCCAGCACTTGCTCTCTCCGTTCGACCGTAATGCCGACGGTTCCTCTTCCCTGCCCCCGCAGCCCATGCTGAACTGCATTCTCCACCATCGGCTGCAGGGACAGCTTCAGGATGGGCCACTCCAGGTTAACATCTTGGGCAATATCCAGATGCAGCTCGAAGCGGTTCTCATACCGCACAGAAATGATATAGAAGTAATTCTGCAGATGGGCGAGCTCGCTGGCAAGGCTTACACGGTCTTCCCCGTAATCAATAACATACTTCAGCTCATTGGATAACGCCAGAATCATATCCGCCACCTCGCCCGCTTCCTTATCCACCGCGTTCATCCGGATCACCTCAAGGGTGTTGTACAGGTAATGGGGCCGAATCTGACTCTTCAGTGCATTCAGCTCGGTCTGCTTCTGCTTGATCTGGGCCACATAGGCCTCATCAATGTAGACCTGCAGCCGTTCCACCATCCGGTTGAACCCGTGGGCCAGCCTGCCCATCTCATCATTGCTGTTCACGGAGAGCTGGATATCCAGCTTGCCCGACTCCACCACCGCCATCTGCCGGATCAGCTCCCGGATGGGAGCGGCGAGACGTCTGGAGAACCAGGCCCCCATTACAATCATCACAAAGGCACACATGCCGATGGCGATATATACCGTTGCCCGGGCCGACAGCAGCTGCTCGAACAGGTTGCCGCGGTGGATTTTGGCGATAACCTGGCCATTCAAAAAAGGGATCGGCTCACTGAGCACAATCATCTCATGGTTAGTTAGCTCAGCAGCCCCGGCTCCCGCCGCACCGGCAGGCTGGTTGCTGAAATACGTCCGCCCCTCCCCGTCCAGCAGGTACAGCTCATCCTTCTCCCCGAGACTCAGCTCACGGAAGAACTGCTGGAATAACGAGGTATCAATATCGAGGAACAGCGTTCCGACTACCTTGGGCTCTTTGGTCACGCGTCCGGAGGTATCAATCAGGCTGCGCCCGATCGTGAACACCCGGCGGTCCGAGCCATAGAAATAACTGTCCTGATGGGTCGGGAAAATAGCCACCTTCGCAGGATCACCTGCCATGGCGGACAGCCACTCCGCATTCGGAACCGTCTCCATATTCAGCGACCGGTTGCCGCGCTCCTGAGCATACAGCTTACCGTCAGACTGGCGGATAAACTGGACACTGGATATATAAGAATCACTGAACAGAATCGTCTTCAGGAAGGATTCTATCGGAATGGTGTTGATTCTCTCCAGCTCATTCACATTCTGTGTCTGATTCTGCGAATAGCTCTCGATGAACCCTTCATAACGCCCTGTATACATTAATTTGGATACTTCATTATACTGATTGAATGCTGAATTCAGATTATAGCTCATATAGAGCACCATTTGCTGCAGATTGCTGGTGGTATACCGCTCTACATAACCCGAGAAGGTCTGTACGGAGAAGAAGCTCAGCGCAAACAGCGGAATCAGCCCGACCAGCAGGAAGGATGCAGAAAATTTAACAAAAATACTCTTCGGTCCCCGTCCCCAGACCGGCACAGGCCATCGTCTTGTCACTCTATGATCCCCCTCTAATCCGCTTAGCTCCTGACCGATTGCTTGTATTCCTGCGGCAGCTTGCCGAATTGCTTCTTGAACATGTCACTGAAATGCCGCGCGTTGTTGTAGCCGACCCGGTCGGCAATCTCGTAGACCATCAGATCACTCTGCAGCAGCAGCCGCTGGGCATGACCCATCCGCACTTCGGTAACATAATTCTTGAAGTTCTGGCCGGTATGCTTCTTGAAGAAGCTGCTGAAATAATAGGGATTCATATACACCATGGCAGCTATGGACTCCAGCGTAATATTCTCGGCATAATGCTCCTCCACATAGGTTTTCACCTGCGCAAGCTGCGGCATTTCCTTGCTGGAGATCCGGCAGATCAGCTGCTCGGACATTTTGGACAGGACCCCTTCAAATTCCTGCTGCAGTGCACCGAAGGTCGGGGCATCCGCCAGCTTTTCCAGCAGCGGCTTCTCTCCCTGATTCAACAGCCCCGCATCCGCGCCGAAGTCAGCCATATCCTGTTCAAGCTGGATCACGGCATTATACACATAGGACACCGCCTGGTTCCGGCTATCTCCAGAGAGCAGCCGCACGGTCTCCAGCAGCTCGCCCGTTAATGCCGTTAGCCGCTCCTTGTCGAGTGATTTGAGCGCTTCCGGCAGGCTGCTCTGGATGGCAGCCAGTGCAGATACAGGTACAGCGGCCTCCAATGACTCTTCGGGATAGGGAATTACCCGGTTCAATCCGGCGAAATATCTGAATCTTAGCGCTTTCAGCGCTGACTGGTAGGAATCCGCCGCCTCTTCAATGCCGCTGGCCGGGCGGCCGATGCCTACCGACACCTGCAGCTTCAGAAAGCTGTTGATTTTGTGATGCAGATCCTCCATTAATTGCTGCGGTTCATTCAGCTGCTCATGCTGGAGCAGCACCCCGAAACGCTCTCCTTTGCGGAACACATACCCGTTGCCCCTGCTGTCCACCGTCTCCTTGATGATGTTCAGCAAAGCGAACTCCACCAGCTTGCGTTCCCGTTCCTCCCAGCGCGAAGGCTGGCCGCCGTATTCATCCGTCTCGATGACACACACGCTGGCATAGCGGGTAATTGCCGTGTTGCCCATCCGGGCAAGCGTAGCTGCCGCCGCCTTATTGCCGTCGGTCAGCTGCTCCAGCTGCTCCTCCACCGTAACAGACAGGTTCTTCCGCTCATAGGACTTGAGCATTTCCTTGTTGCGCTCTTCCTCGGATTCCTGGCGGATTACCGTAGCTGCGCGGATCACTACCTGCTCCAGCTGACCCGTATTCACCGGCTTGATCAGATAATCCAGCGCCCCGTATTGTACCGCTTGCCGAGCGTAAGTGAATTCCTGATAGGCGCTGATAAAGACCACCTTGATCGGACGCCCGGCATGATGAATTTCACGGATAATATCTATACCCGAATAACCCGGCATACTGATGTCACTGATAATGAGATCGGGATGACAGCTGTCGATCATCGCCTTCAGCTCTATCCCGTCACATGCTTCCCCTACTATATCAAGCCCGAGGCTCTCCCAGGCTATGAGCTTCTTCAGCCCGCGCAGAATAACCGGCTCGTCGTCCGCGAGCAGCACCCGTATGGTTCTGTTCATTGCTGCACCTCCGCATGGTTGTCTTTGATATATTATTACAGGATTGCGGCTGTTTCAGTCTGTATTCATTATTGAAGAGATGCATCCAATTATACTGTATCATGACACCTCCGGCAGCCGGGTGAAGCTTTTTAAGAGGAAAGCGCAGTTTTTTAAGACAATTGTGAAGCTGGGAACTCCCGCCGGACTCGTGGTACAATATCTGATATGATCCTCGAAAAAGTTGGTGAACGCTTGATCTATCTCATTAAATTCGTATACAGCTTTGTCCTCCCGCCCGGGTTATTCGTCCTGCTGCTGCTGGCAATGGTGGTCTGGCTGTGGAAAAATAACCGCCGTCCCGCAATCGTGCTGCTGGCGGTCACGCTCCTGCTCTATCTGTCGATGACCTCTGCTGTCGCCGACACGCTGATCGGGAGCCTGGAGCGGAAGTACCCTCAGCCTGCTTCCGCAGAGGGGGATGTGATCGTAATCCTCGGCGGCGGGGCCACCTCCGGCACCCCGGATCTGGACGGGCAGGGCAATATGTCCGGTCCGGCAGCGAACCGGCTGCTGGCAGCTGCGCGGCTGTACCGCGAGACCGGCCTGCCGATTATTTTCTCCGGGGGACAGGTATTCGCCGACAGCGGCAATGAAGCGGATATCGCCCGGCGGCAGCTCATCGGCCTCGGCATCCCCGCAGAGGACATCCTGCCGGAGAACCGCTCGCTCAATACAGAGCAGAATGCGGTCAACACCGCAAAGCTCATGCAGGAGCATGGCTTCAGCCGTCCCGTTCTGGTGACCTCGGGCTTCCATATGCCGCGCAGCATGGTTCAGTTCGAGCATGCCGGACTTATGCCGCAGGCTTTTCCGGTAGATTTCCAGGCCAGCCGTCCTATGTCACTCTATGTAAGCAAATTCACTCCGTCTGCCGGAGCCGTCTCCACAACCGGGCTGGCGCTGAAGGAGTATCTGGGGTTAATCGCTGCGAAGCTGCTGCCTTGATCCCTGCAGTTGGCGTCACGCGGCTGTACGCTCATCTAAGAAAGCGAGGTACCTTTAACCAATGAACCCGTACGATGAAGAGAAATTAACCGGCGGAAATGTAAATGAGATCATCCGCAAGGCAGACACCGTCTGCCGTCCTACAGGGAGCTGGAGCACAAGTATTCATGCACTTCTACAGCATTTGGAGCAGCAGAATTTCGCAGGAGCACCCAGATTCCTAGGCGTAGATGAAGCAGGGCGCGAGATTCTATCCTTTCTTCCCGGCGAGGTTCCGGGCAACGCTTATCCTGAGCTGGAGCCGTACATGTGGTCTGAAGAGACCCTTACGGGTCTGGCACGCCTGTTACGCAGGTATCATGATGCAACAGAGGGCTTTGTACCGAATAGTATACATACGGAGTGGCAGCTTCCCTATGCCGATCCTGCCGCACATGAAGTGATCTGCCATAATGACGCGGCGCTGTACAACGTGGTGTTTCAGCATGGTGCGCCTGTGGCGCTGATTGATTTCGATATGGCTGGTCCAGGCCCGCGCCTATGGGACATTGCCTATAGCCTCTACACCTCAGCTCCGCTCGCCGGTTTTGCTCCTGACTATCTGACAGGTTCCACGGTACCTTACCAGGCAGACCTCCATGCAGCAGACCGGCAGCGGCGGATTCAGCTGTTTTTTGAAGCCTATGGACTCCCTGTCCCGGAAGATCTGCACGACTGGTTGACCCGGCGGCTCACGGCTATGTGCGATACGCTGAAGAAGGAGGCCGAGGCGGGCAATCCTGCTTTTGTCCAAATGGTGGAAGAAGGCCACCTGGCCCACTACGAGCGCGAGCTGCAATTCATAGCTGACCATTACAGCGAATGGACTACTGCTTGAAGCAAAAGCCGGAACCCTACACACATAGGAGTTCCGGCTTTATTCGTTACATTTACTCTTTAATCAACTCTGCAACAACCGCAGACACCTCTTCAGCCAGCAGCTTCGGCTCAAGCTCCATCTGAACGCCGATCCGGCCTGCGCTGACCGCGATTGTCTCAAGCTCCGCCGCACTGCTGTGAATGAACGTAGGGTAAAGCTTCTTCATCCCGACAGGGGAACAGCCCCCGCGGACATATCCCGTGTGCTTCAGCAGGTCCTTCAGCGGCAGCAGCTCAATCTTCTTCACTCCGGCGGCTCTGGCGGCTCTCTTCAGATCCAGCTCCTCAGCAACCGGGATCACATAGACATATGGCTGCGGTCCGCTGTGTGCGACCAGTGTCTTGAATACTACCTCAGGAGGCAGGCCAATCTTCTCAGCAACCGCTGTTCCGTGAATCAGCCCGTCCTCATTGTCGTAGCTATGAATGGTGTAGCTTATCTTCCTTGCATCCAGTATGCGCATGGCATTCGTTTTGTTCATCTGCCGCTCCCCCTAATCCCGGGGATAATTGATTTGCATAATGTCCATGAACGGCACCTTGATAATCTCTTCGTTATTTCTGACATGCACCCTGCCGGTACGCGAATCCATCTCTACAATCACCCCGCGCACCTCTTCTTCCTTCCCCCAGACCGTCAGCAGAATCTCGGAATCCTCCTGCTTCGCCTCTACCAGCTGGTTGCCCAGCTCCTCAAGCACGAATTCGTCGCGGGTGGGACGTTTTGCCACTTTTGCCTTCGCCACACTTTGCCTCCAGTAAGCCATTACAGAATATAGGATAATGCCCGGTGTAAATGCTCGTGTCTATTATACCATGAGAGGAAGCCTGATTTTACACAAATCACGATTATTATTCATGATTCAATAGCGCTGCCCCCGCGATGCCGGGATGGGTCATTTCATACGGGTCCAGAATCAGGTTCAGCTCTTCCTCGCTAAGCACATTGTACTTCAGACACAAGGCCCGCACCGATTCTCCGGTCAGAATAGCTTCCCTGGCAATCCGCGAGACGACCTCATACCCCAGATGCGGGTTCACGGCGGTAATGATGCCGACGCTTCTCTCCACCTCACGCGCAAGCTTCTCCTTGTTGGCTTCAATCCCTGCCAGACAATAGTCGGTGAACACCCGGAAGGAATTGTTCATGATGCTGATCGACTGAATCAGATTGAACACCATCACCGGCTCCATAACGTTCAGCTCCAGTTGACCGGCCTGAGCGGCGAGGCAGATCGTGTGATCATTGCCAATCACCTGAAAAGCCACCTGGTTAATCACCTCGGCCATCACCGGATTCACCTTACCGGGCATGATGGACGATCCCGGCTGGCGGGCCGGCAGCGTAATTTCATTGAAGCCGGAACGCGGGCCCGAGGCCATCAGGCGCAGATCGTTGGCGATTTTGGACATATTCATCATGCAGACCTTCAGCGAGGCCGAGACTTCGGTATAGGCATCCGTATTCTGCGTAGCATCCACCAGATGCTCGGCGCTGACCAGCGGCAGCCCGCTAATCTCAGCCAGCAGCTCAACGACCCGCGTAATATACCGGGGATCGGCGTTCAGTCCGGTACCCACGGCGGTAGCTCCCATGTTCACCTCATAGAGATGGCCGCGCGTATGCTCGATCCGCTGAATATCACGCTCCAGCACCCGGCTGTACGCCTCGAATTCCTGTCCCAGACGGATTGGCACCGCATCCTGCAGGTGGGTCCGCCCCATTTTAATGACGGAATCGAATTCAGCAGCCTTCTGCAAAAATACACCGTGCATCGTCCGCATCGTGATCAGCAGCTGCTCCAGCAGCGATAGCGTGGCAATATGAATTGCCGTCGGAAAAGCATCGTTCGTCGATTGCGCCATATTCACATGAGTGTTCGGACTGAGCTGCAGGTAATCCCCCTTGGCCTTGCCCAGCAGCTCCAGCGCACGGTTCGCAATCACTTCATTGGCATTCATATTCAGCGAGGTGCCTGCGCCGCCCTGAATCGGATCAACGATGAACTGCTCATCCCAGTTCCCCGCGATCACCTCGTCTGCCGCTTGGACGATAACCTCACCCAGGCCCTTATAGAGGCGGCCGATTTCCATGTTGGCGAGCGCAGCGGATTTTTTGACAATCCCCATCGCCTTGATTAATTCATGATGAACACGGTAGCCTGTAATCGGGAAATTCTCCACCGCCCGGAGGGTCTGTATCCCGTAATAGGCCTGATGCTCCACTTGCTTGCTGCCCAAAAAATCCTTCTCCAGCCGATATTCCGTCTCTGTCATCCTGCTCTCCCCCATGTCTTCAGTAGTAGATCCTCTGCTGCAAATTAGTCAACTTATTCTTTCCTTGCAGCGCCAAAGATATTACCTTCATTGCTGCGCCATGCTTAAGGCCTATGCGGGTAGCGCAAAGAACCCGGCAGCCATTGCTGACCCCCGGGCTCTATGTCATTGTAGCTTAAAATTTAAGATAGTTCCAATCCGAAAAAATCCTAATGTCTCCAGGGAGCGAAGTGTCCCGTTTAGACCATATAATGTTCAAATGATACCGGCTTGCCGTTAATCAGCGACTGTATTCCTGTATGCTTATTGTCTATACTGAGCTGCAGGCGCTCATTCCCGATCCAGGCCGTATACGCTGCCGAGAGGATCTCTCCTTCCGTAAATTCCGGTGCCCGCTGTATAGCGGCTGCGGCAAATTCCTCAAGACTGTATATCCCCAGCTCCGCCGCCTGATCTGTGCTTAACGCTTCAACCACGACGGCTCCGGGCATGTTCTTGGACGTTACCTCCAGATAGGATGGCCGCTCCAGCAGTTCATATTCCTGTGATAGATAGACGGCAAAATACACATTGCCCGCATAGCCAAGCAGCGCCTTGGGCTGCCTGATCCATTCGCCCAGCGGGAGCACCCCGACGATGGCCGTATCCTCTCCTTCGGGCACCGGGAACAGCGACAGGATCGTGTTCTGATGATACAGCACCTCCATATAAGGACTCTGGTGCCGGGGATCGCCCGGCTGATAGCCTTGACCCGGATGGAAAAAATAAAGCCGGTTCACGCCCGCCGCCGCCGGAACCGGGAGCGAGAAGGCCCAGCGCAGCTGCTCATTGTCGAATTCCTCCACCCGCTCCCACATCCCGCCTGCCGCGTAATCCTTGCAGATATAGGCGTAAGAATGCAGCACCGGCTGGCGCTCCGTGGAACCGGCAACTACTTTCTCAGTCTTCTTGCAGACTTCTGCCGGTAACCGGCGGTTCAGGGCAGCGGAACGCACCTCCTCCGGCGCTTCATAATAGAGGAACCCTGCATATTCGGTGCGCGGCATCTCCTCCGGCAGCGCGAAATCGCCGAACTGGACATAATCATGCAGCAGATTGCCGTCTGCCGGAACATCATGCGGCCAGCCCCGGGAATGGGCGCCTGCCCAGGCGCCTTTAAGGTACCACAGGCTCCGTTCGCTCCAGAGGTAGTCCAGCATTTCCCCAAGTGTAGACTTCAGGCTGCTGTCCTCTTCCAGCTCCCAGGCACAGGTGAATGCCTGCACCCAGTGCCAGAACCACGGCAGGCTGCCATATTCCGGCATTCCCTTCGCCCGGATATGCGCCAGCGTCAGCTCCAGACTGTGCCGCCCGTCCTCCCTCAGCAGATCATCCTCGAACAGCCTGCCGAAGATCAGCTTGGCGGCCGTATATTTGGCTTCATGATGGCCGAAGGTCGCTACCTGCTTACGGAAGAAGGCACTGCGGTAGATATGGCCGATAGCCGTATGGAACGCCACCCGCAATCCCGCACTGAACCGGTCGGAATATTGCCGGTTGAACCAGACCATCAGGCTGCCCATAATCTCAACCGGCAGCTCATGCGGTGCAGCCTCTCCCGGAGTGGGATGCAGCCCCAGCGGCCAATGTCCATACAGGGGGGTCCCCGGCATCCGGTTCTGGAGCCTAACGGTTTCTAATAGTACAGACTCGGCTTTCCGCTTGGCATCCTCCTTGCCAAACGGCAGCTCCAGGGTGTCATCCACCGCAGCGGCAAACAGATAAGACGCATAATAGAAGTTGTTCCGCACATCATCATGGAACCAGAGTCCGCTGTACAGCAGCGGGCGGCGCTCCGCCTCCACCGCGATAGCGGATATAATCTGCCGCTGGCGTATTTTAGAAGTCGTCTGTTGCTGAGTCATATCTGCCATCTCGTTCACCCTCCGTAGGTATGAATTCCATATTTTTAATCCTGAATAATTCCCCTGTACTCCAGCTCTATTGTGCACGCTTTCAGTTCAGATGGCAATCTTATTCCCGAACAAATAAACTAAAATAAACATACTAAAAAAGATTATGCTTGATAAATGAACGTAAATGGATTAAGTTGTACCTATACGAACGAAAATATATTTTCTAAGGAGACTGAATATTCGATGGAAAGACGTTTTGCATCACATCCGAATGAAGTGAAGCAGTTTGACACTGAGCGCCTGCGTAAGGAGTTCCATATCCCGGTTATCTTTGCACCAGACGAGCTGAAGCTTGTCCTGACCCATGAAGACCGCATGATCGTTGGAGGAGCGAATCCGGTGAACGGAGAGGTAACTCTGACTACGGACCTCAAGGAGCTTGGCGTAACTTACTTCCTGGAACGCCGCGAGCTGGGAATCATCAATGTCGGCGGCCCGGGTTCGGTTGTTGTGGACGGTACTGAATATGAGGTTGATTTCAAGGAATGCCTGTATGTGGGCCAAGGCTCGAAGGATGTTATTTTCAAGAGTGCGGACAGCGCTAAGCCAGCAAAATTCTATCTGAATTCCGCTCCGGCACACCAGTCTTACCCGACTACGAAGACTACGCTGGCTGAATCCGAATCCGGAGCCATGGGCGGTCTGGAGAATTCCAACGAACGGACGATTCACCGCTTCATCCACACGAACGGCGTGCAGAGCGCACAGCTTGTAATGGGGATGACTCAGCTGAAGCCGGGCAGCATGTGGAACACCATGCCATCCCACACGCATCCGCGCCGGATGGAAGCCTACTTCTATTTCGATCTGCCGGATGATTCCATCGTCTTCCACCTGATGGGCGAGCCGACCGAGACCCGCCACATCGTAATGCACAATGAACAGGCTGTCATCTCGCCAAGCTGGTCCATTCACAGCGGTGTCGGTACACATAACTATACCTTCATCTGGAGCATGGCCGGAGACAACAAGCGGTATGATGATATGGACCCCGTAGGGATGAAAGAATTACAATAGTAGCAAATCAACTACGGAAAGATGAGGCAGGCGGATGAACCCGATACGGCGGCACGAGATGATTATGGAAGTTATGCTGAACCAGAAGGATGTAACCGTGAACGAATTGAGCGACAAGCTCCAGGTCACCGGCAAAACGATCCGCGAGGACTTAAGCAAGCTGGAGGAGCAGGGACTGATTATGCGCGTCCACGGCGGTGCCGTGCTGGCACAGAGCGATCAGTTCGGCATTCTGCCCCTACGCAATCCGCTGGATAAATACGCCGAGGAGAAGACGGAGATTGCCCGGCGTGCGCTAGCGCATATCGCTCCGGATGACATCATTGCCCTGGACGGCGGAAGCACAACGCTTGAGATTGCCCGGCGGCTTACGAATATGCCTCTTACGGTCATTACCAATGATGTCTACATCATCAGTGAGCTGGTCCAGAGAGATAACATCCGTCTGGTCGTACCCGGCGGCTACCGTGTCCGCAATATGCTGGCCGGTCCCGAAGCCGTGTCCTATGTACAGAAGCTTAATATTCAAAAAGCCTTTCTCTCGGCCACAGCCGTTCATATTGAACACGGCCTGTCCATCTATACCGGCGATCTTATAGATTTCAAACAGGCGCTAGTCTCCACAGCCCGTCAGGTGTTCGCCGCTTGCGATCATCACAAGTTCGGACAGACCGCGCTGCGCACCTTCGCCTCCCTGCAGGAGGTCGATGTGCTGCTGACAGACAGCGGGCTTGCCCCGGAGACCGCAGAGCTGTTCCGCAAGGCCGGCGTCAACATTGAATGCGGCTAATTTCACAATTCAAATCGCTCAAAGGAGAGAATAATCATATGTCATCTTTATTCAGCTTGGCAGGTAAGACAGCAATCGTAACAGGCGCAGCGCAAGGTCTTGGACAAGGCATTGCCATCGCCTTCGCAGAAGCCGGTGCAGACGTAGTCTCCGTATCTCTTAATTCCAGTGACGAGACCGTAGCAGCCTGTGAAGCTTTTGGCGTCAAAGCACTGAGTATCGCCACAGACCTCAGCGACCATTCCAAGCTTCAAGGCATGTTCGACGAAGCCGTTGCCTTCACCGGCAAAGTGGATATCCTCGTCAACTGTGCAGGCATGATCCGCCGTACTCCGGCCAAGGATCACAGTGAGAAAGACTGGTTCGATGTCATTAACCTCAACCAGAACACTGTCTTCCTGCTGTCGCAGATTGCCGGACGTCACTTCCTGGAACGGGGGAGCGGTAAAATCATCAACATCGCCTCCATGCTCTCCTACCAGGGCGGCATCAACGTGCCGGGCTACACCGCAAGCAAGCATGCCGTAGCCGGTCTGACCAAAGCCTTTGCCAATGAATGGGCAGGCTCGGGCCTTAACATCAACGCGATTGCTCCGGGCTACATGGCTACCGAAAACACCGCTCCGATCCGTGCGGACCAGAGCCGCTCCGACTCCATCCTTGAGCGTATTCCAGCCGGACGCTGGGGAACTGCCGATGATGTGAAGGGCCCTGCCGTATTCCTGGCCTCCGCAGCATCCGACTACCTGAACGGCCACATTCTGAATGTGGATGGCGGCTGGCTGGCTAGATAAGTACAGGCTAGTATACGGCCATTACAAGATTTAATAGAGAAAGACCCCCGGGGCTTCGATTGAAGCTCCGGGGGTCTTTTGCCGCTTATAAGGATCAGGCTGTCGGGTCGCTGAAGACCACGAATTGTTCCGGATTCGCACGGATGTACTCCGCGATGATCCGCAGGCTGCCTGATGTGATCTGCTGATACCGGGTGTAGAGTCCGCTTACCGCAGTTTGAAGCTCACTATCTGTGTTCAGGTCTGGGATCGCCGCCTCGCCCCAGCCTCGTCCTACCCGCCGGTTCCTCGCTGCGAATATCCCCTTAGACTCTTCCAGAAGCTGAATAAGTGCAAAGTCTCCAAAATACTGCAGTCCCTCCAGCACCCCCTCCCAATGCCCGGGCTGATCCAGCAGATAGCAAATCCACCCATAGTATTCTTCGGCAGAGTTAGAACTATGGCCATACAGAATCCGGAACATACAGAGTGCCCTCTGTCCTCTTCCAAGATGCGAGATCGCCTCATTCTTCACCTCCGGAGATTTCGCGCGGATCTGCTGGAAGGTCGGCTCCATACAGGCCCAGCCGAGCCGCTCGGCGCTTAGGGATTCGAAAGTAATACGGTCCATCGTTACCAGCGTCACTAATGTTCCTCCTCAATTGTTATACATATAGAACAGGAATCCGGCCAGAGCGAGGCCGAAGCCACAGCCTTCATGGCGCCCCCGTTCATCCATCATGTGCTCTAGGGCTCTACCCTCTAATTTACTGGATATTATTGTATTTCCTTATTTATGGTAAGCTGTTTATAACTTATCGTCAACCCATGCGCGGTATCGTGCACGGGATCAATTAGCATTTTGTGAAGGAGCAACTATTATGGTCCAGGAAATACTTACTACGTTTGATGAACAAGGGAACCGGACGGGGACGGCTCCCCGGGACGAGGTTCACCGCCAAGGTCTCTGGCATGAGACCTTCCACTGCTGGTTTGTCCGCAAAGCTGACAGCGGGCTGAGGATCTGCCTCCAGCTGCGCAGTCAGCAGAAGAGAGATTATGCCGGGCTGCTCGATATCACTGCTGCCGGGCATCTGCTGGCTGACGAGACCGTTATGGACGGTATCCGCGAGGTACAGGAGGAACTGGGACTTTCAATTGCTTTTGACGAGTTGCAGCCGCTGGGGGTCATCCCCTACCAGATGGATTCCGCCGGATTCATGGACCGTGAACGGGCGCATGTATTTGTCTACGAGAACCGCTATGCACTAAGTGAATTCACCCCGCAGCTGGAAGAAGTGGCTGGAATCGTAGAGGCCCGCTTCGCTGACTTCCGCAGCTTCATCTCGGGAGCAGACAGCACGCTTCATGTGCAGGGCTTCCAGGTCACCGGGAACGGTGAACGAACGGACATCGACGAGCTGGTGGACTTCACGCACTTTGTCCCGCATGAGCGTGAATACTTCAGGCGGGTGATTGAGGGGATTGAGCGGTTGTACTGTTAAAGCTGAAATTTTGCTCCCTAATCATCCGACTCCCTTATAGCAGATGGATTTTGTACACTTAATTTACATAGAGTAAGCGGATTTTTGGAATTAGGTGGATAAACAGCATCTAATTCGTTCCCTTTAGCTACTTGAGGAGATATGAGAGGAATTAAATGTACTTTTTCCAATTAAATTTCGGATTTTACCTAATCAAGAGAAATTAAATGCTCTTTTTCCAACTATGTCCGGCTCGCCGGAACAACACCGGGTTGGAGCACCATAAGCAGAGGCAGAGCCACAACCAAAGGCAGAACCAGAGCCAGAAATATAACCAAAACAAAAAGGCAGAACCCGTCGATGGGGTTCTGCCTTCTTTTGTAACTCACTCTATCTGTGCTGATACTTGTAACTATATTACGCGATTTAGCTGCTCCACTTATGCTTTGGCCGCTGCGCGCTTCAGAATTGCAAGTCCATTCACTGCCAGCTTCAGCTCGGCCGGAACCGCTGCGCCGGATTCTACATCAGTATAGGCTTGTCCGTCCAGCGTCACTACTTGCTCGGAGCCGCTGAAATTCTGCACGAATACATACTCATGCTCACCATCGGAACGCAGCTGGGCAGTTACACCGGTCGGAAGCTCACTGTTCAGTGTGCGGCTGATCCGCTCTTTTCCAGTAATTGCGGCGTACAGGTCCACATAGAACTGCGCGTCCTTCACACGTGTTGCCAGATGATAAGCCTTACCCGCTCCCAGCTTGTTCACAGTGAGTGCAGGTCTGCCGGCATAGAAGTCGCTGCGGTAATGACCCAGCGCCTCCGCGCCTTCGAGATGAATCAGCTCGGCGATCTCATGCGCATCGTATTCCCCGCTCAGCTTCAAGCTGTTGCCAGGGTCCAGCACCAGACCGTTCAGGTCGCGGCTGTGCAGCCCTTCTGTCTCTTCGGCCCAAATGCCCAGCGTTCTGCGCAGCGGTCCAGGGAAGCCGCCCAGGTGACACAGATCGGTCTCGCCGACCACTCCCGACCAATAGGTGGCAAGGAAGGTGCCGCCTTGCTCTACATACTTCTCAATCCGCTTCCCGTTCTCTTCGCTGATCAGGTACAGCATAGGAGCAATCACCAGCTTGTAGCCGGACAGGTCATCGCCTGAGCCTACCACATCCACCGGAATTCCCAGCTCCCACAGTCCCCGGTAATGCTGAAGCACCGTCTCTTCATATTTCAGGCCGGAATTGCGGATACCTTGGGCATCCTTCACCGCCCAGCGGTTATCCCAGTCGAACAAAATGGCTGTCTCAGCAGGAGTTGTTGTACCTACAACATCCTCCAGTCCCGCCAGGGTACGGCCTACCTCAGCTACATCCCTGAAGACACGGGTCTCCGTGTGTCCGCTATGGTCGATCACCGCGCCGTGGAATTTCTCGCTGGAGCCGCGGCTTTTACGCCACTGGAAGTACTGTACAGAATCTGAACCATGCGCTACTGCCTGGAGTGAGGACAGCTTGTGCATTCCCGGACGCTTCAGCTTGCTGACAATCTGCCAGTTCGTGAGGGAAGGCGTGCTTTCCATGAGAAGGAAAGGCTTCTTTTTGAAGCTGCGGTACATATCATGGTGCATCGCTGTCCAAGCGGCCAGACGGGCGTCATCATCGTCCTCGGTATATCCCCAGTCCGGGTAAGCATCCCATGATACCACATCAAGAATCTTCGCCATATTACGGTAGTCTACGCCGTCAATCATATGCATGTTGGTGGTCACCGGCAGGTCAGGGTTAAAGCCCCGCACCGCGTCAATCTCATGCTGGCAGAAGTTAATCGTCTGATCGCTTACGAACCGGCGCCAGTCCAGGTTAAGCCCGTGAACCTGAGTCTCACCATGCGGAGCAGGGGACTCGATCTGTTCCCAGGAAGTATACGTATGGCTCCAGAAGGTAGCCCACCAAGCGTGGTTCACCTCATCCAGATCATTATTGTACTTCACCTTGAGCCAGTCTCTGAAGGCATCCTGACAGTAATTACAGTGACATTCGCCGCCGAATTCATTAGAGATATGCCAGCCGATCACTGCCGGGTGATGCGCATAACGCTCAGCAAGCTTGGAGTTGATCAGCGCTGTTTTTTCACGGTAGACCGGAGAAGTGAAGCAGTGATTATGACGGACGCCATGCAGGTTGCGCACCCGGTTCCGTTCCACCCGCAGCACTTCAGGATACTTCTCGGACATCCATGCCGGACGCGCACCGCTCGGAGTAGCCAGGAACGCATAAATACCATTCTCCGCAAAACGGTCCAGCAGCTGGTCCATCCACTCAAAGTTAAATACCCCTTCTTCGCGCTCCAGGGAGACCCAGGAGAAAATTCCGACAGACATGACATTACAGCCTGCCAGCTTCATCATACGGATATCTTCTTCCAGCACCCCCGGATATTTCAGCCATTGCTCGGGATTATAGTCGGCGCCGTGAAGCATTACAGGAGCCTTGCTGCTGATTGCAGGAACTTTGCTGCTCATATTATTTCATCCTCTCGTTTAGGTGTGATGGTAGATGTCAGGATGGGACTTTTCACTGATACAATTTCTTCTGTGGCTCTGTCCCTCTTGCTTATAACGATTTACACTATTTATAATAAAGGATAATCCGTGATCAATGGTAGGATAATAATAGCGTTTGCATAGCACAAAATGAATATGAGGTGTTCGTATGCTCCCCTTCTCTCTGATTGAAATGCCGCGTGACCTGAATGCTTTCCCTCTCTATCCGTACTCTGTCGGCCGTCATATCCAGTATCACCATGTGCGTCCTGCCGGATTCCCGGTGCATCAGATTTTCCTGATCCGCAGCGGCAGCGGGCGGTTCCGTGACCTGGAGGACGGCACCGAAACGGTGCTGCAGCCTGGGATGGCCTATGCATTTCCGCCTGACCGCGGGCATGAATATTATCCGTTATCCCACGAGCCGTGGCATGTCGGCTTCATCGGGTTCCACGGCAGCCAGTCTGCCTCCGTTCTGGAGGGTCTCAGCCTGCTGCCGCCAGCCCCGTTCCGCCTCGAACGGTTCGAGGAGTGCTGGGAGATGCTCGGCGGGATCTGGCACACGGTGAATGGGAACAGCTCGGCGCGTCAGGAGGAACAGTCGATGCAGGACTTGTCGGTGACGCTGTACCGGCTGCTGCTGATGCTGCGCAGAAGTGAAGTCTCCACAGGTGCAGCGACCCGGCTGGAGAACGAAAACGTCCGCAACGAGGCACTGAACAAAGCAGTCAGCCTGATCAACGAGCATTTCACCGAGCCGCTGCTGATCACCAATCTGGCGGCGGCTGTCGGTTATTCCGTCCAGCATTTCCAGCGTCTGTTCCTGCAGGAATACGGGGTCACTCCGCATAAGTATCTGCAGAACCTGCGGCTGCAGCGCGCCATGCAGATGCTGACCGAGGACCCTGAACGTCCCGTGCAGGATATCGCCCTCAACCTTGGCATGGAGACCAATTACTTCATCCGGGTCTTCCGCAAAGCCCATGGAGTGACTCCAGGGGTTATGCGCAGCCGGCTGCATCCGGGCAAGGATCAATCCTGATCTGCGCAGGGCAGCCGATAATCCCGGCCATAGCCACAGAGCTGTGCCAACCCGATGTGTTCGGTTTAATACGAAAATAAAAGTACCGGAAAACGCGCCGCAGACTGGGTTTTGACAAAAGAAGACCCACCGGCCCAAAAAACGTTTCGTTTTTTTTGAAAAAGGGAAGACTATGGGGTAGGATTTAGTTGCACGCTATATCCTAACTGCTGGATATATTGCACATAC
>NZ_JAGGLV010000028.1 GCF_017874735.1 Paenibacillus silagei
GCCTCCTTCTGCCCCATTGTGATCGGTTTTCCGATTACATTCGGTCCGCGCGCCTCCTTCTGCCCCATTGTGATCGGTTTTCCGATTACATTCGGTCCGCGCGCCTCCTTCTGCCCCATTGTGATCGGTTTTCCGATTACATTCGGCCTGCCCATGTCCTCTCCATAGCCTGAAACTATCGTCCCCTCTATAGCAAAACAAAGGCAGGCCGCCGGGAGCTTCCCGGCAGCCTGCCTGACTTTTCTTTTATAACCTCGGATCGATCTCCTTCTCCTTCGTCACCTCGAACAACAGGTTCGCGGCAATCTGCTTGTAGCTGCTGTTGTCCGCCGAGATCTCCTCCAGCTTAATCTCCAGCATCTGTTTACCCAGCCGGTGCTCAGCAAGGGAAGTGCGCAGCTTAGGTGCGATATTCTTCTGCTTCATCAGCTTGGCATACTTGTGCGGGAATCGGTAGTCGTAGCCGTAAATGATCGACAGGTAACCCGGATTGCGGACCTTCAGGTAAGGGACCACTCCTGGCTGCTCCTGCTCCGGCTTGATCACGATCCCCTCCATCTGCCGCTCAACGGTAATGGCAGCGAAATATTCCTCTGCCCGGCTGTAAGCCTCCGGCTCCTGCAGGTCCAGCACCAGGATCTCATCGTCATTCAGGAAGCGGTACTGCTCTGAGGTCACCCCTTCAGGCACCCGTTCCTCCCCGCTCTCCAGCACTTCCTTCAGGATGGCAAAAGGCTTAAATGCAAGCTCCGCATCCCCCGCATATAGCTCAAGCTGCCGCTTATATACCCGGTACGCTTCGTCCCGCTGGTCAAGGCCCACGTAAGAGTCCCTGATGCTGCGGACATGCTTATACGTCTGATATACGTGAGCACCGTAGTTGGTGCTAAGCGCTTCTTTGGTCAGGTGATGCTGGTCCTGCTCGAACCCGCTGGCTTCATACGCCTGGATCAGTTCACCAAGCGATTCCTCGAAGCCGTGCTCCCGCAGGAACGCAAGCTCATTCTCCAGCGCCTGCCCAATAGGCTGGAACTGGCGTTCAATCAGCCCTTCCCCCAGCGCCTTCCAGGGCAGAAGCTCCCCGTCCAGCAGCAGCACGCGGATATCTCGCTCCTCCATATACGTTCCGAACCGGTCCAGCAGGCCTTCATATACCAGCGTCAGATCAACGGCTTTGACCTTATAACCGTTGCGGCTAACCGCATAGCAATGCTCTACGTCCCGGTACAGATACACCGTGCAGCGTGATCCCATATACTTAGGCTGAAGGACCACGTCCGACACCCCGCGTCCGGAAAAATAATCCAATCCCTTGCGCAGCGACTCCAGCTCACCCGCTGCTTCATCCTTATCCGCCGGCGACATCGTCCCGGAGATGAAGTTGACCTTATTCTGCGAGGAATAGTGCAGTCTGCGCATGGACTCTGTATCCAGCTCCTGCAGGGAGACCTTGTGCTCCTCGCGGAAGAGGACCGGCAACTCCTCTTGTAATAGAGGCTGCTGGGATTTATGGCTTTTGTAGAACGGCTTGAAGGAGATGCGGACAGAGGTCAACCCGTTCCCCTGCACAGCTCCCGTGTCGAGATGAAGCTTGTTCTTGATGCGGAACGTCTGTTTGGCGGCAATGTGTCCGAACAGATGGAACGGATGGTTCCCCTCCGCCTCCTCCTTCAAGAAGTCCAGCTGCTGCTCGTACGCAGACTCACGGTCCAGCCGGAAGTTGCGCTGATGGCGCAGCGAATTCGTATCCAGCTTCCCGACATACTTATTGCGGCAAGGGGCATGAGTCACATAGAAGGAAGGCCCCCGATTCCCGATATAGCGGTAAAACGGCTTCGCACTCTCCACCAGCACGGAGAATTGACGGAACAGCTCCTCATCTTCCTGTAACACCTGAGTGGAGTCAAAATAGGTTCTCAGCAGCTCCGGCTCAGTCCCCTTGATCTCCCCCCGCAGGTACTTGTAGACGAAATTCTCATGGTTGCCCATTACGAACAGGAAATGCTCCTGATTGTTATACAGGAACTGGGTGATCTCCCGGGTCTGCTTGCCCTTATCGATCCAGTCGCCCGCCAGGATGATCCGCGTATTCTTCAGCTTATCCGTAGCGCTTAGCTTCCCTTCTTCAATCCGGTAGCCGTAGCTGCGCAGCAGGCCTTGCAGCTCTTGAACACATTCATGTACGTCTCCGACTACAATGTATTCCTGCTCCTGCGGAAGCACAGCAGCGGCATACGCCTCCCAGTCCTGAATGTACACCCGGTACTCCGGGTTCGGCCGCTTTTCCCCCGTACCTTCTGTACCTTCAACACCTTCCAGCAGAAAATCCTTCGCCCGCACCTTATGAATGCTATGGTAGCCCTCACGGGACAGCACTGGCAGCACTTCCCGGCGCAGCCGGTTCAGGTGACCCGATATCAGCTTCTTCGAGCGCTCCGAGGCATAATAATCCTCCCGCTTACGGTAATCGAACAGAATGACCTCCAGATTATACTGGTTCTCCTGAGCAATCGCCCGCACCTTGCTGCGGTAATCCTCGGCGAGACCTATCGTATCCATAATGACAAACTCCGCATTAATCGGCCAGGAGGTGACCCGCTTCAGCCGCTCGAACAACAGCGCGAACGTATGCGAGCTGGCCTCCAGCATGACCTGGTCGTATTTATCGTAGTCATAGCCCAAGAGCTCCTGACGGATCAGGTCTGAAGAGAGATACTGCACATTCGTGCGCAGACCTGTAGTGCTGTCTTCAAGCCTGAGCTGCGGGATCAGAACTTCTTTGGCAAAAGTAGACTTCCCGCACTCCGTCGCTCCCACCAGCATGAATATGGTGTGTACCTTCGTCTGAATGTCCATGGTCTAACCCTCCTGTCTGCGCACAATCGCGCTCTGCGTGGTACGAATGTCGCCTACCCGGTCGCCCACGAGTGAGAACTCGGCTTCTACGCCCAGCCCTTGAAGTGTGGCAGTCAGCCACTCTTCGAACGCCGCCTGACCCTTTTCCCACTTGTGATCCTCATGCCGGAAGCCCTCCAGCTGATAGTAAGGATTGAAATCCGCATTCGGCGTGGTCACAATCAGCTGCCCGAAATCCACATGGCGGATAATCTGCCGGATGAGCGCAGCCGCTTCCGTCTCGCTCATATGCTCCACAACCTCGGTCAGTATGATATCCACCTGCTCTCCGTTGTACAGCTCCAGGAAATGCTCCAGCGAGCGGAAGGTGACGATGTTATCGAGCTCCTTGGCCTTTGCCTTCCGGTTCACGACCTCCAGCAGCTCCTCGTTGATGTCCACCGCATAATAAGCGCCTTCAATCTTCCCGGCATACGGAATGGCGTAGAAGCCTTCCCCGCAGCCGATATCCAGAATGGGCTTATCGAACGGAAGCACACCTGAGATGAACGTCCGCCGCTGCATCGCCGTACTGCCATATTCCAGACCGATCGGGTACAGATCTGTTTGCTCGATTGCCGTTTTGTACCGCTTGAACTGCTCGCGGGTCTTCAGGAGATTCCGGGCGAACAGGCTGCGGATATAGAATGGGGCATCCATCACGTTCAGACTGCGGATATATTTGTCCAGAATCCGGTCCGAGATATCGATATATTCATCCCCGAAGATCGATAAGAATAAGGACAGCACACTGACCACATGCAGGAGGTGATAGAGGCTTTTGCGCGTAGTAATGGTCAGGGAATAGCTCTTATGCGCCTGGTGCTCCAGGGTGAACGTATGATCCTTCAGATGCTGCTCGAAGAACCGAATGTAATGCAACCGCTCGACATGAATCATCTGGATGGTAAAAGAGTGCTCAAACCCCTCCGCATCCCGCTCATCCCGCGCCTTGAACGGAGTGGAGAAGAACTCATTCACCGCATTCAGCGGGAATAACGGGGTGTTATAGCGGGAGACATTGAGGTACTCGAAGCTCTCGCCATCGTTCTTTTTATAGGAGACCTCATTGTCAGCGTCCTTAAAATACACATTATAGGTGGCCTCATCCGAATACCAGCCGTATGCGATACCCTGGCGGACCGGGCGAAGCTGCATGCCGCTCTGCGGATTCTTGCGGATGATGAAGCTCAGCTGCGGGTTCGTTGATCTCAGTTGTATAATAGCCATGATTGTGTTCCTCCTAACTTAAAGCTTAACTAATGATTTTATGTTTTGGGATTAACCGTGACTCCAGAGAAGTTTTGGACTTCCGGCCGCTGTTATGGTTGGATTTCCTGACTTAGACCGCCAATGGCGGTAGAAATCCGCAGACAGTTGATGCTTCCGAAGTGAGCTTTCCTGCGGAAAGCTTTCAGGCGGACGCTAACGCTCCTACAGTTCCAAAATTACCCTCCGCCACTTTTCCCTTAACTTAAATTTCCAAGTTCAATCTTAACCCCCACACTTCCTGCAAGGCGTCCCGGAACAGAGCATCAAGCTCCCGGTCCCGATTGTCCGTCTTAGCACTCAGGTATGCCGCCGCTGTCTTCTCCAGCTCTTGCAGCTGCTCCTCCAGATACTCGTTAATCACACTCAGCCGCGGCTCCAGGTCTAGCTCCTCACCCGACTTTTTCCGGGCCAGCAAATGCTGCACGACCTGCCATAGCTCCCTATCCTGCGGGATCAACCGTTCTACCAGCACATCGAATGCCATCGGCGGCATCTCCCCGTACCGGTGAATCCACTCACAGGCCAGCACCGGGCGCAGCACATAGAAGTACTTCTTGATCTTCACCTGCTCACCCTGGAGGTAATCCCGGTAGTTGCCTTTGGCCATATTCAGGTAATGGTACATACAGGATTTCGGCGAAAAGGTATACGGTGAGATCCCCCTAAGCTGCTCCGCCACACTGAACTTCTCAGCATACTGGATCGGGGATTGCAGCCACTCCAGCAGCGGCGGGCCCAATTTGTGGAACAGCTTCAGCGCTTTGCGCAGATCCCAGCCGCTTAGATCCAGCATATTGTTAATAGGACGCTCGATGACATCTCGTGCATCCCATATGGATAAATACCACTCCGGCCGATGCACATAGATGAACCGCACATCGTAATCACTGTCCTGTGAGGGAAATCCCCACGCCCGGCTGCCTGACTCACAGGCATAGAGGATCGTCACTTGCTCCTCTTGTTCAATCTGCTTCAATTGCTCATGGATGAGCGTATTGATAGGATTCATGCCATCCCTCCGTTCCAAGTCGGTTTCGCTGGCCTTATCTTCCCTCATTTTGCCAAGGAGGAACAGGGTGAAAGTATGGCGGCAGACAAAAATCTTCCATTTCATGCAACTCTGGTGCTTAATAGAGGTATTAACTATTACAACTCATGAATGCGCTACAGGCTGGAGGTATACATATGGCCAAGGAAAGCTTCGATAAAGAAATACAGTTTCTCCGTATGCTGTCACTAGCCGGGGGAGCTTACAGCAGGCAGCAATTCGCCGAGCGGCTCGGCATTTCCGTACATACCTATGACAAAACGCTGCGTAATCTCAAGGAAATGGTGACCGTCCTGCAGCAGGATCTGACTACAGAACAAGGCACCGAGCTGTCCGAATGGCTCCGCTACAATTACTATGAATCGGCCGATCCGCTGCTCCTGTTCCTGTTCCGGGCGAAATCGCTGAAGGAGACGGAGAGTATCCGGCTGACGCTGCTGTTAACCGCACTTCAGAGCGAGGAACTGACGGCCAAGGAACTGCATGACGGCTGTTGTGACCAGATGCCCGCCGATTCGCCGCTGCCGGACGAGAAGACCATCCGGGGAGACCTGAAATACCTGGAGGAGGTCGGCGTGATTGTAAGAGTGAATGAGAAGCGTCCCTACCGGTACAAGGCAGCCAACGAACTGCTGGACCAGCTTACGGATGACGAGCTGCTCGACCTGTTCGATTATGTAGATGTCATTGCCAATACGCAGATTCCGTCTGTCCAGGGTTACCTCCTGCGTGACACCTTGAAGAAGGCACTGCGGATAAGGGACATTCTCCCCGAAGCCACGGAGACCCACCGGTACAAATACCATTACCATTCACGGATTCTGGATGAGGCTCATCTCTATACGATCTTCGGGGCGATTAAGCAGCGGCGGACAATCAAATTCCTCTATCTGTCGCCCAAAAAAGGCATGAACTACACCTCCCAGAACACCAATCCCCTCTTCGAGCGGGAATCGGCAGGGATTACGGACAGTCTGCTTCCGCTGCGTGTCGTCTACGATCATCAGTATGGGCGCTGGTATCTGATCGGCTATCACAGCCGGACCGGGATTAAGAAATTACGGATGGACGGCCTGACCCAGGTTGAGGAGGGCGAGCCTGTAGAAGAAGAGGAGTTTGCGCAGAGACTTCAGCAATTGGAGGCTCAGCTGGAGTATAGCTGGGTGACGGATACCAACCGTGCGGTGAAGGTCGCCGTCAGATTCTATAACCCCAGCCGGTCCGGCGCCAACTTCATCCGGGAGCGGGTCGAGGCGCAGGGGCAGTGGGGAACCATTACGGAGGAGTCCGATACGACCTTCCTGTACGAGATTACAGTGAACGAGATCTTTGAGATCAAGCCGTGGCTGCGGAGCTTCGGCTCCAGCTGCGAGATTCTGGAGCCCCGCTGGCTGCGCAAGCAGTTCATGGAGGAATGGAAGGAGATTAAGAGCTACTATGAATCCCTTTGAGAAAATATTCAACTTCCAGATCATCTCCCGCCTGGAAGAGGCCGGCTCCCTGGCGCTAACCTCACAGGAGCGTTCCTGGCTGAAGACGATGCTGGGGCATCCGGCGGCGGCTGAAGCTTTTTCAACAGAAACCTTACGTAAACTGAATTCCCTACTGGAGCCTGAAGCTTCTATTGAAGTAGGAGAGATCATCATCGAGAAGGCCCGCAGCAAGGAGCGCCAGGTCTATCATCCGCTGCTCCGCCCCCTGCGCCGCATCATCATGCAGAATCAGGGAATTCAGCTCACGTATGCGATCAAGCATGGCGGGGAACGGATCGACCCATCCGGCTTCCCTCACAAGCTGGAGTACAATATGTATAAGCGGGAGTGGTACTTACAGTGGTACAGCACCCGGCAGCGCTCACTCATGTCCACGAAGCTGCGGAACATTGTGTCTGCCAATCCCGCTCCCATCCCCGCCCACCGTATAGAAGGCCTCAAGGCCCGGATCTCACGTCTTCTAGACGGTCTGAGAGAATCCGCCTGTATTCAGGTCATCCCTGTCTACAATGCCGAGCTGTCGCGGATCTTGTCCACGTTCTCCTGCTTCGATAAGTCCGTGGCCTTCGATGAAGCTACCGGGATCTACCGCATCACCGTCCACTACATGAGAGACGACAGCGAGTTCCTGCTCTCCCGCATCCGCTTCCTGGGCCTGCGCGTGAAGATCACTGAGGGCGAGCAGCTGAAGCAGCGTATGCTGAAGTCGGCGGAGATGGCGGTTGGGCGGTATGGGGAGGAATAGTCAGGTCTCTTACTCCATTAGCACTTCAATCATCGTCATGGCCCCGGCCTTGAACCCTGACACAAATGCAGCCGTCATATCCATTCCCTGCACTTGTGAATATAGCTCCAATAAAGACTCCAGCTCCTCGAACTCGCTCGCAGACAGCTTCTGCTTCCAAGCTTCGAGAGATTCGGTAATCTGACTGTTAAGCGGACGATAATTGGGGTCCTTGGAGATTATATCTTCATTAGGAAATAGACTTCCATGATATAGCGATTCGAGAATGTTGGGCATGGGACCTCCTTCATAAGCTACATTATAGATTTATGATATAAATCAGCGTAGCATAATTATAAAGGCAACTTGGTACGTATATGCGTATCAATCTTAAAGAATTTTGCTCAGGAGTGAAATTGCAGTGGGTAAAATTATTGTAGTGAAAATATCAAAATTGACCGCTAAGCATAAAATTTCTGTAAGAGAGTTGTCCAGAATCTCCAAGGTCCGCCATGCCGCATTAAGCGAATTAGCCAACCGAAGGAGAGAAAGCATTAGCTTTAGTCATATTGTTAGAATCGCAGAAGCCTTGAATATTGAGGATATACGGGAGATTATTGACTTAATTGACAGTAAAGAAAATAATTGATTTTACATTTAAAGATTAAAAAACAGGGGGAATATTTATGAGTAAAGTCGTACTTTTAATTTCAAGTGTTGTTATAGGCGTACTTGTAATGGTGTCGCCAGGATTTATCACTGGGCATACCTTTAGTTCAACACAATACCAGGGGAGCCTCTATGTTGCTGAGTTTGTTGTACGAAGTTTGGCTTTAATTATTGGATTAGTGGTTATACATGATGGAATTAAATCCTTTTTTAAAAAACAGGTTACTACATAAATACGAAGTTTGTAAGTGTATAGTAAATAATGAGCATTGAAATACTCACTAATAGAGTAAAAGGCGACCTCTGCAGGTCGCCTTAATTCGGTTCAGCGAAAGAAATCCCCCTATTCCACCACCAAATAATACAAATTAGCCGTACTATCCTTAGTAATCGTATGCGCACCCGCCGCAAGAGAGACGGTGGCTATGCCGTTCGTGATCGGGTAGCTGGTCCCATCCACCTTAATCTTGGTCCCTTCAGAGTTGAACACCAGCGTCAAAGTCGAGGCTTGGGCAGCAGTGAACTGGATGCGGGTGGCGCTTTCGATTTTGAGGCATTGGGTTAAGGTCAGACCGTTGTAGATCACTGTTCCCTTGCTGGTGGAGAGATTGCCTTGAATGGTAAAGAAGCTGCTCGAAGTCCCGGACGCTGTAAAATTGTGAACCGCCGCTCCCGGAGCAGGCGTTGACGTTGGCGCTGCTGTCGGCGCGGGAGTTGTTGTCGGCACCGGAGTCGCTGTTGGCACTGGAGTCGCTGTCGGCACTGGAGTCGCTGTCGGCACCGGAGTTACCGTTGGCACAGGCGTTGCTGCCGGAGTCGGCGATGGACCTCCCGGGTTAGCATTGCCTCCCACAGACACCAGGCCTGAGGTGTAGCTGCGGATCGCTGCCATTAACGGAGCATTGATCGCGTAGGAGGTATCGTCCACGGCGTTATTGAAGCTCCAGCTAAAGTCACCGCCGCCCTGGCGTCCCGCTCCAGCTGTAACTTTCTGCTCTACTGCGCTTACGTTATCGACAGCTGCTGCGCTGACACCTGTATCAACCAGCGTATCGAAGTTGTTATATGCTGTTCCGCCGACAAGTGCTTTGTACGAGCCGGGAACGGCTTCGCTTCTGGATGAGGCGAGATATGCATCCGATGAAGTCGCATTCGCCGGTGCCGTTCCTGCACCGGAGTTCGCATAGATCAGACTTGCCGCCCCAACCACACTATTATTGAAGGCTTTGATCATCCCGCCATTTTCCCCGGAGAATGTGCCTTCGCCCTGAGCATCCGTCCCTTGCAGGGAGCTCAGCATCGGATATCTGGCATTACGGAACACATTTCCTTCCACGAAGGCCGAGGCACCGGTAGTCACGCCCACACCATATTTTGACACGCCGTCATAGAAGTTATTATACACATGGACCGAGGCCACTCTGATCCGCGGGTGACGCGAGTCGGAATGATCGAACCAGTTGTGGTGGAAGGTGACGAAGAACTCTGCGGATTCGCTAAGTCCGACCAGAGCTGCTTTGCCGGAATCGAAGTAGTGGTTGTACGAAATGGTGATATAGGTGGAGCCTTTCTTGAGGTCCGTAGAGCCATCGCCCTTGGCCTGATCCGCATCGCTGCCCGCTGATCCGTAGAAAATATCATTATTATGCACCCATACATTCGCGTTGCCTGTATCCATGGAAATGCCGTCATCCGGGAAGAGCATCAGGCCGAGATTCCTAACCTCTACATTCCCTGCATATCTGAGCAGCAGCCCCCAGCCATAGGCATACGTATCTGTGCCGATCCCTTCAATCGTCAGATTCATTGCGGTATAATTGCTTTTCCCCTTCACCTCCAGATAACCGCCGCTATTGAGCTGTCCGCTCAGATCAGCAGCCGTCACTTTGCCGATAAGCCGGATTGCGAGCGGGGTGGTGTCATAGCCTTTTTGCCGGAGCGAGAGAATGCCGCCAAGACCTACCCCCGTCTGCACCGTACCCGAGCTGCTGACCACTACGGGAAGCGTTACAGTCTGTGCATTCTGAGAGGTGACATACAGCACCTGCGCCCCGCTCTTCAGCGTTCCATTGTCAGTATAAGCGCCGGAGCCTGTACCATATGGAGATTGGGCTGCAAAAGCAAACCCGGACCGGTCATACGGCGCGGCGGCCAGCGTACCTGTCACTGCACTTGCCGTTCCCCCGCCTGACAGCACGGCTTCCACCTTCATAACATAGCTTCCGGCCGCCAGCCCTATGGCATCTGCTCTCCAGTAAGAGCCATACTTGCGGATCAGCTCATTATGAAGCTGCTGATACTGGGAATCTGCAGCGCTTGCAGCCTTGACGTATACCTTATAGCCGGATGCATTACTGACAGGTGACCACTCCACAAATGCAGCTTCATTTCCGCCTCCACTGCCTGTTACCGTAAGTCCTGCAGCGTGTACCACCGCCGTTCCCCACCCGCTGAATAACAGAGTGAGTCCAAGAGAAAACAACAATACTATACTGGTTACCTTTGCAACGATTCTATTCATTGATTTGCCTCCCGATTTAAATTTGTTGCAGAATACATTTGTAACCGCTTGCAATAACCTGTGGAATTTCGGTGTCTGCCCTCCTCTTGTACCGGGTGATCCGAACCCTTGAAGTAGACGGAAATGAACCTGTCGGATACCCCGAGCATAGCAGAAGCCGAATTAGTGCTGAAACAATCATTTGCTCATATCACCTGCGATTATGCACTATTATGAGAAAATGATTATTTTGCAGCGAAATGATACCTGCATACAAAAAGACACCCGCCCTGGGTGCCTTGAACTGACGCTTCTTATCGATGATGCAAAGGCTACTGAAACTTCGTATTGACGCGGATCTGGCCGCTTTTACTTTTGACCGCAGCCTTCTCCGGCTCTGGGTTCAAGCTCTGGCCGATGTCGGTAGCATTCTTCTTGAAGGTCTCGGTCACCGTCTGAATAACTTCCCCTACATTGTGCGCAGATTCAAAGATCGGATCGATGGTCTTGATCTTCCCTTTCACATCCCGGGTGACCTGATTCGCCGTGTGAATGAGCTGAGTCGCCTCTCCCGTCAATCCATGTATGGCATTTCTCACCTCGCCCAGCGTCTTGTTAGTCTCCCCGAGCGTGGTCATTCCCTTGCGCAGCGTAAGAATCAAGAACACCGCCAGAGCAATAAAAGCGGCCGCAGCAAAAGCAACACTAAGCTGAATTAACATATGCAACGCCTCCTGTAGTTCCACTCTATGTCCAAGGTACAGACAACATTCCAACAGTTGCGGCTACAGCCCGCTTTTACCACCTTTGAAGGAAGATAATTTGTCAATCAGTTTGTCTTTATAGATTAATCCCAAAACAAAGGCCAGGACGGAGATAGCGGAGATGACGATGGTGGGACCATAATTCTTATCGTAGATATTAGCCCCAATGCTCACGGAGGCCAGCAGCCACGGGAATCTGGCAATGAGCAGGATCGTAAAGAATCTTAGGGGCTTCATCGTCGTCAAACCCGCTGCATAGATGAACATATCCTTGGGAAGTCCGGGAATTATAAAGATAATGAACAGGAAAACCGAGAATTTGTTATTATCCATCATTCCTCTCATCCACTTGAAGTTGTCCCTCTGAAGCAAACTATCAATGAAAGAACCGCCCAGGAATCTGGTAAAGTAGAAGGCAATCATTGCCCCCAGCAGCATCCCCCCAGTCACGAAGACCGCCCCTAGAGTTGTCCCATAGATGTATCCCCCGGCAATTTGAACGACCTCCCCCGGTATCGGGGCGATTACCGTCTGGAGAATCTGGAAGAGCACCAGCATAACCGGGCCTAATTTCCCCGTAGAGAGGATATAATCGCGGAAGCCGTCCAGCGACATCGTCAGCCGCAGAAGCTCCGGCAGGTATCTGATGAATACTATAATTGTCACAAGGCCCACGCAAGCGAGGAGAACCTTGCTGACCCGCTTTTTGTGTAATAACCAATCCATTTACGAATCCCTCTCTTCACTGGCTTATAATATCTCCAGCTTAGGTGAATATTCTTAAGATCCGGGCATGAACTTCCTTAAGAATTCTTAAGTCGCCTGTCATCCGGTGGTTTACGCGCTATAGACAATCTATAATGGAAGCACAATGAGTGCTCAGGAAGGGAGGGGGATGGAAAAATGATGAATCCTGCCAAGACCATACTTATAGCCGACGACAACCACGAGATTCGTGAGATTGTCCGGGTGCTGCTGGAGAGTGAGCAATACCATGTCGTTGAGGCTGTTGACGGGGAAGATGCCGTGAATAAAGTAGACGATACCATTGACCTGATCATTCTGGACATGATGATGCCCCGGAAGTCGGGAATTAAGGCCTGCGTGGAGATACGTGAGATGACCAGCGCGCCTATCCTATTTCTTACAGCTAAGACTCAAGATTCTGATAAAACCTTGGCCTTCTCGGCCGGAAGTGACGACTACCTGTCCAAGCCCTTCTCCTACACCGAATTGGTGTCCCGGGTGAAGGCCTTGCTTAGGCGGTATTATGTATACAAAGGCAAGGAGGATACCTCCGCCCCCTCAGATGTGATTACCTTCAACGGGCTAAGCGTGAATACTACCGTCAACGAGGTAAGAATGAATGAGAAGGAGCTGACCCTGACCGAAATTGAGTACAAGCTGCTGGCGCTGATGGCCGGCAACCGCAATAAGATTTTCTCGGCACAGAATCTGTATGAGAGTGTGTGGGGCGAGCCTTATTTCTACAGCTGTAATAATACGGTGATGGTTCATATCCGCAATCTGCGGATGAAGCTGGAGAAGGACCCGCAGAATCCCAAGTTCATCAAAACCGTCTGGGGAAAGGGGTACCGGATTGAATAACAAGCTGCGGTGGAGCAGGCTGAAACTCAAATTAATCCTGTGCCTAATTGGTTCGTTCCTGGCTTCAGCGGCACTGTTCTTGCTGCTGCAGTCCACAGGCGAAGATCTGCTGGAGCATTACCGGACTAGAAGCTCGTTCATTGACAAGCAAGAACAACAAGCTCTTCCGGCACTTGAGGAATATGTCTCCGGGCAGCATCTGTCGCTTAAGGATGACGCACAAATAGCTGAATGGGTCAGGAAAACCAAGTACGTAAATCTCTATCTCTATAAGGACAACCAATTTCTCTACTCTACGGACGGGTACACGATCAAGACCGAGAATACAAGGTTTCTGCCCGACCCTAACATTTTCAGCAAATCCCAATATTCCACGGTTACCTTTGCGGATACGACTGCTCAGGTCTATATGGAGTATTTTTTTGAATACAAGTATTACAACCTCATTACGATTCTGGGTGTGATTCTGTCGTTCTTATTCTTCATTGTCCTGGTCCTGTTCTTCATCAACAAGAAGACCTCTTATATTGGCGTGCTGGAGAAAGAGATTAAGATTCTGGAGGGCGGGAATCTGGACTATCCGATTACGCTGAAGGGGAAGGATGAGCTATCGTCTCTGGCCCAGAGCATCAATGAGATGAGGAAATCGTTCATCGAGCGCCTGGAGAGCGAGGAGCAGGCCAGAGTCGCCAACAGCGAGCTGGTCACCGCCATGTCCCACGATCTGCGGACACCGCTCACCGCATTGGTCGGCTACCTGGACATCATCGAATACAAGAAATATCAGGATCAGGAGGCGTTAGCGAAATACATTCACAGCAGCAGGGAAAAAGCCTATCAGATCAAGCATCTGTCCGACAAGCTATTCGAGTACTTCACCGTGTATAACACAGAGGAGAATGATCTGGAGTTCGAGTCCTACGATGGGATTCAGCTCATGGATCAGTTAATCGATGAGCAGTCGATGTTGCTGGAGAATCACGGCTTCCGGGTAGCATGGGAGCCGTCCCCTGTCCCTTTCCGCGTGGAGCTTCACCTGATCTCCTTCAGGCGGGTATTCGACAACCTTTTCTCCAACATTACGAAGTATGCCGATACGTCTGCGGCCGTAACGATTGCGTATAGAATCGAAGACCGCTGGCTGTTGATAGATATCACGAATGTTATAAAAAAGGAGGCCCATGAGGTGCATAGCACCGGAATCGGCCTCAAGACCTGCCACAAAATCATCAGCCAGCATAAGGGCGAAATCACATTCACAAGCACTGGCGGCAGGTATTCCGTTCATATCCGCTTGCCGGTAAATAACACGCTCACTTAATTTAGGGAGGATCATCATGCAAAAATTCACTACCGACCGCTTAATCATCAGAAACTTCCGGGAGACGGATGCACCGGGTATGCTGGAGTATCTGGCAAATCCGCGGGTGAACTGTTTCCTGAGCGAACGCCTCTCCACGTTAGAGGAAGCCATCGCCACCGCCAGCGAACGGAGTCAGGACGACTCCCATCTCGCCGTCTGCCTGAAGGATACCGGCTCAATCATTGGCGAATTATTCTGCATGAAAGAAGAGCCCGATACCTACAGCGTAGGCTGGCACTTCAACCCGGCCTACGAGGGCGTCGGCTATGCCAGCGAAAGCGCCCGCGCGCTACTGCGCTATCTTTTCCTGGAGCAGGAAGCCAGGCGCATCTACGCCTACGTCGAGGACGACAACTCCAGATCGCAGAAGCTCTGCGAGAAGCTGGGCATGCGCCGGGAAGGCTGCTTCCTCGAATTCATCTCCTTCACCAAGAACGAAGACGGAACCCCGAAGTACGAGAATACCCAGCAATTTGCGATTTTGAAGCGGGAGTGGCTGGGGCAGGGGAATGTGTAACCACAACAAGCCAAGGCGCAGGGCCATCCTGTTCCTTGGCTGTTTTTAAATGGAGGCGGCTGCCGGCTATCGTGATATTGATTTTTTTATCTTCTCCGGTATGGGGATATGCTTTATGGACTCTAATGGATGATACAACAACATCCAGGGTCCCGAGAAACGCATAACCCCCTTTATTTTTTGGCGGTAGACCGGTTTATAACAATGAATCGGACACTTCGCACAAGCGGGTTTCTCTTCACCGAATTTGCAAGAGGAGAGTCTTTTCATAACATACTCATTTAAGTGCCGGCATTCCTCACAGAACTCTTGTTCATGATGTTTTTTCTTGCAATAGATACGAATCATCTTTGAAGCAATTATTTTTTCTTTGCGGATCTTAGGGCCATCGTGCTCATCATCCATTTGGACACCTTACCTTTATTGTTCCTCAGAATATTTTGTCAAAATATAAGAGATCATTTCTAATGAATGCACGCCTTTGGCAATGTCTACAACAAATTCAACTGCAAACTCCCGTTGCATCTTTAGATGGTACCCGTTCAGAACCAAAAAAGATTTCGTGACCAGATAGGCTGTTCGTTTATTGCCATTATGAAAGCAATGGTTTTTGACGAGCGATTCCAGCAATGCGGCTGCCTTATCAAATATAGAGGGATAAGCATCCTCTCCAAAAATACTTTGTTGCGGTCTATGTACCGCAGATTCCAGCAGGCCGTGATCCTTCACTCCTGCTTGATCTGCGTCATTCATTCTTTTCATCATGAAATGGTGTGCAGTAATAACCTCTTCCTTGGTAAGAAAGGTACCCATATCAACGATCCCTTAGGTCTTCAAGAATGCCCTGATCCTCTTCAAACACATCGAAGAACGCCTCAAGCACCTCAGGCCGAATCTGTTCATTCAACAGAGCCGCCCGGCTTTTCCTGAACACCACTTCTCCACGTTCATTTTCAATAAACTCGATTTCATCTCCCTGAGAGATATTCATTTTATCCGCAAGAGCTTTTGGCAAGCTCACACCCAAGCTATTCCCCATCCGTCCAATCTTTCGGGAATAACGCTTCACCTTCGATTGATCCTTCGTCACTTTGACCACACCATTCATTTTTTCCCCTTCCTATAGTATGCTCTGCTCGCTTCAAGTTATAACTTATAACGGTAATAAAAGTTATAATATATGTACATTTTATCAAAAGGATATTAAAAAGACCAACTCACAGATGGTCCTTCTGATAGCAGATAGATTGATTGAAGCGGCTATCGTGACAAAGGCTTCCTTAACTTCTCCGGTATGGGAATATGCCTTATGGATTCTAACAGATGATACAGCAGCATCCACGGTCCCGAGAAACGCATAACCCCCTTAATTTTATGGCGGTAGACGGGTGTATAACAGTGAATCGGACACTTGGCACACGCTGTCTTCTCATCACCAAATTTGCAGCGGGAGAGTCTTGTCATAACATACTCATTTAAAACCCGGCATTCCTCACAGAGCTCCTGCCCATAATGTTTTTTCTTGCAATAGATACGAATCATCTTTGAAGCAATCATTTTTTCTTTGCGGATCTTAGGGCCATCGTTCAGCTGCTGCTTTGCTGCTCTGCTCATATAATAAGGCCTCCTGGACTTAGTTGAACTTATTCATCTAAATCTTTGAAGTGAAAATACTCATGATGGATCGCATCCATTCCAACCAGCTCTCCGCTCTTCTTATGGTAATACGGAAACATCCGGTTAATCGGCAGCCTTAGAAGCTGATAATTCTTATCCTTAGGCAGCTTGTCTATTTCTTCGACAGCCCTGTCGTGCACTGTAAATACTCCTATAGGATAAAAGTCCGGAAATCCGCTCGTCTGCTCAGCAACAAAAATAACCCAGATATATTCATCAGTCATTTGGACACCTTGCCTTTATCTAGTACCACATCAGATTTAAACAAGTGACTTCATTCCAAAAATGTGGTAAGGGATGAAGCTGCATTCGTAGCGAAAAAAAGGGGTAAGTGTATTCTGTGCAACTAAAAACAGTGAAACGGGTGGAATTCCTCTTCTAATTGTATTCTGTACAACTAAATTTGCCCGGATGGGCGAAAATCCAGATATTGAGGCATTTTAATTGCAGGAAATACAACTAAACATTGATTTAGCGGGACATAGGGCGATTTAGTTGTACAAATTGCAATTAAGCCTCCCCTTGCACTCTAAAAACGGGGCGCGGTAAACCCTCAGCAAGCCATGAGTTAAAGTAATTTTCTCACGTTTAGTTCTGATGAGCTACTAGTCCTATCAACGATCCCTTAAATCTTCAAGAATAGCCAGATCCTCTTCAAACTCATCAAAGAACGCCTCCAAGTCCTATTAGGCGGATCTCGTTCAGCTCTTCTGCTGTCATTAATCCAGCTTGATACAGATTCATGTACTCCTGAGAAATGCTTTGATTAAAGATCAGCAAATCATCGGTGTTAATCGTCACAGGTACTCCACAATCATAAAGCTTCCGAATAGGATGGCTGCCGTAGTTCTCCGCTACACCAAGCATAATATTACTAGTAGGACAGACATTCAGTTGAATATGGTGAGCAGAAAGCCAGTTCATAATTTGAGGCGAACGGACGGCTGCAATTCCATGGTGAACCTCATGAAGCCCGAGCTCCTCAACAGCTTCCATAACATCATCCGCGGTTCCGAACTCCCCCACATGAGCCTTGAGCGCCAGCCCCGCCGTATTCGCAGCTTGGTAAATGGACTTAAAAGATGTGATCGGCTGGGCAAATTCATCGCAACAAATATCGATGGAGCGAAACCAGCGGTAAGCCAATATTTCATCTAACCGGTTATACACTTCATCTACATTGCAGGCACGGTCCAAAGCCAGCTCCGGGAGAAACTGTGTTGCAGGAGCAAACCGGCGATGATATTCATTCATGATCCGCATAAATGGCTCCATTCCTCCCAAGGTATCCACCTCATCCACTCCAAAGCTTAATGCCAATCTCTCAATATGGTCGTCAGCCGCTTGCGCAAAGGAAGCTTCAATCCGTTTCAAATAACCTTGAATACCAGGGCAATGCCGTTTCACAGATTCAACAAACCATTGCTGCATGTCTTGCAACGATCGGAACGGTTCCGCCGCCGGCTCTATGTCAACATGCGCCCACTCGCTAATATATCGAATGTTCCCTCCGCGTCCGGCGTGGTTATGCAAATCGCTTTTCGGGATGGACTGCAGCTCCACAAGTGATTCATTCATAAGCGCTTCTACAAACCTTTGTTTAGTGGACAAGTTCTTAGATCCTGTCGGCAATTGGTGACACCCCTTTCAAGATAATGAAATAGCAGGTTCGATGACACTTTTATCTTAGCATATCTTATAAAAAAGACACCCCTAAGGGGTGTCTTCATTAGCACTGTATCAATCCTCTACCCTTACGTGGTGCCTGCACGCCGGTCCGCAAGCGCCATCGCAGCGACGTATCCGGAGCTCCAGGCCCATTGCAGGTTATAGCCGCCGCAATCGCCGTCCACATCCATCACCTCACCGGCTAAATAGAGCCCGGGCACCAGCTTAGATTCCAGCGTTCCTTCAACTAGCTCCGTTGTATCGATGCCACCGGCTGTGGTTTGGGCATTCGTGAAGCTGTTGGTATCGGTGATTTTAAATTCCCAACGCTTCAATAGTTTATAGAATACTTTCTTGGTTTTCCAGGTTAGATCCTGACACAGCAGATGCAGCTGTTGATCAATTCCAGCCTCCTTCAGCAGCACGGGAATCAGTTTCTTGCTGACGATGCCCACGAAGGAATCGGCAACTGTCCGATGTCCGAAGATCCCCCAGTGGATCTCCAGGAAATCAATTAACTCTTCCTCCGTGCGTTCCGGCATCAAATCCACCGACAGGGTCACGGATTCTCCGATGCCGAGATTATACGCAGCCTTTCTGCTTAGCTGAAGGATGGGCGGGCCCGAGATGCCATAGTCCGTAAAAAGAATCTCGCCAGACTCCGTGCGGATGACTTCATTCTTTACGATAACATGGGCCTCTCCCTCAAATTTGATGCCCGACAGCTCCTTCAAATACGGGTAATCCAGCTTCAATTGTACAATGCCTGGCACCGGGTGGATCATGGTGTGTCCCAGACGCTGGACAAGCGTATAACCGGAGCCGTCTGTTCCGGTTTTGGGAGCGGTAAGGCCTCCGGTACATAGAAAAAGATAGTTGCTGGTATACACAACCTGTTCCTCTGTCTCCGTCTGGCAGGTTATCGCGAACCGCGGATGTCCCGCCGATACGGCCACATCGAGCACTTTATGTTTATAATAGACGGGAACATTCCGGTCCTCCAGCGCCAGCTTAAACACCCCCGGCACCGAAGCCGCCTGCAGCGACATCGGATACATCCGGCCGTTCTCTAAGCTCATAAAAGGAAGCCCGAGCGAGGAGAAAAAATCGATTGTCTGGCGGACACCGAATTGCCGCAGTACATGTATTGGGAAGCCTGCCTGATTGCTGTGATACTTGACGGATAAAGCGGCCGCTTCATCCGTACCGGTGGCGGTGGATTGGTTCGTAATGTTGCAACGCCCGTTACCCGTTGTTATTATTTTCTTCCCGAGCCGGTCGTTGCTTTCAATGATGGCTGTATCAATACCTTGATCCCTCGCTGTAACTGCAGCCATTAGACCTGCAGCACCCCCACCGATAATGAACAGCTCGTGGTGCCTAGAAGTCTGATCCTTATACATGTTAATTGATGCATCCCTTTTCCTAATAAATTTATTGAATGGACTTAGCTATCGCCATAGCGGCCACATATCCGGAACTCCAGGCCCATTGCAGGTTATAGCCGCCGAAATCTCCGTCCACATCCATCACTTCGCCAGCCAAATACAGCCCGGGCACCAGCTTGGATTCCAGCGTTCCCCGGGTGAGTTCCGACGTATCAATCCCGCCGGCTGTCACCTGCGCATTCGTAAAGCCATTGGTATCCGTCACTTTAAATTCCCAACGCTTCAAGAGCCGATAAAAGTTCTCTTTAGTTTTGGGCGGCAGATTCTGGCAAAGAAGCTGTGGCTGTTGATCTAAGCCCGTCTCCTTAAGCAGGACCGTAACAAGCTTCTTGTTGAAGATACCCACGAGGGAATCCGCCACGGTCCGGTGCCCAAAGGTCTCCCAGAGCTTTTCTAAAAAATCAATTAACTCTTCCTCTGTGCGGCCCGGCGTCAGATCCACCGATAATTTCACCTGTTCTCCTCTTGCCAGATGATAGGCAGCCTTCCTGCTTAGCTGGAGAATGGGCGGACCGGTAATACCATAGTCTGTGAAGGCCAGCTCACCCTGTTCACTGCCGATGACTTTACCCTTTACAATGATATGAGCTTGTCCCTGAGATTTGATACTGGACAGTGCCCTCATATTCGGATATTGCAGCTTCAACTGCACGATGGCCGGAAAAGGCTCAATCAGGGTGTGCCCCAGACGTTCGGCAAGGGTATAACCCGGAGGTTCTTTGCCTGCATTCGGACCGGTGTTGCCACCCGTAGACAGAAGCAGATAGTCGCTAGTATACACAACCTCTTCCTCTGTCTCGGTTAGGCATTTTATCGTGAAGCGAGGATGATCTGCCGAAGCAGTAACATCCACCACTTTATTCTTAAGGTATACGGGAACATTCCGATCCTCTAGCGCCAGCTGGAAAATATCAAGTACCGCCGCTGCCTGCAGCGACATCGGATACATCAAGCCCCCCTTGAGTCTTGTAAGCGGGAGCCCAAGAAAGGAGAAAAAATCAATCGTCTGGCCGACGCCATATTGCTGCACTACCGCAAGCGGAAATTCGGGTTGATTACTGTGATACTTGCGCGATAAAGCGGCTGCTTCATCCGTATCTGTCACAGTGGATTCATTCGTAATGTTGCAGCGGCCATCGCCGGTCATTAAGATCTTCTTGCCAATCCGGTCGTTACTCTCCAGAATGGCAGTATCGATCCCCATATCACTCGCAGTAACAGCGGCCATTAGTCCGGCAGCACCTGCGCCGATAATAAAGAGCTTGTGGTGCATAGAAGTCTGATTCTCATACATGGTTGGTCAATGCATCCTTTATCCAATTTTCTCTAAGCACAAAAACACTTTATTAAATTATAGCATAAGTGTACTGGTTGTCATTGATCTCCTTATGATCATAGCCGTTTACATGCCCAAAAATACAAAACAGCGATTCCCTATTAACAGGAGAATCGCTGCTTTGCTGTGTTCTAACGTATAACGATGAAAGGTTGGCTATACTTACTTAGCTTCCAGCATCCGCAGCAGGACCGTAACCGTCTCTGCCCGCGTTGCGGCATCCTTCGGGAAGAAGCTGTTGTTGCCCTTACCTTGCATCAGTCCTGACTTCTTCATCTCGGCTGCCGCTCCAACCGCCCAGGCGGGGATGTCGCGGTCATCTGTGAATCCTGCGGAGCGGGCAACAGGAGCGAGATGCAATGCTCTCGCCAGCATGACAGCCATTTCCGCTCTGGTCATAGGCGCATCCGGGCGGAAGTTGCTCTGGTTATCGCCCTGAATGATTCCCAGGGCTACTGCCTGAGCAACGGCTGTCTTGGCCCACGAACCGATCCGGTCACTGTCCTTGAAGGACAACGCTGCTTCTGTGTTCTGAAGCTTCAGCGCCTTCGCCAGCATCACCGTGAATTCGGCACGGGTCACGTTACGGTTAGGCTGGAACGAGCTGTTCGGATAACCTGTAATGATGCCTTGCTTAACAGCTTCAAGGATACTGGCTTCGGCCCAATGCCCGGCAATATCGGTGAGGGATGGGCCAGGGACCGGAGTAGCCGGTGCAGAAGGGCCCTCGTCCGGCTTATTCGGTGTTCCAACAATAACCGGCGGTACTACTGGTACTGACGGAGTCACTGGCGCTTCTCCTCCGGGATCGCCGCCGTTTCCGCCGCCCGAACGCTCATTGACCGATACGTTAATTCTTCCCGTAATGGACGGATAAGCGCTCAAGAATGCCGTAATCGTCACTTCTCCAGGTGTGGATGGTGCCGTAAAGACCGCGCTGAACCGGCCGTTTGCGTCCGTTACAGCATGAGCAGGCTCCAGGCTGCCCGAGGAAGCAGCGAGTTCAACCTCCAGGCTGGAGGCCGGAAGATTGTCGCTACCTGATACGATTCCCGTGATGGATACATCATCCCCGGTATTCACGGCAGACGCTGCCGTCTGAAGTTCAATAAGAACAGGGACTGGTATCAACTTGCTTACAGAAATGGTTACCGTATTTGTCACGGAAGGATTGTCGGTCAACACAGCCGTAATGACTACATCTCCGGCTGCGGACGGTGCCGTATAGACCGTGCTGAACCGGCCGTTCTCATCCGTTACAGCAAGCGCAGGCTCGAAACTACCCGAGGCTGCCATGAGACTGACCGCAGCGCCCGCTAACGGAAGCTCTTCACCATCATAGACGGTTCCCGTAACGGACACTTTGCCTCCAGCGGATACGGAAGACGGCGAGGCCTCAAGTTCAATCCGGGCTGTTGTAGGCACAGCCTCTTTTTCTACAGACACGGTGATTGCCCCTGTCACGGATGGGCTTGCCGGTAGAACGGCTGAGATGGATACCTCTCCGGGAACGGACGGTGCGGTAAAGACCGTACTGAACCGGCCGTACACATCTGTAGTTACTTTTGCAGGCTCCAGGCTTCCATCGGCAGCTGTAAGTTCAACCTCCACACCGGGAACCGGAAGATTACCACCCTCATAGACGGCCCCCGTGACGGATACTTTGCCTCCAGGCACCACCGAAGATGGCGCTGCCGCAAGCTCAACCCGGGCGGGAACGCGGGCTTCAGTCTCTGGTCCGAACACTTTAAATTCCCAGAGCGAATATCCGTATTTGCTCGCTCTCTGAGTTCCATACATCCGGACGTATCTGGCATTCACCGGATCGATAGAGATCTCGTCGATGTCCCCGTCCCCACTGGACGTACTGTATACCGTCTTCCAGTCCTCCATTGTATCGGAGACTTCAATCCGGTATTCCTTCCCATACGAACTTTCCCAGTGCAGCATGACCTTAGCAATCGGCTGAATGGAGCCAAGATCGACATAAATCCACTGCGGATCGGCATAGTTGGACCCCCAGCGGGTCGTCAATGAGCCGTCTACCGCATTCCCCACTGATACATCAGCCGCTTTGGACGAGCTTGCAATCGCAGTCTGGCCTTCCGCAAGGTTGGGGACAACCGCTTCATACACGTTAAACTCAGCAAGCGAGTAACCGTCTCCGGTCCCCTGCTGAACGCCCAGCATCCGGACGAACCTTGCGCTGGTCTTACCGAAGGCAATGTCATCGATGCCGCCATCCCCCATGGAGGTCGCATAAACGTCCTTCCAGGTGGCCGCATCATCGGATACTTGAATTTTATAGCTTCTGCCGTAAGCCTTCTCCCAATGCAGTCTAACCTTATTGATCTTATATTGATCCTGCAGATCCACATAAATCCATTCATCGTCTGATGCATTCGAACTCCAACTGGAGGTTCTGTACAGATCCGTAGCACCCGACGCAAATTGCTTGCCCACGCTGGACGAAGCAACCGTACCTTTACTGTAAGCCAGATCATACCCTCTATCGTCGATAGAAGCTCCCTCGCTCAGCGTCGTACTCCGGCCGGTAAATGTATCTTTACCGAGTCTGTACGTGGTTGTAGTCTGATCCCCGTTCCGGTTCAGCGTTACATTGACTGTAATCCCCGGTGTTTCAGGATTCGCCACCGAGATGCGGACAGGGTCTGCGGATTCATCGACAATTACCATCGACGGTTTATCTACGGTAACAGTCAGTCCTTCTCTTAGCGTCACCGTACCCGGCTGATAGAACAGCATTTCCGCAATACCAAGGGAACGGTGCCGGACCGCCTGCACGGACGGTGTATTCGCGAGAATACTAATCGGGCTTGCTTCCGCATAGCTGCCAACCTCCGCAGCGGTTTTACCCGGCAATACGATGTATTGGTAGGAGGCATTGACTGGCTTAACTCCGTGATCCAGCCACATTGAGAACACCGGCTTTGTGATTGGCTCCGTTGAGCTGCCGGAAACGACATCGCTCCATTTCCCGGTCTTTGTCTCCAGCTTCACCTGGAAATTCGTCTTATCCGGGAACACATACCCGGTACTATCGTTATAGGCCCAGCGTCCGTTCATCTGCGATGTTCCGTCTGCCACTTTGCCATCTACCAGCACATCGCCAACAGCAAGACTCTGATTCAGCGTGGTATGGACTGGAGCAGCATTCGTTGAAGTGATGCCTGCGCCCAGCGCTACCATTTCATCATCGAAGAAAAAGTAGCCCTTTTTCCCGCTGGTACTCAGCTTGTTGAAATCAAACGCCGTGGCTCCGTACCGCTCATTGGTGACGCCGCCTACGAACGTCTTCGGATTGTTGAAATTCCCGTCCTTGGTGAGCACGTAGGGAGCTGTTGTCCCCGGAACATGAGCCCAATCCATCAACGGGTATACGGTTCTGTACTCATCCCCGGTTCTCTGGATCGCAGTGGCACCTTGCGGAGTCCAATAGAGCAGATTATATCCGCTTGGATTAATGGTTCTCCATTCGCCGCCTTTGACCGTGCTGGAGGACATTTTGACTGTAATTCCGTAATCCTTCCGCATATGAGAGGAGACCAGGGTCTGCCATTGCGTCATATTGTTCGCGTCCAGTCCATTGCCCGAGACTGTGCCAATCTTGCGGATATTATTCAGGAAGAGCGCGAACTCATCCGCCCGCTTCGGGTTAGCCGCCTGCATCCACTCCAGCGGATCTTCATAGAAGGTCAGCGCAGAGCTCTCATAATCCGGCCACTCCGGTCCATTCATCCCCATCCCCAGATCGGCAACATCGCCTCTCACCAGATATCTGGTTCCATCCAGCACATAGGAGGACAAAGAGTCAATGGCCGCCTGGCTGTAGGCGAAGCTTGTGCCCGAGACCACATAGGCCCAGAAGGACATATCTCTCGCGAAGCTTCTGCCATAGCCCGTAGTATAATTCGTCTTCCCATGCATGAAAAAGGACATGTCGGACTGAATTCCCGTCAGCGTCACCGTCACAGCCGAGAGCACGTTAAACGCCTCTACGGCGCTACGGACATTCTGGGCATCCTCCAACAATAAGCCGCGAATCATATAATTCTGGTTGTACCAGGAGGAGTTAGCGCCATCGACCGTATTCGGACTGCTGTCCAACGTGCCGACAATGTTAGCGGCCTGCTCCGCAGTCAGGTAGCCTTCACATAGCAGTGCGATTTTGCTAAGCCGCAGCTGCTTGCCGATGCCGGTCTCCCACCAGTTGGTGGAGGTCGGCTTGACCGTAAACCAGTGATCCAGCGCTTTCTGAATACCAGCTAACATGGCTTCATCATGATAGTATGGCCCCTTCGGGTCTGCGAACGCCTGAGCCATCGATTGCATCCGGTCCAGCGCCAGGTATGGGGACCAGGCTCTGCCGTTCGCACTGGAGGTTGTATTCGCATAATCAACATCCGCCCAGCTTCCATTGGCTTTTTGACTCGATAAGTAGGTCCCGGCCTGTGATTTAAAAGTCCATTCGACCCGGCCGTTGGTTCCGTCGTTAATAATATCTTTGGAGATATAGAAATCAACCGCCCGCTGCTTCATCAGCCTCATTTCCGCCAGCTCCTGCGACGAGCTATCCGCCGCCGACACAGGATATTGGAACCCGAGGGTCGAGATCATCAAACCAACCATCACGAGACAGATCCATCTCTTGATCCTGCTTTGCACGTTACCAGTCATGTACACGCTCCTTTGTCTATCTAGCAGATTTTTGTTAGCGCTTTCTAAACTATATAGAATGTACTTGTAATTTTTTGCTATGGGATAGCCGTGGCTCCAGAGAATGTTTGGCCCTCCGGCCGCTGTTGTCCCCAGATTTCTTGATTTTGAACCGCTTCTAGCGGTAGAAATCCGGGGACTAGCAGATGCTTACGATGCGAGCTTTCCTGCGGAAAGCTTTCAGGCGGACGCTTTCGCTCCTACAGTTCCAAAATTCCCCTCCGCCACTTTTCCCTTTCTGTATGTTTTCAAGTTCAATCTATATAGGAATTAGAGAAGGCAGCTCACACTGCCTCCCTACCCTTACACAAGAGTATCTAATATATCCTGAAGCGGGATGTCCGCTACAGCCATCACTTCGTCCGCCGCGCCGTAATACATACGGACCGTCTGGTCCAGCAGCAGCGCGCCGCAGGAGAACACGACCTTGCCGAAGAATCCGTTCACCTCATAGGAAGCTTCCGGCTCCAGCACGGGGACACGCGATCTCGCAATGACCCGGGACGGGTCCTCCAGATCCAGCAGCACCGCCCCCATACAATAGCGGTGGCTGCTGTCCGCGCCATGATACAGCGCCAGCCAGCCCTGCGGTGTGCGGATCGGAACTGCCCCGCCGCCCATGCGGGCCGAGTCCCAGCCCTGCTCGCCGAGTCCCATCAGGAAGCGGTGGTTCCCCCAGTGGTCGAGATCGGGCGATTCTGCGATCCACATCTCGGGCGCGCCGAATGACTTCGGCACTGGGCGATGCAGAGCGTAGTATTTGCCGCCAATTTTCTCGGGGAAAATCATGACATCCTTATTCTCGGGAGGCAGCATCATCCCCCGCCGTGTGAAGGTCTGAAAGTCGCGGGTCTCCGCCAGCCCGACGCCAACACCGCGCGCAGAGGCAGCGCTATAAGTGATGTAATAGGTGTCCCCAATCTGGGTCACACGCGGATCTTCAATCCCCCATGCTTCCAGAGGATGCTCCGGGAACAGGGCCGGCTGCGGCTCAACCTCGAAATGGACGCCATCTTGGCTTCGCGCTACCCGGAGATGGGATAGGGAGGTGAGCATCACCGTCTGCCCGTCCTTGGCAACGAAGCGCGAGTCGGAGAAATCATAAGCCGGATCGTTCTTGTCGTATCGTTCTACCTGCACCTCCGTCCCTGCTTCATTCAACCGGGGAACAAGCACCTCGTCCGCCCGGTCCGGTATTGGCGCTTCAGCAACGCGCAGCAAGAGGATCGTCTCATCCTGTAGCTGCGCCACGCCTGCATTGAACGCACCCAGTACCTGGAAATCGGGACGGGAGGGGACAACATCCACGGCTTCAATCAGCGGATTGTGCGCGCTGCGTGTTATTTTCATTGGAGTGACCTCTTTCTGTGTTTGAAGTACGGTTATTTCCCGGAAGTAACGGCATCAATCTGGGCCTGGATTTCATCGATTACTTTTTGCCCGCCGAGACTTGCCATCTTATCCTCCATCGTTTTCTTTCCTTCTGCCGCAGGAATCAGGCCTTGGCTTAGCGGCAGGAAGATCGAATCGTGCAGCGGCGTGATTTTGGCATATTCCGTCTTTACCTTCTCGGCGTTGAAGTTGAAGCCTGCGATTGGACTAAGCGTAAAATTGGACGTCTTGGTCGAGAAGTCGAACCACTTCTTGTCATCTTGCATCATGGTGTCAGGTGTACGATTCAGCGTCGGCCGCCAGGTCAGCACATAACCAGGGAAGGTATAGCCGGACAGCGCCTTATAGCTCGAATCGCCGACAGGCTCCCAGTCCTTTCCTTGAATGCCGTATTCCATCAGATCATGGTTTTCCTTAATCGACAGCCAGTTCACTACATCCATAGTGACATCGGAATGCTTGGAGGTCGTCGGGATACACAGGAAGTTCCATTGCTGATAAGCCGTATAAGGCTTAGCCTGCTCCCCGTTCGGTATGAAAATCTCCAGCTTGTCGCTGCCGTCCTTCAGCATTTCCGAATATTTCAGCCCTTCAACCCCATCGGCTGCATAGTAGGTCGCCGCATATTTACCTTGCTTGAACAGCGTCTCGGCATTTTGCTCCTGGGCAATATTTTTGGAGATAATTCCATCCTTATAGTATTTGGTAACGCGATCATAAGCATCGGCAATTGTCGGGCTCTCCCATTGGCCAATGACCTTCTTATCCTTGATCGAATACGAGAACATGTTGACCCCAATCTCCAGTACTTCATCCTGCGCCAGATTCGCGGAGTTACTCAGGATGAATGGCAGCTTATCGGCCTTAATTCCGTTAATGACAAAAGGCTTAATGTCTTTCTCATTTTCCTTGACTGCATACAGGAATTTCTCCAGATCATCGAGGGTCTTCAGCTCGGGAAGCCCGTATTTCTCGCGTAAATCCTTACGGATCAGTACGCCATACAGCTGGCCTTGGGTGGTGCCGAGCGGAATCCCCATAATTTTGCCGCCGAATTTGTTATACTCCCACATTTCCTCCGGAATGGACGACTTCAGCTCGGGCCGTGCAGCCACTGCCGCATCCAGCTCCGTCAACGATTTACTCTCGATCATCTGGTTCATGGATAGCCAAGGGGCATCCAGATACATATCGAACTCTTCCCCGGCAGACATCTTCACGGATACCGCATTCCCGTAGTCGGTCCAAGGCATGAAGTTGATATTCAGCGCGGCTCCGATATTATCCTTTTTCAGCTTGTCGTTGACCGCCTGCAGCACAGCATCGAACCCCGCAGGTTTATCTCCCGGGAAATAAGCCTTCAGCGTCACTACTTCTTTGGCAGCAGGCGCTGCACCCTCTGAACTGGACGGGGAATTCGTAGAATTCGCCGTATTGCCTTCATTCTTCGCATTTCCCCCGCAGCCTGCCAGCACCAGTGACGACACCAATACCGCTGTTGTTGCCGTGCCGAACCATTTTTTTAACCTCATCTCGTTACCCTCCTGTATCTATGGACAATCTGAATGGCTTACCCTTTTACAGCACCAACCGTTAGACCTTTGACAAAATATTTCTGAAGCATCGGATACAGCAGCACAATCGGGCCGATGGTCAGTACCGTCGTCGCCATCCGCACCCCGTACGTCGGTGGAGTGACCGAAATCGCAGCACCGGAAGGGATCAGGTTCCTGGCCGCTTCCATATTGGAGACCATCCGGCGCAGGATTAACTGTAGCGGGAATAACTTCTCGTTATCGATGAACATCAGTCCCATGAACCAGTCATTCCAGAAGCTCAGCGCATAGAAGAGGCCGACAGAAGCCAGAATCGGCTTGGAGATCGGAATCATAATCTGGAAGAACACTCTCATCTCATTCGCTCCGTCGATTCGGGCGGCTTCCTCCAGCTCCTCAGGAATGGTGCGGAAGAAGCTGACCAGCAGGAAGACGAGGAATGGCTGGCATAACATCGTCAGTATGAGCACCCAGATCGTATTCTGCAAATGCAGCCACTGGCTGACTACAATATAGAACGGAATGATCCCTCCCGAGAAGAGCATCGGCAAGTAGCAAAAAAACAGAAAGGGCGTTTGCAGAACATTCCGTTTATTCGCCAGTGAATAGCCGAGCATGGCGGAAATGCACAGGGCGCTTAAGGCCCCGACAACCGTGATGAACAGGGTAACGCCATAGCCGTTGAAAAGAACATCTGATTGCAGAACCGCCTTATAGGCGGCCAGCGATAATTTTTGCGGGAATAAGGTATAGCCGTGTGCTATCAGCTCCTCCTCATCCGTAAAGGAACCGGCAATCATCAGCAGAAAAGGAAACAGACAAAATAAAGTGAACAGCAAAATGAACGTATGGGCGAATGCCGTAAAGGTGCGGTCCGCTGCGCTATGTTTCTGTATCATAGTACCTCTCCTAGAATAAAGCAGATTCTTTGGATACCCTGCGGGTGACCCAGTTGGCAGCAATGACGAAAATCAGACCCATAATGGACTGGAACAGGCCCACTGCCGAAGACATGCCAAAATCGTGCAGCTGCCGCATGGAGCGGAAGACAAAGGTATCAATGACGTCGGTAGTCGGATACAGCATCGAGTTGTCTCCAATGATGGCATAGATCATCGCAAAGTCCCCGTTGAAAATTTTGCCCACGGCCAGCAGCGTCATGATCATGATCGTCGGAACCAGCAGCGGCAGCGTAATGCGCGTCACAATCTGCAGTTTAGAAGCCCCGTCGATGCGGGCTGCCTCATATAGATCCTCCGATATGCCCGTAATGGCGGCCAGAAAAATAATCGAGAGATAACCGGCCCCTTGCCACACCCGGATCACCGTCAGAATATAAGGCCAGAGACTTGACTCAAACATCCAGTTGACCGGCTCCATGCCGATATTTTGCAGCCAGACATTAATCATAGGCTCTTCCCCGCCGAATAAGGATTGGACAATCATCCCGATCACAATCCAGGACATGAAATAAGGCAGGAAAATAAGCGATTGCGATATCCGTTTGAAATACTTATTGCGGATCTCATTGAACATGAGCGCAATCAGAACGGCCGCCGCTGTCGTGAACACAATAAACAGCACGTTGAGTAGCAGTGTGTTCCGCAGAATTGTCCAGAAGTCATCTGATGTAAAAAAGTAATCGAAATTTTTAAACCCTACCCAGTCACTCCCCGTGATCCCCTTGGCAAAATCATAATCTTTGAAGGCAATCATAATCCCGTATATAGGAAAATAACTGAACACGAGGAAAAACAACAGCCCCGGTACAGCCATCACATACAGAAAAGGATTCTGCGTGATATGCCTACATTTTGAACGTTTACCTGCGCTAAGCGGGTAGTTCATTTGTACATCCCCCCTTCCTCAAGACCGGTCATCGCCCCAAGAGCGTCCGTTATCTATGCGCTCACCTTATCAAGCCCTTGCGTCCTGAGCAATTCCGAGAAACGCCAATCCTTCCCGCAAGTGCAGATTTACCGCCTTCCCAAAAACAACACTCTTCCGAAAACAAACGATTCGGCAGACGAAAATACCCGGTGTGCTATAATAAATCTACTTATAATGAGCCGGACAGTTATGATTACGGAGGTTCCAGAGCCATGAAATTCAGACAACCGTTCTTCGCCTCGCTGAAGCGGCACCCTACCTACATGAAGCTTATTTTTTACTTTGTCAGTGCGAACGTTCTGGTCTTAGGCGTATCCTTCGTACTACTCTATGGGCAATCTTCCAAGACACTGCTGGAGGAAATCGGCGATCATTCGGAATCCCTCCTCGTGAACGGGGCCCGGAATACGTCACGGCTGATGGAATGGGCGCTTGATTTCAGCTTCTCCTCCAGTAATGACAGCACGCTTAAGGTGTATGCCCTTTCGGACCATTACAGCGATTTCGAGACCTATGAGGTATGGAGCCAATTGACGGACATTAAGAACGCCAACCCCTCCATTGATTCGGTCTACCTTATTAACGATTATACGAATACGGTCATTGACTCCAGACTTGGGTTAAATGATACCGCCGCTTTTTACGATCAGGATATTATTAAGCGCTTACGTGACCCGGAAACAGCGAACCACAGCGTGCTCATTCCGCGAACCTTGTCTCTCCCTCTTACCGGGAACACCCCCAAAGAAGTGATGACCATTGTCAGATTTTATGAAAAAGGCAGCTCTATCTCCGCGTTCGTCATGAATGTGGATACCCATAATCTCATGACCCTGCTGCAGAATAATTCAAACTTCGCCAGCCGGTCGATCACCGTGCTGAATGACCGGGACGAGACGATTTTTAGCAGCACGCCAATGAATCCGCAGCAGATTGCCGAGCTCAGAAGCCACGGAATGAAGGGAGCCAGCGGCTGGAAGCTATTTCAGCCACGGGATCAGGGGGAGAAGCTAGTGGTCTATGCCGACTCCTCCGTTAAGGGTATCCAGGATTGGACCTTCATTGAGATGATCCCGAAGTCCGCCATTCTGAATAAAATCACGGTCCTGCGCGACACCAGTCTGATCCTGTTCCTCGTCTTGTTCGCGGCCTCCCTGGCGGTGATTATACTAATCTCCAAACGGGTGTACTCGCCCATTCAGGAGCTGATCAGCCGGGTCATGCGGCAGCATCAGGCGGAGAAGCCCGGCCTTGAGGCGAACGCCAATGAACTCGAATACTTATCGAGCGTTTTTACCTCGCAGCATAATCAGATTCACGAGCTTACCGAGCAATGGCGGCATAATAAATTTCTGGGCAGAGAGCGGTTCTTAAGGGATTTCCTCGGGGAGACGTACCATTCGGCAACGGAGATCCGCGCTCAATTCGTAGAATGGGGGATTGATCTGCCAAGCGATGAGTTGTCCGTAGCCATCTTCCGGATCGACCACTTCGCGGAATTCTCGGGAGTGTACCCGGAGAAGGACCGGCGCCTGCTCCGGTTCGCTATGTCCAATATCATTCAGGAGTCGCTGCAATCGTCCAGGCACAAGCTGCAGACCGTAGATATGGGAGACGACCACGTGGCTGTAGTCTTATCGGCTCCCTTGTCAGAGGAATTCGCGAAGGAGCTGCAAGTGGCAGGGCAGTTAATTCAGCAGTATTTGTCCGTAGGAACTACCATTGCCTGGGGCCGGACGTTGCCTGGCTTAACCGACATGCATGAGGTGTATCTGGAGACGTATGATCTGACGCAGGAGCGGTTCCGGTTCGGACACCGGTCGCTCATTGTGAAGGAATGGCTGCCCGCTGCACCCGGGGAATTATATCATTTGCCTGTGAGCCAGGAGCGGCAGATCGCCCAGGCCATACTCAAGGGGGACGCCGCCGTCATTCTGGAGGTCTTACGATCAGCGGTTGTGAAGCTGCGGGAACTGCCTTATTTTGAATGTAAAATGTCTCTGATCACCTTGTTCATGGACATCCGCCGGCTCATCCAGGAGCATTCCTCCCAGCCGCTGCCCAGCTCGTGGGGACTGACGTCCATTGAGAAACAGATCATTCGGCAGGAAACAATGGATAACGTCATGCCGTGGATGGAGGCCTTGATTACCCGAACACTCGAAGACATTGCGGCCGCCCGCAGCCAATCCAAGAATATCGCCCTGATCGGACAGGTGGACCAGTTCATCGAGAGTCATCTCACCGACCCGAATCTGTCTGCCACCATGCTGGCGGATCACCTGGGCTTGTCGGTCAATTATTTCCGCAGTCTGTACAAAGCAGAGACCACCCAGTCCATCACCGACAAAATATCCGAGAAGCGACTGACGTTCATCTGCCAGGAGCTCATTGCCTCCGACTCGCCGATCGAGCCCATCGTGCAGCATTTCGGCTTCTCGTCCCTGAACACCTTCTATTCCAGCTTCAAAAAGGTGTACGGCATGACCCCGGCCCAGTACCGCAAGAAGTACCGGGCGGGGGATGGCGGGGGGAAGGTGTGAGGCAAGTGAAACCTATACATTCTTATATTTGCGCGCAAAGAAGCGATAAGGATTAGGTCCTTATCGCTTCTTTTGGTATTCCAGCAAGTTGCCGCTTTTATTCTCCCTTATAGGCCTTACGCAGCTCCGCAAGCTCGAACTTCTTCATCTGCAGAAAAGCCTTCGTCACACGCGCCAGCTGCTCCGGCGTACCCTTCTTCATCATCTCGTTCATCTCGGCCGGAATAATCTGCCAGGAGATACCGAAGGCATCCTTCAGCCAGCCGCATTGCTCGGCTTCAGGAACTGCAGACAGCTTGTCCCAGTAGTAGTCAATCTCTTCCTGAGAATCGCAGGATACCATGAAGGAGACCGCTTCATTGAAGCTGAACTGATGATTATGCGCACTGTCCATGACCGTGAACCACAGATTCTCCAGCATGAAGTCCGCGAACATAATCGTTCCTTCCTGATCGGGCGCAGAGCCTGCCGGGTAGCGGGTAAGAAGCCCTTGGCGCGAGTCCTTAAATACCGACAGATAGAAGGACATCGCCTCCTCCGCCTTCCCGCATTTATCCCCCACGAACAACAAGGAAGGAATAATCGCAGGCCGCTCCTCCCCTGCCGGATTCGTTAGAATCAGCTGCCAGGACACCCCATACTTGTCCTGAATCCAGCCGTACCGCTCACTGAACGGATACTTGCCGAGCGGCATCAAGGCGGTGCCGTCTTCCGCTAACTTATCCCACACCTCATCTAATCTCTCTGCTGCATCCTGGTCGCGGGAGGGATCGAAATTAACAAAGAAGGAGACGGCCGGATTCAGCTTGAAATACGGCCCTCCGCTGATCGCCATGAATGGCTGCCCCCAGACCTCAAAAGAGACCTGACCCGCATCGCCGGAGGGCGTATCATGAATGGTGTTCACACTCGTAACCTTGGACTCCGGAAACACAGTAGCGTAAAAGCGGGCGGCTTCTGCCGCCTCCTTGTCATACCATAGATGCGGAACAATTCTCTGTCTGATGCTGGCCACAACGATTCCTCCTCAGCTTCTGTCCGTTCCGATCCAGGGACAGGGGCTTTAATTTGCTTTATTATACACTACAGGGAGGCTTCTTCATTCTTTATATTGGAAAACAATGCAGGGCCTCCGCCCTAGCTCGCATAGTCTAATCCTCTGTCTCTTCTTCTTCCTCCATGTGCCCTAAATAGTCATAATAGAATTCGACCATGGCATCTCCAAAGCCCCCGCCAATGCCCTGACTACGTTCCGCCAACCTTCTGCTACGGTCGACGAATTTTTCCTCCAAATCATTCTTCATAATGTATTCCAACGCTTGTCTATAAATACTGGATACCGTCAGATAGAACCGCTCATCGATGTCTCCGTAAGCCCGGGTGAAGTCCACCCCATGGGCAAAAAACAGCGCGAGGCGCTCCGCACTCAAATCGCCACAATTCCCGACGATCAGGAGCGGGTCGTTATCGCTACCGGCAAGCTGATTGGTGAGGGCTTCGATGACACCAGACTGGACACACTGTTCCTGGTTCATCCCATTTCCTGGTCAGGCACCTTACAGCAATATGCCGGCCGCTTGCACCGGAGTCATGTCAACAAAGAAGAAGTAAGAATTTATGATTATATCGATCTCCAGGTCCCTATGCTTATGGGGATGTTTAAGAAAAGGGTGAAGGGTTACCGGAAGATGGGGTATCGGGGGGCGGAGTTGTAGAATAGGAGAGAAAAAGCCAGCCCACACAATCAGGCTGGCTTTACTCTTATCTGAAAACTGTACTATTGCAGTGGGCTTAATGCCTTTACTTCCTGTACTGAGAGACCCGCTGCTTTTGCAATAGTTTCAACCTCTAACCCCATCGCCAGTAATTTCCCGGCAATTTCCTCGGCTTTCTTACGCTCCCCCTCCGCTCTAGCCCCCTCAATACGCGTCTTCTCATCGCTCAGGGCTTTCATACGAGCTTGATACTCCATTCTGGCTACGGTATCTTGACTCAAGAATTCCAACGTATCCATTGCTTTCTTTAACATTGGTTCATTCATCGCCAACACCTCCCAGTTTGATTTGTCCACACCTTTTAGGAACAGCAGCCAATTGACCAGTCCGCCTTCCTCAAGCGACACCGAATGTTCATCTAGTTTCGTCAACTCAATGACATGTATCTCAATATCGTCCAACAAAGAAATTCCGGTATGATCTTCCCGTAGGTGAAAGACGCTGTGGTAGCGGTCATTTTTGAGACAAGAGTAGTTCAAAATATTGATGGTTACACATTTCTTCAGTGTATTATAGTTGCTGCCCTTAGGAATCTGATGGTAATACATCTCACTCCAATAGAACAACGTCCGCTTCTCCATATGGTAAGGGTTAAACAATTGCATTTCAATATTAATGAGTTGGCCGTCTGCGGTCTTCGCTTTAATATCCATAATGGACTGCTTATCATCAGGACTGTCAGCCTCCGTGTAAGGATTCAACAGCACAATCTCAGTCAGTGCCGGCTCTCCGGCTTCCCGGAATGTACTATTTAGAAATGCCAACAATACATCCTTGTTATGTTCACTTCCAAAGATACGTTTGAAGATTAAATCCACGCGAGGGTCAAGTAAATCCTGCATCAGCATCAACTCCATTCCCCCATATTATATCATGCCAAATAATGCGAAGTAATTACCCTTTCTTTTAAATTAACAATATCCTGGCCCGTCGGGTTCTGGAAAACGCGAAGTCCAAACAGAGGGATAATCGCAAAAATGTGATCAAAGATATCCGACTGGACGGACTCATACACCCCCCAGGTGGTCTCATTGCTGAACGCATAAATTTCTAAAGGCAGTCCGCTGTCTCCTGGTGCTAACTGCCTGACAATGAGCGTCATCTCCTTATGAATTTTGGGATGATTGCGCAGATATTCTTGGACATATTCCCGGAATACCCCGATATTTGTTAGCTGTCTTCCATTCACTTTGCTCTCCATATTGATATGATGCTCCGTATTATAGGCGTTAATTTCATCTAATCTTGTCAGGACATAATCGCTAAGATAGTGAACCTTTTGGAACTCCTCAATCATTTCTTTGGTACAAAAACATATGCTGCTTGTATCAATACAGACACTTCGTTTAATTCTTCTGCCCCCGGAGGCTTCCATCCCCCGCCAATTTTTAAAAGAGTCTGAGATCAGGGCATAGCTCGGAAGCATGGTAATGGTTTTATCGAAATTCATCACCTTTACCGTATTCAGCGTAATATCAATTACATTGCCGTCGGCATTATATTTAGGCATTTCAATCCAGTCGCCTACACGAACCATATCGTTAGAAGATAATTGAATACCTGCCACGAGGCCCAATATCGAATCTTTGAACACTAGCATCAGAACAGCGGATAAAGCGCCCAGTCCACTAAGCAGAATCAGCGGATTCTGACCCATGAGGTTAGAAATCACCACAATCGCACCAATAATATACAGTATAATCTTCGCAACCTGAATGTAGCCTCTGATCGGCCTCATCTTGGACACTTCATACGTACGATAAATAGCATCGATGGCATCAAGCAGGGCATTAAACACCGTGATCGTTACAATAATCATATAAGCTAAGGCGAACTTTACAATGAAAGACTGATACAGCGGAAAAATAGGCGCGGCGTAATAAATGATAAAGGCCGGAGCGAGATGCGACAGCTTGTGAAATACTTTTTTCTCCAAAAAGATATTATCCCACGTATACCGGTTGTTATGAATGATATGGATGATGATCTTCAGTACGATTTTTTTGGCAACAAGATTAGCCACTATAGAGAGTAAAGCAATACATAAAACCATAATGATGTTCGAGAGATACACGACCATCTGCTCGCTCATTCCATATCCTGCTAGGTGCTCTTGTATAAAATTCATCATTTCCTCCTGACTGGGTGCATAGTAGCCTACAATTATAGAGGATAAATAGGTGTTATGCAAAAATATAAAGACCACCCTAAGAAGGTGATCGCACTTAGAATACGGTTGGAGCCAAACTCCAAAAATGCACCCAGGGAATAAATAACTATCAGTCTTTCTTGCCCTTGCATAATAATATTCCAAAATATAGAATTATAAGCAGTAAAAAACACACAATTGGAATGGGGTGTTAACTTGAATACAAGGTTTATCAACTTTGAAGGAATTCATGGTAGTGGAAAATCAGCATGTGCATGGAATTTATACAACAACTTGAATACGAATAATATAAAAGCAGTGGTTTTTTTCGAATATCATATGAACTCCACTATTGAGAATCCGTGTGACGTAAGAATGACCGCAGTAATGACAGAGAAAGAATTCGAAGCTGTTATACAGAGTCATTCTGTTTATGAAGAATTACTTAGAGATAAACTAAAAATCTATAATGGATGGTATTGTGTTTTCGTTCCTGATTTCAAAGAGTATCCAATAATTTATGATTTATTGAGACCGTATATAGCCGATAATGGAAATTTAAAGACTGAACGTTTTATGCAGGCATTAAAAGGCAGAATAACCGCATTTGTTGAACAGGCTCTTAGTTCTGATCTGGTATATGTGTTTGAGAACGTTATTTTTCAGCAAATCTTAAATGAACTTATGCGAACAATGGATTGCGACGAACAACAAATGACGGATTATATATTAGAGGTTGAGCAGATATTGAAGCCCCTTAATCCATTAATTTTTTACCTATATCCAGATGATCTATTTAAGCAAATCAACAAAGTGGCATTAGAGCGAGTGTCCGACAATTATGAATTATATCCCGACTGGATTGACTGGATGGTGGAGTATTTAGAAAATTCGGAATATGGAAGGATACATAAGGTATCTGGTCGGGAAGATCTTATGATCTATTTTGAAAAAAGAAGATCAATAGAAGAGAAATGTTTCGGAAAGCTACGGTCAAATAAAGAAAAAATTTATGTGGACCGTATAGATTATGATGAAGAGAATGCATACATATACAGCAAGTACAGCAAGCTATGATCGGCCTGCCGGTAAAGATATATTTATCCTCCTACTTGCAACGCTCAATTTAGTACTGTATAGTTCTACTCATGACAAAGGCAAAAATCATGAACCAAAAACGTGTGCTTGAAGTCGCGGCAGCCTTATTTTTAGAAAAGGGATTTGCTTATACCAGCATGGATGAATTAGTACGTGTAAGCAAAGTGTCCAAATCTAATGTGTATTATCACTTCGCGGATAAGGAAGAATTGTTAGCAGGGGTCGTTGATTATTGGATTGAAACGTATGAGCGGGCAATGGATCAAATCCTTTCTCAGAACCAGTTATCCGTTGAAGATCGTGTCCAGATGTTTTTAAAGCATTTAACGGAGGGAGTTCAGTCAAGAGACTATAAGGGGAGCTGTCCGTTTATTACTCTTTATATTCAAAGTCCTGCACAAGCAACGCACATAAAAGAAAAAATAGGTCTCTTTTTCACAGGATTACAAATGAAAATCTCTCTACTGCTACAACAAGGAGCAGAAAAAGGCGAGTTTAGAGAAACGATTCATATTTACGAGGTAGCAGCACTTTTTATAACGAATCTTGAAGGAGCGCTGTTTCTTGCAGAGACATTGAAGGATGCAACGGTGATCACGAGAACTGCCAGCCACTTTTTCAACTTGCTTCGATAAGCGAAGCACTTTTTTTGCACAAAATTAGTACCAAACAGTACTAAAAAGGAGAACAGATGATATGAGAACAATATTTTTAACAGGTGGAACAGGTTTTATTGGGAGGCAACTCGTGGAGGAGCTTCTTAAAGAGGAGGTTATGATTTTTCTTTTAGTGAGGTCGAAAAGTAAAGCAACACGCGTTTTTCAGAAAAAAGGGTTTTTAAACGAGGCAGCCATGCACTTTATTGAAGGCGATTTGACGAAACCAGATTTAGGTCTAAGCGATGAAGATAAGGAGAGGGTACTGAGTACGGATGTTATTATTCACGCAGGCGGACAAATGGATATTCAAGCGACAACGCAAGAAGCAACCTCTGTATTTTTAAACGGTGCCAAGCATATCAGTGAATTCGCTAAACGTATCCATCAATTGAAGGGTTTGCAGCAATTTATTCATGTCGTTGGATATATGAGCCCTTTTGATGACCATAACAGCAAGGTTGCGATCGATGTGTTTAAAGAAGGACACGACTATCTGAAAATAAAAAATCCTTATGAAAGAACCAAATTTTTAGCGGATCTGTATATTCGCCAGCAGGCATCCGCAGTAGGCTATCCGCTGTCTGTGATTAATCCGCCAACTGTAGTCGGCAGCAGTACAACAGGAAGTACGGAGCAGGTAGCAGGCTTAGGCTTGCTTGTGGAGAGTATGCGCAGAGGGCTGATGCCAGTTATACCTGGAGGCAAGGGGTATAAATTACCACTGATTGCAAACGATGCGCTAGCGAAGTTTATTGTTCAGGTTGTTAAGCTGGAGCCGTCGTCTATTCGAACCTATACCCTTGTTCCAGACAAACCGCTTGATCCGGATATAGATGAGTTATTAGGCGTGATGTCAGAAAGTATGAATATGGCCGCACCTAAGATTTCTGTCCCCCTTCGCTTCATGAAGGCACTTATGAACAGCGGGCTCAGTAAAATCACACGAATTCCATCGGATGGACTGAACTTTATTACAAATCGAACGTTTTCAAATGATCTGCCGAAAAAAGTCATGGGAGCCGATTGGTTTACTAAGACGAGTGTCATGAATTTTTTCCCGGCCGTAGTCGCAGATTTGGATTATCGCCTGATGTACCCAAATAACCAGCATAATCATGTATTTGAACGAACCTTAATCGGAAACACTGTGATTCATCAGATTCAAGGAGAGGGTAGGCCATTTATTTTATTCCACGGTTTGTTGAGTGATGGGGAGGATTTATTTCCTTTAGGTCTAGAGCTTCATGAACAAACGGGTCAACCTGTATGGATTCCGGATCTTCCAGGTTTAGGACGTTCCCCTTTTAAACATGAGAAGAATCTTATAGATCTCTATTTGAATGTAGTGAAGGAGTTATCAGGAAAAGCTGCTCAGGGCGCACATTGGATTGGCCATTCCTTCGGAGCGGTTATTCTGCTGGAAGCGTTAGCGCGAGAGTGCTTAGATACGAAGAATACTATTACTTTACTTCAGCCACCTGTTACGAAGAAAAATCACAAATCGTTTAATGCTCCTCCATTGTTGAACAAATGGGCATTGAAATTAGCAACGGCTAATTCATTAGAACGTTATTTAATTGGCAATGGTCTGTTTGAAAATATAGAGAGCATTCCGAAACATTATATTGCCAAAGTACGCAGCAGCTTTACTTCGCCTAGAATTTTAAATACAACTCTTCAGCTCAACAGTTTCCTGTCGAAAAACTATCAGGGGGTTTTCACCAAAGTACCGGGGTCTAATCTTCATATTATTTGGGGCGATCAAGATCGGCGCTATTCTGCTCCAGTACAGCTTGGAAAGATTGACGTTGTTCCCTATGGTCATCATTTTCCTATTAGTCATCCGACGGAGACGGCTTCTTATGTACTAGGAAATTAATACATCCACAGTAATGAAAAAAGACACCTGACGAGGTGTCTTCTGCTTTACTCCGTTAGCGGAACAGTTTATAAATCGAGAACCGGAACCGGTCCGTCCATCCAGTTCAGCTGGCTATCCATCATGAACTGAACCGTCCAATGATGCTCTGCCTGATACCAGTTATTAAATTCCACAATACTCTCGTACAGATTCTCGACAGCTTCCGGCGTTCGTTCTTCCAGTACCCGATGGATGTCCGCCAACAAATTCTCCGGCTTCTTTTCTACCCCTTCCAGAACCTTTAAGAACCACTTATAAGAAGGGAACAGCGTTTCGTTGTGTACCAAAATCAGCCTACCTGCGAAAAAGGCATAGTGGGTCAAACAGTAGTCGATTAATAAACGATTGTTGCGTTTCAGTCCTTCGTAATAATACCATTTCCAGGTTTCGAATTGTGCATAGAACTTCTGCATGTTCTCTGCCTTTTTCTCCACCGGATATCGGGGAGCGTCTTGGACCAACTGTTCCAACCCCTCAATATTGGAATAGGTGACGAACGCATCCTGGAATGCGAACTTAGCAGGATCGCTGCCGGATTCGGCCACTTGCTTGATGTAGGAAGCGGATACAACCTTCCCGTCCACGTAACCGCCTTCATAAGAACAGGATTCCGTTTCGAAATACCCAAGATTATGGATGGAACAAGCTTTCTGGTAATCCTCTTCAGAAAGGACGATCATAATGTCGATATCAGAGGTTTCGCCAGCAAAACCATGCGCTACGGAACCCCCGATGATGATCCCTTGTACGTCGGGTCTGGCTTTAAGCTTGTTGGTGATGGCATCAATGGCAGCTTGATGATGGGGATACATAATACATCCACTCCAATTAAATTAATATAAACATTAATTAGTAAGCCAATACATTAATCATAAGGTAATAATATTCCACTTTTGAAATTCCCGCAATCCCCCGAATAAATCAATCGTCTTATAGATAACTACCAGTTAGTTTAATTCCATCTAAAAATCAAGTTTTGATGTCACACTAGAAGCCCCCCGTAAAGGGATATTTGGTATAGTTGGGTTAATAACTTGTTAGTGAGGGGAGAACCTATGGGTGAAGTCGTTCGGGTCATATATTCGCCAAGCGAAATATACAAGGTAGAAATCATTAAGCGTAAACGAGACGGACTATTTACCTTCCTAATTCATAAATGGATTGAGCATGATCCTGACATAAAAGAAATCATAAATGAAGAGGGATTTTGGGGCCCTCTTTTCAATCAGAAATCCTTAACAGATACTGCTGAACGGGCTATCCAAACAGCTCCAGAAACGAGAAATTCCCATCATTCAGTGTCTTTTCCACGTTTGATAGAATAAAACAAAAAGACACCCCTAAAGGTGACTTTTATTGATACTCCATATGAAGCTGAGGCATGGACTTGCAGAGCCACAATTCGGCGGGGGTTCCTGCTGGAACTGTATGAGATAGCCGTTTAGCAAACGTTGGTTTTCAGTTGCATTTCTCCAGTATCAATCACAGCCCATGCTTGTTTCAAGAAGTTAAAGCCGAGGATTCCGTCAATCTCCATGCCATAATCCATGTTCCCGATTTCAACTTGAAAATCCTTAAGTATTGCTTCATCGACTATAATCGAGTCCAGGTATTTGGTGTACACATACTCCACGCCACCTACGCCCCGTATAATATCAACGATATCATTTCCTTCAGGAACCATGCCAATCTCCTGCACGATGTCCGCGTTCAAAAGCGTACTGGCAGAGCCTGTGTCAAGCAATACCTTCTCCAGCTTTAACTCTCTCCCCCTAAACACCACTGTCATGCTTACGAAGGGAAGTCCATAAATTTCTGTTATATTCATCTGGGCCCTCTAATCCCGACATATCGTTCTCGTGCTACAACCTCAGGACGGGAGGTGTGAAAAAAACAATACTCTCTGTGAGGGTCTTCCTGGTGTAATTCACTATACCGCTTCAATGCTTTGGTAGAGTCCTCGTAGGAATCGATCACGGACATCTCTTCAATAAAACGCTGGCCCTCCTTAGAATAGGCCTTAGTCGCCTCAAGAACGACCCATTCATTCGGAAACCGTTCCTGAACTTCATCCCATCGCATCTTGGACACCTCCGGTTAAATAATTACTATTATTATAGCATATCGGTTGGTATCGTCTAAACCAGAGTTAGACCTCCACCCGATCTCTGGAGTATATAATGCCACATCTTTTTAAGTAAAAGTAATAGTGGATACCTGTGTAACCCTACAATTGGGCTGACTGAAAACGATAAATATAAACAGCCACAGAAATGAAAAAAGACACCCCTCAAGGTGTCTTTCACTGATACTCCATATGGAGCCGAGGGGAGTCGAACCCCTGTCCGAAGATAACGGCACATAAGCTTCTACGAGTGTAGTTACAGTTTTGATGTCACCCTAGAAGCCCCCCGTAACCGGGTCCCCTTCGGGTCAGCCTGATTATCTTCTTCAGCTCACCCCAGGCGGAGATGAGACAGCGTATTCCACTATTTGTTAGCCCCTAGCCCTGTCACATGGACGATGCAGAGTAGAAGCACGCACACAGTTTCTTAGGCTGCGAAAGCGTAGTTGTTTTGTTGTTTGCCGTTTAATAGGCTTTAGCGTTGATGAAGCGGACGCGTCCCCACTACTCGCTACTCATGCTCGAACTATCCCCGTCGAATCCAAGAACGGCCCCTCATTAGAAAGGGCGCTTCGGATGAACGGATCAATCACAAGCACAAATGCTGATCCGGTACACAGCGATCTGATTTACGATGGCTGTTCAGAAGCAAAAAATCTACTTACCCAGTATAGCACATTTATCAACACTTTAACACGTGGGTTAAAGGAATTGAAGGTTGAATCTGGAACCACTTCGACGCAGGTGCAGTAGTCCGTCTATCTGGCGACCTTCTGCTTGTCACGCAGTACACGCTGGATATCACGCTGTGCGTCACGCTTCGCGGCGGAATCCCGTTTGTCGTATTCCTTCTTACCTTTACCCAGACCAATCAGCAGCTTGGCATAGCCATTACGCACATAAATCTTAAGCGGCACAATGGTGAAGCCATCCCGTTTGGACGAGCCCAGCAGCTTGTGTATCTGCTCCTTATGCATAAGCAGCTTACGTGTGCGCGTAGGATCGGTAGGATTGGCGCGGTTTCCCTGTTCAAAAGGACTAATATGCATGTTGTGGATATGAATCTCGCCATTGCGGATCGTAGCGAACGCATCCCCTATGTTGGCGCGGCCATTACGCAGCGATTTGATCTCTGTTCCTGTAAGAACCAAACCAGCTTCGTAGGTGTCCTCAATAAAATAGTCATGGGAAGCTTTTTTGTTCTGGGCGAGCACTTTCCCGTCTGCTTTTTTACCCATGAGCGTCACTCCTTGAATCGAATTCCCGGCAATCCTTCACGGACACCAGGTCTATATTGTATCAAAAGCGGAGCTGCCAACGCAAGGAAGGATCGCTCTATGCCGCGGTCGTGTGAAGCTTGATTTTTATTAAAAAAGCACTGTCCCCCTAAAGGAACAGCGCTCATCTCGTTCAGCCTACGCCTTAGGTTTCTTCTTGCGCTTACGGCGCCCGCTCTTCTCGCCAGTGTCAGCACCGGCCTGGCCTGCGGACTCCCCGCTGCCTGGCGTCACGGAGGGGCTAATGAACACGCCGCCCTTCTTCTTGCGGCGGCCCTTGCCCTCCGGCGCTACGGCGCGCCCGTCGGCCCCGAGGTCCTCGCGGCTGCGGAACCGTGTGCTCGCGTCTACGCCGCGCAGCTCACCGCCCGCCTGCTCAGACCCGCCACCGCCCGGCGCGCCGTAGCCGCCCTTGCCCGAGCCAAAGCCGAAGGCGATGCCGCGTCCCCCGGCACCGCCACCGGCCTCCGCGCCGCGGCCTCTGCCGCCCTCGCGCGGAGCGCCCGAACCGCCGGCTTCGCCCCGGCGGTCCGCCTTGCCGCCGCCCGCTGCGCCTGCGGCGGCAAGACCACGCCGCGCTGCCGCTTCCGGCCCGCGGCCGCGCTTGCGGCCGCTGCCGGCTGCGCCGGCGATGTCCCACGCCGCCGCTCCATCTGCGCGCGGCCCGTTCCCGGCGCCTGCCGCAGCGGCGCCGAAGCCACCAGCCGCTTCACCGCCGCCAGCGGGAGAAGCGTTCTTGCTCTTACCAGCGGCACCTGTGCCGCCGCTCTTACCCTTACCGCCAGCACCGAAGATGGCGCCGTTCTTGCCCTTGGCAACACCACTCTTGCCTCCGGCAGCAGCGCTGCCGGGCTTTCCTTTACCGCCACGGCCCTTGCCGCCTCCAGCCTTACCGGCGGGCTTGCTGAAGCCACCAGCGCCCGGACGGCCGCCTTTGCCGCCATAGCTCCGGTGATCTCCAGCCGCGCGCGGCTTCATATCGACCAGCTCGAAGTCGATGGTATGGTCATCCATGTTAACCTTGGCAACCCGGATTTTCACTTCATCACCGATGCGGAAGACCTTGGAGGTACGCTCACCGATCAGCGCCATATGAGCTTCATCGAAGTGGTAGTAATCATCCGTCAGCGCACTAAGGCGAATAAGACCCTCGACCGTGTTGTCCAGCTCGATGAACATCCCGAAGCTGGTCACGCTGCTGATCATGGCGTCGAATTCCTCGCCAACCTTGTCCTGCATGAACTCTGCTTTCTTCAGCTGCTCGGTATCGCGCTCGGCTTCAACAGCCACTCGCTCACGTTCCGAGGACTGCTGGGCAATATCCGGCATCCGGGAGGCCAGATATTCGTGGCGCTTCTCGCTCAGCGCTCCGCCATTCTCAAGCACCTCACGCATCACACGGTGGATGACCAGATCGGGATAACGGCGGATCGGTGAGGTGAAGTGGGAATAGAACTCCGCTGCCAGCCCGAAGTGCCCGGTGCTCTCGGCATCATACTTCGCCTGCTTCATGGAGCGCAGCATCATCGTGCTGATGACCGTCTGCTCCTTCGTTCCCTGAATCTGCTCCAGCAGATCCTGGAGTGCGCGCGGATGAACCGAATTCCCCCGGCCCTTCACGTGGTAGCCGAAGTTAGCCGCAAAAGCCATGAAGTTCTGCAGCTTCTCCGGGTCCGGGTCCTCATGAATCCGGTACAGGAACGGAACCTTCAGCCAGTGGAAATGTTCTGCCACCGTCTCATTAGCGACCAGCATGAACTCTTCAATAATCTGCTCTGCTACAGAGCGCTCACGTTTTACAATATCGATAGCCTTACCGGCCTCATCTACAATAATCTTGCTCTCCTCAAAATCGAAATCCACCGCCCCGCGCCGCATCCGGGCACCCCGCAGCTTCATCGCCAGCTCCTTCATCAGGCGGAAATCCCCGATCAGCGGAGCATAACGCTCCAGCAGCTCAGGATCTTCATCCTCGACAATCTTCCGTACATCAGAGTAGGTCATTCTCTCCTTCGTACGGATGACACTGGTGAAGACATCGTGGTTCACGACCTTCATCTGCTCGTCGAATTCCATTTCACAGGACATCGTCAGACGGTCAACCTGCGGATTCAAGCTGCAGATACCGTTCGACAGCCGGTGCGGAAGCATCGGAATGACACGGTCCACCAGGTACACACTGCATCCGCGGTCATAGGCTTCCTTGTCCAGCTCAGAGCCTTCACGCACATAATAGCCTACATCAGCAATATGAACACCCAGCTTATAATGGCCATTCTCCAGACGCTCAACGTTGACCGCATCATCCAGATCCTTGGCATCTGCGCCGTCAATCGTTACGATATTGAGCCCGCGCAGATCACGCCGCCCCTGCTCGATAATCTCTTCATCTGTGATCGAATCCGGCGCCTGCTCCGCTTCCGTCATCACCTCAGCCGGAAAAGCCTCCGGAAGCTGATGCTTACGGATTACCGACAGAATATCCACGCCCGGATCATCCTTATGGCCAAGGATCTCAATGATCTCACCCTCAGCCGCAGCACGGCCCTCCGGATAGCTCACAATGCGGACAACCACCTTTTCCCCGTCAACCGCACCCTTGAAAGACTCCCTTGGGATGAAAATATCCCGGTTAATCCGCTTATCATCAGGCAGCACGAAGCCATAGGTCTCCAGGCTCTGGAAAACACCCACCGTCTGCGACACACCTCTGATCAGAATCCGTTCCACTTCGCCTTCCATTCGCCCGCCGGACGGGCTCTTAGAGGTAATACGGATCAAGACGATATCGCCGTTCATAGCACCCTTCAGATCGTTCGCGTGGATATACACATCCGGGTGCTCCCGGTTATCGGGAATCAGAAAAGCAAAACCCTTAGCATGAACCTGCAGCCGTCCGCGCAGCAAATCCATCCGCTCAGGCACACCATAACGGCTGCCCCGGGTCAATATAATCCGGCCGTCCTTTTCCAGGTCAATCAATAGAGCCTCAAAGGCTTTGAAATCGGCACTATCCTGAGTGGCGAAATGGCTTACCAGTTCTTCATAGGTTAGTGGTTTATAAGCGGTCTCCCGCATGAAATCAAGTAAGATTTCCTGTGTTATCATGTTCGTTACCTCAGCCTCCTGCTGCATTCCTATGCATTGGCATACTGTATGCCTTGTCCTATTGTACAGCTAATCATTTCAAGTAAAATTTACCTTTATATACTTCATACCCTAGTATACACGAAATTAATCCCGGGCATCCCTGTTATGATGTTCACAATATTAAATCTGCATACAAAAAAGCCCCCGTCTATTCCATTCAGAACAGAGCGAAGGCTTACTGTAGACGAGTTATTCAACAACAATGGCAACAACTATTGACATGATGAAGAATCCTGCCGCCAGACCAACTGTTACACGCTGCAGCACAAGCTCCATACCGCGCGCCTTTGTTTTACCGAAGAGATGCTCAGCACCGCCGGAGATGGCACCGGAAAGACCTGCACTTTTCCCTTTTTGCAGAAGAACGACCGCAATCAGACCTACGGCAAAAATCAGAAGCACCACTTTCAAAAAGATATCCATTCACTTCCACCTCCTACGTCCAAGCATCACTATCTATGCTAAATTAGAATATCCGTTTCATAAACAGCATTTTTATTTTATCATAGCCACAGAATGAATACAACCATCCAGACGGCATTCCCGCCCTATCTCACTATGAAAATCTCATGTTGTCCCTCTATCGCGGATATCAGAATCAAAAAAGCCTGCCGGAACCCGGCAGGCTCATTGTATCTATAGATTCAAAAGAAATTATCTTTTGAGGTTGTAGAAGGATTTCAGGCCGTTGTATTGAGCCAATTCGCCCAGCTCGTCTTCGATGCGAAGCAGTTGGTTGTATTTAGCCACACGGTCTGTACGGGAAGGAGCACCAGTCTTGATCTGGCCTGCGTTGGTAGCTACAGCGATGTCAGCGATAGTGCTGTCTTCGGACTCACCGGAACGGTGGGAGATTACAGCTGTGTAGCCGGCACGTTTTGCCATTTCAATCGCATCGAAGGTTTCAGTCAGTGTACCAATCTGGTTAACCTTAACCAGGATGGAGTTACCGATACCCTTTTCGATACCTGTTGCCAGACGCTCAGTGTTCGTAACGAACAGGTCGTCACCTACCAATTGGACTTTATCGCCCAATTTTTCAGTCAGCAATTTCCAGCCATCCCAGTCATCTTCGGACATACCATCTTCGATAGTGATGATTGGGTACTTCTCAACCCATGAAGCCAGCAGGTCAACATACTCAGCGGAAGTGTAAGATTTACCTTCGCCTGCAAGTGTGTATTTACCGTCTTTGTAGAACTCAGTGGAAGCAACGTCCATACCAAGGAATACGTCAACGCCTGGTTTGTAACCGGCTTTTTCGATCGCTTCGATGATTGTAGTGATCGCTTCTTCATTGGAACCCAGGTTCGGTGCGAAGCCGCCTTCGTCGCCAACAGCTGTGTTCAGGCCTTTGGATTGCAGTACGGATTTCAGGTTGTGGAAGATTTCCGCACCAGTACGCAGTGCTTCCTTGAAGCTTGGAGCGCCTACTGGAAGAACCATGAACTCTTGAACGTCGATGTTGTTGTCGGCATGCTCACCACCGTTGATGATGTTCATCATTGGTACTGGAAGAGTCTTGGCGTTGAATCCGCCCAGGTATACATACAAAGGAATGTCCAGAGCTGTTGCAGCAGCGCGAGCTACGGCCATGGATACAGCCAGGATTGCATTAGCGCCCAGCTTGCCTTTGTTAGGAGTTCCGTCCAGAGTGATCATCAGCTTGTCGATGCCCACTTGGTCAAGAGCGTCCATACCGATTACTTCTGGAGCGATAATTTCGTTTACGTTCTCAACAGCTTTCAGAACGCCTTTGCCCATGTAACGGGATTTGTCGCCGTCACGAAGCTCTACAGCTTCATGAGCGCCAGTGGAAGCGCCGGAAGGAACGATAGCGCGGCCTTTTGCGCCGGACTCCAGATATACGTCAACCTCTACAGTAGGGTTACCACGGGAGTCAAGGACTTCGCGTGCATACACATCAGAAATAATAGTCATGTAAGTTTAATCTCCTTTTATACAATGGTTTTGGGTTTACACAAACAGGGTGTCTTGCTTATTTGCGGCTGGCAATCATGGATTGTCCGGTCATTTCCGCAGGCTGCGGAAGTCCCATCAGATCTAAGATTGTCGGTGCCACATCTGCGAGAATACCAGCTTCGCGCAGAACTACATCTTCAGTGGTAACGATGAACGGTACCGGGTTGGTGGTATGGGCTGTGAACGGACGTCCGTTCTCATCGAATACCATATCAGCATTTCCGTGGTCGGCAATGATAATAGCAACGCCGCCCTTGGCAACTACAGCATCCACAACCTTGCCTACGCATTCGTCCGTTACTTCGACTGCCTTGATTGTAGGCTCCAGCATGCCGGAGTGTCCTACCATATCAGGGTTAGCAAAGTTCAGGATAATGGCATCCTGTCTGTCCGCCTCGATCTCCGCTACGCAGGCCGCCGCCACTTCGTAAGCGCTCATCTCTGGCTTCATATCATAGGTTGCCACCTTCGGCGAGTTGATCAGGATACGGGTCTCGCCCGGAAGCTCCTCATCGCGTCCGCCGCTGAAGAAGAAGGTCACATGCGGATACTTCTCGGTCTCTGCAATACGCAGCTGCTTCTTGTTCTGCTGAACCAGCACTTCACCGAGCGTGTTGTCCAGGTTCTTCGGGGAGTAAGCCACGAAGCCTTGAACTGTCTCACTGAAGGTAGTCAGGCATACGAAGTGCAGGCCTTGCGGGAACTTAGGACCACGGTCGAAGCCGCGGAAATCCGAGTTTGTGAACACTTGTGACAGCTGAATGGCACGGTCAGGACGGAAGTTAAGGAAAATGACTGAATCGCCGCTCTCCACGGTCGCTACCGGGTTGTTTTGGCTGTCCACAATTACACTTGGCTCCACGAATTCATCGAACACAGAATTCTGGTAGGATGCAGTGATGGCCTGAAGGGCATCGGTATATTTAGGGCCTTCCCCATATACCATTGCACGGTAAGCCTTCTCTACACGTTCCCAGCGCTTGTCACGGTCCATCGCGAAGTAGCGTCCGGATACCGTAGCAATCGTACCTACGCCAACCTCTTCAATCTTGGCGACCAGATCCTGAATGAACTTCTGTCCACTGTCGGGTGGTACGTCACGGCCATCCATAAAGGCATGAATATAGACTTCATGCAGATCTTCTTTTTTGGCCAGATCGAGCATGGCGAACAGGTGATTGATGTGGCTGTGTACGCCGCCATCGGATACCAGTGCATAGAGGTGAAGCTTTTTGCCGGTTGACTTAGCGCTTCTTACGGCAGCCACCAGCGTCTCGTTATCGAAGAATTCTCCATCACGGATCGACTTGTCGATACGGGTCAGATCTTGATATACAATCCGGCCGGCACCAATGTTAAGGTGCCCTACTTCGGAGTTACCCATTTGGCCTTCCGGCAGACCTACAGCTTCACCGCAAGCGGTAAGCGTAGTATTCGGATATTGCTTCAGGTAACGGTCGTAGTTCGGCTTGTTGGCTTGGGCAACAGCGTTGCCTTCATCCGTGTTCCGCAGTCCGAAGCCGTCCATGATAATCAGTGCTACAGGTCTTGGAGCTGACATTCTTACTTCGCCCCCTCAACGAGTGAAACGAAGGAAGCAGGCTGCAGGCTGGCACCGCCGACGAGAGCGCCGTCGATGTCGCTTTGACTCATGTACTCCGTTACATTCTCAGGCTTCACACTGCCGCCGTATTGGATACGGACTGCATTAGCCGTTGCTTCATCGTACAGGCCTTTAACAAGGGTACGGATATAAGCAATAACTTCGTTAGCATCCTGGGAAGTGGAGGATTTACCTGTACCAATCGCCCAGATCGGCTCATAAGCGATAACTACGCTTGCTGCCTGCTCTGCGCTAAGACCGGCAAATGCCGCTTCAGTCTGCACCTTGCATACGTCCTTAGTCTGGTCAGCTTCGCGCTCTTCCAGCTTTTCGCCTACGCAGACAATTGGAGTAATGCCGTGACGGAAGGCCGCATGCATCTTCTTGTTGACGATTTCGTCCGTTTCACCGAAATAAGCACGGCGTTCGGAGTGGCCGATAATAACGTACTCTACACCAAGATCCTTCAGCATTACGCCGCTGATCTCACCTGTATAAGCGCCGTTATCTTCGAAGTGCAGGTTCTGTGCACCAATTTTGATGGTAGTGCCTTGTACCGCTGCAACCAGTGCAGGCAGGTTCGTGAATGGCGCGCAGATTACAGTTTCTACGCCTGCCACTTCCGCCTGGCCTTTGATTTCAGCGATGAAGCCTTCTGCTTCCGGAACGGTTTTGAACATTTTCCAGTTGCCTGCAATAATAGGTGTTCTACTCATAGTGATGTATTGCCTCCCTCTTCGGTATTACTTGTCGTTCAGTGCTTCTACACCTGGAAGAGCCTTACCTTCCATGAACTCGAGCGATGCGCCGCCGCCAGTGGAGATGTGATCCATCTGGTCTGCGAGGTGGAATTTCTCAGCAGCCGCAGCGGAATCGCCGCCGCCAATAACAGTGTAGCCTTCGGTAGTAGCACAAGCCTGAGCCACAGCCTTGGTGCCTTCAGCGAAGATGTCGATTTCAAATACGCCCATCGGTCCATTCCATACAACCAGCTTGGAGTTTTTGATAATATCGGCATAGATTTCACGGGTCTTAGGACCGATGTCCAGACCTTCCCAATCTGCAGGGATCTCGGTTGCATCTACAATCTTGGTGTTGGCATCTGCACCGAACTTGTCAGCCACTACAACGTCAACCGGAAGCACGAAGTTCTTGCCCAGCTTCTTGGCCTTCTCGATGAATCCAAGCGCTGCATCAATCTTGTCGTTGTCTACCAGGGATTTACCGATTTCGTAACCTTGAGCCTTGGTGAACGTGTAGGAGAGGCCGCCGCCAATCAGTACATTGTCAGCCAGATTCAGCAGGTTGTCGATAACGTCAATCTTGTCTTTCACCTTGGAACCGCCGATGATGGCAGTGAAAGGACGTTCCGGGTTAGAAAGCGCCTTGCCGAGAACGGACAATTCCTTCTCCATCAGAAGACCGGATACTGCCGGCAGGAAGTGAGCGATTCCTTCTGTCGAAGCATGGGCACGGTGAGCTGCGCCGAATGCGTCATTGACGAACAGGTCAGCCAGTTCAGCGAACTGCTTAGCCAGTTCAGGATCATTCTTCTCTTCGCCTTTGTAGAAACGGACATTCTCAAGCACAAGCACATCGCCATCGTTCAGTTCAGCGATTTTTGCTTTTACCGCTTCGCCAATGGCCTCATCAGCCTTGGCTACCGGTTTGCCGAGCAATTCAGACAAACGGACTGCAGCGGAAGTCAACCGCATGGAATCGACGAATTCGCCTTTAGGACGGCCCATATGGCTGGCCAGAATGACCTTTGCACCGTTCTCAATCAGGTATTTAATTGTTGGAAGGGTTTCGCGGATACGGGTATCATCAGTGATCTTGCCGTCTTCCACTGGCACATTGAAATCTACACGCACGAATACGCGTTTGCCTTTTACTTCTACATCACGGACACTTTTTTTGTTCATGATTAACATTTCCTCCACACCCAAAATTGGTTCCTTCACAAAGCCATTTCACGCGAATCCAGTTCATTTAGAAAGAGCGGAAACAGACTTTCCTTGTTTCCGCTCTATTGTACTTCTTATATGAAATCGGTCTTATTTAGCAAGCTTAGCGAATTTCTCCAAAGTACGAACCAGCTGTGCAGTGTAGGACATTTCATTGTCATACCAAGCAACAGTTTTAACCAGCTGTTTGTCGCCAACAGTCAGTACTTTTGTCTGAGTTGCATCGAACAGGGAACCGAAAGTCATACCCTTGATGTCGGAAGATACGATTTCGTCTTCAGTGTAGCCGTAAGTTTCTGGGTCAGAAGCTTCCTTCATGGCTGCATTGATTTCTTCAACAGTTACGCTCTTATCCAGAACAGTAACCAGCTCAGTCAGGGAACCTGTAGCTACAGGCACACGTTGTGCTGCACCGTCAAGTTTGCCCTTCAGTTCTGGAATAACCAGGCCGATGGCTTTAGCAGCACCGGTAGTGTTAGGGATGATGTTCTCAGCAGCAGCGCGGGCGCGTCTGAAGTCGCCTTTTGCGTGTGGAGCATCAAGAGTGTTCTGGTCACCTGTGTAAGCGTGGATCGTAGTCATCAGGCCTTCGATGATACCGAACTTGTCGTTCAGGACTTTGGCCATTGGAGCCAGGCAGTTCGTTGTGCAAGATGCGCCGGAGATTACTGTTTCGGAACCGTCAAGGATGTCATCGTTAACGTTGTACACAACAGTTTTCATGTCGCCTGTAGCTGGAGCGGAAATAACTACTTTCTTAGCTCCGCCTTTAAGGTGCTTCTCAGCGGCTTCTTTAGTTGTGAAGAAACCAGTACATTCCAGAACGATATCAACGCCAAGCTCTCCCCAAGGAAGTTCTTCAGGGTTGCGGTTCGCCAGAACCTTAACATCTTTACCGTTTACTTTGAAGAATCCGTCATGAACTTCAACGTCTCCCTGGAATTTACCTTGAGTTGTATCATATTTAAGCAAATGAGCAAGCATCTTAGCGTCAGTCAAGTCATTGATTGCTACCACTTCGATACCTTCTACATTTTGAATACGGCGGAATGCAAGGCGTCCAATACGTCCAAAACCGTTAATACCAACTTTTACACTCATTGAATAGTTCCTCCTAGAGTTCGTTTTATTTATTCAAGACAGGCCGTGAGGCTCGTCAAGACAACAATGTTAAGTATAATGCATAAACCCTTTGCGCGCGCCCCATTTAATGGAATCTATAGGGCCTTTTGTAGCTGTGTGTCGATTTCCTTGCCGATTTCAACAGCCGCCGCCTCGTCGATGACGAGAATATCCTCTTGCCCGAACCGCAGCATCGCATGAATGGCCTTCGCCTTGCGTTTGCCGCCGGCAATACCGATAACGACTTCCGTACGGATAATGTCTTCCAGGCGCAGCCCCATGGTCCGCATCGTATGAACCACTTCGCCATTCTCATTGAAATAGTATCCGAAGGACTCGGCTACGGCTCCCTCGCTCTGAATCTCTGAGATCGTCCCGGAGTCCAGCTTGCGGCGGTGGGTCATTTCAATGGCGTCGCCTATTCCATGTACAATAATACGCGATCTGCGGATAATTTGTACAATCTCTCCAATATTGGAGTCCTGCGCAAGCGACTCATATGCGTCTCCGCTAAGCAGATCGGGCACATGCAGCAGACGGTAATTGGCGCCAATCCGTTTGGCCATGGTTGAAGCAATGGTGTTGGCCTGTATCTCCATGCTCTCTCCCAGTCCTCCACGCGCCGGAACAACCCAGGCGTTCTTATAGGAAAGGGATAGCGGCGGGGTCAGCTGATCGGCCATCTCGGCCAGTGTTGATCCGCCTGTGACGGCAATCGTATCGTCACTGCGCAGTACGCTGAGCAGTGCCTTGGAGCCTGCGCGCCCCAGCTCACGCTTGGTGAACGGCGATGTCTCACAATCGCCAGGTACCACAATTACTTTGGTGAGACCGTACGTTGTACGAATTTTCTCTTCCAGATCATCCAGGCCGAATAGGCTCTTGGCGACCGGCTCCAGCAGGTCAAGCAGTCTGCGACCGGCATCGCTAATGCGCATACCGACGCTCTCGATCTCAATGAGCCCCTGCGATTTCAGAAGATCCGTCTCGGCGCGCAGCACCCGCTCGGTCATATCAAGCGATGCGGCTAACGTCCTGCGCCCAATAATATCGGACAGCATGATCTGATGTAGAATCGTATACCGTCTCTTAAGGGTTTCCATGAGATCAGGCAGAAGCTGCTTTTGGATTTCCAATAGATTACGCATGCTTTCACTCCTGCAACTTCGTCTTTCTCTTATCCCTTGTTCGTGGTCTCAAAATGTCCCGGGTTAACTTTTTAAGTCCCACCCATATTCTACCCAAAACTGACGCCAAGTGCAAGTGTTCCGAGACTATAATTCTCAGCCCGCTTTCATCTTATACATGGGCTTGTCCGGAAGGCCGCTGGCAGGAGGTGCATCTCCGGCTCTATTAATGGAGGCAGAGAAAACTATTTTTGCGCAAGATGCCTAATACGCATTGCTTTTATCCGAGAAGTATATTATAATAATTTCTGTTGCGCCCGTGGTCCAATGGATATGACGTAGGCCTCCGAAGCCTGAGATCCAAGTTCGATTCTTGGCGGGCGCGCCATTTTTTTCAAGATTGTACATAATTTAGTTCCGATTATATTATATTTAACCAATGAGCCGCTTGAGGGCTCTTTTTTTTGAAAGTAAGTTTGACTTTCTTTGACTTTTTGTTTGAATTTGTTTATCATGTGGTTAATACGGTAACAGTAAAAAATGAACACATTCGAAGCACCAATTTCAAGGAGGTTTTCCACGTGAGTTATATTCCTATGGTAGTAGAACAGAGCAACCGCGGTGAGCGCGCTTATGACATCTATTCCCGCCTGCTGAAGGACCGCATCATTTTCCTTGGAACGGAGGTTAATGACGTGGTTGCCAATTCCATCATCGCACAAATGCTCTTCCTGGCTGCCGAGGACCCGGATAAGGATATTCACCTGTATGTGAACAGCCCAGGCGGTTCCATCACAGCGGGTATGGCCATCTTCGATACAATGCAATACATTAAGCCGGATGTATCCACCATCTGTGTAGGTATGGCCGCTTCCATGGGAGCGTTCCTGCTGAATGCCGGCGCCAAGGGCAAGCGCTTCGCCCTGCCGAACAGCGAGATCATGATTCACCAGCCGCTAGGCGGTGCGCAGGGGCAGGCTTCGGATATTGAGATCCGCGCCCGCCGCATCATCAAGCTGCGTGAGAAGCTGAACCGCATCTTGTCCGAGCGTACAGGCCAGCCGCTGGAGAAGATCGAGAAGGATACTGACCGCGACTACTTCATGAGCGCTGCAGACGCTGCTGAATACGGTATCGTGGACAAGGTAATTGAGAAGACTCTGCCAACAGGCGTATAAGTACATGCTCCAATGAATACACAAAGAGGCTGTAACAGACCGGTCCGGTCCCGTTACAGCCTCTTTCTTATGCCCAGCCATTGCTGCCTACCTTAAGCTCCCGTACCCAAGGGCATCCAGCTTGCCTGCAATTACGCGGTAGCCTCTGCCGTTCGGGTGAATATGGTCCAGGAACAGCAGCCCCCGCTCGTTACCGGCAAATTCATGGTATACCGAAGCAAACCCTACGTTATTGCTGCTGTAGCCTGCTGCATAGCGGTTGAACTCCCGCACCCACTCTGTTGCTTCATTCACCTGTGGGTAGGGATTATACAGGCCTACCATCCGGATGATGTAGGGGCTGCGGGAACCTGCTTTGAGCTGTGTCAGGCTACCCATGATGTCGCTGTAGTTACGCTTGCAGTCCCTAAGCGCCTGCTGCAGTAAGCCCTGGAATTCACCGGGCCGGGGCCCGGCTGCCCGGGCTGCCTTAATCAAGTCGTTGCCGCCAATGGACAGCGTAATGATCTGCGCATCCTTCACCGCTGCCCGGTAGACATTCGAGCTCCTCAGCCGTTGCTTCAGCCCCCCGGTGGTCAGACCGTTGACGCCAAGATTCGCCGGCACCACTGGTGTACCCAGCCTCCCTTCCGCCATCCGGCGGTAGACGGGGACGAAGCCGTTCCCGGGCAGCGCCCCGAAGCCGGTTGTAAGTGAATCCCCGATCGCTGTATAAGCATAGACCATAACCTTCCCCTCCCCGTTATAAGCTGCTTGCCTTCTATAGCTTATGACTATCCGGGTGAAGTGGTAACGGCAGGGCAGGCTGATTAGGCCGTGCACATGAAGAATGCCCCTGCATCTCCCGGAGGAGATGCAGGGGCATCTGGATAATTATTTTATTATTTCAGCGCCGCGAACGGACTGCTTCCATCCGGCAGGAGTTCCTTGAAGCTGAAGTTGAATTCCGGGAAGCCCTCGGCATATGCCGTGTATTCGTATAACTGGAAGAAGAGCACCGCTTTGCCATCTTTCAGATAGAAGTACTTCTCGGTATTCAGTCCATTGAACCCGCCCAGATATCCTCCGTTAGCTTTGATCTCGGTGGCCAGCTTGGCATTGAGCTGTTTCTTGTAATTAGGGTTGGCACCGAACAGATCGCCCAGCAACAGACGTTTCCCGTCTTTGAGCGAGAAGGTGAACGCATTGCGGTAAGTCATCCCATGGGCACCGCCGGTATACCCGTATTGATTGGTGATTAGGCTGAGCACGCCATCTTGGTTATACGTGACCACATAACCGCCTTCGAATTCATACGGCCGGTCATCCTCCGACCGCTTGGAGATTTGATCTTCAGCATCCTTCGCATAGTTCAGAACGGTCTGCTTAATCGTATCATTGATTGCCTTCTCTGCCTCTGCACTTGCCAGGCCGCTGACCTGCGGATAATCCAGCCGGATAGGCGCATCCTTATGATCCTTCACATAGCTCACTGTTTTGATGGTTACCGCATTCTGCACTTTCTTCATAACATTCAGCCGTCCTGCTGCTGCGCTCCCGTCTACTTTGTAGCCCAAGTAATCGCTAAGCAGCTCAGACGAAACATACAGCCGGTTATTCAGTTGCTTGCCTTCACCCACATAATAATTGTTCACCATAACAGAAATGCCATAATCATTGATCGTCAGCCTTGTCTGAGCAGTTCCTGTCCCGATGGTGTACGTCTTCCCCGCTTTATCATAAGAGAGCGGCATCCCCAGCGCATCGCGCAGGAAGGTTACCGGCACCCATACCTTTCCTTCCTGGAGCAGGCCCGTCTGGGCTGTACTTTTCCCGTTAACCTTCAGCACTATAGATGAGGATTTGGCTTTGACCTGAGCGGCTGCCGGAGCGGCCTCAGTGATGCCTGCATGGATTATTCCTGTTCCTCCCAGCAGGATTCCTGCGGCGAGCATTCCTGCACCCCATTTGCTGATATATTTCTTAGAGTTCGAATTCATTGTTATTTCCCCTTCCACCTGGTGGTATGATTAGTCATGATGTGTGTTCCTCAGTATCACTGTTCCTATTATAGTAAAAGAAAGTGCGGGGGTTGTTACAATCCGCTTTACAGTTTCTTAAGGTTTGCCGTGATTATCTAAAGATCCTGTTACCTCAATTTAAACAAATTGAGAGCTTTCGATAGCGGCTATGTGCATATCAATACATTTATATGACAAGTGGAAACGGCTTTGCCGTCCTTTTAAAGGACGGTACCGTTTCAGCGAGAAATAGAAGGATAATTTATCATGTAAAACATATAAATTCTTATATTTTTATAAAAAGCGCCTGCCCCGCTATAACAGCAGAGCAAGCGCCTCTTGCGAAACGTTTTATTTCAATTCATAAGTTACACTCAATTGGGTAATGACCTTAACCTGCCCGGGCTCAACGGAGCTGCCGGCATTGTTATCCATGGACATCTTTTGCATGGAGGCTGCTTCAGCATAGACCACCGGATGATTCCCGTCATCGCTCTGAATGACAGTGACTACCTGACCCAGTCCGCGTTTGGCTGCTTTGGCGATGGCCGCAGCTTTGACATCTGCATTCTGCATAGCCTTCTCAATAGCCTGTGCTTCAAAGGCGGACGGATCTTCGATCGCAAACCGCACATTGCCGATGTTGTTCGCTCCAGCCGCAGAGGCAGCGTCCAGCAATTGTCCAACCTTTGTCAGATCCCGGTAAGAGACCTCTAGCGTGTGCTGGGCGTTATAGCCTTTTACCTTCTGGCCGTCCTTCTCGCTGTAAGTGTAGTTAGGCTGTACGTTGAACTGGGTGCTCTGAATGTCTTTGTCCGCAATGCCCCAAGTGGTCTTGAACAAGGCGGTCAGCTTGGAGACCTTCGCGGCTGTGCCCTTCTGTGCTTCCTGCGCGGTTTCGGCAGTTGTCGTTACCCCGATGGAGAGATACGCGATATCCGGTTTGATCGACAGCTCGCCTTTGCCTACCACGTTCACCACATTCTTCTGTACTTCGTCGGCGTAAGCCTTTTCAGGACCCTTTAGCACTCCGCTCAACCCCATTCCTCCAATCATCAAGCTAGCTGCCAGCAGAACTGATCCAATCGATTTACCCCATTTTCTCATGCTTGCCATCCCCTTTCGATTCGTTTAAGTGTTATTACCCTCTAGACGGGACAGCATGGTAAAAGTTGCATGAGCGATGTACGATATTTATTTTTTATTTGTTCCCCGTTTCGATCCAGAACCGGCGGATGACATTTCCGATATGAAAAAAAGCCCCTAAGGGCTTTTGGTTAGACCATGTAGCATTTATTGATTCTCGAGCTCTTCCTTGCTTACCAGACTGGTCAAAGCGGTTACAGCCTGTTCCGCATCTGCACCGTCTGCGCTGATATGAATCTCCGTACCGGAACTGATCGCAAGGCTCATAATGCCCATGATACTCTTGGCGTTCACTTTTTTATCGTCTTTTTCCACGAAAATCTCCGACGAAAACTTATTAGCTTCTTGCACAAACAATGCTGCCGGCCGAGCATGGAGCCCCGTCTTCAACCGAACAACTACCGGGTGCTTTGTCATGAAACGCTTACCCCCTATTTGAGATCTGCCCAAAAATTTCACATTAATTTTATAATATTATATCATTATAACGCATACCGCACTAGAAAAAAAATAATCAGCCGCCGCGGACCTTGTCCGCCAGCTCATCAATTTTGCGCAAACGGTGGTTCACACCCGATTTACTTACCGTCCCGCCCAGCATATCCCCGACTTCCTTGAGGTTAATATCCGGGTGCGCCAGTCTAATCTCGGCCACCTCCCGCAGCTTATCCGGCAAGCTTTCCAGACCCACCTCGCGCTGCAGCAGCTTGATGTTCTCAATCTGGCGTACCGCCGCACTGATCGTCTTGTTCAGATTGGCCGTTTCGCAGTTCACAATCCGGTTGACCGAGTTGCGCATATCGCGCATGATCCGCACATCCTCGAATTTGAACAGCGCCTGATGGGCGCCGATCAGACTGAGGAACTCGATGATCTTCTCGCCTTCCTTGATGTATAGGATGAAGCCTTTTTTGCGTTCTATGCAGCGGGCATTCAGGTGAAATTCACCAGCCAACTCAACGAGCGCCTTGCAGTGCTCCTCATACATGGAAGCGATTTCCAAGTGGTACGAAGAGCCCTCCGGGTTATTGACCGAACCGCCGGCCATGAAGGCCCCGCGCAGATAGGCACGCTTGCAGCAGTTCTTACCGACAATCTCCTCATCAATCCCGTCCGTGAAAATAAAACCCTCAGAGACAATCCGCAGATCCTTCAGGATCTCCTGGACCTGGTTCGGGATTCTTACAATATAGACGTTATTCTTCTTCAAACGCATTTTTTTACGCACGAGCAGCTCGATATGGACCTGGTAATATTTCTTAAGCAAAGAATATACCCGCCTTGCAATCGCGGCGTTCTCCGTCGAAATGTCGAGAACCACCTTTTTGCTCGAAAGCTGCACCGAACCATTCATTCGGATCAGCGCTGACATTTCCGCTTTCTCGCAGCAGGGCTGGCTCTCGACCATCGTCAGCTCTTTTTTGGTAAGGGCCGCAAAAGACAAGGGGCTCACCTCTTTCATTTAACTCTTTCTGTCAATCCAATCCTTCACCAGCTGGAAAATATGGTGACTGAGCTTATCTGTATCATGCCGCAAATAGGTTTTGAATAATACCAGCTTGTCAGCAATCACCTTATACCCGTTGCCGTCCACGGCCTCACGGTCAAGCTGTACCGGACGGGCACCCTTCTCGGCGTATTTGATCTGCACCTGCTCCGGGATCTCCCCGTCATTGACGATCACATAATCGAACAGATGCAGCCCGATATGGTCATATACGGCCTGTAGATGGTCATTAACCGTGTAATTATCCGTCTCACCCGGCTGGGTCATTACATTGCATACAAAAATCTTAATGGCCTCGGAAGCTACCACGGCTTCTGCCAGCTTTGGCACCAGCAGATTCGGCAGAATACTGGTATACAGACTGCCCGGACCGAGCAGAATAGCATCTGCGTTGCGGATAGCCTCCAGCGCCTCCGGCAGCGGCTCCACATCCACCGGCTCCAGAAATACGCGCTTGATGACGCCTCCCGCCTCCGGGATTTTGGATTCACCGGTAATCAGCGTTCCATCCGCCATCTCGGCGTGCAGGATTACCGCCTCTCCAGCCGCAGGCAGCACCCGGCCGCGAACGGCGAACAGCCGGCTAAGCTCCCGGACTGCTGTAACGAAGTCCCCGGAGATGTCAGTCAGTGCAGCCAGAATCAGATTGCCCAGGCTATGCCCGGCTAAGCCTTCTCCGCTGCTGAAGCGGTACTTCATAATCTGTGCCATCAGAGGCTCAACGTCAGCCATAGCCGTAAGTACGTTGCGGATATCCCCGGGCGGCGGCATCTGCAGCTCACTGCGCAGAATCCCGGAGCTTCCCCCGTCATCTGCGACAGTTACGATTGCCGTGATATCCAGCGGCTTCTCCTTCAGCCCCCGGAGCATCACCGAGAGCCCTGTCCCGCCACCCATCACGACGATCTTCGGACGCTGTCCTTGTTCTTCAGCCACTATTCATCCCTTCTCTCATCAATGCCGGTCGCGTTCGGAGTCCCGATGACTGACTGCCACCGCTTCCGTCTCGCTAACCCCCAGCATTTTGCCCAGGTATTCGGCGATGGCTACCGAACGGTGTTTGCCGCCCGTACAGCCGATGCCGATAATAATCTGGGATTTGCCTTCCTTGCGGTATTGCGGAATAAGGAATTGAAGCATATCCAGCAGCTTGGTCAGGAATTCTTGCGTTTCAGGCCATTTCATTACGTAGTCGTACACCTCGTTGTCTTGGCCTGTCTTAGGCCGCAGCTGATCCACATAATGCGGATTAGGCAGGAAGCGGACGTCGAACACCAGGTCAGCATCAATCGGAATCCCATACTTGAATCCAAACGAAGTAATGTTAACCGAGAGGGTGCTTTTCCCGAGGTGGGAGAAGCGTGACACTATTTTTTCTTTGAGCTGAACCGGCTTCATGCTGCTGGTATCCAGACACAGGGTAGCTGAATTCTTCAGCTCCTCCAGCATCTGGCGCTCCATGCGGATGCCGTCCAGCGGCATGCCCTTCGGAGCAAGCGGATGATGCCTGCGGCTCTCCTTGTAACGCTGTACAAGCACTGAATCTGTGGCGTCCAGGAAAAGGATCTCACACCCGATCGTTGACTCGTCCTTGATGTAGGCCAGAGACTCAGACAGGGCGGTGAAGAATTCCCGCCCCCGAAGGTCGATGACCAGCGCCACCTTGGCGATTTTACCCTTGGACTGCTCAATCAGCTCAGCGAATTTCGGGATTAGCACAGGCGGAAGATTATCCACGCAGAAGAACCCCAGATCCTCCAGGCTCTGCACGGCAATCGTCTTGCCCGCACCCGACATGCCTGTAATGATAATCAGGGTGGCATGGGCGGGCAGGGTTTGCTCGAGGTCGGTCATTACAGCATCCCTCCCTATGATTAGTATATGAATAATTCCGGTCTTTTAAGAACGCAGCAGCAGGCCTGCCGCACCAATAATACCGGCGTCATTGCCAAGCGCTGCAGGTACAATCGTAACACCGGTCTGCAGAGGGGCAGGCGCCAGCTTGGCGAATACCCGGCGGACTTCATCGAACAGAATATCGCCTGCCTTGGAGACTCCGCCGCCGACGATGAATACTTCAGGGTTCAGAACCGCTGCAACGGAGGCCATTGATTTGCCCAGGTAGAAGGCCGCCCGGTTCACAATCCGCAGCGCAGCTTCATCGCCTGCCTTGGCGGCATCGAATACTTCCTTCGCAGCGATTTTTTCAACGGTGGACAAGGAGGTCCGGTCCCCGCGTGCTACAGCATCGTTCGCCATACGGATAATGCCTGTCGCTGAGGAAACGGTTTCCAAACAGCCCATGTTCCCGCAGCCGCACTGGATCGCTTCCAGATCGGGCACCACGGAGATATGTCCAAGCTCGCCGGCCAGACCGGCAAATCCCTGATACACCTTACCATTAATGATAATACCGCCGCCGACACCCGTACCGAGCGTATAGCAGACACAATTCTCTATGCCGCGCCCTGCACCGCTCCAGGCTTCGCCCAGTGCAGCCACGTTGGCATCATTGTCTATTTTGACTGGCTTGTTCAGGCGACCCTCCAGAATGGAGCGGATCGGCACATCTCTAAATCCTATGTTGGGCGCAAGGATGATGATACCTTCACGAATATTCGTAAATCCGGCCAGTCCCGCACCGACACCAGCCAGCTGGTCCCAGGAGTACGGAGAGTCCTCCACAATCTGGCGTACATACTTCTCGATATTATCGATGACAGCATCGACGCCATCCGCAGTCCCTGTCGGACCTTCGTAAGTGTGCAGCAGGCTTCCCTCGGCATTACAGATTCCAACCTTAATCGTGGTACCACCTAAATCCACGCCAACGTAGATATGTTCAGACATGTTACAAGCCACCTTTTTCTATGCTAAAATAGTTAATCCTACGTACCCACTATAATAGAACCCTCCCCTGCGGTCAAGGAAAGGCGATACACCCGGGGCAATGGACTTCAGTTCTTATTTGTTAACAAAAAGACTTTCTCACCAGGCAGGCAAGAAAGTCCGTTCATTCTCTTCTATTGTAGGGTGCCAGATACCTTAATGCTATTCGGACAAAATCCGCTTCTGGCCCTCAAGGGCACGGATCGGTGCGATATTCTGGGTGAATTCCAGCGTCCCCATATAACGGCCTTCTGCATCCCGTACGGCGAAATAACGGATATAGATGAATTTATCCTTGATGTTAATCCAGAAATCTTCGGCATCCTTCACTCCGGCTTTGAAATCAGCCAGCAGCTTCTCAACAACATGCACACTTTGCGGCGGATGGCAGTTCTGTACGGTGCGGCCGATAACGGCCTTCGTCCGGGCGAAGATCCGTTCCTTGCCATGCGAGAAGTAGCGGACGACATCGTTCTCGTCGATAAAGGTCAGATCCACCGGCAGATGATTCATCAGCGTCTCGAGCTGGTGGAGCGACAACAGCCCGGTCTCGAACCGGATGAAGCCCTGCGGGGACAGGCCTTCCCCTTCTTCCGCCGGAACATCAGCACCCTCAGGCTCCGCTGCACGTTCCGGTATCCATTCCTGGTCGGGCGCAGTCAGGCAGAAGCCGATTTCATCGCTTTCGCGGGCGATTTTGACCCACTCATCCTCAGTCAGCTTATCCAGCGCCATCGGGAGCAGAATATTCTCTTCCTTGAAGATCATCTCATTGACTTCCTTAATGATCTCCTCCAGTGCGGCTGTAATCTGCCCGCTGTCTCCGTTATAGGCGCTAAGCGCCTTCTTGGCTTCCTTGATCATATTGCGGATTCCGTCATCCACTCCCCACATTACCTTCGTAGGACCGTATATGCCGTACTTCTCCAGGTAAGGGAAAAGCAGATTCTCCTTGCGGCTGTAGTGCTTGTCGAGATCCAGCAGCAGACTCAGGTCCTCCAGCAGCTTATAGATAATCTCATCGCTGGCGTTCTTCTTGAACTTATCCGCATGCAGCTCCAGCCGGAAGTTGACCAGACGTTCGATCTCCCGGTTCTCCAGCTTGAACGTATGCACGGGATGACCGGGCTGCTCCTCAGGCTTAGAAGAACGGTGGATCTGTTCAATCGAGCCCTTGAAGATTGCCGTATGCACGGAGCAGAGGCGTTGTACTTCCTCTACCGGAATGCCTTCCTCGGTCATCAGAGAGTGCTCCATGGCGGAGATTTCCTCCACCGTAACATCGCCTACCGCTTCTTCAAAACGCGCCTTAACCTCCTCCACGCTTTTGCCCGCATGCAGCTCCTTGATGATCTCTCTCAGCATAGCCTGGCGGCGTGTCTGTTCCGGAATATCGACCTCGCGGTTATTAATCAGTTCGCTCATCGTAGTCTCTCCTTCTATTCTATAATCTCGAAACCATGCTGCTGAAAGGCCAGCCGAACGGTTTCCAGCTCTATTTTCTTTAATTTCATTCCTTTGGACAGGGTCATGAATCGTCCTGCAGTCTGCAGCATTCCAGGCTTCGCAATATCACGAAAACCCAGTTCCACCATGATCTCAACAATTTCCGGGTGCCTGGTTACCAGCTCAAAGACCGATTCATCCAGCTTCAACGCTTTGCTCATCCTTTTGCACACCTCACTAATGAGAATTCTTCTCAACACCAGCTTAGCATAGGGTACAGAGGTGAATTGTGATTGTAATCACTAACTACAAAAAGACTATCCCCGCCAGCCATTCAGCTTGGGGGGATAGCCTCAGAATAATACGTTTCCGCTGTAATCACGGCCTCTCGGCCATGAACAACGTACCTACATATAGATTAGGTCATGCAGCTAAGTTACAGTGATTGGCTCCATCTATGGGAATTCCGGATATCATGCGAAATCCGCATGCTGCAGAATTTAGGGCCGCACATCGAGCAGAAATGCGCCTGCTTTGCCCCCTCCGCAGGCAGGGTCTCATCATGATACGCCTGCGCCCTTTCCGGGTCCAGGGAGAGATGAAATTGGTCGCGCCAGCGGAACTCGAACCGCGCCTTGGACAGCGCGTTGTCCCGGTCCTGCGCACCCGGATGCCCCTTGGCGAGGTCTGCGGCATGTGCAGCAATTTTGTAGGTAATGACTCCTTCGCGCACATCATTCTTGTCAGGCAGGCCTAAATGCTCCTTAGGTGTAACGTAACACAGCATTGCCGTTCCAAGCCCCCCGATTATCGCTGCCCCGATGGCCGACGTGATGTGATCATAGCCGGGTGCAATATCCGTAGTTAGCGGACCGAGGGTGTAGAAAGGGGCTTCGTGGCAAATCTCAAGCTGCTTGTCCATATTCTCCTTGATCTTGTGCATTGGCACATGGCCCGGACCTTCTACCATAACCTGAACATCGTGCTTCCAGGCAAGCACCGTCAGCTCTCCCAGCGTCTCCAGCTCGGCGAACTGAGCTTCGTCATTGGCATCAGCGATAGAACCGGGACGCAGGCCATCCCCCAGTGAGAAGGCCACATCATACGTCTTCATAATCTCACAGATGTCTTCGAAGTGTGTGTACAGGAAGTTCTCCTGCTGATGGGCTAGGCACCAGGCAGCCATAATCGATCCGCCCCGGGATACGATGCCGGTCATTCTCCGGGCAGTGAGCGGAATATAGCGCCGCAGCACCCCGGCATGAATGGTGAAGTAATCCACCCCCTGCTCCGCCTGCTCAATCAGCGTGTCGCGATAGAGCTCCCAGGTTAAGTCCTCGGCTATACCGTTCACCTTCTCCAGCGCCTGGTATATGGGCACTGTCCCAACCGGCACAGGAGAATTGCGGATAATCCACTCCCGGGTGGTATGGATCTTAGAGCCGGTGGAGAGATCCATGATGGTATCAGCCCCCCAACGGGTCGCCCACCGCATCTTCTCCACCTCCTCTTCAATAGAAGAAGTGACCGCCGAATTTCCGATGTTGGCATTGATCTTCACCAGGAAGTTACGGCCGATAATCATCGGCTCACTCTCCGGGTGATTGATATTGGCCGGAATAATAGCACGGCCCGCAGCCACCTCATCCCTTACGAACTCCGGCCGGATATTCTCGCGGATCGCAATATACTCCATTTCATGTGTGATGATCCCTTGCCTTGCATAATGCAGCTGGGTCACATTGCCGCCTGCATAGGCCCGCCTCGGATTCCTGCGCAGTCCTGGATAAGCTTCTGCGGCAGCCCCTTCTCTGCGGATTCCGTTATCCTCCGGCCGGACGGCTCTTCCGGTGTACTCCTCCGAATCGCCACGCTCCGCGATCCAGCTTGAACGGTGCGGCGGCAGCCCCCTCCGAATGTCCATCTCCTCCGCGGCATCCGTGTACATACCGCTTGTGTCATAGACACGCAGCGGAGCATTTTCCTCTTCCCCGGCAACGCCTTCGGTTCTGCTGAGGCTGATCTCCCGCATCGGCACCCGGATATCCGGGCGTGAGCCCTCCACATACACTTTACGGCTTGCGGGGAATCCCGAAAGATCCACCTCTTCGTTTTTACCCATTCCTGTCATTTCAATCTCCTCCTCTTCGCTCTGTACACTCATCAGATAAGAGGTCACGCAGCAGATTGAGCTGAAGAATCTATAGATTCCTGCAAGTCAAAAAGCCGCTCCACCTGGAGCGGCTTTATTAAAGGAACAGCCAAATAAGACTGTATTCAAAAAAGGTCCGACTCCACTTTCCTACGCTGGTATGATCCAGATCAGGTTCAAGGGTCCGGAAATTCAATTTTCCCGTCTCAGCCTATTCAGGCTCCCCTAGTGGGTATCTTATCTAATTAAATACATTTTACCGGTTAGGGTAATTCTTGTAAACCCGTTATTTGTCCAGCGATTCGCTCCAGTCGTGCACCATCGTGCCTTCCAGGAACTTCTCGGCATCCATAGCGGCCATACAGCCGGTTCCCGCTGCCGATATCGCTTGACGGTAACGGGTATCCTGTACATCGCCACAGGCGAATACACCCGGGATGTTGGTCTCGGTGGTACCCGGGTTGACCACAATATAGCCATTCTCATCCGTATTGATCTGCCCGCCCAAGAAGGCTGTGTTCGGTGTGTGTCCAATCGCTACGAACACGCCGTCTGCCTCCACCAATTCTGTCAGACCTGTCTCATTGTTAAGCACCGTAAGGCCCTTCACTCCGGTCTCTCCTACCGTTACTTCAACCGGTGTGCGGTTCAAGGCCCAGGTTACCTTGCTGTTGTCACGCGCCCGGTCCTGCATGATCTTCGAGGCCCGCAGCTCGGGACGGCGGTGAACCAGCGTTACGCTGGATGCAAAGCGGGTCAGGAAGCTGGCTTCCTCCATGGCGGAGTCTCCGCCGCCGACGACGACAATCTTTTTATTACGGAAAAAGAAGCCGTCACAGGTCGCACAGGTGCTGACCCCGCGTCCCACATTCTCCTGCTCGCCCGGAATGCCCAGATATCTTGCAGAGGCCCCAGTTGAAATAATAACCGACTCCGCTTCCAGTACACCCATTCCGTCCACTGTTACCTTAAACGGACGCTGTGAGAAGTCCACCGACTCCACCCAGCCATTCTTGAATTCAGCACCGAAGCGTTCCGCCTGCTTGCGCATATTGTCCATCAGGTCCGGACCCAGAATCCCTTCAGGGAAGCCTGGAAAGTTCTCCACTTCTGTCGTCGTTGTCAGTTGTCCCCCCGGCTGCAAGCCTTCAATGATCAGCGGGCTCAGGTTCGCACGCGCCAGATAAATCGCGGCAGTCAGCCCGGCCGGGCCTGTTCCGATTACAATCGTTTTGTACATTACATTGGCCTCCTTACAAGTAGGTGTTCTTACAACAGCAATTGCTTCAAATACGGGTAGTGGACGGCGATAAGCCGCCGGTTCCGGGCAGCATCCCCTTGGGTCCGGGAGCAGCCGCAGGCTCCTGCTCTTCGCCGGGCGAGCCGCCGGCTTCATTCAGGTTCTCCCCGATCAGCCGCTGAAGGCTGAACAATGCCGCCTCCTGCAGGCGGTCCTCCTGCAGCGGCTCCTGCTCCAGAACTCCGCGCAGTACCTCGGACATCTCCTCGTCCTCAATCCAGCGGAGAGCCTCGGTCACCTGAAGCTTCGTAGCGGAATCGCCGTAGCGCAGCGCCCAGAAGAACGAGGCGCGCAGCAGCGGATTATTCCGCACTTCTTCAGTGAATCTGCCCGTATTGCCCTTCCACTGCTTCAGCTGCTCCTGGAAGGGCAGCTGATAGTTATAGCTGACAGCAGGCATAGGCTGTCCTTCTGCCCGGGCCTGCTGGAGCTGGGACAGGAAGAACGCCGGGACAGCGGAAGCAGGGTCCAGCTTGGCTGCCTGTCTCCAGCAGCGCAGCGCCTCATCATGTTTTCCGCTATTGCTTGCCGCCGCAGCACAGTAATGATACAGCCCGGCGTCTCCGGCGACCTCCTCGTCCTTCAGCAGACGGCGGAAATGGCTGTAAGCGGCAGCGTGCCGGCCCAGGATACCCATGGTTGTAGCCATTTTGAATACATGCTCCTGATGGAACGGCACCGTTGCTTCAAGCATACCGAGCAGCGTTTCAAGCTGTTCCTTATCTCCTGCATACTGCAGGAAGATGGCCATATTGCACAGAGCGTGCAGATTGCCGGGGTCTTGCTTCAGCACCTCATTCAGACATTCCTTCGCCTTGGCGAACCGGCCCATATAGAAATGAGCTAGTGCCAGATTATTATGCGCAGCCAAAAAATCCGGGGTACCCGCAGTGATCTCCTCCAGCAGCTCTACAGCCTGAGGGAACTTCCCCTCCTCCAGCAGACTACGCGCCCGGTCATGCTCTACGACTCCCTCACGGCTGCGGATACGCACCAGCGGAGCAGGCCGGTTCAGCTCATATTGCAGCAGCTCCATCAGTTCTTCGGATTCGGTCATGAACTCGCCGTTAGCATCCTCTTCCAAGTAAGTGACCAGCGAACGCTCCGCCTCTTCAAAGCTTTCCATATTGGCGAAGTTATTAGCCATGTAGAAATGGCATTCCGTCATAGCGGGGTCGATTTTCTCCAGAACATGGATAAGAATCTCGTTAGATGCGGTATAATTGCCCATCTCAGATAATATACCCGCCATATTGCAATGATTCACCGGATTATCCGGCTCATATTCAACAGCTTTGCGAAAATTTCTTAATGCCTTATCATATTGAAAGCGGTCCAGCGACCGAACGGCTCTTTCAAAGAAAAAATTGGCATCCAGAGTGACCGGAATGACATTACTGTGCTCCGCGGCATTCTCTGAAGTTCTCTCTATCATGGAAGCAAGGCACCTCCCTTGTTTCAGCTTCCCTAGCCTTACCTGTTCGTTTCCATTTATGGTCTCGGCTGTCTTCTTCACACAGTATACCACATGTGGCAACGAGATTCTCAAGTCTCAGAGAGAGAGCTAACGGGAGGGAAAAGCTCAAAAAAAGACACGGGAGTTAAATCCCCGCGTCTCTGAACAGCTTATCTATGGAACCGCCCTCGATGATAATACGCGTGGCCTCAGCCAGCATGGGAGCTACCGAGAGCACTGCGAATCTGCTGGAATGCTCGTCCGGCAGGGCAATCGAATCGGTAATGACAATCTCGTCGATATTGGGATGATCCATCCGCTCAAGCGCATCCCCGGAGAACAGTCCGTGCGTAGCACAGACGATACTGTTCCGGGCACCCCGCTCCTTCAGGCCCTCCACCACATTGACGATTGTGGTTCCGGTATCTATAAGATCCTCTATAATGATTGGCGTCCTGCCTTCCACATCACCAATGACATGCGTAATCACCGATTCATTATGCGCCGGACGCTTCTTAATCATGATGGCGAACGGCGAATCCAGCCGGCTGGCCAGCTTCTCCGCCATGGACGCTCGTCCCGCATCCGGGGAGACCACGACCAGATCGGTAAGCCCCTTCACCTTCAGATAACCGCTGATCAGATCAAGCGCGGTCAGATGATCGACCGGAATATTGAAGAATCCCTGTATGGCTGCGGCATGCAGATCAATGGTAATTACGCGCGTTGCGCCGGCGGTGGTCAGCACATCGGCGACCATTTTGGCCGAGATCGGTTCACGCGGTGCAGATTTGCGCTCCTGCCGGGCGTAACCGTAATATGGAACGATAATGTTCACCGTTCTGGCCGATGCACGCTTGGCGGCATCAATCATGACCAGCAGCTCTACAAACAGCTCGTTAATCGGATGAGCCAGGGATTGCACCAAAAATACGTCGCAGTTCCGGATGCTCTCTTCATAATGCACATAAATCTCGCCGCTTTTGAAACGGGTCAGCTTGATCTGGCCAAGCGGCGCACCAAGGCGCTCCGCAATATCAGCGGCAAGCTTCGGATTCGACGAACCGGAAAAAATCCGTAATTGATGATGCATAGTACCCTCCTGGGATTATAAATTTATACGTTGAACGGAACAGATGTACGGCGGCGTCCTTCAAAGACGGCCAGTTCGCGGAAGCCGGTGCGCCAGAGCATGTCCCGGGCCTCTGTTAAGCCGTCTCCCAGCTTCTTGGGATCATGCGCATCAGAGCCAACCGTGAGCGGAATGCCCAGCGCAAGCGCCTGGACGAGCACATGCTCTGCCGGGAACATCTCGGCGCACGGCTTGGACAGCCCGGAAGCGTTCAGCTCCATCGCGATGCCGCTGCGGGCAATGACCTTCAGCGTATCCAGCTCAAGCTTCTTAGCCTCCGCCAGGTCCTCCGGCGTCCGGGGTCCGTAACCGAACCTTTTGATGACGTCCATATGTCCTATAATATCATATAATCCTGATAACGCCGACTTCTGTACAGCATCATAATAGCGGCGGTATACCGCCATGACATCCTGGCCTTCCCAGCCATGGGTCTGCCGGTGGTCGGTAATATCCCATTCTCCCAGGAAATGCACCGAGCCAATCAGATAATCCCACGGATACGGTGCCAAAAGCTCGCGGATCTGCTCCTCATATCCCTCAATATAATCCGCCTCCAGCCCGACCCGCAGCTCAATCGTGCCCCGGTAGCGCTCCTTCAGCGTAAGGCATTCCTCCACATATCGCGGAAGCTCCGCAAGAGGCATAGCCATCTCGGGATAGTAGTGGTCCGGGTCGACATGGATCAGCGGCAGATGATCCGACAGCCCAAGCTGCTCAAGACCCAGAGCGATGCCCCGCTGCACATACTCCTCCAGCTTCCCGACCGCATGGCCGCAGCGTTCATGATGGGTATGATAATCGATGTGCATGCTGAAGTGCCCTCCTAGTCCCGCCGCGGCCGTTCATGGCGGGCGCTCAGCTCTTCCAGAATCTCATCCAGCGGAAGCTTGCGCTCCTGCAGCAGCACCAGCAGGTGATAGATCAGATCGCTGACCTCCAGGCGCAGCTCGGCATTATCTTTGTTTTTGGCGGCAATGATCGTCTCGGAGGCTTCCTCACCGACCTTCTTCAAGATCTTGTCCACGCCCTTGTCGAACAGATAGGTCGTATACGCCCCCTCAGGACGGTTCACCTCACGCTCGGCAATCACACGCTCCAGCTCCCCGAGTACCGCAAACCGGCCGCTCTCTGCTTCAGCAGCATTCACGGCAGCCCCGGCAGTATCAGTTACAGTTGCCGGTGAATCGAGCGGAATCTCGCGGAAGAAGCAGCTGTTCTCCCCGGTATGGCAGGCCGGACCCTCCGGCACTACCTTCACCAGCAGCGTATCGCTGTCACAGTCGTAATGGATCGAGGTGATCGCCTGCGTATTGCCGGACGTCCCCCCCTTATGCCACAGCTCGCTGCGTGAACGGCTCCAGAACCAGGTCTGGCCGCTCGTAAGTGAGCGCTGCAGCGATTCAGGATTCATATAGGCGAACATTAATACCTCCAGGGTGCGCGCATCCTGAATGACTGCAGGCAGCAGGCCCGCTTCATTCCAGCGGATGCCGGACACTGCCTCCTGCTGGCTTAGTGCGATATCCTTCTTGTCCTCGCTCATCGGATCTCTACTCCTCTTTGCTTCAGATCAGCCTTCAGATCATGAATAGCAATCTCTTTATAGTGAAAAATGGTTGCCGCAAGTCCGGCATCTGCCCGGCCTTCCGTAAATACATCATAGAAATGCTCAATTTTCCCGGCCCCGCCGGAAGCAATGACAGGAATACTCAGCAGGCCGCTGACCGCCGCCGTCAGCTTCAGGTCGAAGCCGTCCTTGGTCCCGTCCGCGTCCATACTTGTAAGCAGAATCTCGCCGGCCCCCAGCCGCTCCGCTTCCTTGGCCCAGTTCAAGGCCCGGATACCCGTGGGCGTACGTCCGCCGTGCGTATACACTTCCCATTCGCCCCAAGCCTCATTATATTTGGCATCCATCGCCACTACAATGCACTGGGAGCCGAAGTGACGGGCCCCTTCCAAAATCAGCTGAGGGTTATTTACAGCGGCCGTGTTAATGCCGATCTTGTCCGCTCCGGCACGCAGAATCCGCTTCATATCATCAGGGGTCGAGATGCCCCCGCCGACCGTGAAGGGAATGGCAATCTCACCCGCCGTCTGCCGCACCACTTCAATCATGGTCGCCCTGCCTTCCACAGAAGCGGAAATATCGAGGAATACCAGCTCATCCGCTCCCTCACGGTCGTACAGCGCCGCAAGCTCCACCGGATCTCCGGCATCGCGCAGATTCACAAAATTCACGCCTTTTACCACACGCCCGTCCTTCACATCCAGACAGGGAATAATCCGTTTCGCCAACATGCCAAGACCCCTCCTTAGTATAGACTTACCGCAATCCGGAGGATTGGCCCAGGGTCTGCAGCGCTTCACCCAGATTAATATTGCCGGTATACAGCGCCTTGCCCACAATCGCCCCGTCGATTCCGCTGCCGCTATGTACGTTCAGGCGCTGCAGATCATTAAGGCTGGTCACGCCGCCGGAAGCGATTACGCTGCGGCCGCTTGCTTTAGCCATAGAGAGAATGCCTTCCACGTTCGGCCCCTGCATCATCCCGTCACGGGAGATATCGGTATAGATGAAGGTCTCGGCACCTTTGGCGGCCAGCTCTCTGGCCAGATCTTCCGCGCGGACCTCAGATGTATTAAGCCAGCCGTGCGTAGCCACATAGCCGTTGCGGGCATCGATGCCGATGGCAACTTTGTCGCCGTATTTGGCAAGAACCGCTTCTGTAAAAGCCTGATCATTAATGGCCGCCGTTCCGATAATCACCCGGCTGACGCCAAGGCCCAGCAGCTTCTCGACATCGGCAAGAGTACGGAGACCTCCGCCGACCTGTACAGGAACATTCGCATGCTTAGCAATAGTTCCAATGATGGCATCATTCACGGGGCAGCCTGCTTTGGCTCCGTCCAGATCCACCAGATGGATATACTGCCCGCCCTGCTCTTCCCATGACTTAGCTACCTCTACCGGACTGTCGTTATAGATCGTCTCTTGGGCATAATCACCCTGCTGCAGCCGGACACACTTGCCGTCCCGGATATCAATGGCCGGATATAGGATAAAAGAAGACATGAATACTCCCCGCTTTCATTGCAAATTAGTGATTCAGGCAGGCTAAGCCTGCTGTGCCTGGAGCCTCAGGAAATTACCCAGCAGCTTGACGCCAAGCTCCCCGCTCTTCTCCGGGTGGAACTGCATGCCGTAGACGTTGCCGCGCCCCACGATAGCCGTTACCGGATGTCCATAGTCTGTGACGGCCAGCAGATCGCTGTCCGCCGCGAGTGCATGATAGGAGTGCACAAAGTACACATGCCCCTCCGTCAGGCCGGCCAGCAGCGGACTCTCCGGCTGGCGGAAGCTCAGCTTGTTCCAGCCCATATGCGGCACCTTGTAGCCGTCCCGGGGGGCGAAGCGCACCACTGCGCCGGGCAGAAGCCCCAGCCCCTTATGCTCGCCATGCTCCTCGCTGCTGCTGAATAGCAGCTGCATTCCGAGGCAGATGCCCAGCACCGGCTGGCCCGCTGACGCTGCGGCCCGGACGACATCATCCATTCCGCTCTCCCGTAAGTGCTCCATCGCATCGCCAAAGGCACCGACTCCCGGCAGAATGACACTGTCTGCCGCCAGGATCTCGGCGGCATCCGAGGTTACAAGACTCGTATACCCCAGCCGCTCTACGGCCTTGCTGACACTGTGCAGGTTGCCCATGCCGTAATCGACGATTGCAACGGCCATCCTACAGCACTCCCTTCGTTGAAGGCACGCCCTTCACCCGGGGATCTACGATAGTCGCTTCGTCCAGTGCCCGTCCCAGCGCCTTGAATACCGCTTCAATCATGTGGTGGGTGTTGAACCCGTAGTGCACGATGACATGCAGTGTAATTCTGGCTTCCAGCGCGAATTTCCAGAGGAATTCTTGAACCAGCTCTGTTGAGAAGCTGCCCACCTGCTGGGAAGGATACTCCGCCCGGTATTCAAAGTGCGGCCGGTTGCTGACATCAATGACTACCTGAGCCAGTGCCTCATCCATTGGGACAAAGACACTTGCGTAACGCTTGATGCCTTTTTTGTCGCCAAGCGCTTCCCGCAATGCCTGTCCCAGACAGATGCCGATATCCTCCACTGTGTGGTGATCGTCGATATCGATGTCGCCCCGCGCCTGCACACTCAGGTCAAACTGTCCATGCTGCGTGAACAGATCCAGCATATGATTCAGAAACGGTACATCGGTCTCCAGTTCGGAGACCCCGCTGCCGTCCACGGCAAAGGTTAGCTTGATGTCCGTTTCATTGGTTGTACGGCTAAGTCCGGCCTTACGCAGCGCCAGTTCGTTGTTATTGTTCTCCATTTGTGTCTCCACCTTTCGCTTCGTTCGTAAGCCGGATTTCTATCGCGCGTGCATGGCCTTCCAGTCCTTCACGCCGGGCAAGCTCCATAATCGCCGCCCCGTCGCGCAGCAGTGCTTCCTTGCTGTAATAGATCAGGCTGGACTTCTTGATGAAGTCATCCACATCTACAGGCGAGGAGAACCGTGCTGTGCCATTCGTCGGTATAATATGGTTCGGTCCGGCGAAGTAGTCGCCGACCGGCTCCGAGCTGTACGGCCCGAGGAAGATCGCACCGGCGTTCTCTATTGCGCCGGTCAGCCCCATCGGGTCTTTCACCACAATCTCCAGATGCTCCGGCGCGAGCCGGTTCACCACGGAGATGCCCTCCTCAAGCGAGTCTACGACGATAATCGCGCCGTAGTTCTCGACCGAGGCCCGCGCGATTTGCTCGCGCGGCAATGCCTTCAGCTGCCGCTCAACCTCGGCAGCCACCGCCTCCGCGAGACGCTGCGACGGCGTCACGAGGATCGCCGACGCCATCTCGTCGTGCTCGGCCTGCGAGAGCAGGTCGGCCGCGATGTAGGCGGCCTCAGCGGTATCGTCGGCGAGCACGACGATCTCGCTCGGTCCGGCGATGCTGTCGATGTCGACAGCGCCGTAGACCTCGCGCTTGGCCAGGGCCACGTAGATGTTCCCTGGCCCGCAGATCTTGTCGACCGGCACGATCGATTCCGTGCCGAAGGCGAGGGCGGCGATGGCCTGCGCGCCGCCTACGCGGTAGATCTCATGTACGCCCGCTTCAGCGGCGGCCACGAGAATATAAGGATCAATACCTTCAGAGCCGCCCGTCGAAGGCGGCGTCACCATCACGATCTCCGGCACCCCGGCGATCTGTGCCGGTATCACGTTCATCAGCACCGAGGACGGGTAGGCCGCCTTGCCGCCGGGAACATAGACGCCCACGCGCTTCAGCGGGCGGATGATCTGGCCGAGGATCGTGCCGTCCGGCTGCAGATCCATCCAGGAATTGCGTTTCTGCCGCGCATGGAACGCACGGATATTCACGGCTGCTGCGCGAATTGCCGTCACGAAGGACTCCTCTACCCGGCCGTAGGCGGCCTCAAGCTCCTCCGGCGTTACGCGCAGCTGCGCTGGCGTCAGTACAGCGCCGTCGAAGCGCTCCGTATACCGGAGCAGCGCCGCGTCGCCTTCCCGCTTGATATCGGCCACGATTTCACGTACGGCCTTGTTCTGCTCCGGCGTGCCGTATTCCACCTCACGCTGCAGTTTAAATTCCTTACTGGACTGGATCTTCACCGCCGCTTCCCCCTTGAGCTTATAGTTTTGCTTATATTATTTTACCTGCAACCCCGGTTCTGCAATAACAGCCTGCAGCCGGTCGCACAGCTGTTGAATCTCCTCATTCTTCATCCGGTAGCTTACCCGGTTCGCCACCAGGCGGCTGGTGATCTCGAAGATGCTCGTCATCTCCACCAGACCGTTATCCTTCAGCGTCTGGCCGGTCTCTACCATATCCACAATCCGGTCAGCCAGCCCGATCAGCGGTGCCAGCTCGATGGAGCCGTTCAGCTTCACAACCTCCACCTGCTGGCCTTGCTCACGGAAATACCGCGAAGCCACGTTCGGGTACTTGGTAGCTACCCGCTGCTGAATGCCCGGCTGCCAGTTCGGAAGCCCGATAATCGACATCCGGCAGCGGGCGATCCCGAGATCCAGCAGTTCGTACACATCGCGGCTCTCCTCCAGCAGCACATCCTTGCCGACAATACCGATATCCGCCACTCCATACTCTACATAAGTGGGCACATCCACCGGCTTGGCCAGAATGAACTCCATTCCGGCCTCCGGCAATGAAATCACCAGCTTGCGCGACTCTTCTCCATCCGGAGGAATCGGCAGTCCCGCCTGGCGGAACAGCTCTGCCGCTTTATTGTAAATCCGGCCTTTCGGCATGGCCACCTTAAGAATCTGTGCCATCAATACCCGCCCCCGTTTCGTGTGTACTCATCATTTCAAAACCACCTGCAGCAGCTCCGCTCACCCATGCTCGCTGACAAACGACACGAACGTGTAGATCTCGCCGTACAGCTCGCCCTCTGCCTGAATAGTATCTGCATCCAGCCGCTTCACAGTCTTCAGCTCCTCCGGGCCTGTTACCAGCCGTGTAACCACAGCATGCCCTTCCGAGCGCAGCCTCGCAGCCTCGGCCAGCCCCTCCTGGCGCCGCAGTGCATCGTACTGGACCAGAATCGGCAGCTCTTCCTCTTCCAGCAGCCCGGAGACTCCATCCAGAATACGGTTGGTCTTCAGGGAGAAGCCGGTGGAGGGAATCGGACGCCCGAATTGCTGCAGCAGGTTGTCATACCGGCCGCCGCTGCATACCGGGAAGCCCAGCTCGGAAGCATATCCCTCGAAGGTCATGCCTGTATAGTAAGAGAAATCACCGATCATCGTCAGATCAATCAGCACATGCTCCGAGACACCGTAAGCAACCAGCACCTCCCAGACCTTGCACAGATGCTCGATCGACGCGCGCGCCACCGGATGGTTGCTCAGCTCCAGCGCCTGACCGCATATCTCCTTCCCGCCGCGCAGCCGCAGCAGTCCGTCCAGCTCCTGCTTCTGGGCAGCAGACAGCTCAAGACGCCGCAGCGTCTGGCGGAAGGCTACATAATCGCGGCTGAGCAGATGGCTCTTCAGCTCCTCCTGAGCCTGGGGCAGGCCGGATACCGCCTCCTGGAAGAGACCGTCGAGGAAGCCCACATGTCCAATTGCTATTTTAAAAGACTTTACGCCCGCCGCCTGCAGTGAAGCAATTGCCAGCGCGACTACCTCCGCGTCAGCCTCCGGCGAATCATCACCGACAAGCTCTACACCGGTCTGAAAGAATTCTGCCTCCCGCCCGGCCTCTTCTTCAATGGCCCGGAAGACATTGGCATGGTAGGACAAACGCAGCGGCAGCGGCTCATCCTTCAATAGAGAGGAGACCACACGGGCTACAGGTGCCGTCATTTCTGAACGCAGCACCAGCGCCTGCCCACGGTTGTTTAGCAATTTATACAGCTTCTGATCAGATGTAGAGCTGGCTACACCGACCGTATCGTAATATTCAAGAGTAGGCGTAATCATCTGCCGGTAGCCCCAGCGGCTCATACAGTGAAGTACATCCTTCTCGATCTTGCGCAGCTTCGTTACCGCACGCGGGAGATAATCTCTTACGCCGGCAGGCTTTTCAAATCCCTTTGGTTTGGCCATCTTCATTGTTCACCTCATCGGATATGTTAAAGGGTATCATCAAATGCTTTATCATGGTAAAGTGGTAGCAAAGTAAAGTAGTGGCAATATCGTATCACGGACCATCCTTTTGCGTCAACAATTCGCTTGAATTCCAGAGTTCCTTTTGCCACCGGGATAAGCGGCGAATATAATAAGTTAATATGATTGTACTTTATTTCCTCCATTAAGTATTCCCGGTATCTAATTCAGAAGCAGAAAGAAGGACTGACGGCTTGAGTACATCCTATATGATTGGCGTTGATATTGGAACCACCAGCACGAAGGCTGTCCTCTTTGAGGAGAACGGAACAATTGTCGCTCAGAGCAATCAGGGCTATCCACTGCATCAGCCCTCCCCCTCTGTTGCAGAACAAGACCCGGAGCAGATTCTGGAAGCCGTGATTCATACCATAGCAGCGGTCATGCAGGAGAGCCTTGCAACACCTGAATCCATTCTGCTGGTCTCGTTCAGCTCCGCTATGCACAGCGTCATCGCTGTAGATCCTGCGGGTAAGCCACTGACCGCCTGTATCACCTGGGCTGATAACCGGAGCAGCCGCTATGCCCGGCGGTTGAAGGATGAATTGAATGGACATGAGCTCTACCTGCGGACAGGAACGCCTATACACCCTATGTCTCCAATCACCAAGCTGATGTGGCTAGGCGAGGAGCAGCCCGAGCTGTTCCGGCAGACCTACAAGTTCATCTCCATCAAAGAATATATTTTCTTCCGGTTGTTCGGAGAATATGTGATTGACCATTCCATCGCCTCTGCCACCGGCATGTTCAATCTGGAGAAGCTCGACTGGGACGAGGAGGCGCTCCGGATTGCCGGTGTTACTCCGGAGCGGCTATCCCGTCCGGTCCCGACCACCCATATCCTGCAGGGCCTGCTTCCGGAGCTTACCGGAAAGCTCGGTCTGCTCACGGACACTCCGTTTGTAGTAGGCGCCAGTGACGGCGTTCTGTCCAACCTGGGCGTAGGGGCAATGGAGCCGGGGGTAATCGCTGCAACGATAGGCACAAGCGGTGCCATCCGTACTGTAGTTGACCATCCGCTGACCGACCCCAAAGGACGGATCTTCTGCTACGCCCTGACAGACAAGCATTGGGTGATTGGCGGCCCCGTGAATAACGGGGGGATGCTCTTCCGCTGGGTGCGTGATGAGTTCGCTGCTTCTGAAGTAGAGACGGCGAAGCGCCTGGGCATTGATCCCTACGAAGTATTAACCCGGATCGCCGAGCAGGTGCCGCCCGGCAGCAACGGACTGCTCTTCCATCCGTATCTGACCGGAGAACGCGCACCGCTGTGGAATCCTGATGCCCGCGGCTCCTTCTTCGGGTTAAGCATGAATCACCGTAAGGAGCATATGATCCGTGCGGTGCTGGAAGGTGTCATCTTCAATATGTACACCGTATTGCTGGCCATGGAGGAATGTATCGGCGAGCCCGTTAGAATCCTGGCTACCGGCGGCTTCGCCCGCTCGGCGCTATGGCGGCAGATGATGGCGGATATTTTCGATCAGGAGGTAGTCGTCCCTGAGAGCTTCGAGAGCTCTTGCCTCGGCGCTGTTGTACTGGGATTATACGCCATCCGGCGGATCGATTCCTTGGATGCTGTCTTCAGCATGATTGGCTCCACTCACCGACATGAGCCGGTTACTGCCCACGCCAAAGCCTACAAACAGCTGCTGCCCATCTTCATCTCGGTATCCCGCAGTCTGGAGGATCAGTATCAGGCTATCGCCGACTTCCAGCGCGAGCAGGCGGGGGAACAGCCCGGCTAACGTGTTTTCCAGAACCGCCTGCTTACAGCAAAGCGCCGGACAGCCGCAGATGCGGCCAGCCGGCGCTTTCAATATATGAACCAAACCTAAGTCTACACTGTCGCCTTTGGCGCTGCTGCCGGCTTCTGCGGTGCAGAGCCGAACACCATCCAGGCCGGCTTCACATAACGGAAGGCAAGCGCAACCACCAGCCAGGAGCCCAGGAGGGCCACCAGCCAGCCGCCCGCTATTGCTGCCGTATAGGCCAGCGATCCGCCGTGGAACGGCAGCTTCCGGTACATGAACAGCAGCAGCGGATGGAGCAGATAGATACCGAAGGAGCATGCCCCGGCCGAGAGCAGCAGTCTGCTCAGCACGCTGCGTCCTGCCCCGTAGAGCAGGAAGGACAGCTGGAACAGTACCAGACAAGAGAGCAAGGCATGCAGGTTCGAGAACCCTTCGTACCATAGACTATTGATTACTGTTTTCTTCGTATAGTTGTTATACCACAAGACCACATGGTAAGCTCCGGCAGCCGCCCATAAGAGCCATAGTACCACCCAGCTTGTCCCTTTACCGGAACGCCAGCCTTCGCGGGAGGGAACCAGCCACTTTTTCAAGGAGCTGTAGTAGATCGCAATCGCCGCACCTAGCAGGAAATACGAGAAATACGTAATGGCTAGACTCCCCTTGGACAGCTGCCAATACCCATGGTTCACCATATATTTGTTAAGCAGCACGAAGCCCCACTGTAACGCAAGCCCGATTACAGGTGCCCAGGCCGCGAGATGCCGGACTTTCTGCAGACACCAGAGTATCAAAGGGAACAGCAGATAGAACTGGATAATGATGATGATATAGTAGAGATGTGTATACGCCGTACCCGTCCATAGATACTTGAAGAACTTCCCGCCCATCTCCTGAAGAGGCATCCCCCAGGTATGACCGGACGTCATTTTCAGTCCAAAATACAGCACCGTAAACACAAGATAAGGCACAATAATATAGATCAGTCTGCGGCTGTAGAATTTGGCCAGTACCTTCCCGCCCAGCGGACGGTCAATATAATTGTAGAACAGGACGAACCCGCTTAAGAATATAAAGGAAGGCACCGCAAACTGGCTGAACTTGTTAATAAACAGAAACGGAGGGAACATGGAAGTGCCCAGTGTCTCAGCCAACGTGCGTGAAGTGGCATGGATGGCGATCACCGCAAAAATAGCGATTGCCCGAAAAATATCAAGCTGTGGAATTCTTTCCTTTTGAGCCATTATGATTCCTCCTGTTTACGCAGCTCGCGGAGCGGATTCCCCCCGACGAATGAACCGGCAGCAACATCTTTGTGAACCACCGATCCCGCCGCAACCGTAGCCCCATCCCCAATCGTAACCCCAGGGAGAATAGTCGTGTTAGCCCCAATCATTACATTCTCGCCGATCATAACTTCACCCAGCCGATACTCCTTGATGAGGTACTCATGGGCCAGGATTGTAGTGTTATAGCCGATAACCGTGTTCTCCCCAATAGAGATCTTCTCCGGAAAAAATACATCCACCATCGCCATAAGTCCAAACGCAGTATGCTTGCCTATCTTCATCCCGAGCACCCGGCGGTAAATCCAGTTCTTGAGCGGCAGAATCGGGCAATAACGGGCAATCTGGATAAAAATAAAGTTGCGCACACCCTTCCACGGGCTGACCGTGCGGTAAATATGCCAGAGCGAATTATGCCCCTCCACGGGATAACGGGTTATCTTTCTCACGGCTGCATAGTCTCCTGCTCCACAATTGAGTACAAGTCCTTCATCTCCTGGATGATGTAATCCGGTTCATAGGTGCGCAGTACAGCCTCACCCTTAAGCGACCAGGCTACCCCTGCTACAAGCACACCTGCTGCCTTGGCAGACTGAATATCGACAGCACTATCCCCCACCATCAGTGTCTTGGCTGGATCAACACCCAGATTGGCCACTGCCGTGAGCACCGGCTCCGGATGCGGCTTCGGATGAGTCACATCATTCACCGTAACAATCGTCTCCATATATTTCAACAGATCGAACATTTCCAGTGACTTCAATGTGTTAGGCCGGATCTTCGTGGTCACAATCCCAAGCTTGATTCCCCGGCGCGTCAGCTCCTCCATCGTCTCATTCACATCGGGAAAAGCTTGGACCAGCTCATCATGATGCGCATTGTTGTACGAACGGTAGGACCGTTCCAGCACGCCTATATCCTTCAGCTCCAGGCCGGAGAATGCGCCTAGCTGCTGCTGAAGTGTAGTTCCCATCAAGGGAATGATCTGTTCCCGGGTCAGCGCCGGCAGGTTATTCTCCTTCAGCGCATGCATGAACGAATTGATGATCAGCTCATTCGTATTCACAATCGTTCCGTCCAGATCAAATAACACGCATTCTATCATTGATTGTATTACTCCTTTGTTTCCTTATCTTTAGAGGGATCTTCCACCGGCTGAACTGGCTGAGAAGGCTTCTGAGGCGTATTCACAGCACTCTCTGGAACTACCGCATCTGCCGCTGCCGGTTTGGTGCTGATGATCGGGTCCTGGTAATGAGCCTTCGGCTGTCCGCTAACCCGCCGTACAATAATCAGTGCAATGGCAACCACAATAATGAGCAGCGCGAGCAGCTGAGAGATACGGATATTCCCGTAAGCCGGGTCAAGATATCCTTGTTCGAAGCCCATCCACTTCATTGGACTCCACAGCCCGTTAATGAAGGCTGCCACACCGCTGCTGCCGTCAAAGGCAAGACTGTCCGTACGCAGAGCTTCAATGAAGAATCGGCCGATGGAGTACCAGATGAAGTAGGACATGAAGATTTCTCCGGCACGGACGAACTTCTGGCGGCGCAGCACCATGAGGAGCAGAATGCCCAGCAGACTCCAGAGTGATTCGTACAGGAAGGTCGGATGGTGAAAAGCATCCCCTATGTACATTTGATTAACGATAAAGTCCGGTAAATGCAGCTTATCCCGCAGGAACGATTCCTCTACCACACCGCCATAGGCTTCCTGGTTGATGAAATTACCCCACCGTCCGATCATCTGGCCGGCAAGCAGTCCGGGAGCACAGATATCCACGATGCGCCAGAACGGATAGCCTTTATAGCGGAAATAAATAATCCCGCAGATAATCGCGCCGATCAGGGCGCCATAAATCGCAATACCGCCATTCCAGACCTTGAAGATATCGAGCAGATTATCCTTATAGTCTTCCCACTTGAAGGCTACGAAGTATAGCCGCGCCCCAATAATAGCCGATGGCAAGCCCAACAGCAACATATCCATGAAGAACTCCTGAGGAATGTTGAAGCGTTTGCCTTCTTGAATACATAGGAAGAGCCCGGTAAGCGCACCAAGACCCAGAATCAGGCCATACCAGTGAACCGGCAGTGATCCAATCGAGAAGACAATCGGGTCAATCGCTAGTGAATAAAACATGCTCTCACACTCCTAATCGAGATCATCCATATCTTCTGAGATGGTGGCGGTAAGTTTATTCGTAAATTGCAGCGCGGCATTAAAGCCCATTTGCTTGAGCCGGTAATTCATCGCAGCCACCTCGATAATGACAGCGAGGTTACGTCCCGGACGGACAGGGATGGTAACCAGCGGCACATCGGTATCAATAATTCGTGTCGTCTCCTCATCCAGTCCCAGACGGTCATACTGCTTGTCCTGCTGCCAGGCTTCCAGTCTGACCACCAGGGTAATCCGCTTGTGATTACGGATAGCACCTGCCCCAAAGAGCGTCATAACATTAATAATCCCGACACCGCGGATCTCCAGCAAGTGACGGATTAATTCCGGTGCGGTACCATGAAGCTGATTATCCGAGGTCTGGCGGATCTCCACCGCATCATCGGCAATCAGGCGATGACCGCGTTTAACGAGTTCCAGTGCAGTTTCACTTTTACCAATGCCGCTGGTGCCTGTAATCAGCATCCCTACCCCATACACATCACAGAGAACACCGTGAATTGTTGCTGTCGGTGCCAGTCTGCCCTCAAGGAAGCTGGTCAGTCTGCTTGAGAAAATGGTCGTCGCCATCGAGCTGCGGAGCACGGGAAGTCCCTTCTCGTTACTGATGTCTACAAGCTCCTGGGGTACATCCAGCGCACGAGTAATGACAATACAAGGGGTATTGTCGTTACAGATTCCGCGTACCCGGCTTTTCCGTTCTTCCTCTGAGAGCATAGAGAAGAAAGCCAGCTCTGTTTTGCCTAATAGCTGCACACGTTCTTCCGGATAATATTCGAAATAACCGGCCATTTCCAGCCCGGGACGGTTCAAATCATCCACTGTGATCGGTCTCTTCAGACCTTCATGTCCGGAGACTACCTCTAATTGAAAATGCTGCACCAATTCCGATACTTTTACCTTCTTAGCCATATATGTCCGTCCTTTCGTCACCCGCGGCTTATGCCGCTTCCCCGCATACCGGTTACATCTTTATCCATTCCAGCTACAGGTAATTCTCCTGCTATCTTAATGGATTATGCCAGTGAATGCAATCTTAACCCCAGCGGTTACCGTTCCATTCCACCATGATCATTACAAGAAAAAGCCGCCTAACCAGGCGGCTTTCTTCATTATAAACTATGTTCACCCTGCAGAGATCTTATCCCAGCAGAACGTTAAGTTCGGATTCTTTGTCGAAGATGTGGACTTTGTTCATGTCGATGGCCAATCTAGGCTTGCTGCCTTCACGGGTAGTGGAACGTCCATCTACACGTGCAATTACAGTGTTATTGCCAAGACCGCTCAAGTAGAGGAGCATTTCATGACCAAGGTTTTCCGTAACATCAACCATCGAAGTGAAGATTGTGTTAGGGGAAGCTTCCAGGAACACTGGCTCTTCATGAATGTCTTCTGGGCGAACGCCCATGATTACATCTTTACCGATGAAGCCTTTGTTACGCAGGATTGTAGCTTTGCCGCCTGGAACTTCAACATCAAGGTTCTCTGCACGGAAACGGACAGCGCCGTTCACTTCGGAAAGAGTACCGTTGATAAAGTTCATGGTAGGGGAACCGATAAATCCGGCTACGAACAGGTTCGTAGGCTCATTGTACAGTTCTTCAGGGGAAGCTGCCTGCTGGATGATACCATCGTACATAACTACGATACGGTCACCCATCGTCATTGCTTCTGTCTGGTCATGCGTTACATAGATACAAGTAGTTTCAAGGCGTTTCACCAGCTTAGTGATCTCAGCACGCATTTGACCACGAAGTTTAGCATCCAAGTTGGAAAGAGGCTCATCCATCAAGAAGACTTGTGGATCACGGACGATTGCGCGGCCTAGAGCGACACGTTGACGTTGACCACCGGACAGTGCCTTAGGTTTGCGTTCCAGCAAGTGCTCGATATCCAGGATTTTCGCTGCTTCGCGCACTTTCTTGTCGATTTCTTCTTTCTTTACTTTGCGCAATTTCAGACCGAAAGCCATGTTCTGATATACACTCATGTGCGGGTACAAGGCGTAGGATTGGAATACCATCGCGATATCACGGTCTTTAGGAGCAACGTCATTCACTACACGGTCACCAATGTACATTTTACCTTCAGAGATTTCTTCCAGACCAGCGATCATACGCAGGGTTGTGGATTTACCGCAACCGGAAGGACCAACCAGTACGAGGAATTCCTTATCTTTAATATCAAGATTGATATCGATTACTGTTGCTTTATCGGAACCCGGGTATTTTTTGAAAATATGCTCTAAACGTACGCCTGCCATTGTATTTCCCCCTCGAGTCTAGTATTGGATTAGAAAATCAAACGCTTTCTTGTACACTTATCTTACCCCAGAGCCGGCCTCATGGCTATTTGCAAGGTTCACAAAAAACCTATTTTCTTTTCGTCACTTTATACAATAACATGGCAAGCTTCACAATAGCGGCATCCCCAAAGCTACGGACATCGGCCCCCGTCTCCTGTTTGATCTTGTCCAGCCTGTAGAGTAGCGTGTTGCGGTGAATGTACAGCTTCTTGGCGGTTTCACTGACATTGCAGTCCATTTCAAAAAAACTCTCCAGCGTCAGCAGCATTTCCTTATCCGCCAGTACCGCCGTGTAATCACCGATCTGGCCCAGCAGCTGTCTCCGCCGGTCATCCGGAATACTGTTAACCAGCCGCTCCATGTGCAGCTCCCACGGCAGATGAATATAATCGCCTACCTGGAAGATACGGCCAAGAATAATGGTCTCCCGCAGCAAGGCGACTGCTCCTGTCAGACCTTTAACCGGGATAATGGCTGGAGAGACCGCCAGATGGAAGACGCCAACCCACTCGCTGGCAATCAGTTCATGCAGCCCCATAGAAGTCTGTGACAGCAAATCCTCAGCACTCTCTTCCTCATCCTCTTTATCATCTCCGCCTGTGAGGAGTTCCTTACGGGCTAAAATTAACCATTCCTTATCCTGCAGGGGAACCAGCAATACATCATTCTCGAAATAACTGCGCAGCAGCTTCATTAAGGAGCGATACGTCATCTGCGGATTATGAACATTCTCGCTTACCAGCATGAACGGAATCATATCTCCGAACAGCCGGCCCTTCAGCGAGATTTCATCCGGGATCTCCGCATCGTCCTTCTCCTGCTCCAGTTGGGCATTCAGCCAGCTGCTAAGCTGCCGCGCCTCCATCTCCCCTTCTTCCTTGAACCCGGTTGCCTTCAGCGCTACCGCAAAATTGCGTCCGGCATAATTCACCAGCTCCAGCTCCAGCGGCGACAGCCCCTCTGTCTCCACCCACACTGCTGTAACACGGCCATCATTCTCATAGAGGGGAATCCAGAGATAACCCTCATGAATGACCGGCAGTTCCTGATCCTTATCCGTACCTATGCCAAAAAGTGAAGCGGAATGCTGTCTCCCCAGCTGCTTGATTCCGGTCCTCTTTCCGGTGAGTTGCTCCAATTTTTGACGCAAACCCTCACTATCCATCATCACCATTCTCCACCACTTTTGCTTTTTTCGCTTATTTTATCATATTTTGCTGTAAAATGCGGAATTTGCGCTTACGAGCATACTTGTATCATGTATCAAAATACAAAAAAGGCCACCACCCTAAAAGTGATGACCGTTTGACTTAAGATGAGCCATGAAGGACTCGAACCTTCGACACCCTGATTAAAAGTCAGGTGCTCTACCAACTGAGCTAATGGCTCCTAAAAAGGGATGGAGGCTGATGGATTCGAACCACCGAACACGTACGTGAGCAGATTTACAGTCTGATGCGTTTGGCCACTTCGCTAAGCCTCCATGATGGTGGCGCGGGAGGGAATCGAACCCCCGACACAAGGATTTTCAGTCCTTTGCTCTACCGACTGAGCTACCGAGCCATAAACAAACCTTAAAACAAAAAAAATGGCGGAACCGACGGGATACTCTTCACTCCGTTACGAGATTGCGAAGTATTCCTTACGATGCCTATGCTTCAACGAACCCAGGGAATTCTCATCCCTTATGCCATTGAAAATGGCGGAACCGACGGGATTCGAACCCGCGATCTCCTGCGTGACAGGCAGGCATGTTAGGCCAACTACACCACGGTTCCACAATTTGCTCTTAAAAATGGTGCCGGCGAGAGGACTTGAACCCCCAACCTACTGATTACAAGTCAGTTGCTCTACCAGTTGAGCTACACCGGCACGGTGTAAGGTAATACAATTCGAACATAAAAATGGTGGAGGCTGAGGGGTTCGAACCCCCGACCCTCTGCTTGTAAGGCAGATGCTCTCCCAGCTGAGCTAAGCCTCCGGGTATGTATGGTAGCGGCAGAGGGGATCGAACCCCCGACCTCACGGGTATGAACCGTACGCTCTAGCCAGCTGAGCTACGCCGCCACACTACAAGTATTGGATTTATAATGGCGGAGAGAGAGGGATTCGAACCCTCGCACCGCTTACGCAGTCTAACCCCTTAGCAGAGGGTCCCCTTATAGCCACTTGGGTATCTCTCCAAATTAATGGTAGCCATGTAAATCCGCACAGGAAATTGATTCCTGAAAACTGAATCCGAAACGAATCTGCGTGTTAGAAATTTGGATAAGCCCTCGACCGATTAGTATTGGTCAGCTCCATGCATTGCTGCACTTCCACCTCCAACCTATCTACCTCGTCGTCTTCAAGGGGTCT
>NZ_JAGGLV010000029.1 GCF_017874735.1 Paenibacillus silagei
AGCATCTTAGGCGGTTAGAATCCATGTAGATTAGACCGTTTCCATTCATCCCCCACTTAAAGAAGATGGGAGAATTCTGTCAACTGAGGGTTAAATGTAGTTATACTTGCTTTTGTATGCTGCTGGTACCAGGCATCATAAGTGTTCCCGCGTTTTTCAATACGTTTTTTAATTGTGTTTTCGGATGCTAAGAGACAAAAATGAAAAACTTCTCGATCCATACTTTTAAAACCGTTGTAAATGTATTCGAAATTCACAGCTTTGTATATTGTCATAGGAACAATAAGATGTTTCTTGTACTTCTTCAATAATTCTTGAGCTGTCTTTACAGCAAGTATTCTCCATAATTCTATATCCTGAAAATCATCAGTTAGTTCCTCTTCATCTTCTGTAATGATCTTTCTTAACATATATCCAACTTCCTCAGGATCATAAATCATGCTATTTGGAATTAAGGGTTGAAGCCTTTGAGCAGTCGTAGTCTTACCAGAGCCAAATGCTCCGTTAATCATAATAATCAAGTGATCACTCCTGGATTCATAAATAAGTTGATTATTTACTCCTCAACCTCAAATATAGAATCAATAATAATTGGAAGATTGTCTCTAACCGAAACAGCTCCAAAGACTGAACGGGCATGGATACCTTTTTCTCCGAAAACATCCAGCATCAGATCAGAACAGCCATTTAACACTTTATGATGTTCTTCAAAATGAGCGACCGCATTCACAAAACCCTGAATTTTAACCACTCGTTTCACTTTATCCAGTGTATCTAAAGCTGTTTGTAGTACAGCCAAAATCTCAATCCCCGTTTGCCGGGCAAACTGATAACCTTCTGCGGTGGTATACTCCTGACCTAACTTACCTTTAGGCGTACCAGCAGGTCCTTTGCCTGAAACGAACAATAACCCGTTTACTTTTACGAAGTTTGCATACTTAGCTGCCGGTTCGCTTGCATGGGGGAGAACGATTCCTAATGTTGCTAATCTACTAGCCACTGTTTGATCAGTCATTTTTCAATCTCCTCACTCATTAGATTTGGAAAAATTAAAGCAAGGTATCAGGGTGTGCCGTACTTCTCTACAAATTCTTTGATTAATTCATCCCTTTTTTCTTTTCCAACAAGAATCCAAGTTTCATTTTGAAGCCGAGTTGATATTAACATTTTTGCAGTATTAATTCTTAAGTTTTTACTAAAAGGTGTTAAGGCCAGAGAACAGAAAAGTATAACCAGGACTGCAATTCCTAAAACCGTTCATTTTAAATTCATGATTCTTCCCTTCCTTCGTATGCCGTTCTATGTACTTAAGCAAGGACAATCCTCCTCATCATATCATTGTTGTATTTTAACATATTAAGGAATCACCGTCGTCCCAATCCCATTAGTAAATAGGGTATCTATCAGCTTGACCAATTCTTCCGACGACAGATCCTTGTCATTCCGTATCCACAGGCGAAACATCGACATTAGTGTGGATATGTAAAACTCAATGATATAGGGTGCTAAAGCTTCATTTGCCGGAAGGTCGACAATTAATCGCTCAAAAGGAATTTCTCTTTTCAGACGTTCAATAAAACGAACAGAACCATAGTCGCCCAAGAGGGCTTTCAGGATTGAAATTTCCTCTGCGTTCTCCAGACATTGAAGTGCGTCTTGGAAGGTATGTGTGGAGAATTCTCTGCTTGCCATTTCCTCTTTAATGGATCTAAAAACACGCTCTTCAACATTGTCCAACAACTCATAGATATCCGTAAAGTATTGATAAAAGGTGCTGCGGTTATATCCTGATCGCTTTGCGATCTCTTGGATGGTTATTTTTTCAATGGGTTTCTGGCTATATAAATCGCAGAATACATTGATGAAGGTTTGTCTTGTTTTATCCGTAATTTCAGGTTGCTTATTCATTATTGGCCTCCAGTTTCTGTACACCGATTACACGACAAATTTTAAAAATCTGATGGTTGATGGTCCTATAGCGCTTCTATACAATAAATTATACAACACGTTGTTGGATAATCAACAAGGATTAATATATAGGCTCAGGAGGCTAATATGAGAATTTTATTTTTCGGCAGAGGTGTCATATCGGTCCAGTATGCTTGGGCGATGGAACAGGCAGGACATACAGTGGAGTTCTACGTTAGACAAGGGAGAAAAGAAACCTTCGGCAGCAGCATCGAGCTTGAAATGTGGGACGCACGAAAGGGGAAGCAGCTCGTCAAAGAAAACTGGAACGTTACATTGCATGAGAAAATCAGTCCCGGTTATGACCTCATTATTGTGAGTGTCAACACGGAGCAGCTTCCGGCAGCAGCACAACTATTATCGGCAGTTGCCGGGAGCACGCCTATCCTCATCTTCAATAACCTTTGGCAGGATTTGAAATCATCGATCTCGCCCCTGTCTATGAACAATGTGGTCTTTGGATTCCCGGGAGGCGGCGGTGGCATTGAGGACAACAGGCTTAGAGGCGGCTTTTTAAAAATGCTGTTTCTGGAGCAGCCACGGGCAGGCACTGAAGCTATTAACAACAAGGTCAAAGTGCTATTGGAAAGTGCCCATTTTAAAATTCGTTGGATCAAGGATATGCAGAACTGGCTCTGGAATCACTTCGCCATGAATGCGGCAATGGAAGCCGAGGTGTTGAGACTGGGAAGTTTTGCGGCAGTCTTGGATCATAGCGACTCCTTCGCAAATGTTGGCAGGAGTATGAGGGAGATGATTCCGGTAATAAAAGCCAGAGGCGGAAAAGCTGATGCGACTTCTCTGCTGCTGACTAAGATCCCGCCGGCACTTCTCGGCACGCTGTTTAACAAGCTGGTTTTTGCAAAGGGCAGCTTAGCACGGCTTTTCATGGAATACAACAATAGCAGAGCAGGCTTTGCGATACATGAAGTTGTGCGGGAAGCGAAAAAATTAGGTATAGCGTTGCCTCGGCTTGCTGCGGCTTTGGAAAACAGTGGGCAACACAAAGAAGACGTATCGGGATAAGAGTGGTTTAAGATATTTATCGAAACAGAGTAATTCTGAGTTCAATCCACGCACTCTACACACGTAGAGTGCGACTGCATCCAAATTAACAAATACATAAACACAACACACTACAAAATAAGCCGGACCGCATACTTATGAATGCAGGCCGGCTATCTCTGTTTCCTTTACTTGACTAGGACCTCAGCGTGGTGCTCTCTTCCACTCTTCCAAGTGGACTCAGAGGCCCTTATTTCCGAAAAATCCAACTTTTCCAGCATTCGCGGACTACAGGGCGCTTATTGATGGATATGCCACCTGAAAACGCCTCGCAGAGAGACAATAAGCGCACTACAGTCCGCCTAGCCGCAAAAAACAAGGTTTGTTTAAAAATAACGGCCCTCAGGTCCGCGAAGGAGCATGGAGCAGCAGAGTTGGGTAACCAGACGGGTTCGCTCCCTCAACAAGCGTATTTCTCAAGAGCCTTACGCCGCCGCCCCTCCAATCCCCCACGAAGCGCCTCATCCCGCCCCCGCTCCCCCATCTAAGCATTCATCAACACCTGAATGCGCTCCACATCCTGGCTGAATTTCTTCGCCAGGCGGGCTTTGCCGAGGTTGGACTTCACGATCTTCTGCATCCGCTTGTCATCCGTTACTGCGAACTTGGCGAGCATGCGGAAGCCTTGCTCGGGGGCGCGTTCCACAAAGACGCTGAGTGCGTACTCCAAACCTTTGGAGAGAACGCGGAATTCTTCCGCGCCGTAGCGGGTCTGTCCGGCGGCAATCTGGTCCAGGATCTCCTCAGACAGCTCCAGCGCATACAGGACATTGGCCTGCTCCTTCAGCATCGGCGGGTGGGCCAGGGCAGCAACGAAGGCCCGCTGCTCCAGCGCGTTAGCCGTGTCTTTCATGCCATCGAACAAGGTTCGGAGCGCGCCGAAGTCCTGCTCCCCGATGCGCTGCAGCGCCATCGCTGCCGCCTCGCGCATCCGCCAGCGGGCGTCATTCATCGCCGCCCGGCAGCGCTCCAGAATGGTCTCCTGGCGGGCAGGCTCCGCATAGCGGTAATAGCTGCCCATCGCCTGGAGCGCGCAGAACGGCAGGAACTCGCGGGGATCATCCGTCGGCGCTTCCGCCTCCGTCTTGCCGGTCCACTCCACAAGCAGCTCCCAGGCTTCGCTGGCCACCCAGTCCGATGCGAAAGCATCCGCGAAGGTGGAAGCCGCGCCCAGATTCGCCCGGGGTCCCGGCAGGTTCGACTCGCCCATGAGACGCTGCTCCAGTTCCCCGAACCTCCCGGCCTCCTGAAGATCCTCATAGAAGACGTTTTTGGTTACTTTACTATTCATCTCAGTACCCCTCCATCATTTTGGAAAAGCCATCTTGATCTGCTCCTCGCAGAACTCCTTACATACATTGTTGCCCCAGAACAACCCGTGGAAACGCGTGAGCGCAATCGTGTCCTCGCGGATCTCCACCAGCCCTTCCTTCACGAACTTGTCAAACAGCTCGGGGAAATGCTCCTCCGGGAAAACGCCGAATTTGCGGCGGAACTGCTGGCGGTCAATCGCTGTACGGCGCAAGCCCATCGCCAGGAACTGGTTGGGCAGATCCTCTGCCTTCACTTCGTAGCCTAAAGCAATGGGCAGGTCGCCGGATGTAATCTTTTTCACATATTCAGGGAGTAATTTCACATTCTGGTAGGCATACCCGCCCACATCGCCGAACGCCCCCAGTCCCACAGAGAGCAAGTCCAGGTAATCGTCAAAATGCTTGCGGCTATACACATGATGGCCTCCCGGCCGGACGAAATCATAAGTCGATTCCACCGAATAGCCCTGCGACTCCAGATAACGGCAAGCCTCTATATACATCTGCTGCTCCAGCTCAAGTCCGCCGCAGGCCGGAAGCTCGCCGCTGGCAATGCGCTTCGCCAGACCGAAGCCGGGAATAATCTTCAGCGGAAACAGCGTGACATGACCGATGTCCAGCTCCACTACCTTCGCCAGATCCTCAAGCCATTCCTGCATCGTCTGGCCCGGCAGATTGTACATCAGGTCCAGGCTGACGTTCGCGATGCCCGCCTCTCTGGAATCCTGAATCGCCCGCAGGGAATCCTCCCCGGTCTGAAGCAGCCCAAGACGTCTGCCCAGCTCATCGTTGAACGTCTGCACCCCTAGACTGATCCGGTTCACCCCAAGCGCCTGAAGCAGCTTCAGCTTGGCAGCGGTGAACGAGGCGGGATTGCCCTCGAATGTGATCTCTTCGATATTATGCATAGGAAGTGTAGCCTGTAGCTGCTCGAATAATGCGGTAATCTCTTCCTCGTCCAGCACGCTTGGCGTCCCGCCGCCGATATATAGCGCCTCCACTGAGCAATTGCGGATCTGCGGCGTCATCCCATACATCTCCAGCTCGCGGAACAGTGCAGCCAGATAATCCTTGCGGGCTCCCTGCTCGTTGAACGCCTTGGGGTACGGGCAGAACGGGCAGATCGAGTCACAGAAGGGAATATGTACATAGACCAGTTTGGAGCTTGCCGCGGCTTGATTCAAGTTCATGAGTGACGGCAGCCGTTTGCTGTCCTCTGGCGACACCGGTGTGTTCCCCATGGGATAGTGCCCTATCCCGATCTCCCGGAACGGGTACACAGGTTTGTTCATTCTATCAAGTCCTTCCTCCAATTGAATTCATAAGCATATCTTTATAGATGTGGCGTGATGCGGACAGAGCATCGGTGAGCAGGTCAGCGCTGTAGTCCTTGGACTGGTAGTAGGCTGGAAAAAGCAAGTTATCCTCAGCCCGGATCACCTGCTCCTGTAGAGCGATATGGTAGAGTGCGGTGTGAGGGTAGACACGAATGCCTTGGCTGGCCAGAATATACACAGGGTTCATCTGATTGACCACCTGGACCGTCTCTTGCACCGTCTCCGCATCCTCTCCCGGCCCGCCGAACAGCAGCGATACCGAGTAGGGAAGCTGATAGTGTTCCAGCAGGTGTCCCAGCTTAACCAACTGCTCCGGGGTGAACTGCTTGCCCATCCGCCGGAGCATCTGCTGTGAACCTGAGTCGGCCCCGATGTCCACGAAGCGGCAGCCGTTCTCCTTCAGCGAGCGGATCAATTCCTCCGTAACATGAGCCGGGGTCAAGGCGCAGCTCCATTCCAGCGAGGGGCTTGTGCAGCCGATCAGCTTACAGAACTCCACCGTCTCCTCCACCTCATGATTGAACACCCCGTCTACAAAAGTGATGTTATGCACCTGATAGTCATTCTCCAGGATCTTCATATCTTCACTGAACTGCTCCGCAGGAATCCGGCAGGCACCGGCATTCATGTAGCCCTCCGAGCAATAGATGCAGTGCCGGCTGCAGCCTCTGGAGGCCTGGTAGCCCATCGAGGCTTTTTTGATGCGGGGGTTCGGGATAAAATACTGCGGAGCGAACAGCGGCTTCGGCGGAATACGGCTGTACACCGGATGATAGGCGGGATCTGCATTACGTACCGTGCCTGTCTCCGGGGCCTGCCCCCGCTCGATCTCACGGGCCAGCCGCACCGCTTCCGCTTCGCCCCCGCTCCCTTTGATGCCGTAATCCGCCCCCAGCTCCTTCACCAGTTCGCCCGGCATTACCAGCATTGCAGCCCCGCCAAGCAGTACCTTGGCTGAACTGCAGGTACGGCATACCTGCATGACTTGCTGTATAAAAGCGAGATAGCTCTCCGGCTGCTGGATCACCTGATTATCGATGTTGCGCACCGAGAGGCAGATCAGATCTGCTCCGTTAACCCGCAGCTCCTCGCGGAGCGCCTCCAGCGGCTCAGCCACAAAAGCCAGATCCAGAAAGCGTGCCTTAAATCCGGCAGCCGTGAGGGCCGAGTAGACCATCCCCGCCCCGACAGGCAGGACCGGCAGCGGCTTCAGCAGCGTATTCGTAGACACCACCAGTATTCTCATGCTTCACTCCACCCGCTCTTCCTCATTCAAATGAACATCCAGTCCGGGTTGCGCTCCCGGTACGGCGCACAGATACTGTTCGCCTGCTCCAGGCTCAGCTTCGGGGACATGAAGAATTTCGGATGAAGCAGCTCATCCGGCTCCGGCGAACCTGCATAGCTGTACATATCGGTGGACGGCAGAATACGGATGCCGAACAAGCCGAAGATGCGCTGCACCGCAAGCTCCTCCATCAGCTCCAGCGTCTCGTGCAGGGTCTCCGGTGTCTCCTCCGGCCCCCCGATCAGCAGGCAGAAGCTGAAGTCCAGCGCCTGATCGCGGCAGAGCTGGACCACTGTCCGGATCTCGGCCTGCCGGAAGTTCTTCTTGAACGACCTGAGACAGATATCGCTGCCTGAATCAATGCCGAACTCCACCTCCGTACACCCGGCCTGCCTAAGCAGCCCGGCGAATTCTGCCGTAAAGAACCGCGGATTCAGGAAGCAGCCCCAGGATAACGGAAGTGTCCGCCCGATCAGCTCCCGGCAGATTTCTTCGGCATGCTCCAGGGGATAGTTGAACACACTGTCCACGAAATCAAATGAGCCGATGTCATACTGCACCACCATCTGCTCAATCTCATCGGCAACCCCCTTAGGCGACCGCAGGCGGACGGCCCGGCCCTCCAGTGACGGGTAAGCACAATAGGTACAGCTTAGCGCACAGCCCCTTTTGGTCAATACATTATGACGGACCCTACGGTCCACATCATAGCTGTGCAGAAACCCGCTGCGGCTGGGAAAATACTCCTGATCCAGCTGTTCAGGCGCATACGGCGACCAGTAATTCCATTCCCCGGCCCTTGTCCTGAACATGAGCCCGCTTACTGCGGATGGCACCTGCCCCGCTTCCAGCTGGCTAAGCAGCTCCACGATGCTGTCACAGCCGTCACCGACAATGCCGTAATCGGCTCCCGTCTCCTGCAGCCACTGCCGGGGCAGGAGCGAGAAGCCCGCCCCGCCCAGAATGATTCCGGCCCTGCTATTCCATTCCCGCACCCAATCCACCATCAAGCAGACCTGATCCACGAAGCTCCGGGGATATTGCATGCAGCAATTATCCAGGTTACGGATCGACAAGCCGATGTAATCGGGCGCATAGGCGTTAAGGTAATTCGTAACGGCCTCCCGGGTGTACTCCAGCTGAGTCATGTCCAGCATGCCTGCCTCCCAGCCGGAAGCGACAAGACTGGCGTGAATATAGCTAAGACCCAGCGGGAATACAGGGGGCCGCTTCTCCGTATTCGCCGAGATCAGCAGCACTCTGCCCATGCTCACTCCCCCTTAAGAAAAGTGAGCGCGGCAGCAGCTACGTCTTCGCCCGCTTCAAGAAACATAAAGTGTCCAGCGCCTGGAACCGAATGCATCCGGGAGTCCGGCAGGTACCGGTTCAGCTCCAGGGCCTTGTGCAGCGGCGTAATCCGGTCCTCTTCCCCGCTTATAATCAGCGATCTCTGCCGGATGCCCTGAAGGATCGGCCGGAGATCGGGATGCTTGATCTGAATCATCAGACGGTGGGTCGCGGCAGGCAGCCGGGACCAGCCCTCCAGAATCTGATGCTGAACCTCCTCATGGCCCTCGGTGAAAAAATACGGGACCGCCGCCGCATTCGTCTGCCGCACAGCATCCGGCGTGATCTCTTCCCCGTGCTCCGGCCGCTTGAACGGAACCGCGAAGGTGGCGGCGGCCCCCATCAGCACCAGCTTCTTCACCCGGTCCGGCTCACGGGCGGATAGCAGCAGTGCAAGCGTGCTGCCCAGGGAATGCCCGATGATCGAGACCTGCTTCAGCCCCTGCTCATCCAGCAGCCTGAGAATATCATCAACCATGTCCTCCAGGGTGAAGGCCGGACCGGCGTATTCCGATTGGCCGTGTCCGCGCAGGTCCGCTCGGATCACCTGGTAATGAGGCTCCAGTGCCCGGGCCAGGTCCCCGAAGACGAGCGAAGAGTCCCGGTTGCCGTGCAGACACAGCACGGCCTCCCCGGCGCCCTGCCGGCTATAAAATAAAGGTATCCCCTTAGTCTTCAGCATGTAGTGTGCATCCTCCCTTGAACTTCCCGGCCGGGCCGCTCATACGACAGCTTCCTCCAGATAGTCCACGACCCGGTCTATATCCCGGCCGTCTGATTCATCGACTGCAAACAACCGCCACTCCCCGGGGCTTCTGCCTACCAGAATAGCCGGCTGTCCAGGCGCCAGGGTGCAGCGTGAGGCCAGCTTATCCTCCCAGTCATAGTAGAGCATGAAGCCGGGAACGGTCTGGCTCGTCTTCTCCTTCACGAATTCATGCGTGATGAAGTGGGGCAGTTGCCCCACTCTTGCAATCAGCGCACAGTCTGCGCTCCCGCCGAACTGCTGCTCCAGCTGTTCCAGCAGCGGCCCGCAGCGGAGGCTGGCCTGCTGATCGCCGATAACGAAGATGCGCGGCTGAATCGAAGCCAGTTCACCGAGCGTAACCTCCTCATCCCGGACGTCCTGCACAGTGAAGGCAGACCAGACTTCAGCCTGCACCCCGCGGTCCTGGCTCGGCACCATAGGGTCCTGGCTCCGCTCCATAGCATCCTGCCCCCCGCTTCCCTGCTCTCGCCCTGCCCCCGACTGCCCGGGAAGGTCGAAGTAAGAGAAGCCCAAGGAGGAGGCTACCCGCATCCCGACCGCCCGGGCCATCATCTTCGCCTCTTCCGCTTCTTCAATCGGCTTGCTCCAGGAGCGCTTGCGGATACCCGGCTGGCCGTCATATTCAATCAGGCTGATGCCCGCGCTGGCAATCATCGACAGCTTGATCGCCGTGAAGCAGGGCATCAGCGAGGCCAGCGCCCATTCATGCCCCGGTCCCGCTGCGACAACAATCTGTCCGGCGACCTTGCCCTTGAACGCTTTGCCCTTCACTCCGGCCACCCGGTCGTAATTGTAGTACTCGAAGTCCAGATCCTCGTCGCTGCACGGCTCGCAGCGGTCGATCCAGTTCTTCCAGACGGCCGGAAGCGAGAGCGCATAGACCGGGGAGGCGAAGACGAACCCGTCCGCCTCCTTCAGCTTGTCGTACAGCTCCGTCAACTGGTCCTCCGGGTCCTTCAGCAGGTGGCAGTGCTTGCCGTTCATGCAGTTGCCGCAGCCGTCACAGGGCAGAATGTTGTAATGATTCAGCCGCAGCAGCTCCGTCTGCACCCCCTGCTCCGCTGCGGCTTCAAGCGCAACGGAGAGCAGATATTCGCTGGAGCTGTGATGCTTCTTCATGGACCCGGCAAGCCCGATGATCTTCTTCATCCGGCTGCCTCCTCTAAGTCCAGCTCAGCCGTATCGAAGCCCAGTGCCCGCAGATCGCTAAGCGCGAACATCCGGAAGTCTGCCGGGGTGCACAGTACATTGGCCTTGGCAACATCCTGCCGTAAGACCTGGGCACTTCCCCGGGCAGCCGCCAGCTCCTCGGCCTTCTTCCGGATCTCAGGCCCGGCCATATCGCGGATGAACTCGGGCTTGCGCCCAATGACCGCACCCAGAAGACTCTCGCCCTCCGCGCTCCAGACCGCCTTCGCCCCGGCCGCTGACTCGAAGAAGCTTCCCGAAGCGAGCGCCGCGAACAGCTGCTCGAATTCCTTCAGCGCTTCATCCCCGGGCTTCGCCATGGACACGGTCCGGCTGGCCCATTCAGCACAGTAGCCGCACTTGTCACAGTCCATCCGGTCGCAGCGCTTCGAGCAGAAGCCCTCCAGGAAGCCTTCCATACTCTTGTTGTCGATGCTGGCCTGGAAGCTGAACAGCAGGCGGTATACCTGTCTCATTTTGTCGGACGGTGCGAAATCCTCCTTGATGTTCTTCGAGAAGTTCGGCATTTCAAAGTCAGCCTCGGCCATCCGCGAATTAAGCAGGCTAAGCAGGTTCCCCTCATACTTCCGCTCGGAGTAGGACTGCGCAGTCGCGGCAATCTTCTCCGTGGTCTTCATCCGCTCGGTCAGCTTGAACTTGTGGTAGCCCAGCTCTTCATAGATATACATGTCCTCCGGGCGAATCCACTGCGACTTCAGCAGCTCCTCCGGGTGCTGGAGCTTACGCTCCGTACAGCGCAGCATATAGTAATCCAGCGCGAAGCCGTCCGTCACATGGTTACACTGCGAGGCATGGCTCTGAAAGTTCGCATGATTCTGGCGCATCGGGCAATCCAGCATACAGTCATTAGTCGCAATGAGCTGATAGTCGAGGCGGGTATTCTTGCTCAGGCTCTCCAGGAAGGCGAAGTCACGGTTCCGGCTCTCGGGCAGGGTAATCTCGCTGACGCCCTTTTCCTCGAAATACCGGGCTTGTCTGAGCGTATTCACATTAGCAAAGGTAGACAGGCTGATCTTCACATCCGGCAGCGCGGTGCGCACCATATCAATCAGCATCGGGAGCGATACCGTCACATATTCCGGCTGCAGCGTGCCGATCCATTCCAGCAGCTCGCGCAGGCGGTAATGGAAATCCTTCGTGGTCTCCAGGTTATCCAGACAGGTAGCGTTCAGCAGATAATTGAACTTGAACCCGTAGGCATGCAGCAGCTTCACATGCTCCTCCACCCTCGCCCGGTCTATGGTTGGCAGTGCAAAGGTTGGTCTTCCGCCGCCCACCAGATCAGAGGACAGCTTGCCATAGAAAACATCCACATGCGAATCCTTCAGCAGGATAGGCAACCGGTCATCAAAGTTCGTGCCGACAGACAGCTTCATCCCTTCAGCTCCTCTCCGGCAGCCTCAGCCGGCTTTTGTCCGCGTGCCAGCTTCACACGGCTCTCGAAGGTCTGCTGGTTCGCTTCCGAGAAGAACTCCTTGCAGACGTTGTTGCCCCAGACAATACCTCTCGCGGACAGGCGGATCTCATGCTCATCCGTTTCCAGCAGGCCTTTGGCTACCAGCTCATCGATCGTCGTACCGAAGACCTCCTCAGGCTGGAATCCGAACATGCCGGTGAAATCCTTCCGCTTCACGGACAGCATCCGCAGGCCTTTGGCCATCATCCCGTGCATCGCTTCCAGATCATCCGCCTGGCTGGCGATGAAGACGGACAGGAACTGCTGCTGGAGCCGGTCACTGTACTCCTGGATATCTCCCTGGTTGATATACATCAGCTTATTGACATAACCGAAGGCGGCCGGGCCGTGCGCGAACAGATCCTTCTGCTGGGTATAGTACAAGAGGACATGCCGGTCCTCGAAGCCCGGCTTGGCGAAATCCCACACGCTGTACTGGACATAACCCTCTTCCTGCAGCAGCCGCTTGGCTTCCAGGTACATATCCACTTCCAGCTCGACACTGCCGGTAGGGGGAATCTTGCCTTCCTTGATCATTTTGAACAGTGCTGTGAAGGGTACTACACACAGAGAGAATACCGTGATATGGTCAATGCCCAGACGTACCGCCGTACGGACATCCTCTAGCCATTCCTCCATGGTCTGCTCGGGCAGGTTGTACATCAGATCGATACCAATATTCTCGAAGCCCGCCTCCTTCGCTTCCTCCAGCACCTCGAAAGCCCGCCGGGAATCATGGCTCATCCGCAGATGATGCCCCATCTTGTCATTGAAGGTCTGGATGCCAATGCTGATCCGGTTCGCCCCCTGGGCGCGGATGGCCTGCATTTTCTCCAGCGTCAAGGTTGCCGGACTGCCCTCGAAAGAGATCTGCGCATCCGGCGTCACCCGGTAATTCGCCTGGACACTCTTCAGCATCTCCACCATCCGTTCAGCCGACAGAGCTGAAGGCGTCCCTCCCCCGAACGTCACCGCGCTGATCGTGGACTGCGAACCATACGGGGAAGAAGCATAGATGCCGATTTCGGCCTTGACGGCCTCCATGTACTGCTCCACCTGCTTTTCCTGATAGGCCATCTTGTTGAAGGGGCAGAAGATACAGACAGAGGCGCAGAAGGGAACATGGACATAGACTGCGCCGACATTATGCGCCGGAGGCTGGTCACCAAGGCCCATTGTTCCGTAAATATCAGCCGGGGGAACCTCGGTCACAGGATTGGGGTAGTGGGATACGCAGATAGGATCTCTGTGAGGATAGATATTATAAAAGCGCTCGTTGGACGTTTTAACTGCCATGATGAACACCCCGCTTGGCTTCCACAGCCGACAATGCCGCAGCAAGGCCCGAGGAGACCGCCTCAATCCCTGCCACCGGCAGACAATTCATCACGGTCTCTGTCACTTCCTCCGCGCTCGCACCCAGCTCATAAGCCTTCAGCGCATGCAGCCGGATGCCGTAGGTAGAACGGTCTGTAACTACGCAAGCCAGCCGGATCAATTCCCGCACCTTAGGCTCAAGCGTCCCCGTATCCTCAATCGACTTGCACATGCTATCAAAAGCGGCCCCTACCTGCGGATTAACTCTCATCAACATATCGCTCATCAGCTATACCCTCCTTATGATTGAACCGATTGTACCGGGCGTCCCTTAGCCAGCTTCATCCGGTGCTGCAGCCCGTAATCCGCATATTTCGCGGAGAAAAATTGCTTACTCACATTGTTGCCCCATATAATGCCGTCGCCTGTCAGCCGAATCCCTTCGGCATCCTGAATCAGCAGACCGTCCTGCACCAGACGCTCTATCGTCTCCGGGAACAGCTGCTCCGGCTCCTGCCCGAACATCTTCACGAACCCGGCACGGTTAACAGATAGCATCCGCAGCCCTTTGGCCATGGCCCCATGCGCCAGCTCCCGCTCATCCGCCTTCTCCCCGCAATTGACCGGCAGCAGCCCGTCCTGCACGCGGGTCATATATTCATTCAGATTGCCGCTGTTGATATACATGTAGCCGTTGATGATGCCAAAAGCAGCCGCGCCGATCCCGATCATATGCGCCTGCTCCGAGAAGTACAGGGTGGCGTGCCGGTCCGTCTTGCCCGGCTTGGCGAAATCAATGACGCTGTACTGCTCATACCCGGCTTCCAGCAGCATCTCCTTGGCGATGGTATACAGCTCGATCTCCCGGTAGACATCCCCGATCCCCGGAATCTTCCCTTCCGCTATACGCGAAGCAATCTGCGTATGCGGCACCACACAGAAGGAAATCACACAGATATGGTCAATCTCCTGCTCGATGGAGGTGAGAATATCCGCCCGCCATTGATCCAGCGTCTGACCCGGCAGATTGTACATCAGATCAATACCCACATTCTCAATGCCGCTGTTACGCGCATTCTTCACTAACGCGAACGAATCCTCGACACTGTGATACAGTCCCAGTATTCCGGCAAGCTCCTCCTGGAAGGTCTGCACGCCCACACTGATCCGGTTCAATCCCTGCAAAGCCAAGGTCTCCAGCTTGTCCGCCGTGAAATTCCGGGGGTTGCCTTCGATGAAGATCATGGCCTCCTCTTCGACGCGGAAGGACTGCTTCATGTATTGCAGGAGTCCGGTCAGCTCCTCCGAGGACAGGCAGGAGGGTGTCCCGCCGCCCAGATTAATGGAGGAGACCGTAATACTGCTGCCGAACGGCGTAGCCGCATAGCTGTCCATCTCCTGCCGGACAGCGGCCAGGTAGCGGTCCACCTGATCCTGCCGCTTCAGATAACGGTTGAACGGGCAGAACGAGCAGGTCGCATCGCAAAAGGGAATATGCAGATACAGCGCCACCGGAGTATCCTTGGTATTCACCTGATCCAGCTCCATCAGCGACCGGACCTCAGGCTCTGTGTGCTGTGAGACAGGCACCGGATAATGCGAGACGCAGATCGAATCTCTCTCCTTGAACATTTCAACGTATGGCTTCGCATTATTCATATGGAGCGGTCTCCCTTCATTTGGATTGCAGCATCCGGCCTGCATATGGAGAATCTTCGGACGGCTCCACCGGGATGCGGCGGATTTCCATAGTCATCTGGTTGCGCATATCCGGGCAAGCCGAGTGTACAATATTGCCCTCCGGGTCCCACGGCAGCTTCGCATCCATGTTCAGCGCCAGCAGCATCGGGAAGACCGCATGAAAGGCCGTTCCGCAGAGATTGCCTGCGTTCAGCGGGGAGACCTTCATGACATCCCCTTCCTTATGCCCTGCCCGGCAATGCCCCTTAACACCCGTAACCTTAAGCTCAAATTCATAATTCATCCCTAATTCCTCCTCTTGGATTATGTGATTCGTTTCACTTAGACTGTAATGACCTACTCTTTAGCCTACTCAACAATCGCTACTGCCCGTACCCAGGCCGCACCGGCCTGCCTGATCTTGATCGGAAAGCAAGCCACCTTGAACCCGTACGGTACCGGAATCTGCTCCAGATTCGCCAGGCGCTCCATGTGGCAATACGTCTGTTCTCTGCCCCAGAAGTGAGCGGGGAACAGATAGGCGTTATCCCCGGTCCGCTTATAATCACTGATCATATGCTTGAACGGACGGTCGAACCCGTAGCTGTCGATGCCCATCAGCCTGATGCCTTGGCCGGTCAGGAATGCCGTAGCCTCCCTGCTCATCCCCGGATAATCCGTGAGATACTTGGAGGTCCCCCAGTGCCGGTCCGCACCTGTACGGATCAGCACAATATCCAGCGGCTTAAGCGTATATTCGATCCGCTCAAGCTCCTGCACTATATCCTGCTTCTCTATAGCCCTGCCCGCCTGGATATGGGTGAAATCCAGTACCACACCGTCGCCGAAGCACCACTCCAGCGGCACCTCGTCAATGGACGCTGCCGGCGCTCCCTCACTCCTGGAGCCGAAGTGCAGGGGGGCATCGAAGTGGGTTCCGGTATGAGTGGACGCGGTGATCATCTCCATATTCAGGAACTCTTCGCCCGGGAAGTCCTTCCGGCTCCCGTCGAATTGGCGGGCGAAGCGGTCCGCCCCCTCCTGATGGCCGGTCTGCTCGAACCCGTACGGGGCCAGCTCGCCCGGATTCTGCTCCATAGGCACACTTAAATCTATGAACTGAACTGCCATGTCCTCACCTACTTCATGATTCTGAGTGCGTTGCGTCCCAGGATGTTCTGAACATCCTCCCGTTTGATCTCCTTCACCCCCATCATCAGCTTCATGGGCAGCGGGATCACTACCTTTTGCATGTAATTCAGCACCTCGGCGATGTTCGGGGTAACCGTCCAGTCCGAGCCCCAGAGGATCTTGTGGCTGCCGCAGACCGAGATCATTTTGGCCAGCTCCATCCGGAACACCTTCGGATTATTGTGAATCAGGATATTGGCTACCGCCGTTATCGTCACATACATATTGTCGTGTCTGCCGACCATGTAATAGCACAGGTCATTCCAGGGATGGCCCATATGCTCCACAATCAGGGTCAGGTCGGGAAAATCCACAGCAACATCATCGAGCAGTATCGGGTAGTTATGCTTCATCCGAAAAATACTGCCCGGCGTAATCCCGGTATGCACGCTGACCGGAACGCCCAGCTCGCTGCACCGCTCATACAGCGGATACAGCAGTTCACGGTCGTTCAGGACGAAGCCCCCGTAATCATTGGGGTTCAGCTTGAAGCCCTGCATGCCCAGCGTCTTAATGGCATAATCCAGCTCCGCCAGCGCCTCCTTCCCCTTATAGGGATTGACGCTGGCGAAGCCGCGCAGCTTGTCGGGGTGGGCGCGGACCGCCTCGGCGATTTTCTCATTGGACAGCACCTCATAGCCGTAGACATCCTCGAAGCTCAGCTGATGAACCCAGCTCATGGCGATCTGATTCTCGTCCATACAAGCAAGGTAATCCTCCAGCATATTGTTCTCGTCCACGAAGCCGTCTCCGCCAGCGCCCACCATCTTTTTCAGATATTGCAGGTCATCGAAGCCCTTCTGCTTCTTGTAATCCGGGACGGTCCCGGCCGCGGCCAGGCTAAGCTCCAGGCTCTTATTCTCCTTGACGGCGAAATGGGCATGGGTATCTACAATCACAAGATCACTCTTCACGTTTGTCTTCTCACCACTTTGCTTAGAATTGGTATTGCCTAGAAGGGAGGTCAGACCTCTCTGTGCCCGATCTCCGGCCTGGGGGCCAGCGGCGCTGTAGCGAAGACCAGCTCCAGCATGCCCGGACCCTCATTGACTACCCGGTGCCGCTCACCCCTCCGCGCAATGAACAGGCTATTCTCCCGGATGGCGTGCGGGATATCCTCGATGAACGCCGTTCCCCGGCCCCGGACGACGTAGACATTCTCTTCGCCGTAATCATGAAGATGCTCCTTGATCTCTTCTCCCGGCTGGAGCAGGACATGGCCCATGATCAGCTGGGTGGACCCGACTGTCGCCGGACTCGCCAGTACGCGCATCTGTCCTCCTCTGGAATGAACCACCGGCACTTCATCCATATGGACCACTGTTTTCGTGTAGACCTGGTTCATACTGCACCCCTTATCCCGCAGATTTATATTCGGTGACGCCAGCTTGTTCCTTCTTGCCAAGGCTCAGTGAGATCAGCAGCGTCAGCACCATCAGCCCGGCGGCCACCAGATAGCTGGGATGCGTTCCGATTCTGCTGTAGAAGAACCCGCCAAGCGTGGACCCCAACGCAATCCCGACCCCCTGAAGGGTCCGGAAGGTTCCCAAGGCCGCGCCCATCTCCATCGGATTAATCTTAATGACCTTATCCGTAATAATCGTATTGACCAGGGTAATAATTGGCCCTTCCGTAAGTCCGATCAGGGCATATCCGAAGGTTAGCAGCCAAGGATTGAAGTCAAGTGCATACAGCAGCACAAGCGCTCCTACACAGATCGACTGGGCCCAGATCAGCGGTGCATGTCTGCCTACCTTGTCTGAGATCCAGCCAACGAAGACTGCTCCGAACGAGGCTACTGCTTCATACGGAATGAAGAGCAGGCTGAGCAGCACCAGGGAGATATCCTGTTCCTTAGCCGCGAACGGCACCAGGAAGGTGGTGAAGACCCCCACCATGAAGCACAGGGTTCCGACAATACCCGCCAGCAGGATTTCACGGACGCCCAGCCATTTGAAGGAGCTTTTGAAGGCTTGCCCGATGCTTCTGCTTGTATTCTTGACCCCAGTCTCCCTCAGCAGCACCGTGGTAACCAGCGTGGACAGCAGCAGCAGTGAAGCCAGCACCGCGAAGGAGGTATGCCAGCCGAAATAATTGCTCAGCAGGCCGCTAAGCACATACCCCAGCACCGACCCGGCACCGATGGCCCCGGACACAATGCCCATCGCTCTGCCCCGCTCCTCGGGCTTGCACACATCCATCACCACCGCGAAGATCGGTGTGGACACGAAGCCTCTGGCGAAGCCGAACAGCAGCCACCCCGCCGTGAACAGCAGGACTCCGTGGGATGCAGCTACCATGAATACGGCCACGGCCGACAGAGCCATGGAAGCGATAATAATCTTCTTCCGCCCGTAGCGGTCCGCGAACACGCCGGAGGGAATCGACAGAAAGGTCATCACCAGCGAGGCAATCCCCGCTATCGTTCCAATCTCACCGGAGGTCATGCCGAGATCACTGCTGATCAGGGGTGCGATGGGGAAGATGCTGACCATAATTGAAAATACGAGTAGAATGTTGATGGCCAAAAGTGTGAATATTTTGTTGTTGCTCATGTGACTCGTCCTCCTCACAGTCATTGACTGCTCTCAATAATGATGAATGCAGCAGCATAATCACCGTGATGACTGATGCTTACATGGATGGAATCCTGCTGCTGTACATAAGGCTCCAGGCTGCGGCTGCGGACCAGATAGGGCTGGCCGCCGGGATGGTTAAGGAACTCCAGCTCATTCCAGTCCAGCTCACAGTTCATTCCTGTGCCGATGGCCTTCAGCAGCGCTTCTTTGGCGGCGAATCTGCCGGCCAGGAAGTGTTCGGCATGTCTTTTTTTACAGGCGAACAGCTCCCTCTCTTCCATGGAATAATACTGCTGTACGAACAGTTCACCGCATTTCTCCAGCATCTGCTCGACAAAGCTGATACTGACCAGATCCATGCCGATCCCTCTAATCATGCCTTCAAGGCAACGGCTTCGATCACTTGGGCTACAGAATACGTCTTAAGCACCCTACTCTCAATGAAGATGCCAAACGCCTTCGCAAGTGCTGTAGAGACCAGCGCCAGCTCTGTTGAATCCAGGGCCAAATCGTCATAGAGCCGCGATGATTCGATAATCTCATCCTCAATGCCAATATCCTCAATGATTGCTTTTACCTTCTCGAATACCATTAGATACACCCTCCCGGTTAAGTTAATGTGCCTTAATGTTCATCCTTCACAAGCCTTCAGCGTTCACAACCAGTGCCGAAGAGACACCCCCCCTCCCTCTGGACAGAATCAGCGAAGACTCCACAGCGGTCCGGCGGCTGATCCCCGGCACGAAGTTCAAGCCATTGTCCTGAACAGATTCTGCCAGATACGGAAGGCCGGGCAGCTCCCCGTGATTCATAGCCAGCACGCTCAGTGCCACATCGAACGCCCCTGCCGCTCCAATCGTGTTGCCGAAGACGGTCTTGGGGCAGCCCGCCCACTTGGCTTCTGTACTACTGCCGAACACCTCCTGAATGGCCGAGCATTCAATTCCGTCTTCGCGGGCGGAGGCGGCCCCATCCAGCGACAGATAGCCGATCCGCTCCGGCTGCGTCTCCGAATGCCCGATTGCCAGCCGGATCGCTCTGGCACACTGCGCTATACTCTCCTCAGGCGGAGCGGCGGCTTGGCCGTCATTCGTGAAGCCGAAGCCCTGGATGCTCGCCCGCACCCGGCGGGACGCCTCGCGCTTCTGGAGGCTGCGCTCCGATTCGAGGCACAGGAACGCGGCTCCTTCAGCCAGGGCCAGCCCGCTGCGCCCCTCCACGAACGGCCGGTATGCCGTCTGCGGGCGGTCCGCACTCAGATTCAGCAGTCCCTCCGTGTTATAGAAGGAGAGCGCCCACGGATCGAGCGGCGTCTCGGCTCCGCCAACGATCGCCGCATCGATAATCCCGTTGCGGATGGCTCTGGCCGCATAGGCAATGGCGAGCAGCCCGCTGCTCCGGTCGGCGATTACCGTCTTGCTGTAGCCCTTGATGTCGAAGGCCAGGGACATATGCCCTTGTGCCGCCGCAGGGAACCAGTTGCTGGCCAGATTTGGGTCAATGAAGGGCGCCCCTTCGGTATGGAGGACACGCAGGCCATTCCGTGCACTCTCCCAGCCGCCCGAGTTGTTGCCGACGAAGATGCCGATCCGCTCGCGGCTCATCTGATCAAGCTCCCAATGCGCATCATCCATGGCATCCTTTGCAGCCAGAATCGACATGACAGAGAAGCGGGAGCATTTCTTGAGCAGACGCTTCGATATGATCTGCTCCGGCTCCATCCCGCGGACTTGTCCGGCGAAGGGAGGCGCGGTACCAGTCGTACCCTCAAGCTGGAGCGGAGTCATATAATTACGGCCGCTCAGAAGTCCTTCCCAGAAGGCCCCGGCACTATTTCCGCACGGCCCCACCATCCCTACTCCGGTTACGAATACTGTATTCTTCATAGGCTGCACATCCATTGTTCAGTCTGAAGCTTGCCTGCCCGATTACTGTATTCGTTCGCTGCCAGAATCATCGCGGAGTGAATCCCGGAGAATCCGCTGGCATTGGTCAGAATATGGTACAGGTCGCGCTGGATCGCTTGCTTCGGCACATAATTCAGATCACAGGCAGGGTCCGGCTCGTCCAGATTGGCGGTTGGCGGGATATAGCCCTCGTTCAAGGCCAGCAGGCAATGCACAATTTCAATGGCACTCGCTGCCGAGAGCGGATGACCTACCATGGATTTCGTGGAGCTGATCGGGATGGAGTAGGCGAGCTCTCCGAACGTTCTTTTATAAGCCGCGGTCTCAAAAGCATCATTCTGCGGAGTCGAGCTGCCATGTGCGTTGATATATTGAATGTCCTCCGCTGTCAGGCCCGCGTTGCCCAGCGCCTCGTTCATCGTCAGACTGAGCGCATCCCCATCCTGTGGCAGATCGGTCATATGAAAAGCGTTATTCGTACTGGCGAATCCGGTCACCTCGCCATAGATCGGCGCCTGCCGCCGGAGCGCATGCTCCAGCTCCTCCAGCACCACGACGGCACACCCCTCGCTGAGAACGAAGCCGCTGCGGTTCTTCTCAAAAGGTCTCGAAGCCCGCTGCGGGTCATCGTTGAACCTGGAGGTCAACGCACCGATGGCATCGAAGGAGGAGATGGTCATGGAGCTGACCGGTGCTTCCGCTGCGCCGCAGATCATGACGTCATGTTCCCCGGCTATAATCGACTCATAGCCATATCCGACAGCATCAATGCCGCCCGTGCAGCCTGTGGACATGACCAGTGCCTCTCCCTGAAGCCCGAACTCATGCGCCACTTCGAAGGCAATATAAGAGAACATGCCTTTGCGGTACAAATCCTCCTGACAGAGTCCATGATCAATCGGCCCCTGCCCGCCCTCCGTCATCCGCAGGAAGGTCTGCTCCGAGAACGGAGTATCGGCAATTGCATTGGCGATGCAGACCCCGGAACGCTCCCGCAGCTCCTTCGTGAACACAAGCCCCGCATCGGCAACCGCCCTTATCGCGGCGTTGACCGCCAGAATACCCGGCCGCCCCATGCCTGCCCGCTGCGCTTCATCAGCCGTCCGGCCCAAATGCTCGAACAGCGGTATTGTGCCGGTAACGCGGCTTTTCAACGCCATATGCTCATAGACCTGCAAGCGGTCATATCCCACCTTGCCCTGCAGGCTGTTCCTCCAGAACTGCTCCAGCGTATTCCCCAGCGGGGTAAGCAGCCCCATGCCAGTGATCACGACTCTTTTTCTTGTCACATTCTCCATATAAGCCCTCAGCTCCGAACCGTTTGCTTCTCGATATTGTGCTTGATCGCCGTCATCTGCTCCTTGGTCGTGCGGTTCAGATGCGCTTCTACCTGCTCCCCGGTCAGCCCGCTTGCCGGATCTACCTCGAATTCCTGAATCCAGGTCATATACGTCCCTTCGTCCTGCTCCTCATAGAGCCATTCGAGATTCATATGCTTGAACGGCAGCAGCGGCGCCAGGCGTCTGGCCGTAATCCGGAAGTTCGGCCGGTCCAGCCAGCGTTCAGATTCCCACGTGCGCGAAGGCCGGTTCCCCTCAGGATGTGTCGTCAGCTCAAACCGGATGTAGGCCTCCCCTTGCTCCAGCACCCGCGTTTCCTTATATTCCGTGAATAAATCTGTCCAGTGCGCAATATCATTCGTCCGCTCAAATACGGTGATCCGGTCTGCTTGAATCCAGATACTGTTCTGAATCGTTGCCACTCCATATGCCTCCCCATTCGTATTAATGACATCGTAACGCCTAAGCCCGGAAGGGGACATAACCCGGCTGTTAAGCTTGCGTTAATTTACAGTTATTGTTGATTTATGGGAGGAGACGGAAGAGTACAATCTATGTGTTTCCCGGGCACAAAAAAAGACCTGACAGAACTCTGTCAGATCAATGGGTTCACCGAATATCCGATCCCCCGGCGAAACAGGATGATGTCGCTGCGTCCGGAGATGATCTCGATTTTGTGCCTCAGCTTGTATACGTACTGCCTCACAATCTCAGGGGATGTATACCTGTCCCACAGCTGGTGCAGAATCTGCTCGGTGGGGATATACTGGCCTTGGCATTCCAGCAGCAGCTCCAGGAGTTCGAACTCTTTACAGGTAAGCTCAATGACGAATTCTCCGACCTTCAGGGATTTGGAGTGCAGATGAAGGGCGATATCCTTGATTTGTCTGGTGTGGTGTGTATGAGGGTCCAGTCCTTCGTCGAACCAGCAGCGCAACCGGCTGAACAATTCCTCCTGGAAGCCGTAGCGCTCGAAGCTGCTGATGTACATATGATTGGAAGGAAAAGGGACAGGGGTACCCTGCGCGCTGATCTCCTCTACAATGAAGAATATTCTCAGCGTAAGCATCTGTTGCAGGTACTGCATCGTGTGAATGAAGTCCGGGTTGAAATCAGGGGTGCTGATCACTACACCATCCAGCTGTAGGCCTTCCTTCACAATATCGACCAGCGCCTCCAGCTCCTTGAAATGCAATACCTTACAACCGTACTCCTGTGCAAAAAAAGAATGAACCATTTTAAACCTGCAATCCTCACAAGGCTCTGTGGAATCTGCACAACACACCAGCGCAACACGCATGAACTTCTCTCCAATCCCATTCTTCTCAAATACTACCGGTTTCACAAAGATTACATTTTCTATAATATAGTATTTTTTGGGATATAAAAGGAAAAATATCATAGCTTCTTATTCAAAAAATGAACAAGTTAAAAGTTTGGCATTGCTTGCGTTCAATTTACTCTTATCAGATAAGACGCACTTCGGAGTTGAACACGAAGCATGGTCGTCGCTGCGGTGAACATTTGGACTTCCGGCCGCTGCCGCTCCTCCAGTTCCAAATTTCCCCTCCCCTTCTTTTTGCTTTTTGTTTAAATTGCTTAAGTGCTTCTTACACAGATTTTGAACGCGTACACTCTGGGATAGTTGTATTCTGTACACTTAAATACCGTGTAAAGGAAGGATTTCCTCTTCTAACTGTATTTGGTACAACTAAATCTGCAGATATCAGCGGAATCCCGGCGCAGAGGGTATTTTAAATGTATGTTTTACAACTAAACGGAAATTAGGCGCTACATTGGACGATTTAGTTGTATAGAATACACTTAAACATAATGCGTCTCGATTTTCTTTCCCAATGATGATTCGTTGCCTTCTTATGCTATAATCGTTGACCAAGAGGGCTGGTTATACGAACTCAAAAGGAAAGGAAGATGCGAAATGGAACATTTCGTTTTGAATAACGGAGTCCAGATGCCGAAGGTGGGTCTGGGTGTGTATAACATCAAAGACAATAATGAAGACGCTCTAGTATGGGCGCTTCAGAACGGGTACCGGCATCTGGATACGGCGGCAGCTTACCGAAATGAGGAGCTGATAGCCAGGGCTATTCAGAAATCAGGTGTACCTCGAAGCGAGCTCTTTATTACGACTAAAGTATGGAGCACAGACCTGGGGCGAAAGACCCGTAAAGCCTTTGAAGCCAGTCTTCAAAAACTCCAAACGGATTATGTTGACCTCTACCTGATCCACTGGCCCGCCAAGCACTATCTGGAAAGCTGGCACATCCTGGAGTCTTTATACAAGGAGGGCAAGATCCGGGCGATCGGGGTATCCAATTTTGAGCCGGAGCATCTGGACAAGGTCATGAAGCAGGGGACGATTGTCCCCGCAGTGAATCAAATTCAGACGAACCCGCTGCTCCAGCAAGGGTCGCTTCATGATTATATGAGGGGGCACGGTATCCAGCATGTCGCGTGGAGCCCTTTTGGACACGGTAACTCGGAGATGCTTGCCCACCCTGTACTCACCGAAATGGCAGCCAAATATGATAAAACTGCGGCGCAAGTCATCCTGAGATGGAACCTTGAGCGGGATATCGCTGTAATTCCGAAGTCCGTTACTCCTGCAAGGCTGAAACAGAATCTGGAGCTGTTTGATTTCTCCTTGTCGGACGAAGAGATGAAGAGAATCGCAGCCCTGGATCAGAATAAAAGAGGATTTACCGATCCGCAAAATAAATTTTACCTGTGGACCACCCGGTTTACCCCGTTGTCCTAAGTTTTTTCGTATTATTTTCCGGACAACTGCAACCTTTCGCCGTAAAGAACCATCTGAGTATATAGAGGTGATGCACAATGAAACCAACTAATCTAACGAAGCACGCAAAAAAAATGAGCATCGCGTGCGGAATCCTGGCTGCCAGCTTATCCTTCGGAGCGTCCGCATTTGCCTTTTCGGACCTCAAGGGAAATTCAGCCGAAACCAAGATCAATACACTGCATAGCGCTGGTGTAATTAACGGAATTACGAACGACCTGTTTGCTCCCAATGCCAAAGTGACGAATGCGCAAGCCGTACAGTTCCTGGTAAAAGGATTGGCGCTTGCACCGAAAGCCGGTACCGATAGCAATACTAAGGCCAGCCAGCTCTTTGACAATGTAAAAGATAATGCCTGGTACGCCTCCTCCTTCGCCCTTGCGAAGCAGAGCGGCCTGACACTGGCAAAGGATATCAACCCGAATGCACCGATGACCCGTGCAGAATTCGCCCATTTATTGACCCAAGCCTTGCAGAGCAAGGGCAATTTCCCGGTGACCAAGATGTTCTTCATGATCGAGGATGGCGATAAACTTACTCCAGAGGTTAATTACAGCCTGCAGGTGCTGCTGAACACGAAGGTGCTCACACTGGATAACGGAAAATTCCGTCCGTCCGATGCGATTACCCGCGCTGAAGCTGCGGTCATGATCCATGATGCCGCTGAATTCGCCGACCGGGTGATTACGCCGAACAATCCGGGCAATGAGCCTTCTGAGCCGGAGCCGGTTCCGGCTAACAATTACGTCTCTGATGTAGTCCTGGACAAAGTCGCTGAAGGCGTTAACAAAGCCACCATCACCGTTGACAATCTGCCGAACCCCGGCTACGGTCTCGCGGTAGAGCGTATCGAGTTCACCAGCGCCACTAAGGCGGTAATCTACTTCAAGGTAACCCTGCCTGACCCGGATAAAATGTATCCGCAAGTGATCACCAAAGGCTCGGTATCCACATACCTGCCCGCAGGCTACACTGCAACGGCTGAGCCTGTAATGGGTTCGCGCTGGCTTGAGCCGTCGGCTCCAGCGAAGTAAGCTTCTATATCTATTCTCTATCTGTAGGTAGATAAATTTCTCAAGAACTTTAAACGTTACAAAAGCAGCGATTCTTCCGTTATTGGAAAAATCGCTGCTTTCTGTTTTTGAAAGAAAATTTATCTGACATTCTCTTAGGGTTGGGCACAGCATCTTCTTGCTTTATTACTTACTCTGCCGCAGCCGGTTCCGGTAATCCATCGGGCGGCAGCCGTAGGTTTTCTTGAACATCTCCGTGAACCGGTTCACATTGCTGAAGCCGGTCATGCCGGAGATCTCCATGATCTTCTTATCCGTGGTCTCCAGCAGGCTGACCGCCTCCGAGATCCGGTATTCGTTCAGGAAGTCCATCGGGGACAGGTCGAACTGCTTCTTCATGAACCGGCAAAAGTAAGACGGGCTCATGTTGACCTGCTGCGCCATATCGGAGAGCGTGATCCGCTTACTGTAGTTCTGCTGGACGTAGGCCAGCGTTTTTTTGGCCAGCATGGAGCTGTTGCCGCCCCGGGACTGCCCGGGCAGTCCTGCCCGCGGATGCTCAGCCGCACACTTTTCCAGCCGGTACAGTACCTCGAACAGCCTGGCCTTAATCAGCATCTCATAGCCATGCGCTTCTTGCTGATAGAGATCCCGCACCTCCTCCAGCAGTGGAATCAGCCGCAGCTTCTCCTCCAGCTCCCGCCCGATCAGCAGCGGATAACGCCGGTTGTCGAGGAAAAGCGGGGAAACAAACTGCTGCTGAATCTGGTCTCTCTCCAGGCTGGAAAGGAAATTGAAATGCACCAGCACCGCGCAGAAAATAATCTCCTCCTGATCCACCCGGATCGCCGAATGCAGCATATTGGGCTGAATGAAAACCGCCTCTCCGCTCTGGACGACCAATTTCTCCTGCCCCACATGGAATTTGGCCGTGCCCTTGATCATGAACAGCAGCTCCAGCTCTTCATGCCAGTGGGAATACAGCACCAGATTATTGAGCGAGGATAGCTTGGTTACATGCACACTCATGCGGAATTGTCTGCTGCCATGCATAAGCTTTTCCTTCATATCCTGAGATACGGGTTCGCCGATGGAATCGAGCAGTTCAAGACTTTTTTTCACTGAGGTTCCCTCCTCCCGGCCCACTGGATGCTGCACGCAGCGTCAGCTATACGCTCAGCCCTTCACCGCACCGATCATTACGCCCTTCTCGAAGTACTTCTGGATAAACGGATAGATAATCAGCACCGGCACCGTCGATACGATAATGACCGCATATTTGATCTGATCCGCGAACTGCTGGGCATAGCTGCCCGCACCGGCCCCGGCACCTGATCCGGCTCCGCCCGCGAACGCCTGATTGGATAATAGAATATTGCGCAGGACGATCTGCAGCGGCTGTAAGCTATCCGTGTTGATATAGAGCAAGGCGTTGAAGAAGTCGTTCCAGTGACCCACCATATAATAGAGCGTGATGACGGAGATCACCGCCTTGGACAGCGGAACCACCACCGAGATGAAGTAGCGGAAGTGCGAGCAGCCATCCAGGGTAGCCGCTTCGTGCAGCTCCTCCGGTATAGAAGTCTCGAAGAAGGTTCTTGTAATAATCAGATTGTATACACTAATGGCGCCGTTCACGATCATTACCCAAGGTGTATTCAGCAGATTCAGGTCACGGATAAGCAGATAGGTAGGAATCATGCCCCCGCCAAAATACATCGTGATCACAAACAGCGGCATAATGAACCTGCGTGCCCGGAATTTCCGCTGGGACAAGGCATACGCCGCAGGTAGCGTGACCAGCAGATTGAGCAGCGTGCCCAGCACCGTGTAGATAATCGTATTTTTATACCCCTGCCAGATCCGGGTGTCCTTGAATATCTGCTCATAGCCGTACAGGTTAATGTCCTTAGGCCATAGAATAACCTGTCCCTGGTTCACCATGGTGGAGTTGCTGACGGAAGCTATGATGATGAAATACAGCGGGTACGCGACCATGATGAACGCTGCGATGCTTATAACCGCAACCACCAGCGTATACAGCCTGTCTGCGATACCGCCCGAATGCTGTATCTTTTGCGAATGAGCGGCTTGACTGTTTGACATCCCATTTCCTCCCTACATCAGACTGATTTTTGAAGTTTTTTTGGCCAGGGCATTCGCCAGCATCAGGAACGTGAAATTGATCAGGGTATTGAATAGTCCGACCGCTGAACCGAAGCTGAACTGGTTGGATTTCACGCCCACATTGAAGACATACGTGGAGATGACCTCCGAGACGGGCTTGTTAAGACTATTTTGCATAAGAAAAGTCTTCTCGAAGCCTACACTGAGTATGCTGCCCATATTCATAATCAATAAAATAATAATCGTCGGCAGGATGGCCGGAAGCTCCACGTGCCAGACGGTCTGCCAGCGGTTAGCCCCGTCAATCCGGGCGGCGTCATACTGCTGCGCATCCACCGAGGACAGGGCGGCGATGAAGATAATGCTGTTCCAGCCGCAGGCCTGCCAGATGGCAGAGATGACATACACCGGAACGAAGGCGCCCGGGTCACCTATGAGATTCGTATCCGCAGGGATCAGGTGCAAGGCCTTCAGGAAGCCGTCGATCAGTCCGGTGGTAGGAGACAGCATAATCTGCAGCAACGCAACCAGAACAACGGTAGAAATGAAGTAAGGCATATACACCGTAGTCTGCAGGATACGCTTGCGTCTGTTGCTGCGGATCGAGTTAACCACCAGCGCCAGCAGAATCGGCATCGGGAAGCCTAGCAGGATGGAGAAAAACGCAATGATAAACGTATTTCGCAGCGTAGGCCAGAACATCGGGCTGTTGAAATACTGCTCGAAATATTTGAACCCGGCCCATTCCCCGCCCGTCAGTCCTTTACTGAAATCAAATTCACGAAAAGCAAGCTGGATACCATACATCGGACCATAACAGAAAATGGCGATGTAAATGACCGCAGGAAGCACCATCAGCCATAGCTGGTAATGCCCGGCCTGCTTACGAAGCCACCCGTTCTCGCGCAGCGTCTGATGCGGCACCGTGGTCTGTGCTGGTTTCATTTAGGAGCGCCCCTTCCATTCAAGTCCACTATTTCAAGGTCGAGAGGTATTCGTCATAAGCCTTTTGGCGGATTTGCAGGTTCTGCTCCAGGCCGGAGCTATTGACGGAGGCGACATACGCAGCCCACTCCTTCTCAATATCAACCTTGGTGGTCAGCCAGTTGGCCCACTTTTGATCCGTGATATTATTGACGTTCGCCTGATTCATTGCCAGGGTGTTGGTGTCCTCCGTGCTGTACTTCATGAAGTTCTGCGGGTAGACATTGCTCTTCTCGTCCGCCTTATTCAACAGCTCATCATAGACAGCCTTCTCCTTCAGCACATTCTGCATATCCGAGCCAAGCGTCACCTTGTCCTTCAGCGCATCGGCAATGTACATCGGACCATTATCCGCGAACGAATTCGTCCATTTCCACGAGCCCGGGTCGAGGGATGCATCCGCCGGAGGAAGAATCGCATACGTGCCGTCCCCGTTATCCTTGATTCCCTTATCTGTGTCATTCATCCCGCCGAACAGGACCTGCAGACTAACCTCCGGCTCATAAAAAGCATCAATGAACCGCATCGCGGCTTCCTTGTTCTTGGAGCGGGCACTGACCGACACCGCATTGGAGCCGTAATTCTGGTAGTAGTAGTCATTGCTCCAGTACAGCTCATTCGTAGAGTCTGCATGCTGCTTCAGCTGCGGCAGGGTAACATATTGATCCTTCAGCTCATTGCCGAAGCGGTCTCCCGTCTCCCAGCCCCAGGTGAATCCGACCTTGGCTGTAGTTCCATTCCCGCGGGCAACGGACTGGTATTTGGAGTAATCCTGCGTGACCACTTCCTTACTGATCAGGTTCTGGCTGTACAGCTTCTGCAGGAATTGCATGAGTGTCTTGAACCGCTCATCTACATAGAAATTCTTAACCTGCGCCCCTTCGGTGAAGTAGCCGTCGCTCGCCCCGTTGGACAGAGGCAGCCCAAGGCTGCCCAGCAGCAGCTTCGGTGTGAAATCCCAGCCGATCGGGTTGAAGTCCATCGGAATCTCATCCGTCTTGTCCCCGTTCTGATTCGGGTCTCCCTCGCGGAAGGCAAGCAGCACAGTCTCTAGCTCATCCCAAGTCGTAGGCACCTGAAGGCCGAGATTGTCGAGCCAGGTTTTGTTAATGAACATTGAGGCGGTGGAGCCGGGCCAGATCCCTTTATAACGCGGAGTGCCGTAGAGCTTCCCGTCAATTTGAGTAGCAAGCGTTTTCAATTCCGGGTGCTCGCTGAACATCTTTTGAATATTAGGAGCGTCCTTCTCAATCAGCGGGCCCAGATCCTCGAACAACCCGTTGAATTGTACAAAATCGGAGTTAGAGGTCGCATTGAACAGCAAATCCGGAATTTCACCGCTGGCAAACAGGGCACTTTTCTTCTGATCCCAGTCCGCAGAGATTTGCTGCCATTCAATTTCGACATTCGCCTTCTCTTCTATTTCAGCGAGCCATTTCATTTGCGTGACATCTTTGGTTAGTGAATGCTTCACAATAATCGCCTTCAGTTTCGTCTTCCCCTCCGGCGTGTTGCTGCCGTCGTTCCCCGCATCCGGGCTGTTCCCCTTACTGCTGCAGCCTGTGAGTGATAGTCCTGCCAAAGCGCCTGCCAGCATCAAGGCAAGAATACTCTTTTTTCTCATTTGACTTACCCCCTTAGTAGGAATTCATAAATGATCTATGCTTAAGAGCGAAGCTCTGTTAGCCGGGAGACTCGGAACTATTAGGTCACAAAACACTCAGGTAATACAAGCTATTCCTGCTTCGCATTATTCACGAAAGCGTTATCATTATTATAATTTTTCTTCCGCACCCTGTCTCACCGTATATTACCTTTTAATCATCGTATATTGACCTTTTTGGCTGCAAAAGTAGCTGAATTCAGGCGAAGATTCGACTTTCGGTAGGTGAAAATTGACACATGATGAATTTTTTTCGAGTGTGGAGAATCAGTGCTGCGAGGTTAGAGAATAATAATTCCATCTATGGAGTGACGGGCTGCAACCTTTTGCTCCTAAATCCCATCTAAGAGGATACGAGGTGATGTACATTGAAGAATACATTAACCCGGATGCGCACGGCCAAAATCTCGCTGGCCTGTAGCATTCTGGCGGCAACCTTAGCTATCGGGGCACCGGCTTCCGCTTTCTCAGATCTGAAGGGCCATGCGGCCGAAGCCAAAATCAATGCCCTTCATCAGGAGGGCATCCTTAACGGAGTGACCAGCGACAAGTTCGCGCCGAAGTCCAGCCTTACGTATGCGCAAGGCGTGCAGTTCATGGTGAGCGGCCTGAAGCTTGCTCCGCAGCAACCCTCTGGCAAGAAGGCCAGCGATTATTTTGACAACGTAAAAAATACCGCCTGGTATGCCTCCGCATTCCTGAAGGCCAAAGAAAGCGGCTTGTCGCTGGAGCGCTCGGTTGACCCTAATGCTGTGATGACACGGGTACAGTTCGCACAATTGCTGCTTCAGGCGCTTCAGAACAAAGGGGACTTCGCCTATACGGAGATGTATGCCAACATTACAGACGGCGGCAAGCTATCCCCTGCGGAGATGAACAGCCTGCAGATTCTGATCAACACCGGACTGGTCACGCTGGAGAAGAATAACACCTTCCGTCCGAATGAGGCGGTTACCCGTGCAGAAGCTGCCGTCCTGGTCTACGATGCCGCCAAATTCGTGAAGGAAGTGATTATGATGGATGAGAACATTTCGGCCCCGTCCACCACATACGATGCCGCCGTTACGCTGGACAAAGCCGCCGCTGGTGTGAACAAAGCTACGGTGACTGTATCCAATCTGCCGAACCCGGGGTATGGCCTGGTCATTGAACGGATTGAGTTCGGTGCTGACAAAACCGCAGTGATCTACTTCAAGGTCACCTCACCGAAGCCCGGTTCCATGAACCCGCAGGTCATCTCGGCAGGCACCGCCGTCACCTATCTACCGGAAGGCTATACCGCAGTAGCCCAAGCTACACCAGGCTCGGCAACCTCGGCTGCTTCCAGAGTGACAAAGTAACAGCCTCCACCTAACTAGATGCATCACAAAGAGCGCACCGCCGGATACCCGGCCGGTGCGCTCTTTGTGATGCTTGATTTTACAATATCCATGAACCAGTAAGTCCACCCGTTGCGGACTGAAGATCTCACACTCTGGATCGGCTGGTTAGCGCGGCCTGCGGCTGGCTGGTTAGCGCTTAGTCCAACTCCTTATAGTACCGGATCTCCTGACGCCCGGTCTGGAACCCGGCTGACCGGTACAGAGACAGCGCGGAATCATTCGTGGTCAGTGCGACCAGCTGCGCCTGCTCCAGACCCTTCTCCTGAAGATACATTAACGCATGATTCAGCAGCGCCTTGGCAATGCCCCTTCTTCTCCAGGGCTTGCAGACAAATACATCTTCAATGATGCCAAGCTCCTCTTCCTGCCAGACCATCAGACTGCCCGCCACCCGGCCTGCATCCCGCACAACCATCCATGTCCAGAGCGGATGCTCCTGATATTCCAGCAGACGCTCCATTCCGAGCGGGGTCTCCGGCCAGATCTCCGCCTCCAGATCCAGGTAAGCCGCCCGCTGCTCCGGCGAATCCATAGGCGCATTGGTCAATTCAAGGCCTTCCTCCAGCTCTACCGCATGGACGGGTTCACGAAGGTCGCGCTGGAGCGTATACAAGCAGCTATCCGGCAGGTAACCAAGATGCTCTGCGAAATAAGCATGGCAGCTCTCCTCCGGCGCATAATTGCCTGTGCACAGGAGGGTTCCATATTCCGGGGACAGCGTACGCTTCAGCACCTGGGCCCGTTCCAGCAGAAGGGCGTAGACGCTGTCACGCAGCTCCAGATCCTTTTCCCGTCCGGGCCATGTCTTCAGATTCACGAAAATCTTGTGTTTACTCTCCGCTGCCCGTCCCGGTGGCACCACATTAAAGAGCTGCAGCTGGCCTTTGGCCACCATCTGTTCCTCTTCAAAAGCGCAGAAGACATTCTCCCAATTGTCCGCATCCCCCACCCACCAGAACAGCACATCCTCCTGCACCGACACCTGCCCGTACATCGCGCCAAGCGCCGCCATATCCCTCTCTTCAAATTGCCGGATCACTCTGTTACTCAATTACCATCCTCCACCTTCTGTTTCTGTCCATCATAACACCACCTGGCAGGGGGCTTCCGTTCTTGAATAACTATAGTTGTTTTATACTGGCGAACTGAATCTCCAGCTCAAATTCATAAGACCCATCCTAGAACAAAATCACCCTTACGGGTGAATGAGATTACCTGCGCGCCAGCAGATGTATGCTGTTTTTCGCATACATTCGGGCCGTGTGCCTACTTGCGAGCACAATGTATGCTGTTTTTCACATACATTCGGGCCACAAGCCTGCGCGCCAGCAAATGTATGCTGTTTTCCGCATACATTCGGACCATGCGCCTGCATGTGAGCACAATGTATGCTGTTTTCCACATACATTCGGGTCGTGTGCCTGCTTGCGAGCAAAATGTATGCTGTTTTTCACATACATTCAGGCCGTGGCCTGCGTGCAAACACATTACTATTTTTCATATACATTCGGTCCATATGCCGCTGTACCAGCCAATTGTATACGATTTCAAGCAATTTACACTCACCTTTTCCACAGCAGCAGGATACTATAGTTTCCTATACAATAAAAAACTGTGCAATCCTGTTGAAGGAAAGCACAGCTTATTTGCATTCTCCGGTTCTTTGCGGACCAGGAGGCCGTTATTTGCAATAAAATGCCTCTTTCATCACCCTAAACGGACTCAGAAGACGCTAAGGAGGCTGTCAGGCCTATTTACAGGCTCCGAAGCCTGACTTAACGGCTCCTGAGTCCGCAAACGATCAGCACAACGCCGATTTCAGCGAAATAAGGTCCTCTGAGTCCGTAACGTCCTCTACTTCTACTCCCCGCTGCCCGCCGCCTCGCGCGGCTGGCGCATCGTCAGGCTGACGCGGCCCTTCTTCACATCCACGCCGAGTACCCATACGGTGACATTGTCGCCGACGGAGACCACGTCCATCGGATGCTTCACATAGCTGCCGCTAAGCTGGGAGATATGGACCAGCCCGTCGTTCTTGATCCCGATGTCGACGAAGGCACCGAAGTCGATTACGTTGCGCACCGTGCCCTGCATCTCCATGCCGGGCAGCAGGTCTTCCATCTTCAGCACATCCTTGCGGAAGATGGGCAGCGGCAGCTCCTCACGCGGGTCGCGGCCCGGGCGCTGAAGACTCTCCAGGATGTCGCGCAGCGTAGGCACGCCCACCGCAAGCTTCACCGCTAGCTCCTCCGCATCCTGAGCACTTAGCTGCTCTGCAACCTCCTTGCTGCCGAGCTGCTTCACATCCAGCCCCAGCTCGCGGAACAACTTGTCGACCACCGCGTAGGATTCCGGGTGGATCGGCGTGCGGTCCAGCGTATTGTCCCCTCCGGGGATACGCAGGAACCCGATGCACTGCTCGTAGGATTTCGCGCCCAGGCGCGGCACCTTCTGCAGTGCCTTGCGCGTAGTGAACTTGCCGTTCTCCTCGCGGAACTTCACAATATTCTTGGCAATCGTCGTATTCACTCCTGCCACATAGGAGAGCAGCGAGGCCGAAGCGGTATTCACGTCGACGCCGACATGGTTAACCGCCGACTCCACGACGCCCCTCAGGCTCTCTTCCAGATGCTTCTGCGATACATCGTGCTGGTACTGCCCGACACCGATGGCCTTCGGATCAATCTTGACCAGCTCCGCAAGCGGGTCCTGCACGCGGCGGGCGATGGAGGCGGCGCTGCGCTCCGCCACATCCAGATCCGGGAACTCCTCCTGCGCCAGCTTGGAGGCCGAATACACACTGGCCCCTGCCTCGTTAACGATCAGGTAGGCCAGATCAGGATCGCCGACCTCGGCAATGACCTCGGCCGTGAACTGCTCCGTCTCCCGCGAGCCAGTGCCGTTGCCGATCACGATGAGCTGGATGCCATATTTGGCGATCAGCTCCTTGAACTTGGCCGCCGCCTCACGCTTCTTGTTGTTCGGCGGCGTCGGATACGTGACCGCTACCTCCAGCAGCTTGCCGGTATCGTCCACTACGGCCAGCTTGCAGCCGGTACGGTAGGCCGGGTCGACGCCCAGAACATGGCGTCCCTTCACCGGAGGCTGCAGCAGCAGGCTGCGCAGATTGCCCGAGAAGATGGAGATCGCCTGCGTCTCCCCCTTCTCTGTCATCTCCCCGCGCACCTCGCGCTCAACGGAAGGGGCAATCAGCCGCTTGTAGGCATCCTCGGTCACCGCTTCCAGCAGCTCCTTGACCGGTGAAGGCCCCTTCACCAGCTTGCGGATGATGAAAGCATGAATCTTGTCCGGCACCACCTCGATGCCGACCTTGAGGATATTCTCCCGCTCCCCGCGGTTGATCGCGAGAATACGGTGCGGTGGCATCCGGTGCACAGGCTCCCGGTACGCATAATAATTCTCGTACACACTTTCCTGCTGGGCATCCTTGGCTTCGGAGACCAGAATCCCCTGACTCGCTGTATACTGGCGCACCCAGGAACGGATGGCCGGGTCATCGGCAATATTCTCGGCAATGATGTCCATCGCCCCTTGCAGCGCCAGCTCAGCACTCTCCACACCTTGGTCCGCATTGATATACTTCGCAGCCTCTTCCAGCGGAACCCCTTGGCGTCTCTGCTCCATCACCCAATCCGCCAGCGGTTCAAGTCCCCGTTCCTTGGCGACACTGGCCCGTGTCTTGCGCTTCTGCTTGAACGGACGGTACAGATCCTCCACTTCCTGCAGCTTCACCGCCTTCATGATGCTCGCCTGCAGCTCAGGAGTTAGCTTGCCCTGCTCCTCGATGCTGCGGATTACATCCTTCTTGCGGTCACCGAGGTTACGCAGATATCCGAGCCGTTCTTCGACATCGCGGAGGACATTCTCGTCCAGCTCCCCGGTCATTTCCTTGCGGTATCTGGCGATGAACGGAATGGTGTTGCCCTCATCTAGCAGCCCCACCGTAGTTCTTACCTGCTTCAGACTGATGCCCAGCTCCTTCGCGATAGCTGCAAGTATCAGTTCCTGCTCCTGACGGGCAGCGGCATCTTCCGCCGCCTTCGCCGCCTGATTCGTATCAACGCTCAAGTAGATCCCTCTTTCTATACACAGTCTGAGTTCATAACTCTCTACTGAAATACTATCACAGTTTGCCGCAGGACCAAAGTTTGTCCCTTACACAAGAAGAAGCGGCTGCACCGTCCCCACCGGGATAGCGCAGCCGCAATCATAAGTCCCTTATTCTATTCATGCCCCGGATACTAGCGCACCGCAGTAACCTGCTTGCTTCTTCTCCGCCGGGCATAGCCAACCGACAACATGAAGCTGATGAACAAGACCAGCGCAGCCACCGCATAAGGGAAATTGATATCCAGGTCGAACAGGACCCCCGCCACAATCGGGCCGGCAATATTGCCAAGACTCGTATACGCGGAATTCATTCCCATTACCAGGCCCTGCTGCGAATCATCTGCCATCTTGGAGAGCTGGGTGCCGACCGCCGGGCGAAGAATATCCATAGCCAGAAAAACCACAAAGGTCACAGAAACAATCGCCACGAAGCCATGCACGAACAGGGTCAGGAGAATCGACAGGCCCGCGATCAGCAGACAGGCGGAAATGACCCGGCTCTCCCCGAATTTGTTCAGAATCCAGCTGAAGGCGGTAATCTGCACCACCGCCCCGGCAATGGAGCCGAAGGTCAGAACAAACGCAATATCCTTAGGAGTGAACGCGAATTTATGATCTACGAACAGTCCGAATACCGTCTCATAATTGGCCAGTCCGAAGGACAGCACGAATACAATAATTAATCCGAAAAAATAAGGCTCACGATACGAGCGCATGAGCTGCATGATTAGACTATCCTTATTGCCTTTCATCATTCTCGCTTCTTCCCGCAGCTCCGCTGAACGCGATTCCGGCAGGACTAACAGGGTGATAACCGCAACAATGGCGGCTGCACCCGCAGCGACGAAGAAGGGGACGCGGATGCCAAGCTCCGCAAGATAGCCGCCGATTCCCGGACCGATGATGAAGCCGGTGGTAATGGCTGCGTTGATGAAGCCCATGCCTTGGGCCCGCTCCTCTGAGGAGGTAGTATCTGCCACATAAGCCATAACCGCAGGCATAATCATCGCGGCACCGATACCGCCAAGCATTCTGGATACGAACAGCACCCAGGAGGCATTGGCCAGACCGAACAGAAGCTCCGAGAAGGCGAATACGGCCAGCCCGCCAACAATGATTTTTTTGCGGCCCATCTTATCCGACAGTCTTCCGGCGAAGGGCGAGACCAGCAGCTGCGTCAGCGAGAAGGCTGCCACCAGCAGTCCGACCACACTCCCGCCAATGCCCAGCTCGTTCATATAGGTAGGCATAATAGGGACAACCAGACCAATCCCCGTGAACGCCAAAAAGATATTCAACATCAGGAGCAGCATCGCTCCCCGGTTTTTTAACAGTAATGACATGGTGTTTCCCTCCGTATATCCAGAGCCTTGCTATATGCTCTAGTTGCAATTCATCAGTTATCTCTATTCATTGCTCAATCTTCCCGGACCCAATCCCCTGAAGCAGGATCTGAATTCCCGCACGGTAGTATGCCCTGATCGTCTCCGGGGTATCGGTCTTACCTGTGATCTCATGGACCCGGCTGATTCCCTCCAGCATAGCGCTGAGTGTGATTACATAGTTATCCAGATCACCACGGATCAAATAGCCGGAATCCATCCCCTCCTGCAGCAGCACACGGCAGGCCTCTGTTACCGATTCGAAAATATGTGAAAGGCGCTCGCTGATCTCCTTCGACAGTGTATGGGATCTGCCGTATTCCTCCAGGGCATGAATCAGCGGATTCTGGATATCCTTTGCATAGTGATCCCCCAGCGCGTATAGACGGTCCTCCGTTCCGCTAATCCCGCTCCGCAGCTCCTCCCACTCATTAAGCCACTTCTGGGTATCTACCTCCACCACGTACAGGAACAATTCATCCTTGCCCGGAAAATGGTGATACAGACTGCCCTTGCTGACCTTCGCGGCTGTGCAGACCTCATTCATGCTTACAGCGCCGTAGCCCTTTTGCGCAAATAAACTGGTGGCATGCTCTAGAATCCGGCTTTTCGTTTCTTCTCCATCTGAACGTCCCTTAATGGTTAACCCTCCTCTAGACCGACCGATCGGTCCAATTATAGCACGCAGTTATGCCCTCGCACAACCCCCATCATCAACACTCATCTATCCTCGGGTATATCAATAAGTATATATCGGTTAGGCGCCAAATAACCCCACTTGGTGGGGTTTTAGCTTCGATGACTCAGGTACTTTGCGGGGACCCCAAAGCATCAAAAAAGGCAGCACCGGAGTTGATCCGGCCTGCCTTTTGTTACGATGATTGATGTTATATCCCCGTAGGGTTCAGAAATCAATCAGCCCCAGGCTGATTTGCAGCGAATCATCCACCAGCTTCATGGTCTCATCGTCCAGGTGGGTGATTTTATCCGTTAAGCGTTGCTTGTCAATGGTACGAACCTGCTCCAGCAGAATCACGGAATCCCGGTCAAAGCCATGTGCAGCCGCATCAATCTCCACATGAGTCGGCAGCTTGGCCTTCTGGATCTGGGCAGTGATAGCTGCCACAATCACAGTCGGGCTGAAACGATTGCCAATATCGTTCTGAATAATCAGTACCGGCCTTACTCCACCTTGCTCAGAACCCACAACCGGTGAAAGGTCGGCAAAAAAAACGTCGCCGCGTTTAACAATCAATAGTTACACCCCGCTTACTAAGCGGCCAAGAGTACTGTCTGCATCTTCCTCAGCGAGAAAGGCCTCGCATGCCATGGTCAAATTAATCTTAGCCATTTCCATATAGCCCCGCTGCATGGACTCGCGGATGGTGCGTTTCCTCCGATCGCTCAAGTACAGCTTCATGGCCTGCCTGATCAATTCACTACGGTTAGAGTTCTCCAGTTGAACGATCCCATCTACTTCCTGCAAGAGATGATCGGGCAAGCTGATCATGATTCTTTTGGTGTTCTGCAAATTGGCCACCTTCTCTTCCACCCCCACAAACCTTCTGCCCTTGTGTTCCAGTGTTACAATATACAAGGAATTTTATACAAGGAATATATGCCGCCAGTATATCAAGTATGCTGCATCCCATTATAAACTAGAAATGGCGGTTCGTATAGACTATAAGTCACAAGCTCTATACGGTACGTTCCTTATATTCAGTTCCTGTACTAGGTATCTGGTCAGGGTATTAGGCTTGCAGCAAGGGATTAACGAGGTTGGGTAGCATACCATGGCGTACATACACGCGCGGTACCCGGTGAGCCAGCATACAGATTACTTCGTAGTGGATCGTCCCTAAATGGAGCGCCAGTTCATCTGCCGTGATCGACTCGGTGCCCTGGCGGCCGATGAGTACAACCTCTTCGCCTGCTTTGATTTGTTCCGCTTCTAGAGCGAAAGATTTCAGTGATACCATACACTGGTCCATGCAGATCGTTCCGACGACAGGAACGCGGCGTCCGCGTATTAGCACCTCCGCTTTGCCTGTTAGCATGCGGGAATATCCGTCAGCGTACCCCACGGGGAGCGTAGCGATAACCTCATCGCCTGCCGTGAAGTACCGGGTGCCGTAGCTGATGCCTGAGTCAGGCGGCAGGGTTTTGACATATACAGCCTGCGTCTTCAGCGTCATTACCGGGTGCAAGGCCACCAGCTCACGGTTCACCTCAGCCGAGGGGTAGAATCCGTACAAGCTTATGCCTACACGCACCATGTTAATGGATAGTAGAGGTGTATCAATGGCCGTAGCGCTATTGCCCGTATGTATGATCGGGATGGTAATGTCCATATCCCGAAGCGCTTCAACCACGCTCATGAAACGTCGGTGCTGCATTAGTGTATAGCTTTTGTTGTGTTCGTCTGCTCTGGCAAAATGGGTGAACATGCCCTCCAGCTCCGCCTGTTCCACCGCATGCACCTCAGCGATGAATGCGGGCGCATCCTCCGGCAATAATCCCAGTCTGCCCATTCCGCTGTCAATCTTGATGTGTACCTTCAGCCGGTGCTCCTTCTCAACAGGAAGGGCGCTAACCGCTTCCAGTACCTCCGGTGTGAACAGTGTAACGGTAATGTTGTTCTCCCAGGCTACGGCAATGCCTTCCGGTGAAGTATAGCCCAGCACCAGGATAGGAAGTAGTATTCCCGCCTGACGCAGCTCCAATGCCTCATCGAGAAAAGCAACACTGACGTAGTCCGCTCCAAGCCGCTCCAGCTCCCGCGTCACTTCCACTGCCCCATGTCCATACGCATTTCCTTTGACGCATCCCATGAACTTGGTCTCCTGCGGCAATACGCCGCGAAAAGCTTCGTAGTTGGCACGCAAATCATCCAGGTTAATCTCGGCTGCTGTCGGCCGATAGCTTGCCTTCACTTCAGGTCACCTTCTTACATTGTAGTAAAACATCTCTGCCTTATTCGCACAGATCAGAAGTCTTACTGCCAATGGTAATGCTCGTGAAGGCCGCTGTCAATGTGAGCAGATGTAGACAAAAAACGGATACCGCGGGTAGAGGAATGATTCCCACCTTGCGCAGTATCCGCCCACTGTTTTTTATTTACCCGATTGTTCCTCCATAGAAGCGGCTATTTGCATCATTTCCGTAACTGGCAGATTTGCGCTTGTTATCCGGTACTCTACACCCTCGCTCATCCAGGTCAGCGTCTGCTGCTCATCCCCGCTAAGCAGGCCTGCCGTGAAGCCCAGATCGACCAATGTTCCGGGAGCCAGCGACACCGCACGGTCCAGCGGACGGGCTTCCATAATCGTATACTGGTAGACGCCGTCATAGCGGATCAGCACCGCATGGTCCTTGCTGCCTTCAATTTTGTTCGTGTCCTTCAGCTTCACACCGGCCGGAATGTAAGCCGGCTCAATGATCCCGAAGTCGCCCAGCTCGGCCGTAACCGGCTCACCGGCCTGTTCACCATCTTCAGAGACCACCGGATTGCCTTCTTGGTCCACTTCCGCCATCGTGTTCTCGGAAGGGCTGCCGGCCGCCATATTCTTCTGCATATCGAAGGAATCTGCTGTGAATTCCGGATCGAACTTGAAGCTGTCGAAGGTCACATTCACCACAACCTTGGCTTCGGAATCCGATACCTGCACCTGCTTCGGCTCATAGGTCTTTTTGTTCAGCCAGATCTTCTGGCGGACCAGCGCACTGCTCTGATAGTTCGCAGCGACCTCGAACACATAATTATCCCCGTCCTCCACGAACTGCCGGTTGTTGTCGGAGACAATTCCCTTCAGCAGCGTCTGGTACAGATACACCTGACCCTGGCTGTCCGGCCAGTCGCTCTGGAAGCGGAAGCTTTTGCCCAGGCTTGGGGTAAGGACGAATACGCCCTCATCATTGCGCAGCACAATCTGCTTCACATCCTTCTGGACGTTCGACAGGCTGATCCGGTAATACGAAGGATTCTTATACCATACCTCCACCTTGTAATCCTGCGGCTGCTCCCCGGTGTACAAGGTCATCGTGCCTGAGCCCTGATAAGCTCCCTGCTTGCTCTCCAGCTTGTCAGACACTTGATTCAGATCCTTGACCACAGAGGCGGCATCCTTCTTCCCGCACCCCGCCAATACTAAGGCCACGCTCATAATGATCGCGAGTGCCCATGTTATCCGGCGCATGACATCATCCCCTTAACCTGTTTTGAATGCATTGATTAGTACATGTCTATGAAGGACTTGGCCTCAATATGCAGACGGGCATGACAAGCATGAAGAGAAGTGTTATTCCAGACGAGAATCCGCTCCCGCCTCCCGGGAATCTAACAATCTATGTATGGTTCCTCTTATTTCCTTCTATATAGTAGAAACACTATTGCAAAAAGCACCAGCCCGCGATCCCCGCCACGCTCCGGGGTTGCAGTCTGGTGCTCTGATTCATCCCATGCCTCGTACCTGTTCCCTTATCCGCTGCTCAGCAGATTACCAGTTAATGGATTCTGCAATCTTCAGGACCTCTGCACGGTCAAGGCCGCGGGTGCTAAGGCCGTACATCACGCCGTTCGCTTCCCAGTCCAGGCTTCTGTCACTGACCAGAACCGCATCCGTCCCCTTGATCTTCACCTGCTCCACCTTATCATCCGTTGCCATTGAAAAGGCATTCTCCTCATTGGCCAAGCGCAGCTGCATCCAGATTCGCTTATCCTTATCTTTGCTAGCGAAGAACAGTTCAACAATCTGCCCGCTTACACCCGCCTCGTCCTTATAGAACTCCCCGTGGTCAAAGGCAAAGCCCTCTGGCAGGTATTCCGGCAGCTTCACCTTGAAGAGAGCGTATTGATCCAGCTTAACTGCCTCCTTGACGGTAAACTTCTGCTCTGAAGCTTCCTTGTCAAGCTGCTCCTGCTCGCTCAGGGTAATCAGCTTATCCCCGTCGAAATTGACGATGGCCTCCCCGGCAGCATTGAAGATGGCTTCCGGCATGGGGTTAAACGAAGTGACGGGATTCCCCTCCTGGTCAAATATCTTGCCCTTCCAGGCATCCGGGAACTCCTTAGGGTGACTCCCGTCCATCTGAGCGACCTCAATATGTCCCAGATGGACTGAATTCAGCACACGCTCCAGCATTTCCTGTGCGAACGAGGGTCTGACGAAAGACACGCTCACCACGGCTGCCACCAGCAGAGAAGCTGCAATCATCACCGGACGTCTGATTCGTTGTTTGTTCTTCATTCTATCATCCTCCTGTTGTTTCTGAATGGAACGGCTTCTCACTTGGCGCAGAACCGCCGCCGGATCGGACTCTCGGGAGAAGTCCTGCTTTGCCAGGTATTCGCCCAGCTCGTGAAGCTCCTGAAGTTCAAACCCTTCCGCCTGTGCAGCGCTCTTCTTGTTATTCATAGCTCTTCCACACTCCCTATTTCAGATTTCAGTTTTCGCATGCTGCGATAGAGAATGACTCCGACATTGCTCTCCGAGATTCCGGTAATCCGGGCAATCTCCGTATTCTTCAGATCCGCCCCGAATTTCAGAGCGATGAGGTTACGTTCCTTCGGGCTGAGCGTGTCCAGCGCATCCTGTAGCCTATCGCTGCGCTCTCTGCCGAGGATGAGCGTCTCCGGCTCTTTTTTGCCCGACACCAGCTCCCGGACACTGTCCAGTGAGAAGAAGCGCTGCCGCGCGCGGCTCCGGTAATAATCATTCACTATATTGCGGGCAATGGCGAACAGCCACACTTCCAACGGTGCTTTCTCCGGGGAGTAGGCGGGCAGCTTGGATAGCGTCTTCTCGAACACCTGGCTGGCCAGATCCTCAGCGGTGTAACGGCAGCTCACCCGGTAGGCGATATAGTTGAATATCCGTTTATAATAGACTTCGAAAACGGCTGAAAACTCCAGCTCTGTCTCTATATGGGATGAAACCCTGTCATGTATCAAAGGTAGCAATGCGCGCTCTTGCATTCCTTAAGCCCTCCCTTCCAGGCTGAATTTACTTGGCCAAGTGATTTACATGAGCTAATACGCTCTATCTATCAAATCCATTACATATGCAGACGTAAAAAGACAGAGGTTCGAAGCTCCTCTGCCTACTGTAGTTTTTTTAGGAATGACTGGCTATGCGGATTATTGCTGAACGCCATGTCTGCTTTTCTCAAGCGTGCTCCTTCTTCTCGGTCAAAAAGTAGATCAGCGCCAGCACTGGCAATGCCAGCCCGATTAGAGTTGTCAGACTCCAGCCGCCGTAAGCATACGCCCAGCCCCCGAGTGATGATCCCACGGCTCCTCCAATGAAGAAGATCGCCATGAACAAGCCGTTCAGCCGCCCCCGGGTCTCATTGCCCAGTGAATAGATCGCACGCTGCCCCAGCACCAGATTACCGGACACGCTCATATCGAGCAAAATCGCCGTCAGCACCAGCAGGCCTAGTGTAAGATTGGAGGTGTCCCGCAGCAGGTAAGCCAGGATAAAGGAGAGAACGGCCAGTGAAATGCCAAGACCAGTCAATAGCCGGGTCCAGCCCTTGTCAGCCAATCTGCCCGCAATCGGCGCAGCTACGGCTCCGCCCACACCTGCCAGGGCAAACAGGGCGATTCCTTGCTGGGACAGGTGATACTCACTGGACAAGTGCAGCGGAACAGTCGTCCAGAACAGACTGAAGGCACCGAACAGGCTGGCCTGGTATAAGGCGCGGCGCCGCAGCACCGGCGTATGCATAAGCAATGTGCCCAGAGAGCGGAGCAATTGTCCGTATCTCAAGCCGGGAGCGGGCTTCCGGGCGGGCAGGACACGGGCTAGTAGCAGCGTCAGCAGCGCAGTTACGACAGCCGAGACGATGAAGATGGACTGCCAGCCCCAGAGTCCGGCCATGAAGCTGGCAACCGGGCGGGCGAACATAATGCCCAGCAAGAGGCCGCTCATCACATTGCCGACGACGCGGCCGCGATCTTCCTCTGTGGCCAGATAGGAGGCATACGGCACCAGGACCTGTGCGGCTACCGAGCCCAGCCCGATCAGCAAGGAGGCGGCCAGGAACAGCGGTGCATTTGGTGCCAGAACGGACAGCACCAGGGCGGCCACCACCAGAACCAGCGACATCACAGTCAGCCGGCGGTTCTCGATAATATCACTAAGCGGGACAATGAACAGCAGTCCGGCTACGTAACCGATCTGCGTCAGGGTAACGATTAGCCCTGTCGCTCCGGCGGACAGATGAATGGCATGCCCGATGGGCCCAACCAGTGTCTGGGTATAATAGAGATTCGCCACGATCAGTCCGCAGGATACAGCGAGCAGAAAAGTGATCCAGCCGGGGACAGCCTTTTGAGTAACAAGGGATACTGTTTGTTGTTGCGCAGGAATTCCATCTTTCATTTGAAGCGCCACCTTCCAGTTTTTAAATAGTGAACGTCAAGTACATTAATTAACCATGACCAAATAATATACTAAACGTTCAGTATTGTAAATAGGCAGTTTTATGGTATACTCCAATTATAGTTGAACTAGCACTGTCAGGAGGAATCACCATGGAGAAAAAAAGAGGCCGCCCGCGCAATACCGAGGCCAAGAACGCTATTCTGAACGCTTCATATGAATTATTGCTTGAGACGGGCTTCGGCGCAGTTACCGTAGAGAAGATCGCGGAGCAGGCCCAGGTCAGTAAGGCAACGATCTATAAATGGTGGCCGAATAAAGCGGCCGTGGTCATGGATGGATATTTGTACGCCGCTAACGCCAGACTGCCAATCCCGGATACAGGTTCCGCCAAGGAGGACATTCTGATTCATGCGGGGACGCTCGCGCACTTTCTCACCAGCCGGGAAGGTAAAGTCATCACCGAGCTGATTGGTGAAGGGCAATCCGATACCGGACTGGCAGAGGCGTACCGGAGCAGATATTTCGGCCCGCGCCGCGAGGAAGCCCGGAAGCTGTTCGAACGGGGGATTGCCCAGGGGGAACTGAAGCAGGGACTCGATATCGGGAGTTGTATTGATCTCGTCTATGGCCCCATCTTCTACCGTCTGCTGCTGACCGGGGGAGAGCTGAGCGAAGACTCCGTCAGAGACCTTGTGTTACTTGCCCTTCAAGCGCTGGAGGCTTGAGGTTTCTGCAAGTCTTCTATTAGGATATGGCAAATTGCATTTGTCCAGGCACAATGCAGTATGGGCAGTATAAGCTAGGGCTGTAACAGGCTTGTCTTATCTTTGTTAACAGAACGTGACCCGCAGGCGGAGTTTTTCATTTATAATACAAGAGATTGGAATTTCCAGACTCCGGAGGTTATCTTATGAAAAAATTAATTACCGCTGCCGCTATCGCCCTGCTCCTCGCAGGCCATGCGGCGGGTTCATCCATAGATATTGCCCATTCTGCTGCTGCCCCGCTATCCCTTGTTGTGGACGGACAAGCCGTTCTTCCCGGGGCTCCCCCCTTCCACTCCGGCGGCACATTATACGTACCTGCCCGCGCACTGTTGGAATACTTCCCGACAGAGCTGCAATGGAATAACACTCTCAAGCAGCTCACCCTGTCCACAAGCTGGGACAAGACGATTCTTACGCCCGGCAGCGCCTCCATACAAGTGACTTATCTGCAAACGGATGGGGGATATCAAGATGATCTGGACGCCCCCGTGCTGCTGAAGGCAGGCCGTGTATACATCGCGGCAGCTACTTTGGACTCCCTTACGGGAGCTGTTACAGAGCTGAATCCGGGAGGAAGCCGGGTTAACATTACCCCGGGCAGTCTTAGCACAACCGTCAGAGTACCTGCAGCCCCACTAGCCATTGCAGAGAATAATCCCAAGGTGAGGCTGTACGCTGCGCTCAAGGACGGCAATACCTACAAGGGATTCATTCTTGAAGTGAACGGGAAAAAGCAGCACTTCAACTGGACCGTATCCAGAGACTACTCGCATCCGCCTCAGCTCTTCTATGCTGATGTAGATTCTGACGGCAAACCGGAGGCTACGGTTGTGTTCACCCTGGGAACCGGAACCTCGCTGGTTGCACAGGAGGTTCATGTCGTGAAGCCGGAACAGTGGAAGGAAATATCGGTGCCTGCTGCGGACAAAGCGGCCTCTGCTGTTGTCTCCTCCAGTATTTCGCTGGATAAGAACGATGTCCTGCTGAAGCTTGAGCTTACAGGACTCAAGCCGTCCAAGATGACGCTCAGACTACAGGACCGTGCTGAGGACGGCCTGAAGTATTTCGGCAGCAAAGCGGCCATTGGCGCAGTAACCTACTACTCAGTAGAGAACAACAAACTGCTTGCGGACACCAGCTTAATGGTCGGCATGACCGAGAGTGTCGGTACCCTGAAGCTGGAATATAAGGCAGGCAAGACGGGGATGGAGCTGGGGTCTATTGCTTTTGAGCCGGATGAACGGGGTGAAGCCATTGTGGAGAAATAATCCGTTGCCGGAAGGAGAGACTTGCAAATGATTGATGCCCATATTCATCTTGACCAATATGAAGACAACGTATTGTCCTCCATGCTGGAGAGACTGCCGGAGCAGGGCATAGAGTCGCTGATCACCGTCTCCATGAACCTCGCCTCCAGCAAGCGCACCCGGGAGCTCGCAGCCGGATATCCCGGCCTGGTGAAGCCGGCTTACGGCTTCCATCCCGAGCAGCCGCTGCCTGCGGAGGAAGAACTGAACGTGCTACTGAAATGGATTACAGACCATGCTGGAAGTATGGCCGCTATTGGTGAAATCGGCCTTCCCTACTACTCCCGGACCGAGGCTGTGGAGCGTGGCGAAGCTTGGGATATGGCACCCTATATTCAGCTTCTGGACAGACTTCTTGGACTGGCTGCACGTTTGGGCAAGCCTGTAGTACTACATGCCGTCTATGAGGATGCGTGGACCGTATGCGATCTGCTGGAGCAGCATGGCCTTACGCAGGCCCATTTCCACTGGTTCAAGGGCCCTGCTGCTACCGTTGACCGGATGATTAGCCGCGGTTACTACATTTCCTTCACTCCCGACATCCTCTACGAACCGGAGATTCAGGAGCTGGCACGCCGCTATCCGCCGGAGCTGGTCATGGCAGAGACGGACGGCCCGTGGCCGTTTGAAGGACCGTTCGCCGGGCGCACCACCCATCCGGCTATGGTCCATGACGTTGCTGCCGCCTGGGGGGCGCTGCATGGATATTCCGTGGCCGAAGCCCAAGCCAAGCTGACAGCAAATACGGTGCGATTCTATGGGCTACAGGACTAGCCACTCTACTTCAGTACAGCATCAGACCTGATTAGGGTGCAGGCGAAATGCTTAAGTGTATTTAGTACAACTAAATCGTTTGATTTACGGCTGAATATACGTTTAGTTGTATTTCATACATTTAAAATAGCTCATTATCGGGGATCTCGCCCACTCAGGCAAATTTAGTTGTACAAACTACAGTTAGAAGAGCAAATCCTTCCTTTTGACTGTTTTTAAATGTACATAATACAACTAGCCCTGAATGTTAGCTTCGACCAAACTTATCCAATTGCCCTTAGGGCCCTTAACGCTGGTCCCGATAATCGGTTAACAGCTGCTGCATTTTTTCCACCGAGCCGTCTTGATGAGGAACATGGATGGATACGGTCAAATTTGAGTCGTTCAAATACTGAAACGATACAAGATCGAAATTCAATTTCCCGAGATTCGGACAATGCAGCGTCTTCGGAGCATCTATGGCATCGAGAATCTCATGAGAGTCCCAAAATTCACGAAACTCACTGCTAACCTTGGACAGTGCCTCGAACTGCTCAGACCACCAAGGGTCTTCGCCGTGTCGCGCATATCTGGCATGGAAAGTAGCAACGATTCGCCTGGCATGCATTTCCCATTGCTCTCCCTTAACGTAGCGGAAACGGGCAGAAGTAAACGTCATCCAGACAAAATTCCGTTCACTCTCCGACATAGCCGCGAGATCCCCATTCATTGCACAGTAGGCTTCATTCCAGGCAATGATATTCATATGCGCATCCATGATATTCGAAGGTGACAGGGTTTGGCTATCCAAAAAACGTTGAAGTTCCGCTGTTACCTTGGAGGGTTGATGAGTATTGATCAAGGGGAATTGCTTTCGAGCCAGATGGTACAGATGCCTGCGTTCTGCTTCATCTAACCGAAGCACTTCTGATATTCGGTCAAGTACCTCAGCGGATACGTTAATAGGACGCCCTTGTTCCAAGTAGGTGTACCAGTCCAATCCTACATCTGCCAGCTGGGCTACCTCGCTTCGGCGAAGTCCAGGTGTACGTCTGCGTCCGGTTTCCGGCAAACCCGCTTGCTTAGGAGTCATTCGTTCACGGCGTAAGCGCAAAAAACGAGACAATTCCCCGTACGGTCCAGTCTGTCCGCCATAATCTCCTCATGCCTCCTATCTATTCTTGAACGTAGGATTTCCAATCCTACGATAACCAGATATCTCCCTAACCCCGTTAGGCTCATGTACACTAGTCTATGTCCTCCATAGGAGAAGAGCAAGAATGGTTAGGACAAGTTGATATTAGTTTTGGGGGGATTAAGATGTTTGAGCATATGGTGCTATTGAAATTCAAGCCTGATGTTTCTATTGCAGAGCAAGAAGACGCTGTTAGGCGCGCGCAGAACTTTAAGGGGGAAATTCCAGGTATCGTAGATCTTAGCGCGGGGATTAACGTGACGGAGGAAATCGAGCACACCCAGGGGTTCACGCTGGGGATCAGAGTTACTTTTGAGAATCAGCAAGCTTGCCGTGAATATATTCAACACCCGCTACATCAAAATTTATTGCAATCCATAGGTCCATTTGTTGATGGAATCATCGTTATTGATTATCCGTTTGCGACCAGTTGATCACGAAAAGCTAAAGAGGCAGCCACCACATTGGTCGGCTGCCTTCTTGGGATTATTGAGGTATTGTTTCCTTTTAGCGTAATGACTATCATATTAATTTACCATTTTTTTGTAATATTTACAATTATTATATCCTTAGCTTACAGAGGCATCCGCCGGACCGACACTTCATCTTCTTCGAACTCCATGACATAAATATCCGGCTTGGTCGTCTGTAGTAAGAAGTCCAGACCGTATCCCGGGGCAAAATAGCCCATCATCAAGGACATCACCATGCCGTGGGTTCCGATGGCCACTCTTTTCCCTTCCTGGGTCCGCAGAATATTCTGCAGCACCTTCACTGCCCGTGCCTGGCACTCCCGGTTCGATTCCCCGCCCGGCAGGGCATAATCGGGATCGGTGTACATCTTCTGGAGTTCATCGTATAAGCCTTCGTCGGATAGCTGCTGGTTGCCCTCCATCCAGACCTTTTCTCTCAGATCATCGATCAGAATGATTTCCTGCTCCAGTTGATCCGCCAAATCCGCAATCGTATCGACCGCCCGGATATACGGGCTGCTGTACAACACATCTATCCCTTCATCCTTCAGGCATTCCGTGACCTGCAGGGCATCTTCCTCCCCCTTGGGCGAAAGGCCGCGTGTCCATTCATCCACCCCGGTACGGAGCGAGTCTCCGTGCCTTACCATGTAGATATAAGTTGTCATAACTCCTCCTAATCGTCCATACAGAAATTAGTGATCCGTTAACCTTCTTAGCTACTCTCTACCGCTGGCTGAGCAGCTTCCGCTGTAGACCTCGCCATCGGCCAGAGCTGCCGGCCGAATGCCACACCCATCAGACCCAGGAGCAGCTGCAGTAAGCCAATGTTAACAAAAATGCGGGCCGGACCTGCATATTGCACAAGTACGCCGCCCAGCAAAGGTGCCACAATGAGTACCGTGCTGAGGACGGTGTTCTGAATGCCGAAGATGCGGCCGGTCATGTGCGGTGGGGTTTCTTTTTGCAGACAGTAATTGAAAGTAATCATGAATACCCCGTTGCCGATCCCCAGCACAAACCCGATCAGCAGCACCCAAATCATAGATGCTCCCGGTTGAAGCAGACCCAGCGCCGCAATCGATCCGCCGATCAGGACATACCCAGATCCCAGCTTCCAGCCATAACCGGCTTCCAATTTCAGCTTGTTCAGGATTAGGATGATGAGCACAGCTCCAGCTCCGGTAGCAGCTACCATCCAGCCGAGCAGTGCTTCCCGGTCTGGAGCGAACACCCGGAACAGGCTGGTGAATTGAAAGTCGACGACTTGAATGACCAGCGACCCGGCAAGCCCGAACAGCATCGTATTCAGCAGCAGCCGGCTGCGGAGCATGAAGCTCCAGCCTTCCCGCCACATGGTGCGGAGCGGTATCTTGTTGGCCGGCGCTTCCGGCTGCTTGCTGTCTTCTTCCTCCGTATGGATGTTTTTTACGGACAACAGCAGCAGATAAGAACAGCTGCGCAGCAAGGCATTGAGCAGGATGCACCACTGCGGCGTAAGGAAGGCGAGCGCCAGACCTCCGAGCAGCGGACCGGCGATTTTGGAGCCTTGGTTGACCAGTCCGTTGAGTGACGAGGCTTGCAGCAACTGGTCCTCTCTCACGAGACTGCGGGTCAAGGACTGCTGGGCGGGCATATTCAGTGTAGACAGCGCTGAGCGCAGCGCCAGCAGCGGCAGCAGCCAGACCATACTCGGGGCGAACAGCACCAGCAGGGTCAGCAGCGCTGTCAGCAGATCGCAGATGCGCATCAGCTTCAGCTTGTTCAGCCGGTCGGCGGCTACCCCGGCAATCGAGCCGAGCAGAATACTCGGCAGCGCCAGCGCTACCGGAATGAGGGCCAGCATCAGCGGCCCGGCCTGCCAGCGGTAACCGACCAGCACCTGAATCGCCAGTGCATCGAACCAGTCGCCGAAGCTCGCTGTGGCAAAAGCGCTGTACACCCGCATATAAGTTTTGTTATGAAGCAGACTGTTTCCCTGCTTGGTTGATCGTTCCATCTGACACTCCTCCAGGTTACCTAAGATCGTAGATGAAGCTCCATCTATGATTCTAAAGTAACGGAGAATTGTCAGAGAATTATCATGGGGTCTCCAGCAGCGGCAGCAGGATGCGCTCCAGAGTGTGTTCCAGTCTGTCCAGGCCACAAGCTTCAAGCTCGGCCGCAAACAGGCTACTATACTTTCGGTCCAAGGCACTTCCGGTCAGGAACATCCGGCAAAAATGATGAATCTTGTACAGTGCATAGAAGCGCAGCGGCACGAATCCCGACATATCCAGCACCTGCAATCCCTCATTGATGAGCCGCTCCCCCTCTGCCCACTGTTCACGGCGCAGCTTCCAGAGTCCCTTCACTACCTTGTAGTTGCCAATCTCCCGCAAAAAGGGCTTGTCCTGCAAAATCCGGCTGACGGCTTCATCCATCCGTTCCAGCTCTTCATCGCAAGCTCCCGCTGAGAGATGGATGAACAGCTCTGTAATTACCGTGACCGGGATGAAATTCTCGAAGCCGGGTCCGGCGATCACCTGGTAGGAACGCTTCAGACGTTCCAGTGCTTTTTCCGGCTGACCTGCAAGGGTGTACATGTCCAGCATCGTCAGAATCTCAAGCTCGGTTTGTTCTGGCGGGTTCAGCAGATTCCGCGCAATCAGGCGCTCGGCGTACGCCACCTTCTCCCTGGGATCACCAATGAAGAAGTAGAACAGATTGAGGTAAAAGAGCCGGTCCTTCAGCGGAATCTCGTCCGTGTGGACCAACCAATCCAAATCTCCCTGCACAAAATGAACAACCATAGAATAATGCGGGTCCAGCTCGTAGCCGAGGATGTCCTGCTGGCGGGCAAGAGTGAGCATGGAGTTCCCCTGACCATAGACATGGAACTTCATGAACACCTCACGCATCGTGTCCCGCAGCTCCGGGTCATTCGTTGCCGGATTTACCGCTACGCCCGCAAGGCCGCCCGGAATTGCCAGACTGTACCCGAACCCGCGAATCGTCTTAATGTCAATCCCGCCCAGTAACCGCAGCTTCTTGCGCAGCCGGTAGATATGATCGTCAACGGTCCGCTCCACCGGGTACTCCATCGGCCACACTTTATCCAGCAGCTGCTCGCGGCTGAAGGTCCGCCCCCGATTACGGTAGAGAAACTGCAGCAATGCGAACTCCTTGGGCAGCAGCTCTACCGTTAATCCTCCGGCGGATACCTTATATTCACTTCCGTTCAACTCCAGATGCATGGCGGTGCCTCTTTTCTTCTTCTGCTAATGAATCCACAAGTCAATTATATCAGCAAGAACTTGCTTGCACGATAGCAGGCGGAGGATGTAACAACTATTCAGCCCGTCCAGCTTCGCACCGGCACATTGTATTCGGTTTTCCACATACACAAAAAGTCCCCCTACAGTTGCCGCTGTAAGGGGACTCTTTTAACTACTCATATAATTACAGTTGCCTCAACCCATGCCAACGATTACACAATTCTACCCAGCCATATTGTTAATGGTATCCTGCTCCGAGAACACCGAGATATGATCTACCGTTCCTGTTGATTCCAAGATGATGAATTTGAGCTGATACTGCTTGTTGGCCTGATAAATATAGATGTTATGCTCGCCATTCACGGTAGTAGCATCCGGCTTGCCGAGGACTTCTTCAATCTGCTTCAGTGTCAGGTTACGCAGGTCCGGGGCGCTCGAGCGCACATCAAAAATCTTCATACCCTTGTTAAAACCAAACACCACACTCTTCTTGGAGTAGGTGGAATAGACTCCCTTGCCTGCCGATTCCTTGAGGTCCGGCTCTCCCCACGCGGCTTCCACCTCATCAATAAGTCCGGTGTGTGCAGCATATTCGACGCCGGGCACCTTGCCCTGCTTAGCAAGCTCCAGCAGCTCCTTCAGCTGCTTGCTCCGTTCCTGCGGGGTGGCGGGAGCCACGGTATCTGCAGCCCCTGCGGCTTCAGTGACCGTAGACTCTGATGTGGCTCCGGCGGCGGCTTCAGGATCAGCAGTTACAGGCTCTGCGTCCGCAGCAGCGCCGTCATCTGTACCAGATTCGCTTACCTGCGCACCTTCTGCTGCCGATGAAGCGCTATCCCCTGGCTGCACAGTTGCTGTAGCCACAGCCGTATTGTTAGGCGATGGTTCCGTTTTGCCGGAATTACAGGCTGTAAGGCTGAGCATCGCCCCAACGATAAGAATACCTGTGATTGTTCTAATTAATGTAGTCATGCTGCCATCTCCTTCGTTATGGGAACCATCCTCTTTTGTCTAAACTGTACCCTATAACGCAGGGGCTGTAACAAAGGTTGCAGGTGCAGACCTCCTGTTCCAGGTATTATACGCATTGCCTTATGCTATGAATTTCCCTGTCTGATAACGGTCCAGCGCCTTTTTGTTCACCACATAAGTTCGGGCCATCAGATCATGCAGCGCCCGCTTGCGCGGGGTAAATACGATGAATAGGCAATCCACGACCACTACCCAGCCAATAAAAGCATTCAAATTCGCTGCAAGCGGACTCCAGTTCACGAGACTGCTTGGGATGGAGGACAACGCCTCGGTATTCAGACCTACAATCACTGCCAGGAAGCTGTTCACAATAATAAAACTATCCCTAATCAAAGCCTGCCTGAGCACAGGATATCTTCCATTCTCATCAACGATTCTTGCCCCCATAAGCAGCCTGCCCGGCGTCCCTCCGTATCGGACAACCATAAATACATTGAACGCCATAAGCAGTACAAACTGTATAAAAAGCGGGAACGCTGACCCTGCCGATTCTGCAGCAGAAACTGAAATCCTTTCTAGCAAATAGGTTGGAAATAAAAGAATCAGGAAATCGATGAAATTAATCAGCACTCTTTTCCAAAAGCCAACAAATTCGTATAAATTAAGTTCTTCCTCGATCCACGGCTCCATACTTTCACCCCTCACGCAAAAGTAGTCTCATCATTCATGGCAATCACTCGTTTCCCGCACACTCTTCCCCTGCACATACCTGCCCACATGCTGCAAAATCTCATGATTCTGCTGCACGATGATCCGCTTAGCCTGATACTGTTCGGTTAATGCCATGATCGCAGGAATCCCCTCTCTCCTGAAGCTGCGGTTCCATTCCAGCAGCATCACCAGGAGATACTTGAACGACTGCTTATAATTCCCTTGCTCCAGCCCCAGCCTGGTCTTCATGAACCTGCTGATGACCCGGGCATCCTGTACATAAGCCTTAGGCCGAATCAGAAAAATCAGATCCGCTTGCCGGAAGCTTTCTGTTCCCCACTGGTAATGTACGCCCTCTATAATCCACGACTCCGCATCCACAGCTTCCGCTAGCTTGGCATCCCGTACCTCCGGGGAGTTCTTGGTGTTGTCCCTGCGATCCCAGACAAAATTATCCGTTTCATAGCACGGAATTCCGTAACTTTGAGCTAATTTCCGGGCGATATACGTCTTTCCGCTGCCGCAGCCGCCTATAATACGTACTCTTATCTTCAGTCCCTCCCCTGGCAGATCAAAAATATAACAAATCTCTCTCATATTACTATTCTCTATGTATCCTGTCACTCTACTCCACTCGGTTAAACACTGAAGCCAGCCCATCAATAATCGATTGGCTGGCTCCTGGAGCCGCAGTATACGGCGGCATCTTGGTTGGATAATCTGGCCTTGTGCAGCCACTACTACTTTACAGCTTCACTGCTCCCTCTTTAGCATTCCAGGTGAACGGCAGGCCGAACAACGGCGTTAAGCTGCCCAGCGGAATGTACAGGCGGCCGTCTACACTTTTGGAGGCTAGCATCTCTACGGTTTTGCCGTTCACTTTGGCCTTCGTGCTAAGCGGCTTGTGAACTGCTGTCTTCTTGCCGATTGTGATGATAAGCGCTCCGGTTCCCGCCTCCTGCATCAGGCTTCCGCCCAGCAGCTTCACGGATTCACTCAGTGGAATGTATACCCGCGAATCCTCCAGCAGGAAGGAATTCTTCACCGGCAGCTTCTCCCCGCCCTTGACAAAAGCTCCCGCAATCATCGTAGATCCCAGACGGTAGCCGTTCTTCTCGGCAATGGCCGCCATCTCTAGCCCGGAGGTTGTAATGATGACCCGGGTGTTCTTCGCGATCTTCGGATACAGCCAGTGAATATCGTCATTGTGCATGCGGATGCATCCGGCGCTGACATATTTACCGATAGAAGATTCATTGTTGTTACCGTGAATGGCGTAGGTGGTGCCGTAAGTGTCATTGACCTCCAGCCCCAGCCAGCGGTCCCCCAGCGGATTAGCCGGATCGCCTCCGGGAATCTTCTCCTTGTAGTAGGGTCTGTTTTTGATTTTGACCACCATCTTGAAGCTGCCTTCAGGCGTCAGGCTTTTCGTTTTGCCGGTAGCGACCGGAAAAATCTTCACCAGCTTGCCATCGCTGTAATACGCCAGTTTGTTCGTTTTTTTGTTCACAATGATCAGATCTGAGGAAGACGATGCCGCCGCAGCCGATCCTGTGAAGCATGCGGTCAAAAGCATTACAAATACCAGTATTAGTGCGATGCTTTTGGGAAAATACGTTTGAATCCGGCTTACCTGTTCACGCTGACTCATAGTTGCCCCACCTCCAGGTTATGGATGATTCTGGATTGTCTTTTCTACATAGACGTTCATTTGCCGCAATAGTTGCAGAGCAGCCTGTACCTATTCTTATCAACTCGTCCCGCCGGGAGTGACGCAACGTTTGCAATATTGTAACCGTTCTGGGCGGAACCGCCTCCCTTGCACGCCGAAGCATGAATATTCGCCAGCGCCATCAGAGATAATAAGCCCGCATGACCAAAACACCCATCTCAAGGAGGCCAACTATTTTGAATACCAACTCATCTGCACAGATCCGGGAATGCGAGCAAATCGTTCAGCAGCTGATAGCACAGACCCAGCAGGGAACGCAGAATTACCAGCAGCTTCTTCAGCAGGAGCAGCAGGATGCCGCCAAGCTCCAGGAGCTTAGCCAGCATAACAGCAAGGCCATTCAGATGATCCAGCAGGCGCTGCAGGGCCATCAGACCGCGATGCAGCAGCTGCAGCAGATCTCGCAGTCGGTCAGATCGATGGAGCAGTTCCCGCAGACTTCCGGCTTCAATACCCATACAAGCATTCCAAGCTTCAATTCCGGGAACCAGATGGGACTAATGCATTCTATGGGACAGAACCAGCCAATGGGCCAGAGCCACAATACAGGAATGGGAGGGTATAACTCCTCCTTTAGCCCATCCTTCACTTCAAACAGCCAGCCGGTGAACTCACTGCATAGCCCGATCAACGCGGGAATTAACCACCAGCCGATGCATACGCCAATGCAGACACCGATGTCCGCAGGCTCCTCCTATAACGCTCCAATGAACCAGGGACGAAGCTTCCAGTAGGAAGAGCGGGGAGCATATCATTCTTATATTTCGAAAAAGGGTTCTCTCAGACCGCAGCAGCGGAAGCTGAGAGAACCCTTTTGGCGTACCCGCCACGCCATGAACGGTCCGCGCCTCGTCTAGACTACCAGCCTGCCGGTCTTCTCCGCGAGCCCAATCGTCGCCTCCACCCCGGAGTTGAACTCCAGATAATCGCTCTCCACTCCATCGCTGAAGATCACGCCGTCCTCGGGCATCTGCGAAGTGATGCGCAGCGGCAGACTGCTGCTGATTCTCCCGAATACCAGCTCTGCTGAGGTCGTCCGGCTTGGAAAAGGCTCCCGCACAGTGAAATACAGCTCCGGATGATTCCAGGCCAGACCGCTGCCCGCGCTGACTGCGGCAATCTCCGCAGACACCTGGGCTGTCTGTTCAGCAGCTGCATCCTGCATTTGTGCGGCACGGCTGACGATACCTGCGGCTCCGGCGAGCACACTCTTGAGCCAGCCCGTGGAGCCCAGGCCGGTCGAGACAATGATGCCGCTGGAGGATTGCTGCTCCAGCTGCCCGTTCAGCTCCAGCTGATACCGGGCTGAGACATGGGTCCGGCGGCCGATGAACAGATCGTTCACCCCGTACAGGCTCTGCCCGTCATTCAGCTCCACCTTGGCCAGAGTAACCTCACGGACCTGGCGCTGGGCGCGCAGCACCTCCGTCACCACTTGCCGAACTTCCTTGACTCTAAAGGGCAGCAGCACGCCATCCCAGCGCAGCGGATCAGGATTCACTCCGATCAGCGGCTGCTCCTGAAGGTATTTCAGTGTATTGGCGACCAGACCGTCCTGCCCCAGGACCACTACGGTATCCTCGGCCCCGAAGATGAAATTCGGCACATGCTGCCGCTCCAGGACCTGGAGCCGGCCGATGGCGCTGAGCTCGGTCACTGCGGTCTCCACCGCCTTGCGGTATTGGAAATCCTCGCTTAAGTAGTCGCTGAAATCGGCTCCCAGCCGTTCAATATAGAACTGGGCCTGCTGGATTGTGTTGTAGCGGACCACCAGCTCCTCCAGGCGTGTCTTGCGCTTGATCAGTATGATTTTGTTCTCCGAACCCCGGCTGCTCATCGTCCGTTACCTCCTCTTTCTGCTCCGGCTCCACCTCCTGCCGAGCCGGCCATGATTCCTTGCAGCAGATCCGGTGTAATGTTAAGCTGGCCGATCTTCCCGGCATTCACCGCTAGCTCCTGGAAGGCGATGGCGATCAGCTTATCCGGGTTCATGCCGACATTCGTCAGCGCCTGCAGGACGTTAGGCGATACATTTTGCAGCGAATTCATTACCGCCGTCAGCTCGTAAGCCTTGGCATCCGCTTCGGCTCTCTTATTCGCTATGGCCAGCTCAATCAGCGCCTGCTTCTTCTCCTCCAGCTCCGTATCAAAAATCAGCTGCTCTTCCTTCATCTCATTCTGCTTCTGCTTCGCTGACCGGTCAGAATCAAGCAGCGCCTCACGCATCTGTCTCTTCTTCGTCTGAACGGCGATCTCCGTATTCAGCTCATTCTCCTTCACCCGCCGCTCCTGCTCAATCGAAGCATTTCGCCGCTCATATAGCGCGTTATCCGCGCTGCGGAGCATCTCCTCCCTGGCCTGCGCTTCCAAGGCCCGCAGCGTCTCCTTATTCGGTACAATCGCCAGAATGGACAGGCCCATCAGCTCAATGCCCAGCTTCTCAATCTCCGCACTCTGGCCGATTTCATGGGTAATCATCTTGGCAAGACGTTCACTCGACTGGATAGCCTCCTTCAGCGGGAGCTGCCCGAGCTGCTTCTTGGTCAGGACCTTGGCGATATTAATCACCCGCTGGGCCAGCTTGTGCGGATCGTCGGAGAGATAGGTGTTCTTTTTGAGATTATAGGTGTAGTTGAGGATCTGGGTGGTCTTGCGGTAATCGACAATCCGGTAGGTCAGCTGCCCCTGGACGGTTACCGTCTGATAGTCCGCCGTAATTTCCTCGAACATGAATGGAACATCGATCGAGGAGACAGGCACGACAACCACCGAAGTTGTCGGCGCATAATAATGAAAAGAAAGCCCGACCCCTTCACGCACTACCTTGCCATTCTTCACCTTGAGCACATAATCACTGGGCTGAAATTTCACGAACCGGAATCCAAACATGATCATTACCTCCTAGGGGTTGTATTCTGAGTCATCTGTTGAGCAAAGGTAAACTCAGTTATTAATTAATTGTTATTATTAAATTGTTATTAACAACATCATAGCAGACCTTTTTGATATTATCAATATGTTATTAACAAAACGAGCAAAAAAATATTGTACAAATTCAAATGCTGCCTCGTGTTTTGTCCATTGAGTAACAACTGGCTATAATTTATGATGATTTAAACGATAATGATTATCATTATTGGTAATCACAATACCTTTGGGAGGCATACATACAATGAACAAGACTCGACAACCCTTCGCTATCCTGGGCATGCTCTTCCTGATGGGCACTTTACTGCTCGCCTGCAGCAGCAATAAGAATAATCAGGGGAGTAGTGCAGCAACCACCGCACCTGACGCGCAAACCACTGCTGAAGCTGCAGCTACTACCCGTTCACACACGGATTACAAAGGCCATACGGCAGAGATTCCAGTGAATCCGCAGCGGATTATCTATTCCGGAGAAACGTATGGCGATCTGCTGGCACTTGGTGTACAAGCCATCGGCTATCCGCTCTCCATGGGGGAGGGCCAGGTCTTCGAGGACAAGCTGACCGGAATTGCAGATGTCGGGTTCCCGATCAATCTGGAGAAGACGCTGGAGCTTCAGCCCGATCTGATTATCTACGCCGGTATTGATGAAGCTGATTACGACGCTCTCTCCAAAATCGCTCCAACGATTATCTTCGATACCTTCGCCCCCCTGAAGGAGCGGATGCTGGATATTGGAGATATTTTAGGCAAGAAGCAGGAAGCGGAGGCTTGGCTGGCCCAGTATCAGGCGAAGGAGGATGCGATGTGGGCCCAGCTTAAGGCTTCGGGGATGAAGGACGGTGAGACCGCTTCGGTCTTCACTTATTATCCGGGGGACCGGCTGTTCGTAATGGCAACAACGGGCCTCTCGCAGGTACTGTACGGAGAGCAAGGCTTCAAGCCTACCCCGGCTATTCAAAAGGTGCTGGATGCCGATATGGGCTTCCAGGAAATCTCACTGGAAGTGCTCCGGGAATACGCCGGAGATCGTATCTTCCTGCTGACTCCGGTGGCAGACGAAGCCAAGCAATCGACCGGCAATCTGCTGAAGAGCGCAGTGTGGAACAGCCTGCCTGCCGTTAAGAACGGCTACGTCTACACGCAGGACATCATGAAGACCTCCAGTGATGCTACCACCAGAGAGTGGCTGCTCGGCGAGATTCCTACCATGCTGGGCAAGCAATAATTCCGGGGCAGACAGACTGAAAAGCAGCTTATCAACGCCTGTTGATAAGCTGCTTTATTTTATATACAATATTGTTTATTGATAATCGTTCTCAATATAATTCAATTCTAAGCTGTTTGAAAGGAGTGCCTGCCTTGCGCGAGCCTGACCACGACCACCTGCCTGCACTCCCGTCCGCCCCTCTCCGTTCCCTGCTGTTTCAATTCAGGAGCATTGAACTGGTGATGCAGAGCGCTGACACTATATCGGCTGTGCAGACAGCGGAGCAGCATACGCTCCTGCTGTTTACGGGCGGGCGCGGCGAACTCGGAATCACTGAGCAGACCTCACTCTCTGTACATGCGGACAAGTGCTGTCTGCTGCCTCCCGGAACCTCATACAGTCTGGATAACCGGGAGCTGACGCTTTATTTTTATGTGTTGACTTTTGCCGCTTTGACTACAGGGGATTCCCCTGCGTTCTACGTAGATGAACTGCTCCCGGGGCAAAAAGAGCTGATTGTCCACCCCTTCACCAGAGTGATCCGGCTGGCGGAAGAGCTGCTTGCGGATCATAACGGCAGGGATGAGCTCCAGCATGTCAGACAACAGCTCCAATTCCAAGAGCTGCTGCTCCTGCTGCTTGAACAGAACTACTCCACCCGCCAGCTGCCAAGTCCGGCGCAATCGGTGGAGAGTACGATACACTTCATGCAGCAGCATTATAGGGAGAGTATCACGGTGAAGCAGCTCGCGGCGCTGGCCGGTGTCTCCCCCTGGCAATACACTCCGATCTTCCAGAAACTGACCGGCCAGCGCCCGCTCGATTATCTGACCGATGTGCGCATTGGGCACTCGAAGACTTATCTGCTTGAAGCCGCCGAGCCGCTGCGCGAGATTGCCCTGCGGGTAGGCTTCTCCGACGAATACTACTTCAGCCGCCGCTTCCGGCAGAAGACGGGAATGACTCCCGGGCAATATGCCCGGTCGCAGCAGCGCCGGATTACGGTCACGGACTGGACCGGACATTCGGTGGACATCCCGGAGCGTCCGAAGCGTGTTGTCTACCACGGGGAGACACTGGGCGATGTGCTGGCGCTGGGGGTGAAGCCTGTCGGCGGTGACGAGGCGTTTGCCCGGGGCAGTGTCTATAGCCACCGGGTCAAGCGCTTAGCCAATGTCGGATTTCCGCTGGACCCGCAGCTGACCCGGTCCATCCGGCCTGACCTGATTATCCTCGCAAGCCCGGATGAACAGATCTACCGGAGTGTATCCGGCATCGCCCCAACACTCACCTTCGACTCCTTCGCACCGCTGGAGCAGCGGCTGCGGATTCTTGGAGAGTGGCTCGGGAAGCAGCGCGAAGCTGAGGTCTGGCTGCAAGCCTATCATGCCAAGAACGCAGCCATGTGGCAGCATCTGTACGCCGGGGGACTCTTGAAGGGTGAAACAGCTTCGGCGCTGTTCTATGACCATGGCAACCATCTATACGCCATGGGAATGACCGGCTTGTCCACGGCCTTGTATGCCCCTGGCGGCCTGCAGCCGACAGCGGAGATCAAGGACATTCTGGACAAGGATCTGGGGTTCCGCGAAGTGGACCCGGCGATGCTGCACAGCTACGCAGGGGACCGTGTCTTCATGCTGATTCCAGAACGGGAGGACTCCCGGGAGGCCATGGAGCAGCTGCTCCAGACGGAGCTCTGGAGCAGTCTGCCTGCCGTGGAGCAGGGCCATGCCTATATGCTGGATGGAGCCAAATGGAATTCCGGCGATGCGCTGACCCGGGAGCGGCTGCTGACGCTGCTGCCCAGACTGCTGGGCCTCTAACAGGGCTTGAGAAGCGCACGAATGGCTTCAAGCCGCTCCGGGTCAATGGGCATCAGCGGATCGTCGTCCTCCCGGACTGCCGAACCAAAGTGTACCCGGCGGACGCCGGTCCGTGTTACGAAATCCTTCAGGTCAGCAGCATTCAGGCCGCTGCCTGCCAGGATGGAGAGCGAAGAACCGGCAGACAGCCGTTCCAATACGGCGAGCCTTACCATACCGCCGGGTGTATTAGCCGCAGCAGTCCCGCCGGAGGTCAGGATATCGGTAATCTGCGGATACCGCTTCAAGACCTCAAGGGCTTCAAGCTGGTCCTGCACCTCGTCGAACGCACGGTGGAAGGTAACCTCCATCCCCCCTGCCCGCTCCAGCAGCCGATTCAGCAGTTCTTCATCTATTGTCCGGTCCTGGCGGAGCATGCCCATAACCAAAGACAGCCCGCCTACCCCGGCTACATGCCGGATATCGCGCAGCATAGTCTCCACATCGGATGCGTCATACACGAAGGAGCGGGCGTGCGGTCTGACCATCACTCTCACAGGAATACTGACCTTTTCCCGGACCGCTTCGATCAGTCCCAGACTAGGCGTTAATCCGCCCTCCCGGATCCCCGTGACCAGTTCAATCCGGTCAGCACCATAACGCTCCGCTATGACCGCATCATTTACTGTAGTTGCTATAACCTCTAACAGCATAAATTGCTACACTCCCCTTCTTAGTCGTAATCCTTATAAACCGCTCTACCCTTAGTATAAAGATAAACATTGTAAATAGCAGGAAGATTCCTGACTATGTCAGTACTAGACCTGCGACCAGGATTTTTCCCGCCTTTTGGAGAGTGTGTTCTCTGGATGAAGCCTCTATACTGAAGAAGTTGAAATTTGGAAATCCGGAATGGAGCGCCCTGAATGATAAGACAAAGTATACACGCGTGGAAAATGCTGATCCTCTCTCTGCCCAAAGGAATCATCGCCTTCGTAATTGCTGTTACAGGTATATGTGCAAGCCTGCCCTTGATTATTGTATGGGTGGGGCTGCCGCTGCTGGCCCTGACCTTGGCCTGGTGCCGCAGCATGATGTCCAGTGAACACAAAACAGTTGAAGCCTGGTCCAGCGGCAACAGCCGACGTGGAACAGGGCTGCCTGCTGCCGTAGATCATGCTCCCGCCTTCCGCTGGGAGGGGCTGCGGACATTAGGACACCAGCTCCGCGAAAGAGAGTCGTACCGGGGAATCCTGTACAGTCTCCTCCAGCTGCCCGCAGGTATTCTGGGGTTCGCACTGGCACTGGTTCTGCCTGCGGTGGCCTTCAGTGCTCTTGTGTCACCTGTGGCCCAGCGAATCAGTTCATCGGTATTCTCCTATGATTTGAATATGCTGGACCCGGAGTTCTTCTTCTTCCTGTCCGGCACAACCTCAGATGAACGCTCGTGGATTCTATGCGGAACCGGATTTGTACTGCTGCTGATTCTGCCGCTGCTGCTTGTAGGTCTTGGACGTCTGTACGCGGCCTGGATCAACGCAGTTTCAGGAACACCTGTGAATTCCACCAGTACCCCGCTTGAAGTCATACATACCTGATCTCTTCCCGCATATCTATTAATAGTTCACTTGCCAAAGCTTACGAAGCGGGTTGTGCCCGAAGTGATTGCAGCAAGGGCAGCCCGCACAACCTTGTGAGGAGGCGGTTCAGTGCTCATGATTCTGGTGTATCTGTTTGCTGTGCTTGGCGTGTCTCTCCTGCTGTTGGCTGCGGTTCTTCAGTACAGACTCTCCCGTCCCAGGGCTGCGGGCCATAGCGGGGCTACCCATGCCCTGTCCGCCTTCAGCCTGAAATTCCCCCAGCGGTTCATAACTCCAGACGAATCCCATCTGATTGCCCTGGACGAAGAAGGCCAGGCGCTCGCCATCGGGCTGCTGCATCCGGGAAAGCCGGAGCCGGCGACAGCCACCCTGTATACGTTCGATGCCATCCTTGGAGCAGAGATTGTCGAGAATGCTCTGACTCTCAGCAAGGTAAGCAAGACCAGCCGGATTACCACCAGTGCACCGAGAATACGGGCAGGTGCCGCCGCAAGCTATGAATTCACAGAGCCTGTCCAGGGCGGCAGTCCTGCCGAAGAGATCCGCGAGCTAACGCTCAGAATCTATTTTAGCAGCGCAGATACGCCTGTGGTATCCATTCCTTTTCTCCCGGCGCGCCTGCCGGCCCGCAAAACAGATCTTCAATATTCCGCAGCCTTCCTGGAGGCGCAGCAGGTACATGAGAGAATCCGCGACATCGTCTCTGCATAAGGGAAGCCTTAGCCTTCAGAACTCGCAATTACCGGACAACCGCTGTAAAATCCTCCAGAGCCCTCCCCTGTCTCAGCTTATCAATAATTGTAAGCAGGAAGCTCTCCGCGAGGCTGCCTGGTAATATGGCGTCCGCAGCTTCATCCAGTGTGAACCAGGCTGCGTGGTCCAGCTCGTCGCTCATGGCACTCAGGTCCTCCGTGTCAGCCACACTAATGTAATTGAGCATTAATGTATTAGACGGGGCGAAATACTGGCTGCGCATATATTCATAAGCAATCACCTCAAGCCCCGCTTCTTCCTTCACTTCACGGGTCAGGGCCGCTTCGGCGTTCTCTCCCTTATTCACATACCCGGCGAGCAGAATGTAATCCTTGCGCTTATACTGCTGGATGAGCAGGATTCTATCGAGTCCGCGGTTCAGTACGGCTGTACTCATCGCTGTGCTGAACACAGGGAATCTGAAGACGGCGCATGAATCACAGTAGGGTACCTCACCTTCTCCATTGCATTCCTTCATTACCAAGCGACTTCCGCATTCCAGACAAAACTTCAAGCTTTATCGCTTCTTTCTGTAGGTAGTATAGTTGTTGTCTATTCTAAGCGATTGCTTCCGAACGTACCACGGTAAAATTCAAGAAACCCGTCCTTTATAGAACAGGGGACAGGGTTTCTTGACGTGATGTGGAATATACTATAAGGGGCCCGGACACTACGGGCTGCATTACATCATAGAGATGGAGGGAACTACTCGACATGAACATCATTAATTTCGCGCATCGCGGCGCATCCGCAGCCGCCCCGGAGAACACAATGGCGGCCTTCCGCAAGGGTCTGGAGCTTGGTGCAACCGGCATTGAGACCGACGTACAAATGACCAGTGACGGAGCAGTAGTAGTGATCCATGATGAGAGTCTTAACCGCACCACTTCAGGCAGCGGTTATGTGAAGGATAAGACGCTTCGTGAGGTGCTGGACGTGGACGCAGGCTCCTGGTTCAGCCCTGAGTTCGCAGGAGAACGGATTCCGACACTGGACGAGCTGCTGGATCTGCTGCAGGGCCGGGAGACGATTCTGAATATAGAGCTGAAGAACGGGACCTTCCTCTATCCCGGCATGGAAGAGAAGGTCATCGCCGCTGTCCGGGAGCAGGGTATGAGTGAGCGGGTGGTAATCTCCAGCTTCAATCATTATTCCCTGGCCTACTGCAAGTCGCTGGCACCGGAGATCCGTACGGGTATTCTCTACGGAGAGGGGCTGTACCGTCCTTGGAATTACGCAGCTACATTGCAGGCAGATGCGCTGCACGCCCATCATTCCTCAGTCCTGCCGGAGTTCGTGAATGCCGCAGCGGAGAAAGGCATTGTCTATCATCCGTGGACGGTTAATGATCCCGAGCGGATGCAGGCTCTAATCGATGCTGAGGTGGCGGGGATCATTACCGATCACCCTGATGTTCTGGCCGGGCTGCTCGCTGCCAGAGGCGTCTGACATATGTAACACGGCTGCGCTGTCCATAGGATGGCGCAGCCGCTATTGTCAAAAAAGCCCCACAAAGTGGGGCTTTAGACGAAATATTTATTGTGCCCTTGAGCTGCTGACCAGCTTCACGGAAGGAATACGGCTCTCCTGCTTGTATACGGCATAACGCCCGCTTCCCAGCTGCTTGGCACTGTACATAGCCGAATCCGCCTCCTGAAGCAGCTGCTTCGGGTCAATCCGGCCCTGGCTAATCGTCACGCCTACACTGGCGGACACGAATAATTCATGGCTCTCCAGCTTATAGGTCCGGGTGATGCGCTCCAGAACCTTAAGGGCAAGCTGCTCTGACTCCTTACGGCTGCAGCGTTTGGCGATAATGACGAATTCATCTCCGCCCACCCGGAAAATATGCCGCTTGCCTTTGCAGGTAAATTGCTGCAGGCTGGTTCCTACAGCCTCCAGTAAAAGATCCCCTGTATGATGGCCGAGGGTATCGTTAATCGATTTGAACCGGTTCAGGTCCAGATATAATACCGACAGCTGCTCGCTCAATTTGCAGTGATCCCAGAAATGATCCATTCCGTTCTTGTTCAGCAGGCCGGTCAGCGTATCCCGGTATGCCAACTCCTTGAGCTGGTCACGCTCTCCAAGGATCATGCGGATCCGCAGGAACAGATACAGAATACCGGCAAGTGTCAGCATGTACAGGAACAAAGAGATCAGCAGGCTTCTGCCTTCTGTAGTGAAGCCGGTTATGGCTCTTCTGCCCAGCAGATGCATGCCGCCAAGCCCGGCACTGATTACCAGCACCACAAGACTCGAGCGGACCGCCCGGGTTCTTTGCGGTTGTCTGGAGAAATCCTTTGTCAATCTGAGCGTGCTATATACGGTCAGGACCCCTATAAGTATGGATAGAATCGTCAGCATATAATTGCGGGCCTCTTCCACTAGTCTTACGCCCTCCTTCAGCCTATCAATGAATTTATGGTTTTATCGCTTTCAAGCGCTACTGTACAGGATCCGACTGAACATATTCTGAACAACTCCGGCAGGGGATGCTGGACATTAATACCCCCACCGGATCAGCACTAAGCATATTATCGGCAGGACCGGCGCTTTATTGTAATGAAATGCTCGGAAATATCCCGTCCTATCCGTCCATATGCTCCGCGCTGTTGTACAATTCACAGCTCCAGCTGTCATTCTCATTGACCAGGCAGGTGATAGAGGTGTTCTTCAGCAGCACGCTCACATCCAGGGAAGGCACAAGTCCGGCCAGCGTACTCCGCAGAATAGCCCCGTGGCTGACGACCAGCACATTGCTGCCGGGATGGCGGGCAGCAAGCTCTTCAATCGCCCGGACTCCCCGCTCGCGGGCCAGCTCCTGGCTCTCCAGCTTCAGATCCATCGTCTTCCACTGGCTGCCGAAGCGCTCGATCCGCTCGCTCTCTGTGGTTCCTTCAATCAATCCGCCGTTCATCTCCCGGATGTCCGGAAGGAGACCGGCCAGCGGGATGCCCAGCCTCCCGGCGATAGTCTCCGCCGTCTGTCTGGCCCGCAGCAGGTCGCTTGAATAGATATAATCCCACGCTTCGCCGCTAAGCCGCTCCGCAAGCACGCCGGCCTGCCGGAAGCCTTCCTCGTCCAGAGGATTATCCGTGTGGCCCTGGACCCGGCCCTCCTGATTCCAGCGTGTGCTGCCGTGCCGGATTAAGCCTATTCTTGTCATGATCGCTACCACCCTTATATGCAGATATTCTAATGTGTTCCCATTATAAACTAACCCGCTGCTGGATGCATGCTCCATTGACGGTAACGGAAGACGATTATATGATGGTAGCTCAAGTGCTGCATTCTGGGGCCTGTTCCAGAATCATCCTAACCTGCAGATCAACCTGCTATAAGCAAAGGAGATTTTGTGTATCATGAAAAAAATGCTCACCCTCTTTACCGCCTTCTGTCTGCTGGCTGTCCTTCTTCCAGCACTGCAATCCGGTGCCGCTGCGGCGCCGCAGGCCAAGCTTGCCGTATATGTGGATAAGGAGAATCACTCCTTCATCCCGGTCCGCTTCCTGAACGGCTTTGCCGGTATCCAGTCTGTGCTTACCGCTTCCGGCGGCCAGATTGAGATATCACGCGGCGAGAATTCCATTAGCTTCACTCCAGGCAAGCCCGGGGCTTCCGTCAACGGCAAGCCCGTTACCGCAAGTGTGCGGCCTTTCAGTGAGAACGGGACCACCTATGTCCCCTTGTCTCTTGTAAGCCAGACACTTGGCATACAGCTCCAGTGGAACAAGGAGGCCGGTTCGCTTACGCTGACAAGCGGGGCTGAAACAGGCACCGCTGAGACAGCCACCCTGCCTGTACAGAACGGCAGCCTGATCAAAAGCGGATCGCCCGCTGTAGTCAGCGGACATCATACCTACAAGGTCGGCGGCCGCTCCTTCAGCGTCCAGACCGTCACGGTCTCTCTGCTGCATCCTTCAGTGAAGCTGGATGCCGTTCTGGCCGGGAATACCGTCGGCAAGACAGAAGCTCTTGCCAGCATCGCCAAGCGCAGCAATGCCGCCGCCGCGATCAACGGCACATTCTTCGCCGCCTATACTGACGGCGCCTTCAAGGTTCCTTACGGCTACATCATCAGCGGCGGGAAGATGCTGAAGAACAGCTCCGGAGATAAACGGGCTGTCTTCGCTTACGACAGTAATATGCTGGCTGAGCTGATTCCGGGCAGTGAATTCAAGGCACGCTTCGATTCCGGTTCCGTTCTCGGCGCACTCCAGGCGGGACCACGGCTGTTGGTCAACGGGAAAGTCGCGCTGAATGTGGCGGCCGAAGGCTTCCGGGACCCCAAAATCCTGACTGGCGGTGGCGCCCGCAGTGCACTGGGCATCACCCGCGATCATAAGCTGATTCTGCTGACCTCCGGCGGGGCAACCATCCCCCAGCTGGCGGAAATTATGAAGCAGGCCGGAGCCTACCAAGCGATGAACCTGGATGGCGGCGCCTCCAGCGGCCTGTACTACAATGGCAAGTATCTGACGACTCCGGGACGCCTGATCAGCAACGCTCTGGTCGTACAGACAAAATAATGCACCGAGCTTAGAATGTAAATCTTAAGTGTGTTGATGAAACTGCCTTTATGGAATGCTGCGAAGCGGCCATTCCTATGGGCAGTTTCTTTTTTTGATTCCAGCGGCTCCTCAAGCGGGCTCAGTTCAGTCTGTAATCAGGCAGAATAAGGAATACGCCTACGGGGGATAATACACCAACACATCCAGATTTCAGCAGAAGGGAGCCCCCGACATGCCTCAAGAGCCGAAGAAGAGCCGCCAGACTACCAAAGATCCTGTAGAAACCTCCGTGCCTGCACCGCTTCCGCTGAAGCTCTCCCTTGAGGATAATTTACAGGAGTTCAGCCGCCGGATCGGCAGCAGCTCGGATATTGTCATCCGCCATTATAAGAGTGAAGCCAAGCCTCCACTTACCCTTGCCTTCATTTATATTGACGGTCTGGTCAACGCAGATACGGTCAACCAGGCGGTGCTCCAGTCTTTGATGGAGAACAGCACGCTGAACGGAGATAGCATTACCACAGAAGCTGCCTTCAACCTAATCAAGGAGCACATTCTGCCGGTTGGGGGAGTGAAGGAGGCCCGGACCCTGGAGGTGCTGCTGCCCCTGCTTTTTGACGGCTATACCCTGATTCTGTTCGAGGGGCTTCAGGTCGCACTGGCCGCCGACACCTCCGGCTGGGAGAAAAGAAGCATTAATGAGCCGACCTCCCAGGGGGTTATCCGCGGGCCCAAGGAAGGCTTCACCGAGAGCCTGCGCACCGGGACCGCCATGCTGCGCCGCCGCCTGAAAACTGCTGATCTGCGGATTGAGGAATATACCATCGGACAGCGTACCGGGACCGGAATTGCCCTCGTCTATCTGAAGGGCCTTGCCAGTGAACAGGTGCTGACCGAAATCCGCCGCCGGCTGAACGCCATCAATACCGACGCCATTCTGGAGAGCAATTATATTGAAGAATTCATACAGGACGGCGGACTGACGCCTTTTCCCACCATTCAGAATACCGAACGTCCCGACGCCATGGCCGGGGGCATTCTGGAAGGCCAGGTGGGGATTGTCATTGACGGCACCCCCTTTGCCCTGCTGGCCCCGTCCACCTTCTTCAACTTTTTTCAATCCAGCGAGGATTACTACCAGCGGTATGATATTTCCTCCTTTCTGCGGCTGATCCGCTACGGTGCGTTCTTCGTCTCTATGCTGCTGCCTGCACTTTATATTGCCGTTACTACCTTTCACCAGGAGATGCTGCCGACCACGCTGCTGATCAGTCTGGCTGCCCAGCGGGAAGGCGTTCCGCTCCCCGCCTTCGCAGAGGCACTGCTGATGGAGCTGACCTTCGACGTCCTGCGTGAAGCGGGGGTACGTATGCCGCGGACCATCGGACCGGCTATCTCTATCGTCGGTGCGCTGGTGCTGGGGCAGGCTGCCGTTCAGGCCGGGCTGGTCTCAGCGGCGATGGTCATTGTGGTTTCTTTTACCGCCATCTCGAACTTCGTGATTCCGTCACTGGCCATCGCCAACTCCATCCGACTGATCCGCTTCGTGATGATGTTCATCGCTGCCTCGCTCGGCCTGTTCGGCATTATGTCCTTCCTGATGGTGCTGCTGATTCACATGGCAGGCCTGCGCTCCTTCGGAGTTCCCTATCTGTCTCCGGTAGCGCCGATGATTCCGCGTTATCTGAAGGATATCTTCATCCGCGTTCCGCTATGGGGCATGAATATGCGTCCCAAGACCAATCTGGGCAAGGAGACCCGCAGACAATCACCGCACCAGAAGCCGCAGCCGGCTGAAGACGCAGCCAAGCCATCACCGGCACAGCCTAAGCCGCAGGGAGAGGGTCCAGCATGAATGGAAAAATCGGCACCACGCAAGCCGTCCTGCTTGTCGTCAATACCATACTGCCGACAGCTACCGTCGTGCTTCCTATCATTATCAGCACCTATACTGAGCAAGACGCTCCGCTCGCCATTATTCTGTCTACCCTGGCGGGTCTGCTTATTGCCTGGATTGTCGGAACTGTGATTCAGAACAGCAACGGCGCTCCTTTTCTGGACTGGGTCGGGGAGAAAAGCTCTCCGGTAGTGTCCGTGATCCTCGGTCTGCTGATGCTCCAGTTCTACCTGGACACCACGGCAACCATTCTGCGTGAATTCGTTAATTTCCTTAAAGACAACGTCCTGATCAACACCCCGATCACGGTGCTCGTCATTCTGATTCTCTTCATCACCATCTATATGGTAAGGCAGGGCATTGAAGCTATCGCCAGAGTGAACAGTCTGGTGATTCTGCTCTATCTGTTCTTCGTACCGCTGTATCTGCTAGGGCTGTACAGCGACCTGAATGTGCATCATCTGCTGCCCATGTTCGACCATAGTCTGGCTGAGATCACCCTGGCGAGCCTGACACCGACAGCATGGATGTCTGAGGTGGCGGTGCTGCTGTTCCTTGCCCCTTATCTGCAATATCCTCAGCGGGCTAAGATTATCGGTTGGACAGGCCTGCTGTTCGTTGCAATCCTGATGATGTTGATTCTGATCACCGCCCTGATGGTATTCGGCCCGGAATTCATTAAGCTGAGTGCCTACCCCGGCTTCGCTACCATCAGCATCCTCCGGGTCGGCCGGTTCATAGAGAAGCTGGATATTCTCTTCATCTCTTACTGGGTGCTGTCGATCTATCTGAAATTTGCCATCTTCCTGTTCGTGACAGTGGAGTGCTTCAAGCAGACGTTCCGGGTCAGCAGCAGCCGGCCCTTCATTGGAGCTCTAGGTCTGATTATTGCCCTGGAATGCCTGTTCTCCTGGCAAAGCTCAGCCAAGCTGAACAACTACAATCAGGAAGGGCGGTTCGTGGTCTTCTTCCTGTTCAACGTCCTGGTGCCGCTGGGCGCGGTACTGCTGAACAGGTTGCACAAGGCCCGGTCTAAACGGAAGGGGCTGGAGACATGATGAACAAACCGGGCACCCTGCTGCGCCTCCTGCTCTGCCTCCCGCTTCTATCCGTTTTGCTCTCCGGCTGCTGGGATGACCGGGAGCTTAACGAGCTGGGCATTACCTCCGGCTCCGCCTATGACTGGGAGGATAATCAATGGAAGGCGACTTATCAGGTCATTAACCCCTCCTCAGGTGCCAGCGGGATGGGTGGCAGCGGAGGAGGCAGCACCAGCTCCCCGCCTTTCCTCACCTTCACCGTCAAGGGGCGGACGATCATGGAAGCCATTGAACGAACGAATCTGACCAGTACGCGGGAGATGTTCTTCTCCCACTCCAGAATCACCGTCATCGGCGAGAGCCTGGCCAGACACGGGATCAATCAGCTGATTGATATGTTCCTGCGCAAGCAGGATGCCAGAGAGACGGTCTTTGTCTTCATCTCCCAGGGCGATGCCGGGATGATTCTGGATCAGCTGATGCAAATGACCAAGAATCAGGGCGCCGGCATCCAGCTTATGATCGAACAGGAATCAAGGCTCTTGTCCTACTATCCGGGAACCCGGCTGTATGAGCTGGCGATGGCGCTGTCCTCCGAGTCCAAAAGCGCGGTGTTGCCGGAGATACTGCTGACCGGCTCCCGAACGATGGATGAGACCAGTGAGACCGCAGTTACCGACCTGCCCTCGCGGCTTGCGCTGGGAAGGCTGGGCGTCATTAAAGGAGATACGTTCGCGGGCTGGCTCAGCCAGAAGCAGGCGTTTGGGCTTTCTTTTCTGACCGATAACATTGATTCTGCCACCATCGCCTTCCCCTCGCGGCCGGCAACAAGCGACAAGCTGGATGCTTCCTTCATCCTGCAGAATTCGGCCACCACCGTCCACCCTGTCTGGGACAAGGATCATTATGTGATGGAGGTTAACGTCAAGGGCAGCGGTGTGCTGACGGAGCTTGGCAGTGTCATGGATCTGAACGACCGCAAGGCGATCAGTGAAATGGAGACCTCGCTGGAGCAGCGGGTGCTGGAGCTAATGAATAACGCCTGGGCGGAGGTCAAGCGGCTGGGGGCAGACGTCACCGGATTTGCTGTGAGGGTACACCGGAGCGATCCGAAGCGCTGGAAGCAGATTGAGAAGGAGAAGAGCTGGGACAGCGTCTTTCAGGAGATTGAGCTCCGCCCGCAGGTCTCCATCGAGATAGAACGGACCGGACTCAGTAATAAATCATTCAAGTCTGTCCAGCAGAAGTAAGGGAGCATATCTATGAAAATAGCTATTACTCTTCTACTCTATGCGCTTGCCTATGGTTGGGGGTGGACGAAGCTACGCGGAGAAGAGCGCCGCCGGCGACGGCTCTTACTTGGCTGCATTATGGGGTACGGGGCGTATCTTAATCTATGCGGAATTACCAATACCCCTCATGTATCGCTGGGCAGCCTGTATACGGCGTTCTTCCAGCCTGTCGGCAGAGCCATTATCTATTGGTTAGGAGGCTAAAGATGCAATCATGGTGAACAAAGAACAGGTCTCTTCCCTGCAGATTGCGTTCATGATTATGCTGTTTGAAATCGGCAGCACGCCGCTGTTCCTGCTTGGGGGCACCGCTAAGCAGGATTCCTGGCTGGCGATGTGTGCAGGTTCAGCGGCGGGCTTCGCCCTTCTCCTTGTGCTGATGTGGATTCAGCACCGGTCTCCGGGCACGGACCTGATCGGAATGCTTAAAGCTCATTTTGGCACAGCTCCAGGGGCGTTCATCGGCGCGGTCTACAGCCTGTATTTCGCCTATCAGTCCATGCGCAATGTCCGCGACCTCGGCGAGCTGACGGCGATGACCATGCTGCCGAGAACCCCGATGGCCATTACGATGCTGGTGTTCGTGCTGCTGGCCCTATATGCGATCTGGAAGGGGGCGGAGGTTGTCTTCAGGCTGCCTGAGGTGCTGCTGCCGGTCATGCTGTTCTTCTATTTCCTGCTTGTTGTGATGCTTAGCATCATGGGGGCGATTGATCTCAGCCGTCTGGCGCCGGTGATGGAGGGCGGGCTGATGCCGGTCCTGCAAGCGGCACTGCCGGAGATCGTCTCATTTCCCTTCGGGCAGATGATTGTTTTTCTGATGCTGTGGACGCTATGGGAGAAGCCCGGTGTGCCTGTAAAATACACAGTGAACGCCTATCTGCTCATCAGCGCATTCCTGATCTTCATGAACGCGCTGAATGTGGCCGTCCTCGGCCCGGCGATAGCGGGAGTGAGCCAGCTGCCTTTTCTCAAAACCGTCCGGGTGCTGTCCAATCTCAAATTTGTCGAGCGGCTTGATATTCTGGTCACGATCCAGCTCTTCCTGGGGCTGCTGATCAAGATGATGCTCTTCTACTTCTGTTCCGTAAAAGCTCTTGCAGAGCTGACCGGCAAACCGGCCAAATGGTGGGTCTTCCCTATGGGGGCAGTCATCTACGGCTCCTCATTCCTGGAACGGGATTACACCCAGCATATCGCCGTCGGCCTGGGGCCGAGTCTGAAGCTTGACCCGCTCTTCCAGGTTGCCATTCCGCTGCTGCTGGCCCTGTCGATCTGGGTGCGGGGCCGGTTACAGCGTTCAGCTTGAAGCAGAGTGCTCCGGCTGCTGGTCGAACTTCAGATTCTGCGGCCCGGACGGAAGGTTCTCCGCACCTGTAGAGCCATCCGTTACGGGAACATCCTTGCCTACTTCCTCGAATTCACATTCCCCCAGCCATACCTGTCCGCTTCCGCTCAGCAGAATTCCGATATTGATCACATCGGCTTCGGACGGAATATCCATGACGCAGGCATAGTGGTTCCATTCTGTGGTTCCTTGTATGCTCCGGTTCTGCATGTTGTCAAATGCCAGCATATTCTGCTGATGATCATCCACCCTCATCCACAGGCCGCTCCAGCCGGTGACATCTTCCGTTCTAACGAACCCGGAGAAGCGCATCCGTCTCCCCCGATACTCTCTTGCCTGAAACTGCTGCATCAAGGTTCCAAAACCATTGTCGTCCTGCGCAGCCTCTTCTTTGGAGTGAAGATGCATCGAGGGACTTGTCTTATAGCAGACGCGGCGATCGATCTCGACCTTATATTTCTCCTGGTGGGTACCTGTAATATACCAGCCTGTAATCTCTGACATTGTAAATACCTCTCTTTCTTGAATCAATAGTCTCACCTGCGATCTGTACTGAGCAGGCGGCAAATCATAAATTTCCTTGAAAGCTCTTGTAAAAGCCTCCTGGCTCTCAAAGCCGCACTGCAGCGCAATCTCAAGAATACGTGTCTCGGAGTACAGCAGGAGATTGGCTGCTTGGCTGAGACGGCGGGCCCGGATATATTCATGGACATTTTTGTTCACATATTTCCGAAAAATCCGGTGAAAATGATATTTGGATAACCCCGCTGCCTTAGCCACCTTCTCCAAATCCAACTCCTCTTCCAAATGCTGCTCAATAAATTCGATGCTCTTGTGAATCAACTGATAGTGCATGACTCTCACCCCCTCCACAACTCAAAGTATATAGCAGACACCGGAAATACTTTTGATAAATCTTGCTGTATTTATCTTTCCCTAGGGAAACATTATTGTTGCAAGGACAAATTTATTTACGTATACTAATCTTGTGGCAGGATGCAATATTCTGTGCCGTGCACAATATACTATACAAGTGCATATTTCATACTTAAGGATAACTATAACTATTCATTCATTATTCATACGAAAGTGGGAGAGCTTATGGCCGGAGCCGTAATTCCATTGTCTGAAGCTACGAACGGCAGCACGCTGCGGATCAGCGGCATCGAGGTCCAGGGTGTGCTGCGGAGAAGACTGCTTGATCTCGGATTTGTTGCCGGGAACCGCGTAGAAGTGCTGCGGCGCAGCCCGCTTGGAGACCCTACGGCTTACCGGATCAGCAATACGACCATTGCCCTGCGGCGCGAAGAGAGTTCCCTCATTTATGGCGAACTGATTGGAGGCGGAGAAGGATGAGTGAGTATACCGTCGCTTTTGCCGGCAACCCCAATACAGGCAAGAGCACGCTGTTCAACCTGTTGACCGGCATGCGCCAGCATACCGGCAACTGGGCCGGCAAAACCGTAGTCACCGCCGAAGGGCGGTTCACCCACAAGGAGCATACTTACCGGGCCATTGACCTTCCCGGCACCTATTCGCTCTACTCCAATTCCGCCGATGAAGAGGCGGCCCGGGACTATATTATTTTCGAGGAGCCGGATGTAACGCTGGTGGTTCTGGATGCAACGTCGCTGGAGCGCAACCTCAATCTGGCCCTGCAGGTGCTGGAGATAACGGGACGCGCCGTAGTCTGCATCAATCTGATCGATGAAGCCAAGCGGCTGGGCATTGATATTAATCTGAAGCGGATTGCAGAGCGGCTCGGGGTGCCTGTCACGGCCATTTCGGCCCGCAACGGGATCGGTATTGAAGCGCTGCTGGATCAGATCGCACGCGTAGCGACCGGTGAATTCAAGGCTGAGCCGCTGAAGATCACCTACAACGATGAGATTGAGCGGGGCATTGCCGAGCTGATCCCGATGGTGGAGCAGACGGTCGGCGCAAGGTATCCGGCACGATGGATTGCCCTGCGCCTGCTGGACGGTGACCATAGCCTGCTGGCTTCCCTCAAAGCCCATATGAGACGCAAGGGTACATCTGTAGCGAAGGAGGTGGCCCGCCATGGAGTCACCGCATGCCATTAACGGCCAAGACCCGCTCGATTCCCTGCTCGCTACTGCGAAGAAGCTGGCAGACAAAGGGGCGGTCCGCGACGAGATCGTCAGCGGAATCTACGGCGTATCGGCCGGAATCTGCAGCGATGCCGTTACTTATCACGACAAGAAGAAGCTGGGCAGCACCTACAAGCTGGATAATATCGTCACCTCGAAGATCTGGGGCTTCCCTATTATGCTCGCCGGTCTTGGTCTGGTATTCTGGATTACCATTGCCGGAGCCAACTACCCTTCCGGCTGGATTGCCTCCCTCTTCAGCTGGATCGAAGGCTATCTGACCGCCGGCTTCGAGGCTGTTCATGCCCCGGCCTGGCTGCACGGCGTTCTTGTGCTGGGGCTGTACCGGGGCACCTCATGGGTCATCAGCGTTATGCTGCCGCCTATGATGATTTTTTTCCCGGTGTTCGCGCTGCTGGAGAATTTCGGCTATCTGCCCCGGGTCGCTTTTAATATGGACCGCTTGTTCAAGAAATCCGGGGGGCATGGCAAGCAGGCCTTGACGATGTCGATGGGCTTCGGCTGCAACGCTGCCGCTATTCTGTCCACCCGCATTATTGAATCGCCCCGTGAACGGATGCTGGCCATTCTGACCAACAACTTCGTCCCTTGCAACGGCCGCTGGCCTACGCTTATTCTGCTCTCCTCCATGTTCATGGTCGGGGCGGCAACCACCGGGGCACTGCGCACCTTCGCGACTGCGCTGGTGTTGATGGGTATCGTGCTGATTGGAATTATCGTCACCCTGAGCGTATCGTGGATCATGTCCAAAACCGCGCTGCGCGGTGTGCCTACCCACTACACCTTGGAGCTGCCGCCTTACCGCCGCCCGCAGATCTGGAAGACCATTGTCCGCTCCTCCAAGGAAAAGTCCCTCAATGTGCTGACCCGCGCCATCATCGTGGCCGCTCCGGCAGGGATCATCACCTGGATTCTCGGCAATGTGTTTGTCGGCGGTGAGAGTGTGCTGAATCATATGGCGGCCTGGTTCGATCCGTTCGCGCAGCTGCTCGGCATGGACGGCTTCATTATTATGGCCTTCATCCTCGGCCTGCCCGCCAATGAAATTGTGCTGCCTATCCTGCTGATGGGCTACATGTCCTCGGGGGCCATGGTCGATATCGAAGGTCTCGGCAGCATTAAGGACATCTTCCTGAGCCACGGCTGGACCTGGCTGACGGCGCTGAATATGATGCTCTTCTCCCTGCTCCACTATCCTTGCGGCACTACACTCGTGAACATCTACAAGGAGACCAAAAGCCTGAAGTGGGCCGTGCTCTCCGCCGTCATCCCGCTCGCTATCGCTATCGGCGTGACCTTCGCGGTGGCTTCGGCAGCCCGGCTGTTCAGCTGGGTTTGAGCGCAGGGGAGCTGCGGGATGGGCTTCGAGTGAAGTAAGAGCGCAGGCTTTTTAGGCAGACCGTTATTCGCTCTAATGGGCGATTAACGGTCTTCCTTGCGCTGGCATATTGTATTCGGTTTTTCGAATACATTCGGTCCACGGGCCCTGCGCTGGCACATTGTATGCTGTTTTTCGCACACATTCGGTCCACGGGCCCGCGCTGGCACATTGTATGCTGTTTTTCGCACACATTTGGTCCACGACCCTACGTGCTGGCACATTGTATGCTGTTTTTCGCACACATTCGGTCCACGGGTCCTGCGCTGGCACATTGTATGCTGTTTTTCGCCTACATTTGGTCCACTCGCCTCCCGCACTGCCCATTGTGTTCGGTTTTTCGACTATATTTGGTCCACGCGCCTCTGCTACGCCCAATGTGATCGGTTTTTCGACTACATTCCGCCCACGTGCCTCTGCCACGCCCAATGTGATCGGTTTTTCGATTACATTCCGCTCACATGCCTCTGCCATGCCCAATGTGATCGGTTTTTCGATTACATTCCGCTCACATGCCTCTGCCATGCCCAATGTGATCGGTTTTTCGACTACATTCCGCCCACGTGCCTCTGCTACGCCCAATATGATCGGTTTTTCGACTACATTCCGCCCACGTGCCTCTGCCACGCCCAATGTGATCGGTTTTTCGATTACATTCCGCTCACATGCCTCTGCCATGCCCAATGTGATCGGTTTTTCGACTATATTTGGTCCGCACACCCCCGTGGTTACAGGAGTTAACGGGCAAATAGGGACACCTGCTCCTCTGCTATTTGACTCTCCCTCTCCCTACATGTTAGGGTGATTTGGAAGCTATTATTTTCCGGGAGGGATTGTTCATGACAGCAGTGAAGCTCAGTATTGATTACGATGGATTTGAGGAAGGCAAACGGATGGAGACGGAGATTGAACGCTTAAGCGAAAGTCCTGAAGCCGCCGGGCTGACCAGCCTTACGATTGGCGACTGGGGACAAGCTTACGAGAACACCTCGGAGGAAGCCGTCCAGGCCCTGGTGAAGCACAGCGCCAGCTTCCCTGCGCTGCGCAAGCTGTTCATCGGGGACATGAGCTATGAGGAATGTGAAATCTCGTGGATTAACCAGACCGATCTCTCGCCGCTGCTGCCCGCTTATCCTGAGCTGCAATCCCTGACTGCACAAGGCGGTACCGATCTGCGTCTGAGCCAACTGCAGCATGACAAGCTCGAAGAACTCATTATTATTACCGGCGGACTCAGTAAGGCCGTGCTGGCGGACATTGCCGCTTCTCGCCTGCCGAATCTGCGCAAGCTGGAATTATACCTTGGGGTGGACAATTACGGCTTTGACGGCGGGCTGGAGGACCTTCTGCCGCTGATCGAGCCCGGGAAATTCCCTAATCTAACTTATCTTGGACTCAAAAACAGTGAGATCCAGGACGAAATTGCCGCAGCCCTGGCGGATGCGCCGATTCTGGACCAGCTCCATACCCTGGACATGTCACTGGGAACGCTTAGCGATACCGGCGCAGAGGCGCTGCTCGCCAGCGAGCGGGTGAAGGGACTGAAGCTGCTCAACCTGAGCCATCACTACATGTCTGACGAGATGATGCTGCGCCTGAAGAACAGCGGATTGCCGGTGGATGTCAGCGACCAGCAGCAGGCCGATGACGATGATGACTGGCGCTATCCGTCAATCACAGAATAATGCAGCCCGCAGCACCGCTGATTGTCTTCTGCCAGCCCGGCGACCGGCGCTCAGCCGGTATCCAGCAGGCGCGCTCGCGTCTCGGGATGCCACCGGCGCTGCTGATTCCCTACGCCGGGCTGCTGGAGGGCCAGCCGCTGGCTGATCTGCTTACGCTGGCTGTGCAGCGGCAGATTCGGGACGGAGGCCCGGGGCAACCGCTGCTTGAACAGTGGGAATCCTTGCGCGACTACAGCAGCGGGCCCTCCGAGCGGGAGTCCGCTAGCGGCAGCTCCAGCGGGCATCCCACACAAGAGTCCGCTGGCGGCAGCTTCAGCGAATCCTCCGAAGCGGAAGCGCAGCGCCTGCTGCCGGATTCTCCCGGCGGCAGCTTCAGCAGGCACGCTGCGCCGGAATCTGCAGCGTGCCCGCCACTGCTGCGGCTGGAGTCCCCCGGCGGCAGCTTCGCGCTGGAGCGGGCGCTTATCGCGCTGGGCGCACCGGATGCGCCGGACGCGGATGACTCGCTGCACCCGTTCGGGCAGCAGCCGGACCTGAGGCCGCTAAGCTTCCAAGCGGCCTCCGCCCTGAAGGACCTGCCCGGCGTGCTGCATCACCCGTCCCAGTGGTTCCGCGGCTACTGCCGCCTGCTGGCGCGGCTCCGGCAGGAGGCCGGGCAGCTTCTGCCCGCCTCCCGCTGGACCAACGATCCGGCGGAGATCGCAGCCATGACGGACAAGCGCCGGACCCAGCAGATTCTCGCCGAGTCCGGCGTGTCTGTTCCCCGGCCGCTTCGCGGCAGCGGCGGACAAGTCCCCGTGGACTATGCTTCCCTGCGCGAGCTGATGCTGTCGCAGCGGATGCACCGCGTGTTCATCAAGCTGGCCAGCGGCTCCGCCGCGTCCGGCGTGATTGCTTATCAGCTGAACCCGGCAACGGGAGCTGAGTCAGCGGTTACCACCATCGGGGTCGAGAGTTATATCACGCGGCCCCCGGTGTATTATAATTCCGGCAAGCTGCAGCGTTATACCGATTCTGCCCGCCTTGCCGGAATCATTAACTGGCTCTACCGCCACGGCGCCTATGCCGAGCAGTGGATTCCGAAGCCCGGCAAGGACGGACATTCCTTCGACATCCGTCAGCTGGTTGTCGCTGGTGAAGCCTGCCATGCAGTCGCCAGAGTCAGCACCACACCGATTACGAATCTGCATCTGCGCAGCCGGCGGATGACTCCGGCGGAGGCCGGGCTGAGCGAGGCACAGCAGGCAGAAGTACGCCGGACAGCGGAGGCTTCGCTGGCCGCTTTTCCAAATTGCTCGGTTGCGGGCATCGATGTGCTGGCGGGAAGCTCCGGGCGGATGTATACGGCAGATGTGAATCCTTTTGGCGACTTATTGTACGATGTTGAATACCAAGGCTGCAGCACCTACGAATGGGAAATGAAGCAGCTGTCTTAGGAGGAATCCGGCCCCATGACCGATATGAACGCCATTGTCGGCACCCACGATATCTTAATGATCACACTCGATACTCTGCGCTACGATGCGGCTGTGCCGGAGGAGGCGAATTGCCCCAACCTGTGCGGCAGCGGTCCCTGGGAGAAGCGGCATACCCCCGGCAGCTTCACTTATGCGGCCCATCATGCCTTCTTCGGCGGCTTCCTGCCCACTCCGGCTAACACGAATAAGGCTGAGCATGTGCGCCTGTTCCACTCCAGGAATACCGGGCTGAAGACCCATCCCCATACCTGGCTGTTCGATACACCGGATATGGTGTCGGGGCTGGCAGCGGCGGGTTATCAGACGGTGTGTATAGGAGGCGTAATCTTTTTCAGTAAAAAAGTGCCCCTCGCCCGCGTCCTCCCCGGTTATTTCCAGCAGAGCTATTGGCGGATGACCTTCGGGGTCACGAACCCGCGCTCGACGGAGCATCAGGTGAATCACGCGCTCAAGCTGCTAGGCAACACCCCGCTGGACCAGCGGCTGTTCCTGTTCATGAATGTCTCGGCGATCCATGGCCCGAACCATATGTTCCTGCCGGGTGCGCGCAAGGATTCAGTGGACAGCCAGCGTGCAGCGCTGCGTTATGCCGACGGAGAGCTTGGGCGTCTGTTCGATGCGTTCCGGAAGCGGGGTAATCCGGTGTTCTGTCTGGCTTTTTCCGATCACGGCACAGCTTACGGCGAGGACGGCTATCAGGGCCACCGGCTGGCGCATGACACGGTATGGAATGTTCCGTACCGGGAATTTATTGTATAAGCATGGAACTGAAATTCGATCCCGCACAAGGAAGGAGAACGTATGACGTCCATCCGGCAATCTCTGCATCACATGAACCAAGACGGACACCCTCCCTTCTCCGCTGGGGAGCTTCAGCAATGGAAGGAGCAGATCACGGCCCATCCTTACCGCAATTATCTCTATTCCTATCCGCACAAAACCGCTTACCGCGAGTTCGCGTCCCCCCTTCCTTTAGAGCAGCTGTGGCGGGACGAGCCTGCGGAGAGTTTGTTCTTATATATGCATATTCCGTTCTGCGGCGCGCGCTGCGGCTTCTGCAATCTGTTCACGCTGCCTGATAAAAGAGCGAATGTACACGCCGAATACGTGGATGCGCTGGAACGGCAGGCCCGGCAGTGGGCAGCCTTCACCCGTCACAAGCCTTATGCGCGCTTCGCCATCGGCGGCGGAACGCCCAGTCTTCTTGCTCTTGCGGAGCTGAACCGGCTGTTCAGGATTGCTACGGATATCATGGGAGTGGATCTTGGGACCACCTCCATCTCCGTGGAGACCTCACCCGAGACACTGACGGAGGAAAAGCTGACGATTCTGAAGGAGCATACCGTGGACCGCGTCAGTATGGGCATCCAGAGCTTCGTAGCCGCCGAGTCGGCTGCGATCTATCGCCCGCAGGACCCCGAGGTGGTCTACCGTGCGTTGGAGCTGCTGGGGCAGTTTGATTTTCCCATTCTCAATCTGGATCTGATCTACGGACTCCCGGGGCAGACGGTGGACTCCTGGCTCTATTCGCTGAACCAGGCGCTATTGCATGAACCGGAGGAAATCTTCCTCTATCCGCTCTACACCCGTGAACATACGATTGTGAAGCCGGGCGACCTGGTGAACCAGCTGGATATCCGTTACGAATGCTATGAAGCGGCACGTGCAGTGCTGGCAGAGCGTGGCTACCGCCAATACTCGATGCGCAGATTCGCCAAGGAGGATGCCGGGACCGGCAAGAATATTCTCGACTACAGCTGCCAGGAGGAAGGGATGGTCGGCCTCGGCTGCGGCGCGCGTTCCTATACCCGGAATGTTCATTATGCCTCCCGCTACGGCGTCAGCCGCAAGGCCACGGAGAGCATCATCGCGGATTATGTTGCAGCCGAGCGTTATGATACGGCCGATTACGGCATCGTGCTGAGCCTGGACGAGCAGAAACGGCGGTTCATTCTAAAAGCAATCCTGCACAGCGAAGGACTGACAATTGCGGACTATAACCAGCGGTTCGGGACTACCCTATGGGAGGATCACCCCGAGCTTGGCCTCTTGGTACAGAGCGGGTTCGCTACGGATGATGAGGGCATTCTGCGGCTGACTCCAGATGGGCTGGGCTACTCCGACTCCATCGGTGACTGGTTCATCTCCGGTGAGATCCGCGAGCAGATGAAGGAGTTCGTCCTGCCATGAAGGCAGTCCTCTACTACCGGGGTTCCCTCTCCTCCTGTAATTATGACTGCCCATACTGCCCCTTCGGCAAAACCAAAGACAGCGCCGCCACCCTCGCCAAAGACCGCGCAGGTCTTGAGACCTTCGTCCGCTGGGTAGCGGAGCAGGGGGCTGCAGGCCACCGCCTGTCTATTTTTTTCAATCCGTATGGCGAGGGCTTGACGCACCGCTGGTACCGGGATGCGCTGATCACGCTGTCCCATATGGAGCATGTGGATAAGGTCGCCATCCAGACCAATCTGTCTGCCCGGCTTGATTTCACCGCTGAACTGAACCCGGCCAAGGTAGCCTTCTGGGCAACCTATCATCCGGGTCAGGTCAGTGAGGAGCGGTTCCTGGCGCAGTGTATGAGCGTATACCGCCGGGGGATTCCTTTTAGCGTAGGCAGTGTGGGGGTGCATAGTGCCTTCCCGGCTATCTCCTCGCTGCGTGCGGCCTTGCCGGAGGACGTGTATCTGTGGGTTAACGCCTACAAGGACAAGCGGGATTATTATACGGCGGAGGATATTAGCTTCCTGAGCGGGATAGACCCGCATTTCCAGATTAATGCCATGGACTACGACAGCCTCGGCGCCAGCTGTAATGCCGGCAGCAGCGTATTCTACGTGCAAGGCCCCGGCCTGGTGAAGCGCTGCTACAAGGACCGTGCGGTCATCGGCAACCTCTATCGTGACGGACTGGAGGGGCTCGCTGCCCGGCGGAGCTGCCGCATGAAGGTCTGTGACTGCTATATCGGCTATATTCATATGCCGGAGCTTGGCCTGGAGCAGATCTACGGCTCCGGCCTGCTGGAGCGGATTCCTTACGGCGCAGGGAGGACAGAGTAATGACTACTGGTAAGCTACAAGCACACAAGACCTCTGCCGGGTTAACGATTTGGCTTACCGGTCTGTCGGGAGCGGGCAAGTCTACGCTTGCCGCGCTGCTGACAGACCGGCTCCGGGAACAGGGGCAGGCGGTGGAATGGCTGGACGGCGATGAACTGCGGCGCAGCTTGGGCCGTGGACTCGGCTTCAGCCGTGAGGACCGGTTCGAGAACATCCGCAGAGCGGTCTACCTCGCCGGAATGCTGAACCGGCATGGCGTGATTACCGTGGTCTCGGTAATCAGTCCTTATGCTGAGATGCGCAGCTATGCCCGGCAGGAATTGCCGGGCTTCGTCGAGATCTATGTGGACTGCCCGCTTCCCGTCTGTGAAGCAAGGGATGTCAAAGGGCTGTACGCCAAGGCCCGCTCCGGTGAGCTTCCGGCCTTCACCGGGATCTCAGACCCTTATGAAGCTCCGGCTGACCCGGAGTTGACGCTGCACACAGCGGAGCGTACACCGGAACAGTGCATGGAAGAGCTGATCAGCTGGCTCACAGAGCATCGGCTGTATCGGCTGTGATGGAATAGGAGCATACAGAATAAGGAGGGGCATTATACCCCTCCTTTGTTTATTTAGCGTGTATCCGGGGAATTCAAGCGCACTAATGCACCTCATTCGCTCGTTTAGTGCGCATCTGGGGAATTCAGGGGCACTTGTGCACCTCATTCACTCGTTTAGCGCGCATCTGCTGCATTCAGGGGCACTTGTGCACCTCATTCACTCGTTTAGCGCGCATCTGCTGCATTCAGGGGCACTAATGCACCTCATTCGCTCGTTTAGCCAGCATCCGCTGCATTCAGGGGCACATTGGGACAAATCGTATGTGAAAAACAGGCATGACAAGACAGAGGCCTTGTCACCCCCAGGAATGAAAATAAGTGGGTGGCATCCGTCGCATCCATTCTAAATGAGGCTGGAGT
>NZ_JAGGLV010000030.1 GCF_017874735.1 Paenibacillus silagei
CACACGTACCCATCCCGAACACGACCGTTAAGCCCTCCAGCGCCGATGGTACTTGGACCGAAGGGTCCTGGGAGAGTAGGACGTTGCCAAGCACATGAGCCATTGTTGAGCAATCGACAGTGGTTTTTTTGCGTGCGGGCAGGCCTGTGGAAAAGCTGTGGATAGATTTCAGTAAGTACAGAAAAGTTGCGCACATGTGGATACCTTTACAGGAACAGAATGATCCCCGGATCATGGAGGAATCACGCACAATATTGTGGATGAGTCAAGCGAAAACATAAGTAATACACCGATTTTGTGGATAAAAAGTGAATATTGTGGATAGATAAAATGTAATCGGGGATAACTCTTTTGAGCCGGAAAGAAACTCTTTCCGGTTTTTTGCTTTGCTGTGCAAAAGCTGTGGATAACTATTCTTTTTGCAACTGGTGGCCAGCCTTTATTAGCATCCGGCGGCTTGGCTTGTTATACTCTCTATTAAGCAAATATCTGGAGCTAATTTATGGAATGTAACGGAGGGAACAGCATGGAAATCAGGCAATTACGTGCCGGAGAATTTGAGGACAGCCTAAGCTTGTCCGAATATGCTTTTAAGTATAAGGTTTCTGCAGAAGACAGAGTACGCGCCAAGGAGAGCTTCAAACCGGAACAAACCTGGGCGATTTTTGAAGGGGACAGTATCGGTGCGAAGCTGACGCTTCTTCCGTTAGAGGTATATATACAAGGCAAGCCCATTTCTATGGGGGGCATCGCCGGTGTAGCCACTTGGCCGGAGAACCGCCGGCAGGGCTATGTAGCCCATCTGCTGACCCATGCGCTCGAGACGATGAATGAAGCCGGTCAGACATTGTCCTTTTTGCATCCGTTCCTGATTCCCTTTTACCGTAAATTCGGCTGGGAGATCTACTGTGAATATAAGAAGTATACTCTTCCGGTAGGGAAGTTCCCGCACAAGACGGAGATTAAGGGCAGCGTGAAGCGCGATATCCCGGATCTTGCAGTATTCCAGCAGTTGTACGACCAATTCGCTATGAGGTATAACGGGACTCTCCAGCGCACTGAGACCTGGTGGAAGGAAAGTGTGCTTGATGACGATACGCATTCCTGTGTGTTTTATTCAGAGCAGGGTGAACCGGAGGGCTATGTGCTGTATAAAATAGTGCAGCAGGAGCTGGTCATAGATGAGTTTGTCTATGGGAACGAGCTTGCCCGCCAGGGCTTGTGGACCTTCCTGGCCAATCATGACTCCATGATTACGGCTGCACAGCTGAAGCTGGTGCCTGCTGACGATATTCTTCCCTTCCTCCTTCCCGATCCGCGGATTGCGCAGGAGAATTATCCATACTTCATGGCGCGTATCGTCAATGCTAAGGCTTTTGTGGAGAACATGATCTTCAATGTGCCTGAGGGTGACCGGGAGCGGGTGCTTTATATTGAAGATAAGCATGCATCATGGAACAACGGGTTATGGCGGTGGACTGTGTCGGAGCAAGGGGGAGCGGCGTTCACCCGGATTCAGGGCGAGCGGTCAGAGGCTGACCTGGAATGCAGTATCGGTACGCTTACTGTGCTGCTGATGGGATACAAGCGTCCGCTTCAGGCGGCAAAGTACGGACAATTATCCGGGACTGCTGAGGCGACAGCTTGGTTTGAAGCGCTGATTCCGCAGGCTGAGACGGCATTATTCGATTTTTTCTGACAGAGAACGGCTCTTCCTCTTCCCCTGGGAGGGAGGAGCTGTCCTATACATAACGCCTCCATTCAGTGAACGAAGCAGGCAACCGGAATACAATACAGCCAAAGCGTAAAAAATAAGAGTAACCCCTTGGCATTCAGCGAGAATATGTTATAATATGAAAAAGTCAAAGAAAGTCAAAGTCAACGCAGGCCGGATATCATCGTTCTCAGGAATGTAACATTTAGAGAAAAAGCGCAGGGCAGAGGCTATTGCAGCCGATTCTTATTACATTGCCCGGGTTAAGTTCTTAAGAGCATGTCTTCTGACGGCAGGCGTTGGCGCAGCATAGATTTAACCAATGCTTATACACTGGAGGATGAGTGATGCGTAATATCTCCGATATTATTGAACAATATCTGAAGAATATTTTGCATGAAAGTCCCGAAGGTACGGTGGAAATTCAGCGCAATGATCTGGCGGACCAGTTCTCCTGTGTCCCGTCACAGATCAATTACGTCATCAGCACACGGTTCACATTGGAAAAGGGATATGTGGTGGAGAGTAAACGCGGCGGCGGCGGATATATCCGGATTCAGCGCTATGAGCTGCCTCAGAATGTCGCCTTATACGCACATTTGAACTCCACGATAGGGAATGATATTGATCAGAATTCTGCCGAAGGGCTGATTTATCAGCTGGAGGAGGCCCGCTTCCTCTCCAAACGTGAAGCGTGTCTGATGCGGTCTGCGGTTTCCCGGGAATGCCTGACGGTTAATCTGCCGTACCGGGATGAGATTCGTGCCAAGCTTATGAAGGCTATGCTAATCTCTTTATTGGGCAAATAATTTGTCAAATGGTAAGGAGGGACACCGCTCATGCTATGCCAGGAATGCGGCGTCAAACCGGCTACACTCCACTTCACGAAGATTGTGAACGGGGAAAAGACGGAATTTCATATCTGCGAAAGCTGTGCGCGGGAGAAGGGTGAACTGATTCCCGGAACTGCGGGAGGCTTCTCTATCCACAGCTTGCTTTCCGGTCTCCTGGATCTGGAAGGCTCGGGCAAGGGAAAGTCAGCAGCCGCACAAAGTGTGCAGGGGCTGCATTGTGAAAACTGCGGCATGACCTATTCACAGTTCAGCAAGCTGGGACGGTTCGGCTGCAGCTCCTGTTATAAGTATTTCGACAGTACGCTTGACCCGCTCTTCAGGCGGGTGCATGGCAGTACAGCGCATGTCGGCAAGCTGCCCAAGCGGGCGGGCGCACAGATTATGTGCAAGCGCCAGATTGATGAGTTGAAGCAGGAATTGCAGCAGAGTATTGTGCAGGAGGAGTTCGAGACCGCAGCTGAGCTGAGGGACAGAATCCGCAAGCTTGAAAAAGAAATGCCACAAGAGTAAAGTCTTTGATATATAGGAGGGATCCGGGCATGTCAAGTCTCCGGTTTACCGAACAAGCACTGAGTGACTGGATGCGCTGCGGCGGCAGCCATTCCGAGATTGTCATCAGCAGCCGTATGCGGATCGCCCGTAATCTGGAGCATCTTCCGTTCCCGCTGCTCGCTTCAAGAGAGCAGTCGGAGGAGGTGCTGGAGCAGCTTGCCCCCGTATTTCAGGGTGAAGCTTCGGCCGACTTCGGCAGCTTCGAGCTGCTGAGACTGGATGAGCTGGGTGAGCTGGACAAAAAGGTACTGGTGGAAAAGCACCTCATCAGTCCTAACCTGGCGGATGATTCCAAAGGCGGGGCAGTCATTCTTAATGAGGACGAGTCGGTCAGCATTATGATCAATGAGGAGGATCATCTCCGCATTCAATGCCTGTTCCCGGGGCTGCAGGTCAGAGAAGCCTGGGTAAGGGCAACCGCCATCGATGATATTTTCGAGGCTGCTGTCAATTACGCCTTCGATGACCGCAGAGGCTACTTAACAAGCTGTCCCACCAATGTGGGAACAGGGCTGAGAGCCTCGGTTATGGTGCATCTGCCGGCCTTGGTGATGACGCATCAGATCAACCGCATTTTGTCCGCAGTTAATCAGGTGGGGCTTACCGTTAGAGGAATTTATGGTGAAGGCAGCGAAGCAGTAGGGAATATCTTTCAGATCTCCAACCAGATTACGCTCGGACAGACCGAAAATGAGATTATTGAGAATCTTCACAGCGTAGTTACCCAGATTATAGAGCATGAACGCAACGCCCGCGAACGCCTGCTGGTCGATTCCGCTCTGCGGATTACGGACCGTATCAAGCGCTCCTACGGAATTCTGGCCTATGCTGCTGTGATGGAACTGAAAGAATCGGCACAGCGGCTCTCCGATCTGCGGCTTGGTGTAGATCTGGGGATTCTGGAAGGGCCTTCGATTTCAGTGCTCAATGAGCTGAATGTCAAGACTCAGCCGGGCTTTCTGCAAAAGCTGTTCGGTGACGAGCTGTCGCCTACTGAACGCGATATGTACCGGGCGAAGCTGCTCCGGGAGACACTGGGATCACAACATTAAATTATAGATATTTATTATCCGTGGAGGTGCAGGAGATATGATGTTTGGAAGATTTACGGAACGCGCACAAAAGGTGCTGGCGCTGGCGCAGGAAGAAGCCGTACGTTTGGGACACAACAACATTGGGACAGAGCATATTTTACTCGGACTGATTCGTGAAGGAGACGGCATTGCCGCTAAGGCGTTGATCGGACTTGGTCTGGGTCTGGAGAAGATACAGGATGAAGTGGAAACACTGATTGGCAGAGGTCAGGAACAACCGACCAACATCGCTTATACTCCTCGTGCCAAGAAGGTGATCGAGCTGTCCATGGACGAAGCCCGCAAGCTGGGACACACGTATGTGGGAACAGAGCATATCCTGCTCGGTCTGATCCGCGAGGGAGAGGGCGTAGCAGCCCGTGTGCTGAACAATCTCGGCATTAGCCTGAACAAGGCCCGCCAGCAGGTATTGCAGCTCCTGGGCAGCAGTGAAGCCACCTCCAGCCACAGCGGAGCTCCGGCTAACGTCAGCACGCCAACACTGGACGGCCTGGCCCGCGATCTGACGGCCTATGCCAAGGACGGTAACCTCGACCCTGTGATCGGCCGCAGCAAGGAAATTGAGCGTGTCATTCAGGTGCTGAGCCGCCGGACCAAGAATAATCCCGTGCTGATCGGTGAACCTGGGGTTGGTAAAACGGCGATTGCCGAAGGTCTGGCCCAAAAGATCATCAACAATGAAATTCCGGAGACGCTGCGCGACAAACGTGTCATGACCCTCGATATGGGTTCTGTAGTGGCTGGTACGAAATACCGCGGTGAATTCGAAGACCGCCTCAAAAAAATCATGGATGAGATTCGCCAGGCGGGCAACATCGTGCTGTTCATTGATGAGCTTCATACGCTGATTGGAGCGGGTGGTGCGGAAGGCGCGATTGATGCCTCCAACATCCTGAAGCCTGCCCTCGCCCGTGGTGAGCTGCAATGCATCGGTGCCACAACGCTTGATGAATACCGCAAATATATTGAGAAGGACGCCGCACTGGAGCGCCGCTTCCAACCGATCACAGTAGATCAGCCTTCCCCTGAGGAAGCTGTACAGATTCTGTTCGGTCTTCGTGACCGGTACGAAGCCCATCACCGGGTGAAGATTACAGATGAAGCCATTGTGGAAGCAGTCAAGCTGTCTGACCGCTACATTCCTGACCGGTTCCTGCCAGACAAGGCCATTGACCTGATTGATGAAGCAGGCTCTAAGGTAAGATTGAATTCTTACACCATCCCGCCGAATCTGAAGGAACTGGAAATGCGTCTGGATGATATCCGCAAGGAGAAGGATTCCGCAGTACAAAGCCAGGAGTTCGAGAAGGCTGCTGCACTTCGCGATACCGAGCAGAAGATCCGTGAAGAGCTGGACACTACGAAGAACCAGTGGAAAGAAAAGCAGGGCCGCACCGATTCCCAGGTTACACCTGAGGATATCGCACAGGTGGTGGCCAGCTGGACCGGCATTCCGGTCAGCAAGCTGAAGGAAGAAGAGACAGACCGCCTGCTGAATATGGAAGCCCTGCTGCATGAACGTGTAATTGGCCAGGACGAAGCCGTTAAGGCGGTCAGCCGGGCACTCCGCCGGGCGCGTGCGGGTCTGAAGGACCCGAAACGTCCGATGGGCTCCTTCATCTTCCTCGGACCTACCGGGGTTGGTAAGACCGAGCTGGCGCGGGCGCTTGCCGAAGCGATGTTCGGTGACGAGAATGCGGTAATCCGCATCGACATGTCGGAGTATATGGAGAAGCATTCCACCTCCCGGCTGGTCGGAGCGCCTCCAGGGTATGTAGGGTATGAAGAAGGCGGACAATTGACAGAGAAGGTGCGCCGCAAGCCTTACTCGGTTGTACTGCTGGATGAGATTGAGAAGGCCCACCCTGAAGTGTTCAACATTCTGCTGCAGGTACTGGAAGACGGCCGTCTGACCGATTCCAAGGGCCGGGTGGTCGATTTCCGCAATACCCTGATCATCCTGACCTCGAACGTAGGGGCACAGGCGATCAAGAAGAATTCGACGCTTGGATTCACCGCAGTACAGGATGCGGGCGCGGATTACAGCAACATGAAGGGCAAGGTTATGGAAGAGCTGAAGAAGAGCTTCCGGCCTGAGTTCCTGAACCGGATCGACGAGATCATTGTCTTCCACTCGCTGGATGAGAAGCATATCGCAGAGATCGTGACTCTGATGTCCGAGGAGCTGCGCAAGCGTCTGCGTGAGTACAATGTAGATTTCCTGCTCACTGACGGCGCCAAAGCATTCCTTGCCAAAGAGGGCTATGATCCGGCCTTCGGTGCCCGTCCGCTCCGCCGGGCGATTCAGAAGCATATCGAAGACCGCCTCTCCGAAGAGCTGCTCAAGGGCAACATCAAGAAGGGGGATTCCCTGAACATTGATGAGGTGAACGGCGAACTGGTCGTAACCACCGTTGAAGCACCGGCCGAGGTCTCCCTGGAGAAAACAGTCGAAACTGAATAATTGTTCCGGAAAATGAAACAAAGCTCCCGCTCCTCCGTATAGAGGGGCGGGAGCTTTACTTGTTTTCGTCCCTCAGACATACTCAAACCCGCCTAAAAGAAGACGCAAATGAAAACTAGATCTTAAGTGTCCTTCCGTTCAGTGTGCAGAAATGGTAAACTTTGAATAAGAGTAAAATATCCGCAATTTTAGCAAGTTCGGACGGTAAGGAGAGCACATGGCTAAACCTAAAACAAAATTTTTCTGTACCGAGTGCGGCTACGAATCACCGAAGTGGTTCGGGAAGTGCCCGGGCTGCCAGGAATGGAACTCGATGGTAGAGGAAACGGAAAGCGTAGTCAAAACACAAGGCATGAATGCACCTATTTTTCAGAGTAAAGAAAAGGCGCAATCGATCATAAATATAGAAAGTGACAAGGAGCCCCGTATTCTGACGGGCATCGGTGAGCTTAACCGCGTGCTTGGCGGCGGGATCGTTCCCGGCTCGCTGGTGCTGGTCGGAGGCGACCCCGGAATCGGGAAATCGACACTGCTGCTGCAGACCTCGCATGCCCTGACTACACAAGGGCTGCGCGTGCTGTATATTTCGGGGGAAGAATCTGTGCGGCAGACCAAGCTGCGGGCCGACCGCCTCGGAGCGCTGTCTGCGGAACTGTACGTTCTATGTGAGACGAACATGGAGAGCATTGAGGAAGCGATTGAGCAGATTCAGCCTCAATTTCTGGTCATTGACTCGATCCAGACTGTATTTATGCCGGAGGTAACCAGTGCGCCGGGCAGTGTAGCACAGGTGCGGGAATGTACGACAAGATTCATGCGCATCGCCAAGATCCGGGGGATCGCCACAGTGCTTGTTGGTCATGTAACGAAGGAAGGCGCTATTGCCGGCCCGCGTATGCTGGAGCATATGGTGGATTGCGTCCTTTATTTTGAAGGGGAGCGCCATCATACGTACCGTCTGCTGCGGGCGGTGAAGAACCGCTTCGGCTCCACCAATGAGATCGGGATCTTTGAAATGGGGGAAATCGGGCTGACCGAGGTGGAGAACCCGTCGGAGCTGTTCCTGTCTGAGCGCCCGCTCGGAGTGGCCGGGTCAGCGGTGGTAGCCAGCATGGAGGGCACAAGACCCGTTCTTGTTGAATTGCAGGCGCTGGTGGCTTCGACACATTTCCCTTCGCCCCGCAGAATGTGCACAGGTATGGATCATCAACGGATGGCGCTGATCATTGCTGTGCTGGAGAAGCGGATGGGCATGTTCCTGCAGAACCAGGACGCTTATCTCAACGTTGCGGGAGGGGTGAAGCTGGATGAGCCGGCGGTGGATTTGGCTGTCGCTATCAGCATTGCCTCCAGCTTCCGTGATTTTCCGACCAAGCCGTATGATGTGTTTTTCGGGGAGGTAGGGCTTACCGGTGAGGTGAGAGGGGTATCACGCGCAGAGATGCGGGTGAAAGAGGCGGCCAAGCTTGGCTTCCGGCGGGTCATTATGCCCGAGAAGAGTCTGAAGGGCTGGAAGCATCCGCAGGATATCCAGATTATAGGCGTCAGCACAGTAGCACAGGCACTAGCGGTCGCGTTAGATTAGGGGGCACAGGGACATGAAAGAATATAATCCATCAGATAATATGAATGATCTGCTTAGAATGGCTGCACCCGGAACACCCTTCCGGGAAGGGCTGGAGAATGTGCTTCGCGCGAAGACCGGGGCACTGATTGTTGTCGGATATAGTCCGGAGGTCATGGAGGTTGTCGATGGCGGCTTCTCCATTAACTGCGATTTTTCACCAAACTATTTATACGAGCTGGCCAAAATGGACGGAGCGATTATTCTGAGCGAGGATCTGAAGCGGATTCTGTACGCCAATACGCAGCTGATCCCCGATTCCTCGATCTCTTCGATCGAGACAGGAATCCGGCACCGGACGGCAGAACGGGTAGCGAAGCAGACCGGCAAGCTGGTCGTTTCCATTTCCCAGCGCCGTAATATTATTACGCTGTATCAGGGCTCCATCCGTTACGCACTCAAGGAAATCGGTTCGATTCTGGCCAAAGCCAACCAGGCGATCCAGACCCTGGAGAAGTACAGAGCCGTTCTGACACAAGGGCTGACCAACCTGTCCGCTTCTGAATATGAGGGGCTTGTGACGGTGGCCGAGGTCGTCGGTGTGATCCAGCGCGTGGAGATGGTGCTGAGAATCAAAATGGAAATTAAGCGTTACATCAACGAGCTTGGCAATGAAGGCCGGCTGATCAGTATGCAGATGGAAGAATTGGTTGGAAATACAGAGGAAGAAGCATGGCTGCTGTACAGAGACTATGCCAGAGAAGAGCAGGAGGAGAAGATCCGTGAGATCATTGCCGGGCTGAAGCGCAGCAGCGATGATGAACTGATGGATGACAACCATATTGCCCGCCTGCTGGGCTATTCCTCAACAGCCATTTCCTCCGAGGAAGCTGTAACTCCGCGTGGTTACCGCCTGCTGAACAAGATTCCACGGCTGCCGAATGTAATCATCCACAATTTGGTGGAACGCTTCGAAATGCTGCCTAACCTGATGAAGGCAAGCATAGCTGAGCTTGATGAAGTGGACGGCATTGGCGAGGTCCGCGCACGCAATATTCAGGACGGGCTGAAGCGGCTCCAGAAACAAGTTCTTATTGACAGACAAATGTAAATACCATACAATCACGTAATGTTGCAGTCCCATGCAGTACAAGTAGGAAAATTGAGGTGAAGAAATGATACAAAAATCAATTCCAAGTCTTTTTACGATTGGTAATCTGATGCTTGGAATGTTTGGTATCATGATGGCGTTTGACGGCAAGCTGAGCATGGCCGCTATCATGGTGATTATCGCGATGCTGCTCGATGGGCTGGATGGCCGGATGGCCCGTGCGCTGAAATGTGAGAGTGAATTCGGCAAGGAGCTGGATTCTCTATCCGATGTAGTTTCGTTTGGAGTCGCCCCGGCGCTGATTATGTATTTAACAAGTCTGCAGGAGCTGAATCCTGCACTGGGATGGACCGTCACAGCGATCTTCCCTGTATTCGGAGCCTTACGTCTGGCCCGGTTCAATGTCCGCCCGGGGATTCCGGGATATTTCGTAGGATTGCCGATTCCTGCTGCGGGCGGGGTTCTGGCCACGCTTGCACTTTTCCATAAGGATGTATCTGCACCATTCATGATTATGGCTACCCTGCTGCTGTCGTATCTGATGGTCAGCACAGTGAAGTATCCCAACTTCAAGAAGATTGGTTTTCCCAAAAAAGCGGTTATAGGCGCACCTGTAGTTATCGTGATCGCTGTAGCTGTTGCGGTAGTCTTCCCTGAACAGATTGCCAAGCTGATCTTTGGACTTCTGGCGCTGTACGCCTTATATGGCTTCAGACAGAGCTTAGGGCTGTTTAAGGTCCGCCGGCAACGCCGCCGCAGAAGACGCTCGGAGGATAAGGTATATCATTCCAAGAACGGTTAGCCCTTCTTCAGAACTTATTTCATTCATAGACCGCTATATACAAAAGGCATTGCCTTTCCTGAATATCAGGAGAGTGCAATGCCTTTTTGCTGCCTGCGGGAAGGGAAGTATTATACGGAATACGGTTCCCCCGGAGCTGGCGGAATGGATGAAGGAGAGCGCGGACGGTCTGCTCAGGACAAGTTGAACAACCCGAGTGTTGCGCATTTCTGCGATTCCTTGGCGACAACCTCGTCCATATTGATAGCAAGCAAATTGCAGAGTGCAGACATGTAGAACAGCTCGCGGCCCAGCTCGGAGCCAATGACCTCCCGGCAGTTCTCACACAGCTCCCCTGCCAGGTGGGTTCCGGCAAGCTCCTTGGCTTGCTCAAGGCCTAGAGTGGGCTCGAAGACCTGCTTGGTGGCATGCAGTTGAATGCAGCCGCATTCGGTAATGGCTTTGACGACAGCCCGGTTGACGGAAGCACTGCTCTGTCCGTTCTTGGACATGACATCCAGAAGACTACGGTGACGGAGCAGCAGTTCGGAGACTTGATCCTGGAAGGCCTGTAAACTTGGTGCGCTCATTTTCCATTCACCCCTGGGTTCGAATTGAATTCATTATATGCCAGGGTCTCCCTCATTTTCAACCAGGAATAGCAGTTTACGGCAACAGAACCTGACGAAATTCGAGGCTTGCAGAAAAAATAACGCGCTCCCGGATTATCGTCCTAAAAATTGGAACATACTGGTGAGGTATAGAGGATTGATGGATGAATAAAAGGAGGTGCGAGGTTATGTGGAAAAAGTCTGTTTTGATACTTGCCGGGTGTTGTGGAGCCTGGTCCGGTTATTCGCTATATCACGCGGCAGAAAGAGGGTTCCCGGTAGGCCTTGGGAAACTGGAGGATAGCTTGCCTATGGAAGGAAGCATTTTGTTTGCGGTGCTGGGTGCCATTATTTTTCTGATTGCGGGGACTTTATGCGCGGAATGGGCAAGTTCAAAGCTGCGGGAGATGGTTGCGTATTGCTCGCGTATCCCGATGAATGAGCTTGCTGCAGGCGCAGCAGGGCTTACGGGAGGTCTGCTGCTGTCTCTGCTGCTGTATCCCGCTATGTCCTGGCTGGGCAAAGCAGGGGAGCTGCTGCAGGTAGCTGCCACGCTTGCTCTGGGCTATATGGGCCTGCGGATCGGGCTGGAGAAGAAGGAGGAGCTGGCTTCGCTCTGGAATACCGGACGCTGGGCACGCTCTGCTGAACCGGAGGAGCGTGGAACTCAGGAGCATAAAATCCTCGATACCAGCGTGATTATTGACGGGAGGATTGCTGACATCTGTAAAACGGGCTTCATCGAAGGCACGATTGTTATTCCTGAGTTCGTGCTGGAGGAGCTGCAGCATATTGCGGATTCATCGGATCTGCTGAAGCGTAACCGCGGACGCAGAGGGCTTGATATTCTGAATAAGATTCAGAAGGAGCTGGACGTTAAGGTGCTGATTTATGAAGGGGATTTCGAGGAGATCTCAGAAGTGGACAGCAAGCTGGTCAAGCTGGCGAAAGTACTGCACGGCAAGGTCGTCACCAACGACTTTAACCTTAACAAGGTATGCGAGCTGCAGGGAGTGTCGGTGCTGAATATTAATGACTTGGCGAATGCAGTGAAGCCGGTGGTTCTGCCGGGCGAAGAGATCATTGTTCAGGTGATTAAGGACGGCAAAGAACATGGACAAGGCGTAGCCTATCTGGACGATGGCACGATGATTGTGGTGGAGGGCGGCCGGGATTATATCGGCACTACGATGGAGGTTCTGGTGACGAGCGTGCTGCAGACATCGGCAGGACGGATGATTTTTGCCAAACCGAAGCTTCTGGAAAAAGCACAATAAGTTCAGCCCAGGCCTCCGGCAGCACCCTTTCGGGCTTGGAAATGCCAGCCAAACACGTTATGATGGGAGTATACGTGAAAGAAAGACAGGAGCCGAAAGCATGTCAAACAGTGTTGGCGTCGTTATCGTAGCGGCAGGCAGAGGAACCCGGATGGGAACGGCAGAGAGCAAGCAATATTTGCTGCTGCAGGGCAAGCCGATACTCGTGCATACCCTGGAGGTATTCCAGCGGCATAAGCTGATCTCCGAGATTGTGCTTGTCACCGGGGAAGAGGATGTGCAGCGCTGTAAGCAGTGGGTACAAGCCTTCAAGCTGGATAAAGTGGCTGCGGTCATTCCCGGGGGAACGGAGCGCCAGCACTCGGTACGCCGCGGACTGGATGAACTTAAGACCCATTGGGTCATGGTTCATGACGGGGTAAGGCCGTTCGTACAGGACAGCGAGATAGAAGCTTGCTACGAGCGGGCGCAGTCCGCTGGAGCGTCGGTGCTTGCAGTACCGGTTAAGGATACGATCAAGCAGGTCGACAGTGAAGGCAAGGTGCTGTCAACGCCGGACCGGCGAAGTCTGTGGGCGATTCAGACCCCGCAGACTTTTCGTTTGTCCGATCTGCTGTCCGCCTATGAGGAGGCAGAGCGGGACGGTTTTCTCGGGACAGATGATTCCAGTCTGGCGGAACGCAGCGGCATTACCGTGTCAGTTGTAGAAGGAAGCTACATGAATATTAAGATCACGACGCCGGAGGACTTGGATTTCGCTGAATTCACAGTAAGAAGCAGGGGAGAGGGACACAGATGATTGCTGTAGGACAAGGATTTGACGTACACCAGCTGGTCGAGGGAAGGCCGTGTATTATCGGCGGAGTGACGATTCCTTATGAGAAGGGGCTGCTGGGGCATTCCGATGCGGATGTGCTGCTGCATGCGGTAAGCGACGCTATACTGGGAGCGCTGGGCCTTGGGGATATCGGCAGACATTTTCCCGATACCGATCCGGCCTTCAAGGATGCAGACAGCCTGAAGCTGCTGGAGCAGGTATGGGCACTTGCGCGTGAGCGCGGATACCGGCTGGGGAATATCGATTCAACCATCATAGCGCAACAACCGAAGATGGCACCTTATATTCCGCAGATGACGGAGATTATTGCCCGCACGCTTGGCGCTGACGTATCGAAGGTGAATGTAAAAGCAACAACGACCGAGCAGCTTGGCTTCGCAGGGCGCGGAGAGGGAATTGCCGCCCAATCTATTGTTTGTCTGCTGCAAGATGTGATATCATCGTGAGATGGCTTTAGCGTAAATAAAGGCCTGATTTCAACCAATATGAAGCGGAGGGAAACCCATGGCGGATCAAGTTCGGGTGCGTTACGCACCGAGCCCTACGGGACATTTACATATCGGAAATGCCAGAACAGCCTTGTTTAACTATCTGTTCGCCCGCAATCTGGGCGGCAAATTCATTATCCGGATCGAAGATACGGATCTTAAGCGCAACATTGCAGAAGGTGAAGAGAGCCAGCTGAAGTATTTGAAGTGGCTGGGAATCGATTGGGATGAAAGCGTGGATGTAGGCGGCGAATACGGGCCTTACCGCCAGACTGAACGTCTGGATCTGTACCGTGTCTACTGGCAGGATTTGCTGGACCGCGGCCTGGCTTACCGCTGCTATTGCACAGAGGAAGAGCTGGAGGCTGAACGCGAGGAGCAGACGGCACGCGGCGAAACCCCGCGTTATTCCGGCAAACACCGTAATCTGACCGAGGAGCAGCGCCTGGCCTTTGAGGCAGAGGGACGCGTGGCCAGCATCCGTTTCCTTGTTCCGGAAGACCGCACTTATACCTTCAATGATATCGTAAAAGGCAGCATTTCGTTCAACAGCAAAGAAATGGGTGACTTCGTCATCGTGAAGAAGGACGGTATTCCGACCTATAACTTCGCTGTAGCGGTGGACGACCATCTGATGGCTATCTCCCATGTGCTGCGCGGAGAAGATCATATCTCCAATACCCCGCGCCAGCTCATGATTTATGAGGCACTGGGCTGGGAAGCTCCGCTCTTCGGACATATGACGCTGATTGTCGGCGATGACCATAAGAAGCTGAGCAAACGGAATGAATCGATCATTCAGTTTATTGAACAGTACGATCAGCTGGGCTACCTGCCGGAAGCTCTATTCAACTTCATCACTCTGCTGGGCTGGTCGCCTGAGGGCGAAGAGGAGATCTTCACCAAGGAAGAGCTAATCTCGATCTTTACGGCGGACCGTCTGTCGAAGAGCCCGGCAGTGTTCGATACGAACAAGCTGGCGCATCTGAATAATCACTATATCAAGCATGCCGATCCTAAGCGGATAGCGGCACTTGCCATTCCTCATTTGCAGAAGGCGGGCCGTCTGCCTGAGGTGCTCAGTGAGGAGCAGCAGGGCTGGGCGGAGAGCCTGGTTGCGCTGTACCAGGAGCAAATGACAGCTGCGTCGGATATTGTCGCCCTCTCTGAGCTGTTCTTCCGCAGCCACCTGGAGCTGGAGACCGAAGCGGCAGGGGTGCTTGCCGAAGCTCAGGTTCCTGAAGTGCTGTCCGCATTTCTGGCCAAAGTGGAGGCTGCCGAAGATTTCAGCGCCCCGCATATGGCTGTTCTAATCAAGGAAGTGCAGAAGGAGACCGGTCACAAAGGCAAAGCGCTGTTTATGCCGATTCGTGTCGCTCTTACCGGACAGATGCATGGCCGCGACTTGAATGCAACGATTGCGCTGCTTGGCCGCAGCCGGGTGATCGAACGCCTGAAATCACAAATCAAAGGCGCTTAGGGCAGGGACATGCAAGGGGAGAAGACCCTTGTCAGTTCTGCGGCTTTTCGCTAAGATAGAAGGATATAAGAAATAGCTGGGATCAGGAAAAGTAGGCGTATCAGGACAATTACCAGAGAGAATAACCGCTTAAGGGCGAATGCCCTTGCAGGCTGGGAGTTATTCATTTGTCTGCCGCTGAAAATGCACCTGTGAGCTGCATGGTTGAATGTCCCTGTGCGGGGCTGTAGACTGTGCCGGGCTGTCGCCGTTACAGACACCAAGAGGAACACCGGATACAGCGGCTGCGAAGTTTAACAGCTCTGGCATATACGAATGTTCAAGCAGAGTGGGACCGCGGTTAAACGTCTCTGCAGCTATCATGCTGCAGGGGCGTTTTTTGTTGAAATATAAGAATGTAACTTGAAATATAGCATCTCAAAGAAGAGGGGAACCGCGATGTTTAAGCATATCAAGTCGGACATTCGGGCAGTATTCGACAATGATCCCGCTGCCCGCAGCAGGTTCGAGGTCGTCTTCACCTACGCCGGGCTTCATGCGATCTGGGCACACCGGATGGCCCACTCTTTTTATAAACGCCGCTGGTTTACCCTGGCACGCATGGTCTCGCAGATCAGCCGGTTCATGACGGGAGTGGAGATTCATCCGGGCGCGGTCATCGGCAGCCGGTTGTTTATTGACCACGGAATGGGTATTGTCATTGGTGAGACCTGTGAGATTGGCGATGATGTTATTATCTATCAGGGAGTTACACTCGGGGGGACCGGCAAAGAGAAAGGCAAGCGGCACCCTACCGTCGGCAACAATGTAGTCATCGGCTCTGGTGCCAAAGTACTGGGTTCCTTCCGGATCGGCGATAATTCTAATATCGGCTCTAACGCAGTCGTGCTGCGTGAAGTGCCTAACAACAGCACGGTAGTCGGCAATCCCGGGCGTGTAGTCAAGCGTAACGGCGAACGTGTATCCGACCGGCTGGATCATACCAAGATGCCTGACCCGCTGATTGATTCCCTCAAGTTCCTACAGAAGGAGATTGAGGAGCTAAGAGAAAAGATGGGTGCTGAAGATAAGCAGAAGCAGGAACAGCGGCGGCTCGAAAGCCAGCAATATATCGGCGATTACGAAATTTAAGAGCACCGGCATTTCAGAAATCCGGGGACAATAGAAAGGGTTGGGACAAGAATGGCTTTGCACATTTACAACACAATGACGCGCACGAAGGAAGAATTTGTACCGCAGGAGCCGGATAAGGTGAAGATGTACGTCTGCGGACCCACGGTCTACGGCTATATGCATATCGGGAATGCAAGACCGGTCATTGTTTTTGACATGGTGCGCAACTACCTGGAGACGCTTGGTAATGAGGTCCGCTATCTGACAAATTTCACCGATGTGGATGATAAAATGATCCGCAAGGCGGAGGAGCTGAACATCACCGTAGCCGAGGTTGCTGAAATGTTCATTGCCGCCTACCAGGAGGATCTGGCCGGGCTGGGCGTGAAGCCGGCGACGATGAATCCGCGCGTTACGGAGAGCATGGACACGATTATCGAGTTCATTAAGGAGCTTGAAGACAAAGGCTACGCGTATGAGAACGGCGGAGATGTGTATTACCGTACCGGGAAATTTGCCAATTACGGCAAGCTGTCCCGCCAGAATCTGGAGGAGCTGCGCTTCGGTATCCGTGTCGAGGTGGATTCGCGCAAGGAGAACCAGGAGGATTTCGTACTCTGGAAGGCAGCCAAGCCGGGCGAAGTTCACTGGTCCAGTCCATGGGGAGAGGGCCGTCCAGGCTGGCATATTGAATGCTCGGCGATGGTGCGTGAATATTTGGGTACAACGATCGACATTCACGGCGGCGGAGAGGATTTGAAATTCCCGCATCATGAATGCGAATGTGCCCAGACCGAAGCGCTGACGGGTGAACCGCTGTCGAATTACTGGATGCATAATGCTTTTCTGAATATCGGTGACGAGAAAATGTCAAAGTCGCTGGGGAATGGCCTCCTCGTGAAGGATATCCGCGCGCGCTTCAAGCAGGGTGCTATCCGTTACTTCATGCTATCCAGCCATTACCGCAATCCGCTGAACTTCACCGAGGAAGCACTGCTGTCTGCTGAGAAAAGCGTAGAGCGGATCGCTCTGGCAGAAGGCAATGTGAAGCACCGCCTTGAGCTGTCGGCGGAGGGGGCAGAGGGTGAGGCAAGTCTGCAGGTTACGGAGCGGCTGGCCGCTATCCTTAGCAACTTCCATGCGCGGATGCAGGATGATTTCAATACACCGGACGCTATTACGGCGGTGTTCGACTGGGTGAGCCTGGCGAACCTTACGCTTGCTGATCCTGAGGCGAATCCGGCTGACTTCGCCGAGCTGCTGAAGGCTTTTGCCGAGATGAATGCGGTGCTTCGCCTCACGGTAGAGGCTGAGGAAGAAGTGGCAAGCGAAGAGGTGGAACGCCTGATTGCAGAGCGTGTGGAAGCGCGCAAGAACAAGAACTGGAGCCGGTCGGATGAAATCCGCGATGAGCTGAATGCGCTGGGAATTCTGCTGGAAGATACTCCACAGGGAATGCGGTGGCGGCGCAAATGAACGGGCTGTTTGATCTGAACCGCGCCTGGTTCCCGTATGAACCCTCTAAGCCGGCCCATCTGCTGCCTCCAATCGTCCTTGCTTATGCAGGTGACGCTATCTACGAAGTTGCAGTCCGGCAGTATCTGATCTCGCTGCCTAATTTGCGCCCCCAGCATCTGCACCGGTCGGCGACCGGACTGGTCTCCGCCAGAGCTCAGAGCAACATTCTTGCTTATCTGGACCCGGTGCTCACCGAGGATGAGAAGGATGTGGTCAGACGGGGGCGCAATGCCAAATCCGGCAGCATTCCCAAAAATGCGGATGTGCTGGAATACCGCCACGCCACTGCTTTTGAATGCATGATCGGCTATTTATATTACACAGGACAGCAAGCGAGAATCCAGGAGCTTGTTCACAGCAGTATCGAATATATGATGCACCGCCCCAAGTGAGTATACAGAACAGGAGATAAAACAATGGAAGAATTGAGAACTGAAGAGGAAATACTGGCAGGCAAGCATTCGGTGCTTGAAGCCCTTAGAGCAGGACGTACACTCAACAAAATATGGATCGCTGAAACTGCACAAAAGCACCTGACCGCACCTATCGTTGCGGAAGCGCGCAAGGCGGGCATTGTCATTCAGCATGTAGACAAGCGTAAGCTGGATCAGCTTGCACCGGGCGTTCAGCACCAGGGAGTGGTGGCGCAAGCGGCGCCTTTTGCCTACACGGAGGTTGCTGATATTCTGGCAATTGCTGAAGCCAAGGGAGAACCGCCGTTCCTGCTCCTGCTGGACGAAATTGAAGATCCGCATAACCTCGGGTCTATCCTGCGTACGGCTGACTGCACAGGTGTGCACGGAGTCATTGTGCCGAAGCGCCGCTCTGCGCAGATTACAGCTACCGTATCCAAGACCTCGGCTGGTGCAGTCGAATATGTGCCTGTGGCCCGCGTAACGAATCTGGGACAGACCATTGACCGGCTGAAGGAGCTGGGAGTCTGGGTAGTCGGCACGGATGTGGATACCGATCAGAATCTGTTCGGATCGGATATTGTCACCGGTCCCGTAGCAGTGGTGATTGGCAATGAGAATAAAGGGATGGGCCGCCTGATCCGTGAGAAATGCGATGTGCTGCTTAAGCTGCCGATGGCTGGAAGAATCAACTCTCTGAATGCTTCAGTAGCAGCGGGCGTAATCATGTACGAGGTACTCCGCCGCCGCCAAGAACAGGGATAACTATGGCAGACTGGCGCGATATCCTGCTCGTGGACGGATACAATATGATCGGCGGCTGGCCGGAGCTTGCGGCATTGTCGCAGACCGGTATGCAGGGGGCACGCGACCGGCTGCTCGATATGCTGGCCGATTATCAGGCATTCTCCGGGCTGCGCGTCATTGCCGTATTCGATGCCTACCGTGTGCCGGGACTGGGCAGGTCGTTTGAACAAGGGAAGATCCAGGTCTTCTTCACCAAGGAGAAGGAAACGGCAGATGAATGCATCGAACGGCTGGTTGGGGAATTCACGCACCGCCGCAGACAGATCTCGGTAGCCACCAGCGATTTTGTGGAGCAGCATGTCGTTTTTGCCCAGGGCGCACTCCGGATTTCAGCCAGGGAACTGAGGCTTGAGATTGAGGAGAACCAGAAGCAGGTGAAGAAGGCGATCGAGCCGGGAAGCGTGAGCGGGACCCGTCACTCGCTTGAAGACAAGCTGCCGCCGGAGACACGTAAACGGCTGGAGGACTGGCGCAGGCAGTAGGACAGGAATAGCAGTTGCCCCTCGCAAGGAAATGACATAATATGTTATTGAAGATTGTTTTTGGACAAATCCGGTTGACGGTGTAAGGTAACATAATATATACTGTTCCTATATTTCGAGAAGTAACGATGTGTCTTGCGTTGCAGCCGGGGGGATTCTTGGTGAGTGTCGACCTCAAGGAAATAATGCTGTCCGAGTATGATTTCATAAGTGATGAAGAAATTGTCGAGATCTTCCGTGGTGGCGACAGTGGCGCATTGGAGCATTTAATTAACAAGTATCGTAATTTTGTGCGTGCCAAGGCCCGTTCCTATTTTTTGATCGGGGCAGATCGTGAAGATATTGTGCAGGAAGGCATGATTGGCTTATACAAGGCCATCCGTGACTTCAAGGGCGACAAGCTGTCATCGTTCAAGGCCTTTGCCGAGCTGTGCATCACCCGTCAGATTATAACCGCCATTAAGACCGCTACCCGCCAGAAGCATATTCCGCTTAATTCATATGTCTCGTTAGACAAGCCCATCTATGATGAGGACTCCGACCGGACATTGATGGATGTGATATGCGGAAGTCAGGTGCTGGACCCGGAAGAGCTGATTATCAACCAGGAGGAGTTCATCGGACTGGAAGATAAGATGGCCGAGATTCTGAGTGATCTGGAACGCAAGGTTCTGATGCTCTATCTGGATGGACGTTCCTATCAGGAGATTGCCGAGGATTTGAAGCGGCATGTGAAGTCCATTGACAATGCTTTGCAGCGTGTGAAACGTAAATTGGAAAGATATCTGGAAGTGCGTGACAATTAATGATATAATGACTAGGAAGGCTCGGGACTCGAGTCTTTTTTTAGTGTCCGCTAGATTTGGATACGACGAATTTACAATTGCTGAAACGTTGGATGATGGCAGGTTTATACACAAGCGGATTGCAGCATAATGATTATGGAAGACAGCTAGCGGTAAAAGAAGAAACAGGATCAAAGATGACTTATGGCATAAGGCTACAGCACCCGGAATTACCCAGTGCGATGGGGGAAACTTTCGTTGACACAGACATTGATATTATGCTAAAGTGTTTTAGGTAGGCCTAAATTCGCGGCTTTTTTTTGAATCAATATCTACGTCTTCTAATTTAATGATTAGAAGTACGTCTTCGGGAGGTGCACATCATGCGGGTAATTATCACTTTGGCTTGTACAAGTTGCAAACAAAGAAACTATGCAACAACCAAAAACAAGCGAAATCACCCCGACCGCTTGGAGATGAAGAAATTTTGCAAGTTCTGTAACGAGCAAACTCCTCATCGCGAAACCAGATAGTCTTTTGGAGGTGTAGTCGGCGTGAAACGTAGTTTCAAGTCTTTGTTTTCCTTTTTCACTGAGAGCTGGAGTGAACTCAAAAAGGTTCGCTGGCCTAGCCGTAAAGAACTGAAGAACTATACATTGATCGTTCTCGGTACAATTGTAGTTATTTCTCTTTACTTCTGGGTTCTGGACATCGGTATTTCCGCTGTGATTGAAGCGATTATTTAGAGAGGTCCCAGGTGGCTTGATATGGAAAAAAGATGGTATGTTGTTCATACCTATTCCGGGTATGAGAATAAGGTCAAGGCCAATTTGGAAAAACGCGTTGAGTCCATGGGCATGGAAGACAAAATATTCCGCGTTCTTGTTCCTATGGAAGAAGAACTGGTAAACAAGGATGGCAAGAAAAAAACTGTCATGCGCAAAGTTTACCCTGGTTACGTTTTGGTCGAAATGGTTCAGACTGATGATTCCTGGTATGTTGTCCGCAATACGCCGGGCGTTACCGGATTTGTCGGTTCAACTGGTTCGGGCTCTAAGCCTACCGCTCTGCTACCCGAAGAGGTTGAACAGATTCTGAAGCATATGGGCATGGTTGAACCTAAAGCGAAGATTGATTTCGAAATTAAGGAATCCGTACGTATTATGGTCGGTCCATTTGCGAATTTTGTGGGCTCCGTGGAAGAAATTTTGGCAGACAAAAGCAAGATCAAGGTACATGTCAACATGTTTGGACGGGAAACCCCGCTGGAGTTGGATTTCACTCAAGTGGAGAAGATATAACAAGCACAAGGGTTTCTTGTGGGAGAATGCTGTTCAGCATTCGAATACCACTATTTACGCAAGGAGGTGTCACTCATGGCTAAAAAAGTTATTAAAATGGTGAAACTGCAGATTCCTGCAGGGAAAGCGAATCCAGCGCCTCCAGTAGGTCCGGCGTTAGGTCAAGCGGGTGTCAACATCATGGCATTCTGTAAGGAATTCAACGCTCGTACTGCCGACCAGGCTGGTCTGATCATCCCGGTTGAAATTACAGTATTTGAAGACCGTTCGTTTACCTTCATCACCAAAACTCCTCCGGCTGCTGTTCTGCTTCGCATCGCTGCAAAAGTAGAAAAAGGCTCCGGTGAACCAAACAAGAAAAAAGTAGCGAAGCTGGGCCGCGCAGCGGTTCGTGAAATCGCTGAAACCAAAATGCCCGATCTGAACGCTGCATCTGTTGAAGCTGCAATGCGTATGGTTGAAGGTACTGCCCGCAGTATGGGAATCACAATCGAAGACTAATATGTATTCGATGAACCGGTCATTCATGACCGCAATATGTGGGAGGAATTTCCGCTAATACCACAAAGGAGGAACATTTCATGGCTAAACATGGTAAGAAGTACCAAGAATCCGCGAAGCTGATCAACAGCGAAGCGACTTACGAGCCTTCAGAAGCTGTAGAGCTTGTGAAAAAGGCGGCAACTGCCAAATTCGACGAAACCGTTGAAGCAGCAGTTCGTCTGGGTGTAGACCCGCGTAAACAAGACCAGGCAGTTCGTGGTGTTGTTGTCCTGCCTCACGGCACAGGCAAAACACAACGCGTGCTTGTATTTGCAAAAGGTGAAAAAGCGAAGGAAGCGGAAGCTGCTGGCGCTGATTTTGTTGGTGATGCTGATATGATCAACAAGATTCAACAGGGCTGGTTCGAATTCGACGTCTGCGTAGCTACACCTGATATGATGAGTGAAGTCGGTAAACTGGGTCGTCTGCTCGGTGGTAAAGGTCTCATGCCTAACCCTAAAGCAGGTACAGTTACTTTCGACGTTACCAAGGCTGTTCAAGAAATCAAAGCCGGTAAGATCGAATACCGTCTTGACAAAGCGGGCCAAATTCACGCGCCAATCGGCAAAGTGTCTTTCAACGCTGAACAACTGAACGAGAACCTTAAAGCTCTTATGGACGCTCTGAACCGTGCGAAACCGGCTGCTGCCAAAGGTGTATACCTTAAAGGCATCGCTATTTCGTCCACAATGGGACCTAGCGCTCGTGTGAACGCTGCTGCTTTCAGATAATTAAAGGTTGACTCCTCGAGTTATCTTTGATAATCTATAACAGTTGTAAACATTAAGGTGATCAATCTTAAATGTGAATATGCTTACCGTAGACAGTAGGTGCCGTAGGGCTTAATTTCCTACCGAGGTGTTGTGATAGAAACAAAAAGTGCCAGGCTCGCCTGATTAACTTTCCGTTTTATCAAGCCTTCGTGAATCTGCGGAGGCTTTTCTAATGCCTGCGTAGGAACGGCGGGGTTTCTCCGGAATAACCGCCGTGACATAAATTTTCAGGAGGTGTATATAATTGGCAAATGCAAAAGTAATCCAAGCTAAACAGGATGCGGTTGATGTTGTGACTGGCAAACTGCAGAACAGTGTCTCCACTGTTGTTGCAGACTACCGCGGATTGAACGTATCGCAAGTGACTGAACTGCGTAAGCAGCTTCGTGAAGCTGGCGTTGAGTTTCAAGTCCTGAAGAACACATTGCTTCGCCGTGCAACTGCGGCAGCTGAGCTGACTGATCTGGACGCTGTCCTGACGGGTCCTACAGCGATCGCATTCAGCGAGACTGATGCGGTAGTAGCAGCTAAGATTCTAAATGACTTCGCTAAGAAGAACGACGCTTTGAAACTGAAAGGCGGCGTTGTAGAAGGTAAAGTTATCGATGCGGACCAACTGAAAGCACTGGCTGAACTGCCATCCCGCGATGGTTTGCTCTCCATGCTGCTTAGCGTGCTTCAAGCTCCAATGCGCAACTTCGCGCTTGCAGTTAAAGCTGTTGCTGAGAAAGAAGAACAAAGCGCGTAAGCCTTTGCTTCCAGCTTCATAATCAAGACCACAAACCAATTCAAATATAATGGAGGTTCAATCATGAGCAAAGAAACAATCTTAGAAGAAATTAAAGGCATGAGCGTACTGGAACTGAACGACCTGGTAAAAGCAATCGAAGAAGAATTCGGCGTAACTGCAGCAGCTCCAGTAGCAGCTGGCGGCGCTGTAGCAGCTGTTGAAGCTGAACAGTCCGAATTCGACGTAATTTTGACAAGCGCTGGCGCTTCCAAAATCAACGTTATCAAAATCGTTCGCGAAATCACAGGTCTTGGCTTGAAAGAAGCTAAAGAAGTTGTAGACAACGCTCCAAAAGCAATCAAAGAAAAAGTAAGCAAAGAAGAAGCCGAAGCTACCAAAGCAAAATTGGAAGAAGCAGGCGCAGCTGTAGAAGTAAAATAAGTTGATTCAATAGGTACTGCCCCGGAGCAGAAGTTATTCTCTCCGGTTTCCGCAACCCCCTTGAACTTGTTCAAGGGGGTTGCTCTATAAGGGAGCCTCGCAGGTATGTGTAGTTCAACGTGAAAGGGAGGATAGTATGTCGCAGCATTATTACTCGCAGCAGCCGGAAGCGCGTCATGACAGACGCAGCATCGATACGGAGCTGAGAGGCAAACGCCTACGCTTTACCAGCGACGCCGGTGTTTTTTCAAAAGGAGATATTGATCATGGCAGCCGTGTTCTGATTGAGGCGATGGAGATTCTGGAGGATGCGAAGGTGCTGGATGTGGGTTGTGGTTACGGGCCTATAGGGATTAGTGCGGCGCATCTCGCTTCCAAGGGACATGTAACGATGATTGATATCAACAGCCGTGCGGTAGAGCTTGCCCGCGAGAATGCGCAGCATAATGGAATCCGCAATGTTACGGTGATGGAAAGTGATGTGCTATCGGCAGTAGAGGGGCAGACCTTCGATGTGATTCTAACCAACCCGCCGATTCGCGCCGGCAAGGCCGTAGTGCATGCGATTTTTGAACAGGCGTATGATCATTTGAATGAGGGCGGTTGTCTGTGGGTTGTCATTCAGAAGAAGCAGGGTGCGCCGTCGGCGGTTGCCAAGCTGGAGAGTATGTTTGCAGTGGTAGAAGAAGTAGGGAAAGACAAGGGCTATAGAATCTTAAAAGCTCAAAAATAAATAATAATACTCATTGACATGCGATGTCCGTAGTGGTATTATTATAAAATGTCAGTATTAAGCTAGGCTCCATGTCTTTAGTTTGCTGAAATGTCAAGTGATATATTGTCGCCCGGTAAGCGCATGCCGCACGGCAGGTTTTTGCGAATTCCGTTCTCTATGTTCCTGTCACGGCGAAGGTCGCCGGGGCAATAGATAATAGCGCATGAACTGTAGCCTGGTGACGTATAATACGCACGTTTTGGGCAAATCTACTGGATAAGGAGTATTTTGGCCGTGGATAGATGTGCTCTTTTTTCGAAAGATTTCGATAAGGGGCTTTTCTGTATTTATGGCTGAATCCTTGTGTTATGGTTCCATTATACGGGTCCAAACAAGGGTTCGCAATCAATTTTTAAGTGAGTAGACATGAGGGGTGAGTAAAGTTGGCAGGACATCTTGTTCAGTATGGTCGACGCACTCGGCGGAGCTATGCGAGAATTAACGAGGTACTCGAGGTCCCGAACCTGATCGAGATCCAACAAAAATCTTATGATTGGTTTTTGGAGGAAGGATTGCGGGAAATGTTCCAGGACATCTCGCCGATCCAGGATTTCACAGGGAATTTGGTACTAGAGTTCATTGATTACAGCCTGGGTGAACCGAAGTACACGGTTGACGACGCTAAAGAGCGGGACGTAACATATGCAGCACCTCTGCGTGTGAAGGTGCGTCTCATCAATAAGGAGACCGGTGAGGTTAAAGAGCAGGAAGTGTTCATGGGAGATTTCCCTCTGATGACGGAAACCGGCACTTTTATTATCAATGGTGCGGAACGGGTTATTGTCAGCCAGTTGGTTCGCTCTCCAAGCGTCTATTTCAGCACAAAAGTGGATAAGAACGGCAAAAAAACTTACACCGCCACAGTAATTCCAAATCGCGGAGCCTGGCTGGAGCTTGAGACCGACGCTAAGGACATCATGTATGTCCGTATCGACCGGACTCGTAAGATCCCGGTAACAGTCCTCTTGCGTGCTCTGGGCTTCGGCAGTGATGCTGAAATTCTGGAACTGCTTGGCAATGATGAATATATTCGCAACACGCTGGATAAAGACAACACGGATTCCACGGAGAAGGCGCTTATTGAAATCTACGAGCGTTTGCGTCCGGGCGAACCACCTACACTTGATAATGCCAAGAGCTTGCTCGTCGCACGTTTCTTTGACCCGAAACGTTATGATTTGGCCAATGTAGGCCGTTACAAAATCAACAAAAAGCTGCATATTAAGAATCGTCTGTTCAATCAGCGTCTGGCACAGCCTTTGGTTGATGAATCTACCGGAGAAATCCTGGCAGAATCCGGCCAAATGGTGGACCGCCGCCTGCTTGATGAGCTGATTCCTTATTTCGAGAAGAGTATGGCTGCCAAAAACTACCGTGTAACCGGCGGTGTAATGGACAGCGAAGATATTCCGCTTCAGACCATTGACGTATTCTCGCCAATCGAAGAAGGCCGTATCATCAAACTGATCGCCAATGGCAACATTGATAAATCGGTTAAGCATATTACTCAGGCTGATATTATATCCTCAATCAGCTACTTTATTAATTTGCTGCATGGTATCGGCAACACGGATGATATTGACCATCTGGGTAACCGCCGTCTGCGTTCTGTAGGTGAGCTTCTGCAGAATCAGTTCCGGATCGGTCTATCCCGTATGGAGCGCGTAGTCCGCGAGAGAATGTCGATTCAGGATGCCAATGCGATTACACCGCAGGCGCTGATCAACATCCGTCCGGTTATCGCATCGATCAAAGAGTTCTTCGGCAGTTCGCAGCTGTCCCAGTTCATGGATCAGACGAACCCGCTTGCCGAGCTTACGCATAAGCGCCGTCTGTCTGCACTCGGACCCGGCGGTCTGACTCGTGAACGCGCAGGTTTTGAAGTCCGCGACGTCCATCACAGTCACTATGGCCGTATGTGTCCTATCGAGACTCCGGAAGGTCCGAATATCGGTCTGATCAACTCCTTGTCCACCTTCGCCCGCATCAATGAATACGGCTTTATCGAAGCTCCGTATCGTTGGGTAGATCCGAAGACAGGTAAGGTAACTGAGCAAATCGATTATCTGACTGCCGATGAAGAAGATAACTATGTAGTTGCACAGGCTAATGTACTGATCGATGAGGATGGCTCCTTTAAGGAAGACCAGGTTATCGTTCGTTACAACAAGGATTCAGACAACATCACTACTATGCCTAGCAACCGTGTAGACTACATGGACGTTTCGCCAAAACAGGTCGTATCGGTCGCAACGGCGCTCATCCCGTTCCTTGAGAACGATGACTCCAACCGCGCACTGATGGGATCGAACATGCAGCGTCAGGCCGTTCCGCTTCTTATTCCTAAGGCTCCGCTTGTAGGGACAGGGATGGAGCATAAGTCTGCTAAAGACTCCGGCGTATGTATTGTCTCCAAATATGACGGTATTATCGAACGCTCCTCTGCCAATGAAATCTGGCTGCGCCGTGTTGAGGCAGTTGAAGGCAAGGAAGTCAAAGGCGATATCGTTAAATATAAATTACACAAATTCATGCGTTCGAACCAGGGTACCTGTATTAACCAGCGTCCACTGGCTAAACGTGGGGATATCGTCAAAAAAGGTGACATCCTGGCAGATGGACCTTCCACAGAAATGGGCGAACTTGCGCTTGGCCGCAACGTAGTCGTTGCGTTCATGACTTGGGAAGGCTACAACTACGAGGATGCGATCCTGCTGAGTGAGAAGCTGGTGAAGGAAGATGTATACACTTCGATCCACATCGAGGAATACGAATCCGAAGCCCGTGATACGAAGCTCGGACCTGAAGAGATCACACGTGATATTCCTAACGTCGGTGAAGAGGCGCTCCGCAATCTGGATGAGCGCGGAATTATCCGTATCGGTGCGGAAATCAATGCCGGCGATATTCTGGTAGGTAAGGTTACTCCGAAGGGTGTAACTGAGCTGACTGCTGAGGAGCGCCTGCTGCATGCGATCTTCGGTGAGAAGGCCCGTGAAGTTCGTGATACCTCCCTGCGTGTTCCGCATGGTAGTGATGGTATTATCGTTGACGTCAAAGTATTCACACGTGAGAACGGCGATGAGCTGCCTCCTGGCGTGAATCAGCTGGTTCGTGTCTACATCGCCCAGAAGCGTAAAATTTCTGAAGGTGACAAGATGGCCGGACGTCACGGTAACAAGGGTGTCGTTGCCCGTATCCTGCCAGAAGAAGATATGCCGTTCCTTCCTGACGGTACGCCGGTACAGGTTGTCCTGAACCCGCTGGGCGTTCCTTCCCGTATGAACATCGGACAGGTGCTTGAAGTCCATATTGGTATGGCTGCACTGCGTCTAGGTATCCACGTGGCTACTCCGGTATTCGACGGAGCCCGTGAGTATGACGTGTTCGATACGATGGAAGAAGCCGGTATGCAGCGTAATGGTAAGACTGTGCTGTATGACGGACGTACAGGCGAGCGCTTCGAGCGTGAGGTTACTGTCGGCGTCATGCACATGATCAAGCTTGCGCACATGGTTGACGATAAGATTCATGCCCGTTCCACAGGTCCTTACTCACTCGTTACACAACAGCCACTGGGCGGTAAAGCTCAGTTCGGCGGACAGCGTTTCGGGGAGATGGAAGTGTGGGCGCTTGAAGCTTACGGCGCGGCGTATACACTGCAAGAGATTTTGACCGTGAAATCCGATGATGTGGTCGGCCGTGTGAAAACGTACGAATCCATTGTCAAAGGTGAAAATGTTCCAGAACCGGGTGTACCGGAATCGTTCAAGGTATTGATCAAGGAACTGCAGTCGCTCGGGATGGATGTCAAAATCCTCAGCGGTGACGAGCAGGAGATCGAGATGAAGGAACTGGACGATGAGGACGAGACGTCAGGCGATAAGCTGAGCCTCAATTTGGAAGGCGCAGAAGTCGGCATAGAGTAGTTCACCAGCAAGCCAATAATTTCATTACACAAAGGACCATGCCCTCTGTTGACTTCAGCGTCAAGAGAGGGCTGTGGTACTAAATCAGGATATAGGTTAAGGAGGGTTGCTCCTTGTTGGACGTTAACAATTTTGAATTTATGAAAATCGGGCTCGCTTCCCCGGAAAAAATTCGTTCTTGGTCCCGCGGAGAAGTTAAAAAACCGGAAACCATTAACTATCGTACATTGAAACCGGAAAAAGAGGGTCTCTTTTGCGAACGTATTTTTGGACCGCAAAAGGACTGGGAATGTCACTGTGGTAAATACAAACGCGTCCGTTATAAGGGCGTAGTGTGCGACCGCTGCGGCGTGGAAGTTACCCGCGCTAAAGTCCGCCGCGAACGTATGGGCCACATCGAACTGGCAGCTCCTGTATCTCATATCTGGTATTTCAAAGGTATTCCAAGCCGTATGGGTCTGGCGCTGGATATGTCTCCTAGATCGCTCGAAGAGATTATCTACTTTGCATCTTATGTTGTAACTGATCCAGGGGAAACTCCGCTGGAGAAGAAGCAGCTGCTGTCCGAGAAAGAATACCGCAGCTACCGTGAGAAATATGGCTACGGATTCCAGGCCGGCATGGGTGCAGAAGCTGTCAAAAAGCTGCTTCAGGATATCGACATCGATAAAGAACTGGAATTCCTCAAAGAAGAGCTGCGTACCGCTCAAGGCCAGCGCCGCAACCGGGCAATCAAACGTCTGGAAGTCATTGAGGCCTTCCGCAACTCCGGCAACAAGCCTGACTGGATGATCATGGATGTACTCCCGGTTATCCCTCCGGAGCTTCGTCCAATGGTTCAGCTTGATGGCGGCCGTTTTGCTACGTCTGACCTTAATGACCTGTACCGCCGTGTAATTAACCGGAACAACCGTCTGAAAAGACTGCTGGACCTCGGCGCGCCTGACATTATCGTTCAGAATGAGAAACGAATGCTTCAGGAAGCCGTAGATGCGCTGATTGACAACGGCCGCCGCGGCCGTCCTGTAACAGGACCAGGTAACCGTCCGCTCAAATCGCTCAGCCATATGCTGAAAGGTAAACAGGGACGTTTCCGCCAGAACTTGCTCGGTAAACGTGTTGACTATTCCGGCCGTTCGGTTATCGTCGTAGGACCTTACCTGAAGATGTACCAATGCGGTCTTCCTAAGAAGATGGCACTGGAACTCTTCAAACCGTTTGTAATGAAAGAACTGGTTAACAAAGGGCTAGCCCACAACATAAAGAGCGCGAAGCGTAAGGTTGAGCGCGTAAGTCCTGAAGTATGGGATGTGCTTGAAGAGGTAATCAGAGAGCATCCGGTTCTGCTGAACCGTGCCCCTACGCTGCATAGACTGGGTATCCAGGCGTTCGAACCAATTCTGGTAGAAGGTCACGCGATCCGTCTTCACCCGCTCGTATGTACGGCTTACAATGCCGACTTTGACGGTGACCAGATGGCGGTACACGTTCCTCTGTCCGCTGAGGCTCAAGCTGAAGCCCGTATTCTCATGCTGGCGTCCGGTAACATCCTGAACCCTAAGGACGGCAAGCCGGTCGTTACCCCTTCCCAGGATATGGTCCTTGGTACGTTCTACCTGACCATGGACAACAAGGAAGAAAAGGGTACCGGGATGATCCTGCGTAACGTGAATGAAGCGGTCTCTGCTTATCAGCGCGGAACTGCAGGTCTGCATGCACGTGTTGCTATTCCTGTTAAGGCTCTGGGTAAAACCAGCTTCACAGAAGCGCAACAGAATGCTCTGCTGATCACTACTGTGGGTAAGATTATCTTCAACGAAATCTATCCAAGCAGCTTCCCGTATATCAACGAAGCTACCAAAACTAACCTGCTGCAGGGAACTCCTGAGAAGTACTTCATCTATGAAAAGGGTGCGGATGTCCGCGAACTGATCATGGCAGCTCCGGAAGCCAGTGCTGTAGGTAAAGAATATCTGGGCCTCATTATCGCCCGCTGCTTTGAGACGTATCACACCACCAAGACTTCAGTGATTCTGGATAAAATTAAGCAACTCGGCTTTACGTACTCTACACGTTCCGGTGTTACGGTTGCCGTATCGGATGTTATCGTGCCTGAGGAAAAAGCTACCATTCTTAAGGAATCCGAAGCTAAGGTTGATGTGGTTGCGAATCAATACCGCCGTGGTCTGATTACCAATGATGAGCGGTATGACCGCGTTATCGAGATTTGGTCGAAGACCAAGGATGATCTGACCAACGTATTGCTTAAATCAATGGACCGCTTCAACTCCATCATGCTCATGGTCGACTCCAAGGCGCGTGGTAACAAATCGCAGATCACCCAGCTCGGTGGGATGCGTGGTCTGATGGCAACACCTTCGGGCCGAATCTTTGAATTGCCAATCAAAGCGAACTTCCGTGAAGGCCTAACCGTCCTCGAGTACTTTATCTCCACTCACGGAGCGCGTAAAGGTCTGGCCGATACAGCGCTGCGTACAGCGGATTCCGGGTACCTGACACGCCGTCTGGTTGACGTAGCGCAGGATGTTATTGTCCGTGAAGAAGATTGTGGTACTGATAAAGGCTTCATGGTTAGCCGGATTCAGGATGGCAAGGAAGTCATTGAGGATCTCTACGACCGTATTGAAGGCCGTTATTCCTTCGAGACCGTCCGTCATCCTGAGACGAAGGAAATCATCGTTCACCGTAACGATCTGATTGACTCGGATAAGGCTGAAGAAATCGTGAATGCTGGCGTGACTAAGCTGCAGATTCGCTCTGTACTGAGCTGCCGTGCCCGTCACGGTGTCTGCAAGAAGTGCTACGGACGTAACCTGGCAACAGGTAAATTCGTGGAAATCGGGGAGGCTGTCGGTATTATTGCCGCACAATCCATCGGTGAACCGGGAACACAGCTTACCATGCGTACGTTCCATACCGGTGGTGTAGCCGGAGACGATATTACGCAAGGTTTGCCGCGTATCCAGGAGCTGTTTGAAGCCCGTAACCCTAAAGGTCAGGCTACAATCAGTGAGATTGACGGGGTGGTTAAGGAAATCCGCGAAACCAAGGACCGCCGCGAGATCGAAGTCCAGGGTGAAGCAGAGTCCAAAACGTATTCCATCACTTACGGCTCCCGTCTGCGTGTCAGCGAAGGCCAGGAGATTGAGGCCGGCGATGAATTAACAGACGGTTCAATTGACCCTAAAGAAATGCTGCGTATCAAAGGGATCCGCGGGGTACAGAACTACATTCTGCAAGAAGTACAGCGTGTATACCGTAACCAGGGCGTTGAAATCAATGATAAGCACATTGAAGTTATGATCAAGCAGATGCTGCGCAAAATCCGTATTATCGATGCCGGAGATACCAGTCTCCTGCCGGGTGCATTTGCGGATATTCATGAATATGAAGCAGCCAACAAGGAAGCCATTCTTGCCGGCAATGAACCAGCAGTCGCCAAACCGGTTCTGCTCGGGATTACCAAGGCCTCCCTGGAAACTGATTCATTCCTGTCTGCGGCATCCTTCCAGGAAACTACCCGCGTCTTAACAGATGCAGCTATTAAGGGTAAAGTGGATAAGCTGCTCGGTCTGAAAGAGAATGTAATCATCGGTAAGCTGATTCCTGCAGGTACAGGCATGAATCGTTACCGTAATGTGAAGCTGAGCGATCCGAATGCTGAAAGCAGTGAAGAAGCTTTAGAGCCGGTACCCGCTGAATAATTGAATACTCATGGCAAGCAGTATCCGCGTCACGCAGAAATCTGGCGTGACGCGGCTGTCTGCTGTGATTATTAATAAATTTATTGTCGTTTTTCTTGACATCATGTGCTGAGGATGCTAATATGTCTAAGGTGCGTGAGTAGTCTTGTCATTCTTATTCAGTGGAGGTAATGATTTTCATGACTGATGACAGAGGGTTACAGGATGCTCAGGTCAAGATCGGTTCCAAGCAAACCGTTAAGGCGGTGGAGTTGGGCCAAGCCGCAGAAGTCTATGTGGCAGAGGACGGAGATCAACGGCTTACTTCCAGAATTGTAATGCTTTGCAACAAACAAGGTGTGAAGGTCACTTATGTGGACACGATGCTGAATTTGGGCAAGGCCTGCGGTATAGAAGTTGGTGCTGCGATGGCAGCCGTCTTAAAACAATAGCAGCAAGAGAACGTTTTTGTACCGGGGTACACTTCGGCAGCAAGGACTTTTCATTTGTCTTTTTATGAACCACCTGGGTCTGTGGACTTAATGTTTGTAAATTGACTATCATTTCAGGAAGGGGGTGGCACAACATGCCAACTATTAATCAATTGGTTCGTAAAGGCCGTCAAGCCAAAATCGAAAAATCCAAATCTCCCGCTCTTCAAAAAGGGTTCAACGCCCTCAAGCGTGAGGCTACAAATTTGAGCGCTCCGCAGAAACGCGGTGTATGCACTCGTGTAGGCACAATGACTCCACGTAAACCAAACTCAGCACTTCGTAAGTATGCCCGTGTTCGTCTGACGAACCGTCTTGAGGTGACTGCTTACATTCCGGGTATCGGACACAACCTTCAAGAGCACAGTGTAGTATTGCTGCGCGGAGGTAAAGTTAAGGACCTTGCAGGAGTTCGTTACCACATCGTTCGTGGTGCACTAGATACTGCAGGTGTTGCTAACCGGATGCAGGCTCGCTCCAAGTATGGTGCGAAACGTCCTAAAGTCAAGAAATAAGATGAGCTTATCCGAATAATAACCATATAAGAAAGGGGGATATCCATGCCACGCAAAGGTCCAGTTACTAAAAGAGATGTATTGCCAGATCCATTGTATAATAGCAAGTTGGTTACTCGTTTGATCAACCGTATTATGCTGGGTGGTAAAAGAGGTGTCGCTCAAAGCATTTTGTACAATTCGTTCAAGTTGATTCAAGAACGTACAGGTAAAGAGCCGATGGAAGTTTTCGAAGCTGCCATCAAGAATATCATGCCTGTATTGGAAGTTAAAGCTCGTCGTGTCGGCGGTGCTAACTACCAAGTACCTATTGAGGTTAAACCTGAAAGACGTACTGCTTTGGGATTACGTTGGCTTGTAAACTACTCACGCAACCGCGGTGAGAAGACTATGGAAGAACGTTTGGCGGCTGAGATTATCGATGCTTCCAACAACACAGGCGCTTCCGTTAAGAAACGTGAAGACACACACAAGATGGCTGAAGCGAACAAAGCGTTTGCTCACTACCGCTGGTAGGATTGCAGTCGTTCAAATAACTTCTATTTTGAAAGGAGATCCATTTCATGGCAAGAGAGTTCTCCTTAAAAAATACACGTAATATCGGGATCATGGCGCATATTGATGCTGGTAAGACTACTACCACTGAGCGGATTCTATTCTACACAGGCCGTACGCACAAAATCGGTGAAGTTCACGAGGGTGCTGCTACAATGGACTGGATGGAACAAGAACAGGAGCGCGGAATCACGATTACTTCCGCTGCTACAACTGCTGCATGGAAGGGTCACCGCATCAATATCATTGATACCCCAGGACACGTTGACTTCACCGTTGAAGTTGAACGTTCCCTGCGTGTATTGGATGGGGCAGTTGGTGTATTTAGTGCGAAAGAGGGCGTAGAACCTCAGTCTGAAACCGTATGGAGACAGGCTGACCGTTACAACGTTCCACGGATCGCATATGTGAACAAAATGGACATTATCGGTGCGGATTTCCTTAACGTTATCGAAACGATGCGTGATCGTCTTCAAGCCAATGCAGTTGCTATTCAACTGCCAATCGGTGCAGAAAATGATTTCGCAGGTATCATCGACCTCGTTGAGCAAAAAGCACATATGTTCAGAGATGATTTGGGCCAAAATATTGAAGTTACGGATATTCCGGAAGAATATTTGGCAAAGGTTGAGGAACTGCGTCTCGAGCTGATCGAGAAAGTTGCTGAACTTGATGAAGATCTGACTATGAAGTACCTGGAAGGCGAAGAAATTACTATTCCGGAAATCAAAGCTGCTCTGCGCAAAGGCGTAGTTGAAGTTAAAATTTTCCCAGTAATTTGCGGCTCTTCCTACCGGAACAAAGGGATTCAGCTTATGCTGGATGCTGTTGTTGATTACTTGCCTTCACCTTTGGATGTACCGGCTATTACGGGTCATCTGGAGGATGGAACAGAAGCGGAACGTCATCCTTCGGATGAAGAGCCATTCGGTGCCTTGGCATTTAAGATCATGACAGACCCTTATGTTGGTAAACTCACGTTCTTCCGTGTATACTCCGGTATCCTGGAATCAGGTTCTTATGTAATTAACGCTACTAAGGGCAAACGTGAGCGTATTGGGCGTATCCTGCAGATGCATGCGAACAGCCGTCAAGAAATCTCCATCGTTTACGCTGGTGATATCGCGGCAGCCGTTGGTCTGAAGGACACTAGCACAGGCGATACACTCTGCGACGAGAAGCATCCGATCATTCTGGAATCCATGAACTTTCCAGATCCGGTTATCGAAATCGCAGTCGAGCCGAAAACCAAAGCTGACCAAGATAAACTGGGTGTTGCTCTCGGAAAGTTGACTGAAGAGGATCCTACTCTTCGTGCTCACACTGATGAAGAAACAGGCCAAACCATCCTGGCAGGTATGGGTGAGCTTCACTTGGACATCATCATCGACCGTATGCGTCGTGAATTCAAAGTAGAAACCAATGTGGGTAAACCGCAGGTTGCCTACCGCGAAACGTTCAAGGCATCTGCCCGCGTAGAAGGCAAGTTTGTTCGCCAATCCGGCGGTCGCGGTCAGTACGGTCACGTATGGGTTGAGTTTGAACCCCTCGAGCCAGGTACTGGCAGCCAATTCGAAAGTAAAGTTGTCGGTGGCTCGGTTCCAAGAGAATACATCGCTCCTGCACTTGCCGGTATTGAAGAGCAAATGAAGAACGGCGTTATTGCAGGCTTCCCGCTTGTTGACGTTAAAGCTACCATCGTAGATGGTTCTTACCATGATGTTGACTCCAACGAAATGGCGTTCAAAATTGCCGGTTCGATGGCGCTTAAAGCTGCAAAAGAAAAATGTCAACCTGCATTGCTTGAACCAATCATGAAAGTGGAAGTAACTGTTCCTGAGGAATACATGGGCGATGTAATGGGTATGCTGAACTCCCGTCGCGGTAGAATCGAAGGTATGGATTCCCGTGGTGGAGCGCAAATTATCCGTGCGAAGGTGCCTTTGTCCGAAATGTTCGGATACTCCACAACACTCCGTTCCGGTACTCAAGGACGCGGCGTATTCTCAATGGAGCTTTCTCACTATGAAGAAGTACCTAAATCCATTGCTGAAGAAATCGTAGCCAAGAACAAAGGCGGAGAATAAGCTTAATTTTTAACTTGCCGTCCGGGTATAACACTTAAGTCACCTTAGAACTGCAAATAGGCGGACGGCTCAAATATATGGACCCCACAATAAGGAGGAACTGTTCAAATGGCAAAGGCAAAGTTTGAACGTAACAAACCGCACGTTAACATCGGTACTATTGGTCACGTCGACCATGGTAAAACAACTCTGACTGCTGCAATCACAACTGTATTGTCCAAAAAATACGGTGGTGCTGCTGTAGCATTCGACCAAATTGATAAGGCTCCTGAAGAACGCGAACGCGGTATCACTATCTCCACCGCTCACGTTGAATATGAAACTCCTAACCGTCACTACGCTCACGTAGACTGCCCTGGACACGCCGACTATGTTAAAAACATGATCACTGGCGCAGCGCAAATGGACGGAGCGATCCTGGTTGTATCCGCAGCTGACGGCCCTATGCCACAGACTCGTGAACACATCCTGCTGTCCCGTCAAGTAGGCGTTCCTTACATCGTTGTATTCCTGAACAAATGCGACATGGTTGAGGACGAAGAGTTGCTTGAATTGGTTGAAATGGAAGTTCGCGATCTGCTTAGCGAATACGACTTCCCAGGCGATGACACTCCAATCGTTCGTGGATCTGCTCGTGAAGCTCTGCAGAACCCTGATGGCGAGTATGCACAGAAGATCGTTGAAATGTTCGAAACGATCGACACATACATCCCGCTTCCAGAACGTCAGACTGACAAGCCTTTCTTGATGCCTGTCGAAGATGTATTCTCCATCACTGGCCGCGGTACTGTGGCAACTGGTCGCGTAGAACGCGGAACAGTTAAAGTCGGAGAAGAAATCGAAATCGTTGGTATTCACGAAGAAACTAAGAAGTCTGTAGTTACTGGCGTGGAAATGTTCCGCAAATTGCTTGATTCCGCTCAAGCTGGCGACAACATCGGCGCACTCTTGCGTGGTGTTGACCGTAACAACATCGAGCGTGGCCAGGTATTGGCTAAGCCGAACTCCGTTAAGCCACACACTGAGTTCACTGCTCAGATCTACGTTCTGACTAAAGAAGAAGGCGGACGTCACAAACCATTCTTCACTGGTTACCGTCCACAGTTCTACTTCCGTACAACTGACGTAACTGGCATCATCAACCTGCCAGAAGGTACTGAAATGGTTATGCCTGGTGACAACATCACTGTAACTGTTCAGCTGATCTCCCCAATCGCTATTGAAGAAGGTACTAAATTCTCCATTCGCGAAGGCGGACGTACAGTTGGTGCCGGTTCCGTAGCTTCCATCCAGAAATAATTCAGGCTCTATCCGTTAGGATAGACTGAATATAAGTCAGGCCCCCTTCATTTGAAGGGGGCCTGTTTTATTTTATAGATAAGATTGAGAATTAGATTTCCTTCGCATAGTCCGCACTTGGTAACTTGGATAAAACCACATGCAGGCTGGACGGCGATGAACTATTATTCGTATAAGCGAATGACTCGTCACCGGCAATGTAGATGGTCTCTCCTTGGATGAAGGAGAATTCTTCCTCATTAACATGAATGGTACCGTCACCGTGTAAGGCGAGGATATAGACATCTGCTCCGGGGTGCTTGTGAACGGGCAGCTTTTGCCCAGGCATGAAATTAAGCACAAATACTACGCTATCGCCTTTTTGGAAAATGATCTTTTTGGTAAAGCGTTCCTCTTGATACTGTACGGCCTCAGCTAGTGTTTTCTTTTCCATTATAAATCCCTGCTTTCATTATATTAGTATTATTTAAAGCTTAACTTCGTACTCGCAGTGCTCATGACCGGTGACATTACATTTGATCTCTTTCACTGAAACCTTGCGGCCGAGAATTCGGCACAGAGCACCTTCAATGATAGCTCCCTCCAGATCACAGACCATTCTTTCATCTTCAAGGGAAGGTAGTCCTTTGCAGAAGCAATCGTCAACAGCGATATTAATTTTGCGCTCATCGGAATGAACAATTCGGGGAATCCCGATTTTGAGCTCCTCAAAGATCTGCAGTAGCTCTTCCACGGACTGGACAGGCAGGCTCTCGCCGATCTTTCTGCCAATGGTCACAGTCGTTCCCTTTCCGCCTAACGGCAATCCCTGGTTCATTCCAATTAGACGGATGGTCCGGAATAGTTCAAGGGGTACCATATTGCCCAGAGTTGTTCTATTCATCTGGCGCATGTCCTCAAAAGTGTATTGCTGCAAGCCCATCAACTCCTTTTCTCTCTATGAACCTATTGTATAGACAGGCGGCACGTTAATCCTTGATATAGATCAAGTTTTATGAAAATTTGTGCGTCCAGTCACCCGGCAGCGCTTCGATCATTGATATGGTGGGATAAGCGACAGTAGAGGAGGAATGATGTATGGAATGCAATACGTGCAATTCTCATGCCTGTGTGCGCCAGGTTCCGGTATTCAGAAGTTTGTCCGATGAAGAATTGGTTATCATAGAATCAATCACAGAATCCCATTCATATAAAAAGGGTAGCCAAGTTTGCCGAGAAGGGGAGCCGTCTGAAGCCTTGTTTGTGGTGAAGAGCGGGCTTATCAAATTAACGAAGAACAGTAAAGAAGGGAAGCAGCATATTGTCCGTTTTCTTTTCCCGGGGGATTATTTCGGTCAGTTTGCCCTGCTTCACAATAAAAATAATGATGTAACGGCGGAGATTATTGAGAGTGGAGTGGTCTGCCGGATGCACCGGAAGGATTTCATTCCCCTGCTGGAGCAGAATGCGGGCCTGGCGTTTAGCTTTCTGATGTCTGTTAGTGAGCAGCTGCATCTGGCGGAAGAAACAGCAGGGGCACTGCATATGTTTGAAGTGGAAAAACGGTTAGCCCGGCTTCTAGTCTACTTGTACACGAGGAATCTACCAGAATCAGCTCTGACAATGCAAGCTTTAAGACATTCCGTGGATCTCCCATCGGCGCAAAAAGAAGTGGCAGCGATGATCGGCACTACTGCCGAGACCCTAAGCCGTAAGCTGAACAAGCTGGAAGCGCTGAAGATCATCGCTATGCATAAAAGAACCGTGAATATTTTGGAGATGGAGACTCTAATTCAGCTCGCTGAAATCAGTCATTAACAATTTTCAGATAAAACCGTGTATTTTTAAACTTTTTTTCTGGAAAAGGTGATTTGTTTTGCAAAGGCTCTTGCAATATAGCCGCCTATTAGATATAATAATAAATGTTGTTCTGAGACGTTGCGATGATGTGAGAGGTTACTGACACACCCGGCCCCTTTGCCATGAGGTCGACGTCAGAAAATTTTCACGGAGTATGTCCGATAATAAATTGGGCGATAGAAGGAGGGACTAAAATGGCAAAGCAAAAAATTCGTATTCGCTTGAAAGCATACGACCACAGAATTCTTGATCAATCCGCAGAGAAAATCGTTGAAACAGCAAAACGTTCGGGTGCTGGTGTATCCGGGCCGATTCCGCTGCCAACTGAGAAGCAAATCATTACCATTCTCCGTGCGGTACACAAGTACAAGGATTCCCGTGAACAGTTTGAGCAACGGACTCACAAACGTTTGATCGATATTGTGAACCCAACACCACAAACTGTGGATGCCTTGATGCGCTTGGATCTACCGTCCGGTGTAGATATCGAAATCAAATTGTAATTCATTAAGTAATCAGGAAAAGAAAAGAGGTGTCAACATTGAAAGGTATCTTAGGAAAAAAACTCGGTATGACTCAAGTGTTTACTCCAGAAGGTAACGTAATCGCGGTTTCTGTTATCGAAGCTGGACCTTGTGTGGTACTGCAAAAGAAAGACCTGAATATCGACGGATATGAAGCAGTGCAGTTGGGCTTTTCCGATAAAAAGGAAAGTCGCTCCAACAAGCCTGAACAGGGTCACGCCAAAAAGGCAAATGCAACACCTAAGCGCTACGTTCGCGAAATTCGCGGTGTTGACCTCGGGTCACTCGAGGTTGGACAAGAGCTTAAGGCTGACATCTTCGCTGAAGGCGAGTTTGTTGACGTAACAGGTACTTCGAAGGGTAAAGGCTTCCAGGGTAACATCAAACGCTGGGGACAAAGCCGCGGACCAATGGCACACGGATCGCGTTACCACAGAAGACCGGGCTCGATGGGTTCCATCCAGGCTAACCGTGTTCCTAAGGGCAAACGCCTTCCAGGACATATGGGTCACACGACCGTAACGGTTCAAAAGCTTGAAATCATCCGGGTTGACGTAGAACGTAATGTACTGCTGGTTAAAGGCGCTATTCCAGGTCCTAAGAACAGCTTCGTGAAAGTTAAACAAACCGTTAAGAAATAATTACTGAAGAAAGGAGGAACATGAAATGCCAAAAGTAACACTTTTCAATACTAGTGGTAACGAAGTTGGCGAAGTTGAACTGAGTGATTCAGTTTTCGGTATTGAACCGAACGTACATGTGCTGCATGAAGCTGCACTTATGCAAAGAGCTTCCCTTCGTCGTGGTACACATAAAGTAAAAGGACGCTCTGAAGTGCGTGGCGGCGGACGTAAGCCTTGGAAACAAAAAGGTACAGGTCGTGCTCGTCAAGGCTCCATTCGTTCTCCACAATGGAAAGGCGGCGGCGTAGTCTTCGGACCAACACCACGCAGCTATTCCTGGAAATTGCCTAAGAAGGTTCGCCGGTTGGCCATCAAATCCGCGTTGTCCTCAAAAGTGCTTGAGAATGACATCATCGTATTGGATAGCTTGACTCTGAATGCTCCGAAGACGAAAGAATTCGCAGCGATTCTGAACAACCTTAAAGTGGGCAGCAAAGCCCTGATCGTAGCTCCTAGCTATGATGACAACGTAGCACTTTCCGCTCGTAACATCCCTGGGGTGAAATTCGTAGCGGCTGACGGCATCAATGTTCTTGACGTACTGACGTACGACAAACTGATCATCACTAAAGAAGCAGTTCTGAAGGTAGAGGAGGTGTTCGCGTAATGAAAGATCCTCGTGATATAATCAAGCGTCCAGTGATTACGGAACGCACATCCGAATACATGAGCGAACTGAAGTACGCTTTTGAAGTGGATATCCGTGCTAACAAGACCGAAATCAAAAAAGCTGTCGAGGCTATTTTTAAAGTAAAAGTCGTTAGTGTGAACACAATGCGCGTACCTGGTAAACTGAAACGTTACGGCAAATATTCCGGTTATACTCCGGAGTGGAAAAAAGCCATCGTGAAGCTTAGCCCGGACAGCAAGCCGCTTGAGTTCTTTGAAGCGGTAGAATAATACTCTTAAAGTAAGGAGGAAACTATAGTGCCAATCAAAAAGTACAAACCGACCTCTCCGGCAAGACGCAACATGTCTGTGTCTACGTTTGAAGAAATTACAACAAACCAGCCAGAGAAATCGTTGCTGTCCCCGCTGTTCAAGCATGCCGGACGCAACAACCAAGGTAAAATTACGGTTCGTCACCATGGCGGCGGACACAAACGTAAATACCGTATCATCGACTTCAAGCGGACTAAAGACGGCATACCAGGTAGCGTTGCTACAATTGAGTATGACCCGAACCGTACTTCCAATATTGCTTTGATCCACTATGCTGATGGAGAGAAACGTTATATCATCGCTCCTAAAGGCCTTAAAGTTGGGGACAAAGTTGAGTCCGGCCCTGCTGCGGACATCAAAATTGGTAACAGCCTTCCGTTGATCAACATCCCGGTAGGTACAGTTATCCACAACATCGAGTTGAAACCAGGCAAAGGCGGACAATTGGTTCGTGCTGCAGGTACTGAAGCTCAGCTGCTGGGTAAAGAAGATAAATACGTATCTGTTCGTTTGAACTCGGGTGAGGTTCGCAGAATCCTCAGCGTTTGCCGTGCGACTATCGGAGCCGTAGGTAACGGAGATCACGAACTGATCAAGATTGGTAAAGCCGGACGCAGCCGCTGGCTCGGACGTCGTCCTGAAGTACGCGGTGTTGTCATGAACCCTAACGATCACCCACACGGTGGTGGTGAAGGCCGCGCTCCTATCGGACGGAAATCGCCAATGTCACCTTGGGGCAAACCAACCCTCGGCTACAAAACGCGTAAGAAAAACAAAGCATCTGATAAATATATCGTTCGCCGCCGCACAAAATAAGACGCTTCAGGCAAGTTAGTTAAGCGCGAAGCGTCGATTCGCGGTTTTGAAGAACCGGATGAAGGGAGGATTCACACATGGGTCGCAGTTTAAAGAAGGGGCCGTTCATCGATGGCTACCTGCTGAAAAAAGTTGAGGATTTGAACGAGTCAGACAAGAAAGTCGTAGTAAAAACCTGGTCCCGTCGCTCAACCATTTTCCCTCAGTTTATCGGACATACGTTTGGTGTATATGACGGCCGCAAACACGTGCCTGTATACGTAACGGAAGATATGGTAGGTCACAAGTTGGGCGAGTTCGCGCCAACACGTACTTACAAAGGCCACGCGGGTGACGATAAGAAAACCAGAAGATAATTAACGTCTTCGTTTGAGAGGAGGGAAAACAATGGAAGCAAAAGCACATGCAAGATCGGTGCGGATTTCCGCTCGTAAAGCGAAACTGGTTGTTGACTTGATTCGCGGCAAGCAAGTGGGGGAAGCAATTGCAATTCTTCGCCACACTCCGAAGTCCGCTTCTCCGGTTGTTGAGAAGCTACTGAACTCGGCGATTGCGAACGCTGAGCATAACTACTCTATGGACGTTAACAGCTTATTCGTAAGCGAAGTTTTCGTTAACCAGGGTCCTACAATGAAACGTTTCCGTCCGCGCGCCATGGGCCGCGCAAGCCGGATCAATAAACGTACCAGCCACATTACTTTGGTGGTATCTGAGAAATAAGGAGGGATAACACGTGGGTCAAAAGGTAAATCCAGTCGGACTCCGAGTCGGTATTATTCGCGATTGGGAATCAAAATGGTATGCAGGCAAAGATTTCGGTACTCTTTTAATGGAAGACGTCAAAATCCGGGAATACCTTAAAGGCAAGTTGAAAGATTCCTCTGTTTCCCGCATCGAGATCGAAAGAGCGGCAAGCCGAGTGAACGTTACAATTCACACTGCCAAGCCAGGTATGGTAATTGGTAAAGGCGGAGCAGAAGTAGAAGTACTTCGCAGCGCAGTTACAACTATCGCCGGCGGTAAGAAAGTACACATCAACATCAATGAAATCAAACACCCTGAACTGGATGCTATTCTTGTTGCTGAAAGCATTGCACAACAGCTGGAACGTCGCGTATCGTTCCGTCGTGCTCTGAAACAAGCGATTCAAAGAACTATGCGTTCCGGCGCAAAGGGAATTAAAACTCAGGTTGGCGGACGTCTTGGCGGCGCTGAGATTGCCCGTTCAGAAGGTTATAGCGAAGGAACAGTTCCACTTCATACGCTTCGTGCTGATATCGATTACGGAACAGCTGAAGCACATACAACTTACGGCCGTATCGGCGTAAAAGTATGGATTTATCGTGGAGAAGTTCTTCCCCCAGCTAAGAAACAAGCTGCTCAGGAAGGAGGCAACTAATCATGTTGGTACCAAAGCGCGTTAAACACCGCAAGCAACAACGCGGTCACATGAAGGGTATGGCAAAAGGCGGAACCGAACTTAACTTCGGCGAATTCGGTTTGCAGGCACTGGAGCCATCTTGGATCACTAACCGTCAGATCGAAGCTGCTCGTATCGCAATGACACGTTACATCAAACGTGGCGGTCAGGTTTGGATCAAGATTTTCCCGGATAAGCCAATCACTCAGAAGCCTCTCGAGGTTCGTATGGGTAGTGGTAAAGGTAACGTTGAGAAGTGGGTAGCTGTAGTTAAACCGGGTAAGATTATGTTCGAACTCGGAGGCGTGTCGGAAGAAATCGCTCGTGAAGCGATGCGTCTTGCCGCTCACAAGCTGCCTGTAAAGACTAAGTTTGTGAAACGTGAAGAATTGGGTGGTGAAGCAAATGAAAGCTAATGAACTTCGCAACTTAACCACTGCTGAGATTGAACAGAAAATCGCCGGATTTAAGGAAGAACTTTTCAATCTCCGTTTCCAATTGGCAACAGGCCAACTGGATAACCCGACTCGGATTCGTGATGTGCGTAAGGAAATAGCTCGTGCTAAAACCGTTATCCATCAAAGAGTACTTGGGATTAGTTAAGTGACGGCGGATGCATAATCCGTAATCAGGAAGGAGGCTAATTATGAGCGAAGAGCGTAATGCACGTAAAGTGCTGATCGGTAAAGTAGTCAGCGACAAAATGGATAAAACCATCGTAATTGCTGTTGAAACCTATAAAAAGCACAATCTGTATCACAAACGCATCAAGTCCACGAAGAAATTCAAGGCACATGATGAAGAGAATGTAGCTAAAATTGGTGATGTCGTGAAAGTCATGGAAACTCGTCCATTGTCGAAGGACAAACGGTGGAGACTGGTTGAAGTGGTAGAAAAAGCGGTAATCATCTAAGACATGAAGCAGATCCCTTTCCGGAAGGAGGAAAATAATAATGATTCAACCATTTACACGTTTGCATGTGGCTGACAACTCTGGTGCGAAGGAACTGATGTGTATCCGCGTACTGGGTGGTACTGGACGCCGTACAGCAGCAATCGGCGATTTGATCGTTTGTTCCGTTAAACAAGCAACACCAGGCGGCGTTGTCAAAAAAGGTGATGTTGTTAGAGCGGTAGTTGTTCGTACAAAACGTTCGGTACGCCGTAAAGATGGATCTTACATCGCATTCGACGAAAATGCAGCTGTTGTTGTCAAAGACGACAGAAGCCCGCGCGGAACACGTATCTTCGGACCAGTTGCTCGCGAACTTCGCGACAAGGACTACATGAAGATCGTTTCCTTGGCACCGGAAGTAATCTAAAAATCCGAGTGATGCTCGGTTGTACTTGAAAAGGTCAGTTATAGGAGGTGTAATCAATGCCTAGAGTTAAAAAAGTTCTGGAATCCCATAACAATAAACTGCACGTGAAAAAAGATGATGTGGTGCTTGTGATCAGCGGGAAAGACAAAGGTAAAAAAGGCCGTGTCATCGCTGCTTATCCTCGTGAAAACCGCGTCCTGGTAGAAGGCGTGAACATGGTGAAGAAACACCAGAAGCCAAACCAGCTGAATCCGCAAGGCGGAATCATCGAGCAGGAAGCTTCGATCCATGTGTCCAACGTAATGCACATTGATCCGAAGAGCGGGAAAGTTACGCGCATCGGCTATAAAGTACTAGATAACGGTAAGAAGGTTCGGGTAGCAAAAAGATCCGGAGAGATTATCGACTAATACAGTCCTAATGAAAGGAGGTAAATCTTCATGGCAGCAAGAATGAAAGAACGTTATCTGAATGAAATCACCCCATCTTTGATGCAGAAGTTTAACTACACAACAGTTATGCAAGTGCCTAAGATCGAGAAGATCGTCATCAACATGGGTGTAGGTGACGCTGTTCAAAACTCCAAAGTACTTGACGCTGCAGTTAACGATATGCAACTGATTTCTGGTCAAAAGCCGGTTATCACTAAAGCAAAGAAATCCATCGCCGGTTTCAAACTGCGCGAAAATATGCCGATCGGGGTTAAAGTAACACTGCGCGGCGAGCGTATGTATTACTTCCTGGATAAATTGATCAACGTAACGCTTCCACGCGTTCGTGACTTCCGTGGTGTTTCCAGCAAAGCCTTTGATGGCCGTGGTAACTACACACTGGGTCTTAAAGAACAATTGATCTTCCCGGAAATCGAGTATGACAAAGTGGATAAGGTTCGCGGTATGGACATCGTTATTGTAACGACTGCTAAGACGGACGAGGAATCCCGTGAGCTGCTGAATCAGCTGGGAATGCCTTTCACAAAATAAGAATCATCCATTTCTCCGAAAATGTTTAGGAGGTGTCAGTCTAAGTGGCAAAGACTTCAATGAAAGTTAAACAACAACGCGAGCCTAAGTTCAAAGTACGTGCATACACACGTTGCGAGCGTTGCGGTCGTCCACATTCGGTACTGCAAAAGTTCAAAATTTGCAGAATTTGTTTCCGTGAATTAGCTTATAAAGGCCAGATTCCTGGCGTGAAAAAAGCAAGTTGGTAAGAAGTTTATAAACGGGAAGGAGGTTTACACACATGACTATGTCTGATCCTATTGCAGATATGCTTACTCGTATTCGTAACGCCAACACTGTGCGTCACGAGACAGTAGAAATGCCTGCTTCTACTATGAAAAAACAAATCGCGGACATCTTGAAGCGTGAGGGCTTCATCCGTGATGCTGAATTCGTTGAAGATAGCAAACAAGGGATTATCCGTATTTTCCTGAAATACGGCCCAAGCCAGGAGCGCGTTATCACTGGTCTGAAAAGAATCAGTAAACCAGGTCTTCGCGTATACACGAAGAGCAATGAAGTGCCTCGTGTACTCGGTGGTCTTGGAATCGCGATTATCTCCACATCTAAGGGAGTTATGACCGACAAAGAAGCTCGTCAATCTAAATCCGGCGGAGAAGTTGTCTGCTACATTTGGTAATAAACGTCACAAGATAAGGAGGTGCAACACATGTCTCGTATTGGTCGCAAACCAATCGCAGTACCTAGCGGTGTAGATGTCACTTTGGACAACGCCGTTATTACAGTAAAAGGTCCTAAAGGCACTTTGACTCGTGAGCTTCATAAAGACATGAAGATTACAGTTGAAAATAACGAAATCACTGTTGTTCGCCCGTCGGACAACAAATTGCATCGTTCACTTCACGGCACAACCCGCTCCGTTGTCAACAACATGGTGAGTGGTGTGACTGAAGGTTTCTCGAAATCTCTGGAACTGGTTGGGGTCGGATATCGTGCAAGCAAATCCGGAGATAAGATCGTATTGAACGTTGGTTACTCCCACCCGGTTGAAATCACACCGGAAGCGGGTATCGAGTTCGATGTTCCTGCGAACACGAAGATCATCGTTAGAGGGATTGACAAAGAACGCGTTGGCGCTTATGCTGCCAAAATTCGTTCCGTACGTGAACCTGAACCATACAAAGGTAAAGGTATCAAATATGAAGGCGAGCGTATCATCCGCAAGGAAGGTAAAGCTGGTAAGAAGAAATAACCAGCTCTACCTTAATTGTAAGATACCCCGTGCATCTTAAAGTGAAGCTGTTTACGGCAAACTGAAGGGAGTGAAAGGGAAGTCATGATTACAAAAGAGGATAAAAACAAGGCTCGTCTCAAAAGACACCTGCGTGTTCGTAAGAAGATCCAGGGTACTACTGAGCGTCCACGTTTGAATGTGTTCCGTTCTTCGAAACACATCTACGCTCAACTGATCGATGATGTGACTGGCGTTACTATCGTATCGGCCTCCACACTTGATAAGGAATTGAGTGCTACAATCGGAAATGGCGGCAGCGTTGAAGCTGCAAGCAAAGTGGGTCAATTGATCGCTGAGCGCGCCAAAGAAAAGGGTTATGCAGTGGTTGTATTTGACCGCGGTGGATACTTGTACCATGGACGGATTCAGGCTCTGGCTAGCGCAGCTCGCGAAGCTGGTCTTGAATTCTAGAATATTTCTAAAAGGAGGTTAACGACTTGCGTGTAGATCCGAACAGTTTAGAACTGACAGAAAGAGTTGTACACATCAACCGTGTTGCAAAAGTTGTAAAAGGCGGACGCCGTTTCAGCTTTAGTGCACTTGTTGTTGTGGGCGACGGCAACGGCTACGTTGGTGCTGGTATCGGTAAAGCCGGCGAAGTTCCGGATGCCATCCGTAAAGGCATTGAAGACGCCAAGAAAAACCTGATCCACATTCCAATCGTAGGAACTTCGATTCCTCACCTGGTTACTGGACATTTCGGCGCAGGACGTGTTCTGCTGAAACCAGCATCCGAAGGTACCGGCGTTATCGCTGGTGGACCGGTTCGTGCGGTGCTTGAATTGGCAGGCGTTGGCGATATCTTGACAAAATCTTTGGGTTCTTCGAATTCCATGAACATGGTCAATGCTACTCTAGAGGGACTTTCCCGTCTGAAGCGCATTGAAGAGGTCGCGAAGCTTCGCGGCAAATCTGTCGAAGAATTACGCGGTTAAGGAGGGGAACGTCAATGGCTAAATTGCAAATTACCCTCGTACGCAGTGTAATTGGACGTCCAGAAACACAACGTGTTACTGTTAAGACGCTCGGCCTGCGCAAAACCAACTCGTCCGTGGTTCACAACGACACTCCTGCAATTCGCGGGATGATCAACAAAGTGAGCCACTTGCTGTCCGTTACTGAAATTGAAGGCTAATAAGCCTCGCATAAATTAACAAACATAAGGAGGTGCAAACGATGAAGTTACATGAACTTGCTCCAGCTCCTGGATCACGGAAAGAACGCAACCGCGTTGGTCGTGGACCAAGTAGCGGTAACGGTAAAACTTCGGGCCGTGGACACAAAGGTCAAAACTCCCGTTCCGGCGGTGGTGTACGTCCAGGCTTCGAGGGTGGACAAAACCCACTCTATCGTCGTCTGCCTAAACGTGGTTTCGTCAATCCTACCCGTAAAGAGTACGCGATTGTGAACCTGGAAGATCTGAATAGCTTTGCAGAAGGAACAGAAGTAACTCCTGAGCTTTTGCTTGAAACTGGTGTTGTCAGCAACACTAAGAGCGGCATCAAGATTCTCGGCAATGGTGAACTGTCTGTTAAATTGACTGTCAAAGCAAATAAGTTCTCTCAATCTGCGGTAGAGAAAATCGAAGCTGCCGGCGGTAAAACCGAGGTGATCTAATGTTCAAGACGCTTAAGAATATATGGCATGTTGAAGATTTGCGCAAAAAGATCCTGTTTACCCTGTTCGTTCTGATCATTTACCGCATCGGTTCGTTTGTACCGGTTCCCGGTGTGAACAAAGAAGTACTGGAATCAACAAATCAGGGCGGAGACGCTTTGATGGGTCTTTTGAACACCTTCTCGGGCGGAGCGCTCAAAAACTTCTCGATTTTTGCGATCAGCATTTACCCGTATATCACAGCATCCATCATCGTTCAATTGCTTTCGATGGATGTTGTCCCTAAGTTTGCCGAATGGGCTAAGCAAGGGGAACACGGGAAAAAGCAGCTGGCGCAAATTACGCGTTACGGCACAGTAGTGCTAGGTTTGATCCAAGCGTTTGCCACATCTATCGGGTTTAACCGGATTTATGGCACTGAGATGATTCCAAATGCAACCTTTGCGGATTACCTGCTTATTGCGATCATATTGACGGCGGGTACATCGTTCTTGATGTGGTTAGGTGAGCAGATCACTGAAAAGGGTATAGGAAACGGGATTTCGATCCTGATTTTTGCGGGAATCGTCGCCGCCTTTCCGGGATATATCACCACTACGGCGCAATCAAGCTTCATTCAGCCGGGTCAGATGTTCCTGAATATTCTTAAAGTCGTTATTGTACTGATCGTGGTTGTTGCGATTATTGTCGGGGTGATCTTTGTTCAACAAGGTATCCGTAAAATCCCTGTACAATATGCCAAGCGCGTAGTCGGTAACAAAATGTACGGTGGACAGAATACGCACATTCCGCTTAAAATTAATGCGGCTGGTGTAATTCCTGTTATCTTCGCCGTTTCACTGCTTCAATTCCCGGTCGTTTTATCGAGCTTCTGGTCCACCCACGCTTGGGCTAAATGGGTCTCGGCCAATCTGGATCATACCAAGCCGCTCGGCATGCTGCTGTATGTAGTCATGATCATCGGATTCACGTTCTTCTATACGTTTGTCCAGATGAACCCGCAGCAAATGGCTGACAATATGAAAAAGAATGGCGGATACATTCCAGGTATACGTCCAGGTAAGGCTACTGAGAAATATCTGACTAGAGTTATGTCGCGTCTGACCATGTCCGGTGCGCTCTTCCTGTCATTAATCTCTGTACTGCCAGTATTATTTGGATCGTTGTCCGGGTTACCGAAGCAAGTGCAGATTGGTGGTACGGCACTGCTGATCGTAATTGGTGTTGCGCTGGATACCATGAAGCAGATCGAGAGCCAATTGATCAAACGCCATTACAAAGGCTTCATCAATAAATAGGCGATAGGTTCCGGAGAAGTACCTAAGGCTTTAAACTTCCCGGTACCTATTGTGCTGTTTCTTGCTTGGTGGCGAACTTTCGGGGGGAGAAGAGAATCGTGAACATATTATTCATGGGCCCTCCTGGGGCAGGCAAGGGAACACAAGCCGCTGTTGTTGTAAAAGAGTTGGGTATTCCTCATATTTCGACTGGTGATGCATTCCGCTTGGCTATTAAGCAAGGCACACCGGTTGGACTTAAGGCCAAATCTTATATTGATCAAGGGTTGCTTGTACCTGATGATGTGACTATTGGAATCGTCGAAGAACGGCTGCAGCAGTCCGATTGCGAAAAAGGTTTTTTATTGGATGGCTTTCCAAGAACCCTTTCGCAAGCGGAAGCGCTGGGAGAAATCCTCAGCCGGCTTGGAACTTCACTGGATCACGTTGTCAACTTGAATGTGGACCGCGGACTGCTGATGGCGCGTCTTACCGGACGCCGGATCTGCTCAGTATGCGGAACATCCTACCATTTAATTTTCAACCCGCCGAAGCAAGAAGGCGTCTGCGACATTGATGGCGGAGAATTGTATCAGCGTCCGGATGACAACGAAGAAAGTGTAGGCAAGCGTCTGGATGAGTACGATAACAAGACAGCGCCGCTGCTTGCATTTTATGACGATAAAGGTCTTGTGCGTCAGGTCAACGGAGAAAACGAAATCAATGTCGTTTCTTCTGAAATCGTATCTATGCTGCGGGGTTAATGTAATGATCATTTGCAAATCCGAACAGGAACTTGTCTTTATGAGGGAAGCTGGTCGAATTGTTGCCGAGAGTCACCGTCTTATTGCTGAAGCTATCCAGCCAGGCATTACTACCGGTGAGCTCGACAGAATCGCCGATGGGTACATTCGCAGTCAGGGTGCTGTGCCGTCTTTCAAAGGCTACAACGGTTTTCCTGCCAGCATTTGCGCTTCAGTCAACGAACAATTGGTGCACGGATTTCCAGGGAAACGCAAACTGGTAGAAGGCGACATCGTTACGCTGGATATCGGTGCAGAGTACCGTGGTTATCACGGTGATTCCGCCTGGACATACGGGGTGGGCAGCATTTCCGAAGAGGCTCAGCGTCTGCTGGACGTCACGGAAGGCTCCCTGTACGCTGGACTGGCGTTAGTCAAACCGGATGTGCGCTTGTTTACAATCTCCCATGCCATTCAGTCATACATTGAAGACGCCGGATTCTCCGTTGTCCGCGAGTATGTTGGTCATGGCATTGGGGCAGAACTGCATGAAGAACCGCAAATTCCGAACTATGGCATAGCGGACCGCGGACCACGTCTGAAGCCGGGTATGGTACTCGCCATTGAGCCGATGGTTAACGCTGGAGAACGTTATGTCAGAACGCTGGATGATAACTGGACGGTCGTTACGGTAGACGGTTCACTGTGCGCTCACTTCGAGCATACAGTAGCAGTTACACCGGACGGCATGGAAATTTTCACAAAACTGAATGCGTAGGTGATCTTCACGTGAATACTGGGAGCAGCCCGCAGGTTGGTCAAATCGTGAGAATTCTCAAAGGCAAGGATGCCGGAGAGGCTGCCGTTGTTATCGCAGTTGTGGATAGCAGATTTGTATATATTGCTGATGGGGACAAACGTAAGTTTGACAGCCCAAAGAAGAAGAATATTCAGCATTTGGAGCTCATACCCTTCATCAGCAGTGAGATTGTAGACAGTTTGGAAGAAACCGGCCGGGTCACCAACGGAAAGCTGCGGTTTGCAGTGATGAAGTATGGCCAGCCCGCTGGAAAAAGTGCTAATGAGAAAGGAGACTAACTGTGGCTAAGGAAGACGTCATTGAGGTAGAAGGAACGGTTATTGAACCGTTGCCTAACGCAACTTTTAAGGTTGAGCTTGAGAACGGTCATCAAATACTTGCCCATGTGTCCGGGAAATTGCGGATGCACTTTATCCGTATCCTAACCGGAGACAAAGTGGTCGTGCAGTTATCGCCTTATGATTTATCAAAAGGCCGTATAACTTACCGTAAATAGATGGGAACTACAACAAAAGTTTTGCTTCGCAAAACTTTGAGGAGGTAATTAACATGAAGGTAAGACCTTCTGTAAAGCCCATTTGCGAAAAATGCAAAGTCATCCGCCGCAAAGGGACTGTTATGGTAATTTGCGAAAATCCGAAACACAAACAAAAACAAGGTTAAGAAGGGGGTGTAGCGTAAAATGGCTCGTATAGCTGGAGTGGATTTGCCACGTGATAAGCGCGTTGAGATCGCCTTGACTTATATTTTCGGAATCGGTAAAACGACTTCCCAGAAAATTCTTAATGAAACAGGCATTGACGTTAACACACGTGTCCGTGATTTGACGGAAGATGAAGTCAGCAAACTGCGTGAAACGATCGACAAAGAGGTTAAGGTTGAAGGTGACCTTCGTCGTGAAATTTCCTTGAATATTAAGCGTCTTACTGAGATCGGCTGTTACCGCGGTGTTCGTCACCGTCGTGGATTGCCTGTTCGCGGTCAACGTACCAAAACCAATGCTCGTACCCGTAAAGGCCCGCGTCGTACTGTAGCAAACAAAAAGAAATAAGAAGAGGTGATAAGAGACAATGGCTAAACCGAAAAAAGTCGTACGTACGAAACGTCGCGACCGGAAAAATATCGAGTCTGGCGTGGCACATATCCGTTCCACGTTCAATAACACTATCGTTACGATCACGGATCCCCACGGAAATGCAATTTCCTGGGCAAGCTCCGGCGGTCAAGGATTCAAAGGTTCCCGTAAATCGACTCCATTTGCAGCGCAAATGGCAGCCGAAACAGCTGCTAAGGCAGCTATGGAACACGGCATGAAGTCCGTTGAAGTTATGGTTAAAGGACCGGGCGCGGGCCGCGAAGCAGCCATCCGTTCCCTTCAGGCCGCTGGTCTTGAAGTAAACCTCATTAAAGACGTTACTCCAGTTCCTCACAATGGATGCCGTCCGCCGAAGCGTCGCCGCGTTTAGTACAATCAGAATTGTGATTGTGGTATAATTCTGACGCATCTGCTAATAATAGGTGTTTAGGCATACTACATGATACACCTGATGGGGTGACTGTTTCATATAGGAGCGACGTTTGAAGGAGGGGTACACTCGTGATAGAAATCGAAAAGCCGAAGATTGAGACCGTAGAAGCCAATGATGATGGGACCTATGGGAAATTCGTAGTTGAACCGCTGGAACGTGGATATGGCACGACTCTGGGGAACTCGCTTCGCCGGATCCTGCTTTCCTCCCTTCCGGGAGCCGCAGTGACTTCGGTCCAAATTGACGGCGTTCTGCATGAGTTCTCGACCGTTCCCGGCGTAATGGAAGATGTGACGGAAATCATCCTGAACCTTAAAGCTCTGTCTCTGAAGATTCATTCGGATGAAGAGAAAGTGTTCGAGATTGATGCTGAAGGAGAAGGCATCGTTACCGCGGGTGATATCCGTGCGGACAGCGATGTTGAGATCCTGAACCCGGATCTTCATATTGCAACGCTGGGACCTGGCGCGAGACTGCACATGCGCATTTTTGCAGGCCGTGGTCGCGGCTACGTCCAAGCGGACCGGAACAAACGCGACGATCAGCCAATTGGTGTAATTCCAGTTGACTCTATCTACACTCCTATTTCACGTGTGAATTACGGTATTGATAATACCCGTGTTGGTCAAGTGACTAACTACGACAAGTTGACGCTGGAAATTTGGACAGATGGCAGTATCCGACCGGAAGAAGCCGTTAGCCTTGGAGCCAAAATTTTGAACGAGCACCTCGTTCTGTTCGTAGGTCTTACGGATGAAGCGAAAGACGCCGAAATTATGGTTGAAAAAGAAGAAGACAAAAAAGAAAAAGTACTTGAGATGACGATCGAGGAGCTTGATCTTTCTGTCCGTTCCTACAACTGCCTCAAACGTGCCGGTATTAATACCGTGCAAGAGCTGACTACGAAAACTGAAGAAGATATGATGAAGGTTCGTAACCTGGGCCGCAAATCTTTGGAAGAGGTTCAAGAGAAGCTTGAGGAACTTGGTTTGGGACTTCGTACAGAAGAATAGGACCCCGGAGTTCTTGAGACTTGAGTGAAGGAGGGAAAACAAATGGCATACCAAAAATTGGGCCGTGATTCCAGCGCGCGTAAAGCTTTGTTCCGCGATATGGTAACGGATCTGTTCCTATACGAACGTATTCAGACAACAGAAGCCAAAGCGAAGGAAGTTCGTTCCATCGCTGAGAAACTGATTACTAAAGCGAAAAAGGGCGATCTTCATGCTCGCCGTCAAGTAGCTGCATTTGTTCGTCGTGAGACTGTAGATGGTGAACAAGATGCAATCCAAAAATTGTTCTCTGACATTGCTCCACGTTACACAGAGCGTCCAGGCGGATACACTCGTATCCTGAAGCTGGGACCTCGCCGTGGCGATGCTGCGCCTATGGTTTATCTTGAACTGGTAGACCGCGCGTAGTTTCACAAGCCATGATTTCCGGATGTACGCTTTACGTATTTAACGTTATTGTACTGCAGGGCATAGTACCCTGCCGTGCAAATAACCGCGGGAATCACCTTGTATAGAGTAGAAGGAGCTCCCGCCGGGGCTCTTTTTTTTGAGAATAAATTAAGTATATGGACCAACAGGAGAATGAAATGCGCAATCTATTGATGAAAGTCAATTATGACGGTACCCACTATGATGGCTTTCAGACCCAGCCTCAGGGCAATACGATTCAGGACAAGCTGGAGCATGCTATTCAGCATCTGACCGGTGAGACGCTCAAAATCACGGGCTCAGGACGGACTGATGCAGGGGTGCATGCTTATGGCCAACCTTTTAACTTCATAACCTCCTCACAGATTCCGCTGGAGCGCTGGTGTCTGGCGCTGAATGCCAGGCTGCCGCAGGATATCGTGGTTACTGAGGCTGCTGAGGTTCCGCTCTCGTTCCACTCCCGTAGAGGGGCGAAGCGTAAAACCTACCGCTACACGATTAACGGCAACCGGTTCCCGGACCCGTTCCAGCGGCGCTGGCAGCATCATCATCCGATGAAGCTGAACGTTCCTGCGATGGAGCTGGGGCTAAGCGCGCTGCTGGGTACCCATGATTACACCTCGTTTGCGTCCAGGAAGTCTACCAAGACTTCGCATGTGCGGACCATTTATGAGGCTTATCTTGAAGTAGACCGCAGCATGTGCCGCCCGGGCTCTCCTGACCAGGGAGTGATCCATACCTATATTACAGGCAGTGGCTTTTTGCAGCATATGGTACGCATTATTATGGGCACGCTGATGCAGGTGGGGCAAGGTAAAATCAGTGCAGATAGAATGCCTGTCATTCTTGCGGCTTGTGATCGTGCAGCGGCCGGACCTACAGCTGTGTCTAAGGGGCTGGCACTCTGGAGTGTGGAATATGACGAGATAGACGACTAAACGGCCGATACTATATTTTTTATGAAAATAAGTACTGATTGTTTAAAAATCGCTTGCGCTTGTCATGTTTATACTGTAATATAAAAGTTGTGTTTTCTTGATGGCTATCCCACAGCCCCGATCAAGGAAATGCCAACAAATAAGTTTTTTAACTCACTAAATTGTAATTCAATCGCGAAACAAGATATACGAAACAGATGATTTTCGTACGAGAACAAGGAGGAAACATTCATGCGTACCACCTACATGGCGAAGCCGAACGAAGTTGAACGCAATTGGCACATCATTGATGCCGAAGGCAAAACACTTGGCCGTTTGGCAAGCGAAGCCGCTGCTCTGATCCGCGGCAAACACAAACCGCAATTCACTCCACACGTTGATACTGGTGATTTCGTAATTGTTATCAATGCTGAGAAGATTCACCTCACAGGTAAGAAAATGCAAAACAAGAAATACTACCGTCACTCGATGCACCCAGGTGGCTTGAAAGTTACCGTTGCGGAAGAACTGCTCAAGACCAAACCTGAGCGTATGATTGAATTCGCAGTTCATGGTATGATTCCTAAGACTCGTCAAGGTAATCACATGAAGCTGAGACTCAAAGTATATGCAGGCGTTGAACATCCACATGCAGCACAAAAACCTGAAGTTTACGAACTTCGCGGATAAGAATAAAGGAGGACAGTTTCATGGCACAAGTACAATACTATGGGACAGGTCGTCGTAAACATTCGGTAGCACGTGTTCGCCTTGTACCGGGTGAAGGACGCATTGTCATTAACAAACGTGAGATGGACGAATATTTCGGTGTTGAAACACTGAAAATGATCGTAAGACAACCTTTGAACCTGACTGAAACTCTGGGCAGCTACGATGTAATCGTACTTGCACATGGTGGCGGCATTTCCGGTCAAGCTGGCGCAATCCGTCACGGGATTTCCCGTGCATTGCTCAAAGTAGACCCTGAATATCGCGGTACGCTGAAGAAAGCCGGCTTCCTGACACGTGACCCACGTATGAAGGAACGTAAGAAATACGGCCTCAAAGCTGCTCGTCGCGCTCCACAGTTCTCGAAACGTTAAGAATCCCTTGTTCTCAAGGAAAAGAAGCTCCTGGCCTATTGCCGGGAGCTTTGTTTTTGTTACCCCTCACAAAAATCTTCGCACCGTACTCTGATCCGCTTCAAAGATCTGTTCAACATCTCTCATTTGGAGTACAAAGTTTCGTTTGGATGAACCATACCGGTGTACAAGCTGGTGAAGCTGTAAGGTAAGCTGTCCATCGAAGCAGATCAGATCTCCCCTTGCGGCTGGCGCAAGTTCGAAATTCCTCAGGGCATCCAGCTCAATTTCGTGAAACCTCTCCTCTAAAGGAATCCTCCATTCAGTTCGTGTAGATAACGTGTGTTGATCAAGACAGACAATAAGCTGATCGGGGCCATCCAAAGTGCTGTGAGGATCATAATAGGCAAAGACTGCTGGCTGCTCCGAAGCTTGGCACCATTCCTCTTCAGCTTGATAAAAGGCATACGGATGCTCTTTTCTCTTCTTAGGCCACATTTCTCCTTCATACTCCCGACGTAAGATTTGATCAAACCGGATTTTGGCCATATCTATGGGTACACCAAAGAGCTCTGAAATCTGCTGAACTGCAATAGAATATTCATCGGATAAACTGTAGGTTTGGAGCATAAAAAAGGGCATAGTGGCATAAAGAACGAATTTCTCGGCATCCTCCTCCTGAGCTTTGATGAAGGGGATAGGCATTACCGTCTGATTGCCAGCGTGTCTCAGGATGTGGCATAGCTCATGCAGAAAATCAAACCGCTGCTTCATAGGAGAATCCCGATTATCCAGAAGTATATAACGTACACCTAATGAGGACTCATAGGCACGGCTTGTCATCGGCGCATAATTAACAAGCACATCTAACTCCTCTGAAAGCTTAGGAATCGTGATGTCCTCTGGTTGCAGAATCGAATGTGTTATGTAGAGGTCCTCCACGAAATGTTCCAAATGTGTTTTTGTATAATGAATAAACATAATAAACCTCCAAAATAGAATGTATGTTCGTATATATGGATATGCGGAATCAGCCCGTTGGCTGAAACCACGATTTGTACTACTTTTTAATTGGTGTCTGAAGAATCGGCTTTTTTCTTTTCTTGGTCTTTGATGAATTGCCAGAAGGTTAACATTTCCCGCTTGCGCTCATCCGGTGCATCCAGATAATCCTTGAAAAATAGCCCATGCTCCGGATTGTTTAAAAAAGCTTCAAACTCAGACAGCTCAGATAATGATGAAGACGAAGTGTCTTCTGCGCCTCCATTGGCCAGACGATCCAGTTCTTCGGTAGTGATCCCTAAAGCACGGCAAACCTTAAGAACATTATCAACAGAAGCTCCTCCGACACCCCGCATTAGAATGGACCTCAGCGTAGTATAAGGAATTCCTGCCTTTTCTGAAAAAGCCTTGGTGTTCAGGCCGGTTTCCTCGATTAATCGCTTTAAGACTTCAGCCCTTTGCACACGCAGTCCTCCTCAAAATCATCAGTGTATACGCTACTTCGTATTCTTAAGTTTATTGTAAAAGGTTTGAATTCAAATGTAAATATGCATTTTCGTATTATTTCGGATATAAGGCTTGACATAATGCGAAAATGAGCATAACATGATTTAAAAATACGAAATTGAGTACATTTAAAATTATTTTCGATAAGGGGGAGTAAACATGTGGTGTATAGAGCAGGAGGATTTGGAACTTCTGGATTCGAATTGTGTGCAAAAACTGCTTCCGGAATATCAAATTTCTTTAAAGAGTGTAGAGCAATTATACAGAAATGCAGATGCGGATGATAAGAAGGTAATCGCCGGAATGGTCAGTGACTGCAAGTATGTGATTGAGTGGCTGAGCAGCGGACGCCGGCCGGGGAACAAGCGGGGAATTGAACGGCGTGCGGGATATGAGCGGGAAATTCTGTTAGAGCCGGTTCGTATGCAGAACTTTACCGCCGGGTTCAATGCGGTCCCTTCTGAAGGACTTACTGAGGATCAATGTTTTCAATTGGAATATGTTTTGGGGCTGTTAAGCAGAAGGGAGCGGGAGTGCTATATGCTGGCTAACGGTGAAGGATTCTCGCATGTTGCTATTGCTGGAATGCTCATGATTTCGGCAGGCAGCGTAAGTGAGTACATCCAGCGGGCACAAAAAAAGATCAGCTCCGTAATGGAGGAGTATAGGTCCCTTATCTGACAAAGTGAGCTTATTATAAATAATTGAATGGGTTTGTCTAGTGAAAGCCCCTAATAAATAGAAGGGAGGTTAACCAACGTAAATAAGGAGGGCGACAGTGACCATTACATTATTAATTTTGGCCATTCAAAAGTTTCTGCAAAAGGAGTTGGCTGATGATACGCAGCCCGTTCCCCCAGTGCAGCTGGGATATCTTCCAACGAATACAAGCGTAAATCCGGTCTATCCGGTAATTATGATTCGGCCTGCTGAGGGTGAAGGAGATTCTGGCCAAGGGCAAATTCAAATGAAGCTTCAATTTGGTACTTATTCTGAAGATGACACAGGCCTGGTTGAGCTGCTTAATCTGATGGAGCGGGTACGTATCCTGCTATTGCGCCAGAGAGTTCTTGAACAGAAATTCAGGTTGGAGGCCAGTTGGACATGGAAGCTTGACGAAGAGCACCCTTCAGCAGTCTGGAGGGGCGAACTTACAACAACCTGGGCATTGCCCCAAATTCGACAGGAGGTAGTATTGTGAATTCTATTGAAAATGAAGACCAGAAACAAACCCAGCGGGAGACGATCCGGATTTATCTGGGGCCTAACCTGCGTGGCGGTCAACTGCTGCAATCCACCGTATTCCGTTCAGGTATTCCATCTTATTTAACGCCGTTAATGGCTGAACAGCCGGATGTGGCAGAACTGATTGTACCTGTTGATGAAATGACGGAAGTGCAGGAGCGCATCCTTCAAGCGGGTACCGCTGAATATACAGTCTATCAAAGGCTTCTAGGGAAGGGGAACTAATCAATGGCATTTAAACATGGTGTAAGCATTATTGAACAATCAACTTCGGTTCTGGCTCCGGCAAAAGCAACAAGCGGTATTCCTTTTGCAGTAGGTACGGCTCCGCTCCATCTGGCGACGAAGGCTGTACCCGTTAATACTCCCGTGCTTGTGAATAACTACGCGGAAGCCGTTGCGGCTCTAGGATATAGTGAAGACTGGTCAAAATACACGCTGAGTGAGTTAGTATATTCTCATTTTGCCTTGTACGAGAGAGCTCCCATGATCCTGGTCAATGTGCTTGACCCGGCTGTCCATAAGACAACGGTTGCTCCTGCGGCGGTGACTGTCAGTAATCGGCTGGCGACCGTACAAGCCGAAGGCGTGTTGCTGTCAACGCTGGTTGTTAAATCTTCAGATGGCGCTTCTACTTATGTGTCCGGTACGGATTACACGGCTGCTTTTGATGAGAATGGACATGTACTGATTACTACGAAGTCTTCTGGGGCTATTGCAGCCAATGCAGATCAGCTTTCCGCCGGATATGACAAGCTGAATCCCGGTGCTGTAGAAGCTGAGGATATCATTGGAGGCGTAACCGCTTCGGGTGAATACACTGGTTTTGAACTGATTCATCAGGCTTACCCGCGTTTCGGGATCCTTCCGGATCTACTGCTGGCCCCGGGCTGGTCGCATTTGCCTGCAGTTGCCGCAGTGATGAAGGCGAAGGCCGGAAATATTAACGGGAATTTCAAAGCGATTGCCCTGACGGATATTGATCCATCCCGATCTTATACAGAGGCCGGTACTTGGAAAGCTAACAATAGCTATACGGGTGCTCTGCAAATTGCCGCCTATCCGATGCTGACGCTTGGGGATAAAAAATATCATTTCTCCACTCAGCTTGCCGGTCTTATTGCTGCGGCGGATGCTGATAATGGCGGTATCCCTTTTGTATCGCCTTCAAATAAGCCTCTGCAAGCGGATGGCACTGAACTGTCCGATGGGACAAGCCAATTCCTCGGAATTGATCAGGCCAGCTTCCTGAATAGTGCAGGCATTGTAACAGCACTTAATTTGGGAACAAGCGGCTGGAAGAGCTGGGGGAACAACACCGCTGCGTATCCGGGCGTAACCGATCCTAAAGATAGCTTTATTCCGGTCCGCCGGATGTTCAACTGGATCGGAAACAGTCTCATTCTGACCTATATGCAGAAGGTGGATGACCCGATGAACAAACGGCTGGTAGCTGCGGTTACGGATTCAGTCAATATCTGGCTGAACGGCCTGACAGCATCGGGGGCTCTGTTGGGCGGTCGGGTAGAATTCAATGAATCCGAGAATCCGGTGACAGATCTGATGGCCGGTAAAATTACATTCCATCTGCATCTTACCCCGCCTGGACCGGCACAGGAGATTTCCTTCCTGCTTGAATACGACACAACATATTTAGCTGCGCTGGTAGCGTAGAAGGAGGAACAATAATGCCAAAAAGATCAGAACGGGTTATTGATTATTCGGTGTACTTGAATGCCGTCGATTACTTGGGAACAGCAACCGCGACTCTGCCGGAAATTACTTACCTGGTAGATACCATCAAAGGGGGCGGGATTGCCGGAGAAATGGCGGCGCCTTCTCCAGGGTATACGGGAGCGATGAGTCTGGCGCTTAAATGGCGCACGATTGAGAGTGCAGCAGCCTCTCTACTGGCACCGAAGGTCCACACGTTGGATCTGCGTGCTTCCATTCAGACGTTCGATACCGCAACAAGTGAATACCGCGAGGTACCGTTTAAGGTTACTGTCCGGGCGAGACCGCTCGGCTTGACACTCGGTAATCTGGAGACTGGAGCAGCAATGGATACTACCAACAACTTCTCGGTTAACTATCTGAAGGTCACCCTGGATGGTGTTCAGGTACTGGAAATTGATAAGTATAACTACATTCATAAAGTATACGAAGTGGATTACCTTGCGGCTACTAAACAGAATCTTGGTCTATAAGGAGAGAGCACGATGGGAACAAAAGAATTGGAGGAGACCGGAGCGGAAGTATACACTTTCGCCCGGCCCGTCAACTTTGAGGGCGATACGTTTGAAAGCCTGAGTATTGATTTTGATAAGTTAACCGGCGAGGACATTCTCACCTGTGACCGGCAGTATCAGATGGAATCTGCCCGTCAATCTGGCGGGGAATTGATTAAAGAGACCAATAAAGCTTATCAGGCGTATATTGTGGCCAGGGCTGCTGGTGTTCATGTGGGGCTGATCAAAGCTCTGCCCGCTAAGGATTTCACAAAACTTACCTTACAGGCACAAAGTTTTTTGCTGCTGTAGGCTGCGGAGACGGCGATGGGATCAAAGACATCGCCGTCTCTTTGGCCATGCTTACCCACACTCCAATCCCCTATTTTCTCAGCCTGCCTGTTGAGGAACTGGGGGATTGGGCAGAGCGGGTGGCGAGAATTAAAGGAGGGAGGTAACTTATGGCAGGTTCAGGTTCAGGCAATCCAAGCAGCATCAGTGAGCTTATTGTCCGGTTGAATGTATTGGTGAATCCAAATGTTCCCCGCTCTGTCGAGGAAGTGGAACAGCAAATTAAGGATTTGGAAGACGTGCTTAAGGGGCTGGCCAGGGCGGGCTACTTCGATCAACTGCGCGGAGATGCTGAGGACGCTGGCGACGAAGCCGAGCAACTTGGTGACAAACTTAAGGCTGCTTTCGAAAAAGTGGATTTCTCTATGCTGACTAAAGCGGTTGAACCCCTAAAAGCCGTATGGACGGCTGTGAATGATTCTGCCGGGGCAATGGCGCAGCTTCAGGCATCAACCGGATTAACCGCCGCTGAGATGAGCGGAATGAAAGAAATCTCCGATAGCCTGTACAGTCAGAATTACGGTAAAAACTTCGAAGATATCGGTGAGGCGGTTGGAACGGTACAGCAAGTTCTAGGCCAAACCGGAGATGAGCTGGAGAAGACCACCCAGACGGCTATGACGTATCGCGATGTTTTTAAGGGGGATATATCAGACTCAGTACAAGCCGTTGACGCGATGATGCAAAAGTTCGGCATCTCTTCAGAGCAGGCATATAATCTGATGGCCCAAGGTGCGCAGAAGGGGATGAACACATCCGGCGGGCTTCTAAGTGCCGTAGAGAAGTATAGCGCTGACTTCAAGAAGATGGGATATTCTGCTGACGAGATGTTTGAGTTGTTGAGCTCTGGCATGGACAATGGTGGGGATTCCCTTGAAGGTCTTGCCGGGGTTGTGAAGAAATTCAGCTCAACAGTGAAAGAGGGCTCAGATTCCACAAAGGCCGCCGTCTATGAGCTGTTTGCACCTGAGCAGCTGAACCAATTCAGTGCTGCACTTGTAAGCGGCGGAACGAAGTCGAAGGAATTCGGCGAATTGGTGAAAGTGGCCGGGAAGAATGGAGCTGTTGCCCTGGTCAAGGATTTGAAGGCGGGCGGAGACTCGGCGAGTAAGGCCATGCTTCAACTGCGCAAGACAATGGGCAGCGGGGATGAAATCTTCAAAGGGCTGGCAGATGGGTCTATGACCGGTAAGGATGCCATGAATCAGGTGATTGGCAAATTAAAAGCAATTAAAGATCCGGTTCATCAAGCGGCCCTTGCCAGCGCTATATTCGGGGCTCAGTTTGAGGAAATAGGAAACAAAGCGGTGTTGTCGCTGGGCCAGACGCGGCATCAGTTTGATATGACCCGGCAAACGATGGATGAAGTGTCTGCGATTAAGGACAATACGCTAACCGAGCAATTTTCAGCCATAGGGCGGGAGTTGATGTCCGGTCTTGTGGTTCCTCTGGGAGAGAGCGTGATGCCGGCGCTTCAGGGGCTGACTAGCTGGGCGTCAGACAACAAAGAAGTGCTGATGGTTATCGGACTTGCAGCGCCCACCGCAGTATTGGCTACCAAGGCAGTGAAGATTGTTCAGGAGTTCTCCACGATCATTAAGGCGGCCAGCGGGGCCAGCGGAGCGGCTGGAGGATTTGCGGGGGCACTGGGATTGCTGACCAATCCCGTAGGTCTCGCTGTTGCCGGTGTGGGGCTGGTCACAGCAGGGGTCATCGCCTTCAAAAAGCATCAGGAGGATGCGCGCCAGGAGCTTTTGAATATGGGGGATGCACTGGATGAGTCCTATGCCAATTATGCGGGTGTTGAGGAGACGACAACCAAAACCCAGGATTTAATTACCGAGTACGATCGGTTGACAGATAAGATTAAGGACGCAAAAACTCCTGCTGATGAATTGGCAGAAGCCAGAAGAAAGCAAAGAGATGTGGAACAAGAGCTTATTGACATGAATCCGGATATTCTGTCTGCAGAAGACTTGAAAAGTGGCAGATTCAGCGATCAACTTGGGCTTATCGGGAATCTTGCCAAAGCCCAGGAGGAGATGAGCCGACGAGATCTGGAGCACGAAGTACTATCAGCACAGGCGAAATTGCCAGATTTGGAGGATGAATATACAGCATCGACCGAAAAACTCGCCAAGCAGTATGCTAAATATGATACTGATATGGCGAAATTTCAAGATTATCACGAGTACTTAAATCAGCTTGATGAGATTTGGGCGGGAAAGGGAAGCGAAAAGGAGAAAGTAGTAGAAATAGATGAAGTTCTTGCAAAAATAAATAAAGCCCAAAATACAGATTACTCTGATAAGGGTGCTACGGCTATTGAGAGAATTAGGGAGGATTACAACCAGTACAGGACTTCCTTCGATGACAAGTACGCTGAAATTAAAGAGACCGAGAGTGATAAAAAAGAAGCTGAAAGCAGCATGCTCTCTTATTACAATTCCCAAAAAAAATTAATTGAGCTTAATCTCGGAGGCACCTTGGAAGAGCAAGCAGCAAAATACAAGGATATGTCCCTTGCTCAAAAAGAAGTGTTCACTCAAGCATTGATTGATACGGCAAGCCTTAATAATGAGGTGGATAAACTGCCTGCTGATAAGATAGTGAATGTTCAGGTCCTATGGGAGCAGACGGGAGCGGTTCCAAACTTCAATGTTACGGGAGTTCCTGGGGCAGAGGAGGGCCAAGAAAGTGTTAAAACTAAAAAGAAACCCTACCTGCCACTCTATGGAGGGCATAAATTGGCCGAATATGCTGAAGGCGGTATCGCATACGTGCCCTCTATTTTTGGTGAGGCTGGCCCTGAAATTGCTATTCCCTTAAACCGCAAGCCCCGGTCGAGGTCTTTGCTTGAGAAGGCAAATGATTTAATGGGGTATAATAATAATTCTGTTAACAATGGGGAGATCCATGTAACTTGGGCGCCTAGTGTAACCCTTCAGGGTGGCGATAAATCTGTAGCCGAACAGGTACGGGAGGCTTTAAGGCAGTCTGAGGACGGATTCGAACGCCGGTTCAAGTCGATGCTAGTGCAACAGAGGCGGGTGAGCTTCCAATGATCTATAGAACGGTACAAGGCGATATGTGGGATGGGATTGCTTTTAAAATCTATGGAGATGCCCGTTTCCTGACGCTGCTCCTGAATGCTAATCCGGCACATGCTGCTGTCAGTGTATTCTCAGGCAATATTGTACTGAATGTACCGGAGCTGCCCTCCGACATATCCAGCTCATTACCTCCTTGGCGAAGGGAGTGAAGCACGTGGAACTTATGCAGGATGCACGCAGAGCGGTACTCGAGCTGCGCTATAACGGAAAGGACGTTACTCAGGATATCACTAAATCGCTGACAGACTTTCAGTATAATGATGCTGCCTCGGGTTCATTAGATGATCTTACAGTTACGCTTGAGGATAGGGAGCGCAATTGGCAGGGGCCTTGGTCACCAGTTGAAGGCGATCAACTGATTGCTGCCATCCGCACGGTCAACTGGGACAAGCCGGGTGAAGTCAAGAAGCTGCCGCTGGGCACCTTTGAGGTAGACAGTATTGATTTTAGCGGTCCTCCTGACACGATCTCAATTAAGGCGGTCTCGCTTCCTGTTACCTCCGAGGTTCGGATGCAGCGCAGCTCACGCAGCTGGGAGAAAACCAATCTGAAAACAGTAGCCGCCCAAGTGGCCAAACGCGCGAAGCTCAAATTAATCTATGAGGCTCAGGACAACCCCTCTTATGATCGGCTGGAGCAGTCGGAGGTGTCGGACTTGGCCTTTTTGCTGAACACAGCTACGCAAGAAGGTATCGCAATTAAAGTATCATCTGGAAGCCTGGTGCTTTTTGATGAACAGGAATATGAACAAAAAGAAGTGGTGGCCACAATTGTGCGCGGGGAGGCCAATGTGACAGATTACAGCTTCACTTATAATACTGCCTATGCAGCTTTCCGGGCATGTACAGTGACGTATACTCCATCACAGGGCAAAGAGTCCTTGAAGGCCACGTATACCCCTCAAGGCGCGCCTAAGAGCGGTCCAATTCTTAAGATTAATGAACAGGTCGACTCGCAAGCAGATGCTATGCGGCTGGCCCGTAAAAGGCTCCGGGAAAAGAATAAAGAGGGCGGCAAAGGTACTCTCTCGCTTATGGGAGATCTAAGGATGGCCGCAGGACTCACGATTAATATCAAAGGCTGGAAGCGGTTTGACGGTAAATACATTATTGAATCGGCAAGGCACTCAATTGGAAGCAGCGGATATACAACCAGTCTGGACATTCGTAAAGTATTGGGGTGGTGAATGGTGATACTTATTGGCAGGGTATCTACAGCTAATCTGGCAGCCGGAAGTGTCAGGGTTACTTTTGCAGACCGCGATGATATGGTTTCCGGCGAGTTACCGGTTCTAACACCGGGCGGCTGGGGAAAAGGCAATGCAGTACCGTTGCCGGGAGAGCGGGTCGTGTGTGCTTTTTTGAATCATGCGCGTTCCGGTGGCATCTGTTTGGGAACCTATTTTGCGGATGACGGTCAGCCTTCCGGCACCCAGGATCAGCGGGGAGTATGGTTTGAGGATGGCAGCTATGTCTATTATGACCGTATAGCCCAAAAGCTGAATGTTAAGGCAAGCGGCGGGGTGAGGATCGAGGGAGACTTAACGGTTACCGGCAAAGTGTCTGCCAGTGCATTTCATGATGGAGGAGGCAGAACCGGATGAGCGATAAGGGCAGCAAAGACCAGAAGCAAGATTATAAGATGAATAAAATTGGCAGTCTAGGCCCGGTCGTGTTTGTTGTTGCGGAAGGAGCGATTCGTACCATAGATGAATTCAAACGCAGCAGCTCCAGCCGGTGGGCGCAACATGACATTATCGGCAAGAAGCCCAAGAAGGAATTTCTGGGACCGGGCGCAGATTCGGTTTCATTCTCGGTTCATTTCTCGGCGGCGCTTGGCCTTAATCCGCGCAAAGAGCTTGACAGGCTTACCGAGCTGGACCGTGCCGGCAAAGCGATGCCCTTAATCATAGGACGCAAGAATGTCGGGGTTGGGCTATGGGTGATCAGCAGTCTGTCGCAGGATTGGAACAGGCTGGATAGCATCGGCAATGTGCTGGACGCACAGGTCACGATCTCGCTTGAGGAGTATGTGAAATGATATATACCATTGATATGACTCAGCCTAGCCTGATTGATTTTAGCCCGTTAACAGTAGCAGAGGAAGTGGCTCAGAATATAAGGATGATCCTGGCTACTCCGCTTGGGAGCGCACCGTTGGCCCGTGGAGTTGGTCTGGACTACTCGATTATTGATGAACCGGCATACATCGCTGAATCCCGCCTGACGGCAGCGATCATCACAGCCATTACAGAGCAGGAGCCGCGCGCAATCGTGGCCGATATTTCTTTTCACAAGGATATAGAAGAAAAGCTTACAGGCAGCTTGGCCGTTGTATTGAAATATAGCCTGGCAGAGGAGGAGTAGGAATTGGAATATGCTGAATTACCGGATATCCGCTTTTCGGAGGAGGATGCAGCAGCCATACAGCAGAATGTCATCACTGTATATGAAGGCCTTGCCGGACGCACTCTACAGCCTGCCGATCCGGTGCGGCTTTTTTTGTCTTCGCTCGCAGCGGTGATTATCCAGCAAAAGGTGCTGATCAATCAGACCGCCAAAGGAAATTTATTGCGGTATGCCTCGGGAGCGTTATTGGATCACATGGGGGCTTTTCAAGGATCGAAGCGGTTAGAGGCATCTGCGGCAATCGTTACGCTTGAGTTTGCTTTGTCCATCCCGCTGGCTTCAGCGACCCCTATACCGGCAGGGACACGCGTCGGAGTACAGGGAGGGAAGGGCACGATTTATTTTATAACCATGGAGTACTTGGAGATTCCTCCGGGAGAGACTGCGGGAATGATCAAGGCAAAATGCTCCGAATCGGGGACAACAGGGAACGGGTTCTTGCCCGGGCAGATTAATGTTCAAATGGACCCGCTGCCTTTTGTCCAGTCGGTAACGAATCTGACCACCAGCTCTGGCGGCGCTGCTGCTGAGACGGATGAAGCCTTCAAGGAACGTATCCGCCATGCGCCGGAATCGTACTCAACGGCCGGGCCTCAGGGAGCATATGAATTCTGGGCCAAGTCCGCTTCCTCGGCAATTAAGGATATTCATGCCTTCTCTCCGGCGCCCGGGCGTGTAACCGTGGTTCCCTTACTGGCAGAAGGGGAAATTCCAGGGGAAGATGTTCTGAATTCAATTGCCGAAACTTTGGAGGACAGGGGAATCCGGCCGCTGACAGATCAGGTAACCGTGAGTGCGCCGCAGCCTGTCAGTTATAATACTGCGCTGACCTATTATATTAGCCGCAGCCGGGCTGCTGAGGTTCCGGGTATCCAGGCGGCAGTATCGGCAGCTGTTGCTGCTTATCAGCTATGGCAGCGCTCCAAGCTTGGCAGGGATATCAACCCGTCAGAGCTAATATCCCGTGTTATGGCTGCCGGGGCACTACGGGTGACGGTAACAGAGCCCGTGTATAAAACCATGTCCGCAACCCAAGTGGCTCGATCCGGCACAACGGCACTGACTTATGGGGGGCTGGCAGATGATTAATATCCAGACCCTAAGCCTGAGCGATCTGCTCCCGCCTTCCATTCGTAAGGACCCTGCCATGGCCGCGGCTGCGGCTGCGTTAGATATACAGTTGCAAGAGACAACCGCTATGATCGCCGGTCTGAATATATTCAGCCGGTCAGCGGAATGGACAGATGCGGAAACGGATGAGCTGGCCTGGCAATTCAAGCCGCCGTATTATGATCCGGCTCTGCCTGTGGAACAGAAGCGGCTGCTGATTCAAAATGCAATTCCTTTTCACAGACACAAAGGAACTGCCAGTGCAGTAGAAGATCTGATCGCCATCCTGTTTGGCCAGGGGGCAGTCGAAGAATGGTGGCAATATGGAGGAGACCCTTATCATTTTCGGGTGGTCACCAACAATGCGGATGTGACTGCTGCACGGGCCCAGGAATTCATTGCCGCTGTCGATGCGGTTAAGAGGTTGTCTGCCGTATTGGATAGCGTCACTATTTCGCAAGCGGAGCCGCTGCCTCTTTATATGGGCGGCTTTTTACATTTTGGGGAACACATTCAGATTTAGGGAGGGAATCATGTGGCAGTATTTGGAGGCATGACACTGACCAATAAAGGTCTTGTGCTGCAGGGGAAAGCCCAAGCGGGGGGCAAGTTGAATTATACCCGCATTGCTGTAGGCGATGGTTCACTTACAGGACAAGCTGTTCCAGCGATGAATGGCCTGATTTCTCAAAAAATCAATTTGCCGATTACACGAATAACTACACAGCCGCCTAATAAAGCGATTATTGGTTCGGTGCTGCGGAACGCGGATGTCTCTACAGGATTTTACTGGCGTGAAGTAGGAGTCTTCGCACAAGACCCGGATGCGGGGGAAATTCTCTACGCCTACGCTAATGCCGGAGTAACCGCAGACTACATTCCGCCAGGCGGCGGATCAGACATTATCGAGAAAACGTTCGATTGTGTCGTAGTGGTAGGCACAGCCGCCAATATTACCGCAGTCATTGATGAGTCGCTGGTGTTTGCGAAGAAGACCGAACTGGATGCAGTGGATGCTGCTAAGGTGGATAAAGTATCCGGCAAGGGTCTGTCCGCTAATGATTACACCACAGCTGAGAAGAATAAGCTGGCCGGGATCACAGCAGGAGCAGGCGGTGCAGGCTCTGCAACAGACACGGTTATTGGCAGCCGGACGATATCTGATACGACTGCACCAACAGGAGACAGCGGCACCGTCACCAATCTGTTGGGTTGGCTGGCAAACACGGTCAAATCCATTACAGGCAAGTCTTCCTGGCGGACAGCTCCGGCCACAACACTGGAGGCGGCTAAGGCGCATGCGGATGATGCTACGCGGCACCTTAACGCTGCGGATAGGGCGGCAATATCCGGGGCTATACCTTCATCGCAAAGGAATATTGCAAATGGGGTAGCGGCACTAGATAATGCATCACTGATAGTGGGTCAAGGGGTGAGACTCGGGGGAAGCGAACAGTACATGGAAAAGGTGTTCTCGTTCCAAACCGTTAATGGTACCGTTAATCAGAAAATAGACTACAGTTTTGGTCCAGCCGTCATGTCTGGATTTATTGAGGTGACAGTAACTGGGGCTTGGGGTAACGCTTCATCTGAAGGCAGATTGACAAAGCGGATGGATGTTATGGGTAGCACTGCGGGCACCATTAACCGCCAAAGCTCGCAGTACACTGAAGTTTCCGGTGCTATTAGAGGGCTTCTATCAATTTCAGACGTTTACTGGAAAGATGGCAAGTGGACCGTAACAGTGGAAGCGAGAACTAGCGCAGGTAACAACTACACTACCCACATTAAGCATCACGGACCACTTGGGGCCAAAGATTGGATGCAGGGGAGCATCTACACAGGCGCAGCTACTACCTTACCTTTGGCGGTGCAGGTTATCCCGGATGATACAAAAACAAAAAGCGGGCAGCAGGTTGAAACAACTGTAGGTGCTCAAGCTAAGGCAGACGCAGCGCAGGCTGCAGCCATTGCCTACACTGATACAAAGATAGGCCGGGTAGACTTGACCCAAACTCTGGGGCCGGGCACATCGGTAGTGACGGCGGACGCTAATGGCTCGGAGCTGGATTTGGTGGTTCAGGGGCGGACACTGGTGAACCTATTAGGTAAATTAGGAAATGCAGAGAGTCTTGACGGGTGGTCAAAATCAGGAACAACACCAGCTCTTAGCTCCACTCAAAAACGTTCCGGTGCATCATCTTTCAAGTTTTCAACCTTGTCTACTGGCTCGTATATAGCGAAGGTCTTTCCGGCCTTGGATACATCTAAAGCCTATATCCTTGGAGTATGGGCCTATATTGAATCCTTCACCCAGGTAAATGGTGGGGCTTTAACGATTACTATACGGGATGCAGACGGGAACAACATACGGTACGGTGCCGCAGCAAATACTTCTCTTACGGGTCAATGGCAGTTTCTACAAGCCAAAATACCAATCGGGCATACGGTCTTAGGCTCTGGCTTTACATTGCTGGCCGGATTGGTTGGATCGAGTAATGCGGTGGCTTATATGGATGATATCCGTCTGTACGAAATCAGCGCCGCTGAATACGCCGCCATTGGTACGACGATCGCCAGTGAGCAGATTGACGCCTATTGGCCGTATGTTGACTGCAAGCAGCACGTTCAAGGTGTGGCGATCAGCAAACAGGGGCTAAACCTGCTGCCACTCTTTCTGCCAGCCAATTTCACCACCAATAACGTAGCTGTAATTTTCAATGGAGACAATGTTGTAATCCCTGCTGCTCAGGGTGCAGGAACCTTCATAATGGCATCTGATGATATAGCTGCGCAGCCGGTAGCCTACACATTGTCTGCTGATCCAGGGCAGTCTTACAGATTTATCGTGCGGTTGTTGGATGCTTCAGGTGCGATAATAACAACGGCCGCTGGGATGCAAGGCTTTACTTACAATAGCTACTATCAGGGGTTTCTTAAAATAGCTGAAACTGTAACATTCACACCACCTGAGCAGACAAAGGCAATGAGGATAGGATTTGGGTCTTTTGCAAGCGACATAGGCGGGGTTACCTCTATTGTATCAAAGGCGCAGCTTGAATTCGGCAGCGCGGTCACTCCGTTCACACCAGTGGAGCCGCAGAGCGTAATCCTCCCGGTCATGCTCGGGCAGATCGGGGATGTGCGGGACAGTGTGTATAGCGCTGGTGGCGAGTGGATGTATTTGGAGCGGGTACGTAAAAGTATGGTGCTTGATGGAGCAAGAGGTTGGGTGTGGGGGAGCAATTCTACAGGATACAAAACTGCTATTCTATATCTTGCGGACATTCCGGGAGCCATTCCTTCAAGCGCTGCTTTCAAGGGGATAAAATATGATGGTTCTCTAATGGTATCGGTTTCTGTAAGTGGGCAAAAGGCAGCGGATCAAGTCGGTACTGGCACTGCTGGTATGGCTTTAACAATCGCTAACTCCGATTCAGGGTGGGGGGATGCTTATACTCCCTCTGTCGCGGAAATCAAAGCATATTTTAACGGCTACCGCATGAATAACGGAACTTTTGGCACTCCATACAACGGTAGCGGCACCAAGACATGGACGCTTATTACAGCAGCCAGCAATGCTGGTGCTGTTACAACTGTGCCGACAACACAGTCCCCTATTACAACATCATGGCAACCCTATACACTGGATTACGTGCTGGCGCAGGCTGCGGCCCCGGTTCCGGTTCCCAATGCTGAAGGGAGTATTACCCTCCACCCTGGCGGCAATCAGATCAGCGTGGAGACGGGGGCCATTCAGAGTGAAAAGGCAAACCCCAAAGTACACTCTGACGGTAACTGTTACATTAACAATATTGCGGTAGGTAGCTCTACTTATTTGAGCCAGAAAACTAACAAGATTTTAGCAGTATACAAGGGAGCAGATATTGATACTAAATGGACACTTCTATCAAATCACGGTAGCGGCTACGGTGGTGGACAGGCATATATAGCTACTGGCAACTTTGATGCTAATGCATCCTATTACGTTACCTATATTGCCCTGGACAAATATGTACTCACTGCTAATGTCACAGAGACCGCAGCAACATGGCGGACGGGGCTGGGCGGCGTAGTATCCGATGTAGTCCAGAGTGTCGCGGAGCTGCGGCAAGATAATGACCAGCAGGACTTTGCGGACGACTATATCGAGGCGAAGGTCGATAACCTGAAGTTGGATATAGTAGATGGCTCGGCGCTGCCTGACACTATCCAAAAGCACCAGCTTACCGGAAACTCTGGTTTAGGAAAAGGCGGGAATCCTACGGTTAGTCCTAATACATTGCTTGACACTGGCATCTATACACTAACCTTCTCAAGCCCTGATCTACCGGTGTCAGGATCAACAACAACTGTATTTGTCAAAAGATACAATTCCGCATATATCATTCAAGAAGCCGATGTTTTTGCAACGGTCAATACAATCACGGTTATCAGAAAGTTTACAAGAGAAAGCAGGAATAGCGGAAGTAGTTGGTCAACTTGGCGAGAACTGAAAATGAAAGCTTCCCCATTGGCTAATAACACGGATTTAAACACCCTCGTTTATGAGGGGCAATTTTACGCCGTTTCAAATGCTTCAGCAGCAACAATAACAAATCAACCGCCTGTCGGAGGAAACTACTGCTTCAATCTAGATGTTAAGACAACAGTAAGTGCCGATGGAACGGGCTGCAACCAAACGATAACCTACTACAGCACTTCTGCATCAAGTCCAACTATATTCACTCGTAATTTCTACCAAACTATCTGGACAAATTGGCAGCAGATTGAAACAGCAGCAGTTAAAAATGTTGCCGGAGGGTATGCCGGGCTGGATAGTTCGGGGGACATCGCCCTTACAGTGATTCCAGATGTGGTCCAGAAGTACAGTATCACCAAAGACGATGGTAAAGCGATACAACTGTCTGGAGGAACAGACCTAAATACAGTGCTAACTATAGGGTTCTATACGATCAACAACCCTGGGAACTCTCCTATCACAAGTCTTTGGGTGCACCTCCTCGTCCAAACACACTCAGGAGCTTCAGATGGGACTAATTATGTTGTCCAAAGGGTGATGAATCTAAATGAAACTGGAACGCCCCCTGAGTGGATTAGACGGAGAGTTAACGGTACTTGGACCTCTTGGGTAAGCGTTCCAAACAGCAGTCTGTACAACGTTGCAAACGGAATAGCGGGTTTAACCTCCAGCGCTGTTTTACCGGACAACATCATACCGCAGTCTATTACCAGAAGAGTACCTCTGACGAACCAGCTACAGAAAAGTTCATACTACCGATCCGTTATAGCGTTGTGCGAGCTAACAAACACGAATCCAAGCTACAATTCTTATAGCAATGGGTTGTTAACTATGCATCGTGGTAACGGTCTGAGCGGGCAAGTAACGGCGCTTGTGAATGCAGAGAAACGGTATAATACAACGACCATGAACTATTCTGCGTTTCGTATAGGCGCGACAGTGCAGGTGTTCCGCCCATGCACCTTCACATATAACGGTGTTAAGTATGGCGGTATCGACTTGTATATTACAGATGCAGAGTTTTCCTTTGTGGAGTTCAACGGGGCGACCAACTTTGGTATATTTGCAGTAGATTACTACAATAATCAGACGTCAACTAAGCTAAATTCCGAGATATTTGATTCCTTAAACACGACAACGGATTATACGTATGTTAACGACATCAGCTTAAATGGTTCGGGATTAAACGCTGAACGTGTTGCAGGTAAAACCTTGGCCGAAGTGGTTCAGGGTTCTTTGTCATTCGCCGTCACCACCGGTACAGCAACAGCCTTAGTTGCTTCAATTAGTCCGGCTCCGGTTGCCCTTACAGCGGGGTTGCGAGTCACCATTAAAACTCACGTGGCCACATCGGGCCCGATCACGCTTAACGTCAATGGCCTGGGGGCCAAGTCCATCAAAAAGCCAAACGGCAATAATCCGCCGTTGGTGCAGGGCGGGGTGTACACGGTAGTCTATGATGGAACGGCTTTTATCTTACAGGGTGAAGGGGGTGAGTATGGTACAGCAACTGCATCCCATGTTTTAAGTGGGTATTCTATTGGCACAGAGAATGGAGTCGTGAACGGAGAAATAAGTAATAATGGTCCTGGTGGAACAATAACCCCAAACGCTAATGTACAAACAAAACCAGCGGGATTTTATAGTAGCGCTATTTCGATCTCTGGAGTAGCGGTTCCTGTGGATAAAGTATTAAATGGAACAACTATTGCTGGCAGTTTAGGAACAATGCCAAACAGATCAGCGGAAAATAACAATATGCCTCCACAGGAAACGGCATATTGGCCAGTGGGAGCTTATAATAATCCGTATGCCAAAGTGCACTTTCGTCCCCCTGCGGGATATTATAATGGATCTACCTGGATTTCTGCTGATTCTGCAGACATGCTGCCTGAAAATGTACTTGCAGGGAAATCTATATTTGGGATGAAAGGTAATATTCCGAATAGAACGAATGACCAACAGGCTGTGACTTCATGGACTAACGGAGCTGGTGCACTGTCCCTTGGTTTTCCTACTGGGGCATATCTCACGAGTAGCGGTTTTGGTGCAGGTATTGCATCAGTTGCAATTACTAATGGAAACTTTACTTCTGGTAACATTCGAAGTGGAGTTAACATATTCGGAGTTGTTGGAAATCTAAAACCTATATCTTCGGCAAGCGGAATCATATGGGCAGGTGGATCAATTACAATTTCAGGGTTAGGATTCAGGCCTAAAGTTTTTTCATTTTCTTATAATCCCAATGGAGAATCATGGACTAATATTTGGGGCTATTTTATCGATAGTTCAATTTTAGCCTCTCCCTATAGCAGAGAGATTCTAAGCGTTTATGATTCCGGAGGATCTATAAGTGCCAATGTTACTATTTTAGATAATGGAATTACCATATCCAATAGCTACAATCAAATCGCTACCCAAAATTATTTATGGTCAGCATGGGGCTGAGAAAGGATTGAGATAATGAATATTGGTAGGAAAATTTATTATGAAAAGTCTACAGGAAATGTCCTCGTAGATACTGGGGAAAGATCTGGTGATGTAATCGAAACTACGCAAGAGCAGGATTTTGAATCCTTTAAATCACTTGTGCAGAGAGTACCTGAATCGGTTGGGGTAATTAAATTGGGGTATGGTCAGTATGGCGAGGACTTCGCAGCAGCAAGCGGTTACCGGATTAATCTAGATACAGAAGAACTGGAGTTTTAATTATGAATCAGTTAAAGAGCCGAAGTAGGGTTGACCAAATATCAAACAATAACAAATTGGATTAGGCACACTTTGTTTTTTAATTTCCAAAATGAGATATTAATTTCATCCATCAAAAAGGCCTCTCCAGAAACGGAGAGGTCTTTTTTTGTTTTAAATCAAGTTAATCTTAATCAGGGTTAAATTCCACTCCAGACTTTATTCCAAATTGAACAAAACCCATTGACTTCGCCGGATAAACGGATATACTATATCTTATAGAATTAGTCGGGATTAACCTCGTAGGTTTCGATCTTGACGATATCCGGATGGAGGAAACTAAGATGAACCTGCTCGAGAAAGAGGATTTAATCAAAGTGAAAGCGGAAGAGCTGGAGAATGCTTCTCCCGAGGAGATTATCCGCTGGGCGGTGGAGACCTTTCCGAATATAACCTTTGCCTGCAGCTTCGGGGCGGAGGATGTGGTGCTGGTGGATATGATCCAGAAGGTGAGTCCTTCGACAGATGTGTTCTATTTAGATACGGATTATCATTTCAAGGAAACCTATGAGACTAGAGATGTTATGGCTGATAAGTACGGGATGGAATTCGTCCGGGTGTCTCCGCAGATTACGGTGGAGGAGCAGGCCTTGCAGTATGGGGAGGCCCTATGGAATACTGACCCTAACCAGTGCTGCGCAATCCGTAAGGTTGAACCGCTGACCCGTATTCTCTCACAATACGACGCTTGGATTACCGGGATTCGCCGGGATCAGGCCCCTACCCGGGCCAATGCGAAGAAGATAGAATATGATAATAAGTTCGGGCTGGTCAAGTTCAATCCGATTGCGAACTGGACTACAGAGGATGTGTGGAATTATATCCGCGAGAATGATGTAGTCTACAATCCGCTGCATGACCGCAATTTCCCGAGCATCGGCTGTGAGCAATGCACCCGGGCTGTTATGCCTGGTGAAGATCCGCGTGCCGGCAGATGGTCCGGTTCGGACAAGACAGAATGCGGATTGCACAAATAAGATACGCCTAAATAAGTATCGCTCAGATATGATCACTAATCACTAATTTATCCGCACTTATTTACCCGCACGCACTAAATTACCAGCACTCTATACAGCACTGCACAGGCTTTGCACAGGAGGAGAGAACAGGGATGACTTCAATACTTCCTCACGGAGGAACGCTGATCCGGCGCATAGCCGACGGAGAAGAGAGAGAAGAACTGCTGAAGCAAGCTTCAGGCCAGCAATCGATTGCCCTTAATACTTGGACTTTATCTGATCTGGATTTAATTGGTGTAGGCGCCTTCTCGCCGCTCACCGGATTCTTGAACGAAGAGGATTATCACTCGGTAGTAAGCAATATGCGACTGGCTAACGGTACAGTATGGAGTATACCGGTTACGCTGGCAGTGGCTGAGGATCTGGCGGCAACTCTTGCAGTTGGAGACAGAGTGACACTTACGGGTGAAGAAGACGGTGTCATCTACGGTCTGCTGGATATCGAGAGCATCTACACAGTAGACCAGCAGGTTGAAGCACAGAATGTGTTCAAAACAACCGATCCCGCACATCCCGGAGTCAGCAAGCTGCTGTCCCGTCCAGCGACCTATGTAGGCGGACCTATAACGGTACTGAACCGCCCGCAGCCGGAGAAATTTGCTGAATTCTATTTTGACCCCGCCGAGACCCGCCAGATCTTCGCAGATAAAGGCTGGAGAACGGTTGTAGGCTTCCAGACGCGTAACCCCGTACATCGTGCGCATGAGTATATCCAGAAGTGCGCTATGGAGGTTGTAGACGCCCTGTTCCTCAATCCCCTGGTAGGGGAGACCAAGTCGGATGATGTTCCGGCCAACGTGCGGATGAAGAGTTATCTGGCCTTGCTGGAGAATTATTACCCGGAGAACCGTACGTTCCTAGGTGTCTTCCCGGCAGCGATGCGTTATGCGGGCCCTCGTGAAGCCATTTTCCATGCCATGGTGCGCAAGAATTACGGCTGTACACACTTCATTGTCGGGCGTGACCATGCAGGTGTGGGAGATTATTACGGTACGTATGAAGCACAGGAGATCTTTGCTAACTTCACCGCCGAGGAGCTTGGGATTACACCGCTATTCTTCGAGCACAGCTTCTTCTGTGTGAAGTGCGGCAACATGGCCTCCAGCAAAACCTGTCCGCACCCGGCAGACCAGCATTTGACGCTCTCGGGTACGAAGGTACGGGCGCTGCTGCGTGACGGGCAATGTCCGCCTCCTGAATTCACCCGCCCTGAGGTGGCGCAAATCCTGATTGAAGGCATGTCACCGGAAGCCGCTGTGAAGTCCTAATCGAATAGGGAGCATAGCCAGTACTATTTGGCCCTCTTGTCCCATATAGATGAGTAGAATCTATCGGGACGAGGGGGTCTTTGTTATGTCTGGAGGGCAGAAGCATAAAGTCTCGGTCTGGATCTCTTGGCGCAGCATCAAAAAAGGTATCCTGGGCGCTGTGCTGCTCACGATAATGATCGGAATCATTGCCTACGACATGCCGACTGCGAGGACGGTCAATTATTGGAGCCTGCCGCTCTCCGGCAAGGTGATTGCCATTGATGCAGGTCATGGGGGACCGGACGGGGGAGCAGTGAGCCGCTCAGGCCTGATTGAGAAGGATATCAATCTCTCCGTGTCGCTGTATCTGCGCGATTATCTGCAGCAGGCTGGGGCGATTGTGGTGATGACCCGTGAAGGCGATTATGATCTGGCCCAGGGCAGCACCAAGGGGTACGCAAGACGCAAGACGGAGGATCTGAAGCAGCGGGTGCGGAGCATTGAAGAGAAGGGCGCCGATCTGTTTGTCAGCGTACATATGAACAGTATTCCCTCCAACCGCTGGAGCGGGGCGCAGACCTTCTATTATCCAAGCAGCGAGAGGAACAAGGCCTTGGCCGGGCTGGTTCAGGATGAGCTGAGAGCTACACTTGAGAATACGGACCGCGTGGCGAAGACGGCGAATACCATTTATTTGTTAAAAGTGTTAAAGATGCCGTCCGTGCTCGTTGAGGTAGGATTCCTGTCACATCCTCAGGAGTCCTTGCTCCTAGGGGATGATCTGTATCAGCGGAAAGTGGCAACCAGCATCTACCGGGGCATCCTGCGGTACAGCTCCGAGCAGCCATAGCGGCATAGGGTGGGACTACTCTTCCCTCCGGGGGTAATGCTATAATAGGTACAAATACCGGGGCTTACCGCCGGATAGGAACAGAGGTGCTTTCCATGCAGACCAGGGAACAAATTCAGGAACTTTTACAGCCGCTTACAGACCCGGAATCCGGAAAAAGCCTGATCGAACTACAGTTAATCCGCGATATCATGATCAAGGAGGACCGTATTTCGTTATCCATCGTATGTCTGGATTCGGATGAGAAGAAGCGGATGGAGCTGGAGCAGCAGGTACGTGACCTGCTTACGGCGGGCGGAGCAGAACAGATTCATATCCGCCTGCGTGATGCCACCGATTATGAACGGGCTATGCTTCGCGGAGAGGGCAGCGGGGACGAGCTGGATTCAGATGAAGGGGAGAAGCTCAAAGGACACGCAGCAGGCCTTGAGGGGCATGAGCTGATTAACGAGAACTCAGGGGTGAACTTCATCGCGATCGCCAGCGGCAAGGGCGGGGTCGGAAAATCAACAGTAACCGTGAATTTGGCGGTGGCACTGGCCCGTAAGGGCAAGAGAGTCGGCCTGATCGATGCAGATATTTACGGCTTCAGTATCCCGGACATGATGGGAATTGAAGAAGGGCCGATCGTGGAAGAAGGAACGATTATTCCGGTAGAACGCTTCGGCGTCAAGGTCATGTCGATGGGCTTCTTTATCCGGGAGAATAGTCCGGTGATCTGGAGAGGACCGATGCTTGGCAAAATGCTGCGCCAGTTCTTCGCTGATGTCGGCTGGGGGGAACTCGATTACCTGCTGCTGGATCTGCCTCCAGGTACGGGCGATGTGGCCCTTGATGTCCACCAGATGCTGCCGCACAGCAAGGAGATCATTGTCACTACCCCTCATGCTACAGCTGCCTTTGTGGCAGCGAGAGCAGGCTCTATGGCTCTGCAGACCGAGCATGAGATTCTTGGCGTCATTGAGAATATGGCGTACTACGAATGCTCCTCCTGCGGCAAAAAGGATTATATCTTCGGCAGAGGCGGCGGAGCCCGTCTGGCGGAAACGCTGCATACAGAGCTGCTGGCCCAGGTGCCGCTGGGTGCTCCGGACAACCATATTTCCGAGCCGGACTTTTCACCGTCAGTATATAAGGCGGATACGGCTACCGGAATATTGTTCGCAGACATTGCAGACAAGCTGATTGCCAAGTACGAGCAATAATCACCTTTTGACCTTGAACGCACATAAACAAATAAGGCCATGTCCCATCCACGGGGCAAGGCCTTATTTTAAAATATAAGAGGTTAAGAACCCGAACCGGAATCGTCTCCGCCTTCCTGCTTCTGGCTGTCACCGCCCTGCTTGTCCTCCCCGCCGCTGCCGCCTTTACCCCCATCCTTTTTCTCAACCTTAGGCTGCAGTTCATCCTGGACCACGGATTTGAGAAGCGTAAGTACTTCCATTCGGAATAGCGGGTTCTGCATAGCCTCCTGCATAATCGTCATGGACTGCTTGCGGTAATCCGGAGTCTTCGTAAGATCGAGGAACATTTTCGTCATTTCGGGCGACTTCATAATTTCTCCAACCGACTTCTGATAAGTGGGGTCCTTGATCAATTGAAGATGAAGTTCCTTGCTCTGTTTATTAATCGCTTTGGCGAAATCGCCGGCAAACTGCGGATCAGTCATGATTTTTTCAATTTCCTTCTGATACTCCGGCGCGGTGAGGGTATCTTTAACAGCGAGCCGGATCTGCTCCGTGGTTTGCATAGGCATCATCTTCATGCTTAAGCCGCTGGCGGCGCTGCCCTCTTCTGAGCTTGGAGTAGACAAGGCCTCCTCTACAGCCTTTTTCCCTTCATCACTTTTCAATATATCGACAACCATCGTCTTCATTTCCTTATATCCGCCTTGTCCCGAAGAAGAACTGCTCTGTTCGCCCCCGCAGGCCGTCAAGGTGATTATCAAGCCAAGTGCCAAGCCTCCAGACCAGATAGCCCTCCATTTCATTGGCGCTGCCCTCCTTTATAGAATTACTGATTGTAGTATGCCGCGCCAGGGCACATTTATGTTGAAGCGGAATGGTTTTTTGACGGTAACCTTGGTAAAATAAATCTGACACGGGGAGGTGGAAGCGCTGAGCTTGAGAAAATGGTTTTATTTGTTCTGGACCACGCTTTTGATCGGTGCAGGCGGGGCTGTCATTGCTGGACTTGCTCTGCAGATAGGGAATGGCGGTATACAATTTAAAGGCACGGCCGATCTTCTCCTGTATTCCCTGATTCTTTTGGGCTACGGAGTGCTTGTAAGCGTATACGCCCAGCTCGGATTTTTTGCATATCTGATCCTCAACTATACGGGCATCGGGGTGTTCCCGCGCAAGGCGTGGCGTTACATACAGCTGGTGCTGGCCGTGCTGGCGTTGTTTGAGCTGATGTTCCTGCGCACCTTTGTCAGCGGAGACCAGAGCGCCCGGACGGATTTGACGCTAGGTGTGGCTATTCTGTTCACTGCACTTATTGTATCTTGGCTCAAAATGCGCAGCACGAACGCATCAGCCTGGGTTCCGACCTTTTTTTTCATGACAGCCATCACTATAGTGGAGATTATCGGTGTGCTGCGGATCGGCGTGGACAGCGCCACCATCTTTATTCTTGTACCACTTATCGCCTGTAATGCCTTCCAGATTCTGATGCTGCACCGTGTACTGAAGCCGGCCACAATCTGACCATAGCAATCATGCTCAAAACCCCGCCCCTCTGTATACAACCAGGGAGGCGGGGTTTTGGCATTGCCTGTGGGGAGCGGTTAGAATGAAGATGAAGAGGTTAATCTTAAAGAACAGAGTGGAGGAGGGAATATATGAACATCAAGCGCTATATGATAAAAGACACCAGTGAAACACGCCTGAAGGACCTCGATCCTGATGAACGGGGAGACTTCAAATCCAAAGAAGAAGCCGAAGCCAAAATGGAGAAGCTGAAGGAACGGCTGGTCAAGCTGCAGGATATCCTTTTTGCACAGAAAAAGCATTCGCTGCTGGTCATCCTGCAAGGAATGGATTCAAGCGGTAAGGACGGAACCGTCAAACACATCTTCTCCGGCATCAATCCGCAGGGGTTCATCGTAACCAGCTTCAAGAAGCCTTCACTGGAGGAGGAAGCGCACGATTTCCTGTGGAGAGTTCATATGAAGACCCCGCCCAAAGGCTATATTGCCGCATTCAACCGTTCGCATTATGAGGATGTGCTGGTGCCCCGCGTGCATGGCAGTCTTAGCAAGGAGGATGCCAAGCGGCGGTTCCGCTACATCCGCCAGTTCGAGGAGATGCTGGCGGAAGAGGGAACGACGGTCATTAAGCTCTTTCTGCATATCTCCAAGGAGAAGCAGCTGGAGAAGATTAAGGAGCGGCTTGAAGATCCGGCGAAGCACTGGAAATTCGATGCCAGTGATCTGCAGGAACGCGAATACTGGGACGATTATCAAAAGGCGTATGAGGATGTTTTCCAGGAGAGCAGTATAGATAAGGCTCCATGGTACTGGATTCCGGCGAATCACCGCTGGTACCGCAACTATCTGGCGCTGAAGATTGTGGTCAAAACGCTGGAGGGGCTTGACCTGAGCTACCCGAAGCTGAATACACCGACGCCTGATATCTCTCAGCTGATTTCACCGCGTCACTGATGCCATACACAGGTAAGGGAGTTACATTCCTGCAGCGTCTTCCAGGCCATTATTCAGCAAGGCGGAATCGCGGACTTCCTTACCGTTTGCACTGCTTTGGCTGATTAGCTCAGAGACGGTTACGAACTCATACCCCTGGCTGCGGAGCTTATCAATAATCTGAGGCAAGGCTTCATGCGTTTGTTTACAGGAGTCGCTGGCATGCAGCAGCACAATATCTCCGGGATGGGCTTTGCTCGTTACACGGTTAACGATGTTATCCACACCGATGTTCTTCCAGTCCAGTGAGTCCGTGTCCCATTGAATGACTTTATAGCCGAGATCGGTGGCCACCTGCAGGACTCTTTTGTCAAAATCACCGTTAGGCATTCTGATCAGGTTGGGCTGAGAACCGGTTAGCTCCGTCAATACTGTATGGGCAGTACTGATCTGCGTGCGGATTTCATCATTGCTTAGCGTACTGTAGTTCACATGCTTGTGACCGTGGCTGCCAATCTCGAACCCGGCGTCTTTGATGCTTGTAACGATCTCAGGATGGGTTTTGCTCCAAGGTGAGGACAGGAAGAATGTCGCTTTATCCACCTTCTTGTCTTCCAGCACCTTCAGAATCGGCTCAGGCCGTTTCTCTCCCCAGCTGATATCGAAGGTTAAGGCGATCAGCTTCTTTTCCGTCGGCACACTGTAAATGGCAGAAGGGGCAGCTTCAGAGAATACGGTGATATTGCCCCTCTCCACATAGACAACGCCGGCGGTAAGAAGCGCAGCAGCAAAAATGTACAGGAACCGTTTGATCTTTTTGCCGCTAAATACATAAAAAGAATTCATAATGTCAGCGCTCCTCTCCCATGCGAAATGCTTGTTTGTTCTAAATGTATGCTCGTACAGGGCGCTTATGACCTCAGATATGAATCATTCCATACGAAATGCAATTCGGCAGAATCCAAATCAGGAGGTACGCATGTTATCTTTTAATACATTTATCAAGGATCTAAGGACAATTCGCACCGCGCTCCTAATGGCCACAATCCTGTTCATAGCCGGGGGAATCTTGGGCTGGCTCGGCACAGGTAGTCTTCAGCAGCTGCTGAATGAGCAATTGAAGGGGATCAGTAAGATTAGCGGGAATCTTAGAGAGTCGTCCAATCCGCAGTGGAACTTTTTTGTATTCATTTTTCTGAACAATAGTATCAAAAGCGTAGTCATCATTTATCTGGGCGCCTTATTCGGCCTCTTGCCGGCAATCTTCCTGCTCATCAACGGTGCGGTTATCGGCTATCTGATTCATTTGTCCGCGATACAGGGACAGGATCTGTTCACGCTGATTGTAAAAGGACTGCTGCCGCATGGCATCATTGAGATTCCGGCCATCATCATTGCCTGCGCCTTTGGGCTGAAGTTCGGCAGTAAGGTGCTCTCTGCACTCTTTGGAGCGATGAAGCGGAGCGGGGAAGGGGCAATGAATTGGCAGGCCTTTATGCGGCAGACCTTCACCGCTTCGGTCTGGATTGTGATTCTGTTATTTGTGGCAGCAATCATCGAGAGCACAATTACATTTTGGCTTTTATCATAAAATCTTGGGGAATTGTGCATAACAGTAAAGCCGAAACATTTGGATCTGCTGCCAGGTTGAATAAAGAGAGTCCATAAATGGAATTTTCTTATGATAATGGTTATAGGTTCAATACTCCGGTTAATTTAGTGTAAGCACTTCAATAGAGCTTCCCACATCAAATGGCTTTTTTGATTGAGATGAAACGGCGTTTGATGGTTTTGGATAACTATGAATTTCATGAAGGAGGCCAAGCATATGTTGGGGATGTTATTCAATGAGAAGGAATGCAAGGAGCTGGACTATGTTTTGCGCAAAGAGCTGGATGAGATGCTGCTGGATATGAGTGATCAGCGTTTAGATCAGAACATTAGGCATGCGATTGCCAATCGATATAAAACAGTTTTCCGTATGTATGCACGATTTGCTCCACAGAAAGAACTGTCTAAGTATGCGTGGGGTGGACGTTCTTCTCAGTTCAAGCACTAGTTTTGGAGCGGGTTAATAACCGGAATAAATAAAATGAATGGAATAGCTTGACGAAAAGGGAGCCGACATGATACATTATATCTCGCGCTCCTTTTGAATGTTTAAAGAGAAGACGCAGGCAAGAAATAATGAAAAATAACTTTTTCAAAAAAAAGCTTGCCAAACAACGAAACACTATGATATATTATGAAGGTCGCCGCTGAGATGCGGTGAAGAGCTAAAATGAGACATTGATCTTTGAAAACTGAACAACGAGTGAGTGGGAAATCACTTCGGTGAGATCCAAAAATGAGAATGTGAATTCTCGTCAGATGTTTCAAAATGAGCAATCGCTCTTTCTAAATACCAATTTGGAGAGTTTGATCCTGGCTCAGGACGAACGCTGGCGGCATGC
>NZ_JAGGLV010000031.1 GCF_017874735.1 Paenibacillus silagei
GGCATGCCGCCAGCGTTCGTCCTGAGCCAGGATCAAACTCTCCAAATTGGTATTTAGAAAGAGCGATTGCTCATTTTGAAACATCTGACGAGAATGGTTACATTCTCTAATTTTGGATCTCGCCGAAGCGATCTCCGATACTCACTCGTTGTTCAGTTTTCAAAGATCAAGCTCGTTGTCAATGTCGATTAGCTCGTCACCAGCAACTTTTATAATATAACATGGATCAGACAACTATGCAACTATTATTTCAAAAGTTCTTGCTGAAGCAATACCATCAGCTCTTCCGCAGTATCCCAAACCAGAGGACGTATCTCCTGAAGATGGATCCTTAATGTATCTGCCTCATCGCTTCTGACTGTCCAGATTACCGGAATGTTCAGCCCAAGCGCATAGCCCGCTGCCAGATACACCTCAGATGACTGGCCTGTGAGGTCCGCAATAACCAGCTTACTGTCCGCCACAGGCTCCAGCGAATTCGCAGCTTCGTTCTTGCTGGCAAGCAAACGGGGGAAATAGCCCAACTGCTCGATTTTGGCCCACAGCTTGTCCTGCCACTCCGCCTGCAGCTTCTCATCATCCGGCAGAAGAACGGTGCATTGCTGTAAGGTCCGGCCTCCTGAGGCAGCCACTGCTTCCTCCCACCCCAGGGAGGTCAATGTGAAATTCATACCTTCCCGGACTAACAGATTCTCACCTTGCAGCCTGTCAATAATATAGACCAGCTCCTGCAGATTGGGAGAGTATGTCAGATTGTAGCTGCGGGACAGGGGATGAATCACTACGGGCTCCCCGGGGCCACTACAATGCCTATATAGATACTGCAACAGCCGTTCACCTTTATTCTCAGCCGTTACCGGAATACCCGGGGCATTCACAATATCCTCCAGATCGCCGAACGCAAGGATCACCTTCTCGCCACAATCCGTCTTTTCGCGGATATAACCTGAGATCAGATGCAGCATGTCCCGCTTCTGTTGGAACGGGAGCGCAAGAATTGATTCATAGCTGTCTCTAAGCAGGCCGTAGCTTCCGCCAGGAGAGCAGGAGCAGTCGATATACTGATCGTACTCACCGTCTGCTGTAATGCGGACAATCTGATCGCAGAATGCACAATGTTTCTTTTGCATAATTATCACCTCTTCAGAATAGCAGTCCCCCTACCTTACCAAGAATGTATTGAAAAGTGGACCGGAAATTCCTTCCTCCCCGACAGCTTGACATGCCTGATTTCGGAATTATGCCAAGGAGATTGCCGAAGCGGAGCATGCGGAGTTCACCACATTTTAATTAAACTGCCAGCAGCTCAAGCTTAGATTGCCATACTGATAACTCCGGTGAAGCAGCTGCGCATTACGCCCCGGGTCTCCCGCTCCCATAGCGATGAACAGCGGAATAAAGTGCTCACTCGTCGGGACCGCCATCTCCGCATAAGGAGCAAGCTCCTCGTATTGGAACAGCGCTTCTGTATCCCATGCTCCCACCTTCTCCTGAATCCAGTGATCGAACTGCTCGGCCCACCCGTTGACCTCCTCCGAATTCCAGTTCAACCTCCGCAGATTATGAACGGTTCCGCCGCTGGCGATGATAAGCACATCCTGTTCACGCAGCGCCGCCAGTGCCTTGCCGATCTCATACTGCTGCGCATTAGGCAGATCACGATTCACAGACATCGCCACGACCGGAATATCCGCCTCCGGATAGAGCAGCTTCAGCACTGCCCATGCGCCGTGGTCGAGCCCTCTTTGTTCATCCCTGACATTCTTCACACCACCCGCGGTCAAAAGCTTCTGAATCTGCTCCACGAGAGCCGGATCACCATGTGCGGGATACGTCATCTGGTACAGCTCGTCCTGGAATCCGCCAAAGTCATAAATGGTATCATACGTTGCCGCCGCGCCCACGGACTGCACGGGTTCCTCCCAATGCGCTGAGAAGAGAACGATGGCTTTCGGTTTGGGCATATGGTCCTTGAACTCTTTTAACAGCTTGGTGTAGGCATTATCTTCAAGAACGATAGATGGAGCTCCGTGTGCAAAAAAATAGGAAGGCATCATAGTCAATCACTCCTTATTAATGGTTAATCCGGCATCCTGCTTGAGCCATTGCAAGAAATCACGCTGGTTCTCTTCAGTTACGCCATGGTCGGACGGATAGAGTCTGAAGGTCAACCGTTCGGTTTGCCCCTTCAGATAGGCGGCAGTCTCATGTCCAATGCTCACCGGGAACACCGAATCGTATTCACCATGCGAAGCGAAGACAGACACGTTCTTAAGGCTACGGAGCTTATACTCCATTTTCACAAATTCAGGAATATATCCATTCAGTGCGACAATCCCCTTCAGCTGATCTCCCATCGTAAGCGCAAGCGTCATAGACAGAATGGCCCCTTGGCTGAAGCCGAGCAAATAACGTTTGTCCGGATCGATCGGATACTGCTGCGTTGCATAGTGAATGAAGGTCTCAAGATCGCTGACAGCTTGGTCAAACATCTCGCGGATAGGGTTGCCCAGGCTTTTCAAATCATAATATTGATACCCCATACCCAGTGGCAGATTCCCGCGAACCCCGATAATAATGAACTCCTTAGCCAGCGGGGCCACCAGACCGAACATATTGCGCTCATCAGAGCCTTTGCCGTGAAAAGTAAAGATCACCGGGTATTTCCTGCCCTGCTCCAGCCCATCCGGTAGGTGAACATCATATGAATACTTAGGATTCATCTTATTTTCCTCCATAACTGAAGATTATCACTTGAATATTAGTTATAATAATATATTTTCTATATGAGTAATTTATCGCAATGCACATTGACTTGTCAACAATAAAATTGTTAATATGAAAATAAGTTTAGTATTACAAATATTATAGAGGTGTGATCCTATGGATATCGGCGCTACAATACGGGCAATCCGCAAGCGGAAAAATATCACCATCGCGCAAATCTGCGACACTACCGGCCTCTCCCAAGGCTTCATGAGCCAGGTCGAAACCAATAAGACCTCCCCTTCCATCGCTACACTGGAGAATATCGCCCAGGCTCTGAAGGTTCCTCTTGCTTATTTGCTGCTCAAAAAAGAAGAACGCATGCAGATTGTCCGCAAGGATGAACGGAGAATCACCACCAGCGGCGCAGCCGAGCTAAAGGTCGAACACCTCAGCTCCACTCAGAACGTCCGGATGTCAATCGTCGAGTTCCCTCCCGGTGCCATGATTGGAGATGCCCCCCATGCACATGAAGGACAGGAGGTCCATGTTGTCATTAAAGGAACCATCTATGCGCAGCAAGGGGAAGATGGAGCTGAATTTACTGAGGGTGATTCCTTTAGCTGGAATGCCTGCACCCCCCATTCCGTCAAAAATACGGGAGAGGACACCGCGATTGTGCTAATCTCCATCTACACTGAAAGCGAAAACGGACAGGATGTCCTCTGAACAATCAAAAGCCCGTACTCTGGCCGGATAGGCGGAGTGCGGGCTTTTATTCACATATTCGCTATCTCATTATATTCAGCATGCTTCTCAATCTCCGTCACGATCATCTGCTGATTAATCTCTTGAATCTTATAGGCCTTGGCCTGTTCTCTGGAAGAGATCACTTTATACCCATCATCTTTATAAATAATGGCACAGTGATTCTCAATGGCTATGCCTGTTGTATTCATTCCCTTAACCATCTCCAAAAAATCTGTCTCGCGGTTGTCTTCATTATAATGAGGACAGTGAATCCCTGGTAAGATCCCCATCGCCTTCAATTTGATATAGATCCATTTCCCTTCATTATCGAACGCCTCTGAGTCACTATGACCGTATTCGTACCAGCAGATCGAACCCGCACTCATCCCTGACAACACAACCCCCGAGTCGTACGCTTGCTTCAGCAAAATATCCACACCATGCTCCCGCCAAATGTCCAGCATCTTCCTCGTATTACCGCCACCCACATAGATTAAATCGGCGGATAAGATCATATCTTCTATTTCTTCTGGTGCATATGTATTTTTCGCCAGCAGCAAATGCTTAATCTCACACCCCAACCGGTCACCATATACTAATTGAAAAGAGTCACAATACCCTTCGGCATCCATGCTGGCTGTAGGAATGAACAACGCTTTGGGATTCTTTTTGTTCGTTAGATCTACAATCGTTTGATCGATTGCCAAAGTCTCCAATTCGCTAATCTCTCCTCCGCCAATCGCCACAATAATCCCCATCTTCATCACTCCTATTTATAATATTGAAGCAAAAAAAGAATACAAAAAAGTCCCGGATGCATTACGTCTTATTCAGACATACCGGGACTGACTTTGTTGTGAAAGTTATATAGGTTGGTTAAGATAATTCCCCCGCTGCCGCATCCCCTCAAACAGCAGGATCGTCGCGGCCATCGCGGCGTTCAGCGATTCGGCACGGCCAGCCATGGGGATCAGGATGCTTTTGTCGACTAGACGGGCTGTCCCGGGCGAGATGCCTTGGCCTTCGCTGCCAATCAGCAACCACTGGCTGCCGTGAAAATCATGGGTGTAGCAGGAATCCTCCGCCGTCAGAGAGGTGCTGACCAGCAGCGCACCACGCTCCCGCGCCTGCGGCAGAATCGTGCCGAGCTCTCCCTCCACTACCGGGAGATGGAACATTGAGCCCATCGTAGACCGGATGGTCTTCGGATTGAAGAGGTCGGCGCAGCCTTGGCCGAGAATCACGCCGTCCGCACCGGCCGCATCCGCGCTGCGGATGATGGTGCCCACATTGCCGGGGTCCTGGACCCCGTCCAGCACCACAACCAGGCTGTCCGGCTTCGCCAGAATGGCCTCTATCCCCTTCTGCTCCTTCCGCACAATGGCGAACACCGGCTGCGGTGTGCCTGTGCTGCTGCACTTGGCAACCACCGCTGCCGACACGCCGATGACCTCCATACCCTGCACCGCCTGAAGCAGCGGCTTCAATTCAGACGGCATTCCTTTATCGAGGTCAAAGGCCAGGCATTCCACATCCGCTTCCGCCTGCAGCGCCTCCTGCACGAGATGAATGCCTTCTACGATATATTTACCGGACTTGTCGCGGTGCTTCTTCTCCTGCAGTCCGGCCCATTCCTTCACCCGCGTGTTCTGCGGCGACATAATTTCCATAGGGTCCTACCTTTCTGATGCTTACAGATTCCTATTGATAAGCCATTTCCAGCTTCGTCAGATTATCCTTCCGTCCGACAATGACAAGGACATCTCCATCGGTCAGGCGGTCCTCCGCTCTGGGGGATATATTCATTTCCTCGCCCTGACGGATCGCCATAACATTGCACCCATATTTGGCGCGTATGTCAAGCTCCTGCAGGTTCTTGCCCAGCATCGGTCCTGAGACCTTCATGTCGAGAATGCTGTACTCCGGTGACAGCTCGATGTAATCGAGGATGTTCGGAGAAGCGAGATGATGCGCCACCCGCATCCCCATGTCCCGCTCCGGGTAGATCACCTTATCTGCTCCGATTTTACCCAGCACCTTGCCGTGCAGCTCACTTTTGGCTTTGGCGATAATGGCAGGTACGCCCAGATCCTTCAAGATCAGCGTTGTCAGAATGCTGGCCTGAATATCCTCCCCGATGGCGACTACCACCACATCGAAGTTACGGATGCCAAGCGCACGCAGCGCCTCTTCATCCGTGGAGTCTGCAGATACGGCATGGGTCACAATATTGGAGATTTCCTGGGTGCGCTGTTCATCCGCATCAATGGCCAGCACCTCATAGCCCATCCCGCTGAGCGCCTTGGCCACACTTGAGCCGAAGCGGCCCATGCCGATGATCGCATACTGTTTTTTTGCCATTAAGCCTTGTCCCTCCCGCCCATATAATACATCTCACACAGTATAGCATAAGCCGTTATAAACTTGAATGTTCAGCGCTCCCGTAGGGCACCTTATAAGAAGGCTGCTTACCTGACTAAGCCCCTGCTTTCGAAGTCAGTTTTGCGATGCTGATTCAGAAAGCAGATGCTCACAAAACTTTAAGGAGGCCGATTATGCCAGTCACCCTTGATTTGCGCCAGGCCATCATTCACAAGGTGCACGGCCAGTCCGAAGAAGGTCTGCGGGAGGTTATTGAGAATTCCGTGGACGGGCCGGAAGCCGCGCTTCCCGGACTGGGTGTCGTCTTTGAGATGATCTGGAAGGACCTCGACCCTGCGAAGCAGGACCGGGTTCTCTCTATGCTGCACAGACATCTGGACAAGCTTACCCCAGGGTCCATCACCTCCTAGAGGAGGCCCATCCCGTCAAAAACCTCCGCACCCTACCGTGCTGCTGCACAGGTGGAGCCGGAGGTTTTTTTATAGCCTAATCGTACATATGCTTAACTGTTCATCTTACTTCTATTACACCCATCAAGGTGCAGTCTCCAGGAACTTCGCGGTCGGATTCTTCTCCATCGCGGTCCGCATAGCGTATTCGTTCTCGAACAGCACTACGTAATTACCCTTTTTGTCTGTAACCAGAGTGGAGTTGATCCGGAACTTGCTGGCATCCGGCTTGTTCTCATCCACGATCCAGCGTGCGAACTGGTAGCTCATGCGCTGAAGCTGCACATCCACGCCATACTCACCCTTCATGCGGTATTCGAACACCTCGAACTGCAGTTGTCCGACTACACCCAGCAGAATATCGTCGAAGTTGACGGTACGGAACACCTGGATCATACCCTCTTCGGTCAGCTGGTCGATCCCCTTCTGGAATTGCTTCGACTTCAGTGCATTCTTGATGGTGACTTTGGAGAAAATCTCCGGCGAAAAGGTCGGCAGCTCATCGAATTCGATATCTCCGGCCTGACTGAGCGTGTCGCCAATCCGGAAGATGCCCGGGTCGAACAGACCGATAATATCCCCCGGATACGCCTCTTCAACAATGTCCCGGTCCTGGGCAAGGAACTGCTGCGGCTGGGACAGCTTGATGTCTTTGCCGGCACGTACATGCTTCACACTCATCCCGCGCTCGAACTTGCCGGACACGATACGCAGGAAAGCGATACGGTCACGGTGTGCGGGATTCATGTTCGCCTGAATTTTGAATACATAGCCGGTGAATTTCTCATTCGTCGGTTCTACAGCACCTGCTGTACTGCGGCGTGGTTCAGGCTTCGGCGCAAGCTCCAGGAAATTATCCAGGAACGTCTGCACACCGAAGTTGTTGATAGCACTGCCGAAGAATACCGGAGTAATCTCCCCGCGCAGCACCTTCTCATAGTCAAAAGGATCGCCCGCTACATCCAGCAGCTCCAGATCCGCGCATAGCTGATCATGCAGGTACTCCCCCGCCATCTCACGGATAATCGGGTCGCGGTAGCTCTCCACCTTCTGAACTTTAATTACGGAATGGTCATCGCCCTGGAACAGCTCAACCTGATTCTTCATCCGGTCATAGACGCCGCACAGCTCACGCCCCATCCCAATCGGCCAGTTCATCGGCACCGAGCGGATGCCCAGCACATTCTCCAGCTCCTCCATCAGATCAAACGGGCTGCGGCCTTCGCGGTCCAGCTTATTAATGAAGGTGAAGATCGGAATGCCGCGCTTCGCGCAGACCTGGAACAGCTTGATGGTCTGTGTCTCCACACCCTTGGCTACGTCGATCAGCATGACCGCGCTATCAGCCGCAGTGAGCGTACGATAGGTGTCTTCACTGAAATCCTGGTGACCCGGAGTATCCAGAATATTCACCCGGTGGTCCAGGTAATCAAATTGCATCACAGAGGACGTAACCGAGATTCCGCGCTGCTTCTCAATTTCCATCCAGTCACTGGTGGCGTGCTTGCTTGCCTTACGGGCTTTGACTGTACCTGCCAGACGGATGGCACCTCCGAAGAGCAGCAGTTTCTCGGTCAGTGTAGTTTTACCCGCATCCGGGTGGGAAATAATCGCAAAGGTTCTGCGTTTGTCGACTTCACTCTGAAGCTTATGGTCCGTTGCTTTATTCATTGCACATATCCCTTCATCTATAAATTCATGCGTACTTCTGCCTCTATTACCGGATCAATCAAATCGGACTATTCATGGATTCAGATCCTTTCCTTAGAGAATCAACAGAGAATCAACGTCTATTTCTTGAACGTAACGTTTACCATGTATAGGATCATCTATAGCGCTAGGCTTAGAAATCTTTATGTTGAAAGCATCCTTCTCAGTATAGCAAAATCCGGCAGAGATTATCTACAAAAAAGCGCCTGTAGTGAAATATCTTGTAATATAAATTCACGATTCAGCAAAAAGATCCCCCCGCAGGCGAGATGCAGGAGGATCTGTAACAGTTCTTCTTCAGGGACTAGCGGTTAACCTGCCAGACCACATTGTCTTCATCCTGGCCGTTGACCGGCCACCAGTGGAAGCCTTCTCCGGCAAGCAATTGGTCGGCTTCAACCGGACCCCAGGAGCCCGCAGGATAGGAAGCCAAGTCGTTGCTCTCTTCCTTCCACGCCTTGGCAATCCGGTCCACGAAGGACCAGGCCGAGGACACTTCATCCCAGCGGGTGAAGTAGGTGGAATCGCCGCGTGCAGCATCATGCAACAGACGCTCATACGCCTCCGGCGAGTTGATGCCGATCATGCAGCTCTGGCAGAAATCCATAGCCAGCGGCTGAATCTCGGATTCCGAGCCCGGCTTCTTCGCATTGATCTTCACGTAGATGCCTTCCATCGGATTGACGCGGATGACGAGCAGGTTCGGCTCGAGCTTGTGCTTCTGGCCCAAGTAGACGTTGGTCGGCATTCCTTTGAATTCTACAACCACTTCGGTGGTCTTCACAGGCAGGCGTTTGCCGGTACGGATATAGAAAGGAACTCCAGCCCAGCGGAAGTTATCCACGAACACACGGGCTGCGAAATACGTCTCTGTATTCGATTCCGGGTCCACTTTGTCTTCCTGGCGGTAAGCCGGAAGCGTCTTGCCCTTGTAGAGACCTTGAGTGTATTGGCCGCGGACTACGTTCTCGCGAACTTCATCAGCGGTCGCGTAAGGACGCAGCGAACGTAGAACCTTCACCTTCTCATCACGGATATCTTCAGCCAGCAGACGGCTAGGCGGTTCCATAGCGATCATCGTCAGCAGCTGCAAAATATGGTTCTGGCCCATATCGCGCAGCGCCCCCGCATGATCGTAATACCCGCCGCGTTCTTCCACGCCCACCGTCTCGCCGAGTGTAATCTGAATGTTGGCGATATGCTTGTTGTTCCACAATGGCTCAAAGAAGGCATTGGCGAACCGGATCACTTCAATATTCTGAACCATTTCCTTACCCAGGTAGTGGTCAATCCGGTAGATCTCCTCTTCCTTGAAGACTTGGCGGATTTGTTCGTTCAGTTCCTCAGCGGATTCGAGATTATAGCCGAACGGCTTCTCGATGACCAGACGGTTCCAGCCTCTGGCCTGCAGCATCCCGCCAGCCTTCAGGTTGAAGGATACGCTGCCGAACAGCTCAGGCGCAAGCGCCAGATAGAACATACGGTTGCCCGGAATTTGGAACTTCTCTTCCAGCCGCTCCGTCTGCTCATTCAGCTCACGGAAGCCGTCAATATTATTGATGTCGAGTGACTTGTATTCAAAATGCTGTACGAACTCGTTCCATTCCGCAGCATCTCCTGCCTGATAACGGCAGAACTCGCGGATGGATTCTTTCACATCTTCCCGGAATTCATCCTGGGTGCGGGGACGCCGAGCCACGCCAATGACCGCAAAATCTTGGGTCAGCTTGCCTTCACGGTACAAACTGTAAATCGCCGGAAAAAGCTTACGCCGGGCCAGATCTCCGGTGGCACCGAAGATAAAGAATACAGCACCGGGTGTATGCAGTGCATCAAGGGTTTGATTTTCAGCCATGGCTCCTCATCTCTCTGTATGTAATATAGTTGACATTCATTCTCATCGCCTGGTATGAAACAACATACGACTATAGGCGTGATGTCATTTTATCATAATTGCACGGAGGATGCCATCACATTCCTGACAGTTTTTCTCGGGATTTCGCACTTTTCCATTACTCTTTCTTATGCCTCCACTGGATTACGCTTATATTAAGTCATTTAACCTCAGTATTCGATTGTAATTAATGGCATTCCAAGGGTTATCCGGTTCACGTCTGCATTGACGTTCTTGTGAACTGCCAGCTGGAGGGCCAGGCTGTGGCTACCGCTGCTGACTGTGCGCTGAAGACCCGGCACACTATACGAATGACTGGATGTAGAGATATCGGTGTAGCTCTCCTCTGCCTGAATACCGGGAAGCTCCGCAGCCATTAACTGCTCCGTAGCAAGGAGTGCTGCCTGCGTTCCGCCCTGCTCCTTCGCTGGTGCCTGCAGCGAAGCATTCCACTCCGCAGCAATTCCCGCCTGCAGCATCGCCTCTCCGGCGTCCGCCGCTGCGGCCGGCAGCTCCGGGGAGCCCAGAAGATCAGCCGTCTCCAGCGTAACAATACAGTAGCTGCGGCCGCCGCCAAGCTCACTCCAGAACAGGGACAGCTGTGTACCGCCACTGAGCTGCGCGGCAGAACGCCAGACCCGGTGCCCATCATCATCTGCGCTGCTAATTCCATCCAGTCCAAGCCTAGTGGCAAGGTGCTGTACGGCAACCTCATCAGTCTCTTCGCCGCTGTATTCCCCCTGCCATTTCAATACGAGCCGGAGCGGCGCGCCGGGAGCGGAGGCCTGTCCGCCCAGGGTGGTCAGCAGGGCAAGGGATTCCTGAAGCTCTCCGGCAGCTGTAGAAGCATCAGCACTCTGTACACCGCTTCTTCCTGCGGGTTCCGCGCTTCGGAATCCGCTCAGGAGCATCAGCGCACATATCCCTGCCAGCACCAACACCAGTATCCCCTTACTCTGCCCTTTATTCCCCACTTCGCATCTCCCTCTCAACCGATCTAGTAATCTACTAGACAGGTTATCCAATTTCAGAGAAAGATATACGAACGCATGCAAAAACACTTCCAAGATCGTCCGGGCGGACTCGCTTGAAAGTGCTCCATGGCTTCCATAGACCGTGCTTACTCCGCCAGTCCATTCTTATATGCATAAATAGCCGCCTGAGTCCGGTCTTCAACCCCCAGCTTGGCAAGAACATTCGTGACATGGAATTTCACCGTCTTGATTCCAATAATTAATTGATCAGCAATATCCTGGTTGGATTTACCCTGAGCTAACAGCTTCAGTACTTCCATCTCGCGTTCGGTAAGCTCTTTGTAAGCCGGTGCCTCTCCTCTTGCATTGGAACGGAACCGGTTCATCATCTTGGACGCCACCTGCGACTCCAGCACGGACTGGCCTCTTGCGGCTGCCCGGATCGCATCTGCAACTTCGCTGGCCCGTGAGGTCTTGAGCAGGTAACTGAAGGCTCCCGCTTCAATCACCGGATACATCTTCTCATCATCCAAATAACTGGTCAACACAATCACCTTGCAATCCGGGTACAGCTTCAGCAGCTGTCTAGTCGTCTCGATTCCGTCCATGCCGTCCATCACCAGATCCATCAGCACCACATCCGGCGTATACTCCTGGGCCAGACGGATGCCCTCCTCGCCGCTTCCCGCTTCGCCGACGACTTCAATGCCATCCTCGGTGCCAAGCACCGCAGCAAGTCCGATCCGGACCATCTCATGATCGTCTACAAGCAGGACCTTGATTGCATTATCTTCTTCTATCTCCATCGTTACACCTGCCCCCTATTCATTGACTACCGGTACGGTAATATCAATCCGCATGCCTTTGCCGGGAGCAGTGATGAACTGGATCGAGCCCCCGATCTCTGTAATCCGCTCCTGCATATTCGACAGACCGTAAGAGGTCTGCTTGCTGTCATCCATCTCGAACCCGATTCCATCATCGCGCAGCGTGAGCCGGACGGTATCACCCCGGCGGTGCAGGCGGATCTCCATCTTCTCCGCTTTGGCATGGCGGAGCGTATTGGAGATAGCCTCCTGCACAATACGGAACAAATGATTCTCCACGCCCTTCAGCAGCTCTACTCCCTGATCCATCTCGAACAGAATATCAATCGGCACCTTGATCTTCAGTTCCTTAATCAGCTCCTGCAGACCTTCTTCCAGCCCCTTACCTTCCAGGTACACCGGTCTCAGGTGCAGCAGCAGCGCCCTCATCTCGGACTGGGCTACTGCAGACATCTCCTCGATCAGCGCGATTTGCCGCTGTGCCTTGTCGAAGTCCTTCTCCAGCGTCCGACCTACTGCCGTTGCCGTCATCGAGATGGCGAACAGCTGCTGCGATACCGCATCATGCAGCTCCCGTGCCAGCCGCTGCCGTTCCTCGATGATTGCCGTGACCCGGGCCTGCTCGGCAAGCTTCGCGTTATTGGTGGAGAGCCGTTGCAGCGTATTCACCTGATTCTCCCACTTGCCACTGATCCGCCCTAGCTGTTCCCCGAGCCGCCCCAGCTCATCGTTGCCCAGGTCCGGCATAGCCGGGGTCAGATTGCCTTTCTCCCAGGCGACCAAGGTAGCCCGCAGTAATTCCAGCTTGCGCTTGCTGCGGAAGCCCTGATAGAAGCCGTACCCGATTCCGAAAGCCATCGGCAGCAGAATCAGCGTCAATCCTGTCCTTATGCCAATCCGCCAATCCTCGAACGGCCGTAGTAGCCCATATGTATACATAATATATGTAATAACGAGCAGCATGAACAAAGAGAACAGAGCTCCCTCACCCATACTGCGCGTTACCATATTACTGCTTTTTTTGTCCATGCCGGGAGCTCTCCCTTCTCTCTTGGCCCTAACATACTCTTAGGGGAAGCGTATGTCCAGATCCCCCATCAGATAAGAAATGTTAAACTTCACTTTATGCTCGCAGCTGTCATAGTTAGGTGACTTCCAGTTCAGCCGGTTCAGCATCCCCGTATCGCGGTTACTGCCGGACTCAATCGAGCCGAACAGTACGAATGCCTCAATCTCCACTCCGTAATCCTCAGACAGCAGAATGTCCACATCGCCAAAAATCCCCTGATACAGCATAATCGTCTCCTGCTCTTCCGCCATGGCCAGTGAAAGATCCACATCCACCTCGCCCAGCACATGCCAGGCGCTCAGACTGCGCATCACCCACGGCGAGAGATCCCAGTCGAATCTGGAAGAAAAGCTTTGCTTCTGCACAAACCCCGCCTTGCGCTGCATTCTTTTCGATTTGACAAAGAACATCCCCAGCGAAAGCAGGCAGATGCCAAGCACCAGCAGCAAATGATCCAGCAACAGCAGGACTGCTCCGACTCCCATTAGCTTATAACCTTGCTTGACCTTGCCCGACGTCGTCTGGTAGATTCCCAGCAGCAGGAACAGGAGTGCGACAATGGAGAAGAAGCCGATCCATTTGCCAAATATCATCAAGCAGCCTACACCAATCAATCCGATGGCAATCAAACGGTTCCGTTTATCCATTTCCGCACCTCCTGCACAGCATATCAATTCTTATATTTGAAGCAAAACTGACCTCGTAAGCATTAGCTGAAGTATCGCGAAGCTACATCTTCAACATACTGCATCCGCTACAAAAGCCATACCGGTATGGAGAATCCATACCGTATGGCTTTACCTTGATCAGCATATCATATCCGGCTGCTCTTTAGGAACAGGGATTATTGTTCTTTTTTATTCAAAGGAGGGGCTGCAGGAGTTGAGTTCAGCTTGTTCTTGAGTGCGGCAAGCTGCTCCTCCACTTTCAGTTCCTTCTCAGGATCTACCGGCTTAGCATATGCGGTTGCCGAAGGGCTATACGGAGCGCGCATCACATCTGCTTCCGCTTCGAGCTGCATGATCTTTTCTTCCATGCGGTGGAAGCCAAGGGAGGCACTTCCGCTTTCGATGGAATGTACGCTGCTGATCTGGGACATTTGCTTCTTGGCCTTAGCCATCTGAGCGCGGGATACCAGTTCATTGCGTTTGTTGCGCATTTTGTAGAACTCATCCTTCATATCATGAAGCTGCTGCACCAGTTCCTTGGCCTGTACTTCAGCCTGTGCGTGAAGCTCGCCATACTCGGTAAACTTCTGGTCGAAGTAGATTTTCTCTTCCAGCAGCTTGCGGGTAACTTCCTCTTGCCCGTTCTTCAGCGCAAGCTCAGCCTGTGCAGCACGTTGTCCGGCAACCTTGGCAGCTTCGTCCACACGCTGTTTCATACGGCGTTCATTAGCCATCTGCTTCGCTACCGTTACTTCAGCCTCATGAATCTCAGCCTCCATATCACGCAGATACTGATTCAGCATCACAATCGGGTCCTCTACCTTATCCAACATATCATTTACCGACGCCTTAGTCATATCTTTAATCCGTTTGAATACTCCCATAATTTACACTTCTCCCTTCTCGTATTTAGCAAGTTTTTGTTTGAGCTCTTCCACTTCTTTTTGCAGTGCCTTCTTCTCGATATCCTTCATCATGGCATCCAGGCCGGAATCAGGAGCCGCATGAGCGCCTGCCTTCTCATAACCGGGATTGTAGCCCGGCTGTCCGCCATAGGGGCCATATCCCTGAGGTTCTTGGTGAGGAGCCTGTGGTCCGCGGCCATATTCAGGTCCGCCGGAGTAGGGTCCGCCGTACGGGCCGCCCGGGCCAGGTCCGGGACCGAAGGGATTGTACTGGTTAGGCTCCTTGGCAATCACCATTGCTGCGATAAAGTATACGAGGATTGTAGCTCCACCGCTAAATGGAATACTGATCACCAGCAGAATCCGGAACAGGGTAGAGTCAATGCCGAGAGTCTCGGACAATCCGCCTGCCAGCCCAGTCATTACTTTGTCTCTTGTTGAACGATACAATCGGGTCATACTACTACTCCTTTCTGCCATCATTGTTCAGCTTCTCCTTTAGACGGGCCATTTCTCTTTCGAGTACGGTTGCCACGGTCTCTCCGGCCTGCACCGCATATTCCTGTCCCATCCGGCGCAAGTCGCTCAGGCTTTTGGCTTCTAGCTCCCAGTCGTTCATCTTGTCTTCCAGACGGCCGAACATTTTGGGAACATCTCCGCCGCCATAAGCACCGGCTCTTTGATTCATGCGCTGCTGCAGCCGCAGCGACTCCATCCGTGCTGCATAGAACTGGCGTTTGCTGTATACCGTCTGATACTCCATTTTGAGCTCGTTCAGCTGGGATTCCAGTTCGAAAAGTGATTGCTGGCTCGTCTCCAGCAGCCCGCTGTATTGCTCCAGCTTTTCCTCGTGGATAATTTTCTCCTGCAATGCCAGCTTGGCCAGATGATCTTCGCCTGCCTTGAGTGCGAGGAGCGCCTGCTCTTCACGTTTGTTCCTCATGGCGGTGGCCTGATTCACCTGCTGCTGCAATTGCTTCGTATGAGAAGCGTACTGCTGGTACAGCCGTTCGGCCTCCCCGATCTCTTCACGGGTTGAATGTAGAAATTGATCAATCAGCTTCACCGGATCTTGGCTCTGCTCCAGTCGTTCATTCAAGTTGGCTACGGTGATGTCCCTCATTCTGCGAAAAACACTCATGATTTCCTGCTCCCTCCCTGCTTCTTAATAAGTATGGACAGTGTGTATTAGTATGTTCTGCTTTGTTTGCCCCTGAGTACCGAGATGCCCCACACTACCAGAGCAATACCCAGCAGCGGACCGATAATCCAGGAAAGCTTGGAGATCAGGGACATGACACCGATGAACAGCACCACCCAGCCGATAATCTTGCGGCCGCTCTTAATTCCATAGTATCCGAGCACAACCAGCACTGCCGGGAACAGGATACCGAAGATTCCTGAAATCAAGTGAGGCAGAATGCCAAGCAGCATTACCGCTCCGATTACAATCAGCGCAATCGCAAGTCCGTTACCTTTGTTTCTTTGCATTTGTTATCACCGCCTTTCGCTGCTCTCTTTCTTATACCCTTATTCTAGGGCAATCCCGCATCTTTCAAAACAGACTGTGGACGGTTTTATGTACTGGACCTTAGTCGGGGATGGTTGCAGGACTGGGGGCGGCTGGGTGATGCCCGTCCGTGGAAAGGCTGCATGCACATGGGATAAAGACCAAAAAGCCGGATGCTCTGTCAGAGTACCGGCTGTTGATGAGTATAGGATAAGGTCATTATTTGTTGAAGGCTTGCGCAGCAAGGCTATCCAGAATCTCCTCACTGAGGAACGGGGCGAGGGGCAGGAGCGCTTTAACGCCTTCTTTTGTAGAAATAGCTACAGCTAGTTGGTCTAGTTGTTCGTCGCTTATATATGGAGCGAGCTCCACCAGTGCATGCAGACCATCCGTGGCATATACCAGCTTAGCCAGCTCGTCCATTGCTTCGTCGCTGACAAATGGGGCAAGCTCCACCAGTGCCTTCAGACCTTCTGCGGCATATACGAGCTTGCCCAGTTTGTCCAATGCTTCATCACTGACAAAAGGGGCCAGCTTCAGCAGGGGCTCCACCCCTTCCCTTTCAAATACCTGCTTGGCGCACTTATCCAGGGTCTCTTCGCTTAAGAATGGAGCCAGTGCCAACAGATCGTCTACTGCCGCCTCCTCCTTCACATGCTCAAATGCTTCGCCGATCTGTTCATTTTGCAGTAATGGCGCAAGGTCCGAAAGCTCTCGAGCCGTTCCTTCCCCCCGTTGAAAATAATCTGTGCCGCCATGCCCCAGTACGCTCTCGATCATGCAGGAGCCCTGTCCTTGTCCTTCTCCGAGGATCTCGTCGATTCCCACATCAAAGATTTCTGCCAGCTGCGGAAGCTTGGAGATATCCGGCATACTGTTGCCTCTCTCCCAATTACTCACCGCCTGATAACTGATGCCCAGCTTGTCCGCGAGCCCCATTTGAGTCAAACTGGCTAGACCTCTCAATCTAACGATATTCCGGCCTACCTTTAACATATCAAACATACTTACCACTCCTTCGGCTAAGATGCTCTCAGTGTACCGACTGCTGCTGCGGTTGTATATCAAGCGCTGCTTGAGTAGCCGCCGGCTGTGGCTTACTTCGGAAAAGAGTCACCAAAACCACAGCCCCGATAATGATCACGGCAGCGATCAGGGTGTTCAAGGTAAGCTGTTCGCCTACCAGCAGCCAGCCAAGCAGCACAGCGACTACCGGATTAACGAAGGCATACGTGGAGACGAGGGTAGCGTCAGCATTCTTAAGCAGCCAGATATAGGCTGTGTAGCCGACAATGGAGCCGAAGGTGATCAGGTAGGCCAGAGCCAGGTACGAGCGCATAGAAATGCCGGAGAGTTCAATCCTGGACCAGTCGCCGGTAAAATAAGAGAATATCACCAGCAGCGCGCCTCCCGTTAGCATCTGCGCAGCTGTCGACATCAAGGGTGAACCTGGCATGGTTGCGCTTCGGGAGTACATAGACCCTGCCGCCCAGCTTATGGAAGCTGCCAGCAAGGTAATAATGCCAATCATATCGGTAGCGGTACCGCCCTCTCCCTTCCCCGGCTGGAAGACCAGCACGGCGATGCCGAGCAGTCCAAGAACAATTCCTGCGATGACTCCGGTATTCGGCCGTTTGCCGCCGCGTCCAAGCCAGCCCATCAGCATCATCCAGACAGGCACCGCCGCTACGATGAGCGAAGCGATGGAGGAAGAGACTCTTTGCTCTGACCAGGCTACTACCCCGTTGCCCCCAAGCAGCAGCAAGGCACCTACAATCGCGGAGGATCGCCATTCACGCCCGGCCGGACGCTTCGCTCCGCTTACTCTGGCAATGAGGTACAGGACCACACCTGCCGTGAAAAAGCGGACCCCTGCCATCAGAAAGGGCGGCATCGTCTCGATGGCAATCTTCATGCCTACATAGGTGCCTCCCCAAAATAAATAAACAAATAAGAGTGCTATTCCCACCACATATAACTGATTCATTTTCCCCTTATGCTTCAAGCCGCGTCATCCCTTTTCCCTAAAAACAGGTTTATGAGGGGTCTCCCGTTCTATCATTTATAAGAACATCCCCTGGGCAACATTATAGCATGATCTCTCCCCGTACATTGACTAATCGTTAGAGTATCTCAATGTTAGCGGCTGGTTCTCGTCAAGCCCTACTTTCTCAACATCTCCCTCTTCAATAGTATTATTAATAAAAAGTTTCCAGTGCTTCTCTTTATCATTTTTAATATCACCTACCTTAATTATTTGTCCTTTCTGATCTTTTTCGATTAGCATCCCCTGTTCAGCATTGTCTGAAATGGCCTGAAGTGCTTTCCAGACTGTGGGGTTATCATCAATAATCTTAACGGTTTGAAGAAACAAAATATCATCTTCATTATAAATGACTACATTAACTTTTGTTTCCACATCTCCTTGACCTGTGTATTTTACGCCATGATACTCAGGAGAAATCCCATCCCCCTTTTTACTTCCGCATGCTGTTAACGATAATGCAATAACCATTACCACAACTAATATACTGTAAACGGTTTTTGTAGAATTCACTTTAGGTTGAAACACTATTATTTCCCCCTCCAAGATTATATTAAACTATTTGCTGTCCCTCGCTCATTCACTAAACCGGATTCGTTCCATCAAGCTCTCCTTGCTTAAGCGCCACTGCATGTAGAAGGTAGTCCCTATTTGAACTGTGAAATAGGCGAATAATAGGGTTAGCATGGCTGTCATTGGCAGTTGATATTGGACATAGGCGGCGGATTGCTTGAAAATTTCAACACTATAATATCCTACTGGTATACCCAGTGAAAAAGTGAACAACAGACTGATTAGGATCACCATTAAGCCTTCACTGCCTAATTGTAAAATCAGCTGACTCCGCGACAGTCCAATAGCTTCAATTAAGCTAATTTCCCGCTTTCTAGAATTCATACTCGTTAAATTGGAATTTATTAAATTAAATATGCTAATAATCATTAATGCTGAAATAAGACCATTAGCCGCCAATTGAAGCACTTTCTTCATTCCATTGAACTCTTGATATATTTCTTGAAAAGAAGTGAATGTTATTCTTCGATCGGCATTTGCAATCCCTTTGAGAGTTTGCTCTACCTTCCCTTGTTGGCCTTGATCGACTAAAACACTAATCTGCTTAATACGTTGATCTAAACCCAATCGTTTGAACAAATCCTGATGAGCAATAAGAACTCCCCCTTCTGAAGAATCACCTTTATAAGTAACATAGTTAGGCAAAACACCGACAATAGTGAATTCACGTTCTTTCTTTCCTTCTCCGTACTGAGCCATCCGAATTTTATCACCCACTTTGTACCTTCCATCTTCCGCGACCGCAATGAGATTATCACCATTTCTCAGTTCTGTAAGCATAGAATCATCTTTCCCGAGCATCTTGAGTGTATTTTTCATTAAGGCATCATCGTAAGCATAAATATCCGTTCGAATTTCCGGGTTTTTCATACTCGCCATGTCCTTGAGATGAAGGTTTGCATCTTGTTTGTTATAGATCAAGACATCATACATTTCTGTTAATACTGTCTTGACACCAGTAATAGCATCTACTTGGTTTATAACTTTGTTATTTAACAGATCTAGGTTTACATCAGTTCCACGGTAAGCAGCAGTACTTAATTTATAATCCCCAGGCACCATACTTCCAGCCATATTATTAATATTAATACTACTAAGAATACTCCCAGTGACCACGAAAATAAGTCCTGTCAGGGTAATCGATGTTATGGTAACCCAAGTGCGTTTACGGTATCGGATCAATTGTGCCAATACCAAGGTGAACCCGCTAAATGAATTTTTGAATTTTTTTTTGGTCTTATGCCTTTTCTTTCCTAAATCTTCAGCGGGATTGTAACGAATAGCTGCAATCTCCGTAATTCCTCCTACTTTTTTAGCAGGAATATAAACAGAAAATACAACGAGAATCAGACCTGTAATTAAAGCAATACAAGCAATGTTAGGAGACAGTTGAACATATAATTCGGAGCTACCACTAGCCGTATTTCCTAAGAAGGGAATAAATGCTGCACTTCCCCCTACCCCCAGCAAAAGCCCCATAAAACTCCCAACCAGCGAAATCATAAGTCCTTCCGTAAGAATCATCTTTCGCAGTTGATTAGGAGTCATTCCTATTGCTTTCATCATCCCAAATAAACGGATCTGTTCTGATATATATATATTGAATATGTTATAAATAACCATGGCTGCACTAATTATAATTACAAACACAACAATGGTTACTTTCAGAATAGATAACGGATTCTGCTCATATGCGCCATTGTAACGTTCATTTATTTGTATTTGATCATCTTTTAGCTGAGAGCCCTCACCAATTTTGTGAGCCGTAGATGAAGCATTAAAGTCTGAATTCAAAAGAGCAAATAAAACAACATCCGGGTTAGGACTATATTGCCTGGAAAGGTTTTGAGAAATAAACATTAGACCAGCTCTAACCGTTTTACGTACGGCGATATCATCAATAATGCCAACTAGCTTAAATTTTTTTGTTATATGTTCTGTTTCCCCTGCATTCATAACTTGCAAATTCAATGGAATTACTACTCCTATGTTAGGAGAAAAGCCAAGTTCCTCAATTACCCATTTATCCAATACAATTTCGTCGTCAGCGACCGGAGCCCTCCCTTGCATTAATTGAATCAGTCCTTCATTAATTCCCTCTATATAACTTATAGCCATATTAATATTCAATTTTTCAAACGTGTCCGACTTAACATTTTTACTGATATAGGAGACATAGTGCTTTTTTATCTTCGGATTATTCTCAATAGCTTGTTGCTGCTCCGGCAACAAATGCTCATACTGCACATGATAGGCACCTAACTCATTAATCGCTTCTCGCTTGCTCCTCTGGTCGTCAGAGTAAAAATAAGTCAGCACCACAAAAATTAAGGCTACGGCTAAAGCGACTGTACCTACAGTCAATAATGTCCGGCTTTTGTGATGACGTAGATTTTTCAGGGATACACTGTGAACAGTAATTGTATTTTTCATCCTTCTACCTCTACTGCAATGGAACCGTCCACCACTCGAACAGTCCGACCTGCAAGCTTAGCCACTTCGTCATTATGCGTTACAACAATCAAAGTCTGGTTATATTTCTCTACGGATAAACGCAGCAAATCCAAAACGTTGTTGCTAGAACGGCTATCGAGATTTCCTGTGGGTTCATCTGCGAGCACAATAGCTGGTCTAGCTGCCAATGCACGGGCAATTGCCACCCTTTGCTGCTGGCCGCCAGACAATACTGTGGGCAGACTGGCCCGCTTTTCATAGATCCCCAAAGTATTTAAAATATCTTCAATATAGCTAACATCTGCTTTCTTCCCATCCAGCCCAATGGGTAAAATGATGTTCTCCCACACATTAAGTGAGGGCACCAAATTAAAAGCCTGAAACACAAATCCAATCTGGCGACGGCGAAACACGGCTAGTTGACTCATTGGCAATGTATAAATGGAAGTCCCATTTATGATGACCTCACCGCTTGTAGGCGCATCCAACCCCCCAATGATGTGCATTAATGTGCTTTTTCCTGCACCAGACTGCCCAACAATAGAAATAAACTCACCTTTCGCCACTGAGAAATCAACATTGTGGATTGCCTTCACTTGACCTTCTCCACTGCCATAATATTTACATAACTTCTTTCCTTCCAGAATCATATCGGCGCCTCCCTTTATACGTGGATACAAAAATATCCTCCCCTAAGTGGTTCTCTAGGAAAGGATATCCAATAGTTATCTATTATTTATCAACTTTGGTGCAGCAAAATCGAAACTTTCACACAGGCGCCACCTGACTTATTGTTCGTTAGCTGAATACTGCCCCCTTGCTTCTCAGCCAGTACCTTGCAAATATTCAACCCCATGCCATAATGGCTCTCCTCAGCTTCCGCCTTGCTTGTATAAAATGGCGTGGTAGCAAGCTTCAGATCCTGGCTTGAGAACCCTTTGCCATCATCATTAACTGTAATCGAAAAAAATCCTTTAACAAATTCAAAACGTACAGAAATCGTCTGACTTGCATAACGAAGCGAATTGGCAATCATATTTTCGTATATCCTGGTAACCATTCCTGTATCAATGTTCAACGATTGTTCAGCGATTTGATTTTCAAATGATAATTCCAATGAATGTTCCCGTGCCAGAAATTCAGCCAAACTGCTTAGTTGTTTCAAAAAAACGGAAACCTCTACTTGGGTCCATGCTACCGAGATATCTTCGAGTTTTTGGGCCTCGCCCATAATTTGCACATAATTCTCCAGCCGTAATATATGTATACTCATGGTTGTTATGGTATCCAGTAGCTTCTCCTTGCTTATTTTATCTTCTGGCAGATATCTATTTAAAAAATCCGCGTAACCTCTTAATACTGTCAGCGGTGTCCGGAGATCATGTGAAAAAGCTGCATTCAACTGTTTTCTGTCCTCTATAGAACGCCACATCTGACGGTTGTTATCCTCCAAAGCAGCTCTCATGCTCTCAAAAGACCTGCACAGCTGCCCCATTTCATCTTCGTTATATTGCGGAATATGAAAATCCAAGTCATTATTGGATATTTTAGCAGAAGCTTCGCGCAAAATCTCAATCGGTTGTTTGAGCTTATTGTGGTAAAACAACAAAGAAGCCGCCAGGGTAGCTAGCCCAAAAAATATCAAAATGGACCAGGAGTCCAGAAAACTGCATAACTTAATAATCTGTTCATCTGTATAAGAATAATCTGTATTAAAGTCCTTCATGTTATAGATAATGGCTGGATTCTCAATGTCCGCTGAGGTGTAAGAGTCGTTATACTTCAGAAACATATTATTACGTATCTGGCCTGCCCCAGTAATAGTAATCACACTAAGGAGTCCGGCAATAAGGACAAATACAAGCATATAGATCATAAATGTCACCCTAATGGATAAGTTACGCCAACCTTTTATTACCCTACCCATTTATAGCCCACACCCCATACTGTTGAAATGTATATGTGATCACTAACCTCATTAAATTTAGACCGAATTCTTCTGATATGCTCTGCAACAACGATGCTATCCCCTTCATGATCCAGACCCCAGACTTTTTCATAGATATGTTCTTTATCAAAGACTTGACCGCTGTTCATGGACAACAACTCAATAATACCAAATTCTTTCTTGGCAAAAGAAAGTGCGCGTCCTTTGTAATACACCCCTCTGGCGGAGTAGTCGATCACTAAATCATCTGAAAATCTGGTTTGTGTCTTAACAGAATGTCTTCGTTCACGGCGCAGATGTGCCTCTACCCTAGCTCCAAGCTCATCAATGCTGAACGGCTTGACAATATAATCATCCCCGCCCACTCGAAAGCCATTAATTTTATCTGACTCTTCCACTTGCGCAGTCAGGAATATAATAGGGCAGGATACGAAATCCCGTATACGAGTGCACACCTCAAGACCATCAATCTCCGGCATATTAATATCCAGTATAATAATGCCTGGATTATACGCTACTTTGCGTAATGCCTCCCCGCCGCTCCGCGCAGTTAAGACCTTATAACCATTTATCTCAAAATAATCTTTCAGCAGATTAACTATATCCGCCTCATCATCAACAATAAGAATTTGATTATTCATAGCTCATAATCCGCCTTCCTCGCCGGTACTTCCCCGTTCCCCGCCGAATATCGCTCCTTCCGCAAGCCCCGACACGAACCGCTGCAGCCAGGCATAGTACTCGGCCGCGTGCTCCAGCTTCTCCAAGTCTCTGAGGCAGGCCTGCCGCTCCTCTTCGGGTGTGTCTGCTGCATAGGCCAGTGCCTGGAGGTCGGGGACCGCAGCTCCCATCGCTTCCTGCATGACATCGATCTCCCGCTGAAGCTTCAGGGTGAAGAAGTTCCGGAAGGCCTCGAAGAAGTCCGTCTCCGCTGCGTACAGCTCCTTCCGCTCACGCTTCTCCGGAAGCTTCGTGACCATCCGGGAGGCGATCAGAGAGCGGACTCCGTAGCTCATATTGCTTTTACTCATATTCATGACCTGCTTCATTTCCTCAAGCGTCATCGGCTTGTCCTCGAAGAACATCACCCCATACAGCTGCCCGAAGGAATAATTCGCTCCATATAAATCCATGGTCTGGGCTATGGCATCGATCACCGGGCCAAGCAGCTGCTCCCGGGGCGAACGGTGCGGATGTTCCTCGCCGAATGCGGCCTGCTTCATCAGGTGGCACCTCATTTTCACATAGAATCGTTCTCTCTACCTTACACAATACCGCAGCTTTACCGCAATCATCCTACAAATTTTACACAAAATCCGACCGGGCTTTACCCCCGCTTGACCACAAGCCTGCCTCATGAGTGTACAATTTTTTTTGAACAGAGGAGCTGTCCTCTGCATTATACCGCATCAACCATTATGAATGAAATGGAGAATATGGACGAAAATGACACATTCAAAATTATTCAGCGGCTTGAAGCCCGTGCTGTTCACTCTGCCGGCCATGATCCCTTTCGCCGTATTCTGGCTCGCGCCGCTGCTGTATGTGCTGTATCTCAGCTTCACGGAATGGGATTTCATGAGCCCGGAGAAAACCTTTGTCGGCTGGCAGAATTATACCGATCTGCTCAGTAACCCCGCTTTTTACAAAGCGCTGAGGGTGACCGTTCTCTTCTGCCTCGGCAGTGTGCTGCCGGTGATCCTGCTCGGACTGGGTCTGGCCCTCCTCATGAACAGAAAGCTGAAGGGCTCAGCCCTCTACCAGATCCTGCTGTTCTCGCCTTGGGTGACGCCGACCGTCGCTGTGTCTATCGTCTGGTCCTGGATTTATCAGCCTGAAGCCGGGCTTGCCAATGCGGTGCTGAACTTCTTCGGCCTGGATTCCATCGGCTGGCTGCAGGACCCCAAATGGGCATTAACCGGCGTCCTGCTGGTCACGATTTGGAAGTCGGTCGGCTGGGCAATGATCTTCTATCTGGTGGCGCTGCGCAATGTACCTTCCGACCTGCTGGAAGCCGGGGAGCTGGACGGGGCAAGCCCGGTGCAGAAGTTTCTGCGGATTACATGGCCGCTGATCTCGCCGACTACTCTTTTCTTATTCGTGGTGCAGTTAGTCTCGGCACTTCAGGCCTATGACCAGATTAATGTCCTAACCCAGGGCGGCCCGTCCGGCTCCACCCGCACTCTGCTCTATCTGTATTATCAGTCCGCCTTCGAATCGTTCCAGATCGGAGAGGCTTCTTCCGTAGCTGTCGTTCTGGTCTTGATCTGCATGCTGCTGTCGGTCCTCTCCTTCGGGATCAGCAAGCGGACCACTCATTATCAATAGAAGCTATCCCATCCACTCCTAAGGAGGTCTCACCGCTTGCCTATATTCACACGTATCAGCGGGCTGGTTCGCCAGATTTTTTTCGCCACGCTTGCTCTTCTGATGGCCTTCCCGTTCTATTGGATGGTTACGAGTGCCCTCAAGACCAATGATGAGATCTGGCGCTCCCCGCCCACACTCTGGCCTGAGGTGCCGCTGTGGGGCAACTTCGCCGCTGCCTGGAACGAGGCGCCGTTCGCCAGATATATGGGTAACAGTATCTTCGTCGCTGTCTCCATTGTCCTCCTGCAGACAATCAATTCCGGGATGATGGCTTATGCGCTGACGCATATGAAATTCCGCCTGAAGGGCGTTTTTGCCGGAGTGATTCTGTTCGGTTATATGGTTCCTGCAACGGCAGTCTACCTGCCCGGATACCTGGTCCTCTCCGAGTTACACTTGCTGAACTCCTATGCGGGCCTGATTCTCTCCAACTGTGTGAGTATCTTCTCGATCTTCCTTATTAGGCAGGCCTTCCTTCAAGTCTCGCATGAGCTGGTGGAGGCCGGTGAAGTGGACGGTGCCTCGCATATGCGGATTCTATGGACGATCCTTGTGCCGGTCACAAGATCCTCATTCGCTGTACTGGCGCTGATTACCTTCATTGACCAGTACAACAATTACTTCTGGCCGATGCTCATTACGAAGGACCCCAGCCTGCAGCTGGTCTCGGCCGGTCTGCGCAGCTTTTTCGTGGAAGGAGGTGCTTACGGACTGAAATGGCCGCTCATCATGGCCGCCAGCGCCTTCACGATTGCCCCGCTGCTGCTAGTCTTCCTGCTGGCGCAGAAAACGATAATGCAAAGTGTCAACATGACCGCAGGCTCAAGTAAAGGCTAAACCCTAAACTTCAATACCCAAGAGGAGAATGATGATGAACGTATCAAGTGGAAACAGCTTCGCCGTCCTTTTAAAGGACAGTACCGTTCCAGCGAGAAATTCTTCTATTTTCAAAAGGTTGTCTGCAGTATCCCTGATCGCCGGACTCTCCGTGCTCACCGCTTGCGGCGGAAATGCCGCTCCCGGCAATGCAGTCACAGCGGACGGAGCAGCCGCCGCAGTCCCTGCTGCCAATGCCGCTCCGGCTGGAGGCGCACCGGTCACGATTGAATTCTGGTATGGGCTCGGCGGCAAGCTGGGTGAAAATATGGAATCGCTCATTCAGAAATTCAACGCCTCCCAGCAGGAGGTCATCGTCAAGGGAATCGTGCAGGGGGATTATACAGAGACCGAACAGAAGCTTCAGGCAGCGATTGCTGCCGGGCAGGTCCCGGCGGCGGTCCTCTCCTCCAATATCGATTGGGCGCGCAAGGGTTATTACGCCGCGATGGATGAGCTGATTGCCGAGCAGCCGGACTTCAATAAAGAGGATTTCGTCCAGACCTTCCTGAACCAGGGCCAGGTTGACGGCAAGCAGTATTTCCTCCCGATGTATGGATCGACCCAGGTGATGTACTACCGTAAGGATGCTTTTGCGAAAAGCGGCATAGACGCCAGCCAGATTAAGACCTGGGAAGACCTCGCTGCAGCAGCGAAAAAGATGACCGTCTCCGAAGGCGGCAAAACCACCTTCTACGGCTGGGAACCGATGTGGGGCTCCGGCAATATGGTTGATGCCGCTCTCAGCAAAGGAGGCAGTATTCTTAGTGAGGACGGCACCAAGGTCACGATTGATTCCCAGGAGTGGATCGACACCTGGGAGTTCTTCCGCAAAGCAATTCATGAGGACAAGACGATGCGCATTCATTCGGGCGGGCAAGGCTGGGAGTACTGGTACAAGACGATTGACGATGTGATGAAAGGCCAGGCGGCCGGATACACCGGCTCCAGCGGCGACCAGGGCGACCTCGATTTCAGCGTCGTCTCCGCTATGGAGCAACCGGGCTGGGCCGGAGCCGGCGAAGGCAAACCTGTCGCCGGGGCGAGTATGGCCGGTATTCCTGCCAAAGCCGGAGACGCCGAGAAGCAGGCAGCGATGAAATGGCTGACCTACTTCACAAGCTCCGAGAATACGGCCTTCTGGTCCATCCACACCGGCTATATTAGCGTCCGCCAGTCTGCGCTGGAAGATCCGGCATTCGTCGCCTTCAGTGAGAGCAATCCGCAGATCAAGATTCCATTGCAGCAGGCGGCTCACGCTTCCCCTCCGTTCCAGGACCCGACAGGCGGCAAAATTAATGATGCCCTGACCATCGCAGCGGATAAGGTGCAGATTGAGAATATTCCGGCAGCCGAGGCGCTGAAGGAAGCGCAGCAGACGGCTCAGGCGGCACTGGATAAGCTGAAATAGAACGGTTCAACTACGCATGGCGAAACAAAATCATCCTACCGGATGAATGAGATTACCTGTGTGCCAGCAAATGTATGCTATTTTCCGCATACATTCGGGCCACATGCCTGTGTGCCAGCACAATGTATGCTGTTTTCCGCATACATTCAGGCCACTTGCCTGCGTGCCAGCACAATGTATGCTGTTTTCCGCATACATCGGGCCACTTGCCTGCGTGCCAGCACAATGTATGCTGTTTTCCGCATACATTTGCTGGCACAATTAAAGAGCACTTATCCACAACAAAAGAAAATCATAATTTCCTAAAGAAGAACAAATATACTGCCGTCTGATGAAGGCGGCGGTTTCTATCTGAATGTGAGAGCATCTTGACTATTCAAATTATGAAGGGGGACGCTGCGTGATTGAGCTTAACACTCCGCAAGGAAACTATCCCGTATCGGCCATCCTGTTCGACAAGGATGGAACCTTACTACAGTTCGTATCCCTCTGGGGAAGCTGGGGCGAGTGCTTCCTGGACCAGTTCGCCCGCAAGCTTGAGCAGCGCGGACTGAGCTTCCCTGAGCAGCACCGGGCCTCCCTCCTGGGAACGGTTCATGATGCCGCAGGGAAGATCACCGATTACGACCGCAACGGTCCGCTCGCCATGGGCACGATGAGCGATCTGTACGCCATTGCGTCCTGGCAGGGGTATTCTCTCGGCCTATCCTGGGCCGAAGCGGTCGAACTGGTGGACTCCTGCCGGAATGCAGCGGATGCGATGCTGGAGCAGAGCCGTCCGGTCCGTCCTCTTCCCGGGCTGGTGCCCTTTCTGGACGCGTGCGCAGCCCAGGGCATACCTATGGCCGTAGTGACTGCCGATGAAACGGCGGCAGCCGAGAGTCATCTGCGCTGGCTGGGCATCCACCAGTATTTCACCGCCGTGATCGGCACAGATCAGGTGGAGCGGGGCAAGCCCTTCCCCGACATGGCGCTGCTTGCCTGCGGGCGGCTGGGGGTATCTCCGGCTGAAGCCGCCGTGATCGGCGATACGAACGGAGATATGCGGATGGCGAAGGCTGCGGGCACTGCCGTAGCCATTGGGATTGCCGGCGGAATCACCGCCGGGCTGGCGGCAGACACGCGGGCTGACGGGACTCTTTTGCCGGATGCAGATTGTATCGTGTCCTCTTATGCGGAGCTTGGCGTACGAAGGATGGTACGATGAAGGCCGAAGGAGCCATGGCCTGGGTATTTCTTGCCTTAGCTATTGTCTTCGAGCTGTCCGGAACGGTCTCCATGAAGCTGTCGCATGGCCTCACCCGGCCCTTGCCCTCTGTGCTGATGTTCGTATTCTACGGAATCAGCTTCACCTCACTGAGTGTCGCCCTCACCTCCATTAAGGTTGGAGTCGCTTATGCCGTATGGTCCGGGGCGGGTATCCTCCTGATTTCTCTGGCAGGGGCATTGTTGTTCGAAGAGCGGCTGACGGGCTCCTCTCTCCTATGGGTGACTGTGATTGTAGCCGGAATTATTGGTTTGAACATTAGTACCAAGGGGCATTAGCCTAACGATTATAAAATATTTCAAGGAGGCTTCGCTTGCTATGAATTCATCTTCCACACCGGGCGTTACTGAACCGCTGCTGACGTTCCAGATTATTACAGACACCCATGTCACGGCCGATCCCGAGCATGAGTACAATCAGAACTTCGGACGGGCGCTTGAGGATATAGCGGGACATACTCAAGGCAGCAGCGGAATCATGCACATTGGAGATATAACAAACAATGGCTTCCCGGAGGAGTATGAGGAGGTCCAGCGTATTCTTGAGCTGCATCAGGCGTCCTTGCCGCAGCTTCATTACACCTTGGGCAACCATGATGTCGGCCTCGGGCATTGGGAATCCCGCCTTGCGATGTATACTTCCCGTATGGGGATGCCAGGTCCTTATCATGATCACTGGATCGGCGGGTATCATTTCATCTTTCTCGGCACAGAGGAAGGGCTGCCTACGTTCTGCAGTCTATCCGCTGAACAGCTGCAGTGGCTGGACCGCAAGCTTGGTGAACACGCACCGGACAAAGCCAAGTCTAACGGGCAACTGCAGAAGGACCTGGAACAGACTCACCTGCCGGATCAGCCCGTCTTCCTCTTCCTGCACCAGCCGCTGAAGGATACGGTAGCCGGTTCACTGGAATCTCAGGAATGGTACGGGGTAACACAGGATCAGGAGCTGCGTACTATTCTGTCGCGGCACCCGCAGACCTTGCTGTTCACCGGACATACCCACTGGGAGCTGGAGGTCAGCAACACGATGTTTCCCGGCAACGGGCAGACGGCTACAATGTTCAATGCTGCTTCGGTGGCCTACCTCTGGACGGATGCAGATGAACACAAGAGCGGCAGCCAGGGCTATTATATAGAAGTCTATGCTGATAAAGTGCTTGTACGGGGACGGGATTTTACTACCGGAACCTGGATTGAAGCGGCGCAATATGAGGTGGCGTATCCCGTTAACGCTCTACGGTAAATTAGGGAATCATTGATGTATCAAGCAGGAGCAATGTGCTTCCTGCGCAACAAAAGACGGCCCTCTCTCCCAAGAGAAGGCCGTCTTTCGTTTACTTCGGTATAGGATGTAACCCGCGTATCTTCTATTTAAAAGCAGGCAGCGCGATGTCCGCGTAATTATCCTCCAGGAACTTCTTCACTTCCGGGCCGCTGATCGCCTTCGCCAGCTTCTGGATGGCTTCGGAATCCTTGTTGTCCTCACGGGCAACGAGGGTGATGGTGAAGGCGGAATCTTCACGCTCGGTGATCAGCGCATCCTTCTTCGGAGTCAGGCCCAGCGGGCTGGCATAGGCCGGCGTCATCGCTACCAGATCCGCATCATCCAGCATCCGGGCCAGCATCAGCAGATCGACCTCCTCGAACTTATAGTTCTTCGGATTGGCAGTAATGTCAGCTTGGGTAGCCTGAATTCCTACCCCATCCTTCAGCGTGATCAACCCGGCATCTGCGAACATTTGCAGGGAGCGTCCAATATTGGAAGGATCATTCGCCATCACGAGCGTTGCTCCCTCGGGCAGATCAGCAATATTCTTGAAGCGTTTGGAGTACCCGCCGTAGATGGCATCATATACAGGCTGAACCGGCACCAGCTTTGCCCCTTTGCTGGCATTGAACTGTTCCATGTACGGGACATGCTGGAAGAAGTTCGCATCCACCTCTTTATTCGCCAGTGCTTCGTTCGGCTGCACATTATCAGACAGCACGACAACCTCCATATCTACGCCTTCTTCCTTCAGAATCGGCTTCACGATGTCGAGGATATCCGTCATTGGCGGAATCAGCGAGGCTACTTTGATCTTCACAGGTCCGGTGCTGGTTGCCGCCGGTATCTCTTCCGCTTCTTTGCTGTTGCCGCAGCCTGCAAGTGCAAGCGTCAATACAAGCAGTACCAGTGCAAACGTGGTGGTCATTCTTCTTCCTGTTCTCTTCATGATATCTCTCAAGCCCCCATTATTGTATAGTATTCTAGCGTTTGTCCAGCAGTCTGGCTATCGTGCTTCCCGTGAACTGGATGAGCTGCACCAGCACAATCATCACGAGAATGGCGTAGATCATCACCTCAGTCTCGAAGCGCTGATACCCGTAACGGATGGCGAAATCACCCACCCCGCCGCCGCCGACAACCCCCATTACGGTTGAAAAAGAAATGAAGCTGATCGTAGACGCCGTGAGTCCCAGCACCAGCCCTGAACGGGCCTCTACATACAGAAATTTGAAGATGATTCCCAGCTTGGATGCTCCCATCGACAATGCCGCTTCAATCGTTCCCCGCGGAACCTCCAGCAGTGATTGCTCTACCAGCCGTGAGTAATAAGCAATGGCAACGATGGACAGCGGCACCGTGGCCGCCAGTGTGCCAATCGACGTACCTACGACCAGCCGCGTGAACGGAATCAGCGCCACCACCAGCAGCAGGAACGGAAACGAACGGATGACATTGACGATGCTGTTCAGCACCAGAGACAGCCCTCTATTCTCATACAACTGGCCTTTGCGGCAAAAATACAGCAGTGTCCCCAGCGGAAGACCCACCAGCAGCGCAGCGCCTATGGCAATGCCGACCATGACAAAGGTCTCGCCGATAGACTGCCACATCTGATCCTGGTATTTCAGCATACTCTCAAACATCGGATGCCCCCGTTCTGCCGGTGATTCTCTCCCGGAAAGAGCCTGAATGAGTTCCCGGCGGGAGGAAGCCGCCCTCGCCACGGGAGAAGGAATCTACGATTCGTCCGCCCTCCATGACGGATACCTCAGAACAGATGCTCCGCACGACATCCAGTTCATGTGTAACGATTACAATCGTTACGCCCAGGGAAGCATTAATATGGCGCAGCACCTCCAGAATGTCCGCCGTGGTGCCCGGATCCAGCGCAGAGGTCGGTTCATCGCACAGCAGCAGCTTCGGATTGTTCGCCAGTGCGCGGGCAATCGCTACCCGCTGGCGCTGTCCGCCGCTGAGCTGGGCCGGATATTGCCCGGCTTTGTCTGCAAGGCCTACGAATTGCAGACATTCCTCCACCCGCTTCATCCGCCCTGCACGCGGCACTCCGGCAAGCTCCAGGGAGATCGCCACATTCCGGCTGACAGTGGCATTGCCGATCAGGTTAAAATGCTGAAAGATCATACCGATTCTCTGCCGCTGCCGGCGCAGCTCCTTGTCCGGCAGCTCCGTAAGCCGCTGCCCGTCAACCGTAACCGTTCCTGCATCGGGCCGCTCCAGCAGATTGATCAGCCGCAGGAGCGTGGACTTCCCCGCCCCGCTGGCGCCAATAATACCGTGAATGGCACCCGCCTGTACTTCAAGTGATACCTGATCGACAGCCGTATAAGGGCCGTCCTTCAGAGTGAAGCTCTTGCTAACCTGACTCAGCGAAAGAATATGAAGCCCTCCCCTACAGACTGCCTGGACATGTTCCCTGAACCTTAGGACTTATTGTACTATAATTATTTAAAATCTGTTTCATTAAAAATCTCTTTAAATAATAAGGTATTTCTTCCGCTGTGTCATCATTTTTTTCAAAATGATTGCTAAGCCCTTGGAAGAGCAGAGCATTATAAGGATGCTCGCCGCTCTATGGGATTATTCAAGGGAAGCAGGATAGTAGCACAAAAACGGGTGCAGTCCCTGGTAGGACTGCACCCGTTTTGCTATTTTGCATACATCAGTCTATTCGCTCTGAACGCTTATTCTTTCACACTGCCGACATTAAGACCCACTACGAAATACTTCTGCATGAACGGATACACCAGCAGTATAGGTACGGAGGCGACCACTGTGATAGCTGCCCGGATCGAAATCGGCGTGACCATCGCCCGTGCTGAATTCTGATCCATCCCCACCCCGTTGGTAACGGTAGGGTTACCGTTAGAGTTCATCGTTGAAGACAGCAGCTTCATCAGCTCATACTGCAGTGTACTCAGATGCTGCTTGGAGGAGGTGTAGATGAAAGCATCGAACCAGGCATTCCAGGCTCCGACCGCCACGAACAGCGCAATGGTCGCGAGTACCGGCTTACAGAGCGGGAAGACGACCCGCATGAAGATTTTGAAATCTCCGGCGCCGTCGATTCTGGCCGATTCCATCAGACTCTCCGGTATAGTCCCGATGTAAGTGCGGATGACGATCATGTTGAACGCGCTGATCATCGATGGAATAACATAGACCCAGAAGCTGTTCAGCAGGCCCAGGTCCTTAATCAGGAAGTAGTTCGGGATCAGACCTGCGCTGAAATACATCGTCAGCACGAATACTACAGTAATAAACTTACGGAATACGTACTCCCTGCGGCTTAAGGTATACGCCAGCATGGTAGTCAGAAAAATATTAAGCAATGTAGAAATCACTGTACGTGCCACAGAAATCAGGAAAGCATCAAAAATCGTTCCGGTGGCAAAGATCGCCTTGTAATTCTGCACGGTCCAATGCCGGGGCCATAAATAAATGCCGCCGCGGATCGTATCATTCCCTTCATTAAATGAAACAGCAATCGTATTGATAAATGGATATAAAGTCACAACCACCAGACAGACCATGAAGACCGTATTGAAGGAAGTGAACAAAAACGGTTCAAGTCTGCCGGTGCCTAAGTTTCTTTTCGCCGTAAAGCCTGCTTTATGCCCAGGGCTAATCTGCCGGTTATCCGCCATTATAACAACCTCTCTTCCCCAAGCCGCTTGGAAATCCCGTTAGCCATAAGCAGCAATGTCACGCTGACCACCGTTTTGAAAATCCCGCCAGCGGTTGCGAGTGAATAATTCCCTTGTGCAAGTCCGTATTTAAGCACGAAAATGTCTATCGTTTCGGCCCAGTCTACAACCAGTCCGTTGCCGAGCAGGTACTGCACTTCAAAGCCTGCTTCCAGCACATGTCCTATGGACATAATCATCAGAATAACAATGGTTGCCTTGATGCCAGGCAGGGTTACGTGCATCATTTTCTTGTAACGGTTCGCACCGTCAATCTCTGCAGCCTCATACAGGGCAGGGTCAATGGAAGCGATGGCTGCCAGATAAATAATGGTATTCCAGCCCACTTCCTTCCACACATGTGAAGCCCCTACAATTCCCCAGAAATACTTGCCTTCACTGAGCCACAAAATCGGCTCTTTAATCAGATGCAGCTTCATCAGAACGATATTTACGATCCCGTCATTGATGGACAGCGAGGTCGCCACAATACCGGTAACGATAATCCACGATAGGAAATGGGGCAGATAAGAGATCGTCTGCACGGTTCTTTTCCAGAATACTTTCTTAATCTCGTTAAGCAGCAACGCCAGCACGATGGCTGTGACGAAGCCGAGGATCAGATTGATAACCCCCATAGCCAGCGTATTGCGCAGGACACGAATGAAATTATCATCGGTGAACAAAAACTTGAACTGCTTCAGTCCCACCCATTCCTGCTCGCCGAAGGACTTGGCCGGTCTGTAGTTCTGGAACGCCATGGTCCAGCCCCACACAGGAACGTAGGCAAAAAGGATAATGTAGAGCATTAAAGGCACGGACATCCAGATCAGCTGTTGTTGATTCTTAATCACGCGCCAGGTAATCGGCTGCTTTTTCTTCTTGTTCTTCTTCGGACGCCGGACGCCAGTATCTATTTCTAAGGTCTCATCCATATTCGTTGTCTCCTACTCCATCAAATTAATGTAAGGCGGAAGGCCGGTTGACGGCCTTCCACCTTCTAAAACCCGGTACCAGACCTTACGTTATTTACTCCAGTTCTCAATTCTCCACTTAATCTGCTCATTGATCTTGTCTTCGTAAGCCTTTACATTGGCTTTCTCGATCTGTTCCGTATAGTCGGTCCATACGGAATCGAATTCAGCCGGCTTGGCAAGAATGGCTTTCGGCAGGAACTTGGTCTGCAGCTCATTTAGCTTGGTACTGGCGATTTTGGCATCCGAGCCTTCAATCAGGTCGATGGACCAGGCAGGATAATAGACAGGGTTTGGCGGCGGATCGCTGAAGAAGTCCACGTAGGAATTGAAGCCATAGGCATCCAGAACTTCCTTATCGTACGGCTTCAGGCCTGCTTTATACTCTTCCGGCTGTGCAGCGGCATCCGTGGAGTTGCCGTCGCTGTAGCTTCCTTCGGTCTTAGGCAGATATTCGAACAATGATTTGGCCTTGTTGGCCAGCTGCCAGGTTGCATCGGCTGCATCATCACGCTGCTTCTGGGTTCTCATGAATCTGCCGTTCTCAACAATATAATCCTCGCCTTCTACACCCCAGGAGAACAGCTTCTGCCACTTCTCATCCATCAGGGTGTCGAGCAGCTTGATAATCTTCACCGGATCTTTGGCATTAATGCTGATGCCGAAGCCATTGTTAAGATTGAGCACCGCAAGATCGCGGTAGTGGTCTTTGGTCGACTCATCGTATACCAGCGGAAGACCTACATAAGTGCGTTCAATTTTATTCTGAGTCGTCAGTGAATCCTCAGCAGCGTTGAAGTTCCAGTGCTGGTCGAACATCCCCAGAACGGTTCCGCTGGACAGCTTTGCCATATACTGGTCGTAGTTCTGCACAAAGGTTTCTTTGTCGATAATGCCCTTCTCGTTCATCTCATTCAGCTTCTGATAGTACTTCTTGGCATAATCCTTATTGGCAAATACCTCGGCCACGCCGTCCTTCACGACTACGCCGCCATCATTCGGATGTCCGATCAGATGCTGAGGTGCGTTGAACAGACCCCAGTTTTTCCAGTCATAGTTCAGAATTTCGAACCCGATGGTCGGGCTTCCGTCGATTTTGGGATACTTTGCTTTATATTGCTCAATCAGGTCAAAGTACTGATCCAGTGTCTTAACCTTCGGATAGTTGAATTCCTTAAGCACTGCTTTTTGAATCCAGAAGGCCGGTCCTGAATACCATGAGCTGTTGACCTTACCGTTATATACACCGTAGTTAGGCAAAATATAAATATGTCCGTCATTCGGGTCCTTCATCATGTTCCAATATTCTGCATAATGCGCTTTCAAATTCGGCGCATGCTCTTCGATCAGGTCTTCAAGCGGGATATATGCCCCTGCTGCTGTAAGCTTGGTGCTCCCGGTCATAAGGTCCGGATAATCCTGGCCGGCAATCATAACGCCCAGCTTCTGATTAATGTCACCTGCCAGGAATTCCATATCGAAGCTGGCACCGGTCTCCTCTTTGATCTTCTTGTAGATCTTGTTGTCCGGTGTCGGCTGTTGCCCGGCTACTCCGATAAATGCGCTAACCTTGAATGGTTCAATCTTTCCTCCCGTGTTAGCTGAAGCAGAATCCGCCGCTGTAGTCGCCTTTGCTTTGTCAGTTGTAGCAGCATTCTTGTCGTTGCCCCCGCCGCAGCCTGACAGTGCGAAGCTAAGGGTTAATAGCGCAACCAGGGAATACTTAAACGTCATTTTCGACTTGCCCCCCATTAAAGCACCTCCATAGTGTTTGTCTTTAATTTGTAAGCACTTACACAAGTAAATTATAGAGGTGAACTATCCGCTAAAATACGACCGAACTAAAGGTGTACCCCCGAAAATTTTAGAACTTGGCATGCCGGTACTCATTCGGGCCCATGTGCAGCTCCTTCTCGAACCGCTTCAGAAACTGTCCGTAATTGGCATAACCGACACGTTCGGCAATCTCTGAGAGCTTCAGCCTGCTCCCGCGCAGGAGCTCAGCCGCAGCCTGAATCCGGAGATGATGCAGCTGCTCATTGAAGGTCATCCCGTTCTTCTTAATCAATAATTGCCCCAGGTATACCGGATGCAGGAAGAAGATCTCGGCCAGCTTCTGAATGCTCAGGCTCTCCTGATAATGCTCCCCGATGTACTGGTTGATCTCCCGGACAATCCCATGCGACTTATAATTCTGCTCTTGCACCAGCAGATCTATGGCCTTCCCGCCGTAGGACAATAAGCGGCTGAGCAGCCCGCTCAGCGGGGTCATCGCCTGCTGAACCTCTGATACCTCAACACCCGAGGCCACTCCGCCCTCCTCGCCTGCGGCTTCTGCCCCGGGTGCGAGTGCGAATATCCGGTACATGAGGTGGATTACGAATTTGCGCACCACCTCCGGCGCCACCTGCTGTTCCCGGAAGCTGCGGGCCGCTGCCTCCAGTGCCTCGCGGTAGCCATCCGTGTCCAGGAGATTCACGCAGTCCAGCAGAGCATCCATCAGCCCGATATGGTCATAGTGATAACTGAAGGGCTTGTCCTGCACCTCGCTGTAAGCCAGCACCCCTGCCTGCTCCGGCTCGTAAAAGAAATGTAAAAGAGTCTCTTTGGCCCGGCCATAACTGCCCTCTATGGACTCTAAGGAGTCTTCGGGGGTTCCCAGAGCGATGTGGATATTCTCTCCCCCGTACTCGCGCAGCAGGGTAACCAGCACTTCAGCTATTCCGGCAGCGTCCCCGCTGCCTTCCGTCATCCCGTACACGATCCCGAGCAATCCCGCCTCCAGATCGATCGTTACCAATGCTTTATATCCGGTCAGCAGGGAGACTGTGCGGTTCCTCACCTCTGAATACAGCTCCGGGACTGTCCGGATCAGGCAGATGTTCCAGGAATTGCTTTCCTTGAAGCCGGGCAGAGTCTCCAGCCATTCCATAAGCTCGGGTTCTCCCTTTTTGCCATATAACAGCCCCTTGATTAAGGTTGCCGCCTCTTCCCCGGAAGCGGTCTCATGGATTCTTCTGCGGTTCGCCTCCTGCTCCAGCTCCAGGCGGATCTCCCGCAGCTCCTCGGTAGCCTCCTCCGGGAAAACCGGCTTCAGCAGATAATGATTGATTCCGTAGCTGATTGCCTTACGGGCGTATTCAAACTCACTGTAGCCGCTCAGAATGACGAACTTCGTCGAATCCGTCCCCTCCTGCCGCCACTCCCCGATCATCTCCAGACCATTCATCAGCGGCATATGGATGTCGGTAATGACCAGATCCGGCTGAAGCTGCTTCATCATCTGCAGCCCCTCCCGGCCGTTGCCGCAGGTTCCGCAGAGCTCGAAGCCCAGCTCCTGCCAGTCGATCCACATCTCCATACCTTCAAGAGCGCTAGGCTCGTCATCGATTAATAGCACTTTGTATTTCATCGTCTATACCTCTCTTTCCAGGGAATAATTCTTCTCAAGCAGCTTCAGGGGAATGCCAAAGGTCACTACGGTTCCCTGATCCGGCGTACTGGATATCTCGAAGCGCACCTGATCTGCGTAATTCAGCTCCAGTCTGCGGTATACATTGCGAATCCCGATGTGGGTGCCCGAGTAATCCTCCTTGCGGACCGCGAACATCAGCTCCTTCAGCTTCTCCGGCTCCATGCCCTTACCATTGTCGGATACTGTAATCTGCAGCCTGTTATCCAGCACGACCGCAGCCACTTTGATTACGCCCAGCCCCTCAATCGTCTGCAGGCCATGCTTGCAGGAATTCTCGACCAGCGGCTGCATACTCAGCTTAGGTATTTTATAATCCAGGGACTGCTCATCGATCTCAAAGGTATAATCGAATTTATCCCTGAACCTGAATTTCTCAATCCTCAGATACATGTCGATAAATGCGATCTCCTCGCGCACCGGCACCAGATCCTCCTTCCAGCTCAATAGTCTGCGCAGCAGCTTCGACAAGCTTTTTATAATATCGGTGACATCGTTATATTTGTTCTTGGTGCAGACCACCAGTATCGCATTCAGCGTGTTGAACAGGAAGTGGGGGTTCATCTGGCTCTGCAGGAAATTCAGCTCCGCCCTGACGCGCTCCATCTCCAGGTTCTTGCTCTGGATCTCCAGCTTGTACACATCGTTGATCAGGGAGTGGATTCTGGAGGTCATCCGGTTAAAATTGTGGATTAGCCCGCCAATCTCATCCCGGCCCTCATCGATGGCGATCAGCTCGAACTTCTCGTTCGTCACCTTCTGCATATGCCGGGACAGGCGTTTCACCCGGTAGTTGTAGGAGCGCAGCATGATATATATGAATATGCTGGTCAAAAGAGTAAGCGTGGTGGCTAGGCCCGCTGCGTACAGCCGGATATCGAGAACCGCCTGGGAGATCCGCTCCCCCTGCGTAATTCCGACAATCCGCCACCCTTTGAGATAATTAGCCGTCCCTACAGCCATTACCCGAACCCCCTCGCTCTCGTCCTGGCTGTCCCCCCACTGATCGAATACCGGATAGGGATCATCCGTAATATGCTGATAGCCGCTGTCCGCTGACATCACGATCTTGTTCTCCCCATTGATCAGATAGAGGCTCAGGTAATCCCGTTCCCGGACGATAATGTCATAGATCTCACTAAGGTCCAGATCGATCCGCAGCACCTTCTCATAGTTGTTCAGATTTCGGTAATTGTCCATGGTCTCAATAATGCTGAGCGTCGGGGTGGATGAAGCCAGATTCTTGTTCTCCATGATCCGGTAAGCAGCAACATAGACCTGGGTAGTGGCCTTCTTGGCCTGCCGGTACCAGTCACTGAACCATACTTTATCGTTCATTACCTGATAATTCCCCCCGGATACAACCGTCTGGTTGTTCGTGAATATACTGATTCGTTCCAGCTGGTTATTGACAGGCATATAGCTGTTCATCCGGTCTCTCAATTGTTCGTTGAACATACTGTAGAATTCGATAGAGTCCGTATAAGTCCGGTCCAGCATCTCGTACAGATTCTTATCCGCAGCCAGCGTGTAGCCGACAGAGACTCCCCCTTCAATAAAATCATGAATGTCCTTCCGCGCCCGCTCCATGGAAATCTCCAGATTCTGCTGCTCCCTCGATTTGATGAGATCTGTAATCCGCTCCAGGAATACCAGATTCAGCACCATGATCGGCAGGAGCACACCCACAATGTAGATGAGATAGAACTTGTAGCTTAGCGGAATATCATTGACGATGGTGCCGAATTTAAACCGTTTTGTCGCCATCCCTCACACACACCCGGCTTTCTTAAGATTTCGGGGTCCCCGCAAAGTATCTGAGTAACCTTCGAAGCCAACGCCTCACTTTGTGGGGTTACTTTAGATTTCGGGGTCCCCGCAAAGTACCTGAGTAACCTTCGAAGCCATAGCCCCACTTTGTGGGGTTATTTTAGAGCTGTTTATTGTTGTGGGCATTCTTGTACACCGAAGGTGATGAACCCACCTTATTCTTGAACTTGTCGATGAAATAATCGGTATTGGAAAAGCCCACCTGCACCGCGATATCCGATATCTTGAGCTGGGTGCGCTTGAGCAGGCTTTTGGCCGCTTCGATCCGCTTCTCATTCAGATAATCGCTGAAGCTGCGCCCTGTCTCCTTGCGGAACAACTGGCCCAGATAGGCAGAATTCATGTGGAACTGCCTGGCGAGATCCTGGAGCTGCAGCTTGCTGCGGAATTCCAGATCTACATATTGAATAACATTATAGATGGTGTTCCCCTCGTTATGGGCCCGCAGCTCGGTGAGGTACGCTGCGGTCTCCAGGCAGAGCCGGTCCACATACAGGCTGAGCTTGTAATAGTCCCTGAGCCCGCCCATGTTGCCGTACTCCTTGTGCATCGCACACATAATCTGGTCGGGGTCTCCCTGCATCTCAGCAATACTCCGGCATAAGGTCATCTCCAGATGGGCTACCTCAGCCTGTGCAGCGTCAATACTCACCCTCTTGGCGGTCATGGCTGCGAAGGCTTCCCTGGCAGCAGCCCGAATTCTTTCATGCACGCCTTCCTTCACCTCATCCAGCACACGCGTAAAATGCCCGTCAGTGAATTCGGAAGTCAAGCGGGCCGTACGCAGGTCGTTGTAGTAGAAAATCCCGCCCCGCTCCTTCCGGTACTTGAGCCCCCACACCTCAAGCGTCTGGGTGTACAGCTCCTGGATGGCGCGCAGACCGTTCCCCCGGCCGCTGATCATTACAGCCACCGGTACCCCCAGCTTCGCTGACTGCACCTTCTGCACCTGAGCAGCTGCTGCCTCCAGCGCTTCCGTGGATAGTCCGGCTGAGCGAATCAGAAGCCCGGCCCTTCCGGCCGGGTCCTGGAACACATAGCCCAGGTGATCCGGGAAGCCTTCGGTATCCCCTTCATTCAGGCTCACCGTACCTGAACCTGAAATGGCAGCAGCAAGAATGCATTGCAGCTCTGTATCAGGCTGAAGCCCCAGCAGACCGTAGGCGGCGTGTTCCAGCTCCTGACTCCAATCCCCCTGGACACAACGGCTGATCAGATTATGCACCAGAATATTATGCTTCTTCCGTTCCTCTAGTCTGGAAGCGGTTTCATAATGGATAATAGCTCGGATCTTCCCGAGCAGTTCCTCGATCTCCTCATCATCCACCGGCTTCAGCAGGTAGCCGTCTACCTTGTGGCGCAGCGCAGTCCGGGCATAGTTGAAATCGTCATATCCGCTCAGGATCACGAACCGGGGCGGCGGGTCTACCGTTTCCTTCACCGCCGCAATCAGCTCCAAGCCGCTCATCACCGGAAGATTGATATCCGTCAGCAGCAGATCCGGCCTGTGCTCCCGGATCAGCCGCAGGGCCTCCCCGGCACTAAGCGCTTCAGCGCATACCTCGAATCCGGCTTTCTCCCAGTTCACCATCGTCCGGAGTCCTTCCAGAACCCAGGGTTCATCGTCCACAATCATGACTTTCAGCATGAGCTCCGCTCCCCTCTCAATAATCTAAATTTGGTAAGTAATAGAATTACATGTAATGCTAACATACAAGTTTAATCCTGTGAATGTTAAGTTAAGCGGCTATCTGACCCATACCTAGCATTACTGGTTCAGCACAAACAGGGAAGACCACAGCCATACTAGTATGGCTGTGGTCTTCCCTGTCCTTTAAAGTATTTTCGAATGTCGCATTACTTGATTTTATTCGCAATTACTGAGATCTTACCAGATGAATAATCTAGAAAGTAGGCTGTTTGCGAATTTGTGTTATAGTACAAAAATTTCGCAGCACCATCTTTAGGCCAATCTTGTTGCTTTAATATAATAGACCCTTCTTGAGAAAACAATGACCAACTCTGTTCCAATAAATTTCCTACGAAGACTTGACCGTTAATGGATTCGGTGATCCACCCAGAAATGTCCCCCTCTTCTTTAAAAGTTTGTTTTATGGAAGCAGTTTCTTTTCTAGTTGTTTTATCGATTAACCGGAATACCTTTTGCACATCCTTAGCTGAGGGACGTGTTACATTCCCTGGTACAGCCTGATAGGTATAAGAAGAGAATGCAGTAACGTAATTACTATTGGAATTAATTGAAAAATCGGTATTGAAATCCTTAAGTAATGTTTCATTCTTCGAGTAAAGATTAACCATTTTTAAAAAATACTCATCACTCATGACTCCCTGTGCACGGTACTTAATAGCTAAATTAGGATATCCATCGAATTCCCAATCCATGACGGATACACTTTCATATCCTTTATCACTTATCTTGGCGTTGTAACTAACACTTGGTTTAGTCCATGGGTATTGATAAAGGTTAAAGGTATTATTAGACTGAACCATTATTCGTTCGTTTACTTTGCCTGTGGGAGCTACCCATTTAATTTTATCGCCCGCATTTTTAAGAGCTATCTCGGTTTTGCTGGTAACTTTCCCATCAAATGAGAATACCAACTTTGAAATTTTAGTTCCCTTTCCTTTTTTAAGCAGCACTATTTTTTGAGGATTGTTCAAAACCTTTACATCCAAGATAGGATTTACATCGGACGAAATCGTGGTAGTTGTGTTTGTCTTTAAATTAACGATATCAGCTTTATTATTAACATGGTCAACAAGTGTTACTACATCTTCTTTAACATATAATACATCTGTTTGGTCATTACTTGGCTGTTGCTGAGATGAACTGGCATAAGACTGATCGGCAGATACCATTAACCCAAGAGTCATAGTAGAAATAACAATAATTTTTTTTATCACAAAATAACCCTCCCGTTATACAATTTTAAATCCTTATTCATATGACGCTACAATAAAGAAAAAGTTGCAGAAAAGTAAATATTTTCTGCAACGTAATTACAAATATTTATCTGCGATTAATATATTCTATACTGCTCATCCCTATCATCATTGTTTATAATAGTTTTAATGTAATCTATTACACCACCATGGTTCCATACATGTTCTACCAAACCGCTTACATTACCAGGATAGGCTATATCAGATCCATTTTGTGTTAAAAATCTATAGTTTCCCCAGTTAGCATACGAGGAATAACCATTTTTAAACTTTCCCGAGGTACCACTTGGCATAGCAATGGCAGTGACTCGTTTTACAGATTTATTCGCTGAGTTATATCCATTAAACTTAACAACATAAATCGTATTATAGCCTATTTGATAAGTAACAGTTAAAATGCTATCAGTAGTTTTATAATAAACTTTATAGCCAGTAATAGTTACATTCCCAGTCCCATAATTTTTAGCATAATCATAATAATACTCTGCATTATTACCTACTGACCCTGGTTGAGTGGTTACTGTATGGGTAGCTCTAGCATGAAAAAGCGGGAACCATCCCTGGCCTCCTGATCCACTGTACGTGCCAAATCCAACTTCTCCTATTCCTACTTCGCCTTGGTCAATTCCAGTATACAAATATCCAGCCTCACCGTCAGTGTTAGCTACAGCAAATCCCGGCAACCTCACATCATCAGCTACTGCACCAGAGTAATTTAATGTACTATTACTCGCTGGAGTTTTTAATCTATGAAAAGCGCCGGTGTCTGCTCCAGGTGGAGCTGAAGGAGAATTGGGTAGTACAGATTGAATTGAAATATTAGAGCTGGTTGCCAGCGAGGTTTCTCCGACGATTCCCTTATTTCCAGCAGCCCCCTCTGATTCAATCTGTAGCTCTTGTTCATCGATCACATTTTCTCGTATCTCTTTAACAAAACGTTTAGTTGCCTCACCACTTTCAGAACTTTCTGCAGTAGATAATGCTCCTTGTTCATCAAAGTTCATAATAACTATTTCTGCATTTTGAAGCTCTTTAATATGTTGACTAGTAATGTTATCAATTGTTTTCGGTAGTGAAGACCGTGCATAGTCTAAAGCAGAATAACCCTTTTGTAACAATTCTTGATTAATAACATCTGATCTGTAGTAATCGAATTCATTTGAAACTCTTTCAGTTGCAAATGCATTAACAGGTGATACAGATACTAGTAAAGCTGCCGTTACTGAAATCTTCAAAATTTTCTTGAACAATAGAATCACTCCTTACTAAAATTTGACTGCAAGAATGTTATATCATAAATGGATTTTTTTTCATATAGTAACTTCATTTTAATCAATGTCACAAATTGTTGAATTTAGAAGGAAAAGATCACATTAAGATGAACCATGTAAGTTTTCTTCAATAAACGATTTATTTTCACAAAAAAATCATTTTTCCACTACACAAAACTTACAAAAACTACAAAATAAATTCTCATCGTATAGAGATACCTCCACTATGGAGATCGGAGTCTGAATGACTGCTCCAGAGGGAAGATTTTCTTTTTGATCGGGCATTATGTGACCTTCTAGAATTTGGACTCCCTTATACTACATAGATATCTGAAAATTTCGATTAGATCTTTCCTCACTTGATTATAGAATTCTTCGCGTCTATACTTCGAGGTGAACACGATATGATATTCGCACATCCATTCGCTTGAGCCTGCACATCTCAATTCTACCGGAATGGCTTAGTGGTCTAACCTTCGTTCCCTCCACCCGCATAGCGGGTGTTTTTTCCCGCGTTTCACGCGCTCAACTGGCTAAAGCCATAAGAAAAAAGCGGGCCATCTTTTAGATGACACCGCTTTTAAAATTTTTTGTACCTGCTGGTTAACTTAAATAATATTGTGGTAGAGCGAAGTGTTTTTTGTTGGATTAAGCAGCCTATATTAAACCTCACCTAATTTGAAACAACGTTTATTTCCATATATGGGAATTCAATAAAATAGAAGTTTATTTCACAAGCTCCGCCCGCAGCTTCAGGAACACCTGATAGCTCCGCTCCGCAACCTCAGAAATGGCGATCGGGTGGAAGCCCGGCAGATCCGCATACAGCAGATCGTTCAGCGGTGCGGTCCATTGGACCGGCAGCTTAGCAGCCCCCAGCTTCGCTCCCATAATGGAGCCGACAGTGGCCCCGTTGCAGTCGGTATCCATTCCGGCCGATACGGAGGTAACCACCGCTTTCTCGAAATCATCGCCGCCGTAGATCAGCGAGGCGGCTACAATGGCAGCGTTGTTGTTCGTATGCACCGGGTCGTAATGGCTGAACTCGTTCCAGAGGGTGCTGACCAGCTCACGCTCACTGCCTGCCTTCTGTGCAATTTCAACTCCCCGCAGCACATCCTTAGCCAGTCTGCTCGTCTGCGGAATCTCACTAAGGCCGATCTGCACAATCTCTTGGTTGCTGAGACCTGCGAACGCCGCTGAGATCATCGCTGCATTGAACATCTCGCCATAGATTCCGTTCTTCACATGCGAGAACGACGCATCCCGCCAGCCCAGCTCCGCAGCCAGCTCGGGATGTCCGGCCGCTCCATAAGCCAGGGCATCCGCACGGATCGCCGCACCAATCCATTCCCGGTACGGATTCAGATGCATCCGTACCCGTTCCTGCCGCAGCGGCCAATCCGCCGGCTTCTCCCCGTGCAGATGGGAGGTCTCCTGAGCAAAGTTCATATAGCTCTGCGTTTCCGCCGTGCAGACCTGACTGTAGGTCAGGTGCCCGTGCCACAGCTTGCCGATATCCCAGGAGTCCCAGTTCAGCCCTTTTTGCTCCAGCAGTATCAGGCCAAGCACGGTATAACGGATATCATCATCGCTCTCCATGTAGCTGATCTTCTCACGCGTGCTGGTGAATGACCAGTCGCTTAAGCCGAGGCCATATTCCTCCCTTGCCGTGGAATGCTCAGGAGTATAACCTGTAATCGGCCAGGCATCCGCACCGCGGAACCACAGCTCGATATTCTCCCAGCCGGTCCGGCCATCCTTCCCGTACAAGTAATCCCAATATTCCAGCGGCTTGCCCAGCGCGCAGCCTACACTCCGCCCGAGCCAGGCCCCGTAGAACCTGTCTCGCCACTGGTCCGGCGTCCAGTCCACCGCTAGCTTGCGCGGACCTTCCGGACGGAGCTGCCTGATCCCCGCCAGATCCGAAGGCTCCTTATAAGGGAAATCAGCGGATACAGGAAGTGCCATCAGCTCATGGTAGACCTCCATCAGCTTGTCCTCATCGCTCCCGGCCGCATCCAGCTTCTCCGCCAAATTACCCGGCTGGCAGCCTTCCTCGATCCGCTGCTGCAGCTCGAACCTTACCGTCTCCTGCAGACGTTCCCAGCCCGCCATCCGCTAGGATTCTCCTGCCGGAGACCCCAGCTGCCGGTCTAACCGTTCCAACGAATCGAACAGCAGCTTGATGAAGGCTTCGCGGTCTACACCAAGCAGTACCTCCGTATTCGCAGGCTGGTCCGGCTTCTTGCGGCGGTCCGCCACAGTCATGCCGCGGGTAAGCTTGCCTTCGGTCTCTACGGTTACATACAGGTGCTCGGATTCGAACAGCTCCGGGTGCAGCAGCCAGGCAATGGCGCAAGGGTCATGCAGCGCATTGCCGACAAAGCCCATTTTCTTCCCGTAGATCGAATAGAAATCCAGCAGCTCACCGACCATGACGGACACGGGACCGCGCGTCTTAAGCTCCTGAATCTCCTCTTCGAAGATCGCCGCTTTATCTGTCACATCCAATCCGCTCATGACAATCGGAATGCCGGATTCGAAAACGATCCGCGCCGCCTCCGGGTCTACATAAATATTGAACTCCGCTGTCCGGGTCACATTGCCGTAAGCCAGTCCGCCGCCCATCAGGGAGATCTTCTCGATCCGCTCCTTCACTTCCGGGTACGCCGTAATCAGCAGGGCGATATTCGTCAGCGGGGCGGTAGGCACCAGAGTGATCTTCTCTTCCGAGGCGCGGATAATCTCTAGCATGAATTCTACTGCCCCCTGCTCTACGGGCTTGAACTTGCTCGCCGGCAGCGCCGGGCCATCCATGCCGGACTCCCCGTGGGCTTCCTCTCCGGTAACAAGCTTGCCCAGCAGCGGCGCCGCAGCGCCCTTGGCTACCGGAATATCTGCATTTACAAAGCTGAGAATCTTGAGGGCATTATCGGTAATTTTATCCAAAATCTGGTTTCCGCCAACGGTTGTAATCCCCCGGATATCCAGCTCTCCCGGATGTGCCAGCGCAAGCAGAATGGCAATCGCGTCGTCATGCCCCGGATCGCAGTCAATAATGATAGGTGTTGGCATCGTTGTCACTCCCTTGTATTAGTTGTGAGTGGCTAGATAAGACGCACTTAAGAGTTGAACTCCAAGCTTGGTCGTCACTGCGGTGAACATTTGGACTTCCGGCCGCTGTTGTCACCAGACCGCTTCTTTTTGCTTTTCGTTAATTTCTTTCGTGCGTCTTATCTACCTGGTTTATTTCGTAATAGTAGCCTTCAGCTTCTTATTCTTCTTCCGTGTCTCCGAGACCGCATAGATAATCAGACCGATCACCGTTGCCACATAAGGCAGCGTAGCGATCAGCTCCGCCGGAATCTTCAGCACCTGCAGGGCATTGGATAACGCGTCAGCTGCGCCGAAGAGCAGCGAGGTCAGCGCTGTGCCCACGGTGGTGCTCCGGCCCATGGATTCAGCAGCGATGGCAATCCAGCCCCGGCCGGCGATCATATCGCGGGTGAACAGCGACAGGTAGCCCATCGACATATAGGCTCCGCCCAGGCTGGCGAAGAAGCCGCTGAGCAACAGCGCACTATACTGGATACGGACTACACTGACACCCACCGACTGGGCCGCATGCGGATTCTCGCCTACAGAGCGGATACGCAGCCCCAGCGGTGTACGGTTGAGCAGATAATAGACTACGAGTACCGACAGTATAGAGAAATACGTCAGAATGTGGTGCCCCGACAGAATCGGGCCCAGCACCGGAATATCCTGCAGGAGCGGAATATCAATACTCGGCAGCACTTTACTCGCCAGGGAGGTGGAAGAGCCTTTGTCACCGCTCAGCAGATACAGAATGAATACCGTACCACCAGAGGCGAACATATTGATCGCCACCCCGCCGAGAATAATGTGGGTCTTGAACTTTAAAGTGAAAAAAGCCAGAATGCCCGCAATCAGCGTTCCCGACAGCACCGCCCCAAGCAATCCCACCCAGGCGCTCTGCGTATAGGCGCTCACAATAACCCCGGCCAGCGCCGAGACCAGCATGATCCCTTCCATCCCGATGTTGATGATTCCGGCACGGTTCGAGATCAGCGCCCCCAGTGCAGCGAACAGAATCGGCGTGGTTACACGCAGGACAGAGAAGGCAAAATCCGTCGTCAGAATGACATTCAGCAGACTGTTCATGCTTCCTTCGCCTCCTTCAGCAGCATGCGGTTCTTCCAGAACTTAAGGAACTGCTCAGCGGATATCAGCAGAATAATGACAGCCTGAATGATCGAGATCATCTCGGACGGCACATCGGAGAGGCGCGACATCATATCGGCGCCAATGCGGATATAGGCCAGGAAGAGCGCCGAGACAATGACGGAGAACGGATTATTCTTGGCCAGCATGGCCACCAGAGCACCATCCATACCGTAGCCCGGCAAGGAGGTCCACTGAAACCGGCTGTACATCCCGAGCACTTCCACCGAGCCGCCCATACCGGCAATGAACCCGGCGATCAGATGGACCAGAATGATCACCTTGGCCGTCTTCATGCCTGAATAACGGGCGAAGTCGCGGTTAACCCCGGTCATCCGCAGCTCATAGCCCCATTTGGTCCGGTACAGGAACAGGTGGGCCAGCACAATAAGCACCAGCACAATAATAAGTCCGGTGTGAATCCGCGTCCCTGCAAACAGCTTGCTGAGCTGGGCCGTTTTCTCGAATTTAAAAGAAACATTGGCAAAGGCCTTGGCATCCCGCAGATAATAGTTTAGCAGGTACAGCCCAACCCCAAACAGGATGTTATTGAACATCAGCGAGGTTACCAGCTCATTGGCATTCCACTTCGCTTTAAGAATACCGGGGATGGCTGAGAGCAGTGCCCCTACGATCGAGCCCGCAAGAATCGCCACTACCGGATGGAACCAGCTGTTCAGGCTGAGATGAATCGCCAGCGCAGTAGTCACGACACCGGAGAAATAGAAGATCCCCTCCGCTCCCAGGTTGAACATATTGGCCCGGAACAGCAGGGAGACCGCAAGACCAGTGAACATCAGCGGAATCGCCATCTCAATGACATTGCCGATATGACCCTTCGTGGACAATGGCTCCCAGAGGAAGATTCCGATCGTCTTCACCGGGTGATCACTGACCAGCGAGATAATCAGGAACGCGATAATAAGTGCAATGACGATGACCGCCGCTGTGCGGATCGCCTCGAAATATTTGACTTTAAACATGATATGCGGCCCTCCCGGTCTGCTCTTTGTCCTGCCGGTTAATTCCCAGCATGTAGAGCCCCAGCTCTTCCTCACCGACTGCTGACGGATTATCGAAATAGGCAACAATCTGGCCCTCATACATCACGAGAAGACTGTCGCTCAGCTCCAGAATTTCATTCAAATCCGCTGATACCAGCAGCGTGGCACAGTTCGCCGAGCGCAGCTCCAGCAGCTTCTGGTGAATGAACTGGGCAGCCCCGATATCAACGCCCCGGGTCGGCTGCTCGGCGATCAGCAGCTGCGGATTCGTGGAACATTCCCTGGCTACGACTACCTTCTGCATGTTACCGCCGGACAGCATGCCGATCGGCTGCTGCGGGCCGGAGCAGCGCACCTTGAATTCCTCCACCAGCGCAGAGGCCAGCGCAGCAATTCTTGATCCGTGCAGGAAAGGCCCTTTATTCATATCCTTCTGACGATAGCGCGTGGAGATCAGATTGTCGGCAATGCTGGCTTCTCCGGCAGAGCCCTGGCGCATCCGGTCCTCAGGGATATAGGATACTCCCAGGTTGCGGATGTCCAGAATATCCAGCTCACGGATGTCCTTCCCCTTCACCTGTACCGACCCGCTGCCTCCAACCCCGCGCAGGCCGCCGGTCAGCGCCTCGATCAGCTGCGTCTGTCCGTTCCCTTCAACGCCGGCGATGCCGACAATCTGGCCTTCACGGACCGAGAAGCTGATCCCGGAGAGCAGCGCTTTTCCCTGGCCGTCTGAGACGCTCAGCCCTTCCACCGCAAGCACCGGCTTGCCGTAGGGAAGATCGCTTTTGTCATACTTCAGCACCACATCCCGTCCAACCATCAGCCGCGAGATCTCCTGCTCTGTTACTTCCTTAGTATCGAAGACGCCTTCACTCCGGCCGCCGCGCATGATGGTAATCCGGTCACAGATAGCTTTGACCTCCTTCAGCTTGTGCGAGATGAACACAATCGTGTGTCCCTGCTCCTTAAGCTGCTGCAGCTCATGGAACAGCTCCTCCGTCTCCTGCGGAGTCAGCACTGCCGTTGGCTCATCGAGAATGAGAATCTTGGCCCCGCGCACCAGCGCCTTCAGAATTTCCACCTTCTGCTTCATGCCGACACTTAGGTCCTCCACCTTCGCCTTGGCATTCACTGATAGATTATATTTACGTGCAGTTGCCTCTGTCAGGCGTACGGCCTCTGCATAATTGAAGCCAACGCCCTTCTTCGGCTCCATACCGAGCACCATATTCTCCGCCACCGTAAAAGAAGGCACCAGCATGAAATGCTGATGCACCATCCCGATACCGCGGTCAATCGCGTCCTGCGGGGACTGCAGCTTCACTTGTTCTCCCCGGATGTAGAGCCCGCCTTCGCTTGGGCTCTCCATTCCGAACATAATTTTCATCAGAGTCGATTTACCGGCTCCGTTCTCACCCGCAATCGCATGGATCTCGCCTTCGCGCAGGGAGAACTCAACGTCCTTGTTGGCAACCACACCGTTCGGATACACTTTGGTGATTCCCCGCATTTCCAGCAGAGCATTTGCCATGGGTCATCAACGCCTTTCAACCAAAGTTTTATTCATGTCCTTAAGGTTTAACGGCATTACGGATTGCTTCCACTTCAGAAGTCTCCATACCCATTGCGTTATCCACCTTAATTTCCTTATTGATCAGCTTCTGCTTCACTTCTTCAATCTTGGTCTGCAATTCCGCCGGGAATGCCGCCTTGTAGATCTCGTTCTCAGCAATGCCCACGCCGTCTTCAACGAAGCCAAGCACATCGCGTTTACCCATTTCAAGCGTGCCGTCCTGCAGTCTCTTCACTGCACCAAGGATAGCCGAATCAATTTTTTTAATTGCAGAAGTAACAATCAGGTTCGCCTTCGCACTATCGGTATCCTTGAGCAGCATCGCCTGGTCAGAATCGACCCCGATGGCATATTTATTCTTTTCCTTCGCTGCATCGAAAATGCCAAGGCCCGTACCGCCCGCCACGTTGAAGATAATATCCACGCCCGAGTTGTACTGGATCAGCGACAATTCCTTGCCCTTGGCAGGGTTCACGAAATCTCCGGCATAGGATACGGCTACCTTCACTTCCGGATCAACATACTGCGCTCCCTGAATGTAACCAACCAGGAAAGCATTGATGCCGGGAATGTCCATTCCGCCCAGGAATCCGATCACATTGTCCTTGTTGGCATTAGGCATATCGGACTGGGTTGCAAGCGCCGCAGCCGCTCCGGCCAGGAAGGAGACCTCATTGGTCGAGTAAGACATATTGTACATATTGGCAGGTGCTTCCTCGATGTCAGTGTCATAGTTGATGAATTTTTTATCGGGATTTGCTTCTGCCGTTGCATTGAACATTTCTGTAATTTCCGAGCCGCCGGAGATGACAACATCCCAATCCTCAGCAGCGATATCATTAAAAGTCGGCTCCCATTTCGTCTTGTCAGCGCCCATTTCCACGACCTTCGTTTCTGCGCCAAGCTCGCTTTTCACCTTCTGCAGACCATTGTTCGCCGCATCAAAAAACGACTTATCTCCCAGCGTCCCCGGAATCAGCAGCACCACCTTGAGCTTGTCCCCCGCAGCCGCGCCGCCTTCCTCATTCGTTCCCGGAGTTGCTGTCGCACCATTCCCGTTCCCGGACTTGTTGTTTCCGCACGCAGCGACCAGTACCATAACTGCCAGCAACATTAAAGTGAGCATTTTCTTTTTCATGTTCTAAGTTCACACCCCTATTTGTAATAGATCCACCCTGCTGAATAGCATAAAATCCCAATTACACGTTTTGTTGGTCCCATCGAATCGGGCAGCATGAATAAGCGACTGTTGAAATTCTGAAAATAAGCAATTTACTCTGAAAACCAAACATTTCATGTTACATTTCGCTAAAAAACCGTAAAATATCCGAACAAGATGGCCAGTCCAGTTGAGAATCTTCGGTTTTATTGATAAGATCATATCAAATGAAAACATAAATATTTATATATTTTCGGTCATGTTTTTGTACGATTCGGCTAAATGACGATCAAGGGAGGCTCATCATGGATCGTGTCCTATATATTGTAAATGCAGAACATGAAGCAGGTACCTATATCCCTCCGCACCAGCATGAGTGCTTCGAGCTTGTCTATTACATCCACGGTCAGGGCACCTGCAGCATCGGCCAGCGCAGCTATCACTTCCGGCCCTCTACCTTCGCCCTCATTCCGGCTGGCTTCAAGCATGATGAGAATCATCAGCCCAGCCCGGAGGTGCTGTTCGTCGGCTTCCACTGCGGCAATCCGGTGATCAATTCGCTGTCCGGTGTGTTTGACGATGATAAAGAGCACACAGTGCTACAGACCCTGCAGCGGATGAGCGCTGAGTTCAAGCGCAAGCGCGACGGGTTCAGCGAGCTGCTGAATCTGCAGATGAGTGAAATTACCGTCTATCTCCAGCGGCTGCTCAGCGCCTCCGATTTCCATTCCCCGGCGGAGGATCAGATGCAGTACGTGCTCAATTATATGAACGAGCATTACCGCCACAAGCTCTCGGTGGCCTCGCTGGCAGAGATGTCCGGCTACAGCTACGACCGCTTCCGGCATTTGTTCAAGGAGCGGTTCATGCACTCTCCCCACCGTTATCTTTTACTAAAACGCCTGGATTATGCCAAGTCGCTCCTCCTGCACAGCCAAATGCATATTTCCGAGGTCTCGGCTGCAGCCGGATTCGTCAACGACGCCCAGTTCTGCAATATGTTCAAACGGGAGATCGGCCTCTCCCCGCGCACCTTCCGCATTCAGAGCAGAGTCATATAGGGAATAGTCCCCTCCCCTGTCACAAGTAGCTTTTGTACACGAATCTTGCATTTGTTCACTGCGCAGGGGTCCAGCCTGTTCACAGTTATAAGCTTGTTCTACTGTCCTGTTCATAGGCTGGAGCTTATAATCGTACTATGAACATTTACGACAAGGACGGTACCCGCAAGAATACACAGTGAGTCAGGGGGCTACTTTGGATGAGACTGAACAAGATCGGCAATCAACGGGCATTGTACAGCAGACTGCTAGTCAGCATTACGCTTTGCGTCTCCTTAACCTTTCTGGTCTCCACCATCATTTATTACAACTACTATATCGGCGTAGAAAAGAAACAGACCTTCCAGTCCGACCTCGGCAACCTCACACAGACCAGCCGCGAGGTCGTGAACATGACGGATGCTGCGCAATCGCTTTCTTTTCAAATCTACCGCAACAGCACCATCTCCAAAATCGTGTTCTACGATAAGCCGGACATCTACGATGTCACCGCCGCCATGTCCGAGCTGGGCAACTATCTAAGCTCCATGCCTTATATTGAATCCATCTATGTATATAATCCCAAGGGCGGTCAGCTGTATGTTGCCTCCTCCCATGGTCAGAACGGTGTGTATACCGAGAAGGAGCTGGTCGATACCTCCATTCTGGATATCCTGAGCCACTATCAGAACTATAAGGCGTTCACTCCCATTCCCAGAGTCTATTCCAACGGCGCACTGGAGAACGATCAGGTCCGTGCCTACACCTTCCTGTGTCTGGATGCGATCGGCTGGGACCGGGCCATTAATTCGGCGGTGATTGTGAATATTTCGGCTCCGTGGATCAACAAAGAGATCGCCAGCCCGGCGGATTCCACCAGCGCGACCTATATTCTGGATGATCAGGGCGCCTTCCGCTCCAGCAACAGCCTGAAGCAGCAGGAGCTGACCCCGGAGGAAGCAGGATTCATCGAGCAGCGGATCAAGGGCCGGGAGGCCGGGTATTTCATCGCTCCCTTCGGGGGCGTGAACTCGCTGATCTCTTATACGGCACCGGATGATTTAAGCTGGCAGTATGTACGAATTACGCCGTATGAGATCATTACGAAGCAGACCAACAACATCCGCAACACCACCTTGCTGATCGCAGGTCTGGTGCTGGTGGCCGGCATCGGCCTCTCCTGGATCATGTCCAGAAGCCTCTACCTGCCGATGAACCGGATTGTCAGCGAGATGCATATTCTGGAGACCGAGAAGCGCGACAGCATGTTCATGATCCGGCAAAATACACTGCGGGACCTGATCCTCGGCCTGAAGCCCTTGCAGTCCATGCAGCAGGTAGAGAAGCTGCGCCAGCTCGGCATTCATTTCACCTTCAATGATGATTACCGGCTGATCCTGCTGCGGATTGACCGTTACCGGGAGTTCCGGGAAGCCCGCTCCTCTTATCTGCTGGCCTCCAAGTTTGCCATTATGAACATCGCCTCCGAGATCTGCGGCCAGACCTACCGCGTGGAGACCGTAGATATGAACGATGACGGGATTCTGGTGCTGCTGAACATTATCGATCCCGTGGAATATACGGATACCGGCCTAATCGAAGCCCTGCTCCGGCAGATTCAGCAGGCCTGCTCCGACTATCTGAAGATCAGTCTTACCCTGACCTACAGCCATATCGACCGTAATGCCAGCCATCTGCATCAGCTCTATCAGCAGGTCCGCGAGGCGTCGAATCACCGCCTGTTCTATGGGCATGGCAGTATCCTGAATGCCCGGGACATCTGTGCGCTGGAGTCCAGCACTTATCATTATCCGGCGGACAAGGAGAAGAGACTAGCGGATGCGCTGCTGAGCGGCAAGCTGACGGACGCCGCCGAGCAGTTCAGCGCGATGATCCGCGAGACCGGGGCCTTCCCTTACCAGACCGCGCAGCTAACCGTGTCCAGGCTCAGCGTCACCATCAGAGAAATCGTGAACACTATCCAGAAGCGTAACCGCTTACAAATTGATGGAATGGCCGAGCTGCCGAGCCTGGACGCTATTGAGACGATAGAGGAGCTCGAGGAGGCCTTCACCGCCCTCTTCCATACCCTGCAGGAGCAGCTGGCCGGCAAAAAGAACACCAAGCAGCACGACCTCATCTGCCAGATCAACGCCAAGATCAATGAGGATTACATGAAGCCTCATCTGAGCCTGAACCAGATCGCCGATGAACTGGACATGTCACCCATCTATATCAGCCGCCTCTATAAGCAGCAGACCATGAACAGCATCGTCGATGTCATCCTGGAGGTGCGGATGCGCGAAGTGTGCGCCCTGCTGGAGAATACCGACCTGCCCGTCACCGCGATCGCCGAGCGCTGCGGCTTCACCAGCAGCTCCTACCTGCACCGGATGTTCAAGCGCAGCTTCGGTACGACACCTACCGACTACCGGCGTTTGAAGAGCGTGCGGACTATATAAATCGTATTTGTAAGTTTTCGATCTGGGGCCGTGGCTTCAGTTTAGATTCAACTTGTTAACATTTTCACAATTGAAAATGTTAACAAACACGATATACTAAAATCACATAAGATTGGTTTGCTAACTGAGGAAATTGTGCAGCAAGCAAAAATCATATCTTCTTATTTATCCGGGAGGTGTCTTTTTTGGAAGACGTTATTAATTTTGTTCAAGCTTTCAAAGGTCTGGAGGAGCGGATCGATGAATTTATTAATGAGGATTCATTCCTGGAATATTTAGAGGGATCAGAAGCAGTTGTTGAAGGAGGAGCTTATGTGTGGTCCAAATTAAAACCTGCTGAAATTAGTAAACAGGATCACATTAACTCAGATTATATGAAATTAGCAGAAGAGGTCAGAAATGTTTTGACCAATGAACACAGTCCGCATATTGAAAAGTTTGAACGGAGTTGTGCCATAGTATTAAACTATATTCGGCAGGACACTCTGCTGTGGGTTCCTGGACTGAAAAACGTAATTGAAAATATAAAATCAGAACTGGACTTACAGCAATTTTTCATAGAATTGACTAGATAGCACACTTTATCATTCATGGTACAGTAACGCTTTGGTGGAACACCAAGCCTTCTTTTAATCGCTTTGGTGGAACACCAAACTTTCTTTTGTTCGCTTTGGTGGAACACCAAGCCTTCTTTTGTTCGCTTTGGTGGAACACCAAGCCTTCTTTTGTTCGCTTTGGTGGAACACCAAGCCTTCTTTTGTTCGCTTTGGTGGGACACCATGCCTTCTTTTGTTCGCTTTGGTGGAACACCAAGCCCTTCTCCGTGTGCACGGAGAAGCTAGGGTACGCTTCACCTCAAGCCCGTCTCCAGATTCGTGGAGACGGGCTCTTCTGCTCTCCCCACCTGCCCCGGAAGCCTGGGGCTGACGCGGCAAGAGGGCCGGGGTTGACGCAGGTGTGCCCAGCGCTTAAACAGCGGAGAAAACGGAATGAATGTGGAGAAGCGGAGCGTTCGCCTTTGTGTCCGGATTTTCACCGCTAAGGTAGAATAAATAAAAATCCGGACACAACAGCGATCGGAACATCGTTCCGTTTTCGGAGCGTCCACCCAAGCGCCATCGCCACTCCAGCACCAACTTCGGCTCCAGTCCCACCCCAGCACCCCCGGGCACAAAAAGCCCCAAAAGCCATTCGGCTCCCGGGGCTCCCCTCATTATTTTAGACCTTTCTCAGCCACATAAGCCTCCCACTGCTTCGTCCACTCCGCCTGAATCTTCTCCAGGCCCGCCTGCTTAGCCTTCTGCATGAAGGTCTCCAGGCCCTTATCCACATCATCCACCAGTCCGGCCTCCAGCGGGAACAGGTACTGCTTCTCTACCTGCTCAAGCGCAGCCTTCTCTGCCTGATAAGAGGTGTAGTCCTCGGCGAAGCCCAGGAACAGGTCCGGCTTCTGGATTTTATCCAGCTCATCAAAGATCGCCTTGACCCCGTCGAAGCCCTTGTCAAACAGCATGAACTCCGGATTTCTCCACGCCCAGCCATTCATGCCCTCACGGGTGAAGCCATTGGAGGTACTGGTGCCGACCAGCTTGTAATAGCCGTCTTCTACTGTGTAGTTCTTGCCTTCAATGCCGTATTGCGTCAGCTGATTATACCGTTTGTCGAGCACCATCTTCTGATAGAAGGCAAGCGCCCGCTCCGGGTTCTTGCTGCTCTTCGGGATAGCGAACCCGTTGTGAATCGGATGTACAGGGGTCGCATAGCCGGTGGTTAAGCCGAAAGGAGAATACGCCAGCTCCCAATCCGGATGAGTTGTGCTGATCTTCATCTTCATATCATTGAACCGGTTAGGATTGTCCCCGAACATGCTGGCCGCTTTACCTGAAGTGACCGGGTCCTGCATCGTATCCTTAATATTCAGTACATTCTTTGGAATGAAGCCTTTATCGGCCCAGCGCTTCATCATCTTCAGCTCTTCTTTTTGCTCCTCGGAGCCCCAGTAGGAGTAGACCGTGGACGGAGAATCATACTTCACACCCATGCCGTACGGCAGCGCGCCGACCATTTTATGCAGCTCCGTATAGATATAATGGAGATTGTTACCCACATCGCTATTGAGGGACATCGGCATCATATCCGGCTCGTTTTTGACAATGCCGTCCATGTAAGCCTCATAGCTGGCCAAGTCCTTGGGCTCCGGGAGATTGTATTTCTTGCGCAGATCCTCGCGGTAGACGAACCCGTTGGTTACATACTCCTTGAAGGTCGCCGGAACCGTGTAAATTTTACCGTCAACCTTAACATCCTCCCACATTTTCTCAGGGACGAACTTCTGCAGCTCGGGTGCCGCCTTAGGCAGCAGATCATCCAGTGCCAGGAAGGCACCGCGCTTCGCATAGGATTGATATTGCGTCCAGTCCGCCGTAAAAATCAGATCAATTGCCTGCCCGGAGGATAGCAGCAGCTTATACTTCTGATCCCAGTCCGTCCAGCTGGTGAAGTTGAACTTTACCGTGGCGTTCAGGTCCGCTTCAGCCATTTTGTTGACCTCCGCCTGGATGGCCGGAAGATCCTTAGGAGCATCGCCGAGCATATAGAATTGCAGCTCCACCTTCTTCGAGGTGTCGATCCCGCTATCCGCTGCCGGAGCAGCTCCCTCTGATGCAGGCGGTGTGCCTGCGTTGCCGTCCTTCCCGGCGCTGCCGGTATTGCCATTGCTGTTCCCCCCGCCGCAGCCGGCCAGGAGCGATAGAGCGAGCAACCCCGTTGTAAGCGTAACCAAAGATCGTCTGCCTGCTTTCTTTCTCATGAATGAACCCTCCTAGAATTTGTTGTACGCCCACGCTTCCCCGATGCCCTCGTGCAGATCTCTACCCGGAAGCATACCATCCTTGTGTCTAACTCTATGTTAGCCGATATAACAGATGTACGGTAAAGATACAGTCTGCCAGCCGGTTCTAACCTTTGACCGCTCCGATCGTCAGACCCTTCACGAAATAACGCTGGATGAACGGATACAGGAACAGAATCGGCCCCGTGACCACAATCGCCATCGCCATCTTGGTGGATTCTGTCGGCAGATCACTGCCTAAGCTGACCCCGGTACCCGCGCCCATATTGGCGATGAAGGAGGCTGAGTTGATGACATTGTACAAATGGAACTGCAGCTGATACTTATGCGGATCATTAATGAACAGCGATGAAGAGAACCAGTCGTTCCAGTAAGCCAGCGCAAGGAACAGGCCTACCGTAGCAATCCCGGGCATCGAGAGCTGCAGTACAATGCGCCAATATATTTTGAAATCCCCCGCCCCGTCAATCTTGGCCGATTCGAACAGCTCCTCCGGCACCGCCGAGCGGATGAAATTCTTCATCAGAATAATCAGGAACGGCGTCATCAAGCCAGGGAAAATCAGCGCCCCGTAAGAGTCCGTCAGATGCAGATACTTGGTGATCATAATGTACCAGGGCACCAGCCCCCCGCCGAACAGGGTCGTGAAGTAAATATAGAACGAGAAGGTATTGCGGTATTTGAAATCCTTGCGGGCCAGCACATACCCGGCCATCGTCATGAAGAACAGTCCCAGCGTCGTCCCCGTCACCGTAGTAAACAGCGTCACCCCATACGCCCGCAGTACCTCATCAGGGAAGGTGAATACTGTCTTGTAGCCCTCCAGCGAGAACTGCGCCGGGATGAAATGATAACCATCCTTGATGATGGACTCATTAGCCGTCAGGGAAGCGGAAATAATCAGCAGGAACGGAATCAGACAGGCTAAGGAGCCCAGTATAATTACGGTGTAAGCCACTCCCTGGAGTAGCCTGGTGTACGAGTCGTCTTTGATTTGCATGCTCTTTCTCTCCTTCCGCAGCAGGTTCCGCACAACCTAGAACAAGGCGTAATCGTCATTTATTTTACGGATGATATAGTTGACCGTCATAATCAGGAAGAAGCCGAACAGTGATTGGTACAGGCCGGCCGCCGTGGCCATCCCGACATCGAAGGTCACCTTGAGCGAGCGGAACACGTACGTATCCAGAATATCCGTTGTATTGTACAGCACCCCGTTATTGCCAATCAGCTGGTAAAAGAGGTCAAACTGCCCCTTCATAATACTCCCCAGTGAGAACAGCAGCAGCATGACGAAGGTCGATTTCAGCATCGGCACCGTGATATACCAGATCCGCTGAAAAATGTGGGCACCGTCAATTTTGGCCGCTTCATAGTATTCCTCGCTGATGCCCGTTATGGAGGCCAGGTAGATGACCATGCTGTAGCCGAGATTTTTCCAGAGATAAAAGAGAATGATCAGGAAAATCCAGATGACCGGATTATTATAGACATCCACCGGATTCGCCCCGAACTGCGTCAGCAGCGTATTCAAGAAACCGTTATCATAATTGAACACATTGTAGACGATAACGCTCAGAATAACGAACGATACGAAGTACGGCAGGAACATGACCGATTGGGTCAGCTTCTTGAACCACTTCACCCGCAGCTCGCTGAGCAGAATCGCACAGATAATCGCCAGTACATTCCCGAGTAAAATAAAAGCCAGATTATAGCCGATCGTATTGAGCGTCAGCTTCACCAGCGTGCCGGACTTCCAGAGGAATTCAAAGTTCTTCAGCCCCACGAAGGGAGCATCGAACAGCCCGGAATTGAAATCAAACTGCGTGAACGCATAATAGACCCCGACCATCGGAAAATACGAGTTAATTAGAAAGAACAACAGCGTTGGCAGCAGCATCAGGAACAGAATCCGGTTATGGACCAGCTCATGCACGAAGCCCTTATTCCTTGTCTTCCGGGTGCCGGACTCAAGCTGCGGGGACAGCCCGCCTGTTCCCTTCAAGGGAAGCTGGGTGACGAGCGGTATACCGGTCTTGCGTTTGCGGTGTCTCAAAGCCTTCACTCTCCTATGCCTATAGATAAGTTGCCGCGTCACTGGGTTCGAAGCCTCTGCCCTTGGGCCTTGATGGCCCCTGCGGCTTCGTGAAATCCAATGTATGACCTGAGTATAGAAGAAGCCTCCTGCGGCTGAACAGTGAAGCTTCGGGATATTCCTGTACTTTACGGCTAACCGCACTGTGCACTTATCATACATTTGTGCAGTAATCGCAAGTTCAACGCAAATAAGCCCCCGGAGTACTCCTTAAGGAGAAGAATCCGGGGGAATTCGGGTGGTCGCGCTGGACATATCCACAGCCTTACGATTTAAACTTGCCTGTAATAAATTATAGGTGATATACTCTGGGAAATGTACTAATTCTCCAACCTAAACTTTCAATATCCAAACTTTCTTCAGGAGGCCAGCCCATGAACCCGCTTCTGTTCCGCATCCCTCCCCTGCCGCATTATATAGCCAGCGGCCTCAATCACTGCCAGCCCGGCTATCAGCACCGGAGCCGCCAGCAGATCAAGGTATTTGACTTGCTCATTGTCCAGCAGGGATGCCTGTATATCGGCGAGGAGGAGCAGCGCTTCACCGTGAAGGCAGGCGATGCCTTGATCCTTCGCCCCGACTGCCACCACTTTGGAACCGAAGGCTGCAAGGAGGATACGGCCTATCATTGGCTCCACTTTCAGACCTTCCATGACCTCGCCTTATCGGTGACAGGGTCCGCTTCCGGCACTCTGACTGAGACTACAGGAGAGCATCCCGCTTCTCTATTCGATATCAGCTCCTTCAATCTGATGTTATCGCAGTTTGTTAACTTACTTCTGCCGGACAGAGCTTACGAGGTATTGGAGCAGCTCACGCAATTGCAGGCCACTGCCCACCTCGAAGCCGTCCGCTTCCGGCAGCAGCTCCTCTTCCAGGATCTTCTGCAGCAGCTGGCCGCTTCTGTGAACCCGGAGCACCGCAGCTCCCAAACCACCCTATGTGCCGAGCAGGCCGCCTCCTATCTCCGCACCCACTACCGTGAAGAGATTACAACCGCCATGCTGGGAGACAGCCTCAACTTTCATCCGGTCTATATCGCCCGTTGCATGAACAAGGTATATGGCTGTTCACCCATGGAATATCTGCTCCGCTACCGTATCGGACAGAGCAAGCTGCTGCTGATGCAGACCAGCTTCCCGATCTCCCGGATTGCCGGAGAGGTCGGCTTCAACCAATCCTCCTACTTCAGCTCCAGCTTCATGAAGCTGGAGGGGTTGTCGCCGCGCGAATACCGGCAGCGCTTCTCATGAAACAGGCCATCAGCGAAGAATACGCTGATGGCCTGTTCACTTAGTGATGATTACGCCTCCGGCAATGCCGCCGTCAGTGTGAACTCGAATTCCAGCTGCTTACCCGCTGCGATCCGGTATTCCGGATGCACCGGCGCTCCCCAGCTGTCATCCCCGCCCACACCCATCTGCTGTGCCGCGAGGGTGACAACCGTGTAGTGCACCTTAGGCAGCTCATAAGCATGTGCTGCCTGCTCCAGCTCGAACGCTGTATACGGTGACAGCGTACATTCCAGCGGCTGGCCCGCAGCCGCCTGAACTTGCAGCCCATAACCCCGGCTGTCCGTGATGCTCACCTCACGGACGCCCGTCCGGTTGCCGGATTCCTGCGGCACCAGATACGGTGACGGCAGCTCCGTCACCTTACGCCGGAAGCGGGTGAGCCGCGCTCCATACGCGCGGTCACTGTAGTTCTCTTCCGGTCCGCGGGCATACCACTCGGTGGCCTCGTAGTCTGCCGGCATCCGGAAGGATACCGCCACTACCGGCACATCCGGCAAGCCGTCTGCTCCGGTGTAGACCATCCGGACACGGACGCTGCCGTCGGCATGGACCGTGTATTCAATGCTTGCCTTCAGCTCACTGCTGATGCTGAAGGCGTAGTCGAAGCTGACCTTAGCCCGGTCTGCTTCGGTGTGCAGGCTGACCGCCGTACACTGGCGGGCCAGACTGGCCGCGAACCAGCCGCCGGCATGGTACCCCAGCGCAGTCCCTTTGTCATTGTCGGTCGTTGCCCGCCAGAACAGCGGAGCCGGCGGAGTCGCAATCATCTCGCGCCCCCCGTAGCAGAGCGACACCAGGGAGCCCGCCTGCTTGGAGAACAGGGCGGAGAAGCCGCGCCCGGTGACCCCGATATTTACATCCCCTTCAATGACGCCGAACTCCCCGGACGCAGGCAGCAGTGCCTTTTTCCCGCCTGCTGTTGCCCCGGCTGCTTCTACGCGGAACACATGCTCTCCATAAGCGGTCTCGAACCCGGAATCCGCCCATAGTTCAGCTTCCTTCAGCGTAAGGCTTACCGCCAGCGTGTACTCCCCTGGAGCTGTGGATACATCCGGCAGTTCCAGCGAGATTCTCGCCTCTTCCTGAGCCGCAACCGCAAGCTCCTGCTGCCCCTTGAAGATCTCCCGTCCTTCTCTGAACAACCTGAACTCCAGCAGCAGCCGCTCCGTTCCCTCGAACAGATTCCCGTTGATCACCGTCACGGCATCCGCTTCAGGAACAAGCCGGATGTTCTGGTAGAGGAACTTCACCTCTTGCATCTTCGGCGTGATCATCCGGTCAGCAAAAACAATCCCGTTGCCGCAGAAGCTGTAGTCCGTCGGCCGGTCAGCGAAATCCCCGCCATACGCCAGATACTCTTCACCGTACCGGTCCTTGGCTACCAGCGCCTGATCGATATAATCCCAGATGAAGCCGCCCTGATAGAGCGGATACCGGCTCTCCAGCTCGATATATTTATGGAGTCCTCCAACCGAATTCCCCATAGCATGCATATACTCACAGCTGATATACGGCTTATCTGGCTGATTCTCCAGGTACTCCACAATGTCGGCGGGCTTGGCATACATCCGGCTCTCCATATCACTGCTGTCATTATATTTGCGGTTATGGAAGACTCCTTCATAATGCACCAGCCGTCCAGGATCAGCCTTGCGGAAGTAATGGGACACCTTGAGAATGACCTCACCCGCATACGATTCATTGCCGCAGGACCAGATCAGGATCGACGGATGATTTTTATCGCGCTCCAGCATCGATACCGCCCGGTCCATGACAATCCCCTCCCACTCCGGCTTATCCCCGGGGATGTTCCAGGACGGCTCAACGGCGCCCATCTTCTGCCACGAGCCATGGGATTCCAGATTCATCTCATCAATCACATACACCCCGTATTCATCACACAGCTCATACCAGAGCGTCTGATTCGGATAATGCGAGGTCCGCACTGCGTTGATATTATTCTGCTTCAGGATGATGATATCCTTAATCATATCTTCCCTGGAGATGTTCCGTCCTGTGCGGGGGTTGAACTCATGGCGGTTGACGCCTTTGAACATGATCCGTTGGCCGTTTAGCAGCATCAGCTTGTCCTTCAGCTCGAACACGCGGAAGCCCGCCCGCTGCACAATCGCCTCCACCAGTTTCCCTTCGCTATTACATACAGAGATACAGACGTTATACAGGTACGGATTCTCCGCGCTCCACAGGAACACCTTGCCTGCATCCATACTCAGAGCCGCCTTGCCCGCCACAGCCCGTCCTTCTGCTGTCGCCACCACAGCGCCTGCCGCATTCTTCAGCTCCATTCGGATTACAGCTCCGGCCTCTGACGCCATGCGAAGTTCAGCCGTTAACTTGCCTTCCTCATAGGAAGCATCCAGCCCCGCCTGAATCCGCAGATCCTGTACATGCAGCTCAGGAACCGTATACAAATACACCTCACGAAAAATCCCCGAGAACCGCCAGAAATCCTGATCCTCCAGCCAGCTCCCCGTGCAGCGCTGATAGACCTCAACCGCGAGCTTATTGGCTCCTTCCTGCAGATAGGGTGTCAAATCGAATTCCGCAGGGGTGAAGCTGTCTTCGCTGTAGCCGACGAAGTGCCCGTTCAACCATACATAACAAGCCGCCTCTACCCCCTGAAAAGAAATAAAGACCGGTCCCTTCCCCATATTCTCCGGCACCTCAAAAAACTTCACATAGCTGCCCACCGTATTATTGCTCACCGGAATCTCCGGCGGTCTTACAGCATCCAGACCGTCCCAAGGGTACATCGTATTCGCATATTGCGGCCTGCCGTACCCCTGAAGCTGAATATGACCCGGCACCTGGATATCCCCCCAGCCTCTCGTATCATATTCCGTCTTATAGAAATCCTTAACACGGGCTGCCGCATTCACCGCATAGCTGAATTTCCAGTCTCCGTTCAGAGAGTGGCGCAGCGCCATGGGGGCTTGTCTCTCCGCTTCCTCCATCGTTCTATAATAGCGGTGGTCCGAATGCGCTTCCAACCGGTTCACCTTAAATACAGATACATCGCTCAGCCAATCCAGACTAGGTTCATTGCCTGACATTATAGTGTCCTCCTTCATCTTCTTGAAGTGAATCTGTTCCTTATTCTACCCAAAGTTTGCCCCGGCTCCAAGAAGCGGATCACAACTTCGGTGCAGATAACTTACTTTTCAGGTGGTTTTATGATTTCCGGAGGCTTTCGCTTCATTCTCAAGGGAGGCAAAATAAGCGATCTTATGGTCAATCTTCCGGGCAAAGCTCTGAAAGAACTTAATCTTCTCATCGATATGCTGTTTATGCTCCTGCAGCAGCTTGCGCTGATCGGGCAGACGGTCCCTGCCTTCCTGCGAGAACGCAATGAATTGCTTAATATCCGCTATAGCCATTCCGGTATCCTTCAGGCAGCAGATTAGCGAGATCAGCTCCAGATCCTCATCATTGAAGCAACGGTTACCGTTCACATCCCTTGCCACGACCGGCAATACACCCTCCCGTTCGTAGTAACGCAGCGTATATTGGCTCAGTCCGCTTTTTTGTGCTATGGTTTTGATGCTGTATCCCATCATGCAGCTCCTTTCTGCCAACCATGGCTGGCTTCACCTATATGTAAAGGTAACACCAATCCGTTTCTATGAACAGCCACTCTATGATTCTATTGACTTACACCTAACTCTAAGGTCTAAGCTTACACTATACCTTCATTTAAGGAGTGAATAATTAATGGTAAAAAGAATTAATGTGGCTAACGGTACACTTGAGGTGTCCGAGATTTCACTCGGCTGTATGCGGATCGCTGATTTGTCTCCCAAAGAGGCTGAAGTCCATATCCACAGCGCCCTTGAGGTGGGAATAGACTTTTTTGACCATGCGGATATTTATGCCGGCGGCAAAGCGGAGGAAGTATTCGGAGATGTACTGGCTGCAAATCCCGGCATGCGCGACCGGCTGATGATTCAGGCCAAATGCGGCATCCGCAATGGCTTCTTTGACTTCTCCAAGGAGCATATCGTGAGCTCAGTAGAGAACAGCTTGAAGCGGCTGCAGACCGATTATGTAGATGTCCTGCTCCTCCACCGCCCCGATACCCTAATGGAGCCGGAAGAAGTAGCCGAAGCCTTCGATGATCTGGAGCGCAGAGGGCTGGTCAAGCATTTCGGCGTCAGCAACCAGAACCCGCTGCAGATTGAGCTGCTGAAAAAGAATGTCAAGCAGCCCCTCCTCTTCAACCAGCTTCAGCTCAGCATCATGGTTACCGGCATGATTGATGCCGGCTTCAATGTCAACATGACCAATGCGGGTTCCGTAGTCCATGATGGTGGTATCCTGGAATACAGCCGCCTGCACGATATGACCATCCAGCCATGGTCGCCGTTCCAATACGGATTCTTCGAGGGCGTATTCCTGGGCAACGAGAAGTTACCTAAGGTAAATGAAGTGATTAACCGTCTTGCCGCAGAAAAAGAGGTAACCGATACCGCCATCGCGACCGCCTGGCTGCTTCGCCATCCGGCCAAAATGCAGCCGATTGTCGGCACCACCAACACCGCGCGCCTGCTCGACATCGCCAAGGCCTCAAGCATCACCCTCAGCCGCGAGGAATGGTACGAAATTTACCGCGCAGCGGGAAATGTGCTGCCTTAAACGAAGAAGGCAAAAACACACCGCCAGCTTTAGACCAAAAGTGGTCTAGAGTCTGGCGGTGTTTTCTGTTTTCTTTAACTACCTCGCGATCGGGCTTGCTTTTTTACCCATCCTATAAATTCCGATCCAGGCTACCATTAATACGATCTGAGCCAGAACGACCAGCCACAATACTTCCGTGAAACCTCCTATAAGGCAAAATATAGTGTTAACCAGCGGGAAACCTAAGAACGTAAACATGATCGGAAAGTCTTTTTTCGGAGTGATTGAATAATTAATCTTCCGGTCCCAAAACTTTGTAAACGTTAATGCTAAAACTCCTACTGTAATTACAGAAAGGGCGATGAAATTCACCCATTGCATATTAGAGGTTCTGGCGAAGAACGGCCCCATATAATTAAAGAAGTTAGACAAAGGTGAGAACATACAAGCCAATGACGCAAGGGCCGCCAGAAACGGATAGATGTAACCAACGGTTTTACTGTAGCCTTTCTTTTTATGCCACCATTCCCCTATCAGAATAAAGACGGTCCAATACCCCGCTATATAAATCCATCCTGTAAAATTCATCACCGGTTCCCCATAGATTTGAGGTTCACCGGCCAGCGGATAATACGTCCATCTGGCAATGGTTCCATCCAAGGTCTCATAAATCTGTTTAACGGCCACCGGGTCGAGTGAAAAGTCAAACACCATAGCGCTTAATCCCGTAATAAAGGGTTTCGTCCAGGAAGGTATATTTACAGACTTCAGAACACGCAAAGTGGAATAAATGATCAGAAACTCAATAATAGGCACAGTAATCGGTATATTAAATAACATCAAAATACTCCGCCCGTAGGCGTAGAACCCTTCCCCAAGCGATGAAGCAGTAATTTCAAAAACGGCGGCGTAAAAAAATACAAAACCAAGAAATTGCAGCAGAACTGTTTTGGGATGCGTTTCCTTATCAAGGATATAAAAAACCATTAGAACAGCAGCAATTAAGACGCTAATATCTTGAATTATCCATACAGGTACGACAGTTATATCACCCATATTTTACCTCCATTTAAGATGAATTTGAATTGAACGTTCAAGTAAATTATAATTTCACTGTGTTACTTAAACAACAGGCTGTTCGATTGAGATATGTTAGTTATCATACAAATCACATTAGATTTGTTCATTTACTATTTTATTATTTTAAATTGGGAGGATAATATGGAAGACAAAAAAACAGATCACAGAGTGAGATATACAAAAATGGTGATCAAAGAAAGCTTGTTGAAGCTGTTGACAGAACGGTCTATCAATAAAGTTACAGTGACCGACATTTGCAGAGAAGCAGGGATTAACCGCAACACCTTTTATTCACACTATGCGAATCAGTTTGAGCTTCTTGCAACGATCGAAAATGATCTTTACGAAGAAATTAAGCAGCTTGGGATTAATTCTTCAGACCCTCAGAAGCTATCTTATGAATTATGTAAGTATATAAAAGCGAATAAAACGATATGTGAGGTTCTGTTCTCGGAGCATGGCGACAAAGAATTATTGGAAAGAATCCTGTATATCAGTCACGATTTAACGATTGAGCGCTGGAAGCAGGAATTAAAATATTTTGATCCGCAATTATTTGAGTCCTGGTATACGTTTACCGCTCATGGCAGCATAGCCATTATTAAAAAGTGGGTAAGCAGTGGTCTGAAGGAAAGCCCGAGTAAAGTTGCAGCTTTTATTGATAAAGCCACAGAGGCCGTATCCAAAGCATTTTATTCGGAAAAATCATAAAGCATAAAAAGAAGCGGCCTCTCATTTTGAGGGCCGCTATTCTATACTCGTACTGCTCTATCCCTTAATAGCCCCGACCAGGGCGCTTTTCACAAAATACTTCTGCAGAAATGGATAGATGACCAGAACAGGTACCGTACAGATCACGATGGTTGCATATTTGATCGTTTCGCCAATTTTCGCGGCCTCTCCTACACCCGCCCCGTACGAAATGTTATCCGTGGCGTTATTGAGCAGAATCTCGCGCAGGACAAGCTGCAGCGGATACAGCGTACGCTCCTGAATGAACACGGAAGGAATAAACCACATATTCCATTTGTCTGCTGCCGTATACAGCACGATAACGCTAATGACCGGCAAGGACAACGGAAGCACGATGTGGAGCAGCAGCGTCAGATGGTTAGCTCCGTCGATCTGGGCCGACTCCTCAAGCTCGGCGGGGAGCGACAGAAAGGCGGTGCGCAGAATAATCAGATGAAACGTATGGATTGCAAACGGAAGGAGCAGCGCCCCCAGGGTATTCATGAGCCCCATCCCTTTTACCACAAGATAGAACGGAATCAGGCCTGCGTTAAAGAACATCGTCACCACAATGAACTGCATCAACAGCTTATTCCACAGCACCAGACGCCGCGAAAGCACATACGCCGCCACAATCGTCATGGTTAAATTAAGAACGATACCACCGGCAACAAGCTTAATCGTATTCCCGTACCCCGTCCAGATGGCCAGATTGGCAAGCGCTCTCTCATAGGCCAGCATGCTGAATCCGGCCGGTTTCCACAACAGGCTGCCGCTGGCCATAAGCCTATCCCCTCGCTGAAGGAGGCAAACAGGACATACATTAGCGGATACAGGGTAACAACCACAAGAACAGTCAACAGAGCATATACGATAATATCAAGGATCCGGTCCGGCAAATGCATAGATTCGGCCTCCTACCATAAGCTGTTTTGATTGATTTTCCGGCTGAGCGCGTTGGCGGACAGCAGAAGCAGGAGATTAATCGCGGAATTGAATAAACCAATAGCAGAGCTAAAGCTCCAGTCGTTGTCAAGCAGCCCCTTGCGGTACACAAACGTTGATACGACGTCAGCCGTTTCGTAAATAACGGGATTGTAGAGTAACAGGATTTTCTCATAACCAACCTCCAGCAAACGGCCCATCCGCAATATACCCATGACCATAATCGTCGGCAACAGCCCGGGCAGCGTAATACTAATCATCTGACGGAACCGGCTGGCACCGTCTATTCGCGCCGCCTCGTACTGCTCCCTTGGAATCGTGGTGAGCGCAGCCGCATAAATGATCGACTCCCAGCCCATCCGCTGCCAGATTTCGGACAGTACATAGATGCCCCGGAACAGCCCCGGCTGCTGCAGCATATCCTGGCCGTCCCCGCCGGTCAGCCACGTATAGACCAGATTCACAATGCCGCCGCTGTGGGTCAAGTCCTTGATCAGACTGCTGACAACGATCAGCGAGATGAAGTAAGGCATGAACGATACCGTCTGCACAAAAGACTTGATATAACGTGAACGGACCTCATGTATCAACAGCGCAAGGATGATGGGAGCCGTAAATTCAAACAGTAGCGAGTATAGGCTCAGCAGCACGGTATTCCCGAGCAAGCGCCAGAAATAGTAGCTGTTGAAGAAGGAGTGGAAATGCTCCAGCCCGATCCACTCGCTTCCCCAAATTCCCCTCATTGGCGTATAATTCTGAAACGCAATAACTGCACCGTACATGGGCAGGTATTGAAACAACACATAATAGATGACCACCGGAAGCGCCAATGCATACAGCCACTTATTACGCTTGAAATCCCTGGCGATACTGCGTCTATTCATCGGCTAAGGAAGCGCTCGTAAGCAGCCTGCTGAATTTCTAGCGCGCGGCCGATGCCCAGTTGCTCAAGCTGGTCCGTAAACTTGCGGTAAGCGTCATCCGCAGAGACCGTGCCCAGAATAATCTTAAGCGTCGTCTCGTCGACAAGTGTATTAATGTCGGCCATAATACGCGCATATTCACCTGATTCCTCCGCCGTAATCGAGACGGGAGGCAGAACATGCTTCAGATTGTCCGTTTTCCAGTGGTCATAATTATGATCCTCGTTCGTCAGGGCCAATTTGCCGATCAGCTCTTTGGACTCGACATAGGGGCCTGGATTCACAGTGTGGGTATACAGAGTCAACGCTTCAAGATAGGACAAGTTGTCCGGATTTTGTGTAATCAGACCGGTTACCTCCGGCTTGCCGTCTTGCATGGTGTAGGACTGCCCCTCCGTTCCATAGTTGAACAAGAGATAGCCCTCTTCTCCATAAGCATAATCAAGCACCTGAACGGCGAGCTCGGGATGCTTGCTGGTGGCGGACACGGCAGCGGATGCTTCAGCCCCGTATAACCAAGCTTCCTGTCCGAACTTCGGCGTCTCGCCCTTATTCAGCACGGGATAAGGCGCAAACACGAAGGCGGCCTGCGGATGACCGGCGGCAAGAGCCGCCTCCCATTTATCTATATTGGCACCTGAGGAGAAGGTAGCTCCGGAAGCTCCGGTCATGATATTGGCATCCTGCATTTTGCGGTCATTCTGGGAGAAGTTGGGGTCCAGCAGCCCTTCCTTATACCAAGCGTTCATCGTCTCCAAAAACTGTCTGTATCCAGGCTGCAACGGTCCATACTGCACCTTTCCGTCTTCAACGTAGAAGTCACGAATGACCCCGAACGCTCCGATGAATGCCCCGTCCAGGAAACCTTGCAGCGCATTGGATTGACTATTGAAAGTCAGCGGAGCCCGCGCTCCCTTTTGTTCCTTGAACGCTGTAAGCACTTTGTGCCACTCGCCGATGGTCGCCGGAACGTCCAGATTCAGTTCCTGCAGCCAATCCTTTCGTAGCACCGGACCCGACCATTGAGTTGTCATCCCCCCCTCTTTGAGAAACGGGAAAGCATAATAGTCTCCGTTATCCGTTTTGACCAGCTTGTCGATGTCGGGGTGCTCCTGCAAATATTTTTTCAAGTTCGGCGCATACTGGTCAATCAGATCGTTTAATCTCAGAATGTAGCCGTCCTTAAGCGCCTTTTCCGGTCCCCCCGGCAAACCGGTCAGCCAGTTATATTCGATAATGTCGGTCAGTGCCCCTGAAGACAACATAACGCTGAACGCTTCCTTCGCCTGAGCCGAGGATATTTCCGAGAACCGGATCGGAACGCCAATCCGCTTCTGCCATTCCTGATAAAAGGGGATATCATTGATGCCCGGTTTGAGGGTCGTCTGAGTTAACAGCCAATAGGTTAGTTCAGTGTCCGTCTGAATCGGATATTCCGAGCCTGAGCCGCTGCCCGCCGGTTGCACCGCTTCCGGCGCCTCGCTTCGTCCTGAGCACGCCGTGATTAGGATCAGCACAGCCATCACAAACGGCAGCACGAATGTTTTTTTCATTGTCAGCATATCTTGAAGGTTCACTCCTTATGAGCTGCGGTTGTCACTCTTGTAAACAGAGGGCCCGTTTTGATATAATTCAAAGTAAATATAGATAATTACTCGACATTCCTGCAAAAAAAAGAGGAGGCTAAACAATGATCAGGTACCGCAATCACGATTTCATGTGCACCTCCGAAATTGCACTGGGGTTGATCAGCGGCAAATGGAAGCCCTTGATTCTAGGCCATTTATCGCAGCAAACCTACCGTTTCAATGAACTGCTGCGATTAATGCCCGGAGCCACGCAAAAAATGCTGACGATACAGCTAAGAGACCTGGAAACCGCCGGTTTAATCGTCCGCAAGGTGTACGCCGTCGTTCCGCCGAAGGTAGAATACTCCCTTACCGATACGGGTAAAAGGCTTATGTCCATCCTAGTCCAGCTCTGCGACTTTGGCGCCGATTATATACGGGCATTTCCGGAGGAGAATCAGGCGGCTGCGGAGCAGCACGCATAACCTCCTCCTCTGCTGCTGAACTTCTTCCCGTAAACTTAGGGAATGCCGCGGTGGAGCAGGAATTTGGCACCGAATTGTTTGCCTGCCCGAAGTGCCCCAGGGTACTCATCTGCCCCATCTCCGTCGATGATGACGACGTTCTGCGGGAACAGCTTGCCAAGCAGTCCCAGAAGGAGCGGCGTGTTCCCTTCAGCCGAAACATAGTATATGCTGTCCCGGGAGCTGTCTACCAGACCGGGCAAATCCAATATATCAGCCGCTTCGTACTCTAGCCAACCGGAATGTCCTTCACTCCCGGAGGTGGGACTGGATTCTGTTTCTGTGGAAATGGCAGCCCCGGGACGGTACATATAGCGGTGGCCCCGCAGAGCCTGTCCAAGATCCACACGATATTCACGGCCTCCCTCAGAAGCAGTCAACCGCAACTCAAGCGAAGCGCGGCCCGGCGGCGGCATCCGGGGTACGATATCGGCAGCACTTCTAAAATGCAGACTTGCCGCATTGGCCCCGTCCCTGTTTGGCCTGCCGGGCGCACAAGAATCAATATAGCTGCGGGGCGCCGCCCCGTAATCGGCCTGCTCATAGTCGAAAGCGACCGCCTCCGTATTCCCGGCTTCCGAACCTGGCAGGATTTGCGCAGGGTGCCAGCGGAGCAGGCCCGGGGCTGCGGTTACCGGCGACTTCCCGACCGCTGCGGGCAGCACAGTGCCAAGCCGGTATTGGAATCCGTAACCAACCGGGACAAGCTCAGGGCACAGCACCTTTTGGGTAAAACGTACGATTTCCTTGTGTGCAATCCGTTTGACAATCAGCTCGGTGAAGAAGCGGTCCCGCGCGGGCTCGATGTGACGCAGCCCAATAACCTCATGATCCTCTCCGATCTCCAAGGGGACCTCCCCCCAATTTTCATACGGAATCAGTATATCCCTGAGCAACACGAGCTGATGCAAATACTCGTTGAACAACTGCATGACTTCCGGGCTGCCGGCCGGCCCCATCAAAATCCCCACCGCCTCCGGCGTCCACAAATGCTGATCGCACCGGCTCCGATGAACGAGCCGGAGCAAGGCATCATATCCATACCTTTGCCTTCCCGGCTGCTCGGCATAAATCTCCCGCGCCCAGCCCGATAGAGCTGTTCCGATTTGCTCTGCCTGGGCGAGGAACAGGCTCTTTCGCTCCTCGCCCGCCGCCAGCGGAGCGAACGGCAGCACTGCTTCCCTCCCGGAAACCGCCAGGCTTGCTTGAAGATTCCTTAACAGCGGCCCGGCGGCGGCATCTCCCAGCCGGGCACAAACCGCTTCGAGCAGAATTCCGGCTTCACGGACAATATCCTTGGCCCGGTACACACCCGCAGGAATATCCCACTTCACCAGATCCCGGACAGTATTAGAATTTCCCGTTACCGCTTCTGATTTAAGGTCCACCTGCGTTCCAAAGCGCAGAGTTCCCCCCTCCATTCGGATCAGATAATCCACTTGCAACCTCCCCCATTCACTATGTTTGACTCAGTATAGAATCATTCCTCCAGCTTGAAAAGTACGCACTTTAGAGTATGTTAATTTCATTTCCGTAAGTCAGTTTCAATAATGAAACTGCTATATTAAGAAATAAACAGCCGCTCATTTTTGAGGGCTGCTCATTCATTTCAATGCTCTTTCATTCCAATTGGTCTGATTGTTCCTTCGCTTGTTTTTGTATAAGTGCAGTCTCTTGAGCAGAAAGCTCGTTTAAAGTCGTAAAAAAAGGTTCAATAGGTACCATCACACCACAGCTTGAGCCCAATCCCAACATCAATCTGAGGTAAAATTGAACCTTCCTTTTCTCCCTGGCAATCTGATCTAACTCTGATAGGTCCGGGTTTTTCTTCTTCATCGGCCTATGCTTCCTTCCATCTCAATCTGTCGTGTCGTCATTCTCGCTAGCTCCCCTTCCATAGTGTTTTTCAGCACGCGCTAACAAATCACTCATGAATTTTCCGATCGTCTGTAACTCAGCCTCTGAATAAGAATCAATGAATTGGTAGAAGCCCTCTTCTTTCTCTTGATGCATCTTTTGGTGCAGTTGATAAACCTGTCTTCCCTTATCCGTTAGACTGAAATAACTTTCCTTCCGGTTGTTGTTCATTTGACTTCTCACAATGAAACCCATCTCCAATAACTTTGAACTAATATTTGTAATACTTGCTTTGGACAAATTCATTCTTTTGGTAATTCCAGTATGATTGATTGGCTCATGATCACCAATGCAATCAATGACGTGTACACTGGTAATATTATTGGAGAGCATATCAATTTGAAGCTTTTGGGCTTGCTCCCGAAACACGTTAATTTCATGTTCTGTATATAATTCGTTCAAATGCAGCATTCGGATGTATTGCTCGTAAAGGTGACCTTTAGAATGATTTTGAAACTCCACTTGCCCATTCTCTCCTCCCATTATGTTAGTTGCAGATCCTATTCAGTGGCAGCACTAGCCCGTTTATTTTTTTGTTCACCACTGAACAAAATCATATTAACATGATTGATATTGAGAATCAATATCATTTTCATCTTTTCAAGCCGAAATGAATCTGCTATAATTCAACCAATGTACCAAACATCCTACGTTTGTAAAGGAATGATTCGATTGTTAGCTCAGACTCAACGTTTAACCTTGGTGGAACAGGTGGCCTACCAGATCCAAGAGAAGATCGAAAGCAGCGAATGGCAAGTAGGGACGCGTATTCCTCCAGAGCCCGAGCTAATGGAGCAGCTTCAAGTCAGCCGTAATACCTTAAGGGAAGCGATTCGGGCTCTAACGTATGCGGGTCTGCTCAAGACCAGACAAGGGGATGGGACTTATGTCTGCTCCTCCAGTGTTTTGGGGTCAGTGATTAGGAAAGTGATTGAGCATACCGATAAGTTCGAGAGCCTGGAGGTCCGGTATGCATTAGAGAGAGAGGCGGCTGCCCTGGCTGCGCTCAGGAGAGACGAAGAAGATCTGGCGGCACTTCGGACATGCCTTGACCAGTGCAGACAAGCAGCCGTCCAGCAAGATCTTGAAGCTTATGCCCACTGGGATGTGGAGTTTCACAAAATGGTGATAGCCGCTTCACATAACCAATTAATGGCGAATTTGTACAATCACATTTCCGAGGCGCTGCAAAACATGATTTTGGAAATGAAGGATCTCAAAAACGTGGATTTTTATCTCGACTCTCATGCCCTGCTCTATCAAGCCATTGCCGATCAGAATGGTCATCAAGCGGAGGAGGCTGTTCGTTTATACATTGACAAAGCCCGTACACAGGAGGAACATCTATGAGTTCATCAGAACAATTGTTAAACAAGCAGGACGGAATATCCAATACCGGTATTCGGAAGCAAGCGGCACTCTGGCTCATGATTGTAGGAATTATTTTTATCGCCGCGAATTTGCGCGCTCCTCTCACATCGGTGGGGCCCTTGGTCAGTCTTATTCGGGACAACGTGCATATTTCAAATACATTGGCAGGCCTGATTACTACAGTACCACTAATTGCATTTGCCTTGTTATCACCTTTTGTACCGAGATTAGGACAGAAATATGGTGTAGAACGAATTATTCTGATTTCCCTTATTATTTTGTCCACCGGCATTGCTGTCCGGTCGTTATCGGGAGCATTGACTTTGTATATGGGAACTGCAATCCTGGGGTTTGCTATTACTATGTGTAATGTATTGCTTCCCAGCCTGATTAAACGGGAATTCCCGCAGCAAATGGGTACGATGACAGGGGTTTATTCGGTTTCCATGAATCTGTGCGGGGCAATTGCCTCCGGTATTAGTGTTCCCCTAGCTGTAGGGGCAGGCTTGAACTGGCAAGGGGCATTGGGCATATGGGGGGTACTCAGCATCGTCTCTATTCTCTTTTGGATACCACAGCTTAAGAATCCAGCACAACCAGCCGTTGTTGCCAGCAGCGCAGCTAACCATCCGCAGGTTAAGATCTGGCGCTCTCCACTGGCTTGGCAGGTGACTCTTTTTATGGGAATACAATCGGCCATTTTCTATGTGCTGGTGGCCTGGCTGCCTGAAATCCTGAAAGATCAAGGCATCAGTTCCAGTCAATCCGGCTGGTTTCTCTCGGTTATGATTATGGCTTCCCTCCCCTTTGCATTTATCGTTCCTGTTATGGCAGGCCGCATGTCTAACCAACGGATATTAGTGGTGATTACAGCAGTTCTGCTTTTGACCGGCACACTTGGACTGCTCTATAGCAGTATCCAACTGCTTCTGTTTTGGGTGATTATTCTTGGTATTGGAGGGGGCTTTGCCTTTGGCTTGTCCATGATGTTCTTCGGCTTGCGTACCCAAAGTGCCCAACAGGCGGCTGAATTATCGGGCATGGCCCAATCCATCGGATATCTGCTGGCGGCCACCGGCCCGGCGCTGATTGGATACCTGCATGATGCCAGTCACAGTTGGAGCGCTCCGCTCCTGATAATGGTCGGCGCCTCTGCTCTTCTTGGCATCATTGGCCTAGGTGCGGCCAGAAATCAATTTGTGGGTTCGGCGAATGACCTGCGCACAAAAAATTAAAAGATTGTCGTACCATTCCCCTATCTATTAGGCTGGAAGGGCCATTCATGGCTGTAGACATCGCCTTCCTGCAGCAAGCCGCGCAAAAGCACCTCCGAACCGGTGATATATTCCCCTGCTGGCATGGTTGTTTCATCCGTCATTCTTAATTGCTGTTCCATGGGGCAGCCTCCTTTGCAAAATAAAACCCCTTTCCTCCTGAGCAAACTGACAGCGGTCAGCTCGTACAGGGACGGAAGGGGATTGTTTCGCGGTACCACCCAGGTTTACTGCAATCTCGCTTTCTGATAGTAGCATAGACTCGTTTTTTTCAAATCGAATGAATACCTTTATTCTCAGATGAGAGGTACGTTAGCGATAGAAGTCAGCCATATCTCCAAACAACCGTTTAATAAATTCAAGCTCGCTTTCGTTATATTTCCCCAAAAATTCGTACATTCTTTGCTTTTCCTTCGCATGAAGCTCATCATGAGCAGCAAATAGCTTTTTGCCGACAGACGTTAGCCGAAAATACACTTCCTTTTTGTTGTCGTTGAGCTGGGCTTTTCGAACCCAACCTGCCTTTAGTAATTTATTTGCGATCTTGGAGGTATTTCCTTTGCTTAAATTGATTCTCTCCGCGATGGAAGTGAGATTGATCGGCTCCTGCTCACCGATGCACGCAATGATGTGCAGTTCCGTCATATTCAAGCTGAATTCCGATTCAATATGTTTCCGGATATCCTCCAGGTATGTGGCAGTTATTCGGGTTTCATATTGCTCTTTTTGCTCAAGAAACTGAACGAAAAATTTATGAATGGCGGTTTTGTTCTTATTGGCAGTATCCATGATTATACTGGCTCCTAAACTTGTTTTTATTATTATATCATAAATTGTTCTCTGTGAAACAAATGTTAATACACTTATTTATATTAGGGTTGACAGGACAAATAGCAACAAAGTAAACTGATATTGTTTCATATGAAACAATATCAGAATATAATTTTCATCACACTTGTTTTATCAGGCAGTAAAAAAGGTTCCAACGAAACAATAATTAATGAAGGAGGTTTACTGGAAATACTTGACCACTTTTCAAGAGAAGATTTATAAATATGGGAATGGAGCCTACCTGCCTATGGAAATTGTGAATCCGAAGATATTGACGGACAAGGTTACATCTGTAATTTCTCATGTCGTGGTAACTACTGCCTCAAAACTGGCTTTCATCTCAGGTCAGGTTTCTGTAGATGAATCAGGAGCATTGATCGGTTCAGGGGACTATTACGCGCAAGCGATTCAAGTGTTCACCAATCTTAAGTATGCATTGGAAGCCGTGCAAGCGGATCCCTTGTGCATTGCAAAAATGAATATTTTTGTCGTTAACCACAGCCCGGATTTGATTTCGATTATTTTTGACGCCGGATTTCATGTGTTTGGCCCTAACTGGCCGAAGACAGCAAGTACCTATATAGGCGTTCAAGCACTAGCCGATCCTGAATGGCTTATCGAAATAGACGCTATCGTGATCTTCCCATAATGTATAAGAAAAGAGGTTATTGATATGAAATATGAAGTCATCCTGATTGGTGGCGGTCCTGTCGGCATGATGTTGGCTGGAGAATTGGCCTTAGCCGGTGTAAAGGTATGCGTCATTGAGCAACTAAAGGAGACAACCCCATATTCACGTGCGCTTACCGTACATCCACGCACGCTTGAAATATTAGATATGCGTGGAGTGAAAACACAATTAATCAAGCAAGGCCGCTTACTTTCGAGAGGACATTTCGCCGGATTAGATACTCCTTTGGATTTCTCGGTGTTGGATTCTTCTTCCAATCATACCCTCTTTTTACCGCAGAGTGAGACGGAGAAGGTGCTGGAGAACTGGACTCTTAGTCTTGGCGCGGAGGTCTTGAGAGAGGTTGAGGCTCTGTCTGTGCATCAGGATGAGAATGGGGTCAACGTTAAGATCGCGGGACCGCATGGAGAAACAACGTTAAGATCAGCATATGTGGTAGGTACGGATGGAGCCAGAAGCTTGGTTCGCAAACACGCAAATATATCCTTTGAAGGTACAGATGCGACCTTCACGGCTATTCTGGGGGATGCCGTTCTATCTGATTTGGCTCCTATGAGTGTCATATCCCGAATTACAGAACAAGGATTAGTCAGCATCATTCCAATACATGATCATATCTATCGAGTCTTGATGATCGATATGGAGAGACGTAACGTCTCCAAGGATGAGAGCGTTACATTGGAAGAGTTTCGTTCATCGCTCATCCGTACGACCGGAAGCGACCTGGGATTGAACGATGTGAAATGGATGTCCCGATTTGGAAATGCTACACGGCAAGCGGGACGCTATCGGAATGGTCGATTGTTCTTGGCGGGAGATTCGGCGCACATTCATTTTCCCGCTGGTGGGCAGGGAATGAACGTCGGCTTACAAGAAGCGATGAACCTAGGCTGGAAGCTTGCAGGAGCAATCAAAGGCTGGGCTCCAGACTGGCTATTAGACAGTTATCATGCCGAACGTTTTCCATGGAATACGGCCTTGCTCCGGAATACCGAGGTCCAAACCCTGCTTCTGGACGTGACCCCTCTCATCACGGAACTGCGAAGCATGCTGGCTAATCTGATTCAAATACCGGAGGCTAATTATCAAATCGCTGCACAAATTTCCGCCCTGGACGTACATTATGCACCCGACGCCGAAGCGCGTTCCCATCCTTTAAACGGGAAACGTTTCAAAGATCTAAGCTTAAAGCTGAAAGACGGGCAATTAATTAACTCCTATCCACTCCTGCACAAAGGTACTTTTCTTCTGTTGCATTTCCATTCTAATGAACAGAATAGCGGTCAATGGGAAAAGTATAGCAACCTTCAAGTTGTACATGCCTCTTTAGCTGAGGCCGACGCGGATTGGAACGACGTCCACACAGCGCTTATTCGGCCGGATGGACATATTGCCTGGGCGATTTCTCTAACCGATCCAAATCCAATTCAAACCATAAAAGAAGGAATCATTCGGTGGTGCGGAAACATTACCGTGTAGTAATTCGGGATAAACTAAAATCACGCAGTGTTGTCTTGCTAGGATCGAAGCCAAGGAACTCCGCTGGCGCTGGTTATCCTTGACCGGCCGGCGGAGCTGGCGACTGGAGGAACTTTTGCGGTAGGGAAATGATCCAGAAAAATAAGAACAGCCCATTAGATAAAAAATCTAATGGGCTGTTCTTACTAAAAATAATACCGGCGAGAGGACTCGAACCTCCACGGTTTCCCACTCGATTTTGAGTCGAGCGCGTCTGCCATTCCGCCACGCCGGCGTATACATATATAAATTCCAGAAAAAAATAATGGAGGTGCCACCCAGATTTGAACTGGGGATAAAGCTTTTGCAGAGCTTTGCCTTACCACTTGGCTATGGCACCACATGAAATGGAGCGGACGACGGGAATCGAACCCGCGACCCTCGCCTTGGCAAGGCGATGCTCTACCGCTGAGCCACGTCCGCATATAATGGCTGGGGATATAGGAATCGAACCTATGAATGACGGAGTCAAAGTCCGTTGCCTTACCGCTTGGCTAATCCCCAATATATTTTTTAAAAGAAAATGGGGCGACCGATGGGTCTCGAACCCACGAATGCCGGAACCACAATCCGGTGCGTTAACCCCTTCGCCACGGTCGCCATGTGAAGCTTTTAAGTTGTATTGCTATGTAATTCTTATAAAAGAAATGGGGCGACCGATGGGTCTCGAACCCACGAATGCCGGAACCACAATCCGGTGCGTTAACCCCTTCGCCACGGTCGCCATATGATTCTTTTATATGAAATTACTTGGCAGGGGCAGCAGGAATTGAACCCACACCAACGGTTTTGGAGACCGTTGTTCTACCTTTAAACTATGCCCCTAAAAAATGGTGGAGGCTGATGGATTCGAACCACCGAACACGTACGTGAGCAGATTTACAGTCTGATGCGTTTGGCCACTTCGCTAAGCCTCCACGGTATGGTGCCGGCGAGAGGACTTGAACCCCCAACCTACTGATTACAAGTCAGTTGCTCTACCAATTGAGCTACACCGGCATATTAAGTTGTGTATGGTGGCGCGGGAGGGAATCGAACCCCCGACACAAGGATTTTCAGTCCTTTGCTCTACCGACTGAGCTACCGAGCCATAAAAGTAATTTTGTAAAGATGGCGGAACAGGGTGGGATACTCTTCACTCCGTTACGAGATTGCGAAGTATTCCTTACGATGCCTATGCTTCAACGAACCCAGGGATTTCTCATCCCTTACGCTATTAAAAATGGCGGAACCGACGGGATTCGAACCCGCGATCTCCTGCGTGACAGGCAGGCATGTTAGGCCAACTACACCACGGTTCCAAATTGGTTGCGGGGGCAGGATTTGAACCTGCGGCCTTCGGGTTATGAGCCCGACGAGCTACCGGGCTGCTCCACCCCGCGTCATTATACAAAATCTATTCAGTTAAGATAGATGGTGGAGGCTGAGGGGTTCGAACCCCCGACCCTCTGCTTGTAAGGCAGATGCTCTCCCAGCTGAGCTAAGCCTCCATGTATCA
>NZ_JAGGLV010000032.1 GCF_017874735.1 Paenibacillus silagei
AAAATGGCGTTGTCCAGCCGATTGACGGCGGCATTCACGACGCGAACGAGGTGATTTTCCGGGATATCTTCTTCCAGATCCATTGGCAAGCAAAGTTGGTCCATGGTATATTGAATGTACAAAGAAACCTCTCCTTTGAAATGGTTGTGTGGTAACTCCATTTTAACAAAAGAGAGGTTTCTTTTTGTGATTTTAGAAAGATTTGAAGAAACTTTTCCCGCTTAAACAGCGGAGAGGACGGAACGATTGTGAAAAAGCGGCAGCGGTCGCCTTGGTCTCCGGATTTTCACCGCTAAGGGGAATGAAAAAAATCTGGAGACCACAGCGATTGAAACAACGGTCCGTTCGCGCAGCGTCCACCCAAGTGCTCACGTTGATCCTACTCCAAAATAAAAAGCTGTCCCAAGCAGCCATTTCATGGCTTTTGGGACAGCCCCTTGCCGTTGTACCTATCTTCGCCTATTCACTTATCCATGCCTGGACTAACTTATCTGAGCAGAGCAGCAATGAAGGCCGCCTCTTCTTCCGTCGGTGAAACCAGCGGCAGGCGGACCGAGCCGACATCCATCCCGCGCAGTCCGAGCGCATACTTCACGGCCGAGGGGTTCGGCAGCGGCTGCGGACACTCGAACAGTCCCTTGAAGACCGGAAACAGCTGCCTGTGAAGCTCGCCTGCACGGCGGACATTCCCGGAGGTGAAGGCCTCGATCATCTCTGACATCTGCGCTCCGACAACATGGCTGGCCACACTGATAATACCGTGTCCTCCCACAGCAAGCGTCGCGAGACCGGCGGAATCATCTCCGGTGTAGACATGGAAGTCTTCAGGACAAGCTGAGGCAATCCATGTAATCTGGTCTACCGAAGCACATTCCTTCGTAGCCACAATATTAGGGATCTCCGCCAGACGCAGGGTGGTAGCTACACTCATGCTTACTGTCGTTCGTCCTGGCACATTGTACAAGATGCATGGCAGTGAAGTCGCAGCAGCAATGGCAGAGAAATGCTGGTAGAGCCCTTCCTGATTCGGTTTATTGTAATAAGGGACGACCAGAAGCACACCGTCCACGCCGATTTTCTCGGCTTCCTTAGTAAGCTCGGTGGAATGTCTGGTGCTGTTGCTGCCGGTGCCGGCAATAATTTTACAACGTCCGGCTGCCTGCTGCTTCACGAAGGAGAACAGCTTCAGCTTCTCCTTATCGGTTAGGGTCGGCGATTCGCCGGTGGTTCCGCAGACTACGAGCGCAGCGGACTTTTGTTCCTCGATCAGGTAATCGACCAGCCTTGAAGTTGCTTCCCAGTTGATTTCTCCTTCCCCGTCAAACGGGGTAACCATTGCGGTGATCAGTCTTCCGAAATCCACTTTGAATTCCTCCTTGTCAGCGGTGCAATTCAAACTTGGCATGCAGGGCGCGAACCGACTGCACCATATCTTCTTTTTTCACGAGAACCCAGATCGTTGTGTTGGAATCAGCAGACTGCAGAATCTGGATGTTCTGCGAGCTGAGCGCCTCGACGATATGCGCCATAATTCCCGGAACACCGTTGATGCCCCCGCCGATGACGGAGACCTTGGCACAGCCGGACAAGCTCTTGGGACGCAGGCCCAGCTCCTGCAGCGCAGCAATCGCCTGCTCCGATTTGTCATCGAACACGGTATATACGGCCTCGGTCGGTGTCACATTGATGAAGTCCACGCTGATTCCGTTATCGGCCATGCTTTTGAAGATCTGCAGCTGCACCCCGGTTCCATTGCCCTCCGGACATTCCACCGAGATCTGCGTAATATTGCTGACATAGGCAACCCCTGTGACGAACCGGTCCACCACTCCATGGGATACATCACTGAAGCCCTCGGGATGGGTCACAAGCGTCCCTTCCGCTTCGGAGAAGGTCGAGCGTACACGCACCGGAATCTGCGCCTGCATGGCAATCTCCACAGCCCGTGGATGAATGACCTTGGCTCCCTGATACGCCATGTTACAAATCTCGGTGTAGCTGACATAAGTAAGCTGTCTTGCATCTTCAACAATCCGCGGATCAGCGGTGAGTATTCCGTCCACATCCGTATAGATGTCTACCATATCCGCACGCAGCGCAGCCCCAAGGGCTGTAGCTGAGGTGTCGCTTCCTCCGCGGCCCAGTGTGGTGAAATCACCCGCTTCAGTCTGACCCTGGAAACCGGTTACTATTACTACTTTATGCTCACGCAGTTCCCGTAGAATGCGTTCTGTGCGCACGTCCAGGATTCTGGCATTGCCATAGCTGTTGTCGGTCAGGAATCCGGCTTGCGCTCCTGTCAGCACCGTCGACCGGATACCCTCCTGCTCCAGCAGACCGCACAGATTGGCCGCCGAGATGATCTCCCCGCAGCACATCAGCAAATCCCGTTCCCGGTCCGGCAGTGAATTCCCGCTCTGAACCGCCAGATCAAGCAGTGTATCGGTAGCATAGGGCTCCCCCTTGCGGCCCATAGCCGAGACTACGACCACCAGGCTGAACCCGCTGGCCAGTTCCCGTTTGACATGACGGATTACGTGTTCTCTGGCCACTGGTGTGGAGAGTGAGGTTCCGCCGAATTTTTGCACCAAAATACCCATGTATAATTCCTCCATTGCTTCTCTCAGCAGACTTACTGAACCCTACGTGAAATAAATCACCCCGCGAGGCAGAAGTGTTCGTAGCCGCGATAACCTGACTCTTATTATAGCGTAAAATTGTTCGTGCCGCCCCCGGGATGAGGACGGCAGAAATGAAGCTTATGGGTCCGTCAGCTAAAATTCGCTCTTCCGGGCCAATCTTGTACTGATTATATAAGCTATGCAGAATGAAATCGTTGTACTAACATAGGCTGTAACTGGTGACCCTGCAGGGCGGCGTAACAGGCTTCGGGAATGAGATCCATCTGCGCCACCAGCGAATTCGGCTTCCCCTCGGGATTATCCTGTCCGAACGGGACGAAATAAATATGTTTGGCTACCAGGAGCTTCGCAATATTCGCAGCGTTAAGCCCAAGTCCGTCATTCGTCGAGATCGCCAGCACCAGCGGACGCCCGTTGCGCATCTGCGATTTGGCTGCCATCAGCACCGGACTGTCCGTCATCGCGTTCGCCAGCTTGCTTGTTGTGTTCCCTGTGCAGGGAGCAATCGTCAGCACATCCAGCAGCTTGGAAGGACCCAGCGGCTCCGCTTCAACAATTGTAGAAATGATATCATTCCCTGTTATATCTTTCAACTGTTTTAACCAATTTTCCGAGGTTCCAAAGCGGGTATCCGTGTTCAGTACCGAAGCAGACACAATCGGCACCACATTCGCTCCTGAGTCCATGAACCGCTGAATCTGCGGCATCACCTCAGCGAAGGTGCAGTGTGAGCCGGTAATGGCATAACCTACTGTTTTTCCGTGCCAATCCATTCATTCATCCCCCCTGATTAAAGTCTCGTCCGATATCGACTGTACCAGCGCACCTGCCATAATGATTCCGGCGCTCTTGGGGGCAACAATCCCGGGCAGGCCCGGTGCCAGCATCGCCTTGATCCCGCGCTTCTCGGCATAACGGAAGTCGCATCCGCCCGGTGCGGACGCCAAATCGATGATCACGCAGTGCGGCTGAAGCCGGGACAGGACCTGTGCGTTGATAATCATAGCGGGTATGGTGTTGAAGATCAGATCCGCCTCAGGTGCATGCAGCAGCAAATCCTCTGTCATAAAAGGCTTCCAGCCCATTTCCTCCGCCCTTGCAAAGTGCTCCTGCTTCCTGACGCCTACTTTGACCGTTGCCCCCATTCCCTGGAGGGTTCTGGCCATGGTGAAGCCGGTCCGGCCCATCCCCAGCACCATCGATGTGGAGCCGTGTATGGTAAAGTCCGTGTTCTGTACGGCCATCACCAAAGCTCCTTCCGCTGTCGGAATAGAGTTGTAGATCGCCACATCGTCCCTGTTCAGCAGCTCCACCAGCTTCAGCGAATGACCGGCACACAGGCCGCGCAAATAGCTTTTAGCCATGCCGGTGTATACCAATGCCCGGGACGGCAGTGCCGCGATATGCTCCTCCCGCAGCTGGAGGCGTTCCGAAGAATACAGCGCATTAATGTAACCCTCATCATCGCAGCCGACCGCCGGCAGCACCAGCACATCCGCTTCACCCAGCAGCTCGGGCGACAACAGTTCCAGGCTTACCCCCGGGCATGGGGCATCCCATGTATCGAATCCGGCAACGCTTACGGCCGCATCCAATTCCACACATTTCCGAATCACTTCAATTTGTCTCGCGTCCCCGCCCAGGAACACGATCCTGATGCCAGTAAGCATAGGGATGACGCTCCTTTCCACAACCACATTCGACTATAGAGCATCTTATGCCGGAAGCCGCCGATGGGTGAAGAGCGGAGAGGAATTCCTGAAGCACCGATATTAATCACAGAGTTTGCTGATATTTCAATCTATAATCAACTAAAAATGGATATGAAAGGAATGCTATGCGGAATAAATTCATTCGTTACATTGTAGCAGTCATCGCAGTTGCAGCAATTGCTACAGCAACAGTCTACATGAATCGGACCGGTATTAGCGGTCCAAAGAGTGAACAAGCAAACTCTTTCCCCGGCAATAAAGTAGCCATTTCTGCACATGCCCCTAGTCCTGCCATGACAGAGCTAAGTCCGGAGCAAATGAAAGAGGACCTCGATAAGCTTGTACATACACTTGTCCAGATGCACCCCCGTCTGATCAACGGTTGGACCAATGATGAGCAATCCGTTATTGACACTGCTTACGCCAACATTAAGCAATCCAAGACACGCGGTGAATTCTATTTCATTGCAGACACTATAGTCATGCTGCTTCATGACGGGCACACGACGCTCTACCCGCTCCCGGAGGTAAATATCCTTGATTTGCCTTTATTTTGGAGCCGGGAGGGTCTGCTGGTGAAGGATAGACGGGGAGCCTTTCAGCCAGGGGATCGGATTACAGCCATTGGAGGACGCAGTGTCAAGGATCTCGAAGAGGATCTGCAGCAGCTTATTCCGGCAGAGAATGAGAACTGGGTAAGAACACAAGCAGCCAGCCTGCTCCGGTCAGAATGGTTCCTGCAGCATTTAGGACTGGTCACCGAAGGTACAGTCTTGATAAACGCAACAAGGGCCGGACATCAAATTTCGGAGAGCATCCCCTTGTCATCAGACAGCGGACAGAAGGAATACAATCCGTACCCGGCACATTCTGCTGCGTTCACTTTTGAAATCAAGCCTGAGCAGTCCCTGGGAATCTTTCAGATAAATGACTGTGTGTATTCAAAGGATTATAAGTCAATGGTAAAACGTTTCTTTGACGAGGTCTACATACAGGGAATCAGCAATATAGCGGTTGATTTAAGGAATAATGGAGGTGGGGATTCCAGGGTGGTTGAAGAATTTCTCGCCTACACGGATGTCAGGAGCTACCGGAGTTTTGGAGGTGAGCTCCGCTTCTCCCCACAAGTTAAGCAGCAATTCCCAGACTTTCCGGACGACGGTACAGGCAGGAACGAACCTGCTCCCGTCCAAAATATCCGGCTGACCGATCATCCCTTCAACGGGCGCATCTATGTACTGACTTCTCCCCGTACCTTCAGCTCGGCGAACTGGTTCGCTCTGATCATACAAGACAACAAACTCGGTCAAATCATTGGTGAGGCGAGCGGAAATCAGCCGTCCGCTTACGGAAATGTTATCGGCTTCCAGCTTCCGGCATCGGACATCGGCTTTCAGGTCTCTTTCCAAAAATTCACCCGTCCTGATCCTTCCCGCGACCCGGCCACAGCCGTGATTCCTGATATTGAAGCCTATACAACTGCTAATGATATTATTGAGCGCAGGGATGCCCAGATGGAGAAGCTATATGAGGTCATTGTAAAGAAATAGACTGGGGGCTCTTCCAGCTAAACGATATATTTCAAAAAAAGCTTGCGGAAAGCGCACCTTAAGGTGCGTGTCCGCAAGCTTTTTTATAATTCCTATTTACTATTTGCCAGTATGCCCGAAGCCGCCGGCTCCGCGAACCGTGTCAGACAGCTCATCCACTTCCACCAGAGTCACTTCAGGCACAGCCTGGAATACCATCTGGGCGATCCGCTCGTTACGGGCAATCGCAAACGGCTCCTGTCCCAGATTGATCAGCAGCACCTTAATCTCGCCCCGGTAATCCGCATCGATGGTGCCCGGTGTGTTCAGGCAGGTGATGCCATGCTTGAGGGCCAGCCCGCTGCGCGGACGGATCTGCGCCTCCAGCCCGCCTGGCATCGCCAGGGATATACCGGTGGGGATCAGCGTCCGCTCGCCCGGAGCAAGCACCACAGGCTCTCCTACAGCGGCATACAGGTCATATCCCGAGGCCTGCTCGGACATTTTGCAGGGTAGCAGCACATCCTCATTCCCCGGTAGTTTGTTAATTTGAACGTAATGAGGCAAGATCATCTCTCCTAACATTGGCTATCGCTTTATCAGTGGAGCCTACCATCGCCAGGGACAACGGCTGTGCGAACATAAAGTCCAGCAGAGCATTGATATCATCCATGGTTACAGCTCCGATTTTAGCTATCATTTCATCCAACGTATCCTGACGGCCGAGCATCAGCTCATTTTTGCCCATCCGGTTCATCCGGCTGCCCGTGCTCTCCAGACTGAGAATCAGGCTGCCCTTGAGCTGCTCCTTGCCTTTACGCAGTTCGTCCTCGCTCAGACCGTTCACGGCCAGATCACGCAGCATCTCTTTGATCAGCTCTGTAACTTCCTTGGTCTGCTTCGGCGCTGTCCCGGCATACACCGTGAACAAGCCGCTGTCAGCCTGGGCGCTGTGGTACGAGAAGACAGAATAGGCCAGACCGCGCTTCTCGCGGATCTCCTGGAACAGCCGCGAGCTCATGCCGCCGCCGAACGCATTGTTGAGGAGTGCCATCGGATATTGCAGCGGCCCGCCGCTGCGGACGCCCGGCAAGGAGATGCAGATGTGATTCTGCTCGGTCTTCTTTTTGTGGAACACCAGCTCCCCCTGATATGCAGGCTCAGTCAGCACCGGCGCTTCACCATGATTCGTGAAGGAACCGAAATGCTGCTCCAGCAGCGGAATCAGACCGTCGTTAATATTACCGGCTACGCTGATGACTGTATTCTCGATGGTGTACTGCTCCTTCATGTAAGCACGCAGATCATCCGGCGTCATCTCCAGCAGGCGTTCCTTCAGCCCGAGAATCGTATAGGCCAGCGGGTGCTCACCGTAAGCGGCAGCACACATCAGCTCATGGACAAGATCATCCGGCGTGTCCTCGCACATGGCGATTTCCTCCAGGATTACATTCTTCTCCTTGGCCAGCTCCTCGGCATCCATCCGTGAGCGGAAGAACATATCTGCCAGCACATCCACGGCAATCGGCAGATGCTCATCCAGCACCTTCGCATAAAAGCATGTATATTCCTTCGAGGTAAACGCATTGACGTTCCCGCCAATGGCATCGAACTGTTCGGCAATATCCTTGGCGCTATAGCGGTCAGTCCCCTTAAAGAGCATATGCTCGATGAAATGGGAAATCCCGTTGTTCAGCGGGTTCTCGTTGCGGGAGCCCGTCTTGACCCAGATTCCGAAAGATACGGACCGGCCGGTCGGGATCTTCTCGGTCACCACCCGGAGTCCGTTCGATAATAATATTTTGTCCAATGTGTAATCCTCCTGGCACAGCCCCTGGTTCTGTCTGTATTTGTTATTCGCGCCTCTTATCCTATCAGAAATAGGGCGTTCACTCAACTTCCGCAGTCATGATACGCTCAGCGGAGAGTGTCTGACTGACGGTTCCCAGCTGCAGGCCCTTGGCTCTGATTCCCCGGATCATCCCTCTCAGCGCTTGCGAGGAGGATGCTGTCGGATGCATCAGGATTAACGTTCCCGGCTCTACCCGGCTGCTGATCTTGGCAACAACGGATTCGGGGGACGGATTGCGCCAATCGACCGTATCCAGCGTCCACAGCACCGTCTTCAGTCCCAGTGAGGCGGCGATCTCCACCGTCTGCTGGTTAAAGTCGCCTGACGGCGGAGCAAACCACTTGTTCGTCACACCCAGGCTTTCCTTCAGCAGCTTCTGCGTCTTCTCAATTTCGGCAGTAGCACGTGTCCGGCTTAGACTACTCATCTTAGGATGCGTATACGCATGGTTCTCCACCTCATGCCCGCGCTTCAGCATCTCTGCTGCAAGCTCCTTGTTGCGGCTTAACCAGCTTCCGTCCAGAAAAAAGGTAGCCTTCACCTTCTCTGCATCCAGAATGTCCAGCATCGGACGGATATACTCATTCCCCCAGGCCACATTAATCATCAGCGAGGCCATCGGCTTCGCCGGATTCCCCCGGTAAATCGGCTGCGCTCCCAGATCATCCAGTGATACCTTAGGCTTAATCTGGCGGTACAATAGCTTAAGGCCTGCTTCGGGTCCCCGTAAAAGCGCGCTCCGGTAGGTTGCCTCTACATCGACCTCTAGCCCGTTATACCCTGGTATGGCTTTCCATACCCGGTCCACAACAGCATTCACCGGCTGCGCATTCAGCGCCTCGGCACGGCGGGTAATCTGCGCGCGCAGATCATCCTCCGCCTGATTCATTGCATAGCTCATCACGGTGGCCTCCGCCTGAGGCTTAAGCCCGGCAATCATCTCTTTCACGGGTCCATTCGTGCTGCCAATTCCAATGACTACTGCGATGCAAGCCAGCACTAGCGCCGCCTTGTCCGTCTTCATGACGTTATACCTCCCCGGCACAAACGGTCTGTTCCGTCTCCGCACCAGGGTCAAGCCGTGCGGGGACGCTTTGTCCCAGCCTATGTATGAAGGGTGAAAATTATGCATACTGCATCAATGCTGCCTTCAAGCGGGTATGGTATAACCGTCAGTCAGGACGGTACTGCTGCATATACTTTTCCAAAAAAAAGAGGCAGAACCGTCCTGCTTCTGTCTCTTCTTCATCTCTATAGTTGGAATATCGGTGAAGCGGCGGCGTAAGAATTACGCCTTCGCTCCGCTCTCAGAAGTCAGAACTGCTTTGCGCGACAGGTTGACGCGGCCTTGCTGGTCGATTTCCGTTACCTTCACGGTAATGGTGTCGCCAATCGCCACAACATCTTCCACTTTCGCCACACGCTCAGTGGACAGCTGGGAAATATGCACAAGTCCGTCTTTGCCAGGGATCAATTCAACAAATGCGCCGAATTTCTCAATGCGTCTAACCGTACCCACATAAATCTCACCAACCACTACTTCCTTCACAATTCCTTCGATGATGCCACGGGCCTTCTGGATCATAGCTTCGTCAGAAGAACCGATAAATACGCGGCCATCCTGTTCGATGTCGATCTTCACGCCGGTTTCTTCAATGATCTTGTTGATGATTTTACCGCCGGCACCGATCACATCACGGATCTTGTCCGGATTGATATTGATGATAATGATCTTCGGAGCATATTTAGACAGGCTCGGTCTTGGAGCAGCAATCGCTTCATTCATTTTACCCAAAATGAACATCCGGCCTTCTCTGGCTTGCTCAAGCGCTTCATGCAGAATTTTGCGGTCGATGCCGTCGATTTTGATATCCATCTGAATCGCCGTTACGCCTTCTGCTGTACCTGCTACCTTGAAGTCCATATCGCCGAGGTGATCTTCCATGCCTTGAATATCGGTCAGGATGGACACATGCTCCCCGTCCTTGATCAGACCCATCGCTACACCAGCTACAGGAGCCTTGATAGGTACCCCTGCATCCATCATCGCCAGAATACTGGCACAGATACTTGCCTGGGAGGTGGAGCCATTGGATTCAATCGCTTCGGATACCAGACGGATGGTGTACGGGAATTCAGTCTCACTTGGAATCACCTTGGACAATGCGCGTTCACCGAGTGCCCCGTGGCCGATCTCGCGGCGTCCCGGTGCTCTTAGCGGACGGGCTTCCCCAACGCTGAACGGAGGGAAGTTGTAATGGTGCATGAAGCGCTTGGTTTCAGCCGGATCAATACCATCCAGAATCTGCACATCGCCCAGTGCGCCCAGTGTACATACGCTGAGGATCTGTGTCTGGCCGCGTGTGAACAGACCGGAACCGTGCGTACGCGGCAGCAGCGCTGTATCACATTCGATCGGACGGATCTCGTCCAGCTTACGTCCATCCGGACGAACCTTGTCATGTGTAATCAGACGTCTTACTTCATCCTTCACGATATCATGCAGGGCTTCCTTAACATCCTTAAGAAGCTCTGGGGTTTCTATGTATTTCTCTGCGAAATACGCCACCGCTTCATTGTTCACCAGATCAATAGCATCCTGACGGGCATGCTTCTCGGCAATTCTTACGGCTTCCACCAGACGACTCTCTGCAAAAGCACGAACCTCTGTATTCACATCCGCATTAACCGCATGCAGCTTCACAGCCATCTTCTCTTTACCGGCAACGGCTACGAGCTGTTCAATCACAGCCACAATCTTGCGGACCTCGTCATGTCCAAACATGATCGCTTCAAGCATCACTTCTTCAGTCACTTCATTGGCTTCAGCTTCCACCATCATGATGGCATCCTTCGTACCGGCCACAACCACATAAATATCGCTGATTGCCTGCTGGGCTTGATCAGGGTTGATGATGAATTCTCCGTTAATCCGGCCGACAGCCACGCCGCCGATTGGTCCGTTGAACGGCACATCGGAAATACTAAGCGCAGCGGAAGTACCGATCATGGCAGCAATATCAGGCGCACAGTCCTGATCCACGCTCATTACCAGGTTCAAGACTTGAACGTCATTGCGGAATCCTTCCGGGAACAATGGACGAATGGGACGGTCTGTCAGACGGCTGGACAGAATCGCTTTCTCGCTCGGACGTCCTTCACGTTTGATGAATCCGCCAGGGATTTTGCCTACTGCATATAATCTTTCCTCATAATTCACTGTAAGCGGGAAGAAATCCAGATCTTTAGGCTCACTGGATGCTGTAACCGTACACAATACTGAAGTATCTCCGTAACGCACCATCACGGCTGCGTTCGCTTGTTTGGCCAGACGGCCTGTTTCCAGCACAAGGCGTCTTCCGCCCAGCTGCATTTCCACACGTTGTTCCATAAAACCCCTCCTTGAATGGTAATAATACGTTCCTGTATGTTCTACAAGCAAAAACGGCTTGTCCTCCGCAGAAGTGCTATAGCCGTTTTTGCGAATGCTATCAACTTGTCAACTGTAAAAGTTTACCCTAAATTTTCAAAAAGCAACCCGGCTGTCCCGCTGTCGCTCGTAAGAAGGACATACGGTATACAACCAGGCTGCTTTTGGGCTTAGCTTATGGAAAATTAACGACGCAATCCCAGTTTTTCGATCAGGGCGCTGTAACGTCTGATGTCTTTGTTCTTCAAATACGCCAGCAGTTTACGACGTTGTCCAACCATCTTCAGCAGTCCGCGGCGGGAATGATGATCCTTCTTGTGCGTACGCAAGTGGTCAGTCAAATTAACGATGTTCTCCGTAAGGATAGCAACTTGCACCTCAGGGGATCCAGTATCGGATTCATGAGTTTTGTGCTCGTCGATCAATTGGTGTTTACGTTCTTGAGTCAATGCCATCCTGTTCACCTCCTTCATTATAATCGCCAGTAGCCTCGTCACCGTCGGTGAGAACAAGTAACCAAGCTAAGGTTCACATGCTGTCATTCCAGCAACGTTAATCAGTATAGCACCTTCACAGGCAAAAGTAAACGGCTTGTCCGGAAAGATTAGGAATGATATCCCAGCATCCCTTTGGCCGTCTCAGCATCTGCGCCGATCTGTGCAATTAAGGCCTGGATAGACTCAAATTTGCGCTCTGAGCGGATATAGGAGACCAGCTCCACCTTAAGCTCCTGCCCATAGATATCTGAGGCAAAATCAAACAGGTGTACCTCAAAGCTCGGAGTGGTCACGCCTTCGTGAAATGTTGGCTTCACGCCGACATTCATCACCCCGTACAAGACCTCGTCCCGGTAAAAGACCTTGACGGCGTATACGCCCTTGGCCGGAATCACATAGCGGTCTTCGAGCTGCAGGTTCGCGGTCGGAAAGCCGATGGTCCGGCCCCGCTTCTCCCCGTGACCGACGATACCGCGCAGGTGATAACAACGTCCAAACCAGGCATTGGCCTTATCCAGTTCCCCGCTCAGCAAGCTCTTGCGAATACCCGAGCTGCTGACCTTCTCTCCTTCAAGCAGGAACGGGGCGACCGTCTCTACCTTCATCGCACCCTGTCCCAGCTCCGCAAGCGTGTCCGCATCTCCCCCGCCCATGTAGCCGAAGCGGAAGTCGAACCCAACAACTGCAGTTATAATCTGCAGCGGAAGCAGCATTACAGAGACAAAATCCGCCGGACTCACCCGGGAGAGCTCTTCATTAAATTCAATTATATATAAAAGCTCAACACCCATCCCGGCAAGCAGCTCCTGCTTATCCTTAGAAGGGGTCAAATATCCCTCATAATCCCCCTTGCCCATAACATCCTTGGGATGGGGGTAGAAGGTCATCACCGCAGCGGGTACACCTGCCTCACGGGCAAGAGCAACAGCTGATGTGATGACACTGGCATGCCCGAGGTGCAGTCCATCGAACTGTCCCAGAGCAACTACTTGAGGCTGCGCGTACTGTGCTGCCGCCTCAGGCAGCATCGGATAGCTTAACGTTACGGTTCTCACGCTGTTTCTCACCTACATTCGCGAATAAATTAAAGTTTAGACCTGGGCAAACACCTTGACAGGTGCAATAGCTCCGGTAGCCTCCAAAGCATAAATACCGAGGAACTCCCCTTGCTGATCATAGAGACGGAAATCTCCGGCCTGCTTCACTTCCGGCATTACAAAACGGGACGACAGACGCTGCCCCTGCAGGGCTGATTTCTTCTTCTCTGCCGCAACGGTATGTCTGGGCAAATGTGAAATCGCCTCGTCGACAGCAATCAGATGCTCATCCAGTGTGCCGCCTTCCTTGTGTTCGGCAATTTGCTCCAGAGTCAGGCAATGACTGGCCGAGATCCCGGCCGACATCGTCCGCTCCAGCTTCACCATCACACCGGGAAGACCAAGCTTACGTCCGATATCTACACAGAGGGTGCGGATATAGGTTCCCTTGGAGCATAACGCCCGGAAAGTGATCTCCGGATAATTGCCGTTCCAGACCATTTCCTGCATCTCAATCTCATAAATCTCCACTTCACGGCTCTTGCGCTCTACGGTCTTGCCTTCCCGGGCCAGCTCGTACAGACGCTTGCCGTCCACCTTCACTGCGGAATACATCGGCGGTACCTGTGAGATCACGCCCTGAAAGGAGTTCAGCACAGCCAGCACTTCGGCTTCTGTGATATGAACCTCCTCCACAGATTCCGTAATCGTGCCGGTCAGGTCCTCTGTATCGCTGGCCATTCCCAGCCGCAGTGTGGCAACATATTCCTTGGGCAGTTCCTGGATATACTCAACTACTCTAGTAGCCCGTCCCAGACAGAGCGGCAATACACCAGTTACCTGAGGATCAAGTGTCCCGGTATGTCCAATCCGCTTCATGCCCAGAATGCGCCGCGCCTTGGCCACAACATCATGTGAAGTAAACCCAGCCGGCTTATATACAGCCAGAACTCCTGTAAGCTCACTCATAAATGACGTTTGACCTCCTCAAGCACCTGTGCCACAGCTTCTTCCAGACTTCCATTAATACGCGCGCCCGCTGCACGGGTGTGTCCGCCGCCGCCGAAGGCTTGCGCAAGTAGCGCCACATCCACCTTACCTGCTGAACGCAGGCTGGCCTTCACCGCATGGTCATCAATGACCTTGAACAGAATGCCTACCTCTACCCCGCGGATATTACGGGGATAGTTGACAATCCCTTCAAGATCCTCATTGGCCGCTCCAGAGTCCAGCATATCCTGAGGTGTAACATACACCCAGGCTATATCTCCTTCAGGACTAAGCTGTAATGTGCTAAGTGCGCGGTTGAGCACCTTAACCTGGGGAAGCGTCATCTCTTCCAGCAGGGTCTCTGCCAGGTCCGGTCCATTCACGCCCAGTGCCAGCAGCTCGGATACCGCCGCCATCACTTTAGGAGAAGTATTGCTGTAACGGAAACCGCCGGTATCCGTTAACAGCCCAGTATAAATGGCTGTGGCAATATCAATATCCCACTCCAGTTCAAAGGTCTTCAGCAGATCGAACAGAATCTCTGCTGTCGCTGCCGCATCCGGCTTGATGAGATTCACCGCGCCATAGCCGTTGTTCGTTGGATGATGGTCTATATTCAAGATCAGGGCATCACTGGTGAAATGCTGCTGGGTCAGTCCTACACGCTGGAAATCCGCACAGTCAACACATATCACATGGCCGTACTGGCGGGGCAAAGAACCTTCAGACAGATTGACAATCTGATCGGCATGCCACAAGTATTCCATCCGCTGCGGAATCTGGCCTTCATTCAGCATCAGATATTTTTTGCCCAGACATGAGAGAAGCCAGCCCACCGCGAGGGTGGAGCTGACTGCATCTCCGTCCGGCTGAACATGCGACACTACAAGATAATCGTCGTGTTCCAGCAGAAACTTACGCGTCTGCTGGAGACTTTGTTCATAGCTCTGCATTCGCCGTCTCCTTTATGTTCCGTAGCCTATTCGTTTTTGCCGATTTCGCCGAGCAGCTTCTCAATATGACTTCCGTAAGCAACGGATTCGTCAATCTTGAAGATCAGCTCAGGCGTATGGCGCAGGCGGATCGCTTTGCCAAGCTCCGAGCGGAGAAAGCCATTAGCTTTCTCAATCGCTCTAAGCGAGTCTGACTTCTGCTCCTCGTCCCCGAATACGCTCAGGTATACCTTGGCCTGTGACAGATCGTTCGTCACATCTACGCCAGTTACAGTTACGAACCCGACACGCGGGTCCTTCAGTCCGCTCTGGATGAGCTGGCTCAGCTCTTTCTTAATCTGCTCGCCAACCCGTCCCGCTCTGATTTTAGACATCTTATTTCACCTCTTCGCTTAGCGCTCTACCGTTTCCATGATGAATGCTTCGATGATGTCGCCTTCAAGGACATCATTATAGCGTTCCAAAGTTATGCCACATTCATAACCCTGTGCCACTTCTTTTGCATCATCTTTGAAACGCTTCAAGGTGTCGATTTTGCCTGTGAAGACAACGATACCGCTGCGGATCAGGCGCATTTCAGCATTGCGGGTAATTTTGCCGTCGGTAACCATACAACCTGCGACACTGCCCACTTTGCTGATTTTGAATACGTTGCGCACTTCAGCGTGGCCGATAACGTTCTCTTTAAAGATAGGATCAAGCATGCCCTTCATGGCACTTTCAATCTCTTCAATGACATTGTAGATGATGTTATGCAGACGCACATCCACCTTCTCCTGCTCAGCTGCCGCTTTCGTCTGGGCATCCGGACGAACGTTGAAGCCAATCACAATAGCATTGGAAGCTGCTGCCAGGGTAATATCGGATTCTGTAATCGCGCCGGCACCGCTGTGAAGGATCTTCACGCGTACGCCTTCCACTTCGATCTTGGCCAAGGAGCCCTTAAGCGCCTCTACCGAACCCTGAACGTCACCCTTGATGATTACGTTAAGATCCTTGATCTCGCCGTCCTTGATGTGCTTGAACAGATCATCCAACGTAACGCGGGTGTTCGTGTTCAGCTCGGACTGGCGCTGCGATGTAGAACGTCTGTCAGAGATTGCACGTGCTTTACGCTCATCTTCGAAGGCCATGAACGGATCGCCCGCCTGCGGCACCTCGGTCAGACCGGTAATTTCCACTGGAGTGGAAGGCCCTGCTTCTTTGATTTTGCGTCCCTTGTCATTCACCATGGCGCGTACGCGGCCGAAGCAGTTACCCGCTACAAATGCGTCTCCGACCTTCAGTGTACCGTTCTGCACCAGAATACGGGCAACCGGTCCACGATTCTTGTCAAGCTCAGCTTCTATAACAGTACCGCGTGCCCGTTTGTCCGGGTTCGCCTTGTACTCATTCACTTCGGCAACGAGCAGGATCATTTCCAGCAGCTCTTCAAGGTTAATGCGCTGCTTAGCCGACAGGTTGACGAAGATTGTATCGCCGCCCCACTCTTCCGGCACCAGCTCATAGCTTGTAAGCTCCTGCTTCACCTTGTCAGGGTCTGCGCCCGGCTTATCGATCTTGTTAACTGCCACAATGATCGGAAGTCCGGCTGCCTTGGCATGGTTGATCGCTTCTACAGTCTGAGGCATTACGCCGTCATCTGCCGCTACAACGATAATCGTCATATCCGTAACCTGGGCACCACGGGCACGCATTGCGGTGAACGCTTCATGGCCCGGAGTATCAAGGAATGTGATTTTTTTATGATTAATCTCAACCTGATAGGCACCGATATGCTGCGTAATTCCGCCTGCTTCGCCGCCGGATACATTCGTGGAACGGATAGCATCGAGCAAGGTTGTTTTACCATGGTCAACGTGACCCATGATCGTTACAACCGGTGGCCGTGTCATCAGATCGTCTTCGGAATCATTCTCTTCAACGGTCTCGAAGCTGTCTTCGTCAACCGGAATCTTCACTTCTACTTCTACGCCGAATTCGCCGGCCAGCAGCAGAATCGTATCGATATCAAGCTCCTGATTGATGGTGGCCATAACCCCCATCGAGATCAGCTTCTTAATCACTTCCGAAGCATCCTTGTGAAGCAGCTTCGCGGTTTCACCCACGGTCATGCTGCCACGGACAATGATTTTCTTAGGTGTGTTGTCAATCTTCTCACGATATACGGTCGGCTGGTTTCTGCCGCGGTTGTTCTTGCCGCCACGGCCGCGATAGTTGCCGCCCTTGTTGTCGTCGTAACGTTTCTGGCCGCTGTTGTTGCCGCCAGGTCTGCCGCCAGTGGTATTCTTCTTAGGGCCGTCATTGCGTGAGAAACCTCCGCCTGCATTGCCTTGACCTGACGGACGGTCACCTGTACGTGGTGCGCCGCCTTGTCCTTGCGGACGGCTGCCAGTAGAGCTGCCCTGTGGGCGGCTTCCGCTAGTAGAGCTGCCTTGTGGACGGCTTCCGCCAGTAGAGCTGCCTTGCGGACGGCTGCCAGTGGAGCTGCCCTGTGGGCGGCTTCCGCCAGTAGAGCTGCCTTGTGGACGGCTTCCGCCAGTGGAGCTGCCCTGTGGGCGGCTGCCGGTGGAGCTGCCTTGCGGGCGGCTTCCAGTCGAACTGCTTTGCGGACGGCTGCTGCTTGAACTGCCCTGCGGGCGGGAATTCTGAGCGGAGCCTGATGTTTGTGTTCTGCGGGAATCTTGTCCGCTTTGGGGCCTTGGGGACGTCGTCGATTGGTTGTTGTTTTGGTTACTGTTCATACCTACCTGCTTTTCCGAATGAATTTTGTTGGTATTCTGAGCACTGCGTACTTCGGCGGTTACCGCACCGGTAGTCACTACCGGACGGCTGCTGGTGCCGTTGTCCCGCTTGGCTGCAGCGTTTGACTTGATGTCCTTGAAGAATTGCTCAACTTTGTTCACGGAGCCATTCTCCATGACACTCATATGATTATTCACCGGGACATCCAAACGCTTCAGAATGGTAATAATTTCTTTACTGCTCATGTTCAAAGACTTGGCATATTCGTATACGCGCAGCTTATCCTTATTATCTTCTTTAGTCAATAACTCCACCTCCGACAGTATCTCCAAGCGTTCTGGAGATCATTTCCGCGAATCCTTTATCCGTAACGGCCAGCACCACGCGCTGGTCCTTACCAATACTTGCACCGAGTTCATCCCGGTGAAATGCGATTACTAGTGGAATATCGTAGGTTCCGCATTTATCGCGGAACTTCTTCTGGGTATTATCTGAAGCGTCACCTGCCAGGACGACCAGCTTCGCCTCTGAAGACCGCACTGCCTTAAGCACAGCCTCATCGCCGGTGACAATCTTGCCTGCTCTCATCGCAAGCCCTAAATAAGAAAGTGTCTTACTCATTGTCCTCACTATCCTTCGCTGCCAAAAACTGCTCCTCCACGGATGCAAAATCCCGGGCAAGCTGGGCATAGATTTCAGGACTGACCTGACATTTTAATGCCCGGTCAAGTGCTTTGGTCTTCTGTGCTAGCTTAAAGTATTCCAGTTTACCGCAGATATAAGCGCCACGGCCCGACTTCTTGCCTGTCAGGTCGATCAGCACCTCGCCTTCAGGCGTTCTCACCACGCGAATCAGCTCTTTCTTGGGCATCATCTCCTGGCTGGCAACGCATTTACGCAGCGGCACCTTTCTTTGCTTCATAACAAAGCACCTCCCGTCAGTCAGCATTCATTAATCGATGGAGACGGAATCCTGATGCATTTCATCATTGGACGATCTGGGTCTACCGTATTCCTGCTCCGCCTGCGTCTCGCTCTTGATATCGATCTTCCAGCCGGTCAGCTTTGCGGCAAGACGGGCATTCTGCCCCTTGATGCCGATAGCCAGCGACAGCTGATAGTCAGGAACAATGACGCGGGCCATTTTCTCAGCTTCAAAGACTTGAACCTCAAGCACCTTGGACGGGCTAAGCGCATTGGCTACGTACTCCTGCACCAGCTCGGAATATCTGACGATATCAATCTTCTCACCGCGAAGCTCAGTCACGATGGTCTGTACACGCGTGCCTCTCGGTCCTACGCAGGAGCCCACCGGGTCCACTTCAGGATTGCGTGAGAACACGGCGATCTTGGAGCGGAAGCCGGCTTCGCGGGCAACGGAACGAATCTCCACCACCCCGTCAAAAATCTCCGGCACCTCCAGCTCGAACAGACGCTTCAGGAGACCCGGATGACTGCGGGACAGCATGATCTGCGGTCCTTTGGTCGTGTTCTCCACCTTGGTGATATAAGCCTTGATGCGCTCGCTCTGCTTGAACTTCTCTCCAGGCATCAGCTCGCTCAGCGGAAGAACCGCCTCGATTTTGCCAAGATCCACATAGATATTGCGCATATCCTGACGCTGTACAAGGCCGGTAACAATATCATCTTCCTTGTCGATAAAAGCGTTATAGATCAGGCCGCGTTCCGCTTCACGGATACGCTGGGTAACCACCTGCTTCGCAGTCTGGGCGGCAATGCGGCCGAAATCACGCGGCGTGACCTCCTGCTCGGCGATGTCCTCCAGCTGGAAATGCGGGTTGATCTCCCGGGCAGCCAGGAGTGAGATCTCGGTCCGTGCATCGAGAACCTCCTCCACAATCAGCTTGCGGGCAAACACCTTGATTACGCCTGTGTTGCGGTTCATATCCACACGCACATTCTGCGCCGCATTGAAATTGCGTTTATAGCTGGAGATCAGCGCCGCTTCGATGGCTTCGAACAGCACATCCTTGCTGATGCCTTTCTCCCTTTCCAGTTCATTCATAGCTTCAATAAACTCCATACTCATGAAATTCCGGTCCCCCTTTCAAGACGTTAAAAAATAATGGCCAATCTCGCACTGGCGACCTTGGCGTAAGGTACCACATGTTCTTTTTTGCCCGCGGAGATGAGCAGTTCCTCGTTCTCGAACGAGAGCAACCGGCCTTCGAATTCTTTGAGTCCTTGAATCGGCTCATAGACCGTTACATATACGTCCTTGCCTACTGCCTTGGCGACATCCGCAGCTTTCTTGAGCGGACGCTCAGCTCCCGGCGAGGAGACTTCAAGGAAATACGCTTCGGAGAACGGATCATTCTCATCCAGCTTCTGGCTGATATATTCGCTGATGGTACCGCAGTCATCGATATCGATGCCGCCCTCTTTGTCTACGAATACGCGCAGAAACCAGTTGGAGCCTTCCTTCACGTATTCAACGTCCACCAGTTCGAAACCATTGTCCTCGAGATAGGACCCGAGCAGCTGCTCTACCGTTTGTTTAATTTTGGATTTGGGTGTGCTCAAAAGAAGATTACCTCCACGAACTTGTCTTTTGCTATATACCAAAGATAAAGAGTGGGTTTCCCCACTCTTTACACAACGGACTTATCTCATTATTACCAAAAAAATTATACCATAGTGAGGCAGCACTGACAAGTACCAGCCCTTGACTCCCCTTTTTAAAGGACTCTATATGCTATCACTTAAGCCGGTTGTTAGAACAGTGAAAGCTGGTTGCTCTCCGGCAATCCCCGGAAGCAGCCCATTCCCGTGAGCAGCTCAATCACCGTTTTACTGGCCTTGGATTTCTGCTGGAAATCCTCAATGGAGAGGAATTCTCCTGCGTCCTTGGCAGCGGCGATATTAATCGCAGCATTATCCCCGATTCCCGCAAGCGAGGAGAACGGAGGGATCAGGCTGGTACCGTCCACCGTGAATTTGGTAGCATCCGAGCGGTACAGATCAATGTTCTTAAAGGTGAAGCCGCGTGCGGTCATCTCCAGGGCCATCTCCAGTACCGGAAGCATGGCTTTTTCCTTAGGCAGCGCCTGGAAGCCCTTGGCTTCGATCTCTACCAGCTGGCGCGCAATGGCTTCGTAGCCTTTGCAGCACAGCTCGATATCGAAATCCGCCGCGCGGACCGAGAAGTAAGTCGCATAGTATTCTATCGGATGATACAGCTTGAAGAAGGCTGTGCGCACCGCTGAAATAACATAAGCCGCGGCATGGGCCTTCGGGAACATGTACTGGATTTTGAGACAGGAATCAATGTACCACTGCGGCACCTTGCAATTCTTCATCTCTTCAATCCACTCCGGCGGCAAGCCCTTCCCTTTACGCACGCTCTCCGTAATTTTGAAGGCCAGACTGGCATCCATGCCCGCCTTATAGATCAGATAGAGCATAATATCATCACGGCAGCCGATTACCGTCTTAATGTTGCAGGTGTTGTTCTTGATCAGCTCCTGGGCATTTCCCAGCCACACGCCGGTTCCATGGGACAGCCCCGAAATCTGCAGCAAATCGGCAAAGCTGGACGGCTTCGCTTCGACAAGCATCTGGCGGACGAACTTCGTCCCCATCTCGGGCACTCCATAAGTGGCTACCGGGGTGCGGATCTGATCCGGCCTTACCCCGAGCGCATCCGTAGAGTTGAACATACTCATCACCTTCGGATCATTCATTGGAATGGTCGTCGGGTCGACGCCAGTCAGATCCTGCAGCATCCGCATCATCGTCGGATCATCGTGGCCGAGAATATCGAGCTTGAGCAGGTTGGCATCGAAGGCGTGATAGTCGAAATGGGTAGTCTTCCACTCGGCTGTCACATCATCCGCCGGGAACTGCACCGGAGTGATATCTTCGATCTCCATGTAGTCCGGCAAAACAACGATACCGCCGGGATGCTGCCCCGTACTGCGCTTCACACCGGTACAGCCGGCAGCAAGCCGTCCAACCTCCGCGCCGCGCCAGCGCTTCTGGTGATGCTCCTCATATTTCTTAGTGAAGCCGAAGGCGGTCTTCTCCGCCACTGTACCGATGGTTCCCGCGCGGAATACATTGTCCGGACCGAACATTGTTTTGGTAAAATTATGGGCGTTCGGCTGATACTCCCCGGAGAAGTTAAGGTCGATATCGGGAACCTTGTCCCCTTTGAAGCCCAGGAAGGTCTCAAACGGAATATCCTGCCCTTCTCCCTTAAGCTTGCCGCCGCAATCCGGACAGTCCTTATCCGGTAAGTCAAAGCCGCTCGGCACACTTCCGTCCAGGAACCATTCGCTGTGCCGGCATTCGGAATTGGTGCAGATATAGTGGGCCGGAAGCGGATTAACCTCCGATATTCCAAGGAATGTTGCCACTACCGACGAGCCTACCGAGCCACGGGAACCGACGAGATAACCGTCCTGGTTCGACTTTTTGACCAGCCGTTCCGAGATCAGATAGTTGGCGGAGAACCCGTATTTAATAATCGGGGCAAGCTCCTTCTCCAGACGGGCAACCACAACCTCCGGCAGCTCCTCGCCGTAGATCGATTTGGCAGTGTCATAGCAGGTATTGCGGATCTCATCATCCGCACCTTCAATAATAGGTGTGAAGAGATCGCTTGGGAACAGATCGTATTCCTCGAACCGCTCAGCCAGCTCAACAGTATTCGTGACCACGACTTCCTTCGCTTTGGCTGCACCCAGGTATTCGAACTCGGCAAGCATCTCATCGGTTGTACGGAAGTGGGCATCCGGCTTGTTCTGGTCCTTCAGCGGACTGAACCCGGTAATCCCGTGGATCGTAATATCGCGGAACAGCTTATCGCGCGGCTCCAGATAGTGCACATTCCCAGTGGCTATCACCGGCTTGTTTATCTGCTCGCCAATCTCACAGATTTTGCGTACAACTCCCCGCAGGTCCTCTGGACTCGCTACGAACCCTTTATCCACCAGATGCATGTACATGGTCAGCGGCTGGATTTCCAGCACATCATAGAACTGGGCAACCTCAATCGCCTCTTCTACGGTCTTGTTCAGCACAGCCTCGAAGAACTCGCCCCGCTCACAGCCGGATATGACGAGCAGTCCGTCCCGATGCTCTTCAAGCTTCGATTTCGGAATGCAGGGTACCCGCTTGTAGTACTCGGTATGCGACATGGAGATCAGCTTGTAGAGGTTCTTTTTGCCGATGGGATTCAGTGCATAGATGCCGCAGTGAAACGGCCGCACATTCGACAGGTCATTGCCTACATAATCATTCAGCCGGTCCAGCCGGGTCATCCCCTTCATCTTCTCCGCATCAGCCAAGAGACCGTTCAGAATCCCGCCCAGTGCTATCGTATCATCCACCGCACGGTGATGGCTCTCCAGCAGTACCTTGTACTTGTCAGCAAGCGTATTGAGCCGGTGGTTCTTCATTTTGGGGAAGAGCAGACGCGCCAGCTCCAGCGTATCCAGTGAAGGATTCGGCAGCTCCGGCTGCCCCAGCTTCTTCAGAGAAGCTTGAATGAAGCCCATATCGAACCGCGCATTGTGCGCAACGAGAATGCTGTCTCCTACAAACTCCACGAATTCCTTAAGTACCGGTTCCAGATCCGGTGCATCCTTGACCATTTCATCCGTAATGTTCGTCAGCTGCTGGATGTGGTAGGGAATTTTCTCATGCGGATTGACAAAGGTGGTGTAGCGGTCCAGCTCCTTGCCTTCGCACATCTTGATCGCCGCAAGCTCCGTGATGTTATTGCGCGTGATGGACAGCCCCGTGGTCTCGATGTCAAAAACGACATAGGTTGCCGTCTTAAGCTCCAGCGGCTGCGCATTCTCCACGATATTGACCGCGTCATTGACGACATTAGCCTCGACACCGTAGAGCATCTTGAGCTTATGCTTATGGGCGGCATGATTCGCATCCGGGAAGCTCTGAACATTGCCATGGTCGGTAACTGCAAGTGCCGGGTGGCCCCATTTCGCAGCTGTTTTGACATAGGCATCAATCGGTGCTACCGCATCCATCGTGCTCATGGTCGTATGCAAGTGGAACTCCACGCGCTTCTCCTTAGCATTGTCCTTACGTGCAGGCGGTGCCGACACCTCGGTCAGATCCGAAGGAATCATCACCAGCTCGGGAATCTGCATGAACCGGTCATATTCCACTTTGCCGCGCGCCCGGACCCATTTGCCGTTAGCCAGCTGACCCATGATCTTCAGCTCTTCCTTGGTCTTCGCGAACATCTTCATCTGCAGGGAATCTGTAAAGTCTGTGATGCAGAAGGTGAACAGCGTATTCCCGTTACGCAGCTCCTTGCTGTCCAGCCCGAAGATCGTCCCCTGGATTGTAATCTTCTTCTCTTCATCCTGAATCTCCAGAATGGAGACGGCCTGCTCCTTAATGTCATTCCCGATCTGAAGCTTAATGACCTCGCCCGGGTCCCCCGCTTCTTCAGGCTCGTCCGGCTCACTGTTCATCATCATCAGCTCTACCAGCTCACGCTGCTCCTGCTGGAGCTTCTGCTGGAATTCCTCATAGGCATCCGCTTTGTTCTTGGTCTCATCCTCGGACATCTGCAGCTTGACCTTGAGAGGGAGCGCGAAGTATTTATCATAATATTTAATAATGGCGGCTTCGATACCCTTTTTGCGGGCCAGTTCGAGCGACATGGAATCGTTCAGGCTTAGGATGAGCGTGCCGTCCTGCAGCTCCTGGCTGGAGCGCGTCAGCCAACCGTTGACGGACGGAATCTCACGCTGGACCCACTCCAGGAACATGCCCCAGTACTCCTGTACAATATCAGCTCTGCTTACAGTATCATCATATAGGAACAAGAAGCTGACCTTGGCAATATGCTGCAGCTTCTCACGCATTCTAAGGATAAATGCCCGGTAGGTCTGGGCGGGAATCAGGGTTGTCTTCGCAATCACGATATGCCAGTCATGGTTGCCGCGGCTAATCTCCACCCGTTCAATCTGTCCGTCTACAAAATAGGGATCAATCATGGCAGGCGGAATCTCCCCCTGCTTCATCAACAGCTCAAACCTCTTTCTTCTCTCCACGTTCTGCTCCATGCATTCCCCACCTAACTCGGCAATAATTGGCGTAAGATTTCGACGTCATTCTAATAAGATCTATTGTAAGAAAAAGCCTCCGGCTTAAAAAGCATTGGGTACTTGCGGCCCGCCGACTCCTTTCGCCAGAAGCTGATATAAAAAATAACAAATATAAGGTTGCCGATTAATATGCTTTGGCAAATACAACCGTATGCTGAGCAGGCTTGCCGCAGCAAATACAGGTCTCTTTCGTTTCTGACGGGTGGAACGGAATATTACGGCTGCCTGCGCCGGTCTCTTCCTTGACCTTATCTTCACATTCCTCAGAGCCGCACCAGCCTGCAAGCGCAAAGCCGCGTTTCTCCTCCATGGAATCCTTCATCTGCTCAAGAGTGTCTACGGAATAGAAATGATCCTCACGGAATTTCAGTGCCCGCTCGTACATTTCCTGGTGGACCTGCGCAAGCATCGCATTCACTTCTTCAACCAGGTTCTCCTGCTGAATGACCTTCTTCTCGCCGCTGATCCGGGATACGAGCACGCAGACGCCATTCTCCATATCACGCGGTCCAAGCTCCAGACGGACAGGGACGCCGCGCATTTCATATTCATTGAACTTCCAGCCCGGGGTTACATCCGCACGGTCATCTACACGCACGCGGATTCCGGCGCTCTTAAGCTCACCAAACAGTTCGTCGGTACGTCCGATGACTGCTTCGCGGGTCTTAGGCGGTCCGATTGGAATCATAATGACTTGCGTAGGCGCTACCTTCGGCGGCAGAGCCAGTCCGCGGTCGTCACCATGCACCATGATGAGGGAACCGATCAGACGCGTGGTAGAGCCCCACGAGGTGGTATGTGCATGTTCCAGTACATTCTCCCGGTTCAGATATTGGATATCAAAAGCAACCGCGAACTTGGTGCCCAGATAATGGGAGGTAGCGGCCTGTACAGCCCGTCCATCCTTCATCATCGCTTCAATGGAATACGTATCCACAGCACCGGCAAACCGCTCGGATGGCGTCTTCTGTCCGGTCACTACCGGAATAGCCAGAAAGGTCTCCACGAAGTCGCGGTAGTTATCAAGCATCTTCATCGTTTCTACGCGTGCTTCCGTCTCATTCTCATGCGCGGTATGGCCTTCCTGCCAGAGGAATTCCGTCGTACGGATAAACGGCAGGGTACGTTTCTCCCAGCGGACCACGTTGGCCCATTGGTTGATCAGCACCGGAAGGTCGCGGTAAGACTGAATCCACTTGGAATACATATGGCCGAACATCGTCTCGGACGTAGGACGGATTGCCAGACGTTCTTCCAGCACATCGCCTCCGGCCTCAGTCACCCAAGGCAGCTCCGGGTTGAAGCCCTCCACATGTTCCTTCTCCTTCTGGAAAAAGCTCTCGGGAATGAACAGCGGGAAGTAGGCATTCCGGTGACCGGTCGCCTTCAGGCGGCGGTTCATTTCCTCCTGAATATGCTCCCAGATTTCATAGCCGTCCGGTTTGAACACGATACAGCCGCGGACCGGCGAATAATCCATCAGGTCCGCTTTTTTGATAACATCGATATACCAGCGTGAGAAATCCTCGCCCTGCGGCGTGATCTCTGTAACGAACTGCTTGTCTTTGGCCATGTGAAGAAATCCTCCTATTATTCGCCCCTCAGATTGCACATTAGGTATGAAGCCCAATCAAATGCATCACGGGATAAAAAAGATATGACATCCGTCAGCCGCTTATGAGGCGTAAAATATCATTATACGTAACAGCGATCATCACCAGGAACAGCAGGGCAAAGCCTACAAAGTGGACCATGCCTTCCCTACTCGGGTCCACCGGCTTGCCGCGCAGTGCCTCAACGCCCAGGAATACAAGCCGGCTGCCATCCAGTGCAGGAATCGGCAGAAGATTGAAGATCCCCAGATAGAGGCTGAGAATAGCCGCCCAATAGGTCAAATACTGAATCCCCTGCTGGGCAATCTGCCCGGTCAATTGGAACGTGCCCACCGGCCCGGAGATATCATCCATATTAAATTTGTTGATCAGCTGCTTGAAGCCGATAAAAATCAGCTTGGTGGTGTCGACCATAGCAGTACCGGACTTGGTAATTGTCTCCCCCACTCCGGCCTTGCGGGTAGGAAGCTCCGGCGTAATTCCAACCTTACCGCCTTGCTCCCCTTCCATTCCACGGGGAATCATGGTCACATTCAAGGTCTCTTCGCCGCGCTTCAGCGTCCAGTTCATTTCTTTGCCTTTGGAGGCTGAAGTCAGCTTGATCATCTTCTGGTAATCTCCGCCGATGGCCTGCCCGTCCACAGTGACGACGATGTCGCCCTTCTGAAGACCTGCTTCCTGCGCAGGCATCCCTAAGCTGACATCACCGATCTTCACATAGGTCGGATTCTCCACCGGGATTCCGGCCATCTGCAGATGAAGTGCAAATAGCACAAACGCCAGAATGAAGTTCATCACCGGTCCGGCCAGGATCGCTATCGCACGCTGGCCGACGGTTTTGCTGCCGAACTGGCGGTCCTTGGGCGCAATTTGCGTCTGCTGGGTGCCTTTGATCATCATCGCCTGCGGATTCACATCATAGGTGGTCACTTCACCATCTACATCAAGGCGGATCTTCAGTTCATTCTCCAGATCCGTGAACTGTGCTTCACCGCGTATAACATTTCTGCGCGTATCCAGGGAATCGAGGTAAATATTCTTTACCTTGTTATCCTGGCCCAGCCGGACAGCAATGGTCTGCCCGGGGCCGATCTCAACCATCTCCGGATCTTCGCCGGCCATACGGGCGTATCCCCCGAAGGGCAGCAGGCGGAGCGTGAACTGGGTTTCACCGCGTTTATAAGAGAACAGTTTCGGACCGAAACCGATCGCAAATTCCCGTACAAGAATTCCGGCGCGTTTGGCAAAATAATAATGTCCCCATTCATGGACAGTCACCAGAACAAAGAACATAAACACCGTTAAAAAAACAACTCTTACCATCTCCATAGCGCAACATTCCCCCTTAAGGTGTAAGACCGAAGTATGTCCTCTTAATTTATCATTATTCCAAGGCAGGGCACAAGAGAATCAACAGTCCACACCTATTTTTCAGGGTACAGCCATATTCACCGTTTCCAAAGGCCTCTTATCCCTTTACAGGACAGCCGCAAGCTCCCGGGAAGCTATATCGCTACTGTGAATCTGTTCCAGACCGGGGTTCGCTTCACCCTGATGACGCTGAAGCACTTCATCAATAATCTCATCAATCCGCAGGAAGGGAATCTCACCGCGCAGGAAGCGGGCCACGGCGACCTCATTGGCTGCATTGAAGGCTGTTGTGAATGTGCCGCCCGCTATGCCGCAGTCAATAGCCATCTTCAGCGCCGGATAGCGCTCATAATCCATCTCCCGGAAGGTCAGGCTGGCTACCTGAGCCAGAGACAAACGCTTCGCAGGAGACGGCCAGCGGTCGGGATAGGTGAGCGCATATTGAATGGGAACCCGCATATCAGGAGTCCCAAGCTGAGCAATAATGCTGCTGTCGCAGAACTCCACATAGGAGTGAATGATGCTCTCCGGATGCAGCACCACATCAATCTGCTCATACGGAAGGGCGAACAAATGGTGGGCTTCAATAACCTCCAGGCCTTTGTTAACCATGGTTGCCGAGTCAATAGTAATCTTGGCCCCCATGCTCCAATTGGGGTGACGCAGTGCGTCCGCTACGGTAACATTCGTAAGCTGTTCACGCTTATAATCACGGAACGAGCCACCCGAGGCAGTAATGGTAATTGAAGCCACATCTTCACGGTTCTCCCCATTTAAGCATTGGAAAATCGCCGAATGCTCGCTGTCCACTGGCAGCAGCTTCACGCCTTTGCGTCCAGCCAGCTCTGTAACCAGATGTCCGGCGGTCACCAGTGTCTCCTTATTAGCCAGTCCAATATGTCTGCCGGCTTCAATCGCCGCCAGCGTAGACTGAAGCCCTACACTGCCTACAAGCGCAGTTACGACCGTCTGTGCATCGCCTCCGGCAGCAATCTCCACCAGACCTTCACTTCCGCTGTACAGCTCTACACCGGCGGGCAGACTGGATCTGATCCCCTCTGCAAGCTCCTTCGTGGATACCGATACACGGCGAGGCTTGAAACGGCGGACCTGTTCCAGCAGCAGTGAAGTATTACTTCCCGCCGCCAGTCCATCGACTTCAAAAGCTTCCGGATGCATAGCTACCACATCCAGCGTCTGGGTACCGATGGAACCCGTGGAGCCGAGAATACTAATTTTTTTCACAGTTGCTTTCCTTCTCCCTGTCGTTAATAGTAAGGCATCAGCATTACGATATGTACGAAAGGAAATACGATGATCCAGCTGTCGCAGCGGTCCAGGATGCCACCGTGACCCGGCAAGAGTGAGCCTGAATCCTTAATACCGTACACCCGTTTATAGGCAGATTGTACAAGATCTCCAAGCTGACCCAGCACAGCGCAGGCAATTCCAATCAGCAGCGCGCGTCCGATAGTCAGCAGATCAGGAACCAGTATAGCAAACACAATCGATATGACAGCAGAAATCAATACTCCGCCAAGCGCGCCCTCTATAGTCTTGTTAGGACTGATCGCAGGCCACAGCTTGTTCTTCCCGAAGCTTCTGCCGACAAAATAGGCTCCGGCATCACTGCCCCATATACAGCACAGCAGCAGGATCGTCCAGAAGAGGCCATGGCCATCCCCCGCACCGCGGGCGATTCCCATATACGAGAACCCCATTCCTATGTAAACAATGCCAGTGAACATCATCGCGGTGATTTTGATATCAAGCTTATTCTTACTGAAGACAGTGACCAGCAGGAACAGCAGCAATACCAGCCAAATCCCCTGTTCCCAGGAGAATAGCTTATTCGTTCCCAGGAGATCCCAAGGAATCATAAAGCCTACTACAGAGGCATAACCAAATACAGCAGTCAGCCCGAAGGTTGCTGTACCTGTCATTTTCACAAATTCATAATAGCCGATGAGGGCCATCGCAGTCAGCATCAGCTGATACGGCCAGCCACCCCAATAGCATAACCCTAAAAACAAGGCCCCGGCAACAATTCCGGTAATCAATCGCTGCTTCAAAGAATCCCTCTCCCATCAGGCTACTTCAATCCACCATAACGGCGTGTGCGGCGCTGATATTCAGCCACAGCCTGCATCAGATGCGTCTTGTCGAACTCCGGCCAGTACGCATCCGTAAACCAAAATTCACTATAGGCGATTTGCCACAGCATAAAGTTACTGAGCCGCATCTCCCCGCTCGTACGGATGAGCAGGTCAGGATCGGGTAAACCGCTGGATGACAGTCTGTTGTCAATCAGCTCTGAAGTGATCTCTTCAGGTGACAGAATTCCTGCCTGGATATCCTTGCCCAGAGCGCGCATACAGTCCTCAATTTCCTTACGCCCGCCGTAGTTCAGAGCAAAATTAAGTATAAGTCCGGTATTGCTTAGTGTGCGGGCGACCGCTTCTTCCATCGCCTTGCGGGTATGGGAAGGCAAAGCCTCCGTGTTGCCCATTACGCGCACCTGTACATTCTTCTCAATGAGTTCATCCAGTTCAATCGCCAGGAATTCTACGGGGAGGCGCATCAGGAAATCCACTTCATCCTTAGGCCGGGTCCAGTTCTCCGTAGAGAAAGCGTACAGAGTCAAAAATTCTACTCCGAGGTCATTCGCTGCAATCGTAGCACGTTTGACTGCCTTCATCCCGTTCTGATGGCCCACAACCCGGGGCATACCGCGCCGCTTCGCCCAGCGCCCGTTGCCATCCATAATTATCGCTACGTGCCGGGGAATATTATCCGGTGAAATCTCGACTGGCTCCTGCCTGTCTTTACGGCTCAGCCATTCTTGAATCCGTTTGATCATTTCCGTTTCCTCCAAGCTCTTATCAGAAAGAGACAAACCCCACCATTAACGGAGGGGCCTGAAGTCTCATGAATTTCGTTATACTTCCATAATCTCTTTTTCTTTGGACAAGAGCACTTTGTCGACTTCAGCTATGAACTTATCCGTTGATTTCTGGATATCTTCCTGATGTCCATGTGATTCATCTTCTGAAATGCCGTTCTTCTCCATCTTCTTGATGTCATCATTGGCATCGCGGCGGATATTGCGGATCGCTACCTTCGCTTCTTCACCGAACTTCTTGGTGAATTTCACCAGCTCAGTGCGGCGTTCTTCGGTAAGCGGAGGAATCGACAGGCGGATGATTGTACCGTCATTGGCTGGAGTAATCCCAATGTCGGATTTCATAATCGCCTTTTCGATGTCTGACATTGAAGTTTTGTCCCACGGCTGGATCAGCAGGGTCCGGGAATCCGGTGTGCTGATGTTGGCCAGCTGATTAATAGGAGTTGGAGCACCGTAATATTCAACCTGGATGCGATCCAGCAGCGACGTCGAAGCGCGTCCCGCCCGCAGTGTTGCCAAGTCGCGTTTCAGCGAGAGAATCGCTTTTTCCATACGCTCTTCGGCATTCTTCTTAACCGATTGTGGCATTTAATTTACACTCCCTTTAACGATCGTCCCGATCTTTTCGCCGAGAACGACGCGTTTAATATTGCCTTGCTCTGTAATAGCAAACACAATGAGCGGTATATTATTATCCATGCAGAGTGAGGAAGCGGTAGAATCCATAACCCCCAGGTTTTTGTTCAGAATATCCATGTAAGTAAGCTGCTCATATTTCACGGCTGTGCTGTCCTTGAACGGATCTGCTGAGTAGACGCCGTCTACCTTATTCTTGGCCATGAGGATAACCTCGGCTTCAATCTCGGCTGCTCTAAGCGCTGCCGTAGTATCTGTCGAGAAGAACGGATTCCCTGTCCCTGCGGCAAAAATAACTACGCGGCCCTTCTCCAGATGCCGGATCGCCCGGCGGCGGATATAAGGCTCAGCAATCTGCTGCATGGCAATAGAGGTCTGAACCCGGGTAGGGACATCGATCTGCTCCAGAGCGTCCTGCAATGCCAGCGAGTTCATCACTGTTGCCAGCATTCCCATATAATCGGCTGTTGCCCGGTCAATACCGCTTGCACTTCCGGCGATTCCGCGCCAGATGTTGCCACCGCCGCATACAATCGCAACCTGAACTCCAAGCTCCACGACTTCCTTGACCTGCTCTGCAATAGAGATGATCGTATCGGCATCGATGCCATAGCCATTCTGTCCGGCGAGCGATTCACCGCTTACCTTAAGGACTACTCTCTTAAATACCGGTTGTTCCAATTATATACCCTCACTTTCTACAAAAGACGGAACACTACTTGTATGTGTTCCGCTCTTTTGATGCTTGCCTGTATTCAGTTCTTATTCAATGTCATGCAGTTATTATTGTTTTACTTGTGCCATAACTTCTTCTACGAAGTTGTCGACTTTCTTCTCAAGACCTTCACCCAGTTCGAAACGAACAAAGCGGCGGATTGTGATGTTCTCGCCGATCGTGCTGATTTTTTCATTCAGCAGCTGGGAAATTGTCTTGTCCGGGTCTTTAACGAAGGATTGCTCCATCAGGCAGTATTCTTCATAGAACTTGCTGATGCGGCCTTCCACCATTTTTTCAACGATCTTCTCAGGCTTGCCTTCGTTCAGCGCTTGTGCCTTAAGAATTTCTTTTTCCTTCTCTACGTCTGCAGAAGGTACTTCTTCACGGCGGACATACAGCGGGTTCGCTGCTGCGATTTGCATAGCGATGTCACGTGCGAATTCTCTGAAGGAATCGGTTTTGCCTACAAAGTCAGTTTCGCAGTTAATTTCTACCAGAACGCCAATACGGCCGCCAGCGTGGATATAGGATTCTACAGTACCTTCAGTAGCAATACGTCCTGCTTTGTTGGCTGCTGCGGACAGACCTTTTTCACGAAGCAATTCTGCTGCTTTGGTGATATCGTTGTTTGCTTCTTCCAAAGCTTTCTTACAATCGAGCATTCCTGCCCCGGTTCTTTCACGAAGTTCCTTCACTGCTTTTGCATCTACTGCCATTGTTATTCCCTCCAGGATCATAGTCGTTGTCATACGCAGGCATAAAGTGATACTCGCATGCATTTTAAAAAAAGGGCAGTGAGAGGTTATCCACCTGCCAACCACCCTTTTTCATTTAAGTTTATGTTTTATGTTCCGGTTACTACTTAAGCTGTAGTTGTGTCTTCGCCCTGATGAGCTTCAACAACGGCATCAGCCATCTTACCAGTCAAGAGCTTCACGGCGCGGATAGCGTCGTCATTGCCTGGAATTACGTAGTCAATTTCATCCGGATCGCAGTTAGTATCAACGATAGCTACGATAGGAATACCCAATTTGCGAGCTTCTGCTACAGCAATGCGCTCTTTACGCGGGTCAATGATGAACAGCGCGCTTGGAAGACCTTTCATGTTCTTGATACCGCCCAGGAATTTCTCAAGACGATCTTTCTCTTTGCGGAGAAGGATAACTTCTTTCTTAGGCAATACTGCAAAGGTACCGTCTTCTTCCCAAGCTTCCAATTTCTTCAGGCGGTCAATACGCTTCTGAATAGTCTGGAAGTTAGTCAGGGTACCACCGAGCCAACGCTGGTTAATGAAGAACATACCCGAACGTTCAGCTTCTTCTTTTACGGAATCCTGTGCCTGCTTCTTTGTTCCTACGAATAGGATTGTGCCGTTGTCGCCAGCGACGCTCTTTACAAAGTTGTAAGCTTCCTCTACCTTTTTGACTGTCTTTTGCAAGTCAATAATGTAAATTCCGTTTCTTTCAGTGAAGATATAACGATCCATCTTTGGGTTCCAACGACGAGTCTGGTGACCGAAGTGTACCCCAGCTTCGAGAAGCTGCTTCATGGAGATTACTGCCATCTTCACACACCTCCTAAGTTTGGTTTATTGTGTGTCTCCTCCGCCGCGCGTCATCTTTCAGCAAGACTTTCTTCAGAAGAAAGCACCCCTTGTCGAAATCAACCGGCGTGTGTTTTAACACCGTCAATTAATATATCATAATAAAACAGCCTATGCAACGATTACTTTTTTACGGTAATCAGCTTGTCAATAATGGAGTTGATGCTCTCTCCCTTGGTGAAGCTGTAGCTGCCGTATTGAATGATAGTATTCACCTTACGGCTGTTTGCCGTCTGGAGGAACTTATTCTTATCCTCAATAACCCCGGCTTCCGCAAGTAAATCTGCCGTCTGGGCGAGAGTAATTCCAGTGGGAATCTTAAGAGATATTACCCCGTCAACCGCAGCCACAGGCGCTTCAGGCGTAGCCGGAGCCTTGGTAACAGGTGCTGCGGTGCTCTGCGGCTGTGCAGGAGCTGAAGGCTTGCCCGGAGTCGTTGCGGCGCTTGGCACTGCAGCCGGCTTGGGCGGGACAGCAGGCGTAGATGCCGGTGTTGCTGCTGGCGCCCCGGAAGCCTGGGTCTTGGCCGCTTCCTCCGGGGACGGCGTTGCTGTTCCAGCAGCTTCTGCCGGATCTACAACATTCAGGTTCAGGCTAGCCGCTTGCCGGATCAGCTCTTCTTTGGTCAGAGGCGCCGTCCGTCCGGCTATCATCAGCTGCAGCAGCAGCGCGCCGGCTATCAGCCCGACCCCTAGTCCCAGCATAAAGAATCGGTTCTTCATCATACGGATTCCTCCTGCTGGGCAAGCTGCAGGATCAGTTGCACCTCACCCCGCTGCAGACCGGCGGTCTTGGCGATAGAATCGATTGATTTCCCTTGCTCATGCAGCTCGAACAGCCGGGGATACCGCAGCTTAATGGAGCTGACGGGTCTTGGCTTAACAGGAGGTACTGCCTCGGCAGCCTGTTCCCTGCCCTGGGGCTTCTCCGCGTGGCCGGACGAAGCTTCCCGCGAGAAGGTGGCTGCCAGCTGAAGCAGTCCCTTCTCTTCTGCGGTCAGCCGCGCATCCATCAGCAGCAGGCTCTTCTGCAGCTCGCCCACCTGCTCCCGCAGTCCACCGATCTCTTCCTGCAGGGCCGCCTTATTGCTCTGTGACTGTGTCTTAATACTGCCCACCAGCTTCAGCAGCTCGGAGTTCTCATGCTCGATATCGGCCATGTAGAGCTCCAGAGCCGCCTCCGTCTCCTTCAGGCTCTTCTTCTCCGAGTCTTCCTTACCCGTCCTGGCCGGCAGCCGCAGGGCATAAACAATAGCAACTGCGCCTACCAGCACGATGTATACCCATGGTTCCAAGTGTGTAATCTCCTTCTGCGTTTAATTCATAGGATGCCTTAACTGCATTTGCGGTTATTCTGTCCCAATCAGAGACTGAAATCTATACGGTGCCCTTTATAAGGGTGTTCGGCATCATGGGTGTTCTCCTGATTGCCCTGCTTACGTGTGTGAGGCTGACTCCCGGAGCCGTTCCCCTTTCCGCCGTCCCGCAGCGCGGATTCTGCGGACTCGTCCACCTCGCTGCTGCGCTGCGCAATCTCCTGGGTCTGCTTGACATTCTGGCCTGCCAATTGCTGCTGGTCGAGTGCAGGACGCTGCTGAAGGTTGTTCTGAACTTTGCCCGCATCATGGGTACGGGGCAAAGCAATTTGCAGTTCCACCGGTTTCAGACTCATAAGATCCCTCTTTTCCACTCATTGGTTACAGAATCAAGGAATAGCAGGCCGCCTCAGCTGCCTGCCTGATTATACATACGGTATTATGGATATATCCCCTTCACTGTAAATGAAGGATACCCGCTCCGTCGGGTCCTTGACGAACCTGGTATATCTGCCGATTACGATCTTAGAGCCTCCATAGATCGTCTTGACGACATCAACCTTAGCTCTGCCGGTGTCCTCCAGCATGCGCTCGATCTCCAGCACACGCTCTTTAATTCTCTTTTCATCACGCATATGGGATTGCTTGGTTGCATTAAGCTTGACGCGAAGCGCCACCTTATCGGGCGATAGCTGGCCATTGTTCGCCAGCTGATTAAGCAGATACAGCGCCTTATTGGTCTTGTCCTCATTCTCAAGAAGCTGACGAAGCTCCTGGCGCAGTTCGTTGATCTCATTTCTCAGCTCGGGAACAACGCCCACTTCAATCGCTGTAGCTGTAGACATGGTATTGCCGATGGTGCGGGCAATCACGTGTTCACCCGCCTGCACAATACCGCCAACAATTAAGCCTTTGGCACCGTTGCACAACACGTCGCGGCCTGCCCGGATGCTGGAATGCATGATGCTTTGTGAGACTATAACATCCTCCCCGGCCACAACATTGCCATCCTGGATGAACGAGACCTTAACATTTTTACCGGCATGAACGAGCCCTTTATTATATCCGATGATGCCGCCCGTAATCTCGATGGACCCGCCCGATATCAGCTCGGCCCCTTCTACCCCGCCGACCACCCGGATATCTCCTGCGGATTTGACGGTGAAGCCGGTAAGCACATTGCCGCGGATGACCACAGTGCCCACGAAATCAATATTGCCCGTGCTGTAATCCACATCCCCATTGATTTCATACACCGGAAATACATTGATCTTGCCCTTGTCTGTCAGCGTGACCAATCCGTCAATCGCCGAATACATGGAGGTCTCTTCCTGATCCACCACCACATTCTTGCCTACCTTGAAATGAGCCTCCTTCCCTGCCCGGAACGGAAGCTCCTCCCCGGTTACCGTTTTGCCGCTCACACCGTTCTCTGCCGGAATAACCTTGGCAATAAGCTGGCCCTTTCTTACGTTATGCAGCCGGACCAGCTCTTTGTAATCCACCTTGCCATCCTCTTTCTCCAGAGGCTTGCGGTCCTCCTCCATATCAACGGTCAGCAGAATACGGCCATCCTTACCGTTGACAGCAGGCTGTCCTATCGCGATCGGCACCCGGTTCCAGAAGTATTCTTCCGGGTTGCTGCTAATCCGCTGTACAATATCATGCTGGATACCGAAACGAATATTGTGACTGGACAGGAAGCTCTCAAGGTCCTCGACCGAACAGGTGAAATTCTCATCCTTCTTGGTGAACTGAAGGTAAGCAATCCCCTTATCCTCCGAAAAAGTAATGCTCAGGTATTGGCTCAATACATATTGACCGATCAATTTCTGCTCCCCCTTGTCACCGTCACCCGGTTAATCATTTTGCATCAGAAGGTCCCGGTTCTTCTCAAGTGTTCCTCTTAGCCGCAAAATAGCTTTGGAATGAAGCTGGGAGATTCGCGAAGGAGACAGTGACATCACTTCCGCAATCTCGCTTAAAGATAAATCCTCATAATATAAAAGGGACACGACGGTCCGTTCTTTCACTGTTAGTTTCTCGATGCCTTTGGTTAGCGTATCCCGCAGGTAGAACTCATTCACTTTACGGTCCGGATTCTTGGCCTTGTCATCTACCAATATGGACATTCGTGTCTCTGATTCTTCTTCACGTATAGGATCTTCCAATGAACAGAGCGACATTACTGCGACATCCTGCAGCATCGTCTGAAACTCCGTTTCCGAAATATTCAGATACTTGCTCATTTCATCGTCACTTACCGATCTCAAATACTTCTGCTCCAGCTGCTGGTAGGCATCCTCGATTTTTTTCGCTTTTTCGCGTACGGATCTGGGAACCCAGTCACTTTGCCGCAGAGAATCAAGGATTGCTCCCCGAACCCGCCACGAAGCATAGGTCTGGAATTGAAGCCCCCGCTTGTAGTCGAATTTTTCGATCGCATCAATGAGTCCCATGACACCGTTGCTGGCCAAATCGTCCTTGGAGACGTTTTTGGGCAGCCCTACTGCCAGACGGCTGGACACGTAATCAACAATATGGAGATAACTCTCAATCAGCTTTTTTTTAGCTTCAGAATCGCCGTGCTCTTTCCACTGCTCCCAAAGCAGGTCTGTTTCCGACTGAGCTGCTTTACGCTCGTTCAACGGCTTTCACCCTTCCCAAAGTTTAGTCAGCGGGCAAACATGCGGCGCAAGATGACGGACTTTCGCCGCAGTACTCGCTTATTCTTCTTTCAGGTGACGAACGGCCTTGGCCAATTCTTCAGGATCTTTCATAGAGACTAGCTTCGGAGGCTGCAAAGGCGTGAACCCCCCGGGCTCTTCACTGACCGCCTCCCGTTTTGGGGTTAACAAGTCTTTGAGCTCCTGATCCTCTTCAGGTGTACTAATATCAAGCTTCCCGCCAAGAGACTCTCCGTTATCGAACAAACCGGCTTCCGGGTCTGAGGCTTCTTTTCCGATAATAAAACCCAATACCCATCTCAGGAAGAAAGCAAGCACAAACCAGATAATAAATCCGTACATGCCCCGGATCAGGCTGGTACCCAGCAGGTTCTGTCCGTTGTTCGCAAGGAAGGTTAGTACAAATCCGATCAGTCCGGCCACAATATTCAGCAATAGTTTCCTGCTCATGGCTAAATTTCCTTCGGGCCTTTTTGAACGCTGCGGATAAAAATCACTCCGGTATTGCAGGAGATTTCTATCGTGCGCCCATAATTGCCGCCCGTGTCCTCCGCGATAAGCGGAATATGAAGGCTCTCAAGAGCAAGCTTGCAGGATTCCACATTCCGAGGCCCGATCCTCATGGTGTCACTCCCTCCGGCAAAAGCAAACATCTGCGAGCCTCCGGCCATTTTGGCCACAATCCGGCTTCTAACCGCCCCCAGCCCCAGAAGGCGGGCCAATAGCTCAGGCACAGCAGTATCTGCGAACTTGGCGATATTCAGCTGTCCCTCCCTGGCAATCTCTGAAGAGGGCAGCATGACATGAGCCATCCCCGCCAGCTTTTTACCGGGATCAAACAGAGTCAGACCTACGCAGGAGCCAAGACCGGTCGTACGAATAAGGCTGTCCTGGCTGCCTACGTTCAGATCCGCCATACCCACTTTAATGATGCTCTGCTCTTCAATCATTGTCGAACGGTACTCCTAAAGCCTTGAATATTTTGGGGAACGATTCCGGATCGGGAATAAGGAAGAATTGTCCTTCAATTTCATTTTGGCCTTCTAAAAAAGTCGTATCGATCAGCAGCGCATCATCGCCCATCTGACCGAACTGCAGCAGCCCGTAGCCAAGAATGGCTCCGGCCATATCCATTGCAAGCGCCGGCACTGTCGGATACATGGTCAGGGAGGTGAAGTCCGCCAGGGAAGAGAGATAAGAGCCGGCCAGAATATTGCCGATCTCGCTTAGTGCGGATAACTCCATCTCACTCAGCTCATCGCCGCCGGAGACTTCAATACCGGCAATCCGGCTGAGCAGGTTGCTTGCCGCCTCCGGGGTAAGAATGAAGAACAGGTTGCCCGGGGCTTCACCTTCCACACGCAGGAATACCGCATATACCAGTTCCTCCGCTCCGCCCACCTTATCAGTGATCTCCTCGAAGCTAAGCAGCTGTACCTTCGGAACCGCCATATCAATCGGCTTATTAAGCAATTGAGATAAGGCGGTGGCAGCATTGCCGGCCCCGATATTTCCGACTTCCTTAAGCACATCCATTTTGAAGTCTTTGAAGTTCTTGAATAGCTCCATAGGCTAGCCCTCCAGGCTTTCCAGCTGCACGATTTCACTCTTGTTCAGCACTTCAGACAGGTTAAGCATAATCAGCAGGCGGTCATCACCAATTTTGGCCACCCCGTCCAGATACTTCGCCTTGATTCCGCCCACGACATCCGGCGGTACATCAATAATGTCACGGTTCAGATCAATGACATCGTTGGCTGAATCAACAATGAAGCCCACTTCCATCTCATTCACATTGACGATGATGATCCGGGTCTGGTCGGTGTGCTCCGCTTCCTCGATGCCGAACCGTCCGCGCAGATCGATAACCGGAATCACGACACCGCGCAGATTGATCACACCTTTGATAAAGGAATAGGTCTTCGGTACGCGGGTAATCGGCATCATACGTTCAATCGTCTGGACCTTCTCTACTTCAATGCCGTATTCTTCAGTGCCAAGCTTGAATACAATTACTTTGATATCTTCAGCCATGGAATGACCCTCCCTGTTCTAACCTGATTATTTGATAAAAGCATTCGGATCGATAATAAGCGCTACCTGTCCGTCTCCAAGAATCGTGGCTCCGGAAATTCCCTGCACCTCTGGGAGATACTTGCCGAGGTTCTTGATTACAATTTCGTTCTGGCCAATGAAGTCCTGCACAGCCAAGGCAACCAGCCGTTCTCCCTTGCGGACAACCACGATTTCCGTCTCCTCTTCCGTGCTTTCATCATAGTCCGGAATGGAGAAGATCTTGCTCAGGGAGACCAGCGGAATATGGCTGCCCCGGAACTCCAGCATCCGGTTGCCGTGAATGGTGCGGATCTGGGATTGCTTCACAATTCCAGTCTCCACGATAGAAGAGAGCGGAATAGCATATTTCTCTGAGCCAAGCCGAACCAGCATCGCTGCAATGATCGACAGGGTCAGCGGAAGCTGAACGGAGAAATTCGTGCCCTTGCCTGGTGTAGAGTAGATGGTGACGTTACCGCCCAGGGAAGAGATTTTGGATTTGACCACATCGAGACCCACACCCCGGCCCGATACGTCAGAGATGACCTCAGCTGTACTGAATCCAGGCGCGAAGAGCAGCTGGTACGCTTCGTCATCTGTCATCGTGCCCGCCTGCTCTTGGGTAATCACACCCTTTTTGACAGCAGAGGCTAAGACATTCTTCGGATAGATGCCCTTGCCATCCTCTTCAATCTCGATGAACACATGATTGCCGCTATGGAAGGCCCGGAGCTGGACGGTCCCGGTCTCCGGCTTTCCAGCCGCAATCCGGTCTGCAATAGATTCAATCCCGTGGTCAACCGCATTGCGCAGCAGATGGACCAGCGGATCGCCAATCTCATCAATCACGGTACGGTCAAGCTCTGTATCTGCTCCAGTGATGATTAAATCCACCTTCTTGTCCAGCGATTTCGCCAGATCGCGGATCATCCGCGGGAACCGGTTAAATACGGTGTCTACCGGAACCATGCGGAGCTTCATAACGATATTTTGCAAATCTCCGCTCACCCGGCCCATATGCTCGACCGTTTCTGTAAGATCCCCGTTCTGGACCTCGGAGGCCAGCTGCTCCAGCCGGACACGGTCAATAAGCAGCTCGCTGAACAGATTCATCAGCACATCCAGCCGCTCAATATCCACACGGATGGTCCGGGAAGGTGACGGCGACCCTCCTACCCGGGCCGGGGCTGCTTTGCCGTTCTCTTCCTTGGAATGCAGAGAAGCCGCAGGGGAAGCATTACCGGCAGCAACGGGAGCAGCTTCCTGCACCGGAGCCGGAGCGGGCGCTTCGGCTGTAGCTGCTGCAGTGTCTTGCCCCATTTGGCGAAGTGACTCCTGATCAAGCGCCACAGCGGTAACCGCTTCGATCTCTGACAGATTCAGAATCATCTTCTGAATCTCGCTGGCATCCTTTTGGGTTATGTAGTAGAGGGAGAATCCGTAATCGAATTTCTCCTGCTCTATGTCCTGAACCGAAGGGAAGGATTTCACGACTTCTCCTGAACGCTCCAGAAGGTCGAAGACCATGTAGGCACGTACAGCCTTGAGCTGACAGTCCTTGCGGATCGCCACATCCACATACAACACCTGATGGCCTTCCTGAAGGGATTGCTCCAGCACTGAGTACTGGAACTCATCCAGGAACACCTGGGCCGCGCTGGCATTGCCGGACGCAGCAGCAGTAACTTCAGCAGAAGCATTGCCGGCAGAAGGAACCTCTCCGCGTACGATGGCCTGCAGGGAAGAGACAATCTCTGTTACATCAGCCTTGCCCGCTCCCCCGCCGGTGATATCCTCCACCATGGATTCCAGAGCGTCAATACTTTTGAACAGGGTATCAAAAATGAAGTCCTGCATCCGCAGTTTGTTATTGCGCACCAGATCGAGCACATTCTCCATTTGGTGCGTAAGCGAAGCCAAATCTTCAAACCCCATTGTAGCCGCCATACCTTTCAAAGTATGGGCGGAGCGGAAAATCACCTGAACAATACTCAGATCCTCCGGATTCGCTTCCAGCCCCATCATGCTCTCGTTCAAAGACTGCAGATGATCATTTGACTCATCAATAAACATGGATAAGTATTGGTTCATGTCCATGAGCGGGTACCTCCCCTTCGAGTTCGCTATTCCATTATTTAACGGCTTGTACCAGCCTTGGAGCAATTTCTTGCAAAGGCAGGATGTGTCTTACACACTTCAACTCTACTGCAGACCTCGGCATTCCGTATACCACACAGGTTTCTTCACTCTCCGCAAAGGTTGATGTCACCCCCGAATCATAGAGTGCTTTCATCATACGGGCCCCGTCGCTGCCCATCCCCGTCATAATGACGGCATGACGTTCCAGCGAGGTAAGCTGCAATACCGATTCAAACAGTGTATCTACAGAAGGACGATGTCCATTACGGACCTCTTCCTTAGTAAGCTCTATCATGTATTGGCCGCCAGGCACAGGAACCACTGTCAGGTGATAACCCCCGGGGGCAATATACGCCGCACCCTGCCGGAGAATCATACCGTGCTCCGCTTCCGCGACCTCCAGCGCGCTGAAGGTATTCAGACGCTGGGCCAGCGATTTGGTGAAGTTAGGCGGCATATGCTGGACAATGACAATCGGTGCCGGGAAGTCACCGGGGATGTTCTCCAGGAATGCCTTCAGCGCTCTCGGACCTCCGGTTGAGCAGCCTACAGCAACCAGCTTACGCACGCTCCGGCTTCCGCTTGCCTGGCCTCCTGTTGCTGCAGGAGGTTCAACGAACGAGCCTGCAGCAACTTCAGAAGCCGCACGTTGTACAACCCTTCCGGCGCCCTGCGCCTCCTGGAAGCGGCCTTTCAACCTGTCGGGAGCCGGTTTAGGCACTGCCGGCGCAGGCTTGGCTACCCGCTTCGCAGCCGCCGGCTCAGTGCCGGTCTCCGGCTTCCGTTTGTCAGCGGGCGGTTCAAGCGGCGCCCTGACCCTTGGCTTCTCCGTGCCCTGAAGCGGCGCTTTATCCGCTTCTTTCTTGGACGGCTCCAGCTTCCTTCTTACCGGTTCCACAACAGCCCGCGGAGCAGGCGGTTCAGCAGCGGGAGGAGGAGGCTCAGGCGATTTGACGGCGGAAGCGCGGGCTTCACGGCGCTCGCGCGCCAGCATCGCTTCCTTCATTTGCTCCCGGAGGGACTCTCCGACAGCGATGATATCCTGGGAGTTTGAAATGGACGGCTTTCGGATGAAATCGAAAGCCCCCCACTCCAAGGCCAGAATCGTCTCCTTCATACCCTCTTCATTGATGCCGGACAGCATAATCACCGGGAGCGGACGCTGGGCCATGATACTTTTGAGCGCCTCCAGGCCATTCATCTCAGGCATCTCCACATCCATGGTTACGAGATCCGGACGAAGCTCGTTAACCTTCTCAATCGCCTCGCGTCCGTTGGCAGCTGTCGCTGTGACTTGAAAGTCGGCATCATTCTCTATTAAATCGGAAATAATCTTGCGCATAAATGCAGAATCATCAACAACCAGAACTTTATATGGCCTCATAGCTTTTCCACCTCTGTCCCTCAAATTCAGAACAATTATCTGTTTCGTTTCAACCACTTGCTGATGAATCCCTTGATGCCTTGAACTTTAGCGGTTTCTACTGAATCCACAGCCAGATAGCTCTGCGCAAGCCTCTGCACATCCCTGGCTGCAATACTGTTCGGAAAAGCCACTGAGAATGGAATTTGTTTCTTAACGGCCTGTACTACATGCGGATCACTGCTGATGTAACCGAGAAAGGGAAGCTCAAGCTGCAGAAACCGGCTGGCCGCCATCCGGATTTTGTCACTGGTGGCGCGTGCCTCCCGTTCATCCCCTGCCTGATTGACAATCAGCCTGAACGAAACCTCAGGATGCGAATTATGAACAACCTTCATCAGCGCATATGCATCTGTAATTGCGGTAGGCTCAGGCGTGGTCACCACCAAGCAGTCATCGGCAGAAGTGATGAATTTCATCGTTTCCTTGGACAGCCCCGCCCCTGTGTCGAACAGGATGAAATCCATGGTATCGGCAATGCTGGCAATCTGTGTGGTAAAGTAATTCAGATCCGACTCCGAGAGTGTGAACAGCTCGTCCATCCCGGAGCCCCCTGCAATGAAGGGCAGTGCCTCCGGTCCGAGCTGGATGATCTGTCCGATATCCGCTTCCCGCTTGAGCAGGTGGTACAGATTGTATCTGGAGGAGACACCCATAAGGACATCAATATTGGCCATGCCGATATCGGCATCGAACAGAAGAACTCTGCGTCCCATGGCCTTCAGTGCAAGCGCGAAGTTAAGGGTGAAATTCGACTTTCCGACTCCCCCCTTCCCGCTGCATACCGTGATGATCCGGGCGGAGGCACCGCTTCCGGGAGCCTGCCTTGTATCCTGGCTGGAGACCAGCCGTCTTAATGCCTGCGCCTGGTCCATCACCCGCCCCCTGTTCCCAGCAGCATGCCGCCAATCTGTTCCCCTGTGGCCATAAGAAGATCATCAGGAACATTCTGTCCGTTGGTAATATAAGAGAGCTTCAGCGGATAATCATTCAGGACATTGAACAGCGGGCCGTAGCTCCCCGTTTCATCCAGCTTCGTGAATACAACCTTATCCAGCTGGTATCTGCCGAAGTGCTCCGCGATTTTTTTCATATCACGGCTCTTCGAGGTGAGGCTCAGCACCAGCAAGGTCTCGCTCTTAAGCTCCTTGGCCAGCAGGCTCTGCAGTTCAGCCACCAGCATTTCATTGCGGTAATTCCGTCCGGCGGTATCCATTAGCACCAGATCACAGCTCTCCAGCCGGAACATCGCCCGCTGCAGGTCTCCCGGCGACTGGACAACCTCCAGCGGCATGTTGAGAATGGAAGCGTAGGTTCTGAGCTGTTCAACGGCAGATATCCGGTAAGTATCCGAGGTAATCAGGCCAACCTTGCGGCCCTGCTTGAACAGCTGCTCCGCTGCCAGCTTGGCAATCGTTGTCGTCTTGCCGACCCCAGTCGGCCCGGCAATATATACAATCCGGGTATCCGGGGCAATACCGCCGGCAATGCGTCCTGACAGAAATTCATCAATCTGCTCTCTGAGCACAACCTCGAATTGTTCCGGCCCCCAGCTGCTTCCTTCCTGACGGTAACGCTCCAGAACATGTCCGATCCATTCCTCCACGAGAACAGCGTCAGTCTCCTGGTCAATCAGGCGGCTGCGTAAGGATTCCAGCGCATCAGGCAGCTCGGCTGCCCCTGAGGAATAACGTGCGATACGTTCCATCCATTGCTTCATATCCCGGATCTCCCGCAGGACATCACTCTCAGTTGCAGCGGCAGTATCAGGTTCAGGCTGTTCTGCAGCAAGCGATTCATAGATGGCAGCAAGTTTCTTCCGGTTCTCCTCCGGCTGCGGTACAGACGGCTGGTCTGCTGCAATATCCTCAGTGCGGATATCCGGCGGCTCCGTCTTGACTAAAGGCGGCATCACAGCGACACCTCCGCCCTGCTCCAGCGGATCAGCCAGCGCTGCGGCAATCTCGGCAAACGACTTGGCTGCTGCCGCATCTCTTACCGTCACAGGCGGCGGGAGAGGAGGAGCAGCGGCTGAGGCAGCCTTTTGATAGGCCTCTGGCACTGCATTTCGCGGTACATTCATTGGCGGTGCAGGAACCTTCTCCTGCGCGGCTGCCTTTGCACCGTTCTCCACAGCAGCCACAACCTCAATCTTCTTTTTAGAGAACATGCCCATGAATCCGCCAACCTTTATTTCTTTGGTGCTTAAAATAACGGCATCGCTTCCAAGCTCGCTGCGGATCGAATGCATGGCGTCAGGCATCGTATCGACCACATAACGCTTCACTCTCATAAGTTCACCACCCCGACGCTTTGAATTTCAATGTTTGGCTCCAGCTCGCTGTAGGAGAGCACCGGGATATCCTGCATGGTTCGCTCAATCACCTGGCGCAGATACATGCGAATCGTTGGAGAGGTTAGTACAATCGGCTGCTGGCCGGATTGCAGGAGACGGTTGATCTGCTCCGTAAGCCGCTGATAGACGGTTTGGGTAGATACCGGATCAAGCGCCAAGTAGCTGCCCTGCTCCGTCTGCTGCACGCTCTCGGAAATTTTTTTCTCAAGTCCGGGGCCTACAGTAATAACACGCAGGGTCTCCCCCGTCTGAGAGAACTGCTGGGTAATCTGTCTGGAGAGGGATTGCCGCACATATTCAGTCAGAATGTCAGGGTCCTTGGTATACGTGCCGTAATCGGCAAGCGTCTCGAAGATAGTGACCAGATCGCGGATGGATATTTTCTCCCGCAGCAGCTTGCCCAGCACCTTCTGAATATCCCCGACAGCAAGAATGGAAGGGATCAGCTCGTCCACCAGCACAGGGTAATTCTCCCTGAGGTTGTCGACCAGTTGCTTCGTCTCCTGACGGCCCAGCAATTCGTGTCCATACCGTTTGATCAGCTCGGTCAGATGTGTCGCTACAACGGAAGGCGGGTCAACCACGGTATAACCGGATAATTCAGCCCGCTCCTTCACCGACTCATCAATCCATAGGGCAGGCAGCCCAAAGGATGGTTCAATAGTCTCAATCCCGCTAATCGACTCATCATCATAACCGGGGCTCATGGCGAGATAGTGATTAAGTAATAATTCACCGCCGCCAACGTTATTTCCTTTAATTTTGATGACATATTCATTCGGTTTTAGTTGAATATTGTCGCGTATGCGAATAACCGGCACGACAAGACCCATCTCCAGCGCACATTGCCGTCGAATCATGATGATGCGATCGAGCAGATCGCCGCCCTGTCCCGTATCCGCCAAAGGAATCAGACCATAACCAAATTCGAATTCGATCGGATCCACCGTAAGCAGATTGATGACACTTTCGGGACTTCGCACCTCTTCGATCTGCTTCTCCTCGACCAGTTGTTCATCAGCAATCTGCTGCCTGCTGGCCTTCTGCCCCATACTGTAAGCCGCGTAAGCCATCAGCCCTGCCAAAGGAAGCGTGGACATAATCGTAATCGGGGTGAAGAAACCCAGAAACGCAATAGTCGCAGCCACTATGTATAAAAGCTTCGGATAAGACAGCAATTGTCCGGTCAGATCCTCGGCCAGATTGCCTTCCGAAGCCGCCCGGGTAACGATCAGACCGGAAGCCGTGGAGATCAGCAGGGCCGGAATCTGGCTGACCAGACCGTCACCGATGGTCAGTACAGAGTAGGTTGAGAGTGCTGTCTGGAACGACATACCGTGAACGGTCATACCGATAATGAAGCCGCCGATCAGGTTGATAATGAGGATGATGATACTGGCAATGGCGTCACCTTTGACGAACTTACTCGCACCATCCATGGCTCCGAAGAAATCCGCCTCGCGTTCGACATTACGGCGGCGTTCCCGTGCCTGCTGCTCATTGATCATCCCCGCATTCAGATCCGCATCAATACTCATCTGCTTACCGGGCATCGCATCCAGTGTGAAGCGGGCGCCTACCTCGGCCACGCGCTCAGAACCCTTGGTGATAACAATGAACTGAACCACAACCAGGATCAGGAAGACAATGAACCCGATCGCGATCTGTCCCCTGGCAATCCAGCTTCCGAAGGTCGCTACGACCTCCCCGGCATGGCCATCAGCCAGAATCAGCTTGGTTGTTGACAGGTTCAGCGCTAAGCGGAACAGCGTTGTGATCAGGAGCAGTGAAGGAAATATTGAGAACTGCAGCGGATCTCTGGTATTCATAGCGACCAATATAATGGTCAGGGCTATCGAGATATTGACAATTAACAGTACATCCAAAAGCCAGACAGGGATGGGCAGAATCATCATCAGCACGATACCGATAATGCCCAGTAGAACTGTTAGATCTTTAGCTTTCAATGTCCTTAACCTCCCCCGGCTTATCTCCTCTTGCCTTTAAGCTTGTATACATAGGCCAGCACTTCGGCAACTGCCTGGAACAGATCGGCCGGCACTACATCACCGATCTCCGCTCTCTGGAACAATGCCCGTGCCAGCGGCTTATTCTCCATCGTTACAACACCATGCTCCTTGGCCAGTTCCCTGATGCGGAGTGCCACATAATCCTGACCCTTGGCTATAATCTGAGGAGCCTCCATTGTGGAACCGTCATACTTCAGGGCGACTGCAAAGTGGGTCGGGTTCGTGATGATAACATCGGCCTTGGGGACCTCCTGCATCATCCGCTGCATCGCCATTCTGCGCTGACGTTCCCTGATCTTGCCTTTGATGATGGGGTCGCCCTCCATCTTTTTGTACTCATCCTTAATGTCCTGCTTGGACATCTTGAGACTCTTCTCATGCTCGTATTTCTGATAGATATAGTCCAGTACAGCCATTATAAAAAGAGCCGCTGCAATCTTGATGCCCAGGCTCATGGTCAGCTTCGCAACGAAGCTGTATGTCCCTTCCGCATCGACATGCGAGAGGCGTGCAAAGCTCTCCTTCTGTCCCCAAAGCGTACTGTAGACCAGATAGGCAATCAGGATGAGCTTGAAGACAGATTTGAGGAACTCTACTACGGAACGCATGGAAAAAATATTTTTGAAGCCTTTGATGGGGTTGATCTTGCTGAACTTAGGCGTAATTCCTTCGCCTGAAGCCATAAAGCCTACCTGTGCGAAGTTGGACACAAGCGCCAGCAGGAAGGTGATGCCCAGCAGCGGAGCGAGCAGAATGAGGATCTGCAGCCCGTACTGGTTGAACAGCGCCGAGATATTCTCTGGTGTTACCTCAAGCATCATCCGGTTCTGGAACACATCTGTATACAGCTTGATAAACCGTTCTTTCATGAAGCCGCCGAAGACGCTCAGTGACAGCAGCGCCGAGAAGAGGACCACTGCACCTGACATTTCAGCACTTTTGGCAACCTGCCCCTTCTTGCGGGCATCCTGCCGTTTCTTCGGAGTGGCCTTCTCTGTCTTATCTCCCCCGAACAGCTGAAGGTTCAGTTTGTATCTTGCCTGTTTTGCCAAGACAATCTCTCCTTACCGTAGCCTAAGGACTCTTCCCAATGAGGCCAAGCAGATTGTGCATGGACTCGAACATAATCTCGAAGAGATTCTGGAACAGCGCAGCCAGCCCCGGCATCAGTATAAGAAGCAGCGCCAGACCGATAATGATTTTGAGCGGAACACCGATGACAAACACATTATATTGCGGAGCCGTTCTGGCCAGGAAGGCCAGGCCTACATCCGTCAGGAACAGAGCAGCGACCAGCGGAGCCGACATTTGGAAGGCCAGCATAAAGGATTGTGCAAAGGTGCGGATCAGAAACTCAGACAAGCTTCCGCCGATCATTTTGAGGAACAGATCATTATCTATAGGCACCCATTTATAGCTGTATACGATAGCATCCAGCAGGTAGTGGTGGCCATTCATGCTCAGGAACAGCAACAGTGCAATCATATACTTGAAGTTGCCGATAATCGGCGCCGAGGCCCCGGTCATCGGGTCAATGACGTTCGCAATCCCGAACCCGATCTGAATATCGATAAAAGAGCCCGCAGTCTGAATCGTCATAAACATCAGGTAGGCGATAAACCCAAGCAACAGCCCGATTAATGCCTCCCTGATAATCAGGAGGATAAACCCCAGATCCTGCGGAACCGTAATATTCATGCTGCCTGAGCTGAAGATGACCATGGACACAAAAAAAGACAAACCAATTTTGAACGTTGTCGGCACGCTTTGCGACGAAAAGACAGGAACGACAACAAAAAAGGCGGTAATTCGACAAAAAATCAACAGAAAGACAGGAAAACTTTGCAGCAGGGTCTCTATATTCATAGAATCAACCGATATACATATAGAGACTGCCCAGAATTTGGCTGGTGAAATCCACCAGCTTCGTTATAATCCACGGACCGAACAGCAGTAAAGCAAGCAGTACGGCAACGATTTTGGGAACAAACGCCAGGGTCTGCTCCTGAATCTGGGTTGTGGCTTGAAAAATACTGACGATCAGTCCTACCACCAGACCAAGAATCAGCATGGGGGCGCTGGTCTCCAGCACTAAATATACGGCTTGGCCGGCCAGACCGATAATAAACTCCGCATTCATCCCATGTGCCTCCTCTTATAAGTCAGGTGTTAAAACTCAGCAGCAGTGATTTGACTACTAGGTACCAGCCGTCCACCAGCACAAAGAGCATAATTTTGAAAGGCAACGATATCATTACCGGCGGCAGCATCATCATCCCCATGGCCATCAGGGTGCTGGACACCACAATATCAATAATAAGAAAAGGAATAAAAATCATAAAGCCCATGGTAAAAGCCTTCTTCATCTCGCCGATTGCAAAAGCAGGTACCATTACTGTTAAAGGAATATCATTATAGCTGGCTGGCTTTACTGTAGCGTTATTGCCGGTATAGTTCATGAACAGCAGCAGGTCCTTCGTGTTCGTCTGCTTGAACATAAACTCCTTAATCGGCTCCTGCGCTTTGTTCAGTGCTTCACTCTGGGTCAGAGTCCCCTTCATATAGGGCTGTAAGGCCGTCTCGTTCACGGTTGCCAGCGTCGGCGACATAATGAACAGGGTTAAGAATAGAGCCAGTCCTACAAGCACCTGATTCGGGGGCATCTGCTGTGTACCCAGTGAGGTTCTTACGAACCCAAGTACGATCACGATCCTCGTGAAGCTGGTCATCAGCACCAGGAATGAAGGAGCAATGCTAAGCACCGTTACCAGCAGCAGGATGGAGATGGAGCTTGTCCCCCCGCTTGAAGCATCGTTGTCCCCCACCGAGATATTGATATTAGGAATCGGGTCGGCATGAACCGGATGCAGGAGCAGCACACTGAAAATACCAAGCAGCATAAAAGAAAGAATCAGCTTTTTTTTCATAAATCCTCCGACTCTTTCCTGAGATCCTCATCCCTGCGCAGTTCTTCCAGCTTCTCTTTGCGCTCTGGCGCCAGGGCAAGCTTGGATTGCAGCGTCTCATAGAAAGACGAAGTCTCATGAATCTCAATTTCCTGGGACGGCACCTCACCGCGCAGCTTGGACTTGATTTTGGCGATAAGCGGTGCAATGAAGTTGTCCGTTCCTGGGGCCTGGTCTTCAAAAGCGGATATAATCAGCGCCACCTCTGCCGGATCGGTGATCTTATCCATCATAGTGATGTCCTCGCCCACTCCGATCAGATAGAGGCTGCCGCCCAGCTCAATGACCTGAATCGACTTATTCGGACCCAGCCCCAGCGCACCCAGCGTACGGATGGAACGGCCGCTCATCAGAGTCTGATTGCGGCGTCCCAGAAAACGGATCAGCAGCACGATAAGAATAACAATGACTGCCAGAAAAAAAACAACCTTCAATAAATTCAGCAGGGCATTACTACTGTCTCCGAGCGTTCCGGAAGCAAATAACATACCTGGTTCCTATATACCCAGCGTTTTATTGATGGCTTCAATGACACGGTCTGCCTGGAAAGGCTTCACAATAAAGTCCTTGGCACCGGCCTGGATTGCATCAATAACCATAGCCTGCTGACCCATGGCTGAACACATAATGACTTTGGCATTGGCATCTACTTTTTTGATCTCCTTAAGGGCGGCGATCCCGTCCATTTCAGGCATGGTGATATCCATCGTGATCAGATCCGGGCGCAGTTCCTTAAATTTCTCTATAGCCTGTGAACCGTCCTGGGCTTCACCCACTACCTCAAATCCGTTCTTCGACAAAATGTCCCGGATCATCATTCTCATAAATGCTGCATCGTCCACGATTAGAATTCGGTTAGCCATTTTTACAAAATCCTCCCTAAGTATGCTTATTGTAATTTTTGTATACGGTCCCACTGGCTGACGATATCCGTAACGCGGACACCGAAGTTCTCGTCGATAACTACGACTTCCCCCTTGGCAATGAGCTTGTTGTTAACCAGAATGTCAACAGGCTCACCTGCCAGCTTGTCCAGTTCAATAATTGAACCTTGCGACATTTCCAGAATATCTTTGATCTGCTTCTGGGTCCTTCCTAATTCTACGGTTACCTTCAGTGGTATGTCCATTAATAAATTTAAATTATTTTCGTCAATATTGCCAAAAGCCCCTGCACTCAGATTCGCAAATTGCACAGGCTGCACATTCACATTACGGCCCTGTGCCGGATTCTGCGGCTGAGCCTGCGGATAAGGCGTGCCCTGAGGCGGCATTCCGTAAGGCGGCATGCCCTGCATCCCATACGCCGGCATCCCTGCCGGAGGATAATAATATCCCCCTTCCGGCATTCCCGGATAAGGTGGCATGCCCTGACCCTGCGGCGGATATTGCGGCGGGTACCCTCCCGCCTCCGGCGCAGGCATCTGCTGCTGAGCTGTAGGCGGCGCCTGCGCTGGTTCCGGTGCAGGCGCTGGTGCGGCTGCCGCAGCCGGAGGCGGTGTAGCTTCCGCAGAGGAGACTGCCGCTTCCTGGTCAGCCTGGCTGACATCGCCTAGCAGCATGGTCACCATATCCTTGGCGAATTGTACCGGCAGCAGCTGCATGATGGTGGAATCAATCAGATCGCCGATCTTGAGGCGGAAGGAAATCTGGATCAGAGTCTCATCATCCGGCAGGCTACCTACACCTTCTCCGCTGGACATGTTAAGAATATCAATGCCAGGCGGAGAAATGTTGACGAATCTGTTGAAGATCGTTGACATTGAGGTAGCGGACGAGCCCATCATCTGGTTCATCGCTTCCTGCACGGCACTGATATGAATCTCGTTCAGTTCCTCGTCTTTGGGATCTCCTTCCCCGCCGAGCATCAAGTCGGCAATGACCTGTGCATCCCTGATCTTGATCACCAGAGAATTGATTCCCTGGAAACCGTCGACATACTGTACGTGAACAGCTACATGAGGTTTGGGAAAGGCTTCCTCGAACTCTCCGCGTGTAATAATGGATACCTTAGGGGTAGTAATGTCTACCTTCTTACCCAGCAAGGTAGAGAGTGCGGTTGCCGCACTTCCGAAGGTGATATTGCCGATCTCTCCCAATGCATCCTGTTCAAAAGGTGTTAAGTAATCATCCACGGTCTTCGGTGAAGGAGCCAAATTGCCTTCCGCAGACTGTCTAAGAAGAGCATCTATCTCTTCCTGGGACAAATAATCTTTACTCGTCAAACTCTTCAACCCCTTCGCTGACAATCTCGTCTATTTGCACAGCCACACGTTCTTTGATCATCCCCGGACTTCCAATGAATTTCAGCTTGTCCCCCACCTTAATCGACAGACCGGAATCCACCGTCTTGTTAAGAGAAATCACGTCGCCGATGCTGAGCCCGAGAAATTCAGCAATGGATAAATTCGATTCGCCCAGCTCAGCCACGATGGGAAGCTGCGCCCGGTGCACTCTTGCCCGGATGGCTTCGAGCTCTACCTCATCCCGCACCTTTTTCTCAGAGACAAACCACTGGTGCACCGAGAGTCTTGACATAATCGGCTCCAGCACAACGTGCGGGATACAGAGATTGATCATCCCCGTTGTGTCTCCTATTTTGGTACTGAGGGAGATCAGGGCAATCGTTTCATTAGGCGATACAATTTGCATAAACTGCGGATTCGTTTCCAGCGCCTCCATCCGGGGATGGATATCAAGCACCGTCTTCCAGGCTTCCTGCAGACTTTCAAAGCATCTGCTGAAAATCCTCTCCATAATGGTCGTTTCGATTTCAGTCAATGCGTTGATTTTGGAGGGTGCCGTTCCGAAGCCGCCAAGCAGACGGTCCAGCATGGCAAAAGCAATATTCGGATGCACCTCCATCACCATTCGGCCCTCCAGCGGCTCGGCCTCAAAAATATTCAATATCGTCATTTTGGGAATGGAGCGGATAAACTCGTCATAAGGGAGCTGCTCTACTTGAACGACATTGATCTGCACGAAGGTGCGCAATTGGGCCGAAAAGTACGTTGTAAGGTAGCGGGCAAAGTTATCATGAATCCGGGTTAAGCTGCGGATATGATCTTTGGAGAAGCGTACGGCCCGTTTGAAATCATAAGAGCGGATCTTTTTAGTAGTTTCCTCTTTTTTAAGTTCGTCGGCATCCATTTCACCGGATGAAAGTGCAGCAAGCAGAGCATCAATTTCGTTTTGTGATAGTACATCAACCAATTCAATCACCCCCCCCATCAAAGAATTGACCCGCCTGCAGCTACATTGGTGCCATTATGAATTTGGTGAATTCAATCTGGGTAATCGAACCTTCTGTCAGGTTTTTGTTGATAATGTTCACCAGTTTGCTGCTGAACTGATCTTTGCCGCTGGCCCCATTCAGCTCCTCGGGTTTGGCATCGGCAATCGCTTTGATAATCAGCGGTGTTATTTTAATCGATTTTATCTTTTCGAATTCTTCCTTGGACGCCGCTGAATCTAATTGAAGCGCGATGTCAACTGAAAGGATGTAATCGGGATCGGCGAGATTAGTTTTGATATCCTGGATTTCGGCCGTCATCTTAACAATTTCATCAGCAGTCATCTTCTTCGTCTCCACGTTCTGGACAGCCTTGTTCACTTCATTCCCGTCACTCGGGAAAAATCTGTCCATCAGCAAAAATGCAGCGACTACGATAAGGGTAACGGCCAGCAATATCGTGATGAGCCATGGCAGCATCTTTTTCATGAAAGCTCCTCCATTGACTGGACTTTAATGGTGGCAGCGTGTGTGCCTATGTCCCTGTTATATTCCTTGATCTTGCTAATGACTTCATCGGCCTTCTCAAGCACGATCAGCCTTTTGCCGGTTACCAGCGTAATATACGTGTCCGGTGATTCTTCAACCATTTCAACCAGCAGGGCATTCAGCCACATCCCCGCCCCGTTCAATCTTGTTACCGAAATCATGACAGGCCTCCTAACCTAAATAGGGGGAGGAGATCCTCCCCCACGACTGCAATAACATTTCCGCTGCAGGCAAAACGTTATTATTCAGCAAGTTACATATTACGGTTCAGGCTTAACGCTTCAGATTAACTACTTCCTGCAATACTTCATCGGAAGTGGTGATAATCCGTGAATTCGCCTGGAATCCACGCTGGGTAACAATCATTTCTGTAAACTCGCCGGTCAGATCCACATTGGACATTTCCAGCTGGCCGGTAACGATGGTACCTGTTCCGGCTTCTGGATCATTGGCAGTTGTCGGCTCCAGTGCACCTCCATCATTTGCATTTAAGGTCACCCGGTACAGATTTCCGCCGATTTTCTCAAGCCCCTGCGGATTGCTGACTTTAGCCATGCCAATCTGTACACCAGCCTCAGTAGTGCCGTCTGCCATTGTCTGCACAATCGTTCCGTCACTGGAGATGGAGAATGCCGTAACATCGTCAGCGATCTGAATGGGTCCGCCTCCGGAGTCAACAACATGCAGGCCATCCGATGTAATCAGATTGCGGCCCGCATCCACATGAAAATCTCCGGCACGGGTCAGGAATGGAACCTCCTGATCACCCGAAAGCTTCACCAGAAAGAATCCGTCTCCATCGATTCGCAGATCTGTAGGGTTATTCGTTGTCATCGCACTACCAGCTGTGTGCAAAGTGTCAATGGAACCAATGGATACCCCAAGACCGATTTGCTTGGCATTGACACCGCCTTGTCCCTCTTCTCCGGGTGCTGTAACCCCAGAGACCGTCTGGCTCATAATATCCTTGAACATCACGCGTCCTGACTTGAAGCCGATGGTATTGACATTCGCAATATTGTTACCAATGACATCGAGCTTAGTCTGGAATCCGCGCATACCTGAAACCCCTGAATACATAGATCTTAACATTATTAATCGTCCTCCCGGTTATAGAGTCTTCTGACTCTTAAGAATTGAAAGATGAAGCTGGAGCGGTGGCCGCGTCAGTCGGTCGGCAGCCACGATCGGCTCTCCAGTAAGGACCAGCCGAAGTCAAGATATAATTACCGCACTGTCAATCTGCGTAAATACATTGTCTTTCATTGAATTGCCGTCCATCGCTGTAACCACTGTCCGGTTCTTTACACTTACAATCAATGCCATGTCCTTCATAAGAATCAGAGATTCTTTGCTGCCCTTAGCGGCTGCTTTGTCTACCGCAGAGGAGATCTGATCCAGCTGGCGGCTGCCAAGCTCGATTCCGCGCTGCTCTAGACGCTTCGCTGCATGATTGCTGAACTTCAGCATATTCTTCTGCAGCACACTCTCGAACGACGCTTCAGGACTTGAGGAACCCTTAACAGATTGCTGACGCTGCAAGGCGGAAGGATGTACAGCTGCCGGATATAATTGTCCGATAGTTATTCTGTCACTCATGATGTCTCCCCGCTCTCCCCGCCGCTTGTTTCAGTCTCGCTGGCTGCCGGAGTCTCACTGGCCGCTGGTGTCTCGCTACCGGCTGGAGTCTCGCTGCCCGCTGCAGGTGTAGTGCCGGCGTTCTGAATTTGCGTAATATCCGTCAGAGCAATCCGCTCCTTGCCTACCACTGCATATTGCACACCGCTGCTGACAACAATCGATTCAACATTGCCTGATTTCGGCAATTTCGTCTCGGCATCCGTCCAGGTAATATCCTTCCCGATCAATCCTGACACAGAGCCAAGGGACTGATTCAGTGCTGTAAGCTGGGTGGATATGTTCATAAGCTGCTCTACAGATGAGAACTGAGCCATTTGAGCGATGAATTCCTTATCCTCCATCGGCTGCATCGGGTCCTGGTTCTGCAGCTGGGTAATCAGTATCTTCAAGAACTGATCCTTGCCCAGTGTAGAGGTGCCTGTGGTCTTGGGTGTCTTATCTTTCGCTACATAATTCCACTCGTTGCTGTTAGACACGGGATTCGTTGCCATATCATTTCACCTCGCTTATCCTGTAGATCAAATCTTGGTTGAGAATCCGCCGCTCTGGTTACTGTCCTGCTGAGCTGCTGACACCCAGTCCTTCCATTCTCCATTAAGCTCTGCGGCAAGCACGGCATCTACCGATTCTTCCTGGCGTTCCCGTGAACGTCTGCCTTGCTGCTGTCCGCCCGCGCCTGTCTGCTGACCCTGCCCTCCGGTCCACTGTGACTGAGGGGAGCTGTTGTTCTGCGTAACTTCCAAGCGCTCTACTTGAAGTCCCTGGGACTGCAAGGCCAATCGAAGCTGACTCATCTGCTGCTCAAGCATATCCTTGGTTCCGGCATGCTGGGTCACAAACTGTGCCACCAGATTACCATTTTGCATGGAAATCTTCACATCCACTTGTCCCAGATTCTCCGGGAATAAGGTAATTGTAGCTTCAGCCACTCCGCCCTTCTTGACAATCTCAAGCTTGCCGCTGATGAAGGTGTTCATCTCCTGGGCGAATTGCTGAACCGGCACTGGCGCGGCTCCCGCCTTGAGCGGTGCAGTAATTCCGTGCCGCAGGGATAATTGGCCGGCCGTTACAACCTCCGGCTCCGCGGTCGCTGCTTCGCCAGCGGGCAAAGCCTCCTCGGCTGATTCGGTCTTCTTCATCGAAGCCGCCATTCCTGCAAGAACAGGAGTGGAGCCCTCATCTGCAATTACAGCTTCGGCGGTACCGGCTGCTGCTGCATCCAACATGGAACGAGTGCTGGCTGAAGCCCCCAATAACCTACGGACATCCGTTGCCAAATCTGCTTTGCTATACATTTCCACCTTGGGCTCGCTTCCCGTTGCCTGCTTAAGCGACACCGCTGGAGCATCCACAACTGCTGGAGCCTTGTTAGCCATGGACTTGTGATTAACAGGCGCACTCTCCGCCATAATAGCCGAGAATTGATTCAGAAGCACCGCTCCTTTGGCAGCAGTCTCCTGATCCCCGCTGACAGCTGCCGTCTGAACCTGTTGAAGCAGGCTGTTCAGTTCATCTTGAACGGCAAAGCGCAGGGTTTCAGGGTTCTTGGCAAGCGGCGACAAGCTGATGGATGTATCAGCAGCAGTAGGCGAGGCATCCTGTGAACCTGTAGAGGGATTGCCGGACACAAGAGCAGATACTTGAAGCAGCCAGCCTTGAAGCGCTGCAATCAGCGCCGGATCAGCCGCAAGGCTGGTGTCCAGCTTCTCTATATCCTGCACAAGACCTTCCAGCAGTTTCGTTTGCTTGACATCTACGCTGCCTGCCTCTTCTCCCTTAGCCTGAACAGCACTCAGGAGTCCCTGCAATAATGAAGCCAAATTACCGGCTGCAGGAGTCTCAGTGCCTTTGACAGCGGTAACTCCCACCATGCTCTGCACAAGCGTCTGGGCAAATGGCGTTGCCGGATTAACCGTTCCGGTTGTTCCCTGCGTTGTTCCGCCGGAAGCAGCCAGATTGCCTGCGGTTAAGGTTTGTAGAATAATACTCATCTTTTTCACCTCCCTTCAAAAGTTATTTTCCGCCCATCAGACGGTTGACAATTTTGGCTGTCTGTTTGCTGTCTTTCTTGGTCATCTCCCCCAGAATCGAGGAGCGGACCGAGTCACTGACCGTATTCAGCACCGTGATGACCTTATCCGGACTAAGGCTGTACATGGAGCCAAGCAGCACTGCCGCATCCGCAGCGGGCATGCTGGTGAAAGTCTGGCCTAGCTTCTCCTGATCCAGATTAGCTGAAGGCTTGGGAGTAGTGGTACCCGCCTCCTGCTTCAGCCGGGATTGCAGGGCTGCAATAGCCATATCGGTTGAATTTGTGGTTTCTTTTAGCTTTATGGAGACATCTGCCGCTTTTTTGGCATCCATTTTTTCCAGGATGGCCGATTTTGCCGCATTGCTCATCACACTGAAGATTTGAACCATTTCATCGGTAGTCAAATTCTCCATAATCGGTGCCGCTTTGGAGGCCTTCATGCCGGCGTAGAGTTTGGCCAGATCCGTCACTTTCTTCAGATAAGGATCTTCCTCTTCCTCGGTGGCTGCGGCCGTTTCAGCGGCAGTCTTTAACTCTTCAACCTGCTTTTGAAGCGCTTCGGCCTTGGTGGTCTCCGCCGCCTTGTCTTCCTCAGCCTTCTTCAGCTTCTCCTCCTGGGTGGTAAGCTGTGCTTTGAGTTCTTTGATCGTGCTCGCGGAGCTGGCGGCTTGCTCCTTGCTCTCAGCCGGCGGATTCTCTGCGGCTTCACCTGGCGCTGCCGGGTCCGGCGGCGGATCAGGCACCCATTTCTCTATAACAGGAATTTTGTTGGCAATCGCCAGCACGTTGTTACGGATATCCATATTAAATAGGGTGAGCAGTACCCCAAGCAGTACAAGCGTGAAAATGATTGGAATCATCAAGAACAAAAAACGCTCTAATTTGCCTGCCGACCCTTCATCTTCAAGTTCCATCTGATTATTTGCCACTAGCGGAAACCTCCCGGGTTAGAGGGATTTCATCGCGAAGCGGACGGTAGCCATCTCATCCAGTTCGTTTTGTTCCCGTAAACTCATATTCTGCAGAAATGCGGTTTGTGCTTTGTCTTTGGCCTTAAGCCATACCTTCTCATCCAGAACCTTAGTACTCAGGTGATCCTGCTTATTCTGAACCTCAACATGTGCAAGGCTGATATCGGAATGCTTGCGGGCAATGCATTTGTCGAGATAATCTACGTAATCCTGCATTTCGCGAAGCTTAGCCATCGGTGTCTTCTGCTGTGCTGCACTTTGCAGGGACAACATCAGCGCACTGCGCTGGCCGATTAATTCATCAAGGCTTTTTTCCTGTGCCTGCAGTTCTCCGAGCGCGCTTGAGAGCATCCACTCTGCCTGTGTTTTTTCGTTACCCTTCAAGTCCACCACTTTTTGAAAAGTATAATGGAATCTCATGATCAATCAACTCCTCGAGAACTGTGAAATTAAAGTCTGCTGCACTTCGCTAAGGGTTACCTTTTCGTTCACTTTTTGCTTGGTGAAATCCCAGATGCTGTCAATGTAATGCATCGACTCATCGATTTGCGCGTTAGAGCCCCTCTGGTAGGCTCCGATGTTAATCAGATCCTCGGAATCCTTATACACCGCCATCAGGCGCTTCACATTCTCGGCTGCTGCAATCTGCTCCTCCGGGGCGATATCCTTCATCACCCGGCTGATGCTTGCGAGAACATCGATCGCCGGAAAATGTCCTTTGTTGGCTATATTCCGGTTCAGAACAATATGCCCGTCCAAAATACCGCGTACAGCGTCTGCTATCGGCTCGTTCATATCGTCACCGTCAACCAGTACCGTGTAGAACGCGGTGATTGAGCCTGTAGGCCCCGTTCCGGCCCGTTCCAGCAGCTTAGGCAGACTGGCGAATACAGAAGGTGTATACCCTCTCATCGCCGGAGGCTCGCCGACTGCCAGCCCTACCTCACGCTGCGCCATCGCATAACGTGTTACCGAGTCCATCATCAGCATGACATTCAGACCACGGTCGCGGAAGTACTCGGCAATCGTAGTAGCGATCAGTGCCCCCTTAATCCGGATCAGCGCAGGCTGATCGGAAGTGGCCACAATGACTACCGAACGCTGAAGGCCTTCCGGCCCCAGATCGCGCTCAATGAAATCAAGCACCTCTCTGCCCCGTTCACCGATCAGCGCAATAACATTGACATCTGCCGAGGTGTTGCGGGCAATCATCCCCATCAGGGTACTCTTCCCCACACCCGAGCCGGCAAAAATCCCTACGCGCTGCCCCTTGCCGATCGTCAAAAGTCCATCGATAGCCCGGACTCCAATGCTGATCGGCTCGGCGACCCGCGGGCGATTAAGCGGATTGGACGGAATGTTGAAGGTAGAGCTATGCGGCATTCTGGCCGGTATCAGTGAACCATCCAACGGCTGTCCCAGACCGTCGAGAACCTTCCCGAGCAGCTCCGAGCCGACTTGAACGCTCAGCGGCTTGCCGGTGCCCACCACATCACAGCCAGGCCCGATGGCCTGCAGTTCGCCAAGCGGCATTAACAGCACCTTGTTATCACGAAACCCGACAACCTCTGCCTGAAGCGGCTTACTTCCTTTGGCAGGATAGATATAGCACACATCACCGATGCTGGCGTCAGGCCCTTCCGACTCCACCATCAGCCCGATAACCTGCGTAACCTTGCCATTAATCCTTACCGGATCGAAGTTACGCAGCTGATCTTTGTATCTTCTGCTGTCAAGCATCGTCGTCCCCATTTCTGTGTTCATCCGAGTCCAGAGCGATTCTTAGCAGTTCTTTTTTAATTTCGGCAAGCTGGGTATCGACACGGGCATCGATGCTGCCGAAGGAAGACCGGATTACACACCCCAGATCTCTGACCGTTGAATCCGGCAGAATCTGCAGCTCAGCCTGTGAGTCCACAGCAAGCGAGAGCTCTTCCCGGGCCGCATTCACAAAAGCAAACTGTGCAGGAGAAACACAGAGTGAGATCAGCCCCTGCTCGCGTTTTCGGGCCAGGTTTTTACGGATCAGATCCATCGCAAATTTCGGTTCAACGGTCAGCTGCTTGTCCACGATTTTCTCAGCAATATCGCAGCTTAGCTCTACAAGAAACGGTTCCGCCTCCTGTATAATTACATCTCTCGCCCGGTATGCTTCCTGAAGCACGGTCCGCGCTTCTTCCATCATCTCGGCAAGGCGCTGGGACATCTCCTGCTCTGCTTGAGCCAGACCTTCCTGATACCCCTGCTGATAGCCCTCGGATTTGACGGCTTCGATCAACAGCTCATCCTGTTCCCTCCGCTCGCGCCACCATTCTTCAGCTTCAGTCCGCGCTGATTCCACAATATTCTCCGCTTCCTCGGAGGCGCTGCGGACCTGACTCTCCGCGAACTCCTGAGCATCCTTCAGCATTTGCTTGCGGGACTGCTCCGCTGCCTCCCTGGCGGGGTCCTGGTAGTGGACTTCACCCGGAGGCTCTTCTGGAGCCGGCTCTTCAGTCAGACCTGCATGATGTCTGGCCTGTTCAAGACGCTTCAGCACATCTACCGGAATATATTGAGAATGCTTGATCAGCTTAGACAATAATGTCATCTCCTCCGCCACGGGCGATGATAATTTCACCAGACTCTTCGAGTCTGCGGATCGTGCCTACGATGCGGGTCTGTGCTTCTTCCACATCACGCAGCCGCACAGGTCCCATGTACTCCATTTCCTCGCGGAAGGTCTCGGCCATACGCTTGGACATATTGCGGAAGATCACATCCCGCACTTCCTCGCTGGCCACCTTGAGCGCAAGCTGCAAGTCGGCGTTGTCGATATCCTTGATAATCCGCTGTATCGAGCGGTTGTCGACATTGACGATATCCTCGAAGACGAACATCCGCTTCTTGATTTCCTCGGCCAGCTCCGGGTCCTGAATTTCCAGGGAATCCAGAATGGTCCGCTCTGTACCGCGGTCTACACCGTTCAGAATCTGTACAATCGATTCGATACCGCCTGCATTCGTATAATCCTGGGTGACTGTAGCAGAAAGCTTCTGTTCCAGTACACGCTCGATCTGGGTGACCACCTCTGGAGAGGTGCTGTCCATAATCGCTATTCTTCTGGCTACCTCCGCCTGCTTCTCCTGAGGCAGGGAAGACAGAATGGAGGCCGCCTGTTCAAATTGCAGATAAGAGAGTACAAGTGCAATAGTCTGTACATTCTCGTTCTGGATGAAGTTGAGAATCTGGTTCGGATCTGCCTTGCGGGCAAAATCGAAAGGTCTTACCTGCAGCGTTGCAGTCAGGCGGTTGATGACTTCGAGCGCCTTGGCCGAGCCGAGAGCTTTCTCAAGAATCTCCTTGGCGTAATTGATACCGCCCTGCGAGATATATTCCTGTGCGAGACAGATCTGATGGAATTCGGACATGATCGACTCTTTTTCCCCGCTGTCCACTTTGCGTACATTCGCAATTTCCAGCGTCAGCTGTTCGATTTCCTCATCCCGCAGATGCTTAAATATTTGTGCCGATACTTCAGGCCCTAGTGTGATAAGCAGGATCGCCGCCTTTTGACGGCCGCTGAGTCCCTGCTGGCTAGCTTTTGCCATCTCTTCACCTCTGTTCTTCAGCAAGCCAGGTGCGGAGCAGATTTACGAATTCATCCGGCTTCTTCTTCGCCAGACTTTCCAGCTGCTTACGGACCTGACTTTCATTCGTCACGCTATCCATATTAATTGAAGGGAACTCGGTAGGAACCTGCAGCGGAATATCTTCTTCGACCTCTTCCTCCTGCTTGTTCTTGCGGCTGCGGTAGATCAGATAACCTCCGCCTGCACCGACCAGCAGAGCAGCCGCACCGATGGCCCAGATCATCCAGGTTGCCAGTCCGCCGGATGCGTTCTCGGCAGTAGCACCTCCAAATTGTTGCGAGAATACCGAAACTTTTTTGGTCAGGTCTGCGTCTGTATAAGTGATACCTGAATCTGCCAGGGACGCACGTACAATGTTGACCAGAATGTTCTGTATCGCTCCTGAAGTAGCCTCGTCCAAAGTTGTTTGTCCTGCAGGTGGTTCAACCGCGACATTTATGGTTAAATCTTTTACAGTATATGGACTTGCGATGATATCTTTAGTGATTCTAGTAACTTCATAGTTCCTTGTCTCCGATGATTCCTCAGAAGAAGAAGCACCTGTGTCAGCCCCCGCAGGATAACCTGCAACATCTTCAGATCCTGTACCTGCGACTCCTCCGGAAGTGTTCCCTTGGCCCGAGAATGTTTTGCTGATAATCTGCGAGCTGATCTCAATCCCCTTCATATTCTCAGCATCCACCGGTACTACAACATCTTCCTTTCTGTTCTCCTTATCGAAATTAAGCTTGGAGAACACCAGGACATCAACCTTATCGGGACCTGTGAGGGTACTCAGAAATTGCTTGACATCTTTCTTGACATCGTCTTCGAATTTCTTCTTGAGTGCGAAGTTCTCTTCAACCTGGCTGGAGATTCCCGCCTGGCCGCCCTTGGCCGTCGGTTTCAGCTCCACCTCGTTGTTGGTGATTGTAATGTTGTCGATGGGAAGATTCGGGACAGCGGTCTTCACGAGATTGAAGTAGCCGTCAATATTCTCCTGAGAAGGTCTGAATCCCGGATTGAAGCTCATCACCACGGAAGCCTGCGCTTTCTCCTGATCCTCCTGTGAGGCGAATACCGTCTCCTTCGGCAGGGTAATGAGAACCTTGGCGTCTTTAATCCCCTGCATCCTTCTCATCAGCTGTTCAACTTCACCATTAAGCGCATTGTTGTATTTAACATTGAATTCACTGTCTGTAGTACCGATCATGGACGAGGATTCATTGAATACCTTGTACCCGATCGAGCCTTGCTGAACGATTCCCTGAGAACCAACAGCTATCTTGATACGTGCAGCGTCCGTACTGGGAACGGAGATACTTTTACCATCCGGGCTTAAACGGTAAGACACCCCTGATGTATCCAAATAACTCATAACTCCCGCTGAATCGGTACTGTCCAGGTCCTGAAAAGCAACCTCGTATTCCACCTTCGATAACTGCATGGTCGTAACTACGATTATTATAATGATAATAAACAGAGTGGAGAAAAACATTATCTTCTGTTTACCGCTGAATCTGTTCCAATACTGGGTTATCTTCTCCCGGTACTGGGCCAATCTTTCATTCACAGTGTCACCCCATCCGAAACGTAGCTAGGATTATTTAGATTTGAGTTCTCATAATTTCCTGATAGGCTTCAATCACTTTGTTCCGGACTTGTGTAGTCAGCTGCAAACTCAGCAATGCCTGTTGGGACGAAATCATAGCCTCATCAATGTTGACCTCTCCCAGTACAAATTTGTTACTCATGTCCTTCGCCTGCTGTTCCTGATCTGCTACCTGGTTAAGCGCATTCTCCAGGTATGAACCGAAGCTCTGTCCCGGCTCTTGCACGGCTGAGGATTCTGCAGCTACGGACTTCATAGCCAGCGGCTGAACCGCCTGGTTCCCGATCAATAAATTCTGTATCAATTCTTCTCCTCCTAGACAGTCAATTCATTCTACCGGCCGATTTCAAGCGCCTTCGTCACCATGGATTTGGATGCGTTCAGCATCGTTACATTCGCTTCGTAAGAACGCGAGGCAGACAGCATGTCCACCATCTCCTTGGTCACATCCACATTCGGCATATATACATAACCGTCAGCGTCCGCATCAGGATGGCTCGGATTATACACCGGCTTGAGCGGAGAAGAATCCTCGATAATCGATTTCACCTTGACGCCATCATTGCCGCCGCTCATCTTGGAGCCTAGTATATTCGCGAAGCTGTCAGCCTGGGTAGTTTCCAGAACTGTGAGCTTACGGCGGTAAGGTACGGCTTTGCCGTCCACCACGGAGGCTCTTGTGGTCTCGGCGTTAGCGATATTGGAGGAGATCACATCCATCCGCAGACGCTGGGCGGTTAAAGCTGATGCGCTAATACCAAAGCTGCTGCCAAAGTTCATTATTGATTACCCTCCCTGTACAACTGTACGCATCATTGTGATCTGACTGTTCAGCTGTTCAACATAAGAGTTGTATCTCAGCTGGTTCTCGGCGCTCAGCGCCTGTTCTCGATCCATATCCACATTATTGCCGTTGTTATTCATAGATGTAGTCTCATCGGTACTGACCACAGCGGCCGGCATGCCGGTCACTGTCCCGAAGCGGAAATGACGGGAGTCTGATACTTTCGCACCCAGTGTGGCTTTAAGTCCGCTCTCCTGATCTCTCAGGAAGCTCTCAAAGCTAACATCTGAACGTTTAAAATTTGGTGTATCATTATTTGCTACATTATTAGCCAGAACACTTTGTCGTTTGGTGGCGGCATCTAGGCCTCCTTGTAATCTTTGAAAACTGACACTGTTCAGCAAACCCATAGTAATCCCCCTTCCAAACCTATCATAATGAAAAGAATTCCACAACTTTGTTCAAATCCCTGCTTATTTTCGACAAATAAAGTCATTTTTTTCACAACATATTCGTCTTAAAGTCGAACCATGTCGATGAATGATTCTTATGTCAATCTCACATACATTGATTCTCTTAGAATTTGTATATTATTACAATAAGAAATAAGCCCTATCTTTTCAGAAAAGAGAGGGCTTAAAGCATGTTTTTACAATTATTTTCCTTTTATATTACATTTTCTGCTTTATTATAGAATTTTTTAACTTTTTATGCATGAATTTAGAATCAAATTTGTATAACCATAATTCGAATTACCTATATTGATGATTTTATAGCTCTGCCTTCTCACAGAATATATTGGCTTAAGTCGCGGTCCTGCGCGATTCCTGCCAGTTTTTCGCGAACATACTCCGGAGTGATGACCATTGTATCGAGCGTCAGCTCAGGTGCCTCGAACGATAGATCCTCCAGCAGCTTTTCCAGGATCGTATGAAGACGCCGTGCCCCGATGTTCTCCATATTCTGATTCACGGAGGCCGCGATCTTGGCAATTTCCTGAATAGCTTCCTTCTGGAACTGGATTTCAATGTTCTCCGTCTGCAGCAAATGCACATATTGTTTCGTAAGTGCGTTCTCAGGCTCCGTAAGAATAGATACAAAGTCCTCAAGTGTGAGACTGCTCAGCTCTACACGGATCGGGAAACGCCCCTGAAGCTCAGGGATCAGATCTGAAGGCTTGGCAATGTGAAAAGCGCCTGCGGCGATGAACAGCACGTAGTCTGTCTTCACAGGCCCGTATTTGGTCATGACTGTCGATCCCTCGACGATAGGCAGAATGTCACGCTGCACGCCTTCGCGGGATACATCGGGACCGGAGCCCTTGCCCTGGCTGGCCACCTTGTCGATCTCATCGATGAAAATAATCCCGGATTGCTCTGCGCGGGCTACCGACTCCTGTATCATGTCGTCTGTGTCAATCAGCTTGGCCGCTTCATCCTGAATCAGCACCTTGCGGGCTTCACGGATCGGCAGCTTGCGCTTCTTCGTACGCTTCGGCAGCAGGTTCCCGAACATCTCCTGCATGTTCATGCCCATCTGGTCATTGCCCTGCCCAGCGAACATATCCATCATCGAAGGCGTCGTGTCCTCGACATCAATCTCAATGACGTCATCCTCTAACTGGCCGGCAAGCAGCTTGAACTTGATCCCTCTGCGGCGTTCGCTCAGGCTTCCGTCCTCCGGCTCTTCCTTGGATTCTTCCGCCCCGCCGTTGTTTCCGCCAAAAATCATCTCAAACGGATTGCGCTGCGATTTCCCCTTCGAGGAGGAAGGGACCAGAATTGCCACAATCCGGTCATTCGCCAGCTCTTCTGCGCGGTCCTTCACCTTTTCGGTGCGCTCCAGCTTCACCATACGGATAGAGGTCTCTACCAGATCCCGGACCATCGACTCCACATCACGCCCCACGTAGCCGACTTCCGTAAATTTGGTCGCTTCGACTTTGATAAACGGGGCGTTAACAAGCTTAGCCAGACGCCGGGCGATCTCTGTTTTACCTACACCGGTAGGGCCGATCATCAGGATATTCTTCGGCACAACCTCATCCCGCAGCTCCTCGGACAACAGACTGCGCCGATACCGGTTGCGGAGAGCAACGGCCACTGATTTCTTGGCCTGTTTTTGACCTACGATATATTTGTCAAGCTCTGTTACGATCTGGCGTGGCGTAAGCGATTGATTCACCATTGTGACTTCCTCCCTTTATATATGGCACCTTGCCTATAACTCTTCGACAATAATATTGGAATTGGTATATACACAGATCTCGGAGGCAATTTGCAGCGCTTCTCTGGCAATGTCACCGGCACCCAGATGGGAGGCATGGCGCTTGAGCGCCCGCCCGGAAGCCAGCGCAAAGTTACCGCCGGAGCCGATCGCCAGTACATCATCATCCGGCTCGATAATTTCACCATTGCCGGAGATCAGCAGCATGCCTTCCTTATCCATTACGATCATGAGCGCTTCCAGCTTGCGCAGAATGCGGTCCTGGCGCCAATCCTTGGCCAGCTCCACCGCTGCCCGCTGCAGATTGCCGTGGTGCTCCTCAAGCTTCCCCTCGAACTTCTCGAACAGCGTAATCGCATCAGCTACAGAGCCTGCAAACCCGGCAATGACCTGACCTCTGTACAGGCGGCGGACCTTCTTGGCCGTCGTCTTCATAATGACACTCTCTCCGAATGTAACCTGGCCGTCACCGGCAATCGCCGCATGGCCGTTATGTCTTACCGCACAAATCGTAGTTGCATGAAAGCTGGGTAACATGATGAGCACCCTCCTCAGATTAGGTAATACAGGACTGAACCTATTGTGCCGGTTGTGCAGGACTATCCGCTTCTGCCGGCTCAGCATCCACCGGCTCCGGCTCAACATACTTCAATTCATGGGCTGCAGCATAAGCAGCAAGGCTGTCAAGCGCCCGGTAAGCCAGACGTTCGTTCTTTTCTTTTTTGCTGCGGAACCGTGTCTCAAGCTTCGGCAGCAGGCCAAAGTTGGCATTCATCGGCTGGAAGTGTTCAGGATCTGCCGAAGTAATATAGGCGGGCATGCTGCCCAGCACCGTGTCCTCGGGAAAGATCAGGCTCTCTTCGCCAAGCGCTGCTCTCGCTGCATTCATACCGGCGATCATACCGGAAGCCGCAGATTCTACATACCCTTCCACCCCGGTCATCTGGCCGGCAAAATACAGTCTCTCCCGGCCCTTCATCTGGTAAGTGGGCTGCAGCAGCTTAGGGGAATTAATAAAGGTATTGCGATGCATGACCCCATATCGCACATATTCCGCCTGCTCCAGGCCAGGAATGAGTGAGAATACCCGTTTTTGCTCGCCCCACTTCAGATGGGTCTGGAAGCCGACCAGATTATACAGCGTACCGGCAGCATTGTCCTGGCGCAGTTGCACAACCGCGTAAGGGAGCTTGCCCGTGTGAGGATTGAGCAGTCCTACAGGCTTCATAGGGCCGAACAATGCCGTCTGCTTGCCGCGTCTCATCATAATTTCAATCGGCATACAGCCTTCAAAGTAAATCTCTTTCTCAAAATCTTTGAGTGCAGCCGTCTCAGCCGAGATCAGCGCATCATAAAAAATATCGAATTCCTCTTCCGTCATCGGACAGTTCAGATAGGCGGCTTCGCCTTTATCATAGCGGGAGGCCAGATAGACCTTGCTCATATCGATGCTGTCTTTCTCTACAATCGGAGCCGCTGCATCATAGAAATAAAAATACTCTTCGCCAAGCAGTCCCTTGATCTCCGAGGACAGGGAGGGTGAAGTCAGCGGCCCGGTGGCAATAACAACAATCCCTTCCTCCGGTATATGCGTAAGTTCTTCGTTTATGACTTCCACCAAAGGGTGGTTATGCAGCATGGACGTGATTTCACCGGAGAATCCGTCCCGATCAACAGCAAGAGCGCCTCCCGCCGGAACGGCATGCCTGTCGGCTGCACCCAGTACCAGAGAGCCCAGACGCCGCATTTCTTCTTTAAGTACACCCACTGCATTTCCGAGGCCATTCGCCCGCAGTGAGTTGCTGCAGACCAGCTCGGCGAACTGATCTGTATGATGCGCCGGTGTCTTCACGACCGGACGCATCTCATACAATCTGACCGGAACTCCGCGCGAAGCGATCTGCCAGGCGGCTTCACTTCCGGCCAGACCTGCTCCGATAACGGTTACTTGTGCTTTTTCTGTCAATTTCCGTTCCTCCTGTAACCCTATTATTCTGCTAACTCGTCGCTCTCGATTACAGCCTCTGTATGATCGCATGAGGTGCACTGCAGCTTGGTTCCCTGCTTGTTGCGCTTCTCGATCATCCAGGAGCCGCAAGCCGGACACGGCTTCACTGACGGCTTATCCCAGGAGACAAAGTCACAGCCCGGATATTGGTCGCAGCCGTAGAAGACACGCCCCTTCTTGCTGCGCCGCTCCACTACCTTGCCTTCATGGCATTTCGGACAGCTTACACCGATATCCTTAATGATCGGCTTGGTGTTGCGGCATTCCGGAAATCCGGAGCAGGCCAGGAATTTGCCGAACCGGCCCAGCTTATAGACCATCGGCTTGCCGCATTTCTCACACAGCTCATCGGAGACCTCATCTTCAATCTCGATTTCCTTCATTTCTTCTTCCGCATATAGGAGTCTTTTCTCAAAGGATTCATAGAACTCGGCCAGTACCTTCACCCAATCCTCCGCGCCTTCCTCCACATGGTCAAGGTCCCCTTCCATATGGGCGGTGAATTCCACATTGAGAATTTCCGGGAAGAACTCTTCCATTTGCTCTATGATTAGCTCTCCAAGCTCAGTCGGCATGAACTTCTTCTCTTCAATCGCCACATACCCGCGCTTCTGGATCGTCTCCAGGGTCGGCGCATACGTACTTGGACGGCCTATGCCCAATTCCTCAAGCGTCTTGACGAGACGGGCTTCTGTATATCTTGGCGGCGGCTGGGTGAAATGCTGCTTCGGCTCAATCTCTCGCTTCACCAGCTCATCGCCCGCCTTAAGCGGCGGCAGGAACTTCTCTTCGTCTGTTGTGCCGTCATCATTGCCTTCCACATACACCTTCATGAAGCCCGGGAACGAGACCTTAGACCCTACCGCTCTGAATATCGCTGTACCGGCTGTAATATCTACCGACAACGTATCCAGCAGCGCGGAAGACATCTGACTGGACACAAAGCGCTCCCATACGAGCTTATACAGCCGGAATTGATCACGGCTCATGAATTCCTTGACCGTATCCGGCTCACGCAGCGCAGAGGTCGGACGGATCGCTTCATGCGCATCCTGGGCGCCCGCAGCCTTCTTGGAATATTGACGCGGCGTCTCGGGAATGAACTTCTCACCGTATTTGGATTGGATCAGCTCCTTGGCTTCATCCTGTGCGGTAGTGGATATACGCGTGGAGTCTGTACGCATATAAGTGATTAAACCGACAGTGCCTTCCTTGCCCAGCTCCACTCCCTCATAGAGCTGCTGTGCAACAGACATCGTCTTGGAGGCGCGGAAGCCCAGCTTACGGGCAGCCTCCTGCTGCAGTGAGCTAGTCGTGAACGGAGCGGATGGATGCCGCTGTCTCTCCTTCTCTTTCACTTCTTTGACCTGGAAGGCCGCGTTCTTAATCGCTTCCAGCACTTCCTGCACATCGCTCTCTTGACCCAGTTCCTTCTTCTCGCCGTTCAGCCGGTGGAACTTGGCTTCGAATTCAGAATCCCGAATCGCCAGCCGGGCAGTAATGCTCCAGTATTCTGTAGGAATGAATTCAGAAATTTCATTCTCCCGGTCCATAACAATCTTGACCGCTACCGATTGTACCCGTCCGGCGGAGAGGCCTTTTTTGACTTTCTTCCATAATAGTGGGCTAATCTTGTAACCGACAAGCCGGTCCAGAATCCGCCGCGCCTGCTGGGCGTTCACCAGATCCATATTAATTTTGCGCGGTGTCTTGAAGGCATCCTTTACCGCCTGCTTGGTAATTTCATTGAAGACCACGCGGCATTCCTGTGTATTATCCAAATTCAGCGCATTTGCCAAATGCCAGGCAATAGCTTCCCCTTCGCGGTCCGGGTCAGCTGCGAGATAGACTTTTTTCACTTTTTTGCTGGCATCCTTAAGTTCCTTCAAGATAGAGCCCTTGCCGCGGATCGTTATATATTTGGGATTGAACTGATTCTCCACATCCACACCGATCTGACTTTTTGGCAAATCTATGATATGCCCCATTGATGCCTTAACAATATATTTGCTGCCCAGATATTTACCAATCGTTTTTGCTTTTGATGGTGATTCTACAATAACCAACGCATCTGCCATAGGTTTTCCTCCCAAAAGTTCGTAAGCAGATCACCTCCTGAACCAGTCCTAGGACCCGGCTGCACCAGGAAGTCTATGCTTACCACAGTTACTTCTATATTAAATTACCTTATAAATTGCACCCGGTAATTGTGTTACCGCTTTTTTTATGATTAAAGATAACAGAACTGAATGCAAATGTCCAAAATCCCACCTCGTTGACACCAGCAGCTCATCGAGTGTAAACGGGCCTTGATGCAGTATATGGTAAAGGTGCAGCTCCTCACTTGTCAATTTCTTTTCCATCAGATCGGCTGGACTCTCCCGCTCTACAGCGCCTGCTGAAGCTGATGCAGCCCCCTTGGAAGGCAGGCTGGAGACGTATTCTTCCACAATATCTGAGGCGCAGGTTACCAGCTTCGCACCTTGCTTAATCAGCTCCAGTGCCCCTCTGCTCTTGGGAGAGGTCAGCGGCCCCGGCACGGCAAACACATCCCGGCCTGCTTCAAGCGCAGCATCGGCGGTGATCAGGGACCCGCTGCGGCTGTCTGCCTCCACCACCAGTGTTCCCAGCGACAAGCCAGCGATAATCCGGTTGCGCTGCGGGAATAATCCGGGATGACTCGGAGTTCCGATAGGATATTCGCTAAGAACCAGCCCTTCCCGCGAAATCTGCCGCTCCAGCTCACGGTTATCCGGAGGATAGACTTTGTCCAAGCCGGTTGCCACCACCGCAATGGTCCCTCCTGCTCCGCCTAACGCCGCTTCATGACAGACACTGTCAATCCCCCTCGCCAGGCCGCTTACAACCGTGAGACCGGCTGCACTTAGCTGTCCCGCCAGCATCTCCCCCACCCTGCGCCCATAAGCGGTAGGCACCCGGGTCCCCACCATAGCAACAGAGGGACAGGAAGCCAGCTCCAGACGGCCACGATAGTACAATACCCAAGGCGGCTGAGGGGTTTCCCTTAGCTGTACTGGGTAGTGATCATCCAGAATAGTGACCATCGCTACACCGCTTTCTTCCATTAAAGAGCGGCGCTTCAGCACCCATGCTTCATTGAAGTCTGCCGCCAGCCGGGCGGATATTACACCGCTGATTCCAGCCCGTTCCCACTCCTCGGCAGAACAGGAGAAGACAGCATTCGTCAAAAGACCTGCCCGGCGGATCTTGTCGATACTTTTCCAGCCAATCCCTTCCATCTCATGCAGACCGAACAACAGCTCCTGAATTTCCATATGTATTCTCTCCCCGTGCGGAAGGGCCAGCCTTCCTTATTGTCTTAAATCGAATTGACTTAAACCAAATTGACTTAAACCAAAAAAAGCAACCTTTCATCCGCGTAATCCGGGACAAAAGGTTGCTTACCTTCAATATTCATTATACCTGCTTCGGCAGGAAAAGCTGTGACAAAACAACCCCACAAAGTGGAGATTTAGCTTCGATGATAACTCAGGTACTTTGGGGGACCCCAAAACATTTCGAACTAGCGTAAGAAGCGCCCTAGTGGGTGGTGAAGGCATTCAGGATGCCGCGTTCCTCAAGCACACTGACGAGGGTAGAGCCCATTTCAGCAGGCGTTGGCGCTACCTTAATGCCGCAGGACTCCAGCACAGCGATCTTCTCGCTCGCCGTCCCTTTACCGCCTGAAATAATTGCCCCGGCGTGACCCATCCGTTTGCCCGGAGGTGCCGTAACCCCGCCGATGAAGCCGACTACCGGCTTGGTCATGTTCTCTTTGATCCACAACGCAGCTTCTTCCTCTGCCGTCCCGCCGATCTCACCGATCATAATGACAGCCTTGGTGCCCGGATCTTCATTGAAAAGCTTCAGGATGTCGATGAACTCCGAGCCCTTCACCGGGTCGCCCCCGATGCCCACCGCTGAGGATTGGCCGATTCCGCGCTCCGTCAGCTGATGCACAGCCTCATAGGTCAAGGTCCCGCTCCGGGAGACTACACCGACATATCCCGGCTTATGAATATAACCCGGCATAATGCCGATTTTGCATTCTCCAGGCGTGATGACACCCGGACAGTTGGGACCGATCAGCACTGTGGAGCGGCCCTCCATGTATCTGGACACTTTGACCATATCCAGCACCGGAATGCCTTCTGTGATACAAATGACCAGGTCCATCTCCGCATCCACCGCTTCCATAATCGAATCTGCGGCAAAAGCAGGCGGAACGTAAATGACACTTGCAGTTGCACCAGTGGCTGCTTTGGCGGCAACAACCGTGTCGAAGACAGGCAGACTCTTCTCGGTACCGTTGTCCAGGGTAATCTGAACCGTAGTGCCCCCCTTGCCCGGTGTTACACCGCCAACCATCTGAGTACCGTAGTCCAGCGCGCCTTTTGTATGAAATAAACCCGTAGCACCGGTAATTCCCTGGGTAATGACTTTCGTATTTTTATCTACAAGAATGCTCATGCGATAGGTCACATCCTCACTTTTATTGTCGAATATTACACAAGAGCAACGATTTTGCGGGCACCGTCCGCCATGGAATCAGCAGCAACGATATTCAGTCCGGAGCCGGCAAGAATCTCCTTGCCCAGTGCCACATTCGTGCCCTCAAGACGTACGACCAGCGGCTTGGTTAAGCCAAGCTGTCTTGCCGCTTCGACTACACCGGTAGCGATGACATCACAACGCATAATGCCGCCAAAAATATTAACAAAGATACCGTTCACCTTGTCATCGGACAGGATGATTTTGAAAGCTTCCGTTACCTTCTCAGTCGTCGCACCGCCCCCTACATCGAGGAAGTTGGCCGGTTCGCCGCCATAATATTTAATGATATCCATAGTCGCCATCGCCAGGCCCGCCCCGTTCACCATACAGCCGATGTTGCCGTCAAGTGCGATGTAGCTGAGGTCGAATTTGGACGCTTCGATTTCTTTGGCATCCTCTTCGTCCAGATCACGCAGCTCCAGGATATCCTTGTGGCGGAACAGGCTGTTGGAATCGAAGTTAAGCTTGGCATCAAGCGCCATCACATTACCGTCTGCAGTAACGACCAGCGGGTTGATCTCTGCAATTGAGCAATCTTTATCCACAAAAGCCAGATATAGCGCTTGCATGAACTTGACCGCTTTGTTCACCAATTCGGGAGGAATGGCAATGCTGTAAGCCAGTTTACGCGCCTGGAAGGTCTGAAGCCCAACCGCCGGATCAACGATTTCCTTAAAAATCTTCTCGGGATGTGTAGCTGCCACCTCTTCAATCTCCGTACCGCCCTCCTCGGATGCCATCATGACGACCCGTCCGGAAGCGCGGTCCACAACCAGACCGATATAATATTCTTTGACAATCTGACAGCCCTCTTCAATCAGCAGCCGCTTCACTACCTTGCCTTCGGGTCCCGTCTGATGGGTCACCAGTGTCTTGCCGAGGATCTCGGACGCATACGCGCGAACCTCATCACTGTTCTTCGCCACCTTGACGCCACCGGCTTTGCCGCGTCCGCCAGCATGAATCTGCGCTTTGACTACAACCACAGGTGTACCCAGCGCTGCGGCAGCTTCTACGGCTTCGTCCACTGTATAAGCAACTTTTCCGTTCGGTACGGCTACGCCATACTTCTTAAGTACTTCTTTTCCCTGATACTCGTGGATATTCATTCCGGAAGCCTCCTAAAGTGTTGCGGTGACCTGTGCAGGTAGCCTGCGGTCATTCCGCATTCCGTTTTGATTGTCCAAAGCCGGGGCCAGACCGGTTGTTAACCGGCAATATCCCGGTACAAGCAGAGAACCTGCGCCTGATCTATATAGCTGCACACGATACAGTTCTCTGCAAGTAGCATATAGAACCTATCACAATAGTGATATCTATAATTACCTATATGCCAGAATGTGAAACCCAGAATATTGTAACATGTTTTATAAGCGCTTTCCTTAAAAACTTTCACTATTTATACATACATATTCGCTCGGTTTCATGCCGGAATGCGAACGATTGCATTGACATCCATGCTTAAACGGCTTTACCGCCCTTATTCAGGACGGTGAAACCTATACTCTTATATGGGAGCGAGACTACGATTTCGAATTGCTAACGTTAGCTTCATGCACCCGGTTCAGGAGATTTTTGAACTGCCCCAGCAAATCTATGAACTCTACCGGAGAGAGCATCGTGCCTTCTGCCATTTTGCCGGGAATGCCCATAGCATCATGCCGCAGCGCCAAGCCTTGGGGTGTTAATGAAATCAGCACCTTCCGCTCATCCTGCAAAGAACGTTCACGCAAAATTAGTCCTGCAGCCTGCAGCCGCTTAAGCAGCGGAGTCAGCGTGCCTGAATCGAGGAACAAAGCTTCACCCAGCTCCTTGACTGTACATTGCTGTCTCTCCCACAGGACGAGCATAACCAGATACTGCGAATACGTTAGTCCGATCTTATCCAGATGAGGCTGGTATAGCTTCGTAAATTCACGCGAACAGGCATAAATCGTAAAGCAGAGCTGGTTCTCCAGCATAAGCTCAGGGGTTGTAGTGGATTCTTTTTGCATTTCTTCTTCACCTGCCTTTGTGACATTAGTTTATCACAATTCATCCACAATATCATGTTAATAGCGGAAAATAGATTGACTTTTATTTTAATTGTGTTAAATTTAGTTGTGTACAATACAATTTGAAAACGAACGGGAGCGATTTAATATGATGACCATCCAACAGAAAATGTACGAAACAACCGTAAAAGCCGTAGGCGGCAGACAGGGTTCTATCGAATCCGACAGCCCTAAGTTGAATCTTGCGATCAGCACACCACGCGAAATGGGCGGCGCCGGCGGTGAAGGCACGAACCCTGAGCAGCTGTTCGCAGCCGGATATTCCGCTTGCTTCGACAGCGCTCTGAATATGGTTGCACGTATGGGCAAGGTAAAGATCGAAGGCTCTGAAGTAACGGCTACTGTCAGCTTCGGCAAAGTGGAAGACGGCGGCTTCGGCATTGCCGTGAAGATGGATGTTCTGGTCAAGGGTGTTGACCGTGAGACCGCTGAACGGCTGGTAGAAGAAGCTCATGGCGCATGTCCTTACTCCCGCGCTACCCGTGGTAACATCGAAGTTGAATTGAACGTGCTGTAAGAATAGCTTCACAAGTGGAAACGGCATTGCCGTCCTTTTAAAGGACGATACCG
>NZ_JAGGLV010000033.1 GCF_017874735.1 Paenibacillus silagei
TCCAGCCTCATTTAGAATGGATGCGACGGATGCCACCCACTTATTTTCATTCCTGGGGGTGACAAGGCCTCTGTCTTGTCATGCCTGTTTTTCGACCATATCCGGCCCAGAATATAGTCATCCTGCCGATGCTCCAAGACACTTACCCCCAACTTTATGCACAACTTATCCACATCGGACGCAAATCATAATTTTCCAATCCACAAAAAAAAGAACATCCCCGCGGCACCACACCGCAGCAACGTTCTTCTAATGCCCCGCCCGCTTGCGCTTATCCTCCTGAAGATGCCCCCAATGCAGCCGGACAAAGATAGCAAGCAGAATCAGCATAAATACGCCATACCACAACAGAAAACCGTTCCAGTCCTCACGCGGGACAATGAGCGAGGAGCTGAGCGTACCGAACAGCCAGATAAAAGACAGATTGCCGAGCACCGTCCCCCAGACAAAAGCCGCCGGCTTCATCGGAGACACGGCTGACATCAGGTTGATGATATTGCTGGGCACAATCGGAATCGTACGCAGCAGCACCAGCGTCCAGATGCCGTAACGGTCCAGAGAGGTCTGCCATTTCTCATACTTCTTGAGCTTGTAGCCCCATTTACGGTCGAACCAGTCGAAGAGATAACGCCGGAAGAGAAAATAGACGACTACCGCGCCCAGGTTGCAGGCCAGCCAGCTGACAGCCATCCCGCCGATCACTTCGAATACAGAGACATGCAGCACAATCAGAATCGCCAGGGGGAAAAATCCGAACAAGCTTTGCAGCACGGCGAGCGGAAAGGTAGCAAAAACAATATACGGGCCGCTAAGTCCCAGACTTTGCAGCAGCCAGTCAATCCAGGCATTGATGATCTCGGTCATAGAGCGCTCTCCTTCCCTGACTCTTAGCAGCATGTAAAGGAACCGCTCATTAATGTTGAAGAAAAACACCCCTTGCGGGGTGTTTATTGAACATTTAACTATAGATTCTGCGACATTATCGTACAAGTTACAGAATTGTTGCTTATTTTCTCCCATCATAGCACACATCGGTCATCGCCGCCAGATCACTGAACCCTACAGAGTTCACTTAAGCAGAGATACCAGCCGTCCACTCATTAACCTTGGCTTCATTACTCTCTACCCATTCCTTGGCCGCTTCTTCAGGCGATTGTCCGCCCTGAATCTTGACCATAACCTGCTCCATATCCTCTGCGGTCCATTTGAATTGGCTCAGGAACTTGTGTACATCAGGCATATCTTCCTTCAGGCCTTTGCGGACCATCGTATGAATCTGCTCGGCACCGCCGTAGACATTCTTCGGATCGTCCAGGTACTTAAGGTCCATGTTGGCGAACATCCAGTGCGGAGTCCAGCCAGTGACTACAATCGGTTCATTCTTGTCAAAAGCCTTCTGCAGCTCCTGCGCCATTGCCGCCGACGAGCTCTCCAGCAGCGTATAATCGCTCAAGCCGTAGGCTTCGAGCGCTTTTTCCGTGGCCGTCATAATTCCGGCCCCCGGCTCAATTCCGATAATCCGCTTATCGAGCGTTGCCGCTACTTCTGCATTATTCAGATCTTCAATGGAGTTGATCTCCATATAGGCGGGAACGGCAAGCCCGGTCTTCGTTCCATCCAGATTCACACCGGCATCCTCAATGTCCTTGCCGTATTTCTCCAGATAAGAGGCATGCGTGCTTGGCAGCCAGGCGGCTACCATGGCATCTGCGCTTCCGTCAGCAATCCCTGCCCACATCGGTCCGGCATCGACCTGCAGCATCTCCACCTTCACGCCGAGCTTCGTTTCCAGCACTTCCTTGACTACGTTAGTACTGGCGATCTCGGAATCCCAGGCCACATAAGCCAGCTTCACCGTACTGTTATTATTGGACGAACAACCTGCTACCAGAATTACTGCCATCAGCAGCATGAGCATCATTAGCGGTTTGCGCTTTATCGATTGGATTCTTTTCATATTAATCATACACTCCTATTCTTGTGGTTTGGATTTGAAGAGCTTCTGGGTCAGACGATCCAGCAGAATGGCAATAATAACAATCGCAATCCCCGCCTCGAAGCCCGCACCCGTCTTCGCCTGTGATACTGCACGGTATACATAGGCACCTACACCCTGGGCACCGATCATGGACGAGATGACGACCATAGACAGCGAGAGCATAATCGTCTGGTTAATCCCGGCCATAATGGTCGGGAGCGCGATCGGCAATTGCAGCTTGAACAGCTTTTGCCCTGCGGTTGAACCGAAGGCATCCGCCGCTTCCACCAGCTCCGGTGAGACCTGGCGAATCCCCAGGTTCGTTAACCGGATCGTTGGCGGAATAGCAAATATAATAGAAGCAATGACGCCGGGAACAACACCCAGCGAGAAGAACGACACGGCTGGAAGCAGATATACGAACGCCGGCATCGTCTGCATGAAGTCTAAGATAGGGGTGGCAATATTCTGGAAAGTCCGGCTCTGTGCACACAGCACTCCGAGCGGAACCCCGATCACTACAGCCAGCAGAGAGGCTGTCAGTACCAGGGCCAGCGACTGCATCGACGGTCCCCACAATCCAAGATTGTCAATCAGGAGCAGTCCGACCACCGCAAACAGCGCCATCCGCCATTTGCCGATCCAGTAGGCCAGAGCTGCGATCAGAAGGGTCAGCACAATTGCGGGCAGGAAATTCAGCGCCGCATCAATCCCGCTCACCATTCCGCCAATCACAGCATGAATGATATCAAATATAGGGCCGAAGTAGGTCGTGAGCCAATTTTCAATCCATTCTACGCCCTTTCCGAGCGGTATTTTAGGTAAATTCATGAACCAATTCCTCCTTCAGGAACCGCGTTACCGGCCAGGGCAGACAACACGGCCCCTTTGATAACAATGCCCTTCAGCTTCTCGCCTTCCCCCACTACAGCAACGGGCAGATGCGTCTCCGACATCAGCTCGAACAGATCATTCAGCAGGGTATCCGGCTGAACCCGGGGAATGTCGCGCAGCATCACATCCAGAATACTGCGGTTCTCCTTCAAGGCCTGTGAGGCATTATCCGCTGTCAGCAGACCTTGCAGCCGCATCTCATTATCTGCGACATACAGGCTGGAGACCCCGCTGTCCCGCATGAGCTGCAGGGCTACCCGGGGACCGCGTTCCGGGCGGATCATCTCCGGCTGGCGCATCACATGGGAAGCGGTCAATACTTTGGACAGATCCACATCCTCCACGAAGCGTTCCACATATTTGTTCGCAGGCTGAATCAGAATTTCTTCCGGCGATCCGATCTGGACAATGACCCCGTCCTTCATCAGGGCAATACGGTCCCCGATCCGCAGCGCTTCATCCAGATCGTGCGTGATGAAGACAATCGTCTTCTTCACTCTGGATTGCAGCTCCAGCAATTCCTGCTGCATATCCTTGCGGATCAGCGGATCAAGCGCACTGAAGGCTTCATCCATCAGCAGAATGTCAGGATCATTGGCCAGACCGCGCGCCAGGCCGACACGCTGCTGCATGCCTCCGCTGAGCTGATCCGGGCGGTGGTTCTCCCAGCCCTTCAGCCCCACAAGCTCAAGAGCCTCCATGGCCAGCCGGGTTCGTTTGCTTTTCTCCACGCCCTGGACTTCCAGTCCGTATTCTGCGTTAGCCAGCACACTGCGGTGCGGGAACAGCGCGAACTTTTGAAAGACCATGCCGATATTCTTCCGCCGGAATTCCCGAAGCTGCTCCGGATTCATCTTGACAACATCCTTACCCTTGAACAGCACCTGTCCTCCGGTAGGCTCAATCAGCCGGTTCAACAGACGGACGAGCGTGGATTTACCACTGCCCGACAATCCCATAATGACAAATATTTCTCCCTCTTCAATGCTGAATTCGGCTTTATTCACACCGACCGTCAGCTTGGCTTCCCGGGCGATCTTTTCTTTGGACCAGCCTTGTTCTAATAATGGAAGCGCCCGTGCTGCATCATGACCGAATACTTTGGTTAACTGTTTCACCTCTATAATTGCCATGTTGACCTCCTTCTCTCCTTTTACTTTCGGGTTAACGCTACTGACCTAGTGTAACGGACTTACGAAAAAATACGCAAAGCTCATATTCGCTAAGAATTGAGTGTACAGTTTTAACTTTACGTACTTTACGTATAGAATACTCTGTTTAACGCCGGATTCCGTTCCGGATGAATTCTTTACTTCTTGCCGGGGATTTGATTACAATACACTAGGAGAGACATGCAGAATGTCAGCCTATTCCTCAGGAGGGACATCATGAACGATTTAGAGGGGCTTTTGCCCGAGCAAATAGAAAAAATCAGCAAAGCCCGTGAACGGGTCATCGACTCTATCGGCAAAAATATGGATTTATACGGCATCACCCTGTCCATCGGGCATTTATACGGTTACATGTACTTTAATGAGGGCCCGGTTACACTGGATGAGTTAAGCAGCACCATGGGCATGAGTAAGACCTCCATGAGTACTGGAGTACGTACACTGCTTGATTTGAAGATGATCGATAAAGTCTGGGGCAAGGGCACCCGCAAGGATCTGTTCGAGGTGGTTCCCGACTGGCATCAGAACTTCAGCGATTACTTCTCTATTAAATGGAGAAAAGCAGTTGAAGGGAATATGACCGCCCTTAACAAATCACTCGCCGAAATCCGGCAAATGAAAATCGATTACGCGGACGAGCCCGACCTATCGCGCCTGCTCCACACCGACGAGCTCAAGATTGAAGAAGCCATTAAATATTACCGCTGGCTGCTGAAGCTGATCGAAGCGCTGGAGACCGGCAAGATTTTTGAATTAATCCCTAAAGAATAATATCAGCTATTGGCGTTCAAACTATTCTGCTCATGCTGAAAAGGCTGTCCCAAAAGGGGATGTTCCATAAGCCATGAAATGGCAGGGACACCCCTTGTTTTGGAGTTGGATGGACGTTTGCGCTCGGTGAGGACGCTCCGCGAACGAAACGTTGTTACAATCGCTGTGCTCGTAAGAATTTTTTTCATTCCCCTATTCGGTGAAAATCCGGAGACCAAGGCGACCGCTATCGCTTCTCCGCGGGTCGTTTCGTCCTCTCCACTGTTTAAGCAGGAAATGGAACTACCAAAGACTTCAAGGGAACCTAGCCTCGCATACATTTGAGCCATCGCCTACGTTTGAGCACAATGTATGCTGTTTTCCGCACACATTCGGGCCATCGCCTGCGTTTGAGCACAATGTATGTTGTTTTCCGCATACATTCGGGCCATATGCCTGCGTGCGAGCACAATGTATGCTGTTTTCCGTATACATTCGGGCCATATGCCTGCGTGCGAGCACAATGTATGTTGTTTTCCGCATACATTTGGGCCATGCGCCTGCGTTTGAGCACAATGTATGCTGTTTTTCACTTTCATTTGATCCCATATGATGATTTATCAGGGAAACTATAGTTTCCATACAAGTATCAAAACGGCCGCGACCCTTGAATTCAAGGATTGCGGCCGTTTTCGCATGCTGATGTGCTGTCTTTCGGCATTATTACGCCAGCAAATCACACCATCTTTCGTTAGCTTACGGGTTCTCGATCAGACTGACATCATCGATGTAGATATGATTGCCTGCTTCGATAGCGGCATTCGTCTCTGCGCTGTTTCCGGGATTCAGCCCCAGCAGAAAGACCAGATGAACCCCTGCATCCGTTCCGCCATTCATGGTGAAGGTGTAGCTGAAGCGCTGCATTTCGCCAGTTAATGAAGCGGCGGTTGTCTGCAAATATTTCGTATAATCTCCTCCGAAATGCTCGACTGCTACTTCAATCTGCCGGTTGATATCCGAACGGGCGCTGAAGGCCAAGGTATAGCTTTTACCCTGAGTCAGCTTCAAATCCCTGTAGTCTACCTGAGCGGCGTAGTTGGCAGAGCCCGTGAAGCCCAGCGACACCTCAAGCTCCCCATTCTGGACTGTGGCATTTCCGGTGCTCTCGAAGTACTGGGTCCAGCCTTTAAGGGCCGGCTGCGTATCGAATGTGCCGTTATCCAGTGTGCCGCTGGCAGGCTCGGTGTCCGGTCCGTCTGTTACCTTTCTAAGAACTATATCATCCAAAGAAATCGTATGCGCCGTATGGTTTGCCGTTTTATCTTCACCCAGCGTGGCGCCGATCAGATAGTTCAGCTTCAGCGGATTGGCGTTCGTCACACTGAACTGAGTGCTGTAAGTCGCCCATGTGGCTGTAATGTCGAACTTCGCCTGAGCCGCCTGGGCAGAGGTTCCGCTATATTCCACGATAATCTGCCGGGGAACGGTAGATTTCGCTCTGAAGCTTAGCTCATAGGTTGCGCCAGCTTCCAGCGGGATTTTCTCCTGATAGAGCTGGGTGTGCCAGGCTTGTGACCCGGCCGCCGTGATCAGCACCTCCGCTGCTCCGTTCACCACTTGGAAGGACGAGACTCCACCTTCACCGGACCAGGTGGACCAGCCCGAGCTGCCGCCAGTGAATGATCCGTTGACGACCAGATTGTTATCATTCGCCAGTATAGTCTGAACCACACTAGCATTGACGTACCCTTCGGCTTCCACGATAATGTTATAGCTTCCCTCTGCCGGGAATGCGGCAGGCTGAATTGTGATTGCTCCCGGTCCTACATCGTACAGCTCCGCCGCAAGCGTGACGCCGTTCACTTTAAGAGACTTAATGCTGCCGGACCATTCTGCTTTCGGGATGAAGGTAAGCTCAATCGGCTGTGATACCCGGTTGGCTGTGGAATCTGCAAGCAGCTCCTGCGGCTTGGCCGGGGCGTCCTTGATCTCGAATCGCACATTGTCGATGATGATATCATGACTTTGCGGAACGCTCACACCCCCTACCTTGCCAAGCAGGAATTTCAGCGAGAGCATATCATTCGCCCCCTGCCGGAATTCGAACCGGTAATGCTTCATCTCTGGTGTCAGCTCCACCGTCTTATCGATGGAAGGGGAATAGCTCGCATTCTCTGCCTTCACATTCATCTGCCGGGCCACGCTGGCACTGGCATCGAATTCAACCACATAATCGAGGCCCGCCGCTGCCTTGAGGTTATTCTGGAAAAGCATCACCGAATACGCCTGATTGCCGGTATTAGTAATGCTGAATTTGGCTGCTCCATCCACCGCAGCGGCATTGCTCTGGCCGCCGTCTTCTGTCAGCAGCCGCTCCCAGCTCGTAAGCCCGAAGCTGAAATCACCGTTCAAAAGCGGGTAATAGGTCAGATCAGGATCATAATAGGAGCTGGTGCGTACCAGCACGAATTGATCCAGAAGGACCGTTCCTGCTGTCCCGTCAAGCAGCAGTACGAATCGTCCAAGATGATCCGTGGCCCCCGCGAGATTCTTGAACAGCGCTTCAACCTGCTGATGTCCTGCATTCAGCTGAACCGGCTCCGAAGCATAGACTACGCCGTCATTGCCTTGCAGTTCGACTACAGCTGTCCTTGCGGAGAAGCTATCGGCCTCGAAGGTCAGCTTATAATCCTGGCCTTGCACCAGGAAGATTCCCTTCTGTTGCAGCGTAACCTCGCTGCCGCCGGTGTCTGCGTCTGTAATGTCCAGCTTCAGGCGGCCGTCAGCCTCAACCTGCGGAGTAACCTCCGCACCTCCTGAAGCAGCAATATGCCAATAGCTCATCCGGTCCGGTTCTCCCAGATCAAAGCTGCCGTTGTAGAGGTGGTTGCCGTTGCCGAGCGGCGCCTTGGCGCTGTCATGATCGAAGGGAATGCTATCGATCTCTTCAAGCCGTGCATTGCCAAGCCATACCGGGGAAGCATTGGTCCCCAGATTGAACTCGATCCGCGCGGCATTGTCCGAGCTCTCCTTCATCTGGAACATCGTCTCGTAATGCTGAAGCTGCGGGGTCAGCGCTGCCTTGAACGCTGGAGAATAAGACGGGAAGCCAAGCGGTGCGCCGCCTGTCAGCCGGGCGGTCAGCTCGCGGGCCGTATCCGTTCTGGCATCGAAGCTTAGCTTGTAGAATCTGCCCTTTGCCAGCGACACAATCGCCTGCGGCTGGATCGAATAAGAGTTGCCGCCCGGCTTCAAGATGTTTACCTTGAGCAGATTCACGCCGTCTGCCTGCTCCAGAGATAGAGCCGCATCTGCGCCTTCATCTTTGTAGAGTACCCAGTGGGCTGTATTCGGGATGCCCATCCCGGGATCTCCTTCTACCTGCTCCGTGAACCCGCTGTTATAAATGAAGTTCCCGTCTGCCAGCGGCGGCTTCGCTCCCTCCAGATAAGGTTCCTTCGCCAGCTCCACCGGTACCGGCTGCCGGTATTCGCGTCCAGTCAGCTCATAGATTCTGACATAGTCAATTTCCATGGAACTCGGAAATACGGTCTCATCCGTAGGGTTACCGTCAAAGTTGCCGCCGACTGCCAGATTCATCAGCAGGTGGAACTTCTGGTTGAACGGTGCCGGATACGCGTTGATAGCCGGCTGTCCGCTGCTCTTGCTGTACCAGTCATTCTTGGTCGAGAACAGCACCCCGTCCACATACCAGCGGATCTCTCCCGGCTCCCACTCAATGGAGTAGGTGTGGAACTCTTCAATGGTGGAACTGCCAGGCAATACATACTCCTTGCCGGAATAGACATTATCCGGCCACTGGGAACCATAATGGATCGTTCCGGCAACCACATTCGGACGGCTGCCCCAGCCTTCCATAATATCCAGCTCCCCGGAGGCCGCCCAATTGCCGTACACATAATTCTCCGGCAGCATCCAGATCGCCGGCCACAGCCCCTTGCCAGCCGGAGCTTTTGCCCGGATCTCGAATTTGCCGTACATTTTGCTGTACAAGCCATTTGTCTTAATTCTGGTGGAAGTGTACGGCTTGCCGCCTATTGCCTCCTTGCGTGCGGTAATGATTAGCTTACCGTCCTGCTCTTTCACATTCTTCGGATCATTGGTGTAATATTCCAGCTCATTATTGCCCCAGCCCGGATTCCCGACAGCGGTGCCGTCTCCGAGATCATAGGTCCACTTCGCAGGATCAATGACATTATCATCGAATTCATCATTCCACACCAGACTCCACGGATCACTGCTCGGCGTCGGTGTTGGCTCCGACGTAGGCTTAGCTGTCGGTGTCGGCGTCGGTGTCGCTGTTGGCTCCGGCGTGACCTCTGGCGTCGGTATTGGCGTCGGCTCCGGCGTAACCTCTGGTGTTGGTACTGGCGTCGGTTCCGGCGTAGGCTTCGCTGTCGGTTCCGGTGTTGGCTTCGCTGTCGGTTCCGGCGTAGGCTTCGCTGTCGGTTCCGGTGTAGGCTTCGCTGTCGGTTCCGGCGTAGGCTCCGCTGTTGGTTCCGGCGTAGGCGTGACCACCGGAGTCGGCGTCACTTCCGGCGAAGGGGTGACAGCCGGTGTAGCCGTCGCTGTCTCTCCGCCACCGGCGGCCACCGGCGGCTGGCTGGCCTGCGGCGACGCCAGATTGAGATTGCTGCGGCTGCCTGTCATGAGAGCAATGCCCCCGGCCGTGACAGCCTCGGCCTGATTCAGCACAGTACCGAAGCTGCCGCTGCCTGTAATTGTAGTGCCCCGGGCACCGGCTGTAAGGAGCAGCTCAGCCACCTGCGCCTGATTCATCAGCACCAGCTTGCCGGGAGTGCCCCAGATCAGCTTGGATAGCTTGCCTGACAAGCTCAGCGTGAGGTTGCCTCCGGCCGCATCAGCGGTGGATACAACCCCATAATTGCCAATAAGAGTGACCGTCTGCTCACCTGCCGGGAGGACAACACCAGCGAATCCCTCCCCGGTAAGCGCAGCTTCTTCAAGGATAGCACCGGAATCAAGATGTACCGTTCCGGCGGATGTTGTCCCGCTGGCAACGATGCGGACACTGCCCTTCGGCTTCGCCACCTGCACAGCCCCAAGGCTGCTGTCCGTAAGGCTCACGCCCTGCCCGCCACCGCCGCGAATATAGGTTGTGCCGGTAACCTGCACCCCCTGAAGCCGGATCACTCCTTCCCCGATCCCCTCGGTAAGATAGAGATTTCCTTCTATGATAGTGTCCCTCAGTGTAATATCCTCATGGCTCAGCACCACATTGCCCTTCACCTTGCCCAGCTTCACTTCCCCGGCGGCGGAGCGCAGCTCCGGCACCAGTGTATCCGCCAGCTTCGCCAGCTCGGCACGGGTGATCCTCCCGTCTGGCTTGAATAAGCCTCCGGGGTAGCCTTGCATATAACCGGCTGCCGTAAAAGCATCCGCCGCAGCGCTAACTGCACTGTCGGCTCCCGCCAGGTCGCTATACATCCCCTGCGCTTGACGCTCAGTCTCCAGCCTCAGTATCCGCTGAAGCGCAAGGACCGCCTCCCCGCGTTTCAACGGAGCCGCAGGTTCGATTCGCTGATGTGCGTCTGCACTCAGATACCCCGCTGCTACCGCTTTGGCGATATCGTCCTTGTACCAGGCCGCCGCCGGGATATCCGCCGGAAGCACAGCCGCCATATCCTTATAGCCAAATATACGGTTGACGATTGCCGTGAATTCTGCCCGGGTGACCTGCTGCTCCGGCCGGAAGCTGCCGTCCCCGTAGCCGGAGATCACCCCGCTGCGGCTCCAGCGCTGCACCGCATGTGCCGCCCAGCTGCCCTCTTTTACATCGGTAAACGCTTTCAAATCATTAGCAGCCAACCTCCCGCTCTGGAAGGCGGCTGTGGTCTCCGCAGACGCTGTCAGTCTGCTCTGAACAGACTTCGCCTCAGCCCCGCCGCTGCCCAGCGGCGATAGAAGTCCCGTAACGATGACAGCGGCCGCTAACAACGCTGATATATTTCTTTTCATTCCGTGTATGCCTCCTCAGGATTAGAGTCTCCTCTTACCGCATTTCCATCGCCCCGCTGCCTTCAAGTTGCTCTCAGTTCAATCTAAAGTACCCTCAGGCACCCTGACCGAAATCGGTTTCGATTTTCTCCGTGCCATTCCTCTAAACGCAATTAACCTTTGACTTGTTTCGGCAAGTTGAATAGACTCTAGAAAGGACTGCTGTTTGACAGCAGAGAGTGTCCAAGTGAACGGTCAGTAGCCTTGATAAACCCTGGCATACCCGTCTTTTGGCCCTGTTATAACTATGAAGCGGGGGTGAGCATAGCCATGCAAATGAATATCAAAAAAATCGCCGAAATGGCCGGGGTCTCTGTATCGACTGTCTCCAAAATCATGAATAATTACAGCGATGTTTCCGAAAAAACGAAACGAAGAGTGCTCGAAATCATCGAACAAACCGGATATACCCCCTCAAGCTCCGCCAAGACGCTGGCTACCAAGAAATCGAATCTGATCGGGGTTATTTTTGCCGGTGAGCTAAATGTGGAATTTACCCATCCTTTTTTTGTTGAGGTGCTGAATTCGTTCAAGAAGCAGATGGGGGTTCTGGGGTATGATCTGATTTTCTTCTCGAATGAGAAGTTCATTAACAGCGGCGATTACTACTCGCGTTGCCTGCATTTCCATGTGGACGGCTGTGTCATTATCTCTGGAGAACAGATGGAGCCTGCGATACAGGAACTCGACCGGAGCCATATTCCCTGCATCGGCGTTGACCTGGAGCTGACCGGCAGGAAATCCGGCTATGTCATGTCAGACAATTACCAGATTGCTTCCAAAGTGGTGGAGCATTTCTACCTGCTCGGACACCGGGAGCTTGGTTTCATAGGCAGCAGAGCGGATTCGGATATCTCCAACCGGCGCGAAGCAGGGTATGTCAGAGCCATTGCCGGCTTCGGCCTGGTCATGAATCCTAAGTGGTTCGTGCATGGTGATGATTTCTTCGAGCCCAGCGGGTATGCAGCAATGAACTCGTTAATTGAATCGGGAGATTTGCCAAAAGCGGTCTTCGCCGCCTCCGATCTCCTCGCCCTCGGCGCAGTCCGCGCCTTGAAGGAGCAGGGTCTGCGTGTTCCTGAGGATGTAGCCATCATCGGCTGTGACGATATCGAGGCCTGCCAGTATACCAGCCCTACGCTGACTACCATCCGCCAGAACAAGGAACGCCTGGGTGTGCTCGCCGCCCATATGCTGTTCGATCTCATCAATAACCAGTCTGAAGGCGGCTCATTTGTAGTTGAACCGGCGCTGATCGTCCGTGAATCCTGCGGCAGCGGGCTGAACCGCTTGAACCGCTGAACGCCTAAACCACTGGATCGCCGTAACGCTGAACTTCTGCCTTTCCCGGATCTGCCCTTCAATCCCTCCCCTCCAGCCCAGAACAATAGCTTGGCTGCATTCCGCAACTACCTGAGAACGCTTTCGATACTATAATCGCTCATTTAACGGACTGCTTCAAGGCACCGTTTTTCTGGTTTTGGGGACCATTTTTCGGCTTGGCCCCCGTATTAGCCTGTCCATGCTCTCTATCCTGGCCGCATTACAGCGGAGTAGGCTCAGCCACCTGAGGGTCCAGCGACAGTCTGACCAGTTGGCCCGCATGGGTAAGACCCGCACCGAAACCGTACAGCAACACCTGCTGGCCGCTGCGCACCTTCCCTTCGCGGATGCCCAGATCCAGCGCAAGCGGAATACTGGCTGCCGAGGTATTACCGAAGGCTTCAAGACTGTATAATGCCTGCTCCAGAGGATAGTTCAGCCGTTCACAGATGGGTTCAATCATCCGCAGATTGGCGCTGTGCGGGATGAACCAGTCTACTTCCGCAATATCTGCTCCGGCGTTCTTCAGCACCTGCTGTACTCCCTGCGGAACCGTACGGACCGCCCACTTGAATACTTCACGGCCATTTTGCACCAGCAGCCCTGTCCCGGAGAGCTCCACTCCGTTCACCTTCTCCGCCAGCCCTGTGCGATAGACATGCTGCGCTCCGCTTCCGTCACTCCCGAGATGGTATCCCATGAAGTCGTCCTGCGCCCCGCTCCCGCTGCGCTCCACCAGCACAGCCCCTGCTCCATCCCCGAACAGAATGCAGGTACTGCGGTCCGTATAATCTGTGATCTTGGATAGCGTATCTGCACCGATGACCAGCACCTTATGATGCAGTCCCGAAGACACCAGCGCGTGAGCCGTATGCAGAGCATATACGAATCCGGCGCAGGCAGCGCTCAGATCGATCGCTCCCGCAGTCAGCGGAATACCAAGGGTATTCTGCACAATGGACGCTACAGATGGAAAAGAGAAGTCTGGCGTGCTGGTCGCCACAAGCACCATATCGACATCCTGTACGCTTTTGCCATAACGCTTCATCATATCCCGGACGGCAGCTGCACACAGATCACTGGTATATTCATCCGCGCGGCTGATTCTGCGCTCCCGGATACCCGTCCGCTGCACAATCCACTCATCATTGGTATCCACCATCTGCTCCAGATCCTGATTCGTAAGTCTGCGGGCCGGCACGTAAGATCCGATCGCTGTTATTCTTGCACCTGTCATTAGATCCACCTCAGCTTTCGATTTTATTAGTATCTGATATTAGCACTTGGTACTAATTATAACCTGCTCCTGACTATTTTGCAAAATGTATACCCGGAATCGCCCAGCAGCAAGCACATCTTAACATTGTAAAGATCACTAACACATGCTACAATCTTTACAATGTTAAGATGACAGGCAAGTATGAAAGGAAGAATGCATACCTTGAAAGATAAACCTTACCACCACGGCAATTTACGCAACCAGCTGATCGAAGCTGGCATCAGGCTGATTAACTTGGACGGCATGAATAGCTTTTCCCTGCGCAAAGTAGCCGCCGAATGTGCAGTCAGCCATACCGCCCCCTACAGCCATTTTAAAAATATAGATGAACTGGTAGCCGCCATGGGGGAGCATGTCACGAGCCAGTTTATGGACACTCTGCATGCCTCGGTTCAAGGCCAGGAGGGGAACCCTGATACGATTATTCTGCTGGGGCAGGCCTATATTGATTTTTTCATAGAGCATCCACAGTATTTCCAGTTTCTGTTCTACCATTCAGGCATCGTTATTGATCTGGACAACTACGATTCTGACAGCTATCCGCCATTTGCCCTATTCCGGACAACGGTCTATGAAGTGTTCCGCAGCAGCGGGCTGCCGGAGTCGGAATTCACCAAGCACCTAGTTACACTCTGGTCCATGGTGCATGGAATTACGGCTTTGCTTACTAATAACGGAGTGCGTTATTCGGGCAACTGGCGCGATCTGCTGGAGCTTAAATCTATCTTTTAGGGAGATGAAGTCTTGAGAACGATCATACACGATCTGCAGGAGCAAGAATTCGCGGGCTGGCTGGGGGATACGGCGCAAGAGGAAGTAACGGTCATCTCGGATAGCGGTGCGATCCGTTCGTGCATGGGCTGCTTCGGCTGCTGGACCCGGACTCCCGGGACATGCGTCATTAAGAGAGATGGCTACGACAATCTGGGCGAGCTGTTCTCCCGCAGCGATGAGCTCATGATCATCAGTAAATGTATGTACGGCAGCTATAGCCCCTTTGTGCTGAATGTGCTGAACCGGAGCCTCTCCTACATGCTGCCCTATTTTGTCACCACACACGGGGAGACACATCACCGGCCCCGCTATAAGCACCAGTTCAAATTATCCGTACATTTCTATGGCAGTGACCTTACGGAGGGTGAGCAGCATACGGCCCGAATGCTGGTCGCGGCAAACGGCCTGAATCTGTATTCGTCAGAGAACAATGTCTATTTCCACACCAGCCCGCAGCACATTAAGGAGGCCCTCCAATGAACATCGCGCTGATTAACGGCAGCCCCAAGCCAAACGGCAGCAACTCGGGCATACTGCTGTCCATGCTGGAGCCGCTGATTGCGGACGGGAACGAACTGCACCCCTATACGCCGAATAAAAGACCGCTCACTCCTGAAGAATACAGCGAGCTATGCCGCATGGATGTGCTGGTTCTGGCCTTCCCCCTGTATTATGACGGAATTCCGTCACACTTGTTCCAGCTGCTGGTTACCCTGGAAGGATATTTGAAGACCGAGCGCGAACGGGAGATTTACGTCTATGCGCTGATTAACAACGGCTTCTACGAGGGACAGCAGAACCACATTGCGGTGGAGATCCTTAAGAATTGGTGCGCGCGCGCCGGTGTTCACTTCGGGCAAGCCATAGGCCAAGGCGCCGGGGAAATGCTGGGCTCCCTGGATAAGGTGCCTCTGGGCCGGGGGCCGCTGAAGAATCTGGGCCGTGCCATGTATAGCCTGGCCGAGAGCATCCAGTCCAGAAGCGCCGGGGAATCCCTGCTCTTCAGCCCGAACTTCCCCCGCTTTGCCTGGAAATTCTATTCCACCCGTTCCTTCTGGCACCGCACAGCCAGGGAGAACGGACTGAAGCCGAAGGATCTGCGGCGGCGGATGTAACGAATACTGTAACTAATTGCATACTGGCGGTGGGGGGCTGCCGTACCCGATTAAGGTACAAGTGGAGGACTAAATTTAGGACTTAATTGCACTCTGTACATCTAAATCACCTGATATTCCTCCGATGATATGTTTAGTTGTATTTCGTACACCTAAATTCCACCAATACCGGCCTTATCCCCCATTCGGGCAGATTTAGTTGTACAAACTACATTTAGAAGCGGCGAACCTTCCTTTTCACTGTTTTTAAGTGTACAGAATGCAACTATCTATCCCTTATCCGCCGGATTTAATGTTCCCAATCGTCCCGGCACCTACATCTACGGGTAATGGCCACTTGGAAGAAAGGTAATGCTATTTATGCCTTAAAAATTCAAGTTAAATAGTACAAACTTCTATTTAACCTTAAAAGCCCGGTCCCCCAACAGGACCAGGCTCTTTCACTTTCAACTTCCACGCACACGCCCAGAGGAATGACTCCGCTGATCTCGCCAGACCTCACCTGATCTCACCGGCCCTCCAGGTCATTACCGTTCCGCCAGCGCCACCGTAACCTCCTCCACCAGCTTCTCCGGCTTGACCGTGTTCCTGGAGCGGCAGTTCAGGAATTCCACTTCTTCCCCATTCTCAACATAAAAGGCCGGGCCGTCATGGTTCTCAATTGTGACCTGCTGGAACTGCACCTCGCGGACATTGCCGAGGAAGAAGCCACGGCGCTGCATGTCCTGAAGTCCTGCCATCATATCCGGCTGGCCGGGCACCGCGTGCTCCGCCATCGAGATATCGATGTTGGTGAAGGTGATTTCCGAGACGGCCTGCTCCGCCAGCCCGTACAGGAATCCCGCCGCCGCATGGACATTGCGGGCTGTAATATTGGCATAATGAATCCGCCGGAACTGCGGGGTCTCCTCCGTCACCGGATACGGGTTCTTGTCCCAGACGTATTTCTCCTTGCCCCGGGGTCCGCAGAAATAATAGAGATTCAGCGTGAAGGGACAGATCACATCCTCCATCACAATGTTGCTGATCCGGATATCCTCAATAATCCCGCCCCGTCCCCGCCGGGACTTCATGCGGATGCCGCGGTCCGTCTGCTTAAATACACAATTGCTGATCGTCACATTGCGGATATCGCCGCTCATCTCACTGCCCAGCACCACCGCTCCGTGGCCGTGAACCATCACGCAGTTCGTAATCGTGATATTCTCGCAGGGAATTCGTTCCCGGGTATCCTCGGTGCCTGCCTTAATGGCAATGCAGTCATCACCGACATCGATATGGCAGTTGCTGATACGCACATCGCGGCAGGATTCGGGATTGATTCCATCGGTATTCGGGGAATCTGCCGGATTCAGGATCGACAGATTATCGATCATCACATTGCTGCAATTAATCGGATTCACCGTCCAGCTTGGGGAATTCACCAGCGTCAGATCGCGGAGCGTCACCCGGTTGCAATCGTCGAAGCCAATCAGTCTTGGACGGGGATACTCCAGCTCTTTTGGGCAGTCCCGATGCTTTTTCCACCAAGGTTCTCCATTCCCGTCAATAGTTCCGCTCCCGGTAATCGAGACATTCCTCAGGCCCGCTCCGTAGATGCAGGCGGCATGAACCTCCCGCTTCACCCCTTCCCACCGTGATTCCACGGCAGGATAATCCGCCGGATCGGTACTGAAGGACAATAGCGCACCGGGACTGAGATGCAGCTCAATGTTGCTGCGCAGCCTAACCGCGCCTGTCAGGAAAGTACCGGCCGGAATATATATCGTCCCGCCACCAGCCCCGTGCGCCGCTGCAATCGCATCGGCGATCGCCTGCGTTGCTGGCAACCCGCTGTCCCGCTGCGCTCCGTAGTCTACTATGTTATACACTGTCCGCCTCCATTCTTGTCATCCGCTGCCGGGCTGATCCAGGCAGCTTCCGGCTCTATTGTGCCTATGTCTGAACCGGCAGCCCTCTAACTCCACTCCGCTTATGCCGGATACAAATCCTGCATCTCCACACAGGCCATCACCAGCGCGCCCACGCCGTGCAGATCATTGCTGACCTTCGGACGGGTTACATAGTTACGGTAATCTCCCGCCGAGGTCCCGATGCAGATATCCGGCAGCAGCAGCCGGCCCTGCTCATCCCACTGGAGCACCTGAATTAAGCCTTCGTAGCCTTTACGCGCGGCTTCCGCCGCTTCATCCGCAATTTCAGCCGGAAGGATACCCAGCTTCACTGCTCTGGCAATCGTGTAGACGAACAGACAAGAGCCGGAGGTCTCCAGCCAATTATCAGGTTCATGTCCCTTATCCACCACCTGATACCACAGACCGCTCTGCGGGTCCTGATAACGGATCAACGCCTGTACGAATCCGTTTAGCTCGGCTGCAAGCTCGGCCCGACCAGGATCAGTCTCCGGCAGTTCATCCATGAACTGTGAGACGGCAAGCCCGTACCAGCCAAGCGAGCGGCTCCAGAATTCTGGCGAGCAGCCGGTGGCAGGATTCGACCATGGCATGCGGCGGCTCTCATCCCAGGCATGGTAGAGCAGGCCGGTCGCCTCGTCTTTCATATATTTGCGCATTAGGCGCTCCTGATGAAGGACTTCGGCCCGCAAGGCATCGTCTCTATAAGTATTCGCGTACTTCAGCGAGAACACCCCGGCCATGTACAGCCCGTCCAGCCACATCTGGTGCGGATATTTGTCCTTATGCCAGTACCCGCCCTCGGAGGTCCGGTTCAGCGTCAGCAGCAGATGGCGGAGCTTGAACGCAGCCTCCCGGTATTTCCGCTTACTGGTCCGTTCATACAGTGTGAAGAGCAGCAGCCCCGCCTGCACGGCATCCAGCTCATCCCGGGCAAAGTCGAAATTCCCCTGTTCATCCACCAGATCATCCACATACTGCTGGATATAATGGATGTAGCGGTCCTCCCGGAGCGTCTTCCACAGCAGCTCCATCCCGCACAGGAATACGCCCTGATGATAATGCCAGCGGTGCGCAGGCGGGAGTTCTCCCGCCTGATACGTATCCATTAATGAATCACAGGCCTTTTGCGCCCATTCAATCGGTGTTTGCGGCAGACTGCCTATCATCGTAATCCCCCTTCAATTGCTCAGAATATCCGGCGGCCCCTCTATCTCAGCGACCCTCCTTCCATCCTTCCATCCTTCAGCCGTCAGTCATCAGCCCTTCATCGAGCCCAGCATCGCACCCTTGGCAAAATGCTTCTGCAGGAACGGATACACCATCAGAATCGGCAGCGTAGCGACCACGATAACCGCCATCTTGATCGTCTGATCCGGCGGCGGAACCGTGCCGTCCAGTGTCGCACTGTGATCCATCCCGCTGGCCAGCACGACAATCTGCCGCAGCAGGACTTGAATCGGCCATTTGGCGCTGTTATCCAGATAGAGAATGGCGCTCATATAAGTGTTCCAGTACGTCACAGCGTAGAACAGAGAGATCGTGGCAATCGCTGGCAGCGACAGCGGCAGCACGATTTTGAACAGAATCCCGAAGTCATTGCAGCCGTCAATCTTGGCCGATTCCTCCAGCCCCTCCGGAATGTTCTGAAAAAAGTTCTTGAGTATAATCATATTGAACGCACTGATCGCGGAAGGAAGAATCAGCGCCGCATACGAGTCGATCAGCCCCAGCTCCTTCACCACGAGGAACGTAGGAATCATCCCCCCGTGGAACAGCATCGTGAACACCACCAGGAAGTTGAACACCCGGCGGCCGTCCAGATCCTTGCGGGAGAGACCGTAGGCCATCAGCGCCGTGATGAACATACTGAACAGCGTGCCTATCAGCGTGACTCCAATCGATACCCCCAAGGCTCTGAAGATCGTATTCGTGGAGAAAATAAATTTGTACGCCTCTAAGCTCCATACCTTCGGAATCAACACAAACTTGTTGGCAGCCAGCTCAGCACTGGTTGTGAAGGAGCCTGCTACGACGTGGATGAACGGCAGCACCGTTACCAGCGCGATAAGGGCAAGCAGTATAAAGTTGACGGCAGAGAATAGTCTGCCGCTGAACGTGCGGTCTTCTACCATTTGAATTCCTCCTGCGGCATTTTAATATACGCCTTCTTCTCCTATTTTCTTGGATACCTTATTGACGGTCATGACCATGATCAGGCCCACAATCGACTTGAAGAAGCCGATGGCTGTACTGTAGCTGAACTGCCCTTGCCGCAGACCGGCGGTGTAGACATACGTATCGATAATTTCCGCAACCTCGCGGTTCATGGAGTTGAGCAGCAGGTAGACATGCTCGAAGCCCAGGTCGAGAACGGAACCGATTTTCAGAATAAACAGGGTGATAATCACTCCCCGGATGGCCGGAAGCGTAATATGCCAGACCTGTCTGAGCCGTCCGGCTCCGTCCATGCGCGAAGCTTCATAGAGCCCCGGATCAATAGCAGCAATGGAAGCCAGATAGATAATCGTCCCCCAGCCTGCTTCCCGCCAGATGACCTGAAGGATATACATCGGCCGGAACCAGCCTGGACTCAGCAGGAAATTGATCTTGGCGAATCCGAAGTAAGCGAGCAGCTCGTTGATAATCCCCCCGTCCATCGTCACCATGACGAAGGAGATTGAGACGACAATAACCCAAGACATGAAGTGCGGCAGATACACCAGGGTCTGGAAGAATCTTTTGAAGAAGGTGCCTCTGAGTTCATTAAGCATCAGGGCCAGAATAATCGGAATCGGAAAATAAATCAGAATATTCATCCCGAACAGAATCAGCGTATTGGCTAATATGTTCAAGAAATCAGGCTCGGTGAACAGCCGGCTGAAATGCTTCATGCCCACCCATTCGCTCCCGGTAATCCCTTGGTAAGGCTTGTAATCCTGGAAGGAAATAATCAGTCCGTACATCGGTAAGTATTTGAAGATAATGAAATACAGCACGCCGGGGATGAGCATGACATAGAGCAATTTGTTGCGCCACAGCCGCTTTTTCAGCTCACTGCTGCTCTTGTATTTCTTCGGCTGCGGTTCGGGAACTACGCGGGGCGGGGCGGTTACTTCCTGCATGATTCTCTTCCTTTCTCTGTAAATTATTCGTTAGTCAAGTGGAAACAGCTTCGCAGTCCTTTTAAAGGACGGTAATGTTTCAGCGAGAAATAGAAGGATAATCTATAGCGTGAAACATATAAATTCTTATATTTGGAAAAAAGGCTGCCGGAGCGCTAACCCGGGTCAGCCCTCTTCCTCTTCAGTCCGCTGCTATAGCGGCTATGCTCTGCTTATTTTTTGTACGCGGCATTATATTCTTCGATGATCTTCGCCCCGCCCCGGCTCTTCCAGTTCTCGACTTCCTTCTCGAAGCCGGCTTTATCCAGCTGACCGTACATGTATTTATACGTGGCATCCGCAATAATCTGCTGAAGCTCAACGCCCTTGGACGTATAGGTAGCCGAGTCGAGCGCAGCCGTAGGATCTGCGACCCCGTATTTCACATTCTCCAGCACCAGCTCCTCCGCATGAATCCGGCCCGGCAGCACGTTCAGACTCTGATACATGCCGTTCGTTTCGTATTCGCCGATAACGCTGTCCTTGAAGCCTTTGACTTCGCGTTCAATGAGCTCTTTATTGTCGGTCGCTTTGGCTTTGCCGTCCACCACAGTATAGTGTGTGCCTTCAATGCCCCAGTACATCAGGTTCGATACTTCAGGAGTCATCATGTAGTCGAAGAACTTCAGAATCTTCTTCAGCTCCGCTTCATCCTTCACCGCCGATTTCGGGAACAGCACTACGTTGTTATAGCCGGGAATCATCCACTGGGCGAACTTGCCGTCAGGTCCAGCCACCATACTATGCGTATCCAGCACGGCATCCGGCACGTTCTTGATCAGGTCCTTGTTCAGGGAATCGATATCCTGCATCGAGCCGCCGATATACAGCCCGGCCTTGCCGCTGGTGAACATATTGACCGCATCCGTCTTGCTGGTTGCTGCGAAGTCCTGGTTCATGTAACCGCCTTCACGCAGCTTTTTGAAGAAATCCATGGTATCGATATATTGCGGAAAAGTGAACTCTGGCGCAAGCTGCCCGTCCTTCTCCGCCCAGTTGTTCGGGGTGCCGAACCAGGAGGAGACGGTTTTAAACGCACCATACACCAGCTCATTGCGGTCCACCACGCCGATGGTATCCTTTTTCCCGTTGCCGTCCGGGTCCTGCTCGGTAAAAGCCTTAGCCATCGCGAACAATTCCTCCGTGTTGGCCGGTGCTTTCAGTCCCAGCTTATCCGCCCAATCCTTGCGGTAGATGATGCCCTGGCGGGCCAGCGGACGGCCGATATACAGGGTATACAACTTACCGTCGACCTTGGTGTTATTCAGGATCTCCGGCTTCAGCTTATTCAGGTTCGGGAATTCGCTGAGCAGCGGCCCGATCTCCCAGAACTGCCCGTCCTTGATCGCTTCCTTCATCTGCAGGAAGGTCGTCTGGTTCTTCAGGTACGTCACCTGCGGCAGGGAGCCGGTGGCGAACGAGGAGTTCAGCTTCTCCTCATACGTATCGGCTGGGAAGAACTGGTAGGTCAGCTTCGTATTCGTCAATTTCTCCACTTCATTCTTGATCGTATCCGGTGGAGTATCTGTCGTATTCAGCGGCAGCATAATCTTGATCTCTGTTGGCTTCTCCGGCTCTGCGGCCGGGTCCGTGGTTGCGGTTGTGTTGGTCCCGGTGCTGGCGCCCGGGTCTTTCGTGGCTGCCGCCTCTTTGTTGTTGTTACCGCCGCAAGCGGACAACATGCTGAGTGTCAGCAGCGAGCTTAGGAGCAGGGTGAAGGATTTTTTCGTCATTCCTCTTTGACCTCCGTTTAACTTGTATTGGTTACAAGCCTCACATTACGCTCTGCGCTGGATTACGAAAACAATCATTTGCTCATAAAGGTGCACAGCGGCGGGAGGTGTGGGTTAATGATTATCGTGTGATGGGGGGATAGGCATTGAAAGCTAAGTGTGTTGGAGCGATGGTCGAGCAGCGGCGGGCGGTATTGAGGTGCAGCTGCGAGGGGCGGGACTGCGGTGGCAGGGCACGAAGCGGCGGCGGGCGGGACTGCGCTGGCAGGGCGGGTGCGGCGGTGGGCGGGACTGCGTGAGCTTTGGACTTCCGGCCGCTGTTAGGTTTGGATTTCCTGATTCGGACCGCTAGTTGCGGTAGAAATCCAAACCTAAAGGCGGACGCTACCGCTCCTACAGTTCCAAACCTCCCTCCGTCCCTTTCTGCCGCTCCAGTTAGGGGGCTTTCAAGGCCTATCCTTGAAAGGGGAGCAATGGGAATAGCCCCGCCGCTTCGCGCGGCGGGGCCTTAAAGTATGCTGTGTAGCGGGCGAGGAAGAAAAGGATAGAGTGAAGGTGCTGAAGAGGCCGAGATTGGGTCAACTTTTGCTACCTTAGGTGGGCTGAATAGGATTAATGGATGAACAGTCTCGCTATTACTCGAAAATCCTGCACAAATTGCAACATTCCTCTCATAAAACTAACCATAATCAAAAAATGTTGCAGGAAAAGCAGCATTCTTTCTCTTATAAGCTGCTCAAAGAAAGAATTCCTGCATTTCGTGCAACATTCCTTTGTAATGCCCTGGTATGGGCAATTCAGAGATGCATTATCTGCAACATTTTAAGCGCATCTTCGTGAGAACTATTTTCCTCTTGCAGCATTCTTTATATAACTCTTCGCTTCAGCCAGGGTTAACTGTGTAGACGTAATGGATACCTTTAATTCTTCTTGAGTTGTTTCATTGTATAGTGATTTCTCACCCAATGAATCAAGATTTCCAATTAATTTGTTTAATAAGGAAGGGAGTTTACTTTCAACCTTAATGATAGAGAAATAATTGTCTTCAGTCTGTACAGAAAAAAAACCTAACCGTCTATACTCCACATAGACTTGACCTCTCATTAACCCACTCCTTTCCCCTTACCATTTGCTTATCTTGTTCTGTATTTTCATCAGCGTTAGATTCATTTTCGGGATGAAAAGATAGATATATCACGAACGACCTCATTGACTTTTCGTGGACACAAAAATATACTTATTATGGACACAAAAAGTGAGGTGAAGTCGATGTCGTCCAAAAAGATGGGGCGTCCACCATCTGACAATCCCAAAAGCGAATTGATTCGGGTACGTGTAGATCAAGAAATTCTGAGCAAGCTTGATGCCTGCACCGAGAAGCTCCAAACGACCCGTTCCGATGTGATCCGCAAGGGAATTGAAAAGGTGTTTGACGAGCTCCAAAAATAAAGAAGGAAGCAGCGTTAGTCCCTAGAAGAACACCGCTACTTCCTATCCCGCAACTGCTTGGATAAGCAGACTGCATAAATATCCTACCATGTGCAGGAATCTCATTCAAGCGGTGCGATGAACATAATGGGAGGACAAACATGAGAACAATTTTGGAAGCCTTGTATCATGGGCAGCTTCAACCCAATATGACTATTGTGCCGTCACATCCAGAATATCTTTCCGCATGCAAACAGGTAACAGCAGAGACACAGCAATGGCGCGAACGGTTGGGCGAGGAAGTGTTTAGAGCGCTGGAGGAATATTTGGATTTGTACGATAGCGTGAACAGCATGTATGTGGAAGCTGCCTTTCATCATGGGTTCAAGTTGGGGGCAAACCTACTGATTGAAACGATGAGTCCTCGGCAGTAAGCCTTAGAGGATTTATCGTCTGTATTGCGCGCGGATTAGTCCCATATCTAAGCCCCACCGCTGAAGCGGCGGGGCTGCTTTTGCATCAACAGCTCCATTCTGGAGATGCCGATACTTCTGCAAATCGTTCAGGTGTGTGCTTGAAGTCTACTGGGAGTGGGCAGCGACGGTGATTGGATGATTGAATGAAGCTCAGCGGGTACAGGGGGCAATAGGTTCTATGGAGGATTGTAGGAGAAATAGCTTGTTCAACTGTTAACCTGTACTGCTTGCAGAATGCTTAAATATGTTGGTGAAAACGCCCAGAATCTTATGCTTCTCATCATTGATCAACTGATACTGTTGAACCGACTTCGTTAGAAATTCTAGGCCGCTGTCATATTCACCTCTGTCTAATAAGTACTTAGCCAACTCCAATAGTAAATTAGCATGACGGTCTAGAACTAACTTGCGCGAATATCTTATTTGGACCAGATCAATAACACTCTTCTCTAGGTCCTGCTTAAATTGTTGTAAGGTATCATCGATATTAAAGTTGTATTTATTAGCAGCCTTAAGCATATACAAAAGCCCAGTAATTCTCTCCTCTTGATGTGCGTTAAGGTAGGCAGAATATTGATCAATTACAGTTGAATCTCCACCTAGCAGCTTTGTCAAAATAATATTAGCTTTGGACCACTCCATGAACAGACTCTCCCAACGCTCGACTTCATCCCCTTGCTCTCTTACCCAGCTCAAATCAGCATAACTCTTTATATAACCCAAAGCCCCCTCATAATCACCCAGCTCATCGCAGACATTTCCACGCAGCAAATGACTGTACGCAATGTAAAAGAACAGCGGTCTGCCGGGAAGCTTGACTGGCTCGGATGCTCTGCGTTCGTCCCGGACCTTCAGGTCATATTGAATTCTAGCCTTATGGCCCATCTTGGCAGCGTATTCCTCAACCTTGTCCCAGCGCTGTAAGGAGCGGTATGTATTGGCAAGTTCTTTGAGTGCATCGAGTTGATCGACTTCATCGAGCCGTTCCACAAAAGTCTCAAACCGATTCGCTGCCCACAGGTTCCGGTTCTGATCATCACTGAGCGAAATGGTAAACAACCTGAACTGGCATAGCGCCAGCCGTTCCGAATGTTGGTAGCGTTCGGCTTCGGCGACAATCTCATAGATTGCAGCAGCAGCTTCCTTTTTCCCGGCTATGAAGAGTTCTTCTGCACTATCAAACAACAAGGGAGCGTACATCAGATTGGACAGAATATGGCGGGCCATTCGCTCAATACTCTCCAGCATGTTCAGTTCGGCACAGCGAAGCAGCAGCGGTCCAATCCTCCGCCAGTCGGAAGAGCCGCCGATAATATAGTCATTGATGTACAAGTCGTAAAAATATCCTTCTTACCGTCCCATGGCCTGAGTAATCCGATCCAGCTGCTGCATCGCAATAGGCCGGTGCCCGCGAAGAATATTGCTGAGTGTCCCCGAATGAAGCTGAGAACGCTTAGCGAATTGGGTAACTGTCAAGTCCTTCTGCCGCAAATATTCCTCTAGTTCCGATAATATCGTAGTCGTTGCCTGCAAGTCCTAACCACCTTTCCTCTTCAATTTGTGATTTATAGAATAATATCCCTTTTATATTACACAAAATATATCAATGCCCGATACGTTAATCAAGTACTATTTTATGTATTTTTCCTAAAATTTAAAATTTTGGCATTACGATTGCCATTGTGAGCATCCTGGTCATACAACATAGCGTAATGCATAGTTCGGGTGCAAAAAAGACCCCGAGAATTCACTCAAGGTCTAAGAAATTTCACTATCTATAACATTAACAATCGTTTCTTTCAGTATAGGTACAGTCCAATCTTTCACTACTAAAAGCTTAATAAGGACTTGTATAGCCTTCCTAAAACTAACTGAACTTGAAGCTACAGATCCATGAGCTCCTAGATGAATATGTATCTTACCCGATGGTATTTCGATAATCGATTCTTCAGAAAGAACCCTTATTTCATCTAAGATAGCATCCGTATATTCCTCGGGTATCCCCAGTCTTACCTCTTCGGGCTGCATGGCAATTACTTCGTAAACAATCTCACCTTTTTCATAACCTATCTCTACTTCCACCTCTAATTTATCTTGAACAGATGGATCATAGGAGAGACCAATAAAGGCATAATTACTAACCATACGGGCTGCAATTATTAGTTCAACAGTTATTGAACATGGTGCTATACTTGGAATGTTTGAAGAAAAGACGTTCGTCTTCTTTCCTCTTGAAGGATACGGGATAAGCGGAAACTCATTCACCCAAACTCTTCCTCTTCTATATTTCCCCAAATCATCAAAATTAGCATGCATGATTTATTCACCTCCCAGAGTTCCTCTGTTAAAGAGACATTGCTCTTAAAACCTCACATCATATAAGCCAAAATAATATCCCCGTTGTCTTCAAACTCCCCAGTATCAGAGAATCCTACACTCTTATAGAGCTTATTAGCCACTAGATTAATCGGGATATGCGACACCCTGATCTGTGTGCAATCCTCGCGGGTGCTCAGCATCTTGATAACCTCTTTAATTGCAGCTTTCCCATAACCTTTGCCCTGAAATCTTGCGTCAATCATAAATCTCAGAATCCAATAGTAGCCGTCTGTATATCTCTCATTATCAAACAGAATAAATCCAACCATCTCTTCATCATTGAAAATACCATAGGGTACAGAGGTAGGTTCGTTGGCCGCATGTATAAGAGAGTCGGCATTGCTTGCCACCAAGTTCAGTTGCTCTTTACTTACACTCAATTGGACGCATTCCTGTTCCAGGTCAGGGGTAATCTTATGTAGTTGAATATTCACGGTGTAATCGTCCTCCATATTGATCTAAAATGCACTAAATATTTGAAATGGTTTTTGAAAAATCATACTGTAGTTGTCAATACACTCTAGTTCAATCGAATGCTGCTGAATCATAAATTGCTTCATACATTCATGCACTTTCATAAACTCTTTATAATGATCTTCTTCACAATGTGATGCAGCTATTTGTTCAAGAGCATCTCCCAGCCCAAAATCCTTGTGTACATTAACTAATCCCGCTGATAACCATTTAGTTGGATAAAAATATTGATTATTAAGAACATACACCAGCCTGAGCATAGCTTCTATTGCTCTATATTGATAGATCCGCCCTTCAATTATATTATTTCTTGTTAATGCTTCGCAGAAATTGTACTCACCACTGTCATTAATGGTAACCCATAGACCACGAATAATCTTCTTTTTAATCTCATCCGGGTAGCATTCAACCTTTTTTTGCGATAATGCTAAGATTCCTTTGGGGTCCCACACTGGAATAGCTCTCATAATATTATTTAATACATAAGGATCAAACTCATTCCAAAATTGATCCATTTCATCCTTCATAAGGAGATCAAATTTCCAATACGCTCCGCCAAATCCATAAGATACCCGCACTCCTTGATACCAATAGGTTTCGCCCGTAAAAATTTCTCTAATGCTTTGACGGATATCCTCATTAATATCAATGTCGATGTAATAATCTAAATCAATGTCCGATTTCTCATCACAGAATCCATAAGCAACTGACCCTTCAATGAAAATCAACATATTATTGACAGCCTCGTCTGAAATCAATCTGAGTTTTGGAAGGATTACAGCTTCAAAATGCTCCTTACCCATTCTCACAAACTCATTCTGTGAATATTTTATTATTCGTTCCATATGTGTATTCATTCCTTTCGAAAGGCTTAAGTCATAGGAATAATGGATTTGAAATCTAATTCGCTACTTATTCTCTGCCCCATATAGTGTTTTTTATGTTAAACTCTGATCATCACCGACCAGGGACTACTCGTTATTTTAAATACCAATACTCCGCCAATTTCCTATGTGCTATATCTGTCTTTAAATCGAATGTATTGAACTGTATTGGTCACCGAAAAAGCAACTTTTACCTTCAGGGACTGATTCCCAGTATGATAATTTTTTGAATCGATATTGATCACCCGTATCTACTATTTTAACCTTCAGCGATTGCTTGCCCTGATATCTGACATTGCTATCTACGACAGCAGATCATTTGGCAGCACAGTTTATGGAACATGATTAAACCCATAAATTGGATCCATAAACTTAAAATAGACGAAAATCACCTCTCATTCAATATTTATATCTCCTAATAAAATTAAGTTCCTATGAGAAGTAGGTGCTCAATTTTACTATTTCAAACAAGAATTCAAGTCCATTTTTTCCTTTATCTAGAAAGTTTTCCAATCACCGTTTTCAGCCCTCTCCAGCCACTCCATGAATCATTTGCAAAAAAATTCCTCAGCGCATGTCCTATTTATAATAGGTTCAGGCGACCAGTAATTTAAACATTTTGTGTATACTAGCATATTATAAAAACATCTTACTGAGGTGATGTTATGTTCTTTTGGACGTAGCTGCTCAATTCATTCGGCACAGTGGGGATAAAAAAGACCTTGAGGACCGTCCCCAAGGTCTTTGAATCATTCGTCAAATTTATTAAGCCAATACATAGACTTTTCTGTATTAGGTATGGATTTAAGTAAGTCTAATGTTTCTAGCCTCTTCAATTTAAGTACATCTTGTAACTTTTCAGGAGCAATATCTTGTATATCCTCCAGCATACAGCATTCCTCAAACAATTCAATTATTTTCTTATTTGCATTATTTTGTTCCAGAAGTTGTGCTACATAAGGACGGTATAGGTACGTGTATGCATCTTCAATTGTTAATGCTCCTTCAAGCACGGAATCGAGCATGCCAAGATTTAGAACACATAAAAACTTTTGGATTTCTTCTGAATGCTTTAATTCAATTTGTAAATTCAATGTACCACCCCTTTATTAAGGCATTTGACTTGACGAATTGCTCCATCCATTCTTAACTTTAACATTAAAAACTTGACCGGATTGGCTTTGGAAGTAGTGGATAGAGATTTTTTTACCGTTTGCGTCCACACCATCCTTGTAAATCTTGTTCCATGTTCCAGATTCAATTGCACGTAATTCCTCCAGTAACTCTCCATTATTTACTTTATTTTTAACAGTTCCATTTTTAGCACCTGAGAATCCTTTTGGATATAGAGGTGCCTCTTTAATTGATTTAAATACATTTTGCAATGCACAATTATGCACCCAAACACCAAGATTAGAGACGAAGTAGGAGTTAAAATCCTTAACCTCAAAGTTATAAACCGTCGCTTTTCGTGGCTCTTTCTCAATCTTATCTATTACGAGTTTAGAACCATCACTTGAAACAAGCAAATCACCAACTTTCAGGTCTTTAACAAACGTCCATCCCTTACCGTCCAACCAGAACGGATGCTCACCTGTAACCTCAATAATTTCATCCCCTACATGGACATAGTAGATTTCGTCAGCCTGCTTTTGGAACAACCCCACGACTTCTTTATATGCCACTTCTCCGGTCTCATCAGACTTCGAGAGAACCTTATCCCCTACCTCAATATCCTCGATAGGCTTCTCCCCTTCATCGGTCTGAACCTTCGTTCCGGCGGTAAAGCAATTGCAAGCCTTTTGGGCAGCTTTTAATGCGTCTCCAGCTAGCTTAAATTCTTTTTCTACAACTTTCCCTTCTTTGCTGAGCAGTTGCAGCGTTAGCTTTCCGCCTTTGACGACCTTACCTAGGGGTATAAAGCCTGCTGCTGCCAGCCCCTTGGCTAATGCGGAGGAATCAGGGTCCCGAAGGGTGTTCACGTCATCTAAGATTAAGAAATTAGCAACGCTTCCTACCGGCCCGCTCCAGCCTTTCCATGGATCTGTTGCCGAGTATCTGTTCCCCGCAAAACCGCCCCAGCCAGCACCTTCTGCATGCATGTGTCCTGTAGGGTCTATATAAATTAACGGATTATTAATTACATATGTGTACAAGTTCTGCGTCAGCGGATTATCAATCTGCCCCTCAACTGTGTCCTCATTTAGGAATCGCCCAATACTAGGATCATAGTATCGTGCCCGCAGGTAATACAGTCCCGTCTCAGCATCATGCACTTCACCAGTATACTTGAAGGAGTTGGATACTCCTTCCACTTGACCTGTGATATTCCCCCACTCATCGTAATTGTAGTTATTAACCACTACTCCACTTGTATTCACAATCTGCACCACGTCACCATGGCCATTGTACAGGTAGTAATAGTCTTGGACAGTCTTTTTGTCTTTCTTGACCAGCACCCGGTCACCACGGACAAAGTTCGCCTGCTCCACCAACACCCCGTTAACGAGTTTCCCTTCGGTGATCACTTGTCCTTGGAAGTTATAATCCACTTGCGTCTGCGTACTGCCGTTAGTCTTCGTAAACCGTAAGCCGTCTGCATAATACTTGAAGCTCGTTACCGAGCCGCCCTTAGTCATGCTCGTAAGAGTATTCTGCAAATCATACGTATAACTGGTATCCATCGTTTCAAAGCCTATACTGCTTGTATCAGATAGGGTCTGCCGGTTGCCACGCACATCGTAAGTATATTTAGTCTGGCTGCCATCCGGCCGTGTGATAGATTCCAGCCGATTTAATACATCGTATCCATAATAGGTCGTTTGTGCCGCTGTCCCGTTACGCGACTCGCTAACCGAGGTCCGGTTACCATTATTGTCATAACCGTAGCTGTAGCTGGAGAGGACCGAATTTCCCTTCGTATTCGTCAGCGTCTCCGTCCAGCCCAGCGCCTTGTTATAGGTATATTTGCTGATAAGTCTGCTTCCATCTGTCAAGGTTGGATATACAATGGTGTCTACCAGGTTATTGGCATAATAGCTATATTGTGCATTGACGGACGGATCATTGCTCAGCGTAGAACTTCCATTGGTCTGCACCTTTTCCAGGCGCACCTTGTTGTATTGATACTTGGTGTAGAAGCTCATATATGAGTCATTTAATTCTGTCATACGGCCCAGAGTGTCCAGCTTGTTAGCAATATATGCTGAGTGAGTACCAGATTGTACATATGCAGATCTGACCTGACCTAAATTATCAAAGGTTTGGGTTAGAGTAGCAGCAATGGCCCCATTCTTAAGAGCTTGTATTTTCTTTGTCTGGGAATTGCCTGCAGATTGGATTATCTTTGTTTCTTCGGTTTGCGCTACATTGTTAATCTTCCCGCTAATGAAACTATTTTTCAGTTGACCACCTTCGTCATACGTATATCCGAACGCGCTTCCGTTGCGGTCTGTCTTAGCTTCCAGTTGACCAAGACTGTTATACGCATAACTCTCGCTCTGTGAGGCTCCATCCTGCTTCACATTAAGGAGACCCAGTTCATTATATGTTTTGGCATTTAGCATTTGCGGCGAACCATTCTTGGCTTGGATGGTTACTGCTGATAGCTGACTGTTACCATCGTATGCGTACTTCGTCGTTTGATTCAAAGCATCCTTGACAGCAATCAACCGGTCGAGGGCATCGTAAGTATACGACGTTGTAACACCATCTTCATTCAGATTCCTGTTCGGATCGGTATACCCAGTGACGTTCCCCCTAATATCATATCGATAGGACTCACTAATTCTTTGCTGATTGGCAGGCCAGTCTTTAAAGGTCGACGTTGAAATTAAATTGCCCCATTCATCAAATTGCTGCTCGGAATAGTTTAGAGCTTCACCTGTGAGCTTATCACTGATATATTTAGTGCTCAATCGCATCTTGGTATTATAGTCACTAACCACAAGATCACCATTGGCACTGGTAGCGCGGTTCTGTTTCCCCCAAACATCATACGTTGCTGTAATCTCATTACCTTCCGTATCCTTCTGATAGGTTGCCCGTCCCTGGTCATCGTAATGATAATGGGCAAAGACCCATTTTCCAACATTACTGTTCCAATGCTCTTCCATAAGGCCGAGACCGAGTCCGTTATAATACACAGCTGAATTACTTGACATCGAAGAGTTCGTGGCCAAATAAGTCAGGGTTTTAATGGTATTCACTTTTAAAACGAACGTTCCATCATTGACAGAATCAAAGTTTACCGAAGATTGATTATAATAATTGTAATCGATAACCTCTCTGAAGGTTTGACCGTTACTATTGGTTCGGATTGGATACGTTTCTTTTTTGGGACGACCGGCCGCATCATACTCATACTCTACAATTTGGTTGTTGCCATCTTTTTGGCTTTTTAAATTCCCCGTCCCAAGATCATAAGTCATATAGGTTTTGACAATTTTCTGATCCGGTTTGCCGATATTGAAATACTGTTGTTGTTCAGTAGGATTTGCATAACGGCTTTCCGGCCCATACAGAGTTATATTTCTAGCAACAATTTGACCGTTGGCAATCTTCTCTGTCGTTACTTGAGAGATTCCACCCGATGTATTGCGGCTATCATAACTGTATGTGGTTTGCTCACCCAAAGCATTGGTTGCCGTTGCCGGTCTGCCCTTATCTGTATACGTATACCGTTCACTCTTTGGAGCCAGATCAGATTCATTCTGATACCAGGATGTTGTATCCAAGAATCGATACTTTGGTTCATATTGATATGTTGTAGTATAGTGCTGCTTAATTCCAGGATTGTTAAACTTGTCACTGGTTAACGGTTGTGTCTGGCTTCGAACTAGCCCCCACTCATTAAGCTCTGTTTCGGTGTACTTCCGGTCAGCCGTGGCGTCACTATCTTGAGCGGAATATTCCGAGATCGTCGTGCGTATGGGTGATTGAGTAAATAACCCGTGAAATGCTGTATTTTCAATTACTTTTCGTTCTCCGCCAGCCTCCCGGGTCTCTGTCCGCAGAACTCTTCCATCTTTATCAAAGGTATTTGTAGTTTGAATTCCGTTGCTAGGGGTATTACTTACTATTCTTGAAGTAGTACTAAACCGGAAGTTATCAGGTAAGTGATTAGGATATTCGTTAACCCCATTTCCTGTATAATCACCGTCATAGGAGTAATTCATTTGATAGTATGCCTTACTTCCGGTATAATCCCCTCTCGATTTCACACGATATTCAGTGACATAATCATACTGCTGGATTTTACGTGAAACACCTTCCATTTCATATTTAGTCGTAGAGTGAGGGTAACGAATTTCTTTCAGTAGTGAACTGAGATTATAACCATAAGTATTATATAGGTCCACCACATTCTGGTAATCGAAATAGGTTTTCTCCCCGTTTTGGTCTGTGAAAGAGTACAGAACAGGGATAGCCCGTTTATAGGGTTCAACCAAAGCGCCGTTAGGCATGCTGGCAATCACTCTGCCTTTGGTTAAAACGACCTTCTGTACTTCACTTGGTCCATCATACACACTGAGAACAATATCATCTCCGTCAAAATTAGATGAGTTAAGGGTGTCTTCATAACTTATTCTAACCACTCGTCCAAGGGTATCGGTGATGGAAGAGATATATCCGTAAGTATAATTAAAAGTGATGGCATTACCGAACCGGTCAACAATTCCAATTAATTGCCCACTGGTTGAATAATACTCACGCGTCAAGTCGGAGTGCTCAATGTATCCTGAAGATCTGTTTTGACCATTGCTGAATTGACCGTTATTCCATGGTTCGCTAACAAATCTCTTGTCTTTGCCTTTGTAATTGATCAATCCTGTATAATTTGAAAGTTCATCTATATTTCCGAGTTTATACGTATTTCCTTGTCCATCATGGTAATACGCAGTGTAATCATCACCGGAGTTTTGAATGTAGGGGAACTGAAACGACCATCCATTTCCTATAAAGGGTACTCCATAGTTATAATCATGATCATACATTCCGAAATTTGGATTCCAATAGTAATTATGTGTGAAGGGAACAGTTTGATTGGAGTTGTACATAATCCCTACATCAAGGTCCAAACCATCTACACCTGGCAAATGAAGCAGGTTCTTTTTGTAGTTCAGACTGCCTGACACCGGGTCAACGACTTCACCGCTTTTATCCCGGTCGTTATACTGTGGCTTCTGAACCTGGTTAATTTGGGCTTGAACAATCATATCATCAAGTATACTAGACACCGAAGCATCAAAAGCAGTAAATGAAGTTGGCGCAAAAGCGTTTTGCAGGGTCTTATCCGGAGTTTCATAAACATCAGAAATCACGGAAGAGCGAGCATCTAAGGATAGATCGCTTGCAATTTCATCATATACGTTCTTTACAACCGAGGAATCAAAAGAGTTGTCTTTGGGCTCCATTTGCATCATTGCTTGTACATCTTCCCAGCTAAGCTGCTTGTCCTGCTTCAACTTCAGAATGTCCAAGGAGGTCAACTTCGTTTGTCCCATAAGCAGGAAGTTAATCCAATATACATCCACCATGGATGCACCTGACTCAACAAGAGCTTGAATTTCCTCCCGGCTCAAATCGGCAGCATCTTGCGGAGTAATCCGAGATAAGTTTGGATTAGTATTTTGCTTATTCGTTCTGGCTTGCAGCAGATTTTTTTTCTGGAGGGTTTTAGCCCTTAATGTCTGAAGAGTCTGTTCGTTCGTGTCAGCATATACTTCATTGGATACAGTGACTTCTTCATCGGCAACAGGCTGCCCGGAGTTTAATAATTTGAATTCTCCGCTCGGTGGAGGTGTTGCGCTAGGCATAGGAACAAGTGAATCGGAAAATAGCTCGTCCGGTGATTCTGGCGTAGGGGATGGGGTTGGTACAATGTTAGCCGATAGTTCTTGGCTACGTTCTCCCGCAGCCGTTACTTGATTCACCGGCGGGAAACAGGAAAACAACAAAACAATTGATAAAATAATCGATAAAGGCTGTCTTGCTTTCTTAAAGAATTTCAACATAAACTCTCCTGTCTAAATGAAGTTATATTTGGTGCAAATAATTAAAAAGTCTTTCGTATGTTGCTGTTAACGCAGTTTAATAAATTTAATATTATCCACGTAAGCGGTACCAGTTGCCCCGGAGTCACATACAATTCTCAATACAACAGTTGAAGTTTGTGATTTAGTGGTAAACTCTATCTCGCTATCTCCCCATTGCTTTTTAATTGCATTAAATAATGTGCCTCCATCATAAATTAATTCGCCTTTCTCATTGACTTCAAGCCAATCCACATATAATCCACCAGTATTCAACGAGTTATAAAGCGAAGCGCTTAACTTATACTTTGTGTTTGGAGCAACGATAATTTGTCCATAATCTGCTGTAGTTGTTACAGGTTCATTTGAGAAGAATCTCATACTCGATAATCCATTCTTGGCAAACCCTCTAAATAATGAGATTTTTGGAGTTGATGCATACCATAACAGATCATTTTCTTCAAAATCTGTAACTAATAATGGAAGCCCTTCACCTTTACTGAATTGTATAGCGTCAAAATACACTGTTCCAGTAGCAACTTCATCTACGACTGCCCTAATAACAACTTTGGTAGTTGTTGGCTTGGTTGTAAATTCCACAGCGCTATACTGCCATGTTTTATTTTTTCCCGTAGTGTAGACTGATCCTCCATCAAAAACTAATTCACCTGCGTTATTGTACTCCATCCAATCAATATATGTATTTCCTGTAGTTAAGGAGTTATTGATCCACCCGCTTAATACATACTTGGTGTTAGGTTTCACAATGTAATCACCAGATTCCGCTGTAGCCGTAACTGGATTAAGAGAATAAAATCGCAAGCTTTGTTTTCCGTCTTTAGCACCATCAGTGGAATATGTGAAAATACTACTTGGTAAATTGGCGTACCATGAACTTTGATTTAATTCAAAAGAATCATAAGCAATGGGAAGGGTATTCCCTTTCTCGAGTCTAATATTATCGAAATATGCTTCACCTGCCGCCCCAGCATCAAGTACAACCCTAAGAATAATTCTGGTAGTCTGAGCCTTTGTTATAAATTCTTCCCTATCATATTGCCATTTGTCCTTATTAACAGCAAAAACAGTCCCACCATCGTAGATAAGCTCGTTGGATGAATTATATTCCATCCAATCAATACTCGCATTACCACTGGTTAGTTTGTCATTGATCCAGCCGCTTAGTGTATAAAGTGTGTTGGGTGTAACGTTTATCATTATAGATTCGGCTGTCGTTACTGTTGGCTGTGCAGAATGGAAATAGAGACTTTGTGCTCCTTCTTTATAGATATTATTTGATAAAGAAAAAAACGGGTTTTGGATTTTAAAATTTGTTGATTCTGTACGAGCATCAAATGAAGATTCCAGAATCAAAAAATCTTTTGAAGTGCTATATTTCCCTAGAAGATTACCATTGTTATCATATGAAAATTTTCTTTGATACTGTATATTATCTTTGATATATCTCAGATTTTAATCTCAAACCTTGATCATAGTTATAATTTGAAGCTATCATTAATTTTGGAAACATAGTCAAAATAACTACTACAGAAAAAAATATTGATATCCGTTTTTTCACAATAACTCTCCTAATATAATTTTAAATAAAAAAGTATCTATTTCTTATCCTGTTCGCTCCTTCCTAAACTCAATAAACAAAAGCATACAAAAATGCCCATATTTCTATTTCATAATGGGCATTCGTAAGACCAACTAAAGAACTAATATAAGATTCCTTCTTATGTATCCCCAATCCCAATCATATGACAATAATATAAATTTGGAAATGGTGGAATATTGTCGAATCATAGGAATTTTTGTATTAGGGTGTCGACATAAACACAAAATATAATTCACTTAATTCAGCATCAATTGCATTGATCTACATAAGCACTTCCAGCAGCATTAGCAGATTCAATTTGCATACTAATGTATCGGGTTCACCTTCACTCCTCCCCCTCCCGCGCCTTCCCCTCCGCCTCCCCGTACTCCTGAATAATCAGGCTGCCGCCGCTGGTCTGCCATTTCTCTACCTCCCCGGCGAAGCCGGCGGCGTCGATGTTGCCGAGAATATAATTGTAGGTGGCATCCACGATGATCGCGGACAGCTCGGCGTTCTTCTCGTCATAGGTCGGCGAGGTTAGCGACACGGTAGGATCATCGACCAGAAACTGCTCGTTATCCCGGCTGAGCTGGTCGGCCAGGGCGGTGAGCTGCTCCTTTTGTGCGACCTCCTTGATATGGGTATTGCCTACATCGGCGATCATCAGGGAATTGAGCGGATTGACCTCATACACCCGAAGCTGGGACGTTTCTTCCGGAAGAATCACTTTGCCTTCCCCGTCCAGCTTATAGTGGCGGCCCTCGAAGCCGTAGGCCATCAGGCCCGCTACATCCTCATCCATCGTGCGATCGAAGAATCCCAGCACCTGCTTCAGCTCCTGCTCGGTAGCAATGGCTTTACGTGAAAAGAGGTACAAGCCGTTGTACTTCGGTATGGACCATACCTTATATCCGTCCGGCCCTTTAATCCTGTTAATCAGCGTCAGCTCTGCTTTGGGGTTGATCGCCTTGGCCTCAATGGAGAGCCGCTGCACATCCGTCATGCTCCCGATGAAGATCCCGGCCGTTCCCCGGATGAATTTGTCCCGCTGCACTTCCTTGCTGGTCAGGGCGAAATCCTGGTTAATGATCCCCTCCTTGTATAATTTACGCATGAAGTTCATCGTGTCCATATATTCAGAAGTGGCAAATTCCGGGATGAACTGTCCATCTTCAATTTTCCAGTTATTCGGCGTACCGAAATAAGAGCTTAACGTCTTAAATACCCCGTACACCAGGTCGTTGCGGTCCACCAGTCCGAGGGTATCTGCCTTGCCGTTGCCGTCCGGGTCATTCGTGGTGAACTGCTTCATCACCTCATAGAGTTCCTCCAGCGTTCCGGGCGGACTGAGATGCAGCTTCTCCAGCCAGTCCTTGCGGATAATAATGCCCTGCCGGGAGGCCGGTCTTTCTGTATAGAGACCATAGATTCCCCCGTCCACCGAAGTCTGCTTAAGAATCGCCGCATTCAATTGACTGAGATTCGGAAATTCCGCCAGATAGGGACCAATCTCCCAAAAAGCGCCCGAGCGGATCATATTCTTGACCGGATTATAATCGGTAAATTTCACGAACGTTACTTTGCCGAGGGAGCCGGTGGTCAGTGCGGTATTCATTTTGTCCGTGTAGACGCCTTCCGGCACCCAGGTAATATCGAGCTGAGTCCCGGTCAGTCTCTCAATCTCGGCGATCAGCTCCGCTGAAGGCGTCTGCGGAAAATGCAGCGGTGCCAGAATCGAGATCGGTGCCGCTGCCCCCGCTGAATCGGAACGCCCAGACTCATCCCTGCTGCAAGCGCTTAATATAATGAACAATAAGAACAGGATGAAGCACCCTGCAAGAGCTTTCTTCCTGCCCGTTAACCGGTTGAACATTCCATAACCCCCTGAAGCGTAATATTTATCTGCCTTAGAAGCCTATCTATTGAATAATGCAGCTTATGTATGAATGATTAGAGAAAATGATTATTGCGGCACCAGATGATTATTGTTATTATCCTTCGTGATGCATACACTTAAGACAGTGATTTTCCTATTTCATGCAAAGGTGCTGAACGCTGTTGAAACATCTTAGCTTTCTCAGTAAATTAACTATGTTCGCGTTCGCCATCAGCATCCTGCCGGTGCTGTTCATTGGTTCGTTCTCCTATTTCACATCCTCCAGTGAGATTCAAAAAAATGTTAATGAAAGCAAAAAGGAACTCATTTTACAAATTACCTCAAATGTAGAGCATAAGCTGAATACTGTCAACCAGACACTGAACCAGGTCGTAAACTCTTCGGTGCTGAAGAAGGCGCTGAACAACCCGCTTAGTGAAAACGATTTCATTTTATATAACGACATCCGCAATGAAATCCGCAATATGCAGTCCTTCGATACGAAGCTGGAGGATGTCATCCTGCTCAATCAGCGCCAGAACTGGATGATCAAGAATTCCGGGCTCTACCGGCTGAATGAATACCGCAATTACGAGCAACTGACGAATCTGCTGAATGTGGAAGGCAGCTCTTCTTGGGTGCTGAACCCCTCCTCCCTGTTCTACAGTGAAGAGAGCATTAACGTGACCGGCTGCAATTACAGCATCAGCCTGATTAAGAAGCTGCCGACCACCAAGCTGCAGAAATACGGACTGGCTCTGGCCAATATTCCGGCCTGCAGTCTCCAGGACTTCATTAATCCCGATATGCAGCCGCTGGACAATATTATGGTGCTGGATAAAAGCGGACGGATTCTGCTGCATCCGGACCGCAAGCTGATCGGAGAGCCTGCCACAGCGGCCGGATTCACGGGATTCGAGCAGATCGCCACTACCACTGAGCCATCGGGACAATTCAAGACCAAGCTTAATGAAGCTGATTACTCGATCACCTATATGCGTTCCCAGTTGAACGGCTGGATCTATCTGTCGGCCACCTCCATCAAGAGTCTGACCCGCGAATCCGGCAAAATCGGCACTTACACGGTATTCGTCTGCACGTTCATGCTGCTCTTGTCTGTGCTGCTTGCCTGGCTCGGCTCCCGGCGTATGTACACACCCATCGAACGGCTGTTGACCCAGATTGGACTGCGCCGTCCCGGTCTGCGGGCAGGGCGTACGGATGAATTCCAGCTCATCGGTGAGCAGGTCCATTCCCTGTTCCAATCCAAGTCACAGCTGGAGAAGGAGGTTAGCCAGCATCTCGGACAGGTGCGGACCTTCTTTCTGATTCAGGCGTTCGGAGGCAATCTGAGAAGACGGGAGCTGATGGAGGAGCTTGTGCAATACGGGTACGGTAAGCAAGTCGAGGAATGGAAGACGATGGCTGTCATTACGCTGAGCATCGACTTCTCCGAGGAGAACAGCTATGAGAAAAAGGATCTCAATCTGCTCTTATTTGCAGCGCATAATATGACTCAGGAGCTGGTCTCTGCGCAGCACAGGCTAACCCCTGTGATGATGGGCCATGCCCTGACTGTCGTCATCGGCAGTGAGGAGGAGAGCACTGAAGCTTTTCACCGGATACTCTATGCGCTGACGGAGAAGCTCCAGCAGGAGATTAACGGGGTCCTGAAGCTGCAGGTCAGCATTGGGCTGAGCCTGCCGTTTCATTCGTTTGACAAAATGTCCATTGCCTACCGGGAAAGCCTGGAGGCTCTGAAGCACCGGATTACCCTGGGCAAAGGTATCATTATCCAGTACGAGAATATCAATTCCGGCAAGCATTATCTCAATTTGAACTACCCGACCCACACGGAAAATGACCTGATGGATGCCATCAAGCTGGCGGACAGCGATAAGGCGAAGGAGCTGCTGCATAAGCTGTTCAAGTGTATTTTTGCGCTGGGACTGTCGCCGCAGGAATATCAGATTCCGCTGACCCGGCTGCTGAACAATACGCTCATTATGATGCAGGAATCGGGAATTACGCTGAATCAGATCTACCACGCGGGCGGTTCCCTGTTCGAGGAGCTGACCGATCTGCATATCGTGGCCGAGATTGAAGACTGGTTCTGGACCATTGTGATTCAGCCGGTCATCGTCATCTTCCACAGCAGGCAGAACGCCCAGTATCATAATATCTCCGAGAAGCTGATCGACATCGTCCAGCATGAGTATGACCAGGATCTGACGCTGGAGGAGTGTGCTTCCCGGCTGCATTATAACGCCAACTACATCAGCAGTGTATTCCGCAAGGAGACGCAGTATTATTTCAGTGATTACCTGACCATGTACCGGTTCAAAATGGCCAAGAAATGGCTGGAGGAGACCGATATGCCCGTGAAGGATATCGCCTCCCGCCTGAGATACAATAATTCACAGAATTTCATCCGTTCCTTCCGTAAGCAGGAGGGGATGACCCCCGGGCAGTACCGGGAGAGCTTCCACACGAAGCTTAGAGCGGTCCCGGGCGATGAGTAGGGGCCTTGCCTTCAGGCGGGGCCTTGAGCCTCTTCAGCTTTCTTTTTCTGATAAACCATGTAAGAATTACAGCCAGAATAAGCAAGATGACGCATGCAGTAATCGCAATATTCCTGATATCCGGTACATAGACTACCAGCTGAATCGGCTCGGAATCCGCAAGGGACACATGCCAGGTTAACGTGTTGCCGTCTTGCTCGGCCGCATTATTAGCCCCGTATAGATCATAGGGAATCGTTAATTTGAAATCGACGGAGAAGCTGCCCATCAGCAGCCGCACCAGGGACTTAGGGACATTCAAGCTGCCGATGCCGTCGATAATCTCATCGGAGTAGGCGTTCAGCTTAGGCTGGGCCACCACATCGTATTTGGTATACAGCCACCTGTCCGTCTGTCCCACCTTGGCCTCTACAATATCAAAGCCGCTGCTGCTATTCTTCAGCTCCTCCATCGAAGCATACGATTTATGAAATTGATATTCCGTTGATTTGCCGCTTGCTGTCTTCTTCAGCTCTATGCCTGCGGCCGCCAGCCGGGTGGTTAGAAGCTCCTCCGCTTTGCCGCTGACCAGCTTCTCTGCCCGGGCATCCAGCATAAGACTGAAGGCCAGATCCAGGGAGCCGTCCTTCTTCACGGTTACATGGGCGGTGCCTTGCGCGCACCCTGTAAGCAGCAGGACAAGCATAAGCATCATCAGTATTGCCTTAATTCGAGTCCCGTTCAACCTGCGTTTCTTCAACCTCTGTCCCTCCATCCGCTGACTGTTGCTCCTAGCTTAACCGTGCCTTGAAGAAGCGAATCTTCTCTTATGGAGTCAAGCTTAACACATCCCGGGGAGGTACAGAAAGCCCCCGGCCTGCGGATATCCGTAAGCTGGGGGCTTCCATGTGCATAATCCTGTTATTTTTTCAAATGATAAGGGACGGTAGTGATAATTACATTGCGCCGGTACAGCAGATGCGCGCGGATCAGCAGGCTCGATTGGTTATGCAGAATGTTATGCCAGCCCTTCTTCGGTATGAATTGAGGGACAATGACGGTCACCTGATAATTCGACTCGCTAGCCTTGCGCTGAACCGTATCAATGAACTTGGTCAATGGATGAATGATGCTGCGGTAAGGTGAATACAGCGTTACCAGCCGTACTTCAGGATGGAATTTCTTCCACTTCTCTTCGAAAATAGCGTCATCCTCCCGCTCGAACGGGATGTGGACGGCGATAATCTGCTGCGCACTCAGCGACTTGGCATACCGCAAGGAATTCTCCACTACATGGGTAATCCCTGCTACCGGCAGGATGATGATATTCCCTTCAATCGCAAGCGGCGGCTCCCCGCAGGTGGCTACCCGCAATTGATCGGCGACCGATTCATAATGCTTGTAGATGCGGTAGAAGAACAGGATAATCAGCGGCAGGAAGACCAGGACCGGCCAGACCTGCGTGAATTTGGTCAGGAAGAACATCATCGTGACAATGAAGCTGATCAGCGCCCCGATTGCATTGATGATCAGCTTAGGCAGCCAGCCCTCTGGCTTGTGCCGGAGCCATTTGACGATCATGCCTGTCTGCGACAGGGTGAACGGGATGAAGACCCCGACTGCATACAGCGGAATGAGATGCTCCGTCCGCCCCTCAAAGGCAATGATCAGGATAATCGACAAGATGCCCAGGCTAAGAATTCCGTTCGAGTACCCCAGACGGTCTCCGCGCACAGTGAACATCCGGGGAATGAATTTATCCTTTGCCAGATTCACAGCCAGCAGCGGAAATGCGGAATATCCGGTGTTCGCCGCCAGAACCAGAATTAAGGCTGTCGTTCCCTGCACGACATAATACATGAAGTTGCGGCCAAAGACATGCTCGGCAATATCGGACACCACCGTAACCTGTTCACGCGGAGCTATGCCGTAATAATACGCCAGGAACACAATGCCTGAGAATAACAGCGCGAGCAGAATTCCCATCGCCGCTAAGGTTTTGGCTGCATTATTCGGTGCCGGCGCCTTGAAATTGGGGATCGCATTTGATATGGCCTCCACCCCAGTCAGCGCCGAGCTGCCTGAGGAGAACGCCCGCAGCAGCAGGAACAGGCTGATTCCGGCCACCGGTGTTCCCAGTGAGGTGTGAAGCTCCGCCGGTACTCTTCCGGTCAACACATTGAATAGGCCCAGCCCGATCATAATGAACATCGCCAGTACGAACAGATAGACCGGATACGCCAGGAAAGAGGCTGACTCGGTAACCCCGCGCAGATTCAGTGTCGTGATCAGCAGGACGAAGATGATGGCAATTATCACATTATAAGGATGCAGGCTCGGAAAAGCTGAAGTGATCGCATCCGTTCCCGCAGAGACACTGACCGCTACGGTAAGTATATAATCGACGAGCAAGGAGCCCCCGGCAATCAGACCCGGATATTTACCCAGATTCTCCTTGGATACAACATAAGCTCCGCCGCCCTGGGGATAGGCGAAGATGATCTGCCTATAGGAGAGTATCAGGGCCAGCAGAAGCACCAGTACCCCGCCTGCAATCGGAATGGAATACCAGAATGCGGCTGTACTAACCGTGATCAGCACCAGCAGAATCTGCTCCGGGCCATAGGCCACAGAGGACAAAGCATCCGAGGACAGTATGGCTAGGGCCTTGGTTTTGTTAAGCTTCTGTTCTCCCAGCTGATCGGACTTCAGCGGCCGTCCGATCAGGAACCTTTTTACCGAAGACATCATCATCACTCACCGACTTTTTTATTGTTATATTACCCCTGGTGCACGAATAAAATCTGGACCTTTAATTGGATACAGACACTATTTTTGCTGCCGTTCGATACTACATTAATTCTTTTATCACCATCTGTATATATGCAGATATCCTAGACAAACCCCAAACCATGAATAACAAATGATATTCGCCGAAAGACACAGCAAAAGGGACCAAGCAGGCTTTCCGCTCGGTCCCTTTTGCTTATTTCAGCTTTTTTTGCTATATTCAGCCATTTTCAGGAGGTCTCAGAGCCAGTCCTGTGTAAGCAGCGTCCGCAGCAGCTCCACCTGCTCCCTGCCGATCCGTGCCGTGATTTCGGCTTCAATATTCTGCTTGATCTCCAGCATACTCCGGCAAGCCGCTGTCCCCTTCGCAGTGAGCACGATAGGCTTGTCCCGGCTATTCCCTTCCTTAGCAGCAGTATCCACGTAACCTTCAGCCAGCAGATTGTTGATCGTCTTTTGCGTCCCCTGGCGGGAAATGCTGATCAGCCTGCTGATCTCCGAAATGGACAGAACGCCGTGCTGCTCCAGCATCGCCAGAATATGCGTCTCTGTCTTATTCAGCGGCTCGCCGCTCATCTGGTTTACCTTGTCGCGCAGAACCTTGTGCTTCTCGCTGATCATATCGACCAGATTCAACCCGCTCATGTACTCATTCATCTACAAGACCTCCATTAGAGAAATGCAGTTCCGTCTTACCGAGAATTACTGTCGCTCTAATTGTCAACCAGGTTGACAATAATCCCTCCCACTGCTACTATAAGTGAAGTTTGACAAACTTACATTTAAGGGAGTTAGGAAACATGGGCAGTAACAAAAAGGAAGCTTTAATTTTCACCAGTATGATGTGTTTTTGCATGGTCGTCTTTATGTCTTTTTACAATGTGATTATAGCGAACGGACTCAACAGCAGGCTGCTCACGGATGTGGCTGTGGGCTTGCTCCCGGCACTTGCCGTTGCCCTGTTCTGCGATATTGTGGTGGTTGGCAGAATTGCCAAAGGGCTGGCCTTCAAAATAGTGAAGCCGTCCGCACCCCAGATCCGCAAAGTGCTGACGATCTCGTGCTTCATGGTCTGCGGCATGGTCATTCTCATGTCTCTATACGGCACACTAGCACACTTCGGATTCGGGGACAACTTCTTCCGTCATTACTTCTCCATCCTGGGGCTTAATTTCATCTGCGCCCTACCGCTCCAGCTGCTGGTGGCCGGTCCGCTGACCCGCTTCCTGTTCAGCCGGATGTTTCCGGTCCGTACGGCAGCACCAGGCGTCTAGGGCTGGCTGAACCCAGTCCGCCGTTTTTTACTCGAATACGGGCATGGCCTCCAGCCATGGCTGTGGTGTTCCCGCCATACCAAAAAGGGTGCTCAGCAAGCCATGACCTCATGGCTGTGCGGAACACCCTTGTCCGGGATTCATTCTATTGATTATTTATTCCATGAAAGACAGGTGCCCGCCCTGGAGCCGTACACTGCCGCCCTTAGCATAGAAGCTTAGGCCCGAGCAGATGCCTCCAGGGAAGACCAGGCTGGTGATGGCGGCAAGGCCGTCATTGGCGAATACCTCCACCGAACAGGCATCCAGCAGGATACGCAGGCTCTTCAGGCTGCCGATTCCCCTGGTGCTCTGGAGATCGGGAAATATTTCTGAGAAGCCGGTCTCGCCGGACTGATCTCTGTGCAGGGTTAGAGTGTCTTCAGCAGCAGAGTAAATGAGTTCAGTATACTCAGTAGCTGTATGATGAATAATAAGACCGAATTCTTCCGCTTCATTGTCCGTAAGCGTAAGCCGCAGCTCCAGGGCTGAATCCTTGCACTTGATATCCTGGCGCTCGCCCGGTATCAGCAGCATCTCCGGCAATGCCGCAGACTCTGCCGCGAAGTAACGATCCAGCTCTGCTACCGGCTGCTGGCGGATCAACATCCGGCCGTCTGCCGCATCATGGAGCGTCAGTACCCGCGGAATCGTCATCGCTCCGCGCCAGCCCTGGCTTGGAACCTGATTGGCATACCGCCAGTTGCTCATCCAGCCGATGAAGATCCGCCGCCCGTCCGCAGCCGGAATGTCGGAGAAGCTGACCCCTGCGTAATTGTCTTTGCCATAATCCAGCCAGCGGATGTCGCTGTGCTCCGGTGTGAAGACGGAGCCGTCGAAGCCACCGACGAAATATTGCGTCCGCGAGCCGTATCTCGCCCCGCTGTTATCACCGATGCTGACCAGCAGCACCCACTTGCTGTCTCCCGTCCCTTCCACCGGGAGCTCGAAGAGATCCGGGCATTCCCATACGGCATCATGAGAGCCTGCACCCTCACCGAATTCACTCTCCAGGCTCCACTCCCGCAGATTCGGGGAGGAGTAGAACGTGATCGTCTGATCGGTCGCCAGCACCATCATCCATTTCCCGTGAGCTTCAGACCAGAACACCTTCGGATCACGGAAATCGGCCTTGGAAGGATGCGTAAGCACCGGGTTGCCTGCATACTTGATCCAGGTCCGGCCATTGTCATGGCTGTAGGCCAGGCTCTGTCTCTGCACGGCAGGCGACGATTCCGTCGGCTCCTGATGACTGGTATAGATGGCAACGATACCCGGCTTCTCCGGGAACAGCCCGCTGGTATTATTCCAGTCAACGACTGCGCTGCCGGAGAACGCATAGCCGTGATCATCCGGGTACAGCGCAATGTCCAGCTCCTCCCAGTTAATCAGATCCTTACTGACGGCATGACCCCAGTGCATCGGCCCCCAAATGGAGGAATGCGGATGATACTGATAGAACAAATGATATTCCTCTTCGTAATAAACCAGTCCATTCGGATCATTCAGCCAATGCTGCTCCGGCGTAAAATGCAGCGCTGGCCTGTGTTTGGTTCTCCCGATAATTTCCACTCCATTACCACCTTTATCTATTTATAAGTTCATCATGTTCCGCGGCTAGTTCAGTCTCAGCCTTTATTCTTGAGATAGCTGTCATATCCTCTTTGCTTGATCTCCAGCCATTTGTCCAGCCCGAGTCTGGACAGCTCTGCCTGGTAATCCTTCCATTCCTCTTCCACTTTACCGGTCTTGGTCCATTCCGCGCGCTTGCGGTTCACATAAGCGAACAGGTCTGTCTCAATGGCGGTCAATTCCTTCTGATCCTCCAGGGAGTAGAAGACACGCGGGAAGTTGTTATCGGCCTTCATATAAGGCACCAGCTTCTCCTTCATGAGATCCAGCCGCCAAGCGGCATCATCTGGCTTGGTGGTCACCTTACCGTAGTATTCATCGAGGATCGCCAGCGGACCGCCGATGCTGGTTTTCTGGCGCAATTCAACCGGAGCCGCGCCTTCCAGCGGCAGATGCTTCAGCATTTTGGCCGATTCATCGTATTCAAAAATATTCTGCTGCGTCTCATCCCCATACGTTCCCCAGTTGTCCTCAACCGACTGCTGCGGCTCATAGAGCTGGTCAATCCACTTGGCGGTAAGCTCCAGATTCTTGTTTGAACCGGTAATAACCATCCGTCCACGGTCAAAACCGAAGTTGTTCGTACGGGCTACATTGACCTCTCCGTCCGGTCCGGCAAGCGGCTGCATCAGATCATATTTATCGTTGAACCCGGTAATATTGGCTTTATCCCACTGGAAATAGAGACCGTAGCGCCCGCTCTGCCCTTTGGCCAGATAGGTGTTGTAATCCTGTTCAAACGCCTCTTCGTCGATCAGATCCAGCTGGTACAGCTCGTTCAGATACTTAATGCCCTCTTTATATCCGTCCTGGCCTGCGGTGAAGACCACTTTGCCGTCATTGGTAACCACCGTGTGATCGCCGTTATCCCCGAGACCGAACGAGCCGAACAGGAAGTTCATATCCTCATTGCCGTTATTCAGCACAAAAGACAGCGGGATCTCATCCTTCTGGCCGTTCCCGTTCGGATCATCATTCTTGAAGGCAACCAGCACCTTCTTCAGCTCCTCCGTCGTAGTTGGCATAGCGAGTCCCAGCTTCTTCAGCCATTCCACATTGATCCACGGCATCCCGTTGACCGAATGAATGCTCTCCTTGCCGGAGCCCAGCTCTTCAATCCATGGAAAAGCATAGATATGCCCGTCCTGCGCAGTCATCATCGATTTGTACTCCGGCGCGGCGGCCAGCACCTTCTGCAGATTCGGCATGTATTTCTCGATCAGCTCCTCCAGCGGCACAATCGTTCCGTCCTTGCCCAGGGTCAGCAGATCATAATCCGAATACGCGGCATCGATGATTGCATCCGGCAGGTCGCCGCTGGCTACAGCCAGATTTCTTTTCTCAATAAAAGCGTCGTTCGTGTAGTTGGTGAAATCGATGTGGACCCCGGACTTCTCCTCCAGCCGCTTGTAGATCAGCTTCTCGTTCGGATCGGCAGGCGCCAGCGCTGAGCTCTGGGACATGAAGTGCAGCGATACCTTCTCTTTAAGAGGCAGCGTCACATTCTCCAGCTTGTAATCCTCCGAAGCCGAGGAATTGCTGCCCCCTCCGCCGCAGCCCGCAAGCACGGAAGCCGAGAGTGCCAGCACAGACAAGGTTTGCAATGTTTTTTTCATATGAGATTCCCCCTAATATTATTTAATGGAGCCGACCATGGCACCCTTCTCGAAGTATTTCTGGAAGAACGGATACATCACGATAAGCGGCAGACTGGAGATAACAATGGCAGAATATTTGATCATTTCGGACAATTTCTTAAGCTCCGCCTGGGCCAGTGCATCGGCAATCATGCCGGGCTGCACCTGATTCTGAATCAGGATCGAACGCAGCACCAGCTGCAGCGGGAACAGCCGGGAATCGTCCAGATAAATCATGGCATCGAAATAAGAGTTCCACTGCCCCACGAAGGCATATAAAGCCAGCACGAAGATAATCGGTTTGGACAGCGGCAATACGATCCGGAAGAAAATGCCCAGATCAGACGCCCCGTCGATACTCGCCGCCTGAAACAGCTCCTTGGGCAGGCCCTGGAAATAGGTCTTCGCCAGAATAATATTGAACACGCTGATCGCCCCCGGCAGGATCACCGCCCACACCGTATTCAGCATCCCCAGATCCTTCACGACCAGATAGGTCGGAATCAGGCCGCCGCCGAAGAACATCGTAATCAGGAAGAAGATCATTACCGGCCGCTTCCCGGCCAGCCCCTCAATAGACAGCGGATACGCCGCGAAGACGGAGAAGAATACCGTAGCCAGCGCGAAGGCGGCAGAGTAGAACAAAGCGTTGAAGAAGCCGCGGATCATCGCGTCGTTGCTGAGAATTTTGACGTAGCCTGTAATGGTCCAGTCCGACGGCGCAATGGCCAGCCCCTTGGTAATGAGCACATTCGGTGTTAAGAAGGAGGCCAGCACGACATACACCAGCGGAAACAGAATGACCAGGATGAACAAACCAAGCAATATATACGTGATAACAACCAGAATCCGGTCCTTCCCGGAATATTGAATATCCGCAGCCGTCCGTGAGGCGGCCATGCTTCATTTCGGCTCGGCGACAGCGCTGCTGGCTGATCCCTTCCGCGAGGTCTATATGACGCTCATGGATGAAGCGAAGGCGAACGGACAGTTCGTCTCCTTCGATCCCAACTACCGGGGCGACCTGTGGACCGGGCAGCAGGAGGAATTCATCACGCTGTCCAGAGCCGGTATCTCCAAGGCCGATCTGGTAAAGGTCAGCGACGAGGAGCTGCAGCTGATTACAAGCGAAGCGGACCGTGATGCCGCCCTTGATATGCTGCATGAGTGGGGAGCCGGAGCAGTAGCCGTTACTCTGGGCAAAGACGGCACCCTCATCTCCTCCCCGGACTCCCGGCTGCTGATTCCGAGCATCACCGTGAAGTCCATCGATTCCACCGGTGCCGGCGATGCCTTCATCGGAGCGCTGCTCTGCCGGATCAGCCAGCTGGCCCATCCGGCAGACTTCACCCGCAGCGCGGAGCTGCAGCAAGAATTCGTCACCTTCGCCAACCGGGTGGGGGCGATGGTCTGCACCAAGGTCGGGGCGATTGCCGCGCTGCCGACACTGGACGAGGTCCAGGAATTTGCCGGGTAAGCTGCGGAGCTGCTGTTAAACCAATCTTTACCTGCTGTTTTCATCACAGACAGGGGAGCATGGCACGTAATATGATAAGCACATTATCATATGGTTGAAGGAGCAGCTTTTGCATGACGATGAAACAAGAATTCGATAATCTGATGGCGTTTGCCAAGGATTTAATCAATGAGAATCTCGGCTTTTATTATGATATCAATTATGGTTATTTCCAGCCCGAGACCCATCCGATTGTGGACTTCATCCGGCTGATAGGCAGACGTATTCAGAGCCAGCTCATGCTGATGCCCGCGCTCTACGGGGAGGTCGACCAGATGGAGCGGATGTTCTCGGACAACCTGTTCTTTGATGAATGGGCCGAGGTGACGCTGGACGGACGGAGCTTCCACTTCCTGATGCGGCAGATTGACAACAGCAGCAGAATCATCAACCTGGCACGTGACCTGGTCTTCCCCTCCCCCTGGATTCCCCGCAAGCTGCGCGACAGTCTGATCCGCATCGGTGAAGGTACCCTGAACGGAAGCTGGCGGCAGGATAAGGATCATCAGGTTACCCTCTGGCTCCCTCTTGGCATCTCCTTCGTGGAAGGCTCAGGGCATCATTCCATAACGGCGGGGATCGCCAAGGGCGAAGGGGAGCTCTACCCCACCTCGGTGTATGACATCAGCCTCATCTATGATCACGTGTATACCGACGGCAGATATTACTACAGAACGCATGACCATTCGATTATCTCCGAGGTTCATTTCGTGGAATGCGCCGCTATCTTTGAGATCGGCCGGATCATGGCGGCGCAGAAGATTATTTTCTGAGGGACGACAAACCATAATTCCCCAAACAGCAAAGAAGCCGCGAACCCGCCCAAATCGGACGGTTCACGGCTTATTCAAGTAGTAGCTCTCTGTACGAGCTGAAATTCCAGCTCCTGCTGCCCGGCTTCTGTTCCCCCCAGCTTGCCGAGAATCAGATGCAGCGCATTCTGCGCCTGTGCGCCAATCGGATTATTAATTGAGGTGATCCCCAGCGTATGGGCCAGCTCCGTGTTGTCGAAGCCGACAATCGCCAGCTCCTCCGGTACCTTCACCTTAAGCCTGCGGGCCTCGCTCAGTATCCCTGCCGCTACCATATCATTGGCGCAGAGGATGGCATTCGGAGGCCCGCCAGCAATCAGCAGCAGCCTGCGGATCAGCTCCTCACCCTGCCGGATGGAAAAGATCCCTGTCTGCGACCATTCCTGGTTCACCTCCAGATGATATTTGCGGGCAGCATCCTGATACGCCTGTATCCTCCCGAAGGTATTCATACTGGCCGGCCTGCCCCAAGCATTGGCAATCCGCGTATAACCCCGTCCGATCACATGCTCAAGTCCCAGCATGTACCCGTCATATTGATTCATGGCGACACTTTGAATCTCAGGAAGCTCCATCCGCTGCCAGGAGACAATCGGCCCGTATTTGCAGTAAGAGCCCAGGAGCGCCTGATCGTTAACGCAGGTGCTGATGACAAGCGCATCAACTCTTTTGCGCCGCATATCCTCGAAGGCTTGCAGCTCTTTGGCCGGATCACCCCCGGAGGTATAGATAATCGTCTGATATCCGTGCCGGCTCGCAGTCTCCACGAAGCTGTTCAGAAAAGGCAGCATTACCTCGTTAATCCCCTCCGTTACCATCCCGATCTGCATCGTCTCTCCTGTGGATAAGGAGATGGCATTGCCATTGGGCACATAGTCCAGCTCTTCCATGATCTTCAGGATGATCTCCCGCGTTGCCTGGCTCACATGGGGAGAACGATTCAGCACCCTCGATACTGTAGCTTTGGAGAATCCCGACAGTTTAGCGATTTGATCCAGATTCGACATGATGGCTCTCCTTACATAATTTTTCATCTTTATAATAATACTTGACATGTAACGCGTTACAACATTTAGCATGGCATTATAGGACCTATGAACAGCTTACCATATCTGAATCCATAACTAATAGAAGGCGGGATTATCAATGAATACACCATTTCCTGAAGGCTTCCTGTGGGGCGGCGCAGTCGCTGCGAACCAATTGGAAGGCGCATACAACGAAGACGGCAAAGGCCTGTCCACTCAAGACGTAGCTCCGCAAGGAATCAGGGGCCCTATCACCGAGGTGCCTACCGAGGATAATATGAAGCTGGTCGGCATCGACTTTTACCACCGGTACAAGGAAGATGTTAAGCTTTTTGCCGAAATGGGCTTCAAGGTCTTCCGTACCTCCATCGCCTGGTCGCGAATCTTCCCGAACGGCGACGAGCTGGAGCCTAATGAGCAAGGTCTGCAATTCTACGACGACCTGTTCGATGAATGTCACAAATACGGCATTGAGCCGCTGGTGACCCTCTCCCACTACGAAACTCCGCTGCACTTGTCCAAGCAGTATGACGGCTGGGTGAACCGGCAACTAGTCGGCTTCTATGAACGGTATGCCAGAACGGTATTCACCCGCTACAAGGATAAAGTGAAGTACTGGCTGACCTTCAACGAGATCAACTCCATCCTGCACGAGCCATTCATGAGCGGCGGGATCTATACACCGAAGGACAAGCTGAGCAAGCAGGATCTGTACCAGGCCATTCATCACGAGCTGGTCGCAAGTGCTACAGCGGTCAAAATCGGACATAAGATCAATCCGCAGGCCCAAATCGGCTGTATGATCCTAAGCATGCCAACATATCCGCTCACCCCTAACCCGGACGATGTCATTGCGGCAATGAAGTCAGAGCATATGAATTACTTCTTCGGAGATGTGCATGCGAGAGGCGTGTACCCTGGCTATATGAAACGTTACTTCAGAGAGCACGGCATTGAGATTCACATGGAGCCTGGCGATGCGGACATTCTCAAGCATACCGTTGACTTTATCTCGTTCAGCTATTATGTGAGCATCTGTGAGACCGGAGACAGCAGCAAACGTACCCAGGAAGGCAACCTGATCGGGGGCGCACCTAATCCATACCTGAAGGCTTCCGAATGGGGCTGGCAGATTGACCCGCAGGGTCTGCGCTATGTGCTGAATATGTTCTATGACCGTTACCAGAAGCCGCTATTTATTGTGGAAAATGGACTCGGAGCCAAGGATGAGCTGATCACCGGCGAAGACGGCGTGCCAACCGTCAATGACGACTACCGGATTGAGTACCTGAATGACCATCTGGTGCAGGTGGGCGAAGCCATCGAGGACGGCGTTGAAGTCATGGGCTACACCTCTTGGGGCTGTATTGACCTGGTCAGTGCGTCAACCGCTGAACTAAGTAAACGCTACGGCTTCATCTATGTAGATCGCCACGACGACAATACCGGAACCCTGGAGCGCTACCGCAAGAAATCCTTCCACTGGTATAAGGATGTTATTGCTACCAACGGACAGAGCCTGCGGCGCTCAGGCCAATAGAATAGCCAGACAATACAGGTTGTCCCGAAAAGCCATAAAAAGCTGATTGGGACAGCCTTTTTTTTCATGGAAAAAGATAGCTTCTTGCGTTCTTCATGGCTTCAGATACAGGCTGCAGGATCCATTCCGCCCAGCCTGGGTTAGACTGTAGGAATGGTAGCAATAGCGGCCCATTCTGCTGTTCTTTGCCTGCCCCTCCCCCCCAATAACTGAAGATATCAATTTCAGTTGAATAAGCCATTAACAAAAAGCTGGGAAGGAGCGGAGGGGAAATTTGGAACTGTAGGAGCGGTAGCGACCGCCTTTGTATACGGATTTCAACCGCAACAGCGGCTTGAATCAAGAAATCTGTATACAACAGCGGCCGAAAGTCCAAAGTTCACCGCAGTCGACGAGTTTAAGCTTTGCGTTACCGTTCCTGGCTTTTCACCTCATAGAATATCTTTCAGTTATCCCCCTTTACCATTTTGAAACTAATTGCCCGAAAGGTTAGGATATACTAGCCACAGATGAATCCTAAGGAGCGTAACTGTAATGAACAAATATACCTTCGGCCTCAGCAGCCTCTTATTCTTAAGCCTGATTGCCTCCGGCTGTGGAACCATGAAGACGCCAAGCGATCTGCTTCAAGCCCCGGCACAGGGGAATAGCGACGGCAATCTTACCGGAATCGTCAAATCCTTTCTACCGGCCAACGCGCATTTAACGGTTCCCATCCACTCGGAATCCGGCAGTGCGATTCAATTACAGGATCTGGACAAGGACGGGCAGGAGGAGCTTCTCGCCTTCTACAAGACAGACAAAACCGATTACGAGATCAATACCCTCCTCCTCTCACAGCAGAACGGCAAGTGGACCAAGCTGGCTAACCTTACCGGGGTAGGCAGCGAATTGAATGAAGTGTCCTTCACAGATGTTACCGGTGACGGAGCGGAGGAGCTGCTGCTCGGATACGGCGGCGGGGAGGGCTTAAGCAAAGAGCTGGCGGTCTACAGCCTAAGCGGCGGCAAGCTGACGGAGCTGCTTAAGCAGCCTTACGACCAGTTGGTCCTTGGCGACCTGACCGGGAGCGGCCATACCGACATTGCCTTGCTTCAGAGTACCTACACCACAGATAACCTCCGTGAGACCCATCTCCTGTTGCTCCGGCTCAAGGACGGTACGCTGCAGACCTTATCTGACCAGAAGCTCGATGGTAATGTCATCGAAGCCCAGTTCGGCAAGGCGTCCCCTACCCGGGAAGCAATCGTCATCGATGCCGCCATTGGCGCACATGCTTCCTATACTTCACTGCTAACTTGGGAAAAAGACAGGTTTACTGATATACTGGCAACAGATGATTATCAGCGTACTGCGCTCGCTGCAAGCAAGGATCTGGTGCTATCTCCGCCAACCGTCTCTCCTGACCTGCTTGGCAGCAGCAGTATTGCAATTAAGGACTACCCGCAGTCCAGCCTGGATGTGAATAATGACGGGATCTTGGAATTCGGCTTCCTGGTGCCGCCAGCCGGTACGGAGAGCATGGCTCCCTTGGCGACCCCATTCATCACCAAATATTATCAGTGGGACGGACAGACCGGCCTGACCTTCGTGCAGGAGCAGTTCGACCGCTGGGGCTTCAACTTCCATATTCCCAAGTCCTGGGCGGGCCAGACCCTGCTGGAGGTTCCGGGAGAATCACCCCAGCCCTGGGAGAAGCTCCAGTTCAGCTACAAGAATACCGGGTCTGCTGTGAAGGCTCCGCTGCTGGAGCTTCGCCTGCTGACGAAGAAGGCATGGGCTGCCGCAGAGGTCCAGCTGAAGGCTGAGAATAGAGAGTATAAGCTGCTGTATGAGCAGGGGAACTCTAACAATGACACGGAGCCTACCCTATTCGTTGCCGTAATGCCCGCAGCGGATGCCGCCGGCAAGCTGCAGGGGGCCGATCTGCAGAATTATAATCAGCTGAAGCTTACATTAGATGAAGTCGTTCAGCTGGCCGGCACACCCCAGAAGCCCCGGCAATAAGAAGGAGAGCTGTTCATGAAAGTGCTGATACTGGAAGATGAGAAGCCTATCCGTGATCTGCTGTGTATCAACCTTAAGCGGGCAGGCTTCGAGATCGCGGAGGCTTCTACCGGTGAAGAGGCGCTGCGCATTGCAAGAGAACAGAGAGATTTTGACATCGCGATTCTCGACCTGATGCTGCCCGGACTCAGCGGGTTCGAGGTGTGCACCCTTCTGCGGACACACTTCCCCCGGCTGGGAATCATTATGCTCACCGCCAAAAGCCAGGAAATCGACAAGGTCATGGGCCTGGAATCCGGCGCAGACGACTATGTGGTCAAGCCCTTCAGTCCGGTGGAGCTGGTCGCCCGGGTGCGCTCGCTCTACCGCCGGATGTATCCGGGAGAAGTGCTGCCGCAGGAGAATCTTATCGAGCTGCCGCCTTTTACACTATTGCTGGATGAACGGAAATTATTGAAGGACGGGCAGGATATCCCGCTGACCCCAACCGAGTTTATGATCGTTAAGCTGCTGATGGAACAGCCGAACAAGGCCATGAACCGGGATGATATTCTGACAGCCGTATGGGGGCAGTACTTCATGGGGGATCTTAAAATTGTAGATGTGAATATCAGCCGAATCCGCCAGAAGATCGGACAGGAGTCCTCCGGGCCGCAGTTCCTCGAGACCGTGTGGGGATTCGGATATATTTGGAGGGGCTAATTGTGCTGAAGGGAATCAGGTCCAGACTTATCGTCTATATTACCCTTGTGCTGCTCCTGATCGTGCTGCTGCTGGAGGGAGTGTTCATCGCTGCTGTCCACTATTATTATCTGGGCAGTGCGATGGAGACATTGAATACAAGGGCCACGACTTCAGCGACCTTTTTCAATAAGTATCTGGAGAGTTATAGCTTGAATGAGCGGGCGCGTTATATTCTGGAGAATCTCTCCCCTGAGGAGAGCAGTAAGGTGGAAGTGCTGAGTCCAGCTGGGCACGTGGTCATTAATTCCTTCGGCTTCTCCAGTACAGAGCAGGTGAGTACCCCTGATGTGAGAGCAGCTCTGACCAGCGGCAAAGGAAGCTTTCAGAGCATCAAGCCAGTGAACGGGGAACGAATTATGGCAGTCTCTATCGCGCTGAAGGAGTCGGGGAGCACAATCGGCTTGCTGCGGTACTCGGTCTCGGCAGAGCCTTTATATCATGTTATTATCCGGATCGCGCTCAATGCAGCCGTCATCGGACTACTCGTCATTGGATTCGGCTTCATGCTCAGCCTGATTATCGCCAAACGGATCGTAGGGCCGATCCAGCAGCTGACCGGGGTCGCCAAGGAAATGGCCACCGGTAATTTTGCCGTCCGGGCAGCGAGGCGCTATGACGATGAAGTCGGCACCCTTGCGGTAACACTGAATTATATGTCGGAGGAAATTCTCAAGAGCGAGAAGCTCAAATATGATTTCATCTCCTCCGTCACCCATGAACTGCGGACCCCGCTTACCTCCATCAAAGGCTGGGGGGAAACGCTGCTGGTCGGTGATTTATCAGATAGGCAGGAGATCCTGCAGGGGCTTGAGGTCATGACCGGGGAGACAGACCGGCTGATCGGACTGGTGGAGGATCTGCTCGACTTCTCCAAATTTCAGGCCGGAGAGATCCGCATTGTGCGCCAGCCGTATGATCTCAGAGGCCTGCTGGAGGATCTGCTGCTGCAATTCAGATACCGGGGACAGACGAAGCAGATCCGCCTCTACGCCGACCTTCCCGATCAGCCGCTGCCGGTGGACGGTGATTTTAACCGGTTGAAGCAGGTGTTTGTCAATTTGCTGGATAATGCGTTCAAGTTCACCCCTGCGGAGGGTGAGATCCGCCTTACCGCAGTGCTCGAAGGCGAACGGATAATCGTCACCGTGGCTGACAACGGCGAAGGCATCGAGGCCGCGGATCTGACGCAGCTTGGCACCAAATTCTTCAAAGGCCGCTCCCGTCAGTCCGGCAGCGGCCTGGGCCTCGCCATCTGCAAAGAAATTATCGAGCTGCATGACGGGCGTCTGCGGATCGAGAGTGAGTTCACCAAAGGAACCTCGGTAATTGTTGAGCTGCCGCGCTACGAGGTGGAGCAGCATTTTGCATCACCAGTGCAGCTTTAGCTCTGTATCCCCCTGTGCTACTATAACTCTACCCGGGCTTGTCCGCTCCCGTGCGCGATTTCCACAACTGGCTTAGTCTCTATAGAGACGTTACCGGCCACGGCTCTGGAGATCATACAGGAGGCTTCAGCCTTATGTGCCAGCCGCTCTGCCATCTTAAGCTGCGCCGGTGTCGCACCAGCCTGGAGCACAATGCTAGGCTTGTGCACGATCTTTTCGTACGTGAACACATTATTCGTGACATCTACTGTCGCTTCAGACGCCAGGGTCAGGGCCTCTGGAACAATCTCCGAACGCTCCAGCATTGCGGCCAGAGTAATCAGGTAACAGGTCGCTGCTGCACCCAGCAGCATCTCATCCGGGTTCGTGCCGGTTCCCGGACCGCCCATCTCCTGCGGAATCGATATAACCGTCCGCAGTCCGCCCGCATCAATATGCCCTTCGCTGTTCCGCCCTCCATTCCATACCGCCTTCAGGTGAAAAGGATGCTTCATCTCACTCCGTCCTTTCTTTTCTGCTTAGCTGATTTTACAGCCATCTCTACACTTCTACTGCAACTTAATCTCGTCAAAAAGCCCCGTCTGCTGATCAGGCTGATCCAGGTATGCAGTCTCATTCGCTGGACAGCTTCCGCCCAGGTACGTAGCAAAAAGCGCCTCTACCTGGGCCATAGTGACCGGCTTTGCGGAATCCTGTAATTCATATCCGAGCTGGCCGTTAGGCTCAATCGTCGCCGTTTTGACATCGCTGAGCCTGGAGATACCCTGTCCCCGCAGGCTCATCTCCAGCTCATCGACGGTTAATCTAAGCTTCCTCAGATTCTTAGGCTGAAGCTGTCCCTCCGCAATAACAATAACCGCAGGCCCCTTAATTAGCCGCTCAAAAGCATTCCACCGTACCTGCAGCCATTCCACTATAATTAACACTATGATGAATACGGCTGCTGCAACTATAGTAATCAGAATACTATGATCGGCGATCGGCTGCACAATAATCGTCCCAATTGAGATCATGGCGATCGTCGTAGGAATCGTCATCTGCGAGATCGATTTGCGGCCGGCCAGCCGCAGCACCAGCATCCCGACAATGATCAGCACCAGCGCCTTCCAGATTTCGCTCCAGATTTCATTCATCGCTCCGTCTCCTTTTGACAGTAGATAGGCTAGCTTTTGTCTTACAGGAGGCGAATATGCATATCTAGAGAATCGGAGCCCGGCACACGCCCGCCGGAATCCCCAACCGGTTGTAATGCTGCTTGATGTTGACAAGCGCATGCCCGCTGAACACCTGCGCCACTATGTCCTCCAAAGGTCCAGCCTCCACCTGCTCCTTCCGCAGCAGACGCTCCACCGCGCTCTTGATCTCCAAGGGGTATAGATTTCCCGCCACACTGGAGAGGCCATTACAAGGGCCTGCGGCGAAATTCTCCACAAGCCTCATATCCCCTGCTGCAAAAAGAATGAACCCCTCCGGATACTCCACTCCCACATGCCGCTGCAAATCGCCTGTTTCCTTGTAGCCGACAATATTCGGATGGCGCAGGATTAACGTGTACAACGACTCCGGGGTCAAATCGAATCCGGTTCTTCCCGGATTATTATAGAGGGCAACAGGCTTAGAAGTATGACTAAGCAGTACCTCCACATAAGCAACCGCCTGTTGCTGCGTAGGCCGGATATACGGGGGAAATCCGATCAGCAGCACATCCATCACTGATGTCTCCACCGCCTGCACCAGCCGGACAGCATCACGGGTTCTTATCGCGGACACGCCGAAGATCAGCTCCATCCCCGGAGTACGCTCTTGATTGAAATATTCAATAATTTCTAATCTTTCCTCAATACTCAGCGAATGCTGCTCGCCAGTACTTCCTGAGATCAGCAGGGATTCGATGCCGTTTTGCTGCTGGTAAGCCACGATAGGCGCAAATCCGTCTGTATTCAGACCCTCATCCCCATGAAAAGGCGTTGGAATCGCCACATTTAATCTTTTCATCCCCTCACCCCTTCCTTTCTTCTATCTAATGTAACAAAAAATCCCGATGAATCAAGAGAGACTTGATCATCAGGATAAATTCAGTTCTATAGCAACACTGCTTCCCGCTTACTTAGCCTTACCGGCAGGCTCATAGATCAGACAACGCAGCTGTTTACCCGGATAGCGGAATTCCGCATTATATTTGCTGCCATCTTCCAGTAACACATCCACGGCCACCATCCCGCGTTTATTGTTTACCTCAGTGCCCGTCAGATACGCCTTCACTATCTTTCTTTTCTCTCCCTGCTTGTCCTTTACAATCCGGGTAGCTTCCTTTACCCAGCTGTCATCCTTCTTCATGGCAGCCGCAGCTGCCGTGTCGATAGGGGTTCTTTTCATCACAGAGTTAAAAGCTGTCGTATCTGCCACCACCCCGGTGTCAGGATCGATCTGCACACTATATTGCCAGTATTCCTGACCTTGTCCAAGCAGAGTATGCGACTTATATGGTTCAGAGTGAACCGACCAAAATGAGGGTATGCCATGACCCGGTTCAACCAGCATAACATTTGTTTTCAGCTTGGAGATATCGGCATCGAACAGCTTGCGCACACTTTCAGCCGCCCGTGCCTGTACTTCAGCCTTGCTGAATTTCTCCGGTACGGCCACAACAGGAGCAGTTATATTACGTTTGGATGCCACAAGATTAAGCCGGTAGGACCAGTCAATCATTTGCAACAGCTCTTCATCCGTCCAGGTGCGCTCCGGTTGATAATACGTATTGGTCTTTATATCGAAATACACTTCTCCCTGCCCCGCCTGTAGCGGCAATGGCTTCTGTGGCCGCACACCATCATAGACATATTGATCTTCCAGCACCCGCCTGCGGTTGATCTCCGCTTCGGTCATTTCCCGGCCTGAAGTGTTCGGATCGCCCGGTAGCTCCATATAGTCGTAGATTTGCTGGATCTGCTCCTCTGTCATCTGCTTCAGCAGCAGATCATCATTCACGGTAGATACCGGCACGGGTGCCTCCACCTTCAGCACAGGAACGGCGCTTCCTGCCGGACTTGCCTTAGCACTGACCGGAGTTGCCGTACTGTACTTTGCGATGACTGCTGAGTTCGCCAGACTGGGGACAAGAAGTCCGCTGAATGCAAACATACCGCCTGAGCATAGGACAACTGCCATAGTAACAGACCACTTTTTCTTGTTCAATTTTATTACCTCCATCGGGATTCAGGATATTAACTCTATCCATAGCTTAATCCCGGGATATTATAGAGTAGAGGAGCAGTTGTTATGGAGTTGTAAAATAGCTTCACAAAGTGGAGCTTAAAAAAAGCCGGATGCTCGTCCCCTCACCAGGAGCAGATTGCAGCTCAACTCTGCCCTGATGCGCTTCGGCAATCTGGCGGCATAGAGAGAGACCCAGACCCGCATGGCCATAGGCCCGCGAACGTGAAGAATCTGCACGGTAGAAAGGCTCAAATGCCCGCCTGCTCTGCTCTTCTGTCATTCCACTCCCGCTGTCCTGTACTTCAAGCACCCCTTCTCCGTCCTGCTGATAGGCCAGCACACGGATCGTCTGCCCTGGCCGGGACACCGGAATCGCATTCTCGATCAGATTCACCAGCAAAGCTGCCAGAAGATCAGCATCTCCCCATACGGCAGGAATGGAGCTATTCATCTCAAGCAGCAATCCGTTATCTCTCACCCTCTGCTGCTCGGTCTGGGCCACAGTGTCGAATAGCGAAGCCACATCTACCTCTGCCAACACCAGCGGCTGATGCCGCAGAACGGATAGATCCAACAGCTTGAAGGCCAGATTCTTCAGCCGCACCGTCTCACTGAGAATATAGCGGCCCGCTTTGACCTGATCGTCCTGATCTATGTTAGCTGTGGTCAGCAGCTCCGCAAATCCCTGCATACTGGTTAGCGGTGTCCGCAGCTCATGGGCTAGATTATCGACCATCCGCTGTTTATCCTCAGCCATGCCTGCAAGATCGCTCATCCGCTGCTCTATCACAGTAGCCATCTTGTTAAAGTTGAAGGCCAGCTCCCCGAATTCATCCCTGCTGTTCAGCTCCACACGCTTGGAATAGTCGCCTTCGGCAATCGTCTTTGTCGTCTCCGACAACAGCTTGAGTGGCTTAGTCAGATGCCGGATCAGAAGGTAGAGCAGTACCACAAGAAGCGGCCCTACAATCCAGTTAATCATCACAAAAAAACGGTTAAGCTCCTCCTGCTGAGCGTACAGCCCGCTGATATCGCGCTTGTATACCAGTTCCAAATGTTGATAGGGAGCCGGGAGCGGCATCGCTAACGTCATGATATGTTCTTCCTGTGCTGCACGCGTCTCCTCCTGACCGGGACTCACCCCGTCCTCAATGGGATACAGCAGCCGACCATTCTCACGTAGTTCCAATCCTATTCCCTGTTTGCGGTAATGCTGACCATAAGATTGAGTCACGCTTACCAGCAGTTCAGGGTTGAGCGACATCCCTCTGAACCGATTGGATTCCAGATTCTCATATATACTGTTTGTAATCAGCAGTTGCTCGCTGGCCGCGCGTTTACGCTCACTCGCCATGTTCAGCTGCCAGCTTTTTTTCAACACCATCACGACACTCACATCAAGGGCCGCTATAAACAGCACCAGGACAGCAAGAAGAATCTTATGCCAGAACCGCATGGCTAGACCTGAACTTCCAGCCGGTAGCCCAGCTTGAACACGGTTTTGATCCGTTCTTCCCAGCCCAGCTTTTTGCGCAGCTGCCGGATATGTACATCCACAGTACGGGTATCACCCGCATAATCATAACCCCATGCCAGCTCCAGCAGCTTCTCTCTGGAAAGAGCAATATTCCGGTTACGGATCAGCACTTCAAGCAGCTCGAATTCTCTGGCCGTCAGATCCACCAGCAGCTGATCCACCCACACCTGACGCTCCGTGAACCGGACTTCAACCCTATCGCATACAAAAGCAGAGGCGGCCTGTTCATTCCTCCGCAGCACGACATTAATCCGGGCCAGCAGCTCCAGAATCTCAAAAGGCTTAATAATATAATCATCCGCACCCAGCTCGAAGCCCCTGATCCGGTCAGAGAGTGCACCCCGGGCCGTAATCAGAATCACCGGAATCCGTAGTGGCGCAATCTGCTCCATCACCCCGAACCCGTCCAGTCCGGGAAGCATGACATCCAGCAAGATTAGATCCGCACGCTCCTTCTCCAGCATGTCCGCTACCTCCGAGCCGCTATAGGCTTTGGCATACGTATGTCCCACCAGCTTAAGATTCATCGTTATTAAATCATTAATCGCCTGTTCATCCTCAACAACAAGTATATGAGCCATCTGTCGAATATCCTCCTAACTCTGTAGCCACAGAATACCCTTTCATAGGTAACCTAATCTTAATCATACCAGATTCCAAAGCATCCATAACCTATAAGCCGAACCTGACCTTACACAACCGCTTGCCAAAAAATCCTGACAAATCAAGAACTGCTTGATCGTCAGGACTAGTTTGTTCATTGAACATAAGCTTCCCGCTTATTTCCCCTTATCGGCAGGCTCATAAATGAGGCAACGCAAAATCATACTCGGATAGCGAAATTCCGCATTATATTTGCTGCCGTCTTCTAATAACACATCTACCGCAACCATTCCGCGCTTATTGTTCACCACGGTATCAGTCAGATATGCCTTTGCGATTTTCCTTTGCTCACCTTGCTTATCCTTAACAATCCGTATAGCTTCCTTGATCCAGCTAGGATCCTTTTGGACTGATTTAGCCGCAGCCTCATCAATAGGCGTTCTTATCGCTGCCAAATTAACTGCTGTCGTATCCACTACCACTCCGGTTTCTGTATCGATAATCACATGGTAATTCCATACCTCCTGTCCTTGTCCCCGCATGGTCCGCTCCTTGTAGGGAGAAAAATACACCCACCATTGGGAAGGAAAGCCATATTCCGCTTTTCTCAGATTAGTTGCCATTTGCATCTTAGACACATCGGCATCGTAGAGCTTACGCACACTTTCAACCGCACGCATGATGAATTTAGATTCGCTGTACTTTTGAGGAAGAACAGGTTTTTCCGGAAAGCGTAGAGAGGCTGCAGACGCCTGGCGATAGTTCCAGTCTATAAGCTGCAGCAGTTCTTCATCGGTCCAAGTTCTATCTGGAACGTAGAGCGTATTGGTCTTTAGATCCAGATATAAATCTCCTTGTCCCGCCTCGAAGGGCAGGGGCTTCTGAGGCCGAAGGCCATCATACTCATACTGATCTTCCAGCACCCATTGACGCTTAGTTCGAAGGTTAAGCTCAGATTCGGTTTGATCCTGGCCGCCAACTACCGTGGGCTCAGGTGCTTTACTCAGAGAATCATAAATTTGCTCCATTAGCTCCTTGTTCATATTCTTCCGCAGGTAATCATCGACAGTAGATACTGGCACAGGTGCCGCTACTTTCAATACAGGAACTGTACTCTCCGGCAGTGTCAGTCTGAGATCATTCTGTGCTGCTGCGCTGCCTTTGGTGACAACAGCAGAGTTCACTAAGTTCGGGACGACAACAGCACTGATGGCGAATAACCCTCCTGCACATAACAGGACTGCTATAGAAGCAGACCACTTCTTCTTATTCAACGGGATAACCTCCACAGGAGTATAGTATTTTCTCTACCATTACCCTACTCTCAACATGTTATAAAGTAGAGTGACAGTTGTTATGGAGTTGTAAAAAGAGACCCTCGCCCGGAATAGAACAAACTTACCCTGCGGGTGAAGAATGCTGGTACCTCAACGCCTTCTGGTAGAATACATCCAGCCCATAGGCTATTTTCTCTCTCATCGGCCGCTTGTAAGGAGCAGCAATGTTGCACTTTTTTCAAGAATTCTTTAAAAAAGTTACGGGCTACGCTACATTGTTGCATTATTTGCACAAATTTCGGTGATTAGAGCAAGTTAGCGCTGAATTTGTTGCATTTCGTGCAGGATTTCAGCATAGACCTCTTCTACGGGGCAGCATTGTTGCACTTCTTGCAGGATTTCTTTATAAATGTTACTGGCTGTGAAGCATGGGACCCATCCCTCGGCGCAGCAGCACCTATTATGTTCAGATTTCCTAAAAATACAAAAAGACCACTGTCGAGTAATCAACAGTGGTCTTGTGTGCTTGGCAACGTCCTACTCTCCCAGGACCCTTCGGTCCAAGTACCATCGGCGCTGGAGGGCTTAACGGTCGTGTTCG
>NZ_JAGGLV010000034.1 GCF_017874735.1 Paenibacillus silagei
CACGTACCCATCCCGAACACGACCGTTAAGCCCTCCAGCGCCGATGGTACTTGGACCGAAGGGTCCTGGGAGAGTAGGACGTTGCCAAGCACACATGAGCCATTGTCGAATTGTCGACAATGGCTTTTTTGTATACCCGCATATATAAAAAGCGGGAAGGAGTGCGGTATTTTATTATAAAAACGCTTACAAACGAGTGACATTTTTGTTACCGACGAGGCGATGGTTCCAAGTATAATGGAAAAGTGCAATAAATAAGCAAAAGCCTTAATACGAATGAACTACGTATAAATTCTATCTTGGAATTTTCTTGCGTCTTTAGATGCATGGTAGAGGTAAGGAGGATTTAAGGTATGAAGCGAACTCAACCTTTGTGGATATTAGTTATTCTTTGTATAGTCGGAGTAATGCTGGCGGGCTGCGGAACGAAGGAGCCGGCTTGGGATACTTTTAACGGTGCACTTAATGAGGAAGACTTCCCCGTTCCCAAAGAGGCAAGCTCACCCGACAGAACAACTACAAACGTAGCCATGGACTATGTACGGTATTCCTTGCCGGGGTTGAAGGAGAAGAAAGGCGTGCCCGAGCCTTATCTTGCAGCCATTAAAGCGTGGGGCTGGGAAGAGCAGGAACAGAAAGCAGACGATTCCGGGAGCTCCCGTGTTTTTCAGAAAGAAGGACTTATTGTACACCTGACCGTGCATGATGACTATTTCATCGTGATGATTCCGAAGGAAAAGAAGGTTACAACCAAAGGCTTGAAGAACAGATAAAAAATCGCCGTCCGGTTATGGATGGCGATTTTTTGTGCGTGCATGCTTGGCCGCTTAAATACAGCGCTATGTATATCTGGTTGGGATTACTGGGCGTAATAAGAGGCGTCTGCCGCATTGAACTTGAGCATCCCGTCTTTGCCTACACTTGTTAACCGCAGCAGCGCATACAGACGGGGTAGCAGCAGCCACAGGTGGCATACCGCAAGCGAAACCGTGAAGGCTGGCGGAGCCCAGACGATGAAGAGTGCGGCTATACAAAGACCGATCCAGAGGTTATGCAGCTGTACGGTACGGAAGATGCCGTAATTGATATATTGATCGGGCATGTAACCGGGCCAGGGCAGGCGCAGGGATAATCTCCAGCGTTTGGCGATAGGGTGTCCGCTAATCAGCAGCACAGAGCGTGAGATGACATACTGAATCCACAGCATGACAGGTCCGGCTATAATCATGAACAGAACACTAAGCCAGGAGAGAAAGACACTTTCGAGCACAAGGCATATAAAGGGCAGGGTGATATAGACCCGCAGCAGGAATGCTGTAATAGTAATTTTTTTGATAAGCTTGTATTGATAGAATGTAGCGGCACCTTTGGTGTTTGGTTCCATACCTGGAATTCGGACCTCCTCGCAAGTTCTCTTGTTATTATTATCGGCCTGCTCCTGCGTTTTATTAAACAACGGGCTCAGATTCACCGAATGGGCAGCGGGCGAATATATATATTTCAGGCTATGAAGGATTAGGAAAAAACTATTAAAAGGTTTAAAATGATAGAAGGTGTACCATACTGTTCTTAAAAGAGTCAAGGTGGGATGAAAATGGAACAGCAAACCGGGCAGGCCTGCATTATCTGCGGGCAAGAAAAGGAAGAAGGCATTGTGATTGTCTCGCACTTCATCTGTGAGGAGTGTGAGAGTGAGATGGTGCGTACGGAGGCTGAGGATGTGAAGTACAACTTTTTCATTAACCGGATGAAGAAGATCAATCTGCGTATGCATGCTTAATGTTCGAATTGCAGTACCTGTAACAAGCAACATATAAAGAGCGGGCGGTGAATCTGTGTCGCGTTGGCTGCAAATACAAGGTTCTTCTTAACGGCTTCTCCGCCCTGACCGGGTGAGGGGAGCCGTTTTATTGCGTGCAATCCTTTGCGGAAGTGATAGGCGTTTGGGTGCATTTGCGTTAAAATAGAAGGTAACCCCCAGGGGAGGAAGAATCTATGGACAAGCTACAGCCTGGCAGGGCACCTGTATACGAAATGCTGGAACAATATAGACATAAGGGTAATATATCTTATCATGTGCCGGGTCACAAGAACGGGGAGGCTTACCGGAGTACTGTCAGTGCAGAGAGTGCGGGGTATCTCACAGAAGTGATGCGTTACGATGTGACGGAGATTACCGGAACGGATGACCTTCATCATCCGGAAGGGGTAATAAGGGAAGCCCAGGAGCTGGCAGCCGATTGTTACGGCGCGGAGGAGAGTTATATGCTGGTGGGCGGAAGCACCGCGGGTAATCTGGCTCTGATCCTGACGGTCTGTTCTGAGCCCGGAAGTTTGCTTATTCTGCAGCGCAACGTCCACAAGTCCGTGATCCATGGACTGATGCTGGCGGGAGCGCGTGCAGTCTTCCTGGAGCCGCAGATCGACCCGGGCAGCGGCCTTGCGGTGGCACCGTCTGCTGAGACGGTGCAGGCGGCGCTGGCCGCTTACCCGGAGGCTGCCGGGGTCCTAGTCACCATGCCGAATTACTACGGCATGGGCAGTGACCTAGCGCCCCTCGCGCAGGCCTGTCACGCTTGCTGCGTGCCGCTGCTGGTGGATGAGGCGCACGGGGCGCATTACGGGCAGCACCCCGCACTTCCGGCGGGGGCGCTTGCCCAAGGCGCGGACGGCGTGGTGCAGTCCACGCATAAGATGCTGACGGCGCTGACGATGGGCGCCATGCTGCATGTGCAAGGGCCATGGCTTGACCGTGCGCTGCTGCGGCAGCGCCTGGCCATGGTGCAGAGCTCCAGCCCATCCTACCCCGTGATGGCTTCGCTCGATCTGGCCCGGCGCCTGCTGCACAGCCAGGGCGCCGGTGCCTTCACGGCGGGGCTCGCCGCCGTGGATGTCCTGCGGCGCGGCCTGGCGGCGCTGCCGCGCTTCGGGCTGCTGCAGCCGGCGCAGCCGCAGCAGCCTGTCTGCGGCGAGGCGGGCGCCGCAGGAGTGAGTACGCCGCCGCTGCGCGGGGCGGCGTACGTGACCCAGGACCCCTTTAAGGCGGTCATATATGACGCCGCGGGGGTCCTGGGGGGCTTCGAGCTGCAGCGCAGGCTCGAAGAGAGGGGAATCGTGCCGGAGATGAGCGACGACCGGCACGTGGTTCTGGCCTTCAGCCTCGGCTCGAAGGCTGAAGAGGCAGCTGCGCTGCTGACAGCGCTGCAGGACATTGCAGCGCAGACCTCCTTGGCAGCGCCGCAGACAGGCGGGAGCGCAGCTCCCTCAGACCTTGAACCTATCACTGGCGCTGATCATGTCACTGGCCCTGAACCTACCACTGGCGCTGATCATGTCACTGGCCCTGAACCTACTGCTGGATCTGATCCTGTCACTGGCTCTGAACCTACTGCTGGATCTGATCATATCTCTGATCTTGAACCTATCTCCGGCCTAGATCTTACCGCTGATTCCGGTCCTGGTCAGTCTACTTACTCAGACACTGCCGCAGCTCCCGCTCCCCCAGGCGGAGAATCCTTCTCCAGCGCACGGACCGCAGCCCAGGCAGCGTCATATAATAGCAGAGAAGGGGAATTAACCTTCTCCGGTCATATTTCCACGTGGAACAATTTCGACATTCCGGCAGTATCGGCTCCGGTCGCGTTCTCTATCCGGCCGGTGGCTGCCAGGGAGACAGAGAGTGTAGAGCTTGAGGCAAGCGCGGGCAGGATTGCGGCGGAGATGGTTATTCCCTATCCGCCAGGCATCCCGCTCTTATATCCCGGAGAGAGCATTACAGCGTCTGTCTGTGACAGGCTGATCCGTCTGAGAATAGGCGGGGCGAAATTTCAGGCCTGTGCTGATCCGGCCTTACAGCATATTATGGTATACAACATTCAGAAGGGCGGAGAAGCATAAGTGAAGCGAGAAGGATTCTTCATTACACTGGAGGGAGGCGACGGCTCCGGCAAAACAACCGTACTCGGCAGGGTGGCAGCTTATCTGCAGAACCATTCCATGCCCTATATAATTACCCGCGAACCGGGAGGGATTGAGATTGCCGAGAAGATCCGCTCTATTATCCTCGACCCGGCGCATACGGCTATGGATGCCCGGACAGAGGCACTCCTGTATGCGGCGGCAAGAAGCCAGCATCTGGCGGAGGTGGTCGAGCCTGCCTTGCAGGAGGGAATTACCGTGCTCTGCGACCGTTTTGTAGACAGCAGTCTTGTCTATCAAGGGTACGCCAGAGGGCTGGGCATCGAAGAGGTGCGGGGGATTAACCGGTTTGCGACTGGCGGGAGAATGCCTGATCTTACCTTTTACCTGGATGTAGATCCTGAGGTGGGCCTGTCCCGGATAGCGGCCAATCAGAACCGGGAAGTGAACCGGCTGGATCTGGAGAGCCTGGAGTTTCATCAGAAGGTGCGGGCGGGCTATGAACTGGTAACCAGGTCTGATCCGCAGCGGATTGTGGTGCTTGATGCGGGTCGTCCCATCCATATGGTGGAGCAGGATATTGTACGTGTACTGAAGGACAGGATATTAAAGGATTTCTAAGGTGTTTTGTCAAATAAACAATAGAGGTATAATGATTGAACAGGGCTTCTCCGCAGATTGAATCAATGTTGTGCGGATAGCCTGTGAACATAACTAATAGGAGGGGATACGAAGATGAATTTGATCATTGCAATTATCCAGGATAAAGACAGCAACCGGCTATCCAGTGAACTGGTGAAGGCGAACTTCCGTGCCACCAAGCTGGCCAGTACAGGCGGATTTCTCCGTGCGGGTAACACTACCTTTTTGATTGGGGTAGATGATATTCAGGTAGACGCCGTACTCAGTGTAATCCGTAACAGCTGCAAAGTACGCGAGCAACTGGTCACTCCGGTCACGCCGATGAGCGGCACGACAGATTCCTATTTGCCGCTTCCTGTTGAAGTGCAGGTGGGCGGAGCTACCGTATTCGTACTTCCCGTCGATCGTTTCGAGCATTATTGAGCATAATGAAGATCAACCCGGGCTACAGGCCCTTAAAAAGCGAAATGCTGACCACGGAGGCTGAGAGGCGTCCGGTCCAGCAAAAAAACTTCAACGATGTATTTCAACAGCAAAGCCAGCAGAAAACTATAGATGAGTTGAACCGTCAGATCAAAGATATCCAGCTGCAAGGCGACCGGCTCTCCAAATCCATGACTGTGCGTGAGTTATCCATCTACCGGAACCTGATCAAACGGTTTCTGGAGGAGACGGCCCGCCGCGGAGTGATCCTGAAGGATACCAAGGGCTGGGACCGGCGGGGCCGCGGCAAACGCTACAAGCTGCTCGAAGAGGTTGATGCCGCTCTGCTGAATATGGCAGATGATCTGCTGGACAGCGAGCAGGGCCGGATTGATCTCCTGGGACGGGTTGGAGAGATCCGCGGGCTGCTGATTAACCTTTCTTTCTGACAACTTGGAGGAATATATGTCTTTTCATGAACTATTAGGCCAGGAGGACGCCAAGCGGCTGCTTCAGAATGCCTTACGCAAGGATGCTGTCAGCCATGCCTATCTGTTCACGGGTCCGGCAGGCAGCGGGCAGGTGAAGATGGCTTTGACGTTCGCCCAGGCGATATTCTGTACCGCCAGCAAAGATGATGCCTGCGGAGAGTGCCTGGAATGCCGCAAGGTGGAGCATGGCAATCATCCTGATTTAACGCTGCTGCGCCCCGATGGGGCGAGCATTAAGATCGATCAGATTCGTGAACTTCAGCGTGTTTTTTCCTACCGCTCGGAAGGAATTAACCCGAAGGTTTATATTATAGAAGGAGCGGACAAAATGACGGTGCAAGCCGCGAATAGTCTGCTGAAATTCCTGGAGGAGCCGCCGGCCCCTGCGGTAGGCATTCTCATCTCCGATAACAGCAGTTCCCTGCTCCCGACGATCCAGTCCAGAACCCAGCGCATTCCGTTTAGCCCGCTCCATCCGGATATTATGCTTCAGGCGCTGTCCGGTGAAGGGGTTCCGGTGCCGCTGGCACGGTGCGCGGTGTCGCTGACTGCCGGTCTTGACGGCTGCAGGGAACTTTTGGCACAGAATTGGTTTGCAGAAATGAGAAATCTAGTGTTACAATTAGCGAAGGAGTCTCTGGGCAAGGGCAGCACTGCGGTAGCAACCGCGGGTTCGAAGCTGTTCAAGACCGGACTTGGTGAACATTTGGACACTCTATTCAGCATGTTCCACTTATGGTTCAAAGATATGCTCTACTTCCTGTACCGAAAGCACGAAAGTATCGTTTTCATAGATCAGTTAGACTTTATTTCGAGGGCTGCCCGTCAGAGGAGTACGCAGCAGTGGGTGGCTTATATGGAATACGCGGCGGAGAGCAAGCGGAAGCTGCGTTCCAATGCCAATGCCCAGCTGTGTCTGGAGCAGTTTTTAATCCGGCTGGAAAGCTAGAGGCTCGGGTTATTTATAATAGATCCTCCGGGATATAATCCTCAGCACCTGGAAAGACCGGGTATAGCGGACGAGGAAGGACAAGCATGGATCATCAGGGAAGCAGTCTTGCTTAAGGGTTCCTTTACCGTCAAACAAGGGGGTTAATTTTTGTACAGCGTAGTAGGTGTCCGCTTCAAAAAAGCGGGTAAAATATATTATTTCGATCCGCTTGATTTCCCGATTGAACGCGATCAATGCGTGATTGTCGAGACTGCAAGAGGGGTCGAATACGGTAAGGTTGTCGTTGGCAAAAAAGAGGTGCAGGAAGCTGACGTTGTACTGCCGCTCAAGAAAGTCATGCGCATTGCCGGTGAAACCGACGCGCGCGTGGTGGAAGAGAACAAGGGTGCAGCGAAGGATGCTTTTACCACCTGTTTAAATAAAATCCGCGATCATGGCCTCAAAATGAAGCTGGTGGATGTGGAGTTTACGTTTGACCGCAACAAGATTATTTTCTACTTTACGGCCGAGGGCCGCGTGGATTTCCGCGAGCTGGTGAAGGACCTGGCCAGTATTTTCCGTACCCGCATTGAGCTCCGGCAGATTGGTGTGCGGGATGAAGCCAAGATGCTGGGCGGATTAGGCCCATGCGGACGGGTGCTCTGCTGCTCCTCCTGGCTTGGTGATTTCGAGCCGGTGTCCATCAAGATGGCGAAGGATCAGAATCTGTCGCTTAACCCGACCAAGATCTCGGGATTATGCGGACGGCTGATGTGTTGTCTGAAGTTTGAGCATGATAATTATGAGAGCACGAAGGAAGAAATGCCGGCTGTAGGCAAAATGGTCGTTACTTCACTGGGTGACGGCAAGGTAGTCGGTATCAATGCCGGCAGCCGCACGGTTCATGTGCAGCTGTTTGAAGTGGGCAAAGTTAAAGAACTTCCAATGGATGATGTTGTCGTCAAGTAAACCATTATAAGGTTACTTTCGGGGTGGAAACTTGGAGAAGAAAAATATATTTGCACACATGCAGGAGATGGAAGCGCAGATGGATGAAATGCGCACCACTCTGGGCGATTGGAAGCAGACGGTCAAAGAGCTGATGGAAGCGAATCAGAAGCTGAGTCTGGAGAACGAGCAACTTCGTATCATATTGAAAAGGGAAGCGCCTGTAGATAAGGCCGCACTGTCTGCGGAGGCGGAGGCTATACTTGCTGCCGAAGGGAAAGAGGAGGTTGTCGGGGAAGGCTACGATAATCTGGCCCGGCTGTATCACGAAGGCTTCCACATCTGCAATGTCTACTTTGGGCATTTGCGGACGGAAGGGGATTGTCTGTTCTGCCTTTCTTTTCTTAATAAATGAGGATATCCAGCCGTAGGAGATTGTCGCCTACGGTTTTTTTGAATGTAAGGCTGTGCTTCCGAAGCAAGTTTTGTTTCGAAGAATATACAGATTGAAGCATATGCTCAACAAAAACTTTTAGGAGATTACATTACAATGACCCATTCAATGAACAATACACCTGTACCCTTACATGAAGCAGAACGGGTCGATGACCTGCTCACCCATGATCTGAGAATTATCCAGAGTGACGAAGTGTTCAGCTTCTCGATGGATGCCGTACTGCTGGCACGGTTCGCCAGTGTACCGCCGCGCGGACGGGTGCTTGACCTGTGTACGGGTAACGGAGTAATTCCTATGCTCCTGACTACACGGACGAAGGCTTCTATTGAAGGAATCGAGATTCAGCCCCGTCTGGCAGACATGGCCCGGCGCAGTGTATCGCTTAACGGTCTGGAGGAGCGGGTACAGATTCATGAGGGCGATTTGCGGGAGCTTCATCTTACAGCGGGCTATGGCGTATACGATGCGATCACGGTGAATCCCCCTTATATGCCGCTGAACGGGAGCGATCTGAAGCTGAATTCCCATCAGGCGATGGCCCGCCATGAAATCGGTTGTACCCTGGAGGAGGTCATTCAGGCCTGTGTCCGGCTGGTCCGTACCGGAGGCAAAGTCAGCATGGTGCATAAGCCGCAGCGCCTCGTGGATATTATCAGTCTGATGCGGAAGCACCGGCTGGAACCGAAGCTGATCCGCTTTGTACATCCCCGCGCCCATCTGGAAGCGAATATGGTTCTGATCGAGGCCGCGCGTGACGGGAAGCCGGAGGTGCGTTTACAACCGCCTTTAATCGTATATAATGAGGACAATCAATATTGCCCCGAGATTATGGATATTTATTACGGAAACAAAGAGGATACGAGCCAATGACCATACAATGCCAAAGCAGCTTTCAAAATAACCATGACGGAGCGAAGCCCGAAGGATGCGGATGCCTGTATCTGGTGGCTACGCCGATCGGCAATCTGGAGGATATGACTTACCGGGCAGTACGCACGCTGAAGGAATGCGATATTATCGCTGCTGAGGATACGAGGCAGACGCGTAAGCTGCTGAGCCATTTTGAAATTACACCGTCCATGCTGTTCAGTTACCATGAGCATAACAAGGCCGCCAGTGGGCCGGAGCTGATACGCTATATAATAGAAGGTAAAAATCTGGCACTCGTCAGCGATGCCGGTCTGCCGGCGATTTCCGACCCTGGTGCCGATCTGGTAGCTCTGGCTGTCAGCCATCAGATTCCGGTGATTCCGGTGCCAGGAGCGAATGCCGCCTTGTCGGCTTTGATTGCCTCAGGTCTGCCTACCGCCAGCTTCACGTTCGTCGGCTTCCTGCCTAGAGAGCGCAAGGATATAAGGGCCGTTCTGGCACCTCTGCGCTCTGCCCAAGGGACACTGCTCTTCTATGAATCGCCGCACCGAGTTGCTAAGACCCTTGTTCATTTGCAGGAGGCCTTCGGCAACCGCCGGATCACACTGGCCCGTGAGCTGACTAAGCGATATGAGGAGTTCCTGCGCGGAAGCATCGAGGAGTGCTTGGCCTGGCTGGAGGAGCATCCTCCGCTTGGAGAGTACGTAATTGTCCTTGAGGGAGAGAGTAAAGAGGAGGCCGAGCTGGCCGAGTCTTCCTGGTGGCGTCAGCTTAGTACCGGGGAGCATGTAGCCCACTATGAGGCTTCAGGTTTAACGCGTAAGGATGCCATGAAAAAGGCAGCGTCTGACCGCGGCTTGTCCAAGCGCGATATTTATAATGAACTTCTGGAGCGGAGTTAGAACACCGCTGTGCTGAAGTTACTCCAATTTCGGACGGTTCTAAGCTGTAATACACAATTCCAGTAAAAACCTAAAAATGGGTTTAATCATCTGAGCACCCAATGAAATAAATGTATTTCGTACACTTATATGGATTATCTTGTTCCATTTATTGATTATAGTTGTAGTTTATACATTTATATGTATAGGAGAAAGAATCTTTTAGAGGAATTATGTGGATATAAGTCTTCAAAGAACACTTATAATGATCAAATGGATGTTTTAGCAATAAATAGCTGTCCAGAATACAGTTATCCAAATTTCTCAAGACCATTTTTCTTATATAATGATTCTCACCTTAGGGGCGTTTGGCTTAGCGTAACGGACTGAGGTGCTCTTATCCGGGAAGAAAGTCGTCACTTGGGCGATTAACGGACCGCAAGGACCTTATCGCCTGCAATTCAGCTCCAAAACGTCTCGCAGAAAGATGACAAGGTCGCCTGAGTCCGTTACGCTGCAAAAGGTGGCGTTCTCGTAGGGATAAGGTCTCTTCGGTCCGTTAGATTTTTTGGGGTGATAGGGTTTCATTACACGAACCCCTGAGTTCACAAAGCTTATGCACCCTTTTAAATCCGACACTGTACTAGTCGCTCCACATAGCAAGTTCTGGCAAAAAGAAAGTCAGCAGCCAGTAACCATCCAGCATCCAAGTCGCTAGTCACTCTATAGTAAAGCGTATCCCGCAGGGAGAGCGTTCTACGCTCATCTGTGACACGAGAGCACCCGGCGCAGCCGCCACAGGCACCTGCCTATGGCGAAACCCTTCGACTGGCAAGGCCTGAGGAATCACCGCAGGGAGGCCGAGGAGGGCCGGTCCACCGCCGAAACCTGCTTCTTTCCGCGCCAGCAGCAGAGATTCACCAAGCTTCCGGGTGTCCAGAGGGCCGGGGCCCTTGGGGCCCTCCCTGCAGGGAGGGTTTGGGAGGGTAAGAATCAGAGGTTTAAGAATTAGATGTGAGGTTTAGGAAGCAGAGAGGGTAGAAAAAGGGGCATCCGGGGAAAGTCCCCGAAAATAGCGCAAAAAAATACCTCCCGCGCGAACGGGAGGCCAAGGAGATATAAAAAGGTTAGAATTAACAATTGGATTAGTTCCTATTATACCCTATTTATTTTAGTTTGTCACAGGGGTAGGGATAGCCGAAATGCATTCATGACAAACAATTTTACCTTTGAAGTAAGTTACATTCTCAGCATTGCCGCAGAAAATGCAAGCAGGCTCGTATTTCTTAAGCATGATCCGCTCACCGTCCACGTAAATTTCGAGCGCATCTTTTTCTCCAATGCCCAGGGTGCGACGCAATTCAATTGGAATAACGACCCGTCCAAGCTCATCTACCTTACGTACAATTCCTGTTGATTTCATCATTACAATCGTTGCTCCTCTCAATGTTCAAAAGCGTCATTATTCGACATTCTTCACTGTTTTATGATATTTATAATACCAACCATTCCCAAAACAGTCAACCTTTTTTCAGGCTAATTTTAAGAAATCTTTTGAGACCACATTTATTCCGCGTTTGATCGGGCAAATCACTCTTAAAAAGCTTATGAAGATGTTTGTCGATTTGGCAGTATATGAATCGCTAATATTCGACAAATAGCGACAATATATTATATAAAACAAGAAAAGGAGATGATTTCATGAAGCAACCGCTGTCAGAAGAGAAGGTATTTAAGGACCCGGTTCACAACTATATCCACGTACAGGACACTATTATCTGGAGATTGATCAACACTAGGGAATTTCAGCGTCTGCGGCGCATCCGGCAGCTGGGTACCTCCTATTTGACCTTTCACGGGGCGGAACACAGCCGGTTCTCCCATTCTCTGGGGGTATATGAGATTACGCGGAGGATTATTTCCCAGTTTGAACGGAGCGGCTATAAGGACTGGATGCCGGAGGAGAGACTGCTTACCCTGTGTGCGGCACTGCTGCATGATTTGGGGCATGGCCCATTCTCCCATTCTATAGAAGAAGCTTTCGAAATGGATCATGAAGACTGGACCTGCCGTATCATTCTGGAGGATACAGAGATTACGGCTATTCTGCGTGATGTGGCTGAAGATTTCCCCCGTAAAGTAGCCTCGGTCATCTCCAAAACCTATGAGCATGAAATTGTTGTCAATTTGGTGTCGGGACCGCTGGATGCTGACCGGATGGATTATCTGCTCCGGGATGCATATTATACTGGGGTGAATTATGGAACCATCGACATCGACCGGATTCTGCGGATGCTGCGCCCTTATGACGGCCGGGTGGTTGTGAAGGAATCGGGGATGCATGCGATTGAGGATTACCTGATGTCACGGTACCAGATGTACTGGCAGGTCTATTTCCACCCGGTAACCCGCAGCTCTGAGATTATTCTCAGGCAGATTCTCCGCCGGGCCAAGGAGCTGGTGCAGCAGCAGCATGCCTTCCGCTTCATGATCGAGCCCTTAAGTGATCTGTTCAGCGGAGAGGTAACGGTAGGGCAGTACCTGCTGCTGGATGAAGCCTTGATGCAGACTGCCTTCATGCAGTGGACGCTGGAGGAGGATGACATCCTGAGCGACTTGTGCAGCCGGTTTATCCATCGTAAACTGTATAAATATGTGGAGATGGAGCATTTGGATTCTGACACGATTGACGAAATTCGCCGCAGCTTCGCCGGTGCGGGACTCCGGCCCGATTATGATCTGGAAATTGATTATCCCACCGATCTTCCCTATGATGTGTTCCGTCCGGGAGACGGCTTTGACAGCAAGCAGATCCTGCTTCTGGACAAGCATGACCGGCTGAGGGAAATCTCCGAGGTCTCGGATATTGTTCGCTCTATCAGTGGTATTCACCGCGGCAGATACCATCTGTATTTTCCGCAGGACAGACTGCAGAAAGCCCTTCCACAGCTGCCGCCGTCCATCGCAGAGATTTTTGCCAAATAATCAGATTAAGCTTGGAATTATAGATACAACAACAGGCCGAAAGGATGTAATGTAATGCAGTTATTCGACACCCATACCCATCTGGATGCTCCACAATTCGACGAAGACCGCGAAGAGGTCATTGCCAGGGCGCTGGAAGCCGGCGTCAGCAAGATGATCAACATTGGCTTTAACCGGGATACGATACCGACCACCATGCAGCTTGCCGAGAAATATGATTATATTTATGCAGCCGTTGGCTGGCATCCCCAGGATGCCATCACGATGAAGGACGGGGACCTCGAATGGATCGCCTCCTTATGCGCTCATCCCAAGGTAGTTGCCATCGGCGAGATTGGGCTGGATTACTACTGGGATACCTCTCCTAAGGATGTGCAGCATGAAGTATTCCGCAAGCAGATCGGGCTGGCCCGTGAGCTGAAGATGCCAATCTCTATTCATAACCGCGATGCTCATGAAGATGTAATCCGCATACTCCGTGAGGAGAAGGCGGGCGAGGTTGGCGGCGTAATGCACTCCTTCTCCGGGAGCTGGGAAAGTGCCAAGATGTGTCTTGATTTGGGCTTCCATCTTTCTTTTGGAGGACCGATTACGTTCAAGAATGCCCGGGTGCCCAAAGAGGTGCTTGCCCAGACTCCGCTGGACCGGCTGCTGATCGAAACCGACTCCCCATATCTGACTCCGCACCCCTTCCGGGGCAAGCGAAATGAGACCGCTCATGTGAGGCTGGTAGCGGAGGCGGCCGCGGCAATAAAAGGGATTGAATTACAGGAATTGGCGGAAATTACGTATGCGAACGCACTGGAACGATTTGGGATACTCTGAAAACAGGAGTAAAAGCGGTGAAAAATGAAGTATAGCGGATATATTAAACTTTTATGACGGAAAAACGGCCGATTATTACAATATTTTAATCATTTTTTTACGTAAACGTGGTTGAATCGTCCTTTACAACATGTATCAAAACAGGATATCATCTTTTCAGTGCAGTGAGCTGTTGTAACTGTGACAGTCACTAATTTCATGGATCGTCTCGCTGAGTCTCCGCAACGGAGAATGGGGGAACCAATAATGCGCTGCCGCATGAACGTACAAAAGTACTGGCACAGAATTGCCGCAGGCATTATTTGATTTCTTTACGTGGTCTTGGGGTGAATTTGAGGGCAACCGCCGTGAGCGGGTGACCTGAGATAGGGCGTCTCTCTTATGTCCGAACCCGACAGCTAACCCCGTAAGCGCAAGTAAGAGAGGAAACCTCGTGTATAAGCATTCCGACGTATTCGACACCGGGAAGCCACGAAAGAGTCCTCTATGAGCTCTTTTTAGGCTTCTTTTGTTTTGAATAATGAGAATGCTCCCGGCATACTGTTATATAACAGATCTCCGGAGTAACTATGCCGAGCAGGCGATCCATGAGCAGGAAACGCTGAAGCAAGTGCGGGCGTATCCTGTTGCAAACTCAAACCTAGTTTCGTCAGAAGTGATACAGTCACCTTGATATAACTTGGACGACGGGGCTATGTAAGGAGGATGGAAAGAGTGGGCGTATTCCAACCAGAAGTATCCCATGATTCGCAATCATCCAGCAGGTCTTTCGCATTACGGTTGAAGCAAGTGAATCCCCGCGTAGTTTTACTTGCCGGTGTGGCATCGATTGTTATCGCACTGTTAATACTGCTGTACGTACACGGTCAGAGCAAAAAAGAAATTACCCTAGTAATAGACGGACAGGTACAGACACTGGAGACGCGGGAAACGCTGTTCAGTGATGTGCTGGCTAAGGAACAGATTTCGCTGCAGGCGCATGATGAATTATCTATTGGCCTTAGTGATGAAATAAAAGACGGCGACCGTATCGTGATTAACACTGCGCAGAAGTTCGCTCTTACCGTTGACGGAAAGACCGAGACGTTATTTACGACCGAGGATACCATTGGTCAGGCCATCGACAAGCTGGGCTACAGCCTGGAAGGCTTAGACAAGATTTACCCTTCGCTAGAAACCGCAGTATCTGCAGACATGGAAATCAAAATTGTCCGGATTAACAAGCATGTGGTTCAACGGACAACTAATTTGCCTTTCCGGGTCATTAAGACAGCAGACCCCTCATTGACCAAGGGAACCGTAAGAGTGGCACAGGCAGGTAAGCCTGGCGTAATGATCCAGCACATCGAGAAGATCTATCAAGATGGCGAGCTGGCATCCATGCGCATGATCGGCAAGGAAGTACAGACGGTTACCAAGGACAAAGTCATTGCCATTGGAACCAAGCCGCTTCCTAAGCCCGTCGTAGTTACTGCCAAGGTCTCCAAACCTGTAACAACCTCCAAGTCATCTAAAGCCAGCGCAAAGGCCAGCAATGTTACCAGTAAGGCTGGTGTGGATTTCGAGTACAAAAGAATGATCAAAAACGTATCCATGACTGCGTATTCGTCGCAGGAACCGGGTATTGGAACACGTACTGCCTCCGGCACACGCGTAACGGAAGGCCGCACTATAGCTGTTGATCCTAGTGTTATACCAATTGGCTGGTGGGTGTACATTGAAGGATTAGGGTTTCGCCGAGCAGAGGATACTGGCGGTGCCATCAAAGGCAACAAGGTGGATGTCTATTACGATTCACTGAGCCATGCCCGTAATTTCGGCCGCAAGTCGCGCACACTCTATGTGATCGGACCTGTGAAGCCGGAGCTGAACTAAACGTAAAGTCTTTTGCAAATTAGCGGTTAATACGATATAGTGAGGGAAGCACTTACGAAATTTTAGAGAGCTGCCGCTCATCACTTATACATTCTTTAGCCAAAAAGAAGGGGAGCGAATCCTCTTCTTTTTGCGTTCTGGAGTAAGGAGTAAAAATATTTATGATTAAAGAGCTAATTGTGGTTGAAGGGAAAAGTGATACCGTTGCCGTTAAGCGGGCGGTTGAGGCCGATACGATTGAAACCGGGGGTTCGGCAGTGGATAACAGGGTCATTGCCAAGATCAAGCTGGCCATGGAGCGCCGGGGTGTAATCATTCTTACCGACCCGGATCATGCCGGAGAGCGAATCCGCAAAATCGTCGCGGCCAAGGTGCCGGGCTGCAAGCATGCCTTCATCCCGGAGAAGGATGCAACCCGCAAAGGAGATATCGGAATAGAGAATGCTTCGCCTGAGGCTATCCGCCATGCGCTGGAGCATGTACATACCTCTTTCGAGGGGGCGCCGCCCATCATTGGGCTGGATGAGCTTATGGCCGCAGGGCTGATGGTGCATCCCCGGGCGGCTGAGCGCAGAATGCAGCTTGGCAATCTGCTCGGTATCGGTTATTGCAATGGCAAGCAGCTGTACAAACGTCTGGCGATGTTCGGCATTACCCGCGAAGAATTCGCGCAGGCCCTCGCCCAAATTGATCAGGGAGGCATTACTTCATGAGCGGTATCGAGAATATCTCGTCCCCAACAAGAACCAAAGCGATAATTCAGCGTTACGGATTCTCCTTCAAAAAAAGCCTGGGCCAGAACTTTCTGATCGATCAGAATATTCTGGATAAAATCGTGGATGCCGCCGGTCTGGACAGCACAGCCGGTGCGCTTGAGATTGGGCCGGGGATCGGAGCACTGACGGAACGGCTGGCGATGACGGCCGGGGCTGTCACAGCGGTAGAGATTGACCGCAGGCTGATTCCGATTCTTAGAGATGTCCTGTCGCCTTATCCCCATGTAAAGATCCGTAATGACGATGTGCTGAAGGTGAATCTGCAGGAGCTGTTCGCTGAGGATTTCACAGGGAGGGACCGGGTTAGTGTCGTAGCTAACCTGCCGTATTATGTGACTACACCCATCCTCATGAAGCTGCTGGAGGAGAAGCTGCCGCTGGATAATATCGTGGTCATGATCCAGAAGGAGGTTGCCGAGCGTATGGCGGCGTCTCCGGGCGGCAAGGAGTATGGCAGCCTGAGTATTGCCGTCCAGTATTACAGCGAGCCTGAGCTGGTCTGTATGGTGCCTCGTACGGTGTTTATCCCGCAGCCTAACGTGGAATCGGCTGTGATCCGGCTGAAGGTCAGAGAACGCCCTCCGGTGGAGGTAGCGGACGAGAAGCATTTCTTTGGTGTGGTACAGGCGTCCTTTACCCAGCGGCGCAAGACGATTGCCAATAATCTTAAGGCCCGCTACTTCCCGGAAGAAGGGCGGGAGCGCCTGGAGGCGCTGCTCTCCGAAGCCGGCATTGAACCCTCGCGGCGCGGCGAGACGCTTAGCATTGAAGAGTATGCGCGGCTCAGTGCGGTTCTTCTGGCTGCAGGCATCGCATAGAATACAGAAAACCCTCCCGGCGGATGAACCAACCGGGGCCTTTGCCCATAACATGGGGTAGAGGTGGTGTTGTAATGAATCTAGGAGACTTGGTCATTCGTAAATCCTATGGCGGCGATGTGACCTTCCGGGTAGACAATATATTGCAGAATAGAGCAGTCATTAAAGGCACGGAGTTCCGTCTGCTGGCGGATTCCCCGCTGGAGGATCTGGTACAGGTGCCTCCTACACGGGTTACCGAGCGGGGAGCGCGTGCACAGATCAAGGCAACAGAATCTCTAACCTGGCTGCGTAAAGACCGGCAGGTGCAGAGCCAGCGAAGCGGAGAGAGCGTGTCGGGGTCCACGGGAACCTGGGGCCCATCTCCGAAGGAAGCGGCTTATTTTGAAGTGCCGGGTAAGGTCCTGCATTTGGATGGGGATGCACTCTATCTGAAGAAGAGCCTGAGCCTCTACGAGCAGCTGCGCATACCGGCCGAGGGACATCATGTCAACGAATCCAAAATGGCGGAGACGCTGTACCGTCTGCTGCCCCGTGTGCGTCCCGATATCGTAGTGATTACCGGCCATGATGGAGTACTTAAGCAACAGCAGAATTATGATCTGTACAGTCTGAGCAGCTATAAGAATTCACAGAATTTTGTGGCAGCCATCCGGGTGGCCCGTGAATATGAGCGGAATTTCGATGCTTTGACGATCGTAGCCGGAGCCTGCCAGTCGCACTTCGAGGCTCTCCTGGGCAATGGCGCCAATTTCGCCAGCTCCCCGGGCAGAATACTCATTCATGCCCTGGACCCGGTGTATATCGCGGCCAAGGCCTCTTTTACCTCTATCCGGGATACCGTGAACTTAAGCGATGTACTGAGCCATACGATCAGCGGCAATCAGGGCATGGGTGGAATAGAGACGCGGGGCAGCTTCCGGATCGGAATGCCTCAGCTGCAGAACCTGGCTACGCTGAAGGTAGCGCCTTCGGTGCTATAACCGGGTAAGTGATAACTGAACAGGCGGAAGGAATAGGGTAAGCATTCGTGCTTATCCTATTTTGCTGCCACGGAAGCCGCTTATGACACAAGATGGGTCAGGGAGCAGCCGGGTCTCATTACTGATAACAAGGTGCTTAAGTCAGGAATTTCCCCGTCTAAAAAAATTCCGTTGACAACTTTTTTCTCATCATCTATAATTATTTATTTAATTTGACAAGTGGTTATGGAAGTTGTATAATGGACAAGGAAAGAGGTGGTCGTCAGGTAATGGCTAATAACGCGCTGTTAGAAATTAAACGCAGTCTTGAAGCTCACGTCGGTCATAAGATCACGTTGCGGGCTAACGGTGGCCGTCGGAAGACCGTTGAACGCACCGGTGTCCTGGAAGAAACGTACCCTTCTGTATTTATTGTCAAACTCGATCAGGAGCAGCAGACATTCAAGCGTGTCTCCTATAGCTATGCCGATATACTTACTGAATCTGTGGAAATCACAGTTACCGAAGACGATGGGCAGATGCGGATTATGTATATCAAAGCTTAGCGTCATGACAGTCTCCCTGCGGGGGGGCTGTTTTTTGATAGAATTTTTATGTTTTGGGGTCCCCGCAAAGTACCTGAGTCATCACCTACGCTAAAGCCCCACTTTGTGGGGTTATTTTGCATGTAGGGGTCTTCCTGAATTATGCTGCATGACACTGGCCTCCCGGCTGCATACTACATAGGCAGTACGTTCATCATAGAGCAGCATACAAGGGAGGAATTCGTAATGAGCCGCAGAAGACGAAGCATGATGTCGGAGGAATTGAAGACGGAGCTGGCCAAGGAGCTTGGGTTCTACGAAACGGTTGAGCAGGAGGGCTGGGGCGGAATCCGGGCAGTCGATGCCGGGAATATGGTGAAACGGGCGATTCAGCTGGCAGAGCAGGCTGCTGCGCGGAAATTGTAAGCGGCTATAGCGGTGTCATGCCGCACTGGGTATCGCCTGCGGGCGGTACCTTTTCTGCTTCCTAGAACCGAATGTATATTTAATGGACTTCACTGTCAGTTTCTCATATAATATGTTAAGTTGTTTTGTACGGGAAAAGCTGAGGGTGGGTGAACGCCTTGAAAATGTATGAGAAGGCACCGGCAAAAATTAATCTGATGCTGGATGTGCTGCATAAGCGGGCTGACGGATTTCATGAAGTGGAAATGATAATGACAATGGTCGATCTGGCGGACCGTCTGGAGCTGTCGGAGCTGAAGCGGGATTCGATTATTATCTCAAGCCAGGCCGGATATATTCCGCTGGATGAGAAGAATCTGGCCTTCCAGGCGGCAAGGCTGATCAAGGATCGGTATAACGTCAGAAGCGGAGTACACATCCATCTGGACAAAAGAATTCCGGTCGCTGCCGGCCTCGCCGGCGGCAGCAGCGATGCCGCGGCTACGCTGCGCGGCCTGAACCGGCTCTGGCGCCTGGGCATCCCGGTGCAGGAGCTGCAGGAGCTGGGCGCTGAGCTGGGCTCAGACGTCCCGTTCTGCGTCACAGGAGGCACTGCCCTGGCTACGGGCAGGGGCGAACGGCTGACCCCAATCGCGAATCCTCCGCAAATGTGGGTCATCCTGGCGAAGCCGCCGATCAATGTATCGACGGCTGAGGTATACGGACGCGTGCGCGCCGGCAACATAGCGGTGCATCCGTCCGCGCTCCGCATGCAGCAGGCTCTGGAGGCCGGTGACTTCTCAGCCGTCTGTGAGGGCCTTGGCAACGTGCTGGAGGATGTGACTCTGAAGCTGCACCCTGAGGTGCAGCAGCTCAAGGAAGCGATGCTGAAGCTGGGGGCGGACGGCGTGCTGATGTCGGGGAGCGGTCCGACCGTATTTGGCCTTGTCTCCAAGCACTCCAAGGTGGCGAGAATCTATAACGGGCTGCGCGGATTCTGCAAGGAAGTCTATGCAGTGCGTTCGCTGAGCTAAGCGGAGCGGGACCATCCTCTGATAACGGAGGCAAAGCGGTTTCCGCTTGTGCAAATCCGTACAATAATGATATTATTCATAGTAATATTCGGTTTTGTATAAAGTGAATTTAAGAATCAAGCATGCATTATTCTTAAATTCAGCTTATAAGGCGAGGAGCATTCCGTGAAAAAACTTAAACGAAGCCAACGGTTAGTTGACATGACCCAATTTTTACTGGAGAAGCCGCATGATCTGCTGCCTCTGTCCACTTTTGCAGAGCGGTACGGTGCGGCGAAGTCATCGGTCAGCGAGGACCTGGCTATTATAAAAGAGGTATTTGAAGGCGAAGGAATGGGCGAGCTGCAGACACTGGCCGGGGCAGCGGGCGGAGTGCGTTATATTCCGCGCATGCCTATGGATATGGCGCTTGCCTTCGTGAACCGTCTGTGCGGGCAGCTTGAGCAGAGCGACCGGATACTGCCCGGCGGTTATCTGTATATGTCGGATCTGCTCGGCCTCCCGTCCCTGATGGAGCAGGCCGGCAAGATCATTGCCACCGCCTTCTACGGCGTGGAGATTGATGTCGTCATGACGGTGGAGACCAAGGGGATTCCGCTGGCGTACGCAACGGCTGCGCAGCTGGGGCTGCCGGTTGTGCTGGTCCGCCGTGACCATCAGGTAACGGAGGGCTCGGCTGTAAGCATCAACTATGTATCGGGCTCCCATAAGAGCATCCATACGATGTCCCTGTCCAGACGGGCACTGCGCGAGAAATCCCGGGTGCTGATTGTCGATGACTTCATGAAGGCGGGCGGCACCGTACGCGGAATGGTCGATCTGTTGGGTGAGTTCAATGCAGAGGTCGCAGGTGTGGGCGTACTCGTAGAGTCCGGCGACGTGGAGAATGAAGAACGCCTGCTGCATGACTACGTGTCGCTGGTGAAGCTGACAGAGGTGGACTCCAAGGTGCGGCGTATTTCGGCGTTTCCGGGCAACTATTTCTCCTCCTGAACGAGGGATACTGCCGGTTCTGAAAAGACGGGCATAATGTCGAAATTATGAGGATTCTTAAGATAACTGCACGAAATCTGTCGAAATCGACGATTCTGCAAAAATAATCTTCTTAATCAGGCATTATTTGGAATGAAAAAGAAGGAATTCGCTTTGCTGTGTGGAATTATACACCAAGTCTCTGATGGAAAAAGGTGGTGAACACACACATGCAAATTACGGATGTCAGACTCCGCCGCGTCAACTCTGAGGGGAGAATGAAAGCAATCGCATCCATTACAATCGATAACGAGTTTGTTGTTCATGACATTCGCGTCATCGACGGGAATAACGGGATGTTTGTTGCAATGCCCAGCAAGCGTACACCTGACGGAGAATTCCGCGATATCGCACACCCGATTTCTTCGGGAACGCGCGAGAAGATTCAATCTGCGGTTCTGGCCGAGTACGAACGTGCCGCTACGGAAGAAGAGGAAGTTATTGAAGAGGGAGCTTAAGCGGTGAACCGCTGACTCTCTGAGAGTTGCTGCCTCCCCAGGGCGGCAATAGGCCATACCGTTTTATATGTTTCGGGGTCCCCGCAGAGTACCTGGGTCAGCCTCGGAGCCAAAGCCCCACATTGTGGGGGGATTTTATTGGGGTTCGAAGAAAAGGGAACCATGCCTGCATGGTTCTCTTTTCTTTTTGCCCGGAATGAGATATATTCAGTAGTGAGTTCAAGAAGTGGGAGGTTGGCATTCTTGAAAAGAATGGCTGTTGTACTTGCTGCAGGCCAAGGCAAGCGCATGAAATCTAAATTATACAAGGTACTGCACCCTGTCTGCGGTAAACCGATGGTAGGGCACGTGCTTGATACAGTGAAGGCGACCGGATGCCAGCATAATGTAGTTGTTGTAGGCCACGGCGCCGAGAAGGTGAAGGCATACTTAGGCGAGAATGCCGAATATGTGCTGCAGGATGTCCAGCTTGGAACCGGCCATGCCGTCAAGCAGGCCAAGGATCTTCTGGGCAGCGAAGAAGGAACCACCATTGTCATCTGCGGAGATACGCCGCTTGTCATGAGTGAGACACTCGAAGGCATGATGGCGCTGCATGAAGAGCAGAATGCTGCTGCAACTGTCCTTACTGCTGTTATGGAGCAGCCTGCCGGATATGGACGGATTATCCGCGGCGAAGACGGCGGAGTGCTGAAGATTGTGGAACAGAAGGATTGCACAGAGAGTGAAGCTGCGGTTAACGAGATTAATACAGGGACGTATTGTTTTGATAACGCGAAGCTCTTTGCTGCTCTCGAGAAGGTTACGAATACCAACAACCAGCAGGAATATTATTTGACGGATGTTATCGGCATACTCCGGGCGCAGGGCGATATCGTTCTGGGCTATCAGGCCCATGATGCAGCAGAGTCCATTGGTGTGAATGACCGACTGGCGTTGTCTGAAGCCGAAGGCTATATGCGTCAGCGCATCAACCGGGGGCATATGCTCGGCGGAGTCACTATCATCGATCCGGCTTCAACCTACATCGGAGCAGATGTTGTCATTGGAGCAGATACGGTGCTGTATCCGGGCACGGTACTCAAGGGCAAGACAGTGATCGGCGAAGATTGTGTGATTGGTCCGGCAAGTGAAATTGAAGACTGCGTGATTATGGACGGAGCGGCTGTGAAGCATTCCGTGCTGAATCAGGCTCAGGTCGGCACACGGGCTTCCGTTGGGCCTTTTGCGTATTTACGTCCCGGCACCGTTCTGGGTGAGGGTGTTAAGGTCGGCGACTTCGTAGAGATCAAGAATGCTACAATCGGCGACGGCTCCAAGGTATCTCATTTAAGCTATGTCGGTGATGCTGAGGTCGGTAAGAATGTCAATATCGGCTGCGGCGCCATCACCGTTAATTATGACGGCTATAATAAGTTCAGAACCGAGATTGGCGATGATGCCTTTATCGGCAGCAACGTGAACCTTGTTGCTCCGGTTACAGTGGGCAAGGGCGCATTCATTGTCGCCGGCTCCACTATTACGCGTCCGGTTTCGGAGAACGATCTGGCGATTGCCAGAGCAAGGCAGGAGAATAAGCCGGGTTATGCAGAGAAGATCCGCTCCCGGGCCAAGGCGAAGAAAGACCAGCATAGTCCATCGTAAAGCGTGTAAGCAGAAAGCAGCTGTAGGCTTAGAGCGCCGGACGGACTTCTTGCACATCCGCGCCGGTGCTTTGGCCAGTTAAATTCCGTCACGGAGGGTTTATATTTTATGACTTATTGTGATTCCAAACTCAAGATTTTCACCTGCAACTCCAATCCTAAGCTGGCCAGCCAGATTGCTGATTATATCGGCATTCCGATGGGCGAGTCCCATACGACCAGCTTCAGTGACGGAGAGATTCAGGTTAAGCTGTCGGAGAGTGTCCGGGGCTGTCATGTCTATATCGTACAGTCCACCTGCGGACCGGTGAACGACAATCTGATGGAGCTTCTGGTGATGGTAGATGCGCTTAAGCGTGCCTCCGCGAAGAGCATCAATGTCGTGATTCCTTACTACGGGTATGCCCGTCAAGACCGTAAGGCCCGTTCCCGTGATCCGATTACGGCCAAGCTGGTAGCGAACCTGATTGAGAAGGCGGGTGCACATCGCGTCATTACTATGGACCTTCATGCGATGCAGATTCAAGGCTTCTTCGACATTCCTGTGGATCATCTGCTGGGTGTTCCGATTCTGGCTCAATATTTCCGTTCGAAGCAAATTCAGAACCCGGTGGTCGTCTCTCCTGACCATGGGGGCGTGGTGCGTGCCAGAAAGCTGGCTGACTTCCTTAACGCTCCGCTGGCGATTATCGACAAGCGCCGTCCTGAACCGAACGTCAGTGAGGTTATGAACATTATCGGTAATATTGAAGGCAAAACGGCGATCTTGATCGATGATATCATCGATACGGCAGGAACGATCGTTCTTGGAGCCAATGCCCTGATGGAAGGCGGCGTGAAAGAAGTCTACGCCTGCTGTACGCATCCTGTATTATCCGGTCCGGCGCATGAACGTCTGGAAAACTCTCCGATCAAAGAAATTATCGTGACGGATACCATTCCAATTCGCAGCAGCAACCCGACCTCCAAGCTCAAGGTACTGTCCGTAGCCCCGCTTATGGGCGAAGCTATCATTCGCGTGCATGAAGAGCTGTCGATCAGTAAGCTGTTCGAAATCGAATAGGCCGCAGGCAGATCAGCAGAAAAAGGGTTACACCTTTCGTCAAGCGGAAGATGTAACCCTTATCGGCGTGATGCAGCGGCAGGGACTAAAGGCTCGTATAAGCTTCAATATCCCGGACGGGAGATGAAGGTGAAGAGGCTGCGGTTGTACAGCGTACCTTGCAGCTCTACGAAGCCTTCGTCCACCGCTGTAATCACACCGATGTCTACGTGCGCGTTCCCCCTATAGACTTCAACAGGCACAGCATATTGAATATGGTACTGGAAATGGCGCTGCAGTGTTAAGATATCGCCCTGATGTGGCATGTTCATCACCTGTCTCCGGAGTATAAACTTATTGTACCAAAAACGGAACTCTTCTGCTGAGAGTACCGGGCGGAAAGGAAAAACCTTAAATATGAAATGGATTGTTGGACTCGGGAATCCCGGAACGCAATACGCGAAGACCAAGCATAATGTCGGCTTCATGGCCCTCGATGAGCTTGCGTCCAGACACGGAATTGCCTTTAACCAGAATAAATGCAAATCGGTAATCGGTGAAGGGATGATCGGCGGTGTGAAGACGGTGCTGATCAAGCCGATGACCTTCATGAATCTGTCCGGGGAAGCGGTACGGGCTTATATGGATTATTATAAGGTCCAGCTGGAAGATATGATTGTGGTCTATGATGACCTGGATACGGAGCTGGGTAAGATCAGGCTGCGATATCAAGGCAGTGCCGGCGGGCACAATGGCATCAAGTCCATCATTCAGCATACGGGCACCCAGAGCTTCAACCGGGTGCGGATGGGCATATCCCGTCCGGAGCCGGGCTTTGCTATAGTTGACTATGTACTATCTACCTTCGCCAAGAAGGATGGAGCAAGGCTTGAGAGCATGATAAGTGATGCTTGCGATGCTGTGGAATTCAGCCTGCAGCATACCTTTGAACAGACCATGGCCAAATTTAACGGATGAAATACAAGGCATAGGGTTCAGGACCCTGCGGCTAAAGCCCTCCCGGGCGGGGCATACTGAAGGTATATACTACCTTCAGGAGGCATATAGATGGCAATACACTATGTATGCAGGCACTGCCGGACGTTCTTGGGAAGCATTGGCAGAAGCGATATTACAGAGATGCAGCTGGGGCTGCAATCCTTGACCCCTGCGGAGCGCAGAGATATAATAGCGTATGATTCAGAAGGCGAGATTACGGTGAAGGTGACCTGCGATTACTGCAAGCAGGCGCTGGATAACAACCCCGAGCTCAGCCTGCTGGCCAGTCCGCTTCAGTAAGGTGGAAGCGCCTGTCTCTATCGTCATCCGCAAGCCTTGGCCTTATCCGCTGAGGCTTGTTTTCGATTCCAATTATAATAGGTGACAGCGGCATTGCCGCTGTCAGCCTGTTTAGTAAGAGAGGTGCACCTGTTGTTACAAGGTCTTATAGAAGCTTTTTCCAAGGATACTGATTTCCAGTCTGTCACCCGTGGCATCGCAGCAGGGATGAAGGAACAGCTTATCTCCGGTCTGTCCGGCTCGGCCAGACAAATCATGCTGGCTGCCCTGCATGAGGAGACGCAGCGTCCGCTCTTGGTTGTGACCCATAATATGTTCTCAGCCCAGAAGATGGCTGATGATTTACAGGAAGCGCTTTCCCCGGAGCGGGTGCTGCTCTATCCGGCCAATGAGCTGGTGGCGGCTGAGGCCGCTGTCTCAAGCCCGGAGACGCTGGCCCAGCGGATCGATGTACTGACGCGCTGCGCCCAGGGCTTTCGGGGAATTGTAGTTGTTCCCTACTCCGGCGTTCGGAGGCTGCTCCCTGCTCCGCATGTCATGGCTGAAGCCCAGCTTACGGTTTCGCAGGACGGAACCTTGTCACTGGATGACTTCCTCATGACCATGATTGAGATGGGCTATGAGCGGGTGGAGCGGGTAGAGAACCGCGGTGAGCTTAGTGTACGCGGCGGTATTATCGACTTCTATCCCATGACCTCTCCACTGGCTTACCGGGTGGAGCTGTTTGATGATGAAGTAGACTCCATCCGTACCTTCGACCCTATGGATCAGCGCTCCATCGATAAGGTCCGCAGTGTGAAGATTACACCGGCCAAGGAGATTATATTCGATCAGCTCCGCCAGGATGCGGCTTCTACCGCTGCGTCTGCAATGCTGGATCGGCAGCTTGAGAAGATGAGTGACCGTCAGGCTAAGCTGCGTCTGCGTGAGGAGATGGGCCGGGAGCTGGAGATGCTGCGGCAGGGTACCTATTTCCCGGAAGTCTATAAATATATCAGTCTGCTCTACCCTGAACGTATTCATCTGTATGATTATATGGCTCAGGATACCTTGCTTGTCCTTGATGAGCCGGCCAGACTTCTGGAGACCGCCAAGCAGCTGGAGCGGGATGAGTCGGAATGGAATCTGCACTTGCTGCAGAACGGCAAGACGCTGCCTGAGCTTCAGCTCTCTGTCGACAGCGAGGTTATTATGTACCAGCGTCCGTTCCAGAGCCTGTTTATGTCGATATTTCTGCGTCAGGTTCCACATATTCAGCCACAGAATATCTTAGGCTTCATCAGCCGCGGAATGCAGGACTTCCATGGCCAGATGAATGTGCTGAAGTCCGAGATGGAGCGTTGGCACAAGTCCGGCGTGAAGGTGATCATGCTGGCGAATGGCGAGGAGCGGATGGAGCGTATCCGCCGGGTACTGGATGACTATGGCATTGAGGAGCCGACGATCCTGCAGGGCAACCTGGGCTCCGGCTTCGAGCTTCCTTCGATTCATCTCGCAGTGATCACTGAGGGTGAGATGTTCTCGCAGAAGCAGCGCAAGGCGCGGAAGGTCTCGAAGGGCATTGATAATGCCGAACGGATTAAGAGCTATACCGAGCTGAAGATCGGGGATTATGTGGTTCACCAGAATCACGGGATCGGTAAATATATGGGCATCGGGACGCTTGAGGTCAGCGGTATTCACCGCGACTATATGCACATTCTCTATGCAGGAGGCGACAAGCTCTCAGTTCCGATTGAACAGATTGACCTGATTCAGAAATATGTCGGCTCGGAAGATAAGGAGCCGAAGGTCTATAAGCTGGGCGGCAATGAATGGACCCGGGTTACCAGCAAGGTGCGGAGCTCGGTTCAGGATATCGCCGATGATCTGATCAAGCTGTACGCAGAGCGCCAGAGCGCGCTTGGCTATGGCTTCGAGAAGGATACGCAGGAGCAGCGCGAATTCGAAGAGATGTTCCCTTATGAGGAGACCCGTGACCAGCTGCGGGCGATCGAAGAGATCAAGAAGGATATGGAGCAGAACCGTCCGATGGACCGGCTGCTCTGCGGTGATGTAGGCTATGGCAAGACAGAGGTGGCGATCCGGGCTGCTTTTAAATCTGCTATAGAGGGCAAGCAGGTGGCTGTGCTCGTGCCGACGACGATTCTGGCGCAGCAGCACTACGAGACCTTCCGTGAGCGCTTCGCCAATTATCCGCTGAATATTCAGGTATTGAGCCGGTTCCGCAGCCGCAAGGAGCAGAATGAGACGATCAAGGGAGTACGCCAGGGGACAGTGGATGTTATTATCGGCACACACCGGCTGCTGTCACAGGATCTGGTCTTCAAGGACCTCGGCCTTCTGATTGTCGATGAAGAGCAGCGTTTCGGCGTGACCCACAAGGAGAAGCTGAAGCGGCTGAAGACCAATGTCGATGTATTGACTCTGACAGCCACACCGATTCCCCGCACGCTGCATATGTCGATGCTCGGGGTGCGTGACTTGTCAGTTATTGAGACACCACCGGAGAACCGCTTTCCCGTACAGACGTATGTGGTGGAGCATAGCCAGACGCTGACCCGGGAAGCAGTGGAGCGCGAGCTGGCCCGTGGCGGGCAGGTCTATTATCTGTACAACCGTGTACAGGGGATTCAGGAAATGGCGGCGCAGATCTCCATGCTGGTGCCGGAGGCAAGAGTGGGTATCGGGCATGGCCAGATGTCGGAATCGGAGCTTGAGAAGACGATTCTCGACTTCCTGGACGGAGAGTATGATGTGCTGGTCAGCACCAGTATTATAGAGACCGGTGTCGATATTCCCAATGTAAATACACTGATTGTTCATGATGCTGACAAAATGGGCCTGTCCCAGCTCTATCAGCTGCGCGGACGCGTCGGCCGTTCCAACCGGATTGCTTATGCCTACTTCACCTACCAGCGCGATAAGGTGCTGACAGAGGTGGCTGAGAAGCGCCTGCAGTCCATCAAGGAATTCACCGAGCTCGGGTCAGGCTTCAAAATTGCTATGCGCGATCTCTCCATCCGGGGAGCAGGCAATCTGCTGGGGGCGGAGCAGCACGGCTTCATTGCCTCGGTCGGCTTCGACCTGTATTCGCAAATGCTGGCGGAGGAAATCCGCAAACGCAAGGTGAGTGTGCTTGGCGAGGAGGATACTTCGCTGAAGCAGGGGAATACGGTCATTGATTTGTCGATTGACGCGTATCTTCCTTCCGAGTATATTTACGACAGTATCCAAAAAATAGAAATCTATAAAAAGGTTGCTGCTGTGGCTTCCTTCGAAGATGCCTCCGAGCTTGAGGATGAGCTGCTGGACCGGTTCGGCGAATTGCCGGAAGCCGTTATTAATCTGCTCTCTGTGGCCCGGTTGAAGGTGTATGGCAAGCTGTACGGCATGGAATCCATGGTCCGGCGCGGGGATGATGCCCTGCTTAATTTCCACGAGGGCAGCCTGGGGGCGTTTGATACGGCGAAGCTCGCCAAAGTTGGTAATAGCTTCGAAAGGCGTGTACAATTTGATAAGGATGCCAAGGCAACGATCCGGATCAAAGCGAAGGATTTAGGTGACAAGGAGCTGCTGGATGTGCTGGAGCAATTCCTCGCGGCAGCCAAACAGTCTTTAAAATCGAAGGGAGAATTACACAATGTCGTTAAATAAAAAATCATGGAAGGTACTGGTGGTCTCGCTGACCGCAGCCCTGTCCTTCTCCATGCTTGCTGCCTGCAGCAATAAAAGTGATGATACTGCGGTGGCGACGTATAAGGGCGGCACCATTACCCAGAAGGAATTCAATCTGGATACCCGCGTAATGAAATTCCTGTCCCCCGAGCAGGCGCAGTATCTGGAGATTGATATGTTCAAGGAGTCCATCCTGAAGCAGGAGGTCGCGTTCGAATACTTGGCGGACAAGGCCTCGGATGAAGCGAAGAAGGCTGCGGAGAAAGAAGTCGATACTCAGATCGGCTCTATCAAGACTGCGCTGGGCGATAAGTACAAGAGCACGCTGAAGGAACAGGATCTGAGCGAGTCGGACCTGCGTTCCTATATGCAGCGCGTACTTACCGTATATCAGGACATGCTGCTGAAATTAACGGACGAGCAGGTCAAGACCCATTATGAAGCCACCAAGGCTGATTATAGTGTGGCTACTCTGCGCCATGTCCTGGTTGGCCTGACCGATAGCGCCGGCAAAGAGCGGACGGATGCCGATGCGCTGAAGCGCGCCCAGGAAGTGAAGGCGAAGCTGGATGGCGGGGCGGACTTTGCAGCTGTGGCCAAGGAATACTCCGATGATACCGGCACGAAGGAAACCGGCGGTGAATATAAGGACAAGGCACTGGTAGAATATGTAGCAGAGTTCAAGGCTGCGGCCCACTCTCTTCCGCTGAATACGATTAGTGAGCCGGTCAAGTCTACCTACGGATATCACATTATCAAGGTGGAAGCCCGCAAGGACACCACCTTCGATACGCTGACTGCCGACCAGCTGAAGGCTGTGAAGAACTCTGCCGCTTCTGCCAGCCTGGAGACCTTCCTGGAGAAGGAACTGGATAGTCTGGAGATTAAAATCAATCTGCCGAAGAGCTCAGCTGCTGCAGGCAGCGCGGGAGCCACAGCTACACCGGCTCCGGCTGCGGGTAGTGACACGCCAGCCGCTACAGATACACCGGCTGCTACAGAAGCCGCTAAATAAATTTAGGCTGGACAAGCCGCCTGATGCGCTATGCATCCGGGCGGTTTTTTTTGCCACAATAGAGCAAAATGGGGAAAATAACTGCGGCGGTATAGAAATGACTATTTGTGATCATAACTGGAATGATGCCGGGCCGGGGCGTTCTCATTCTCCATGAACAATTATATGCGGGCTGACGGATGTATAAGGAACTGGGAAGAGATGAATACTATGGTCAGATATTACGATAAATCACCGGGATTAACCATTCCCATAATGGACAGTAGTTGGACCATACTTCTTAAGGAAAGCGGGGCAACATTTGAAATGAAAGCTACTGGTATTGTAAGACGTATTGATGACCTCGGACGAGTTGTTATCCCCAAAGAGATCAGACGCACCTTACGGATTCGTGAGGGCGATCCTCTGGAAATTTTTGTTGACCGCGATGGTGAGGTTATATTGAAAAAATATTCACCGATTGGTGAATTGGGCGATTTCGCCAAGGAATATGCAGAGTCGCTGTATGAAGGAACAGGGCATATTACCATGATTACGGACCGGGACACGTTCATCGCGCTCGCCGGCGGCTCCAAGAAGGATTATCTGGAGAAGCAAGTGGGTGTGCTGCTGGAAAAGGTAATGGAAAGCCGTAAAACAATGCTTGAGACCAATGCAGGCAGCTATGACATCAGCAAGGACCACTCGGAGCTGTTATCCACGTATGTGGCAGCGCCTATTATCTCCGGAGGAGATCCCATCGGCTGCGTAGTGCTGCTGAATAAGGATGATTCGGTCAAAATGGCCCAGATGGAAGTGAAAATGGCAGAGACAGCAGCTGCCTTCCTGGGTAAGCAAATGGAGCAGTAATTAACTGGTGCTGAAGAGTCCCGCTTTTCCTTTGGTTATTATGACCGTAGGGAATGGCGGGTTTTTGCTGTGAATCGGCAAGCTAAGGAATAGACGCATGGTCATTTACACTTCTACCCTTAGATAAGTTATAATATAGAAATTCATTTGCTTAGGTTAAAGTAAGCTCTATATTATGGCAGTTATGGCTGTAGAAGCAGGTAAACGATGACATCCAATTCGCAAGGCTCGAAGCTGCTGCAGGGCGCTTTTATTCTTAGCGCGGCAGCTATTTTCTCGAAACTGATCGGTACGCTCCAGAAGATACCGCTGCAGAATCTGGGCGGTGACGCCGCGTTCGGTATCTACAATACGGTCTATCCGCTGTATACCATTCTGGTTACGGTGGCGATGCTCGGGCTGCCTGCCGCCATCTCGCGGTTCGTGGCGGAGGCTTCGGCGGCACAGGACGCGCAGAAGGGGCGGCGGGTCCTGCTGCTATCCGCCGGAATTACAGCGGCCAGCGGCCTTCTGCTCGGCATTCTGGTCTACGCCGGGGCTCCGCTCATTGCGGGATGGGTCGGCAGCTCCCATATTGTCCCGGCGCTGCGCAGCAGCGCCTGGGGGCTGGCGGTGGTGCCGCTGATGGCTGCGCTGCGCGGCTACTTCCAGGGACTGCATAATATGATGCCGACTGCCGTGTCGCAGGTGGTCGAGCAGTCGGTACGCGTGGCGGTCATGATCGCGCTTCTGCTGTATCTGACGGGCGCTGGCGCAGATGCGGCAGGAATCGCTGCCGGTGCGATGCTGGGTCCAGCCGGGGGCGGGATCGCCGGTCTGGGCGTAATGCTGCTGTATTGGCGCAGCCACCGCCGGGGCTTGCCCGACAGGCTGCCTCAAGCTCCGCTTAAGAACAGAACGGCATCGGCCGTGCGAAGTGCTAAGCAGGGCGTTCCTGCCCGCGAGCTGCTGGCCTATGGCCTCCCGGTGATGCTTGGCGCACTTGCGGTTCCGTTAATCGGACTGGTCGATGTCTTCACAGTTCCCCGCTTGCTTACGGGGAGCAGCAGCGAGACAGCAGCGATGGCCCAGTTCGGCATCTATAACCGCGGGCTGCCGCTCGTGCAGATCGTAACGATGCTGGCGACCTCGCTCTCGGTCGTCTTCATCCCGGCACTGGCCGAAGCGAAGTACCAGCGGGATGAGGCCTTGATCCGCACGCGCATCACGCTGTCGCTGCGCTGGTTCTGGCTCCTCGGGCTGGCCGCCTCCGTAGGCCTGGCCGTGCTTGCAGAGCCGGTGAACACGGCTCTGTACGGGGACGCCGCCGGCAGCGGCGCGATGACCTGGCTGGCCTTTACCGCCGCAGGCGGCACGGTCAGCATCATCTCCGCCGCGCTGCTGCAAGGCCTGGGCGCCGTGCGCGCGCCGGCGCTGACCCTGCTGGCCGCCGCTGCGCTTAAGGCGGCCCTCAACCTGCTGCTGGTCCCGCAGCAGGGCATTACCGGTGCGGCCATCGCTGGCGTGGCCGCACATCTCTTCGCAGCAGCGCTGAACGTGCTGCTGCTCTACCGGCAGGGACATCTGCGGCTGCGCGCCGCAGATGTTCTGCTGAAGCCCGCGGCGCTGCTCGCGGGCCTGGGGCTGGCCGCCGCGGCCGTGAGCCACGGCGCAGCCAGGGCGGCAGACGCCGCCGGCTTCGGCGGCGGGCGGACCGCGGCCCTGGCGCAGAGCCTGCTCGGCGTGCTCGCAGGCTGCGCCGTCTTCGCACTCGGAGCAGTGGCGCTGCGGCTGCTCAGCGAGAGCGAGCTGCGCCAGCTTCCGGGCTTCGGCCCGCGCTTAGCGGACAAGCTGAAGAAGCTGCGCCTGTTCCCATAAGGCGCAGCTCAATAGATACATAGCGCAGCCGCCTTTCGCGAATAGCAGCAGGCGGCTGCCTGGAAGGAGTAGACTGGCATGAGCGCAACATTAACGATCGTCGGCCTGGGCTCCGGGAACCCGGACCGGCTGACACTGGGCATTATCAAGAAGCTGAAGGCGGCCTCGGCCGTATACGTGCGGACCGCAGAGCATCCTGTCATGGCTGCACTGGCGGAGATGGAGATAGCCTGGGAGTCCTTCGACGGGCTGTATGAGTCGCTGTCGTCCTTCCCTGAGGTCTATGAAGCCATTACGGCAACGCTGATCGAGAAGGCTGCGGCCGCTCCGCAGGGCACGGAGATCGTCTATGCCGTGCCGGGGCATCCCATGGTGGCCGAATCCGCCGTCTCCCTGCTGCGCGGGCGCTGCCCGGAGGCGGGCATTGAACTGAATATCCTCGGCGGCGAGAGCTTCCTGGATGAAGCGTTTGTCCGACTGGGCTTTGATCCGATTGAAGGCTTCCAGCTGCTGGACGCCTCCGGTATCCGCAGCTCCCAGCTTCATCCAGAGCTGCACACCCTGATCGGGCAGGTCTATGACAGCTTCACCGCGTCTGAGACCAAGCTTTGCCTGATGGAGCTGTACCCGCCCGAGTATGAGGTCATTGCCGCACATGCGCTTGGCGTGGAGGGCGAGGAGCAGATTCTCCGGGTGCCGCTGTACGAGCTGGACCGGCTGGACGGCTATGGTAACCTGTCGCTGGTATATGTTCCGGCGAGCCGTGCGGATGAAGCGCGTAACCGTACCTTTGCCCGGCTGCATGAAATTGTCGATATTCTGCGGAGCCCAGAGGGCTGTCCCTGGGACCGTGAGCAGACGCATGAATCCTTGCGCAAAAATCTGATCGAAGAGACCTATGAGGTGCTGGAGACGATTGACGAGGATGACCCGGACCATATGAAGGAAGAACTGGGCGACCTGCTGCTCCAGATTATGCTGCACTCCCAGATGGAAGAGGAGCTGGGGACCTTCAGTGTCTACGATGTCATTGAGGGGCTGAATGAGAAGCTGCTGTTCCGCCACCCGCATGTCTTCGGCGATCAGGCGGCGGGCAATGCCGAGGAGGCGCTGCAGAACTGGGAAGGGATGAAGGCCGAGGAGAAGCGGCGCAAAGGCGTGAAGCCCGAAGCCCTGTCCGCACTCAGCGGAGTTCCGAGGGATCTGCCGGCTCTGATGAAGGCGTACAAGCTGCAGAAGAAGGCGTCCCGCGTCGGCTTCGACTGGGATAACACCAGTGATGTGCTGGCCAAGATCCGCGAGGAGGTTGACGAGCTTCAGGAAGCGATTGAGACGGGACAGTCCGCCGGGGAGCAGATGCTGGAGCTGGGCGACCTGCTGTTCGCAGCCACCAATGTGGCCCGCTTCATCGGAGCCGATCCGGAAGAAGCGCTGACCCGCACCAACCGCAAGTTCGTAGCCCGCTTCGAGTATATTGAGCAGCGTCTGCGGGATCGGGGGGTCCGGCTGGAGGACAGCCCGCTGGAGGAGATGGAAGCCCTCTGGCAGGAAGCCAAGGCAGAAGAGCGGAAGCAATAGATTTTAGAATTATAGTCTTCGGCGGTATATCCCGCGCGTTTCACGGCAATGCTGTGACTATTGGCGCGAATCTCTGATTTAAAATGTATTGAGAGGTTTATAATGTTATAGTGCTATAACCCCCATATCCTACGCAAGATGTTACTTTTTCAAAAAAAACGGCGGATCGTGGCAGGAATTGAGGGCGGAATCCAGAATATCATAAAGACGAAATGACGATTTGCCGTGATTTTCCGGTAAACCTGATTTTCATTTATTTTTTGTATCCTAGGAGGAACTTCAAATTATGAACAAGACAGATCTGGTAAACAACATTTCCGAGAAAAGCGGACTATCCAAAAAAGACGTAGAAACCGTACTTAACGGAATGCTGGGCGAAATTACAGAAGCTCTCGCAAGCGGAGATAAAGTACAGCTGATCGGCTTTGGTACTTTTGAAACGCGCAAACGTTCCGGCCGCACCGGCCGTAACCCGCAATCGGGCACACCTATCGAAATTCCTGAATCCACAGTGCCGGCCTTCAAGGCAGGCAACAAGCTCAAAGAAGCCGTTAACTAATGCGTCTGGACAAGTTCCTGAAGGTCTCCCGTCTGATCAAGCGCCGCACCGTGGCCAAGGATGTGTCCGAACAGGGCCGGGTGTTGATCAATGGACGGGAGTCCAAACCGAGCAGCACGGTGAAGATCGGTGACGAGATTACCGTGCAGTTCGGCCAAAAGCTTGTGACGGTCAAAGTGGAAAAGCTGGTGGAAACCACCCGCAAGGACGAGGCCGCCGGAATGTATACCCTGCTCCGTGAAGAGCCGGTTGCCAAAAGCACGGGACTCGACTGGTAGCAAATTATTGCAGTATAAGGTTAAGAGGTATTCCTGAAGCCGGGAGACGGCGGAGCGGAATGCCTCTTTTTTAAAAGATAAGAATTTATATGTTTTGGGGTCCCCGCAAAGTACCTGAGTCATCATCTAAGCTAAAGCCCCACTTTGTGGGGTTATTTTGTTGTTTTCACCTGTTCTATACCCTGTCCTTCCTTCATAGATTAGAACCAAGAAGGAGGGGTACATGCTATGATGGAGCCAGCCAAAGTCAACAAACAGCATGATCTGCACATGCGCAGCCGCAAGCAGATTGAGCTTACCGGTGTGAAGAATGTGGAGAGCTTTGACAGTGAAGAGTTTCTGCTGAGTACAGAACTTGGTGAGCTGACCATTCGGGGGACTCATTTACATATCAAGAATTTAAGTCTGGAGAATGGAATGCTGTCCCTTGAAGGCAATGTTCATTCCCTGATTTATCTGGACCCCGGGGCGCAAGGCAAAAATAAAGGGATTCTCCGCAAGCTGTTTAAATGAATCCCTCCGTTCAATGGATCACCCTGCTCTATATGATTCTGTCCGGCATTGCCATGGGACTGGCCTATGACAGCTACCGGGTGCTGTCGCAGAAGCTGAGATTTCCCAATTGGCTGAATGCGCTGCTGGATTTGCTGTATTGGATAGGGGCTGCCCTGCTGGTCTTTCGCATGCTTTATGCCGGAAACCAGGGACAATTGAGGTTTTATGTCGTTCTTGGCCTCTTTCTAGGTGTATGGATCTATTTTTTGATCTTCAGTATTACGGTGCAGCGTTTTGTGGTAAGGTTAATTCAGTCAGTTCAGTATGTATGCAGGATGCTATGGCGGTTCATTGCCATAGTCATCGGAGGCCCGATTCTCTGGCTGTGGCGCCTGGTTAAGGGAACAGTACTGCTGCTCGGCCGGGTCCTTCTTTATATTTTTAAGCTGCTGCTGCGTCTAACCAAGCCAATCTGGGTACTTCCTGTAAGGTGGGCCTCTCCGTATGCATCCCGGTTCGTTCATAGCGCCCGGATCGTGAGGATCACCGAGTGGATATCAGGGTGGCGGAAGCGCTGACCTTGCTTGAACCCTGGAACTGGAGGTAAGCTGAATGAACAGATTCTCTGCGGAAGAGAAGAATACGAACCAGAGTGCTTCGGCCGCAGGCGCGAAGAGAAGAAAGTTTATATGGATTCTTGTGATGGCTGTTTTCTTCGGCTGGGCCGGATTCACTTTCTTTGCCCAGAGCGCAGTAATCGCCGATAAGAGCGAACAGCTCGCCCGTAAGAAAGAGAACAGTGAGAGTGTAACAGCCACGATGAATCAATTGAAATATGAGGTCTCGCGGCTGAATGACGATGAGTATATCGGACAATTAGCGCGTAAATGGTACAATATGTATCCTGCAGGGGAATCCCCTATCCGTACCGAGCAATCCGGGCAATAAAAGCAGGCGAAAAGAGGCTTACGCTGTGTTGCCTTGCTTTGCTCTTTACTGTATAATCAAATCACCGCAGACAGGATGGACATTATATTCGTCTGTATATTTTTAAGGGAGGATCATTTTATTCTATGGCAATTGAAGTGGGCACCAAGTTAGAGGGCAAGGTGACAGGCATCACGCATTTCGGAGCATTTGTGGATCTGTCAGGAGGTGTCACAGGTCTCGTTCACATCTCGGAGATCGCCGATAACTACGTCAAGGATGTTAACGATCATTTGAAGATTGCGGATGTAGTAACCGTTAAGGTGATCAATGTTGACAAGGACGGCAAGATCGGACTTTCCATTAAGCAAGCCGTTGATAAGCCGGCAACGGAAGTACGTCCCCCCAGAGCTCCAAGACCTGAACGTCCAAGCGGTGGAGACCGTTTCGGCGGTGGTGGCGGCAGTGGCGGAGGCGGCGGTGGATTCAATCGTGAACGGGGTGGGCGTCCATTCAAGCCTGCAGCCGGTAAACCTTCATTCGAGGATAAAATGTCACGCTTCCTGAAAGACAGCGAAGAACGGATATCTTCGATCAAGAAGAACACAGAAGGAAAGCGCGGCGGCCGTGGAGCCAAGCGCGTATAATCTGAGTCTTGCACATCATAAATAACCGCAGGGGCGTTGCGCCCTTTGCGGTTTTTTTGTGTTTGTGCCCGCAGGCCGAATGTAGGCCAAAAACCGAACACCATCGGCAGCTTGGAGGCGCGTGAACCAAATGTAATCGGAAAACCGATTACAATCGGCAACGTGGAGGCGTACGGACCAAATGTAATCGGAAAACCGACTACAATCGGCAGCTTGGAGGCGCGTGAACCAAATGTAATCGGAAAACCGATTATAATCGGCAACGTGGAGGTGTACGGACCAAATGTAATCGGAAAACCGATTACAATTTGCTAGCAACGCAGAGTATGAGCAGCCCAAGCCCACCCCAGCTCTATACCGCGCGCCCAAGCTTCCGGCTATTTTTGTCGGTACCCGGCAAATTGCCGACAGCATCTATGCCATTCTCACATAACTCTAGGGCAATCGCTGACGAATGTCCGCGCGGCCACTACCTGCAACCGGCAGTCTGACTGCGGCAGTCCGCAGCCGATCTTTTACCCCGTATGGGATTGGGAGGCTTTTCCACAGAATGTCGGGACAGGCTTTTTTGTCGGAAATTTATTACAGATTGCTCTCCGTTTCTGACAAACTTTCTTAAGACCCCCACTATATAATGAGAACCATAAAATTCATAAACGGGTGGTGCAGGGAATGAGTAAAAGCAATGTGGTGAATTTGCCGGAGTGGACAAGAGCAGGAAGCAAAGACAAAAATCAGAAAGAAGCCTTAGGTACGCGCTTGAAGGTGTGGGGCACCAAGCTGCCGGTTATCCAGTTCATCGCGGTCAAGAAGTGGGTACTGCTGCTTAGCCTAATGGGCTTTTTGCTGGGACGGGCTATGATCCTGGATGAGCTTACCCCGTTTGCTGCTGCTTATTTCGCCGTCATTGTATTTATGCGCAGGGATTCCATGCTGCCTGTGGCCGCAGCCATCGTGCTCGGCAGTCTCTTCACCCCATTTCCGGGTGCCATCGTGGTTGCGGCAGAGCTGATTATTTTTTATCTGATCTACAAAGGGCTGGAGAACTTCCAGCGGGTGGATCTGTCCTATGCCCCTCTGATGGTGTTCGTAGCTTCGTTTATGGTGGGACTGTTCCAGGTCGTTATCGGTCCTTCGCTCACGTGGTATCCGCTGATGATGGCGGCCATTGATGCCATACTCGGATTCGTGCTGACGCTTGTATTCCTGCAGGCGCTTCCTTTATTCACCTATAAGCAGAAAAGCAGGGCACTCCGCAATGAGGAGGTACTCTGTCTGATCATCTTGCTGGCTTCCGTCATGACCGGCCTTGTCGGCTGGACCATTAACGGTCTATCGCTGGAGCATGTTTTATCGCGGTTTCTGATTCTGATCTTTGCTCTGGCCGGAGGAGCGCCGCTTGGTGCTGCGGTTGGTGTAGTGACCGGACTAATTCTCAGTCTGGCCGATATCGGAGCCATCTATCAAATGAGCCTGCTGGCCTTTTCCGGGATGCTGGCAGGCATGATGCAGTCCGGACGCAAAGGGGCGGTCTCCATCGGGATGCTGCTGGGATCAACGATTCTATCCGTATACTTCATGGGACCGGGCGATGTCATGAATTCTACCTGGGAGACCTGTGCAGCTGTAGCATTGTTTCTTCTAACACCTAAGGGGATGATTACTGCCATTGCCAAATATGTACCAGGCACAGCCGATCACAGCCGTTCCCAGCATGAATATGCCCGGAGGGTCCGGGATATTACAGCAGACCGGGTGACCCAGTTCTCGCAGGTATTCCAGCAGCTCTCCAGCAGCTTCGGGCAGATTCCCCGGGCCGCAGAGGCGGGCAAAAGCGACCGTGAGATGGAGGACTTTATGAATACGGTAACAGAGGGAGCCTGCGCCGGATGCATCCGGCGGACCCACTGCTGGGATGCCAAGTTCTATCAGACCTACAGGTATATGACGGACATGATGACCACGGTCGAGGAGTGCCCGGACATTACCGCTGCCCAGCTGCCGCCGGAGTGGAGCCGGATCTGCGGCAGGACGGGGGAGGTTCTTGAGGTGATGAAGGGCCAATATGAGCTATACCAGCATGATATGCGCTGGAAGCGGCAAATATACGACAGCCGCCAATTTGTGGCCGAGCAATTATCCGGCGTCTCGCAGGTCATGGAGGACCTGGCGAAGGAGATTAAGCGGGAAGGGCAGGCGATGTACCGGCAGGAGAGCCAGATCCGGGAGGCGCTGGAGAAGCTGGGCCTCTCCATTCACAGCATTGAGATTCTGAGTCTCGATCCCGGCCGGGTAGAGATTGAAGTCGTGCATGCCTACACCCGGGGCTTCGATGAATGCCGCAAAATGATTGCCCCGCTGCTCTCGGATATTCTGGAGGAGAATATCGCAGTGGTCAGTGAGACCGCCGTCCATCCCCGCGAGGGCCTGTCGATGGTGACCTTTGGCTCGGCCAAAGCTTACGAGATTAGCTCCGGCGTAGCTGCCGCCGCCATGGGAGGCGATATGTTGTCGGGGGACAGCTTTAGTACGGTGGAGCTGGGTAACGGTACCTTTGCCGTCTCCATCAGTGACGGAATGGGCAACGGGGAGCGGGCCCGGATGGAGAGTAGCGCTGCGTTATCTATGCTGGAGAAGCTGCTGCAATCGGGAATGGATGAGAAGCTGGCGGTGAAATCCGTTAACTCCATTCTGCTGCTGCGCTCCCCGGATGAATTCTATGCGACAGTAGATATGGCGCTGATCGACCAGTATTCGGCGCAGACCATCTTCATGAAGATTGCTTCCGCTCCAAGCTTCATCCGGCGGGGCAGCGAGGTGATCCCTGTGACGGCCAGCAATCTGCCGATCGGCATCATCAAAGATATCGAAGTGGATCTGGTCACCATGCAGCTTCGCCCCGGTGATATTCTCATTATGATGACCGATGGTATTTACGATGCGCCCGGATATGCCGTTAATAAGGAGATATGGATGAAACGTCTGATTCAGGAGCTGGAGGGCGATGACCCGCAGGATATGGCGGACGAGCTGCTGGATAAGGTAATCCGCTATCAGGGCAATGAGGTCCATGATGATATGACCATCGTAGTTAGCCGTGTGGATCATTACCACCCGGAATGGTCCAGCCTGCATATGCCCGGCGTAGGCCGGATGGAGCGCCCGCGTACGGTTAGCTAACGCAGTTGCGATACGATTGGTGGGTATCACTTGAGTTTAAGTTTGATTAAGCTGAAAATGTTGTACGAAATGCAACCTGGTGTTGAAGATACTTGGGTGTTGGAGTGGATTGCTGCATGAATTGCATAAATTCTTTCCGCTAATCGATCTGTGAGGGCGGAATCCTGCCTTTTGTGCAACAATTTCCGGTTTTGAATGAATTAATGAGAGGAATGTTGCATATTAGGCAGGATTTTTAGATTCGGAGCTGGAGCTAGGGGATGAAGCATGAGGATGGGCAAAAGTATGAGTAAAAGTATGAGTAAAAGTAACATTCAAGGGCCGAAAGCAAAGTGAGCGCTGAAAGGCCGGGTTTTGTCTTTAAATTATTCGGCGAGTGCATTCCAGTCACTCGCCAGCCCCTGCTCCTCTCCTTTTCAACCGCTGCTGGTTAGCGGACGAAAGTTGAGGTTGAAGGTTTATCGTAAAATAAACGGAACGGAGAGAATTTTGGAGCCGTAGAAGCGAAGCGTTCGCCTTTGTCTTCCGATTTCAACCGCGAGCTGCGGTACAATAAATCAAGAAATCGGAAGACAACAGCGATCGAAGGCCCAAAATTCTCGCAGAGACTCTTTTTTACGAGCTCATTCAGATCTAATCTTTCAGCTATAGGCGGCGTTTGAAATCTCTCAACCTTGGCAATGCTAGTAACTAGACAAGGAAGGGAGGAACGGTCATGAAGCAAATTCTGCTGATCACGGACGGTTGTTCGAATGTGGGGGAGAGTCCGGTGCTGGCGGCAGCACACGCCCGTCAGGAGGGCATCACGGTCAATGTTGTAGGGGTCGTGGATTATGGAACCATCGGTGAGCTGGGCAGCCGGGAGATTGCCGATATTGCCAAGGCAGGGGGCGGGATTAGCCGGATCGTGGGAACCCCGCAGCTGGCCCAGACCATTCAGATGATGACACGCAAGACGGTGGTTCAGACCATTCAGCAGGCAGTTAATAAAGAGGTGCAAAAAATTCTCGGCGACGGCTCGCTGGCGGAGCTGCCTCCGCAGCAGCGTTCGCAGGTGGTTACCGTGGTCGATGAGCTGACGGAGACCTCGCCACTGCGCATTGCGCTTTTAATTGACGCAAGCGCGAGCATGAAGCCGAAGCTTGGCGCGGTGGAGGATGCTATCCGTGATCTGGCGCTCAGTCTGGAGGCCCGGGAAGGGCGCAGCGAGATTGCCGTGTTCCATTTTCCCGGACGCTCCGGCAGTGAGGATGCCATGCTGGATATCGACTGGACCCGGAATGTGTCCGAGGTCCGCTCCCTTTTTTCCAGACTGAAGATGCGGGGGGCTACGCCGACCGGACCGGCTATTTTCAAGGTGCTGGAACATTACCGTTATGATAAACTGGAAGAACATCGTAATTATCTTCCAGGGGAAGATGACGGGGCAAGAGAAGGGATGATTGATGGGTATGTCGTCTAATCCATCCTATCCGGCAGGCACAGTGATTACCGGCAAATGGCGGGGGAACCGTTATGTCGTGGAGCGTGTGCTGGGGAAGGGGGCAAACGGAACCGTATATCTGGTGCAGCGGGAAGGCAGACGGGAGCGGTATGCGCTCAAGATCGGATACGATACGCTGGAGCTGCAGTCTGAGATTAACGTGCTGACCTCCCTGCAGTCCTGCCGTAAGCGCAGCGAGCACCGGGCCCGCAAGGAATCGCCGCTATCCTCCTATCTGCTGGAATCGGATGATTTCAAGGACCGGGACCATACCCCCTTTTATGTGATGCGTTATGTGGAAGGCAGGCCGCTGCACCATTTCCTGTCCAGGAACGGTGCCTCTTGGCTAGGGCTTGTCGGAATGACGATTCTGGAGAAGCTGCAGACGCTGCATGAGTGCGGCTTCGTGTTCGGGGACCTGAAGCCGGAGAATGTCATGGTGTCCAGCTACGGGGAAGCCGAGCTGATTGATTACGGAGGGGCAAGCCCAATCGGACGGAGCGTGAAGCAGTTCACCGAATGGCATGACCGCGGATTCTGGAATGCCGGCAGCCGGACAGGCGACCAGAGCTATGACCTGTTTGCTTTTGCCGTCCTGTGCCTGCGCCTGCTTAATGAACAAGGGCTGAAGTCTGCCGCCCAGCAGCTGCCGCAGACAAGGAGCGTAGAGGAGCTGATGAAGCTGGCCCGGGAGCTGCCGGATAAGAAGCTGTCCTCCTGGCTATGCCTCGCGCTCAAAGGCGGTTTTCCCGGTTCCGCGCAGGCAGCAGAGATCTGGAGAAGCCACATCTACAGAGGACGGAAGACCGGACACGAGACGATGGCGACCCCGCGCTGGCTCAAAAATGCGTTCGCGCTGTCTTTATTTCTGCTGGCATTCACGCTATACTGGGTTTTCCGTTTCTGAGATCTGAAATCGTACATAATCCACAAGATGCTGACCGCCGGAGCAGGCCGTGTAAGGGATGGCAGGAAAGGAAGCCCCTATGGAGCACAGGAAGGAACTGGTGGAATCCGTAATGGAGGCTGCGGCTGAATATGAGCTGTGGGCGCCTCATGACACCATTGTAGTCGCAGTTTCCGGAGGGCCGGACTCTGTGGCTCTTTTGCGTATTCTGCATGAGATATCCCTGACCCGGATGCCGCTGACGCTGATCTGCGCCCATGTCAATCACGGGTTCAGAGCCGAGTCGGTTGAGGAAGCAGAGCTGGTCCGGGACCTCGCGGCAGAGCTGGGTATTCCCTTCGAGCTGGGCGAATTCAATATTCCGTCCATCATTAAGGAGAGCGGGCTTGGCCCGGAAGGGGCTGCACGGGAGAAGCGTTACCAGTTCCTGATTGCTACCGCACACCGTTATCAGGCGCGCTCGGTGGCACTGGCCCATCATGCAGACGATCAGGCCGAGACGGTGCTTATGCGGCTGCTGCGGGGGAGCGGGCCTTCGGGCCTTGCCGGCATGCGCTGGAAACGGACCGAAAAAAAGGTGGAACTCATCCGCCCCTTCCTGCGTATTAACAAAACGGCTCTTGTCGGCTTTTGCCGGGAGGAGGGCCTGGCTTATGCGGAGGATGCGACCAACCTCCTGACGCAGTACAAGCGGAATGCAGTCAGGCTGGAGCTGCTCCCTATGCTGGAGCAGCATAATCCGAGAGTGAGACAATCGCTTCTGCAGCTGGCTGAAATTGCCTCGGCGGAAGATGAATATATGGAGGCGAATGCGGCAAAATGCTTTGATGAGCTGGTTTTCACCGAGCATGGAAAATACACCTTGAAAAGAGCTGCCTTTGCGGCCATACCCTCCGCTTTACAACGGCGTTTGATTAAACTAATATTAAATTATCTGTCGGCGGATTCATCATTCATGGATTTTTCCAAGATTGAAGCAGTACGCCGGGGAACGCTGCAGGAATACCCTACCGTCTGGACGCTGGATATGGGTGGCGGTTATGTCTGCGTGCGGCAATATGATACCATTGTGTTCTCGTCCAAGCCCTTGACCCGGCAGGTAAGCTATACATACCGGCTGTCTTTGACTCATCCCCGGATTAAGCTGATGGAGATAGGAAAGGTTATGACGATGAGGGGGCTTGAGGGGGAAGTTTTTTCTGCACAGGAGGAGGATTACGGGAAGAACTCGGCTTGGTTTGACGGGGACGATCTTGTCCTGCCGCTCACCATTCGTTCCCGGTTGCCTGGAGATACCATAAGGGTTATGGGATTAAACGGAAGCAAAAAGGTAAAAGATATTTACATTGATGATAAAATACCTTCTTCCGAACGGCCTGCAATTCCCCTCGTATGTGATGCACTCGGCAATATCGTCTGGATTCCGGGCGTAAGGCGCTCGGTGCATGCCGCAGTTGGGCGGCACACGGCCTCAGTTCTGCTCCTGACCCTGGAAGACATGGAACAGGGCGAAGAATCGTAATGGCCGAAGTAAGTCTTTCATAAGTATATCTTAGGAGGTTCGCAAGTTGCAGAATGATATTCAGGAAATCTTGATCAGCGAAGAAGAAATTCAACAAAGAATCAGGGAGCTTGGCGCCCAGCTGAGCAAGGAATATGCAGACCGCACACCTTTAGTGATTTGTGTACTCAAAGGTGCGTTTATTTTTATGGCGGATCTGGTTAAAGTGATTACAGTACCCGTTGAAATGGACTTCATGGCGGTATCCAGCTATGGCGGTACAACCAAATCATCCGGCGTAGTCAAAATCATCAAGGATTTGGACACATCGGTTGAAGGCCGTGATGTTCTGATTGTCGAGGATATTATCGACAGTGGCCTTACACTCAGCTATCTGATTGACATGCTGCAGGGGCGCAATGCCGCTTCTGTCAATGTGGTCACTCTGTTCGACAAGCCCTCGGGCCGTGCTGTGAATCTTGAAGCCCAGTATACCGGCTTTGTGATTCCTGATGCATTCCTTGTAGGCTATGGACTGGACTATGCCGAGCTGTACCGGAACCTCCCTTATGTAGGTGTACTGAAGCCTGAGATTTATACCAAATGAACTACCCGACAGCCTTAGATCTACGGATCACTTTTCTGGATTTCCTGACAATTTGAGGAGTCCGGTCAGGCTATGGTACAATAACTTGAGCGTTGCGAGAGGAGGTAGGGGATGAATCGGTTCATCCGGAATTCTGGTTTTTATTTGATTTTATTTTTAGTCGTGGTGGGCATAGTCCAGTTTGTAAGCAATGGAAATGAATCCGCCGATCTCCCTAGATATGATGAGTTGCGGCAGGAGATCTCGAACAATAATGTGAAGAGCATGACGGTTCAGTTTGAGGGGAATGCATTTCTGGTTACTGGCGAATATAAAGAGCTGCCACCCGAGGCTAAATCGAAGAATTTCTCCACTTATGTTCCTCCTACAGACGAGGCCCTTAACGAGCTTGTGGCTGCCAGCGATAAGAACGGCATAGAACTTAGCCAAAAGAAAATGGAAGGTGACAGCATCTGGCTGACATTCCTCTCTTCCATGATTCCACTGGTCATCATGTTCATCCTGTTCTTCTTCCTGTTCAATAATGCACAGGGCGGCGGCGGCAAGGTGATGAACTTCGGCAAGAGCAAGGCCCGGTTATATAATGAAGAGAAGAAGAAGATCAGCTTCGAGGATGTTGCAGGAGCTGACGAAGAGAAGCAAGAGCTGGTTGAGGTTGTTGAATTCCTCAAGGACCCCCGCAAATTCGCAGCGGTGGGTGCCCGGATTCCGAAGGGGGTACTCCTTGTAGGTCCTCCGGGAACAGGTAAAACCTTGCTGGCCCGTGCAGTTGCAGGGGAAGCAGGCGTTCCGTTCTTCAGCATCTCCGGTTCCGACTTCGTGGAAATGTTCGTCGGTGTCGGCGCATCCCGCGTACGTGACTTGTTCGAGAACGCGAAGAAGAACGCTCCTTGTATTATCTTTATCGATGAGATCGATGCTGTGGGACGTCAGCGCGGCGCAGGACTTGGCGGCGGACATGACGAACGGGAACAGACCCTTAACCAATTGCTCGTTGAAATGGACGGCTTTGGCGGCAACGAAGGCATTATCATTGTCGCGGCTACCAACCGCGCAGATATTCTTGACCCGGCGCTGCTCCGTCCGGGCCGTTTCGACCGTCAGATTACGGTTGACCGCCCAGATGTGAAGGGCCGTGAAGCTGTACTGAAGGTTCACTCCCGCAACAAACCGCTGACCAAGGATGTAAGACTTGACGTTATCGCCAAGCGTACTACCGGCTTCACTGGTGCCGATCTGGAGAACCTGCTGAACGAAGCGGCATTGCTTGCTGCACGCCGTAACCGCAAGGACATTACGATGCGTGAAGTGGATGAAGCGATTGACCGTGTCATCGTCGGTACCGAGAAGCGCAGCCGCGTCATCAGTGACCGTGAGAAACGTATTGTCGCATATCACGAAGCAGGCCATACCATTGCCGGCTACTTCCTTGAGCATGCTGATGTGGTTCACAAGGTTACCATTATCCCGCGCGGCCGTGCCGGCGGATATGTTATTATGCTTCCTAAGGAAGACCGGATGATCGTAACCAAGCAAGAACTTCTGGATAAGGTTACCGGATTGCTTGGTGGACGCGTTGCTGAAGAAATGTTCATTGGCGAAATCGGCACAGGCGCTTATAGTGACTTCCAGCAGGCTACGCGCATTGTGCGTGCGATGATTATGGAATACGGAATGAGCGATAAGCTTGGGCCCTTGCAGTTCGGTGCAACCCAAGGCCAAGTCTTCCTGGGCCGGGATATCGGACATGAACAGAATTACAGTGACTCCATTGCTTATGAGATTGATCAGGAAATGCAGAACCTTATCCGCAGCAGCTATGAGCGCTGCAGAGAGCTGCTGACCAAGCATTCCAAAGAAATGCACCTGATTGCCAACACCCTGCTTGAGAAGGAAACGCTGGAGCTTGATCAGATCACAGAATTGATTGAGCAAGGCTACCTGAGCGAGGATGGCAAGCCAGAAGAAGGCGAGGCCATTACCAATGAAGCGGGCGAGCCGATCATTGATTCCATCGGTGATGTGCGTGTCCGGATTCAAGGCAAAACTGGCGAGGAATCCCCATTAGACCTGTCCAAGGATATTCCAAACAAGCCGGACCCTGAAGAGGGCAACGGACCGGATGACGGGAATAAGGGCGGCGGAAGCCTGGCCTAAGCTGTACCGCAGCAAATTGTGTAATCTAGTCCGGAGAACCACTGGTTCTCCGGGCTTTTCTTTTAAAATATAAGAATGTATATGTTTCACACGGCAACTTGTCCTCCGGTTTCTCTCTGAAACAGAGCGCCCGCTTAGATTGACAGGGGGTGGAACGTTGTGTACATTAGTGAATAAATATTAAATTTATCATTTATAAGAAATGTATTGGCGTTAAGCCATGAAGACATAAGGGGGAGACTGACCGTGGAAGCTCTGGCGCTTGAGCGCAAGCAGGAACAGAATCGTGAACTTCGTGTGCGCCTCGAACAGCTTAAGAAGGAACGGAATGCTATTATTCTGGCTCATTATTATCAGCGTGATGAAATTCAGGAAGTTGCCGATTTCCGGGGAGACTCGTTTTTGCTGGCCCAGAAGGCAGCGGAGACAGAGGCAGATGTAATCGTATTCTGCGGCGTTCATTTCATGGGGGAAAGCGCCAAGATTCTGGCGCCGAACAAGACGGTCCTGATTCCTGATGAACGTGCAGGTTGCCCGATGGCTGACATGGTCAATGTGGATGGGCTGCGTAAGCTGAAGGCGCAGCATCCGGGTGCGAAGGTAGTAACCTATATCAATTCCTCTGCAGAGATCAAGGCGGAGACAGATATTTGCTGCACCTCAGCGAATGCGGTGAAGGTGATCGAATCACTCGATGCCGAAGAAATCATCTGGGTGCCTGATAAGAATCTGGGTCAATATGTGCAGGATCAGACCGGCAAGAAGCTGATTATCTGGGAGGGCTATTGCAATACTCATGACATGCTTACCGTCAAGGATGTCATGGAGATGAGAGCCAAATACCCGGAAGCTGAATTTGTTGTACACCCCGAATGCCGCCCGGAAGTCGTGGCAATGGGGGACTATGTGGGCAGCACTACCTCAATTCTGGAATATTGCCGGAAATCGGACCGCCGGCAGTTTATTGTGGGTACTGAGGATGGAACCGGGTATCAGCTGCGGCTGGACAGCCCGGATAAGGAGTTTCATTTTGCCACCAAATTCCTGGTATGTCCTAATATGAAGGTAAATAATTTGAAAAAGCTGGTCAAATGCCTGGAGACGATGAAGCCGCAGATCTATGTACCGCCTGCAGTCGCCGACAAAGCCAGAACATCCTTAGAGCGCATGCTACAAGTCCGGTAGCATGCGCTACTCTTTCGTTGAAACAGGTGAAAAGCGGTCATGATTCCACAATATTTGGTTGATTTTGATCTTCAGGGACTTCCTGTAGTTAAGACAGACTGCCTGGTCATTGGTTCCGGTATTGCCGGGTTATTCACAGCGATCAAGGCCAGCGAAGACCGGAAGGTTATTATGATTACGAAGAAGACCGTAATGGAGAGCAACACACGATATGCCCAGGGCGGAATTGCGGCCGTCATTTCGGAGGATGATTCGCCGGCGTATCACCGTCAGGATACCCTGATGGCCGGCGCGGGACTGAACTCCTCTGCGGCTGTGGATGTGCTGGTCAATGAAGGGCCCGAAGGCGTCCGCGAACTGATCCGGCTTGGCACGATTTTCGATAAGGAGAATGGTGTACTGGCCTTAACCCAGGAGGGGGCACATAGCCACCGCCGTATTTTACATGCAAATGGGGATGCTACAGGATATGAGATTGTCCGCGCACTCGCTGAACAGGCTGCCCGGCATGAGAATATTGAGACCTGGGATGACCATTATGTCGTTGACCTGATTACGGAGGACGGAGAGTGTCTGGGAGCGCTTGTACAGCGGCCTGACGGCGGGCGTTTATTCCTGCAGGCAGATGCAACAATCCTATGCTCCGGCGGAGCAGGACAGCTATACCGTTACACGACCAATCCTGAGGTGGCCACCGGAGACGGGGTAGCCATTGCCTATCGTGCCGGTGCCCATATCCGGGATATGGAGTTCATTCAGTTTCATCCGACAGCACTCAGCTATCCTGGCGCTCCGCGCTTCCTGATCTCGGAGGCTGTGCGGGGAGAAGGCGCTGTGCTGCGGAACATTAACGGTGAGCGGTTCATGGAACGTTATCATGAGCTGCAGGAGCTGGCCCCGCGGGATATTGTTGCCCGTGCCATTGTAAGCGAGATGGAATTGACCAAATCCACCTTTGTCTATCTGGATATTACGCATGAACCGGCGGATATGGTTAAACACCGCTTCCCGACCATTTATGCAACCTGCATGAGCTACGGGCTGGATATTACAAGTGACTGGATTCCGGTGGCTCCTGCTGCGCATTATATGATGGGGGGCGTGAAGACCGACCTGAGCGGAGAGAGCACGGTTGCCCGCCTGTTTGCCTGCGGTGAGGTATCATCTACTGGTGTGCAGGGTGCCAACCGGCTGGCCAGCAACTCCTTGTCGGAAGCTGTTGTGTTCGGCCGCCGGATCATTGAACGAATCCGCCAGCTTCCGCCGCTTGACCGGGATAACCTACCCTCAGCCTATCATCAGGCAAGGGTAGAAGCTCCTGCACAGGCAATTGTAGAACGGCGGTTGAAGCTGCAAAAGGCTATGGTGCGGTACGCCGGACTGCGGCGGAACCGGGAAATGCTGAACAAAGGCTTGGATGAGATAAAGCGCCAACTGCCGATTTTTAATACCAAGCTGACAACACGGGAAGAATACGAGTTCGCCAATATGCTTACATGCTGTCTGCTGATCACTGAATCGGCTCTGGCACGGGAGGAGAGCCGCGGTGCGCATTATCGTGAGGATTATCCGCTGCGCAGTGACGCACAGTGGCAGAAGCATCTGCTCCAGATTCGCGAACTTGGAATAGTGGAGGAATTAAGTGATGATGTTTAACGGATACAATGAAGATCTGCTTAAGGCTATTAAGGGCTGGCTGCAGGAGGATGTCGGCTCGGGGGATATTACTACCCGAACAACCATTCCTGCCGGGCATGAGTCCAAGGGAATCATCCATGCCAAGGAAGACGGGATTATTTGTGGAATCCCCGTGGCCGAGCTGGTATTCGAAGTTGTTGATCCTGGGCTCGTATTCACGGCGCTGGTCCAGGAAGGACAAGCTGTCTCCAAGGGCACTGTGATTGCTGAGGTAGAAGGCAGCACTCATGCCATCTTGACCGGTGAACGGCTTGCCCTCAACTTGATGCAGCGTCTATCCGGTGTGGCCTCGCGCACGGCTTCTTTTGTAGAGAAGCTTCAAGGGCTGCCGACCCGCCTGGTGGATACCCGCAAGACCACACCGGGTCACCGGATGCTGGAGAAATATGCAGTCCGCATAGGCGGCGGAGCCAACCACCGTTACGGTCTGTATGATGCGGTAATGATTAAGGACAATCATATCAAGGGGGCCGGCGGCATCCGTCAGGCAGTAGGGCGTGCCCGTGCCAATATCCCGCACACCATGACCATTGAAGTAGAGACGGAGAGTCTGGAGCAGGTAGAGGAAGCGCTGGCGGCCGGAGCGGATATTATTATGCTCGATAACATGTCTCCTGAGCAGATGGCTGAAGCCGTGAGAAGAATCCGGACCAAGGCGAAGCATGTCACCATCGAGGCATCGGGCAATGTATCTCTGGAGACGGTCCGGGGCATTGCTGAATCGGGTGTGGATGTGATTTCGGTAGGACGGCTGACGTATTCCTTCGCGAGTCTCGATATCAGCCTGGATCTGAATGGCAAGAAGGAGGGAGCCCTCTGATGATACTTGTCGTCGATATCGGCAATACGAACATCGTGCTGGGCGTCTACCGGGGCAGTGAGCTGCTGCACCATTTCCGGCTGAGCACTGCCCGCGGGTCCACTGTCGATGAATATGGTGTGATGATCCATAATCTGTTCAGCATGTCGAATCTCTCGTTCAGGGATGTCGAGGGGGTCATCATCTCCTCGGTTGTTCCGCCGCTCGTGCAGGTTATCGTAGAGATGTGTGTCAAATTCATCGGCAAGGACCCGCTCCTTGTGGGGCCTGGTATCAAAACCGGGCTTAATCTGCGTTATGAGAACCCGCGGGAAGTGGGGGCGGACCGGATTGTGAACGCGGTTGCGGCGATTGAGCAGTATAAATGTCCGCTTGTCGTCGTTGATTTCGGCACGGCAACCACCTTCGACTGCATTGATGCCGGGGCCAACTATCTGGGCGGTGCTATCGTGCCGGGTCTGGGTATTTCCACGGAGGCCCTCTATCTGCGGGCATCCAAGCTGCCCCGGATTGAGCTGGAGAAGCCCAAGAAGGTAATCGGGCGCAATACCGTACATGCGATGCAGGCAGGGATCATTTTTGGCTATGCCGGTCAGGTTGAGGGTATCGTCAGACGCATCAAGCAGGAGATGAACGCTCCCGTTCTCAAGGTTATTGCTACCGGAGGGCTGGCCTCACTGATTGCCAGTGAGACAGAATGTATCGATGAGGTGAATCCGATGCTGACGCTTGAAGGATTGCGCATTATTTACAACCGTAACAAATAATCATAAAGATGAACCTATACAGAAGAGAGAGATAGGAGGAGTAGGCACCCAATGGATAATAAGAAGGACCGGCTGGTCCGGGGGACGGCGATGAACGGAAGAGTCAGAGCGTTCGCTGTCCGTACCACAGAGCTTGTTGATGAATTGCGGCGCAGACATGATACGTATCCGACGGCTACGGCAGCGCTTGGACGTACGGTTACTGCCGCAGCTATAATGGGAGCCATGCTCAAGGGGCAGGAGAAGCTCGCGATTATGGTCAAAGGAAACGGTCCGCTCGGGCAGATTACGGCTGAATCCAATGCCCTGGGAGAAGTTCGCGGCTATGTGCGCAATCCGCATGTTCATCTGCCAAGCAACAGCATGGGCAAGCTGGATGTTGCAGGGGCGGTAGGCACGGAAGGCTTCATTGATATCAGCAAGGATCTGGGGATGAAGGAGCCGTACCGCGGCAGTGTGCCTATCGTTTCAGGAGAGCTGGGTGAGGATTTCACCTATTATTTTGCCCTCTCGGAGCAAACGCCTGCTGCTGTAGGACTTGGAGTGCTGGTGGAGACCGATAATTCAGTCAGAGTTGCCGGAGGCTTTATTATTCAGCTGCTGCCCGGGCTGACCGATGAGGAGATTACCGAGGTTGAGCAAGCGGTTGGAGCCATGCCTTCGGTTACGTCCGTGCTGGATCAGGGGCTTGAGCCTGAGGAAATGCTGCGGCTGCTGCTGCCGGATGCTGTGATCATGGATGAGCTGGAGGTCCGATTTGTATGTCAGTGCTCACGGGAACGGATTGAGCAGACTCTGGTTAGTCTGGGTGAGCACGAGCTGGAACGGCTGATCGAAGAAGATGATACGGCAGAAGTTGTCTGCCATTATTGCAATGAGAGCTATGTATTTAACAAGGATGAACTGCAGGTAATCCTCGATCAAGCGAAGTCATAGGGCTATGAAATGGTGACAAGACAGGAGCGCGCGCTGCGCAATGCCGTTATATTACTTGCTGTGGCAACGCTGGTGCTGGGAGGGCTATTATTCTGGAGCCTGCGTGCCATGGCACTGCTGAAGGCAGAGACGGCTGAAGGAGAAGCCTCGGATGTCGCTGCTGCCGGAGGACAGCCGGTCACGGAACAGGAATGGATAGAGGAGCTTCAGAAGAAGCACGGGGAAGAAGTGCTGCTGGGCATGCTGAATCATATCGTGGTGGGCAAGGAAGCCGCAGCGCTGGGAATTATGGTCACGGATGATGAGATTGAACGGGAACTGAAGCGGGGAATGTCCGGCTACAGCTCGGAGGAGCAATATTATCAGCAGATGCAGTCTGAGCTTGGACTATCCCGTCAGGAGCTGCGTGAGGAGACGGCATACCGGCTGACGCTCCAGGCCATAGCAACGGCCGGCATTGCGGTCAGTGATGCGGAAATTGATGATTATCTGAAGCAAAATAGCGAGGGATTCATGCCCCGCAAGCAAATGCAGCTCTCTATCATCCAGACCTCCACCTATAACGAGGCCAGTACAGTGATGGACCGCCTGGAGCGGGGTGAGGATTTTGCAGTGCTGGCCCGTGAGGTCTCGATCGACGAGGAGAGCCGCCAGCATGGCGGCAGTATCGGAACGGTCGAGGAGAAGGACCCTTTCTGGCCTGAGGAGCTGCTGGAGACAGCAGCCGGGCTGGAGAATGGCGATATCGCAGGACCGCTGCAGGTTGACGGGGGGTATGCTGTGATCCGTCTGGAGAAGCTGATTGATCCTGTGAAGCCGGATCAGGAGGAACTGCGGCGGATGATCGGCCAGCAGCTGAGACTGGAGCAGGCAGCGCCCTTGCAGCAGGTAGAGCGTGAATTACGGGCCAAATATGATACAGCAATATATATTGACAACAGCCTGCAAGATTGATAATATGAAATTAAATATAAAACCTACTGATTTAGTCGGAAATATTAAGCGGTACAATTACAACTGTTAGTTACCCAGGCATTGTGAACCGGGAGCTACGGTAATATATGCTGATAGCATTTGTCATAAGTTCCGCACCCTAATTCATTTATCATTCCAAGGAGGTTTTTACTCATGGCTAAAGTCGTCAACAGTGTAACAGATTTGATCGGTGGCACACCGCTCGTCCGACTGAACCGGATTGTTCCGGAAGGCTCGGCAGAGATCTTCCTGAAGCTGGAATACCAGAATCCAGGCTCCAGTGTGAAAGACCGTATTGCCATCAGCATTGTAGAAGAGGCTGAGAAAGAGGGCTTGCTGAAGCCGGGTGGCACGATTGTAGAAGCGACCAGCGGTAATACAGGGATCGGCCTGGCGCTTGTGGCAGCTGCCAAAGGCTACAAGGCCATTATTGTTATGCCGGAAACGATGAGCCTTGAACGCCGCAACCTGCTGCGCGCTTACGGCGCTGAGCTCGTATTGACTCCGGGATCAGAAGGAATGAACGGTGCGGTCAAGAAGGCTGAGCAGATTCTGAGCGAGAATCCGGATTATTTCCTTGCAGAGCAGTTCAAGAACAAGGCTAACGTGAAGATCCATCGTGAGACCACTGGACCGGAGATCGTTGAAGCGATCGAATCCGTAGGCGGCCCGCTGGATGCATTCATTGCCGGTGTCGGCACAGGCGGAACGATCAGCGGTGCGGGTGAAGTGTTGAAGAGTCAATATCCGGGCGTGAAGATCTATGCGGTAGAACCTGCGGCTTCACCGATTCTGGCTGGAGGCAAACCGGGCCCGCACAAGATTCAGGGTATCGGCGCTAACTTCGTGCCGGAAATTCTGAACCAGGATATCTATGATGAGATTATTCATGTTGAGAATGATGAAGCGTTCGAAACTGCCCGCCGCGTAGCCAAGGAAGAAGGTGTGCTGTCCGGTATTTCCTCCGGTGCGGCTGTATTTGCTGCACTGAAGGTAGCGAAGGAACTTGGCGCAGGCAAGAAAATTGTTGTTATCATCCCAAGCAACGGCGAACGTTACCTGAGCACTCCGCTCTATAACTTTGAAGTATAATTGCTGAGAATTCAGCTCTTACGAAGAGCCTGCCCTATCCGCTTTCACAGGGATACCGCAGGCTCTTTTTTCGGATAATAAGCATTTATAAGAATTGCGGGCTTTTCAAAGTAACCCTATGTACAGTATACTGACAGGCAATAAACTATCGATGAGACGGGAGAATGGTTGTGGAGATCTTAACGGCTTGGCAGGACTGGGAGCAGTGGGCAGAGGCAGATGAGGCCTGGAGCGTCCTTCCCCTGATCCTGAGGAAACGGCAGGACAACCAAGGCTTGCCCCGCAGCTGGAAGCAGGCCTGGGAACAGGCTTCCCCCTATTCGGTTGTCCTGGAGAGCGGCAAGGGCGGGCGCTACACCTATCTGGGCCTGAGCCCTGTCTCGATCATCGAAGGCCGGGGAGCCGTTGCGGAGAGCTATACTCCCGGAGCCAAGGCTTCGGGGCATATAGAGTCTGCCGTAACGGAAGGCCAGCCGCTGCAAGTGCTGCAGGCATGGATGAGGGAATATACGTCTCCCCGCCTGCCGCTTGACGGTCTGCCGCCGTTCACCGGCGGCTGTATCGGATTTCTTGGCTATGATGTGGCCCGTTCCCTGGAGAAGCTGCCGTCGCTTGCCAGGAACAACCCTGAGTTTCCGGATTATCTGTTCATGAGACTGGAAGAAGTGTGGATCTACGATGAGCAGGAGCAGCAGCTCTACTGTGCAGTTCATATCTCTGTGCCGGATACTGTATCCGGTAACCTGGATGGGCTAAGGAGTTTGTATGAGGCTGCTGTACACCGTGCGGAGCGCATGCTGGAGCAGTGGAGCCTTCTCTACGCACCGGCAGAGCCGGAAGAAGCAGCCGCTGCAAGGTATGCCGGGCTCACACGCAGGGTGGAGAGCGAGGCCGAGATTACCGGCGAGTGGCCCGGTATGAGCTCGGATTTCTCAGCCGCACCCTTCCAGCAGGCTGTGCTGAAGGTCCAGGAATACATCCGTGCCGGAGATGTATTCCAAGTGAACCTCTCGCTGCGCCAGCAGGCGCAGCTCAAGTCTACACCTGAGGACGTCTACGAATGGCTCCGTAGACTCAACCCGTCCCCGTACATGGGGCTGCTCCGCACGCCCGGCTTCGCGCTCTCCAGCGCATCGCCGGAGCTGCTCGTCAAGCTGCACGGGGACAAGGTCAGCGCCCGCCCCATTGCCGGCACCCGGCGGCGGGGCCATACTCCCGCGGAGGACGCCGCCATGGAGGCGGAGCTGCGCGGGAGCGAGAAGGAGATCGCCGAGCATATTATGCTTGTCGATCTGGAGCGCAGCGACATCGGCCGTGTCGCCGCCTACGGAACGGTCAGCGTGCCGGAGCTGCTGACCGTAGAGCGATACTCGCATGTTATGCATCTCGTCTCGCAGGTAGAGGGAATCGTCGCACCCGGCAGGGATGCGTATGATGTCATCGCCGCCTTGTTCCCCGGCGGCACCATCACGGGCGCGCCCAAGGTGCGCACCATGGAGATCATCGAAGAGCTGGAGCCGGTCCGCCGGGGGCCATATACTGGATCTATGGGCTGGATTGACTATAACGGCAATATGGAATTAAATATAATCATACGTACGCTCGCAGTGAAGGACGGAATCGGCTACATTCAGACAGGTGCGGGAATTGTGATCGATTCAGACCCTTACCGTGAGTACCGGGAATGCCACAACAAAGCCAAAGCGGTAGTAAAAGCCATTCTCTGCAGTGAACGCGAGCAGGAAGAGCGGGCTGCCCTCGGCGCCGAAGGAGGAAGCGCAATATGATCTTGGTCATCGATAATTATGATTCCTTTACGTATAACCTGGTGCAGTATCTGGGTGAGCTGGGGGAAGAAGTTAAGGTAGCGCGCAACGATGAGATCAGCATTGAGGAGATAGAAGCATTAGCCCCCGATCATATTCTGATCTCCCCGGGACCCTGCACACCGAATGAGGCAGGCATCAGCCTTGCGCTGCTGCAGCATTTCAAGGGCATCATCCCCATATTCGGCGTATGTCTCGGACACCAGGCGATCGGACAGGCTTTTGGCGGTAATGTCATCCGCGCAGAGCGCCTTATGCATGGCAAAACCTCACCGATCCACCATAACGGTACCTCCGTATTTGAGGGGCTGGAGTCTCCTTTCACGGCGACACGCTATCATTCACTGATCGTGGAACGAGAGAGTCTGCCGGATTGCCTGGAGATTACCGCCGAGACCGCTGAAGGCGAGATTATGGCCCTGCGGCATAAGGAATACCCGATTGAAGGGGTGCAGTTCCATCCCGAGTCGATTATTACGAATCATGGCCATACCATGCTGCGCAATTTCCTGAAACGGAGAGCCGGAGAACCGGCATGAAATATATAGGACTTAACAACAAAGCAGTCGACGCCAAAGACGCCGTGGTCTCCGCTCTGGATCACGGCTTTTTGTACGGCATGGGTCTGTTCGAGACCTTCCGTACGTATGAGGGACAGCCCTTCCTGCTGGAGCGCCATCTGAGCAGAATGGCAGAGGGCTGCCGCCAGCTGGGCATTCCCTTTGAGCCGGACGTACAGGAGCTGCGGGAATGGATTCGGCTTGTAATGGACAAGAATGAGCTTAGTGAGGCGTATATCCGCTACACCGTTACAGCCGGTGAGGATATTCTGGGTCTGCCATCCGCAGCCTATAAGCAGCCTAATCATCTGCTCTATATCAAAGCCCTGCCGGTCACACCAACCGGCTTATACACGGAAGGCAAAGAACTTCAGCTTCTGAACCACCGGCGTAATACCCCGGAGGGTGCGGTAAGGCTTAAATCGCTGCACTATATGAACAACATCCTGGCAAAACGTGAATTGTCCGGTTATCCGTCCGCAGAGCGAGGAGCCGAGGGACTGATGCTGACCGCACAGGGCGAGGTCGCCGAAGGGATTGTGAGTAATATTTTTTTTATCTCCAATAAGCGGCTCTATACCCCCGATATCTCTACCGGGATTCTTCCGGGAATTACCCGGGAAATGGTGCTTGAGCTGGCAGCGGCCAGCCATCAGCCCGAACAAGGCTTTTACCGCTGGGAACAGCTTGCGGCTGCGGATGAAATCTTCCTCACCAATTCTGTGCAGGAGATCGTACCGGTAAGCACATTATGGAATGGAGACCGGCGGGTAACCATAGGCAGCGGGCGTTGTGGAGAGCAGACGGCTGCACTTATGAGACTGTACAGAGAAAGGACGGATATGCTGATATGAAGCCGATCATCTATGAGCGGACTTACCGCTGCGGAAGCAGCGAGCTGAAATTGGGCAAGCGCACGCTAATTATGGGCATACTCAATGTGACGCCGGACTCTTTTTCAGATGGGGGCCTGTGGACAGAGCGGGATAGAGCGGTAGAGCATGCATTGCAAATGGCGGCAGAGGGTGCCGATATTATCGATATAGGCGGGGAATCCACGCGTCCGGGTCACCAGCCGGTAAGTACTGAAGAGGAATTGGCCCGTGTACTTCCTGTCATTGAGCGTATCCATCAGGCCGCCCCGCATCTCCCCCTCTCTATAGATACCTATAAGGCGGAAGTCGCCCGTCAGGCGATTCAGGCCGGTGCGCATATCATCAATGATGTATGGGGAGCCAAGGCCGATCCGCAGATGGCGGCGGTTGCTGCGCAGGCAGACTGTCCGATCATTCTGATGCATAACCGCCATGACCGTGAGTATAAGGACTTGATCAGCGATATGACGGATGACCTGAGCGAGAGCATTCACCTGGCGCTGGCAGCCGGAGTGAAGCCGGACAATATTATTTTGGACCCGGGAATCGGCTTCGCCAAGGACTATGAAGAGAATCTTCAGGTCATGACCGGCCTCGGCGCACTGACGAAGCTGGGATATCCGGTGCTGCTGGCCACTTCGCGTAAAAAATTCATCCGTACCGCCCTAGGTCTGCCCGCAGATGATGTCCTGGAGGGGACCGCAGCTACTGTCGCCTTCGGGATTGCCCAGGGCTGTCAGCTTGTGCGGGTTCATGATATTGCGGCAATGAAACGTACCGTAGAGATGTGTGACGCCATGTTATATGCAGGTTCACCTGTGCTCTGCGTATAGACTATATTCTTCAAGAGAAGGCAGGTACCCTTAATGGATAAAATGAAGCTGCACCGCATGGAGTACTACGGTTACCATGGCGTGTTTGAAGAGGAGCGGAAGCTCGGCCAGCGTTATTATATCGACCTTGAGCTGGAGCTTGATTTGCAGGGAGCAGGGCTCAGCGATGATCTGGAGCAGACTGTGAATTATGCTGAAGTTCATGTTGTAGTCAAAAAAATTGTCGAAACCCAGTCCTTCAAGCTGATAGAAGCTTTGGCGGAACATATTGCATCCGGGTTACTGGACACTTATACTGTTATCAATGCAGTAACGGTCCAGGTGACCAAGCCGCATCCTCCTTTTGATATTCATTTCCAGGGAGTCACTGTAGAATTGCGCCGGACGAGAAAGTGAGACAGACTGATGAACATACCTTCTACCTCTGAGGCATCAGAGGCTTATATTGCTTTAGGGGCTAACCTGGGTGACCGTCAAGGCACCTTGAGAGAAGCCCTGCACCGGCTGGAGCATCACGACAAGATTGAAGTTATGCGCACCTCCCGGGTCTACGAGACGGAGCCTGTCGGATATCTGGATCAGCCTCAGTTTCTTAACATGGCGGCTGTTCTGCGCACCACACTAGCACCGGAGGAGCTGCTTCATGTGATGCTGGACACGGAGACCCAGTTAGGCCGGGTCCGGGATGTGCGGTATGGACCGAGAACGGTAGATTTGGATTTGCTGTGGGTAGAGGGGTTGACCCTGGACACGCCGGATCTGACGCTGCCTCATCCGAGGATGCTGGAGCGAGCGTTTGTCCTTCTGCCGCTCAGCGATATCTTATCGCAGAACGAAGAGTCTTCCGGTTTCCGCAGATTAATTACAACAGCGCTGCAAGACATAGACGGAAAGGCAGGAATTCGCCTGTGGACAACAAACGTATGGGAATGCGGGTCAGAGCGTTCCGGAAGCTGAAGGGCTACACGCAGCAGGAACTGGCGGATTCTGTCGGAATATCACTTGCTGTGCTTGGCGCAGTGGAGCGGGGCAACAGACGTTTGGAAGATCAAATTTTAAATAAAATTGCGGATTTTCTGGAAGTGACGGTAGAGGAATTGGCTCATCCGGCACCCTAAGACCGGGCTGAACGTTACAAATTAAGGTAGGGAAGTGATTGGGCCATGCTGAAGATTGGTGATATTGAATTGAAGAATCAGGTCGTGCTGGCGCCTATGGCTGGCGTATGTAACCCGGCATTTCGTCTGATTGCCAAAGAATTCGGGACTGGCCTGGTCTGTGCGGAGATGGTTAGCGGCAAGGCGATCGTACATGGCAACCAGCGTACGCGTGAGATGCTCTTTGTCGATGAGCGCGAGAAACCGCTGAGCCTGCAGATTTTTGGCGGTGACCGGGAATCGCTGGTGGATGCGGCGAGAATTGTCGATAAAGAGACGAATGCCGATATCATCGACATTAACATGGGCTGCCCGGTGCCCAAGGTGACCAAATGCGATGCCGGAGCACGCTGGCTGCTGAATCCGGACAAAATCTATGAGATGGTATCCGCAGTAGTGGAGGCCGTGGACAAACCGGTCACCGTGAAAATGCGGATCGGCTGGGACAGCGAGCATATCTTCGTTGAAGAGAATGCACGTGCGGTGGAACGGGCCGGCGGAGCGGCGGTCAGCGTACATGGGCGGACCCGCGAGCAGCTCTATACGGGACGTGCCGACTGGAATTATATCCGTATGGCTAAAGAGGCAGTATCGATCCCGGTAATCGGCAATGGCGATGTGAATACGCCGGAGGATGCGCGGGCGATGCTGGACCAGACCGGCTGTGACGGTGTAATGATCGGGCGTGGCGCACTGGGCAATCCGTGGATGCTGTACCGGACGATTCAATATTTGGATACCGGTGTTCTGATGCCTGAGCCTGGCGCTGAAGAGAAGATTAAGGTAGCCATTCTTCATATGGACCGCCTGATTGCTCTTAAGGGTGAAGCTGTGGCTGTCCGCGAGATGCGCAAGCATCTGGCCTGGTATTTGAAGGGCTTTAAGGCGGCCGCACGCGTGAAGGATATTATTATGGAAGAAACGAAACGTGACGAGATGGTGCGGATTTTGAATGATTTTGTCGGTCAGCTTAAGCAGGATGAGGAGCAGAACAGCGCGGATAGCGAGCTTTTTGCCGTATGAGCCTCACATATTCCTGGGACTAAGCCCCGTTCCTGTGTGCTTTATTGATTATTGCTAAACATTATATGGGGCGTCATTGACATTTTGTAGCGGTTCCAATATAATTTCACAGTATAAAATCGCCGTTACAGCAGGAGCAATGGTGAAGGAGGGTTCTGATCCCTCCGGATTCGCATATAGTATGGTGTTTTCAATAAATGTATACGACAGGAGAATCGGTTAAGATGAGCGATAAAGAAGTCATCCTTACACCGGACGGACTTAAGCGTCTGGAAGAAGAACTGGAGTTCCTCAAATCCGTTAAACGCCGCGAAGTAGCGGAACGTATCAAAGTGGCCATCGGCTACGGAGATATCAGTGAGAACTCGGAATATGAAGACGCGAAGAATGAACAGGCCTTCATTGAAGGACGGGTTCTTACTTTGGAGAAGATGCTCCGCAATGCCCGTATTATTAATAGTGATGAGATCGTGACAGATGTGGTAAGCATCGGAGTAACGGTGAACGTTGAAGATATGGAGTATGGCGACATTATGGAGTACACCATCGTGGGTACTGCCGAATCCGATCCGCTGAACAACAAAATTTCCAATGAGAGCCCTGTAGGCAGAGCGATCATCGGCAAGAAGATTGGTACGATTGTGGATGTTAGTGTCCCTGCAGGCGTCATTCAATATAAAATTCTTGATATCAAAATGAAGTAAGACGGTTCCGAAAGCTTCCTTAGGGAAGCTTTTTTCAAAAGATATGAATACCAGCCGTAAAATATGGGTGAACACATACAGCTTATATTTTGTACCGGAACGGACTGTCCTCTAGATCGGGGCGGAGCCGTTTCTTCTTTTGTATAGTGAGTAAGAGAGGATGAAGAACATGACGGAAGAAATCAACAACGTCGAAGCTACAGAGAATGAATTAAGTGAATTGCTGCAGATCCGCCGGGGCAAGCTGGACGAGCTCCGCGCACTCGGGATCGACCCGTTTGGCAAGAAATATGAGCGTACCGCTGCTGCAGGCGATCTTCTGGCCAAATACGACGGGCAAACCAAGGAAGAGCTGGACGAGCTGGCACTGGAGGTTAGTGTGGCCGGACGCATTATGGCGAAACGGGTCATGGGCAAGGCAAGCTTTTCTCACATCCAGGACCTTAGCGGCAAAATCCAGATCTATGTGCGCCAGGACAGTATCCCTGAGTCGCAATATGCAGCCTTCACGATCCTTGATCTTGGCGATATCGTCGGTATCCGGGGAACCCTGTTCAAGACAAAGACCGGCGAAACCTCTATTAAAGTGGATAACCTTGAGGTGCTGTCCAAGTCCTTGCTTCCGCTTCCAGAGAAGTATCATGGTCTGAAGGATGTAGAACTCCGCTATCGTCAGCGTTATGTGGACCTGATCATTAACCCTGAGGTACAGCAGACCTTCATCATGCGTTCACGGATTATCCAATCGATGCGCCGTTATCTGGACTCGCTGGGCTATTTAGAGGTGGAGACCCCGACCCTGCATGCCATTGCTGGCGGAGCAGCGGCCCGTCCGTTTATTACACACCACAACACGCTGGATATGCAGCTGTATATGCGGATTGCCATCGAATTGCACCTGAAGCGTCTAATCGTCGGCGGTCTTGAGAAAGTCTATGAGATTGGCCGTGTATACCGTAATGAGGGTATTTCAACACGCCATAATCCGGAATTCACAATGATCGAGCTGTATGAAGCGTATGCGGATTACAAGGACATTATGCATCTGACAGAGAGTCTGATCGCTCATATTGCCAGCGAGGTGCTGGGCTCCCAGGTAATTAATTATCAAGGACAGGAAGTGGATCTGTCTCCAGGCTGGCGCCGCGTTACTATGGTGGATGCCGTTAAGGAAGTAACCGGAGTAGACTTCGGTGTTCAGATGACGGATGAAGAAGCACAGGCTCTGGCTAAGGAACACCGGGTACCGGTAGAGAAGCACATGACCTTTGGACATATCCTGAATGCGTTCTTCGAGCAGTTTGTTGAAGAGACGCTGATTCAGCCGACATTCGTAATGGGACATCCTGTAGAGATCTCACCGCTTGCCAAAAAGAATGAAGAGGACCCGCGCTTCACCGACCGGTTCGAGCTGTTCATTGTGGCCCGCGAGCATGCCAATGCGTTCAGCGAGCTGAATGATCCGATTGACCAGCGTCAGCGCTTCGAAGCACAGATTCACGAGAAAGAGCAGGGCAATGATGAAGCCCATGAGATGGATGATGATTTCATCCGCGCTCTGGAGTACGGCATGCCGCCAACAGGCGGACTGGGTATCGGTGTAGACCGTCTGATCATGCTGCTGACCAATTCAGCATCTATCCGTGACGTGCTGCTGTTCCCTCATATGCGTAATAAAGACTAAGGATTTCTCTGATTCCAGACCCGGATAACCAAGGGAGCTGCTCAGGCAGTTCTCTTGGCATCGGGGATTGAATACTCTGGTCAAATGATTTAGAAAAAATGCTTGCAATGAATGTCTATCCGTGATATATTCTATTTCTGGCCGCGAAACATCAACGCCGAGCTCGAAAAAGAAGTTAAAAAAAGAGCTTGCATTGATCGGCTGGATGTGATATATTATAAGAGTTGCTGGTGACGACAACATCGACACTAACAACGAGCTTGATCTTTGAA
>NZ_JAGGLV010000035.1 GCF_017874735.1 Paenibacillus silagei
CAACACCCAGCACTCGCCCAATGTGATCGGTTTTCCGATTACATCCCGCCCCAACACCCAGCACTCGCCCAATGTGATCGGTTTTCCGATTACATTGGGCGCACGTGCAAAAAAGCTCTTCCTGCCCCCAGCGGGACAGGAAGAGCTTTTACCTTTGTACTCACACACTTACCTCGGCTCTAATCCTAGCCTCTACACACCATCTGCCCCATTCAGATATTGACCCGGGCGGTCCAGCTCATAAAGCTTGCGGTAACGCGGCTGCCGCTCCATCAGCTCGGCATGGGTGCCGCGCATCTCCACTTGGCCGTTCTCCATGAAGATGACCTCGTCCATCTGCTCGGCGCCCACCAGATGATGCGTGACCCAGATCAGCGTCTTGCCGGCCATTGCCTCGAACATCGTCGCCAGCAGCTCGCGCTCCGTGCGCGGGTCGAGGCCAACGGTTGGCTCATCCAGCACAACCACCGGCGTATTCTGCAGCAGAATACGGGCCAAGGCCATTCGCTGGCGCTCTCCGCCGGAGAAGCGCTGCCCCGCCTCGCGTACCGGAGTATCATAGCCCTCCGGCAGCGAAGAGATCAGCGTATCCAGCTTCGCCAGGGCTGCCGCCTGCTGGACCGCTGCCTCCGAAGCCCCCGGGTCCCCGAGCCGGATATTGTTCGCCACCGTGGTGTCGAACAGATGCGGGCTCTGGTTCAGCACCGCGATGAGCTGCGGAATCCGCTCACCGTAAGCCGCAGCATCGATCCCGTTAATCGTCACGGAGCCGATGGTGGGCGCAATCACGCCCTGCACCAGCTTGAGCAGTGTCGATTTACCGGCTCCGCTGCGGCCGATCACTGCAACCTTCCGCCCCTGCGGCAGCGCAAGGTCCAACCCCTGAACAGAGAAGTCGTCACCTGCCGCATAGCGGTAGCCCGCCGACTTCAGTTCAATCTGAACCTGTCCGCTAGCCTTAGCCGCCTGCAGCGCAGCGGCAGCCTGAGCTTCCGCTCCGGCACTCCCAGCAGCAGTTCCCGCGCTAAGCGGTGCATCTCCCGCTGCGGCTTCCACGCCCTCCAGCCGCTCCAGTGAATTCCGGTATTGCGGAATTTTCTCCACAGCCTCGGATACGGGCAGGAAGGCATCTGCCACCGGGAAGACCACCAGCACGAACGCCGCAATCAGCGTTCCGGCAATCGCCCCTTCAGCATACTGTCCAGCCGCCCAGTATAACAAAGACAACACGGCCAGGCCAACAACGGCCTGCCCGATGAACATACGCAGCCGTGCCCAGCGCCGCAGCGAACCGTCTATGCGGGCAACCGCCTGTTCGTCCGCTTCGTACGTATCGACGAATTGGCTCTGCCGCCCGCTGATGACCCAGTCACTTAAGCCGAGGACAGCATCTGTCAGCTTTTGATACAGCCGGTTGCGCTCCTGCTTCACCTGACGCTGACGCTTCTGGGTCAACAAGAGGGAGATCAGCGGTAATACGACTACCAGCACCAGCATATAGAGTCCCATAAGCAGAGCAAAGGCCACATCGAACGTCCCGAGCGCAATCATTGCCGCTGCATAGATCAATAGCGCGATAATACTCGGAAAGACCGTACGCAGATACACATTCTGTAAATATTCGATATCATCGGCAAGCATACCGAGAATATCCCCGGTACGGAAGCGCGTGGATAAGAACAGTGCCTGCGGCTCCAGCATATGGTACAGCCGGACCCGCATCTTCGATAGAATGCGCAGAATCGTGTCATGTCCCACCAGCCGTTCCACATAGTGGATGACAGCCCGGCTGGTCCCGAAGGTACGCACACCAACAATGGGGACATAGATCATCAGTATATTTTCCGGCGGAATCGAGGCCTTCGAGATCAGGAAGCCTGAGGTGTACATCAGCGAAGACGCCGAGAAGATTGTCAGTGCGCCCAGCAAGATGATTAACACGAACCGCCAGAAGTAGGCAGAGTAATAGGGAGCAAACCATCCTTCACGTTTCAATGGATTCCCTCCAATTGACTTTGAATAAGCTCATAATAAGCACCCCTCCGCGCAGTCAGCTCGTCGTGTGTGCCTATTTCAGCCACCCGTCCCTGCTGCATAACGACAATCAGATCCATGTCGATCATCCAGTGCAGGCGGTGTGTAGCCAGGAATACCAGCTTACCCTCGAACAGCGGCAGCATCGTCTCCTTCAGCTCATATTCCGTCTCAATGTCCAGATGGGCCGTCGGCTCATCCAGCAGCATGATGGGGCGGCTGCTCAGCAGCGCGCGGGCCAGAGCCACACGCTGCTCCTGTCCGCCGCTGAGCGAACGGCCGCCGCCGCCGATCATTTCGTTCAATCCCTCCGGCAGCGAGGACACCAGCTTCGATAAACCTGCCGACTCCAGCGCGGCAGCTACCGCTTCCTGCGAAGCCTCAGGATAATAGAACCGGACATTATCAGCCAGAGTGCCGCTGAAGATATACGGGCGCTGCGGAATATAAGCCGTCTGCTTCCGCCACCCCTCATCGGTCAGCGCACTGACCAGGCTTCCATTGATCGTAAGGCTTCCGGAGGTTGGATGAAGGAAGCCGCCCAGAATATCTACAAGCGTAGACTTGCCTGCCCCGCTCTCCCCGATAATACCGATTCTGGCATATCCCCTGAAGTCGAGATTCACCCCTTCGAGCGAGGATACACCGTCAGCTTCATATTGTACGCCCACCGCATGAAGCCGAAGTTCACTATCATTGTTCCACGTGAAAACGGCTCCCGGCAGCTCTCCTCCATCGCCCTTTACCGCTCCCTGCCCACCCGGCTCCAGCAGCTTCGCCTGGACCGTCTCACGGTCAATGATGCTCTTCATCGCTTCTCCGGCTTCCTTGCCGTCCAGTGTGGCATGGAAATCTGCACCCACCAGCCGCACCGGCAGGAAATATTCCGGCGCGAGAATCAGGATCGTCAGTCCGGTAACCAGCGTCATCTGCTCATTGACCAGACGCAGACCGAGACTTACCGCTACCGAAGCGACAGACAGCATGGTGAAGAAGTCCAGTGCGAACGATGACAGGAAGGCGACTCGCAACGTACGCATAGTTGCTGAACGGTAGCGGTCACTGACCTTAGCAATACTCTCACTGTGGCTGCGGCTGCGTCCAAGATATTTCAGCGTCTCCAGACCGCGCAGCGAATCCACGAAGTGATTCGATAAGGTACGGTAGGACTTCAGCTGACGGTCCATCTGCTTGCGGGCTGTCATCCCGATCAGGATCATGAATACAATAATGATCGGCATCGTTAAAGTAAGAATGACACCGCTGGACGTATCCAGGGTGAATACATAGATAAGCAGCAGAGCGGGTGTTACCGCCATACCGACCATCCGCGGAATAATCAGCTCCAGGTATGTGCGGAACTTCGTTACTCCTTCAAGCACTAATGTGACCATATTTCCGGTTCCCCGGTCGCCAGCCAGCCGTGGTCCCAGCTGGAACAGCTTGTCCATCATCTGTCTCCGCATGCTGCTGCCGGTCGCTTCCGCGAAGCGGTACGCCGCCCGGCTCATCAGCATAGCGCAGGCATGACGCACAAGAAACGCAAGAAGGAACAAGAGCGCTCTAGCCCCTTGTTCCTTCAGCGGTTCTCCCGCAAACAGCGCAGAGACAGCTTCTGCCAGCGACTTCGCCAGCAGAAGAATGGAGAAGCTTTGCACCAGGGTCAGGAAGCCAACCAGCAGAAAGACAGGCTTAACTCCTTTGTACCCAAGCAAATTTTTATCCATTAGTATTCAAGATGCTCCTTCTCATGAACCCGTTTGTGGAAGATGAAATAACTCCAGATCTGATAGCCCAGCACGAACGGCAGCAGGGTCAGCGCTACAATCGTCATCACCTTCAGCGAATATTGGCCGGAGGCCGCATTCGTAATCGTCAGGTTGAATGCCTGATCCAGCGAGCTGATCATCACCCGCGGGAACAGTCCGATGAAGATCGATGCAACAGACAGCGCCATCACAGCACCAGTCATCCCGAAGGCATAGCCGTCCTTCTTCTTAGTCATGAAATATCCGGCCAGCAGATAAGCGGCTACAGCGAGAACGACTACAATCCACAGCAGCGTTCCGCGTTTATCGAAGATATCTGTCATAGTATATGTCATTACAACGAAGGCTACCAAGAGCGCCGCCAGTGGAATCAGCAGCTTCTGGGCCAGCTTACGCGCCCGTTCCTGCAGATCTCCAAGCGTGCGGAGCGTAGTGAACATCAGCCCGTGCACCAGACACAGCAGGACAACCGTAATCCCTGCAACCACTGTATAAGCATTGACGATATCGAAGAATCCGGCATACATCTGCATATCCTTGTCGATCGGCAAGCCCTTGATGAAGCTGGCGAATACCACGGCGAGCAGGAACGGCGGCAGGAAGCTGCCGAAGAAGATGCAGACATCCCATGTTTTCTGCCAAGCCTTGGAATCGCGCTTGCCTCTGAATTCGAAGGCGACACCACGGGCGATTAGCGCCAGCAGAGCAAATACAAACGGAATATAGAAACCGCTGAACAGCGTAGCATACCAATGCGGGAAGGCCGCGAACATGGCACCGGCACCCGTAATCAGCCATACCTCATTTGCATCCCAGAACGGCCCGATCGAATTGATCAGTATCCGGCGCTCCGTATCATTCTTGGCCAGAATCTGCGTCTCCATCCCTACACCGAAGTCGAAGCCTTCCAGGAAGAAGAATCCAACGAACAGCACCGCAATCAGCAGAAACCATAATTCATTAAGTGACATTGGTTAGCCCTCCTTGTTATACGGATCGTGGGATTCACCGTGTTCGTTATCCATAGCATAAGGACCTTTTTTGATCACTTTGACGAACAGGCCGACTAGCACTGCACCCAATATGGCATAGATCGCGGTAAAAGAAATCACCGAGAACAGCACCTGTCCGCTGGTAATATTAGGTGATACACTGTCTTCTGTAGTCATAAGTCCGAATACAGTCCATGGCTGACGCCCGATCTCTGTCATAATCCAGCCGGCCGTGTTGGCAATCGGCGGAAGCAGCAGTCCCCAGAACATGAAGCGCATGAACCAAGTATTGGGTCTGTCCATCTTTTTACGCCACATCAGGTAGATCGCGTATACCCCAAACAGTATCATCAGCGAGCCTGCAGCCACCATGATCCGGAAGCTCCAGAAGGTTGTTTTGACCGGCGGAATATAATCTCCTGGCCCATAGGCCACTTCATACTCCTGCTGCAGCTCCAGCATCCCCTTCACTTCACCGGAGAATTTACTGTAGGACAGGAAGCTCAGCAGATACGGAACCTGAACTTCATTGCTGTTGGTCTGGTTCTTCACATCGATATTGGCAAATACCGTCCAAGGTGCCGGGTCGCCGCTCTCGCCCCACAGCGCTTCGGATGCCGCCATCTTCATTGGCTGTGTCTCTACCAGATATTGAGCCTGTGCATGTCCTGCAACCGCAACGCCGAAGGATGAGATAACCCCTACAATTGCTGCAATCTCGAATGATTTTCGGAAAAAGGCAACGTCCTGCTTCTTAAGCAATTTGTATGCACTGATCCCTGTTACCAGGAAGGCGCCTGTAGCGTAAGCGGCAAGCACTGTATGCGGAAATTCCACCAGCAGCTGGCCATTTGTAATCAGTGCGAAGATGTCATTCATCTCAGCACGGCCATTGTTAATCTGGAAGCCAACCGGATGCTGCATGAACGAGTTAGCCAGCAGAATCCAGAATGCCGACAGCATCGTTCCGAAGGCGACCAGCCAGATGGATAACAGATGAATCCGCTTGGATACCTTATCCCAGCCGAAGATCCAGATTCCGATGAACGTGGACTCCAGGAAGAAGGCCAACAAGGCTTCAATCGCAAGCGGAGCCCCGAACACATCACCGACGAAGCGCGAATAATCCGACCAGTTCATCCCGAACTGGAACTCCTGCAAGATCCCTGTTACTACACCTACTGCGAAGTTAATCAGGAATAGCTTCCCCCAGAATTGCGCCATTCTTTTGTACTCTTCATTGCCCTTTCTTACGTACATGGTCTCCATAATGGCAATTATGAGCGCAAGTCCGATCGATACTGGCACAAAGAAATAATGAAAAATTGTCGTCGACGCAAATTGTATACGCGACAGCAGTACTGTATCCATATTTCTCCCCTTCCTTCTCCCCATTTCGTTATGTCTATTTTGTCAAATTCCCATCACTCAAAGTGTGATAATTATCACATTATACGCCCCGTTTAGGCATAAAAAACAATAGATTTGTGACAAATATCACAATTTTGCATTTAAAAGCAAAAAAAATAAGACGGTTTCACCGTCTTGAAGGTGTCCTGCATATATAGTTGTCTTGACTCATAAAGGTATTGGTCTAGGTAATGGAAATACCTTTCTTAAGCGATTTGAGATCGCCATTTGAATTAAGCAATTGCGGCAGCATCTTCATGCTACGAACCATTGGGGAATGACAGAGACGGCAGGAAGGCGCATGTTCAAATGCGAAATTATCCCTCATCCATCCATTGCAATCCTCATTGGTACAGGCCCAAATTGCGGTATTTTCTTCCGGTACTTCCTCCAAAGGCTTTTTCCGGTAGTTCATTGCCGTTCCTCCCTTCCTTTATGTTGCAAGCAAGTGATGATAAAAAAAGACCGTCCCAACTTTCACAAGCGGGGACGGTACCTTCTATTAATTACAGTTTTACAACGTTTTCGGCTTGTGGTCCGCGGTTGCCTTGAACAACGTTGAATTCAACGCGTTGGCCTTCGTCCAAAGTTTTGAAGCCGTCGCCAGTGATTGCGCTGAAGTGAACGAATACGTCGCTTCCGCCTTCAACTTCGATGAAACCGAATCCTTTTTCTGCGTTGAACCATTTAACTGTACCTGTTTGCATGTGTGTTACCTCCACAAATTTAAATTAATATGTTCTTTTTATCTTCAGACAAAGAAAAAATTCACACATTGAGAAAGGTTGTAGCTTTGGTTGACAGCCCTTTTCAATGCGAGAATAAGGTATCAATGTAAGAACAATTTCATGTTACCACACCTTAATAACAAAGGCAAGCTGTTCTATCCTAATTCCTCCGTTTTTTCCCTTATAAGGACTACTTCCCAATGTAAGGGCTACCAGTCATAATAAATTGTAATATTTATACCCATTGCTACCAATTACCCCATTTATTTATTCTTGAAACAGCCCCGCCCTCTTCTTTTTTTCCTGAAAAGGACGGCTTGAACTGTTTCCGTAATCGTGACTGCCTCATTATTATATACGGCCATTTCCAATTTTATTCCTCTGGCTTCTCAAGAAGCTGGACTGTGGTCTGCTTCACTTCACCATTGCGGTAATAGGTAATCTTCAGCTTATCGCCGATCTTGGTATGATCGTACAGATATTTGCGCAGCGACAGCGTGGAGGTAATCGGCTTATCGTTGAACTTGGTAATCACATCGTTAAGCTGCAGACCCGCTTCCTTCGCCGGTCCCACAGCATCCAGAACCACAACCCCATCGGTCACTAGAGACGGAAGATTGAGCTCCTTACGCTGGTCATCGGCCAGCGGTACATAAGGATTATTCAGATCCACTGAATAGACGCCCAGGTATGACCGGGCTATCCGGCCTTTGGAGGTAAGCTCATTGGCTGTATCCACCACATGATTGGAGGGAATCGCAAAGCCCAGTCCCTCTACCCCCGTATCGGAGATCTTCATCGTATTGATACCAATCACCTTGCCGTCCAGATCCACTAGTGCGCCCCCGCTGTTGCCCTCGTTAATGGCCGCATCCGTCTGGATCACTTCCTGCTCCCAATCGTACACGCCATCCTGGTTCAGTGACACCGGTATCGTCCGCTCTGTGTAGCTGACTATGCCGGAAGTCAGTGTATCTCCAAGCCCCAGCGGGTTGCCGATGGCAATGACAGTCTCACCCAGACGCAGCTTGGAGGAATCCCCAATCTCAGCAATCCGGTCGATTCCCTTGCCGTCAATGGAGAGCACAGCAATATCGCTCACCTTGTCGGCACCTACCAGCTCCGCCTTGTGTGTCACGCCGTCTACTGTAACCACTTCCAGCTTGCCGGCACCCTCAATGACATGATTATTCGTGATGATAAATGCCTTATTGTCATCCTTCTTATAGATAACTCCCGAGCCTAGCGCGGATTCATCGAGAATATTAAGTTCCTTATTATCTTGTTTATGATTAATGATGCTCACTACCGCAGGGCGGATATGTGCAGCAGCCTGAATAATCCGGTCATACGGATCTGCGCTGCTCGCAGCCACCTTATCAATAACCACCGGAGCCTGAGCTCTCTCAGCGGCGAACTGTCCCGTTACCAGACTGAACAGCAGCACAGCCGCTACAGCACTGCAGACAGAGCTGATCAGCGAGATCTGCCAGGTTGCCAGCGACCGCTTCGATTTGCGGACAGCCCACTTGCCGTCAGCATATCCGCCGGTTGATTTAGATTTGCCGCTTTTGCGCCGTGACACCTTGGTTGAATAGAAATCATCATCAAATAATCCCATGTTACACTCTCTCCCCTCTATTGCCACCGCATTCACGACCTGAACGCCAAGCAACCACGCCCGAGCTTAACCGCTATATCTCTTAGACTTCATGAAGTACTAAAAGGTTTCACTTGATTTATTCACCACATTCCAGTGGGTTCTAAGCGCAAGGGATGTCTATTATTCTAATAAGCTACTAAAAAGTTTAACAGCTTGTATCCGGAATATTTTGCAACTTAAAAGACTACAATAGGATTAGAACGCTCTATATGATTGTATCACAGGCAGCCGCGCTGCCCACATGTTTTCTATGTTAAATAAATGTAAATTATTCACAGCTTTAATACTATCCATTTCACAAGGAGGGCCGGACTATGGAGTCTTTTTCAACAAGTAAGGATCTGGTGCAATTCATTGGCAAGCTGGGGGACCTGAAGGATGAGCATTATCAGCTGATTCTTGTCCAGCATGCAATGATTGAGCTGTTAATTGATAAAGGGCTATTCTCCCGCCAGGAGCTGGAGCACAAGATTACCGAGGTTGACCGTCTTATGACTGGCTCACCTTATCCCATGGCGTAGGCCGGTCATAGTAGGTGTCGCAGAGCCTGAACTCACTGTCTTTGTAAAAGCAGCCCCGGTCCTCCATCGCCCCGCGCACGGACATCTTCGCCAGATCCATCATATTATGGTCTCTGCTCAGATGTGCCAGATAGGCGCGCTTGGTCCGCCCGCTCAGAATCTCGCTGAGCGCTGCGCCTGCCGCCTCATTGGACAGATGCCCCAGATCGCCGAGAATCCGCCGCTTCGTATTCCAGGGATAACGCCCCATCCGCAGCATTTCGATATCATGATTCGACTCCAGCACCAGCACATCGGCATCCGATATGGCCGTTCTCACCTTGTCGCTGACATACCCGAGGTCTGTAGCAACACACAGTTTCTCCTTGCCGTCATAGAAATTGTAAGCTACCGGCTCTGCAGCATCGTGGGAGATGGCGAAGGATTCCACCCGCATACTGCCGAAATCCCGGTGCTGCCCGGTCTCCATAATGACCCGGTTATGCTCCTCAATCTTGCCAATCCCCTTCTCAATCGCTCCCCAGGTGTTCGAATTCGCATAGATCGGAAGATTATACTTGCGGGCCATCGCGCCCAGCCCCTTAATATGATCCGAATGCTCGTGGGTCACAAGAATTCCGTCCAGCTCCGCTCCCGTCAGTTCGCGCATGGCCAGCAGCTCGTCAATCCGCTTCGCGCTCAGACCCGCGTCGATCATAAGTGTGGTCTCGCCGTTACGCACCACTGTCACATTCCCGGTAGAACCGCTGGACAGTACTGTAAATGAAATCCCCATATCTCTCCTGCTCCTTCTACTCTGTTGTCTTCGGACTGATAATGTCCGCACTGATCGCATCCATATAATAAGCGCTGCCGTCCTCCAGCATGAACCGCCACATCGGCGAAGCCACCTGGCTCTCGGAGTTGAACAGCTCGCCGTAATAGCCCAGCTCAATCTCCTTCACTGCAGAACCCGCAGGAAAATACTTCTCGATCAGACTGCTAAGCGCCTGCGAAGCCGGAAGCACCTTCTGCAGATCCTCGCTCCGGCTTGCTGCGATCTCAATCTTCGGCCAGCGGTAGGCCACAATCTTCTGGTCACTGTTAATCAGCTCCAGCCGCACTCTGAACAGAGACCACTTGTTATCCACCAGCGGATGGAGGACGAACTTGCCGACCTCACTCTCCTGTGAATCGAACCGGTAATTGGCAATGTCGGGAATCTGGCTCTTCAGCAGATTGCTAAGCTCCGAGAACGAGGAGTACATCAGCTTGCTGTCGATCGGCTCCTTAAGCTTCACAGGCAGTTCATTCTGCTCTTCGGCCGAATAACGGTATGTGATATCAGGCAGCTGCGGAGTGGCAGCCGGAATCGGGCACAGCAGCCGGATGTTCTTCTCCTCCATCACCGCCTGAGTCTCTGCGGACAGGGAAGTGAAGTCAAGTCCCGCACTGACCTGATCGCGCACATCGATCCATAGCTGATAGCACAGCAGCAGATTCAGCACCAGAAAGGCATATATCAATACACTCTTGGCCCTTCCCCAGTCCATAACGTCCCTCCTCGAATCGGTATTCTGTCCGCTTGGCTTAACTCCGCCCTAATTCAATGTAAGCTCACTGCCATCGCTAAGCGTAACCCGCCAGACGGGATGAAGCTGCAGCTTCTCCCCGGCCAGCGCAGGCATATAGGCAGGCGTAAGCTCAATGATCCGCAAGGAGCTGCCGATCTGCGCCAGCCGCTGCTTCAGCAGTTCGCCGCCGGGTAGCTCGACAATGGTCTTCTCAGACTTGTCCTCATTCGTATACATCAGGGAGCGCTCATAGGAAGAGACCGTTCCCTGCTGGAGCTCCAGATGAATTACGCCATACTGAAGCTGCGGATTGCTCATGATCGGATAGGAGCCGGACGGATAAGCGCCATAATATTGTTGAAAAGAAACCTTGCGGTCCTGCCGGCCCTCCTCCGTAGCAGCCAGCCTGTAGGTTCCGTTCCAGCCGCCATGGTTATTGACGAATTCCACCGCCTCCAGCGCATCCTTTGCCGGTGTGCTGTCGCCATCCGGAAGTGCAGCCGGGTCGCTATAACTCATCCAGTTCTGCTCCTGGTCCACCTGCAGGCTGCGTTTGCTGTCCGTGTAAATTTTGGAACCGTCCTTCTCAGGAATGTATCTTGTATTGCCTGCATCGAAGAACAAATTGCTTTGCATTTGCTCAATGGTATACATACCCGCAGGCATCACGACTTTAACCAGCGGTACATCCGCCTCAGGGACATAATACTCACCGTTCACAGCTGTATACAGAGTCAGATTCTTGCCGAAGTCCACATGCTGCTGCACATCCTGAACCGTAAGATCGGCCTTAGCCGCCTCGTACACAATATCCCCGCGTGTGCTGAAGAAGATGACATGGGCTTTGGAGTCATTTTTGATATTGTAGATCCAGATCCGGTCAATGCTCTCCCCCTCGAACAGCGAATCCGGCGAGATCTGCATGACCCGCTGCAGCAGCGTTACCGGAATGCCTGCCCCGAACGACAGCTCAATGCCCGGATTCTCGCTGCGGATCTTGTCCCAGTCGAAATCCTGTACGGACCGCCGCTGGAAGCTCTCGAAGCTGCGTCCCTTCAGGCGGTTCATAATCAGATTATAGAAGGTGGAGCTGGGGTAGAATAGTGTATGCTTATCCCCGCCCATATGAATAATCATTTTATCGGGGTAGAGCAGGTTCTCCACCTTTTCCTTCAGTCCCATATTATCCGTCTTCACATATAAGGTCTTCGACAACACTGCCGAATCACTGCCGGGCAGCCTGTAGATCAGGTAATAGCTCTCCACGAGACTTCCGAGTATAAGCAGGACCAGCATCCATGACTTGATTCTCTCCTTCACGCCCCACTCCCCCTTTGCTTCATCAAAGGCAGTGTGAATGTGACCAGCGAGCCCTCATTCAGCTCCGATTGCAGGGAGATGGAGCCGCCGTGGGCTTTGACAATTTCCCGGGCAATGGACAGCCCCAGACCTGTTCCGCCCATGTTCCGCGAGCGTGCCTTATCCACCCGGTAGAAGCGTTCAAAGATGCGCTCAATATCCTTCTTCGGAATCCCTATACCGGAGTCGCGGACAGACACGGCCAGCATGCCGTCCTCGCTCTTATGCGCCTCCAGCTGGATTGTCCCGCCCTCTGGCGTATACTTGAGGGCATTGGAGACCAGATTGCCCAGCACCTGATCAATCTGGTCGCGGTCCAGCCAGGCTGTAGCGACATCCTTACGCACCCTGGTGCTGATGTGAATCCGCTTCTGGCGGATCTGGAAGGAGAAGCGGTCCGCCACATCCTCCAGCATCTCGGTGATATCCGTCTGCTGGATGCGCAGGCTGGATTCCTTAGAATCAAGCCGCGACAGATGCAGCAGATCCGTAACCAGCCGGATCATGCGCTCCGTCTCATTACGGATAACGCCGACGAACCGCACGGCGAGCTGCGGATCTTCAAGTGCTCCGTCATCCAGCGCCTCCGCATAGCTCTTGATCGTCGTAAGCGGCGTCCGCAGCTCATGCGACACATTCGCCACGAACTCCCGGCGGGACTCCTCCAGATTCTCCTGCTCCGTAACATCCTGCAGCACCGCAATCGTCCCGGCGATCCGTCCGCCTTCGCGGCGGTGAATCGGGGTGAAGGTCACCCGCACAATATTGGGATCCTCGCCGACCATAGGAGACAGATGGAGCATAGCAGACTGGGGAACGCCCTGGGTCACCGAGACAGACTGCTCAGGCTCCAGCCCCAGCAGCCCGCCAAGCGAGGCTCCTGCCGGAAGCGGTCCTTCCGCGCCCAGCATCAGGGCAGCGCGTGTATTCATCAGAATCACCGCGCCGCTCTCGTCTGTGGCTACGACACCGTCACTCATATTGGCGAGAATGGACGACAGCTTCTCCTTCTCCTCTTCGTTCTGCAGCAGCGCCTCGCGCAGCCGGTCCGTCATATAGTTGAAGGCCTGGCTCAGCTGGCCAATCTCATCATTGCCGAACACAGGAACCTTCCGGTTGAAGCGCCCTTCGGCCACAGCCGTGGCATGCTTGGTCATCTCCTTAATCGGATGTGTGATCGTATGGGCCAGAATGACACCCAGTACGGCCGTCAACGCCAGCGCCAGCAGCAGCCCCGAGAGGAACACACTGTTAATCCGGCTCATGGTGGCATATAAGTCTTTCATATCGGCAGCTATATAGATGGCGCCTACCACCTTATCACCGGAAATTACCGGCTTCGCCACTACCTTCTTACGCACATTATCATCAGCGATGATATATTCCTCATTATCGCTGATCCCCTGCAAGGCGCGGCTGACCACGGTCTGCGTGTTCCGCTGGCCGACATAGTCATTCTGTGAAGGGATCGAGGTGGTAATAATCTTGCCGCTCGCATCCAGCACCTGAATTTCTGCACCATTGATATACAGATTATTCACCATGCCGCGCAGGCTCTCCACCGCCGACTCCTCATCGGCTGTCCCTGTCTCACTGCCGAATTTGTCAGCGGTGAGGATCGAGAGCATCTCGGCGCGGGCCTTCAGGTCCTTGGTGAAGTTATCCGTCAGCGAGTTCTTCATCGAGCTGACAAAGTATACGCCGATCAGCTGCATCGCAATCAGAATCAGCAGCACGTAGATTACGATAAGCCTGGCCTGAATCGTCCGGAAAAAGGACAGTGCCTTCATTACAACCCTCCGTTTTTGGGGCTATGCATCAAATAACCGAGTCCGCGCCGGGTATGAATATACTCCGGCTTGCTGGGATTCTCCTCAATTTTTTCTCTGAGCCGGCGGATGGTCACATCCACCGTCCGCACATCGCCGAAATATTCGAAGCCCCACACAGCCTGCAGCAGATGCTCCCGGGTCATTACCTTGCCCGCATGGCGGATCATATAATAGAGCAGCTCATATTCACGATGTGTCAGATCCAGCGGCTCACTATCCTTGTAGACCATGTACATATCCGTATCAATGAATAATCCGAAATGATAGACACCCTGCTTGCTCTCCACTGTCTCACTCGGCGCTTCCGACGGGGACGGCTTATGCTGGCGCCGCATTTGGGCCTTAACCCTGGCCAGCAGCTCACGTGTACTGAACGGCTTGGTCACATAATCATCCGCACCAAGCTCCAGACCCAGCACTTTATCAATCTCCCCATCCTTGGCGGTAAGCATAATGATAGGAATATCCAGATGGGCAGAGCGCACCTCACGGCAGACATCCATTCCGTCCTTGCCGGGCAGCATGAGATCCAGCAGCATCAGATCGGGGCGTTTGGACAGAGCCAGCTCCACCGCACTGTTGCCGTCGAAGGCGCAGATGACCTCGTAGCCCTCTTTTTCCAGATTGAATTTCAATATATCAGCAATAGGTTGTTCATCATCCACTACAAGAATCGTTCCCATTTGCATATGCTCAGCTTCACCTTTCTAACGATACTCGAAACCCTGATTCCTTTATTTTAACATACCTGCCTTAGCGTCACATCTATATAAGATGCCAGTTCAAAGAGAAATAAAAACCGCCCGAAATAATCCGGACGGCAGAGAAGAATTATAGAATGGTGGTCTAGCTCTTATCCATTACTTCAGGTATTTCATTGGATTGATGGCCGTCCCGTTCTTGCGGATCTCGAAATGCAGATGCGTCCCCGTCGAGCGCCCGGTGCTGCCCATAATTCCGATGGGGCTGCCCTGTCCCAGCTTCTGTCCGGTAGAGACCGAAATACTGCTTAAATGCCCATAGTACGTAACGTATCCGTTGTTATGGTTAACGATCACCACATTGCCGTACCCGTTCTGCACACCGGCGAAGCTGACCGTCCCAGCGTCCGCAGCCTTGATCGTGCGGTTGCCCGATACCAGATCGACTCCCTTGTGTGTGCGTCCCCAGCGCTCGCCGTAGCTGCTGGAGATCATCGCTCCGCTAACCGGCCAGGCGAACATTCCTGTTCCTTCACCTACAACCTTGGTGCCGGAATAGACCACTTCAGGCAGAGAAGCCTTCACTACGCTCTGGCCCAGCCACTCCTCCTGAACCACCTGTCCGTTCTCTTTGGTCAGCCTGTACTTCATCGTTTTGAGCCCGGTTTGTCCGGGGCGGACTACCTTCCGCTTGCCTGCCGGCAGCTGGTCACTCTTGCGGATAATAACCTCAGGCTCCGTGACCACCTCTTCAGTTACCTGTTCTACGGTCACGACCGTTAGGTCAGGCTGTGGCACCGTTAGCTGCAATTCATCCCCAATCTGCAGACTAAGCTCCTTCACCTCGGGATTATTGCGGAAAATCTCCGCCTGAGTGATATTGAACCGGGAAGCAATAGCGGAGACTGTGTCGCCTTCTTGAACCGCATAGCGCAGCGGCGCCTCCCTGCCTTCGGTCAGCACCTTCACTGCCTCTTCTACACTAAGCACCTTATTGGGATCGGCCTTCACCGGAACAATATTAACTTTCTCCCGGATCTTGACTGACTCCACCTGATCATTGGCGGCTGAACCAGCCGCTCCCGCCTTGGCCGCTGTCTTCTTCAGCTTCGCACCCGGAGCTGCCGCCTTCTGCGGAGCGTAATGCGCCTTAACGGCCTGAAGCACCGCCGCCGCCGTCTCCTGATCCTTCACAATCCCGAGTGGTTCCCCATCCACAGCCAGTTGTACGCCTACGGCATAAGCCTTGAGCATACCATCCAGCTTGTCCAGTGTAGCCTCGCTGTTAATCTCCGGCTTGTAAGCCCGCTGGGCCTCGGTCGTAATACCGCCGGTCTGTAGGACCATCACAGAGTCAGGATACTTGAGCTGATATTCCCGTCTCTTCTCCTCGAACAGCTTGTTCAAATCCGCCTGCTGGTTCAGCGCTCCAATCTCCTCACCGTTCACCAGCACTTTGTAATAGGTTACTGTATTCGCTGCTACCTGCTTCTTCTGTGCCCCCACCAGGAAGGTGGTCAGCAGAACCAGACCGGCAGAAGCCAGTATCCATGAACGCCGGCGGCGGGATTTCATCTCCGGCTGAAAGACACGGGGTTCACCCGAAGTTATTGCATCCTTACCTTGTTCACCTGCAGCACCAGATCCTGCGGATGCTTCTGCACGGTTCCGCAGGTTCCCCATCCGGCGTATAAACTTAAATCCTTTCATGAAACTCTCCCTTTCGGCTGTAAAAACAAGAATGTATATGCTTCGCGCATCCGATTTGCATGAGTACGAATATGACTGTATGACGCATACGAAAAAGGTTACAAAATATTAACCCTTATTAGTCCTTTTTTACTGTACCATAGCCTGAAGAAAAATTTCAACTTTGCTCCCATAGCAAAACCCGCCAATTTCGCGGGTTTATTCCCAAAATATGCGTTTTAAACAGCCAAATCTTGTCCAAAAAATGACAATTCTTAATTCTGATTCGTCCCTCCGCTATCTGGTGTAAGCATTTTCATCAGCGCCTTATACTCATTCTCATCTACGTACTTCGCAATGATACCCTGCAGTTCCGTTACTTCGCTCTCTGTCAAGCCGCCCTCCAGGGCAGCGGAGATCTTGATCATCTCCTCCTGGGGAAGCTTATTCATCAAAATATTGAAGATATTGGATTTCGCATTAGCGGGCAGGTTCTCCTTTAGATCATTCATAGCCTCCGGCGTCATTACCAGATTCTGGTCCAGCCCCTGCTCACTCTGTTCTTCTCCCGAAGCGGCTTGTCCCATCACAGGCAGTGCATTATCGGGCACCGTCTCGTCTACCGATTTCTCTTGAAGATTCCCGGCTTTTCCGCCACTGCTGTCCTTCTTCTCTACCTCCGTCTTGCTTGAATCAGCCTCCTTAGTGGAGTTTTTAGTCTCGTTTGAGGCCGCTTTGGAATTCTCCTTGGGGGCAGCCCCGCTGCCTCCCATACCGGTCAGACTCTTCACGAAGCCGCCGATTCCCGGCCCCGGCCCGTCCAGCTTGATATCGAAGCTGGCCAGCACCGACTGGATATACGTATTCACCACATAGGCCGTTGTCAGCATGGACAGGCCGCTCGCCAGCACCACAATCAGGCAGATGCTCAGCGCACGCTTCACTATTTTCACCAACATCACTCCCTTACACCCTGCTCTATTCAACCTCAGAAGAATCGGTTCGCTATGATCCCATTCTCACAGTATTGACTAGAACAACGTCCGGGAAACGTCCCCGAAGCACATTAAAGCTGATTACCTGCTGATCAATAATCCTGACAAAACAAAAACAGGAGCCTCACCGAGGCCCCTGCTCCTATACGTATCTATTTAGTTCTGCTTCAGTCTAGATATAGATTGGCAGTACTTGATTAGTCTGTTCACGGTTGCGGCCCACAGAGAAGATCGAGATCGGAATCCCCGTCAGCTCCGATACACGTTCCACGTATTTGCGTGTGTTGGCCGGCAGATCCTCCAGCGTCTTCGCCCCAGTGATGTCTTCGCTCCAGCCTGGAAGCTCCTCGTAGACCGCTTCACACTCTGCCAGCATTTTCAGGCTTGCCGGGTAATGTGTGATAATATCTCCTCGGTACTTGTAGCCGGTGCAGATCTTCACAGTCTCAAGACCGCTCAGGACATCCAGCGAGTTCAGCGACAGGCCGGTGATTCCGCTGACGCGGCGGGCGTGACGCACAACCACACTGTCGAACCAGCCCACGCGGCGGGCGCGTCCGGTTACGGTTCCGTACTCATGCCCGGTCTCGCGGATATAATCACCGGTCGCATCGTTCAGCTCTGTAGGGAACGGGCCGTCTCCTACGCGGGTAGTATAAGACTTCGCCACACCGATAACCTGCTTGATCTTGGACGGACCCACGCCCGAACCGATGCAGACGCCGCCAGCCGAAGGATTCGATGAAGTAACGAACGGATAAGTTCCCTGGTCGATATCGAGCATCACGCCCTGCGCACCTTCGAACAGCACCCGGGAATCCGCATCAATCGCATCATTCAGTACCACCGAAGTATCGGTTACATAGCCGCGCAGCACTTCTGCATACTCCAGATATTTGGTCAGAATCTCTTCCACATTCAGCGGCTCAGCGCCGTATACCTGAGTGATCACCTGATTCTTCTCTTCCATCAATGGACGAAGTCTCAGCTCGAATTCCTCAGCGTCCATCAGATCAGCAATCCGGATGCCGTTACGGGCAGCCTTATCCATGTAGCACGGGCCGATCCCCTTGCGTGTTGTACCGATTTTGTTCGGGCCTTTGCGGTCTTCCTCAAGCGCATCCAGCACCATATGATAAGGCATAATGACATGCGCACGATCGCTGATTACCAGGTTCTTCGTATCGAAGCCATTGTCATGAATATAATTAATTTCTTGGATCAGCGCTTCCGGGTTAATGACCATTCCGTTGCCGATAACACAAGTCTTCTCTTTATAAAATACACCAGATGGAATCAAGCTCAGCTTGAACTTCTTTCCGTCAATCAGAATCGTGTGACCGGCATTGTTACCCCCTTGATACCGGGCGACCACATCTGCACTTTCCGCCAGAAAATCCGTGATCTTGCCTTTGCCTTCGTCTCCCCATTGTGTTCCCACGACGACTACCGTTGACATGTACATTCCTCCGTAGGTGCTAGCAAGCACCATTATTTTTCCGCTTATCATAGGGGCTCTGTACGCGCTTCATCTTGTACGCAGCCCTCCGGACACCAGGCGGGCAGGCCGCCAAAGCACAATAATCAGTGTAACAGCGGCACTTTTTAAAGTCAAATAAAAACGAACGATCACAGACTGAAATGTGCGATCGTTCGTGTATTGTGCGAAGTTTGCCTAACCTGCAAACGGTTCTGCATGGGCCCGCTCGTAGTTGACGAACTTGTTGAAGTTCTTGAGGAACACAAGCTCCACCGTCCCTACCGGACCGTTACGCTGCTTGGCAATAATAATTTCGATAATGTTCTTCTTCTCGGTATCCTGATTGTAATAATCATCACGGTACAAGAAGGCTACGATATCGGCATCCTGCTCGATAGAGCCTGATTCACGAAGGTCACTCATCATCGGCCGTTTGTCCTGGCGCTGCTCCACACCGCGGCTGAGCTGGGACAAGGCAATAACCGGAACGTCAAGCTCACGGGCGATCTGCTTCAGGGTACGGGAGATTTCCGATACCTCCTGCTGGCGGTTCTCGCCGGCCTTGCCCCGGCCCTGGATCAGCTGCAGGTAGTCGATGACAATCATTCCGAGTCCCTTTTCCTTCTTGAGCCGGCGGCATTTCGCCCGGATATCGGTAACTGTGATGCCCGGAGTATCGTCGATGTAGATTTCGGACTCGGACAGCGACTGGATGCCCATCGTGAGCTTGGACCAGTCATCATCGCTCTTGAAATCACCGGTACGCATAATATTGGCGTCCAGATTGGCCTCTGCGCAGATCATACGCTGAACCAGCTGGGGCGCCGACATTTCCAGACTGAAGATGGCTACCGTCTCCTTCGCCCGCACCGCCACATTCTGCGCGATATTCAGAGCGAAGGCCGTCTTCCCGACGGAAGGACGGGCCGCCACAATAATCAAGTCATTGCGCTGAAAGCCGTTCGTCATATGGTCCAGGTCAACGAACCCGGTTGGAATCCCCGAGGTTCCGCCTTTATTCTGATGGAGCAGCTCGACCCGGTCGAATACCTGCATGAGCACATCGCGGATGGCAATGAACCCGCTGCCGCTGCGGCGGTTCGAGATCTCCAGGATTCGCCGCTCGGCGTCACTCAGCATAATACCTACGTCTTCGCCGCCGGTATAGCCTTCGCTGACAATCTGCGTGGCTGTGCGGATCAGCCGCCGCAGCATCGCCTTCTCTTCAATAATCTGGGCGTAATAATCGACGTTGGCTGCAGTCGGCACCGCATGCGCCAGCTTCGCCAGATAGCTGACACCGCCGATATCCTCAAGCTCCCCCTTATCCTGGAGCCGGGATGTCAATGTAATCAGGTCAATCGGCTGGCTCTCTTCTCCGAGCTGCACCATCGCCTCAAATATCATCTGATGCGGTTTGTCGTAGAAGTCTTCGGTATTCACCCGCTCCATCGCGGTAATTAACGCCTCATCCGACAGTAGAACTGCACCCAGTACGGCCTGTTCTGCCTCCAGATTCTGCGGGGGAACCCGATCGAAAAAGAGATCTCCACCCATCCTACTCCTCCGTTACCTGAACCGTGAGGTTAGCCTTTACTTCAGTATGCAGCTTAACTGTTGCCTGGAACGTGCCTACATGGCGGATCGAATCGCTCAGCTCAATTTTGCGCTTGTCGATGACGATGCCCTGAGTAGCTGCCAGTGTCTCGCCGATCTGCTTGCTGGTAATAGCGCCGAAGAGACGGCCGCCTTCGCCTGCTTTGGCCTTTAGAGTCAGGGTCAGCTCATCCAGCTTCTTGCCCAGCTGTACCGCTTCCTCCTTCTCCTGGTCCTTGCGGCGCTGTTCGGCTGCCGCCTGGTTCTCCAGTGTCTTCACATTACCGTCTGTAGCCGGACGAACCAGCCCGCGCGGCAGCAGGAAATTGGCTGCATAGCCCTCCGACACCTCTTTAACCTGCCCCTTCTTGCCTTGACCCTTAACATCCTTCAAGAATATGACCTTCATTCAAATAACCCCTCTTTCGCTTCAATTTCGGCCAGCACTGCGAGCAGTCTGGCTTCCGCTTCTTTGGTTGTTCCTTCAAGCTGTACAGCCGCGTTGGACAGATGTCCGCCGCCGCCCAGCTTCTCCATGACTACCTGCACATTCATCCGACCCAGAGAACGGGCGCTGATGCCGATCAGGCCGTCAGGACGTTCACTGATGACGAAGGACGCCACCACATTCGTCATACCTAGCAGCGTATCCGCCGTCTGTGCGATCAGCAGCTGCGGGATCTTCATCCCGGGCTGTGTAACCACCAGTGCTATCTGGTCATACACCATGCGCGCATGCTTGATAATCTCCGCCTTCGAGATGTACTCCTGCAGATCCTCCTTCAGCATACGCTGAATGAGAATCGTATCCGCCCCGACCCGGCGCAGGAACCCGGCGGCCTCGAAGGTCCGCGAGCCTGTATGCAGCGCGAAATGCTTCGTATCGACCGTGATCCCGGCCAGCAGCATCGTGGCCTCCAGCGGGCTGAGCTTAATCTTGTCATGAATGTACTGCAGCAGCTCCGTCACCAGCTCACAGGTCGATGACGCATACGGCTCCAGATACACGAGCACAGCGTCATTGATGAACTCCTCACCCCGGCGGTGATGGTCAACCACCACAATCCGGCTGGCAACCTGCACCAGCCTCGGCTCCATAGTCATGGAAGCCTTGTGTGTATCCACAACAATGAGCAGCGTATGCTCCGTCATCATCTGGAGAGCCTGCTCTGGCGTGATGAAGGTCTTGTAGAGCGCCTCATCCTTGCGGATCTCCTCCAACATCCGGGTAATCGAAGGATTCGGCGTCTCCATCACAATGCTGGCTTCCACATTGTACATCTGTGCCGCCTTAAGCAGGCCAATCGCCGCTCCCACCGCGTCAATATCCGGTATCCGGTGCCCCATAATCAGCACCCGGTCGCTCTCCTGCATCAGATCCCGCAGGGCGTGGGCGATTACCCGCGCCCGGACGCGGGTGCGTTTCTCGGCGGCATTGGTCTTGCCGCCGTAGAAGGAGAGCCGCTGGCCCGCCTTCACAGCGGCCTGGTCCCCGCCTCTGCCGAGCGCCATGTCCAGACTCGACTGGGCAAGCGCTCCCAGCTCACTGGCCGATTCCGAGCCGTAGGCAAGGCCTATGCTCAGCGTCATCGGCACCTTGAGGTCTGCCGTCATCTCACGGACCTCATCCAGCACCACGAACCTGCTCTCCTCCAGGGCCTGAAGGCTGCGGTGGTTCAGCAGCATCAGGTACCGCTCGGAAGACAACCTGCGCAGATATACCTCGAATTGCTTGCTCCACTCGGTAATCTCACTGGCAACCTTGGCGATTAGCGAAGTACGCTGCTGATCATCCATCCCCTGGGCGGCCTCATCCAGATTATCCATCATGACAATTCCAATCGCCAGCTTCTCTTCCTCATACCGCTCACGCAACACCACAAGCTCGGTAATATCGAATAAATACAGCAGCCGTTCGCTTGGAATCACTACAACCTCATAATAACGGTCATCCACCGTAAGCTCATGGCGCTGCTCCTTCAATACCCCTTCCTTAACCGGTTCCCGCTTGGACGGCAGATTCTGCAGAGAAGCCATAACCTCCGGCATCAGCTCCTGCATATCTTCACCCACAAGCGACTTGCGGGAGAAGATCTGGCCGGCATTCCGGTTATGCCATTCCACCGCCCGGCTCTCACTGTACAGGATAATCCCGAGCGGAAGCATGCTTACAGCCTCCCCCTCCACCCGCTTGATGCGGAAGGACAGGCCGTTGATATAATCTACAAGGTTGCGGCGGAACGACAGCTCGGCCTGCAGCATGGTGAAACACAATGTGCCGGCCAGGAAGAGACTGGCAACACCGAGGACCCAGTTATAGATACTGACTACTATAATCAGGACCAGCAGCAGTAAGAACGCCCACACGGTATGATAGCCGTGCCAGCGTCTTTGCAGAAATTTTGGCATGAGCCCTCACCCTATCGTTTCGATTTCTTCACAAGCTCCCGCAGCGGAAACGCCAGGTCCACCACACCAATAATCCAGAATCCCGGCAGAGCAATAACAGGGATTGCCAGCAGAAGAGCGATGATCTTGCTCCACTTCCGTTCATGCACCAGGAAGAAGAGGAAGCCGATGGTCTGGATCTTGAACGCAATCTGCAGCAGCGGCAGCAGATTGGCCGAGACCATTAGCATGAAGCCGCTGTCGGCACCGCCGAACAGCAGGCTGATTACGACGCCAAGCAGATAATACCAGATGAACGATCTGGCCAGTCTCCATTCCCGCGCCGGCTTCAGCTTAGGCACCGCATATTCCATACTGTTCAGAATAGGGCGGACAATGGAATGGGTAATGACCGCAATCACGAACGCACTGAGGATCAGCGTCATCGGTATCGCCTGGATCGTCAGCCAGCTCATCTGGCCAATCTGATCAGAGGAGAGGGCGATCTCGGACAGCAGCGGATTGCTTGCCCCCATACTTGCCAGCCAGTCTGCATAGGTCTTCAGAACATCATAGACGTAGTCGTACAAATTGAACTTAAGGAACGTCGTACTGATCAGCAGGATCAGCAGGAATTCAGCTAGTATAGCAACCATACCGGCAATCAGTGTAGAAATAGCTGAAGCACGCTTCTTGTACCATCGTCCCATCACAAGGGCCGGGATTAAGAAATAAGCCGCAATCAGGATATACATCGGGGTAATCAGGCCCACAATCAGCAGAACCGGTAACAGATGCAGAATGAACTGCTTGGTGTTAAGGGTCGTAAAGAGCACTATGGCCGGAATAATCATAAAGAATGTTGTAATAATTAGCAGCGGGGTTGACAGGGATAACAGCAGCAACAGATAAGCTACGCTCCAAGCCACAGATGTCCAGCGAAATTTCAACAGTATTCACCTCTTACGCATATGTTCTTCTAATGCAGATATATCCTGGTACCATTCTTCGAGCTGATGGCCCTCCTGCCTGTGCTTTCGCAGCTTCTCCAGCAGTAAATCATCCAGCTCGCGATAAGGAATACCGAGTCTGCGCCCCAAGATGTACGAGCTCATAATCAGGCTGGCCAGACTGTCGCCGACACGGGTGGTACTGCCTTCCCACAGCGCTTTGAATAACCTTGAGACTTGATCAATAACTTCCGTCTTTAACCACTCAATTACCTTGGCGCGTTTGGCCACATCCAGATCCTTCGGCACATTGGGCACTGTCTCTCTACCTCCGGCAAAAAGCATTATTCTCCATTATAGCATAAAAATTTCCGAGCCACACGGACGCCTGCCGCCCTGAATACCGCCTTCCATCTTTTAAAAAAGGCCCGCATTCCGCTTCGCCGGAAATACAGGCCTTGGTACCTTATAACGATTCGAGCGATTGCCGTGAGACAAATTTCTCGCAGTATTCAATAATCTGGCTCCGGCGTACAATGCCGATGAACCGCTTCATGTCGTCGACCACCGGTACAAAGTTCTGGACCTTGGCCAAATTAATCAGATCTTCCATATCCGCATCAATCGAGACCGCCAGATTGTTCATCCGCAGCGGGACATCCTTAAGCAGAAATTTGGAAGCATTCTCAAAGGTGACCGCGCCGCCCGACTCCTTCATATACCAGAGCAAATCACCTTCTGTAACCGTTCCCGCATATTCTCCGTTGCGGTTCAGGATCGGCACTGCTGTATAGCGGTGAAACTCCATCCGTTCCAGGGTCTGCCGCAGCGTCGAATCCATGGTAACACATGCGACCTCCTGCTTCGGAAGTAAAAAAAACGCAATGTTCATCTCTTAATCCTCCTCAAAGAATTCCGAAGGAATGCTACTTTACCTTCCTTGCACTAAAGCCCACCGTAGTTATACGTCTGCCCTCAGCAATAAGTTCCATTCCATTATAGCATGAAGACAGTAAACAGCAGCCATTAACCTTGAGGGAATGGCTGCTGTTTTTATAACGGGTCAAGAAAATCGGTTCTGATCCTTATTGTACTGCAGGTGTGGCCGAAGGCTCAAGCGCATTGCCGGCCTTGCCTGGCTCAATCAGCTGGTCAACCGGTGTGCTGGGGTTCATCCAGTTGTCGATCAGCGCCTTGGCTTTATTCAGATCCTCTTCGTTCACTATATCGTAGTAGACCCCGTCCATCCGTTTGCCTTCCCCCATCACCGTGAAGCTGGAGATATCCATGTCCTTGCCGCCCATGAACTTCTTGGCGAGACTGATGATCATCGAGGGCTGAATATCCGTTTTGAAGTTGTCGCCCATGATATCCAGCAGCTCAGGAATATTGCCGATCTGGCTGATCGATAACATTTTATTCGCTACGACATCAATAAAGACCTGTTGACGTTTGGTACGGTTGAAGTCGCTATCCTCACGGTAGCGGGTATAGTTAAGTGCCTCTTCGCCGCTATAATTCGACTTATTGGCCTTAATGGTGAATTTCTCATGGTCTTTGCCTTTGTTGACAATATCCTTCTTGATCGGGAGCGGCACACCGCCAATGGCATCGACAGCATCCTTCAGCCCCTGAAAGTTAATGGTGGCATAATATTGAATATCATGGCCGAGGAGCGCTTCCAGTGTGTCCTTGGACATTTGCTGCCCGCCGAACGCATACGCATGTGTAATTTTATCCTTCTTATTATCCTTGTATCCGATAATTTCCGTGTAGGTATCCCGGGGAACGGAGATCAGCAGAATTTTATAATCCTCCGGCCGGATCACCGCATACATCATGGTATCTGAGCGTGCGGTTTCATTCTTCCGCTGATCTGTACCAAGAAGCATCAGAGAGAACGGATCGCTTTTGAGTGCCACCGGTTCAGCCTTAACGGAAGTCGGTGTCTTGCTGGTGTTATTCTCCAGAGGCACATAGGATTCGTTTGCCAGCTTGGTCTCTACCTGATCGGACAAAAAGAGGTCGAAGGCCAGCACAGCCAGCGGCTTCTGGAACAGAAACCCTCCGGCTGCAATCACCAGTACCAGAATGAGCGCAATGTATCTTTTTTTTATTTTTTTAAGCTTATTCATCATTTTTGATTCCTTCTTTATGGTGGAATGTACATATTATGAACGTAATCTATTTACAATGGCCGCCTGGGCTTCCAAGGCAGTCATGAGTGGGCTGTTCTAGCTGCTGTACGCCGCCCTGCTTCAGATGGTATTATTCCCCCTTTCCGGGATTCGGGTCGTTCTAATTGTAGAATAAACCTGGAAAACGGCTTTGACACATAAACAATATTTCTATTGTAATCACTTCACCACTAAAAAGAAACAACAAATAACGACAACTTTGACACTTAGGCCGCTTATATTCCATAAAGTATATGACGCAGCAAACGGCGTTTTGATTCTTTTTCAGCCAAAAAAAATAAAAAAAGACAGTCTGTTCAGCCACTTAACACAGCAGATCAGACCGTCCTCTTAGCCTATTCAGTATCCTTAATCCACCAGCTCTGCGGATTGATGATATTGCTTAAAGCGTTCATTGTTACCCCCTGCAGACGCTTATTCACCGCAGTAATATCCGAGCGTTCAGCGAAAAAGATCATTGGAACCTCATCATTGATCAGCTTCTGCCATTCATAATAGATTTCCTTCCGGAAGTCCTTATCATACGCCTTCAGGCTAACCCCTTCCCGGATCAGGTCCTCACTGCGCTTCGACGTCCACCGGGGGTAATTCCACGAATCGGTAGCGCGCCATAAGCCCGAAGGATCAGGGTCGCTGGCCAGTCCCCACACGCCGTTGAACAGCTCCACTGCCGGATCATCCGACTCCACAGCTTCATAAAAGGTATTCAGCTCCTTGAGGCTTCCTCCGCTGAGCCGCACATCCAGCCCGACATCACGCCAATTCTGGAGAATGGCTGCCGTCCGGGCCTCAGCTGTCTTGCTGCCGCTCATCGCATCATAGTGAATAACGAGCTTCTTGCCGCCGGGATCTTCGCGGAGTCCATCCCCGTCTAGATCCAGATACCCGGCCTCATCCAGCAGCTGCCCAGCCTTTTCCGGAGAATAGGGATAGGTGTCGATCTCCTCATCCGCGATCTTGGCCCAGCTGGAGCTGGGGATAGGTGTCTCGATAAGCGTCCCAAGACCATAGGAATATTTATCTAGAATCCCTTGCCGGTCAAGTGCATAATACATTGCCTTACGCAGTCGTTTATCCTTGAACTTGGGATTATCCATTACCACCTGACCGTCTGTCTCATCCCAGTGTCCAAACTTGAACCCGATATATTCAAACGACATTCCTGGTGTGACCCTAATCTCTACGTTATCCAATTGCCCTGCGGCCTCATAGGCATCACGCGGCAAAGCCGCCATATCGACAGTTCCTGCTTCAAGCAGAGAGGTAATATCCTTGCTGTCGATCGCCTTATAAGTAATCCCGTCCAGAAGCGCTCCGCCCTTGTAATAATTATCGAACCGTTTCATTTCCACCGTCTGGCCCGGCACAATGCTGGTTACCATGAACGGACCCGTGCCAATTGGCCGCTTGCGCACCTGATCGCTGTCCAGCATATCCTTAACTGCCACTCCCGCGAAGTATCGCTTGTTCATCGGGTAGGCCCACAGATTATCAATCACGTTCACACGTGCTGAATTCATTGTAATGCGCAGCGTATACGGGTCCATCACCTTAAGCCCTGTAATTTCCTTAGCCTGGCCCTGGTGGTACGCTTCTGCGCCCTTGATCATCTCAACGCTATAATATCTGGAACCCGTATACTCCGGGCTGGCGATAGTCTCCAGAGCAAACTTCCAATCCTCCACGGTCAGCTCATCCCCGTTATGCCAGCGGACCCCGGGCTTAATGTTGAATGTGAACACCGTATGATCCTCGGACTCCTGCCAGCTGGCGATATTAGGAGCGGTGGACAAATCATCCTTCACAGTGAACATCGCCTCAGTGGTGAACTCCAGCACATTGGAATCATCTTCTCCTTCGAAGAATGCCGGTTCAAAGATCCCTTGAAAAGCGGACGGGTAGCCGAAGGTCACAGTCCCGCCTGTAACGGGTTCATCGGCTGTTTGGCTAAGGCGCGCCACAACATTCTTGACGGCCGGGCTTGGCCCGCTGCATGCCGACAATGCCACCAAGAGCGCAAGCGGTAGCATCAGTCTGCCGATGAGTCGGTTTGACATATATTTCTTCCCTCCCGGGTTGGATCACACAGTAATGTAAGCGGTTTCTACACTAGATTTTACTGTAATGCCTATTATGCAGATTATGGACAAATAATTATTCCACATTATAGAGGATATACAATATTCACTGTAAAGTGAAGTCTTTAATTTATTTCGGGGCAGCCCAGAACCCTTCCGATGTTGAAAAAAGCCTGCCCTAACGGGCAGACTTCAGCTATAGCAGCGCCTTAATTTTCCTCTCCCGGATGGATGATGCTCAGGCCCTCCACATGCTTTTTCCGCATCAGCTTACGCTTCTTCCGGGTCTCCTTGCTCTCAAAAATAATATCAAAATCATAATCCTCAGGATACAGCTCCTCCTTGGACAGATAAGGCTTCAGCCGCTTATGGTTAATGCTCAGCTTCTGCTTCTGAATCATCACTCCGACCCTCCCCCGGCTGTCCTTCTTCTCATAGACAATTCCAGTGCGCCCCAGAGAGCTGACATAGACAGCATCCCCTACCGCAAATTCAGGTACCGGTGTGTGTGCCTCCTGTGGTGCACCGTTTCCCTTCAGTCCTTTAGCCGTTCTATCCGCTTTTGCAGTTATTTCAGCCTCCGCTGCTTTAGCCCTCTCAGCAGCTCTGATAGCGTCCTTCCACGGGCTGTGGCCGCCTCTGTGTCCCTGCTGCTCTGTCACAAGCTGTTTGGCCCGCTCGATAACGGAATGGACAATACCCAGCTTCTCGGCGATCTGCAGCGCGTAGCTCTCTCCAGCTTCGCCAATCGTTAGCTTATACAGCGGCTGTAGCGTGTTCTTATCGAACTCCATCCGTGCATTCTCAAAGCCTGCCGTTGCCGCCGCGAAGGCCTTCAGCTCATTGAAGTGGGTCGTTACCACGATATTAGCCCCCTTCCGGTTCAACTCCTCCAGAATCGCGATGGACAGCGCGAACCCTTCACCAGGGTCTGTGCCGGCAGCCAGCTCATCAATCAGCAGCAGCACGCCTCTGCCGGCATCATAGAGCATTCCTTCAATACTCTTCATCTGTGCCGAGAAGGTGCTTAGGGACTGTGTCAGGCTCTGTCCGTCTCCGATAACGCTCATTACATTAGTGAAGACCGCGAAGTCACTGCCGGGATCAACCGGTACCAGCAGGCCGGACTGTGCCATTAATACGAGCAGACCCAGGGTTTTGAGCACAACCGTCTTGCCGCCTGTATTTGGCCCGGTCACGATCAGCGATTTATACCCCTGACCCAGCTCCAGACTGACCGGCACCATATCCTTCAGCAGGGGGTGACGGCCTCCATTCATCCTTACATAACCGCGTTCGTTCAGAGCAACCGGCCCCGCATCCATTACCCGGGCAACCTTCCCTTTGGCGAAAATAAAGTCATACATGCCCGTCACCTCAATATTAAGCCGGATAGCGGCCTGCTCCTGCTCTATCAGCCCTGTCAGCATACTCAGGATTATTCCTTCCTCGCGGGCCTCGTCAGCAGTCAGGAGCTCGATCTCTCCCTGTAACGAGGCCACCTCATCCGGCTCCACGAATACCGTCTGCCCGCTGGTGGACTGGTCCAGCACCGAGCCCCTAATTTGCTTGTGATACTCCCGTTTCACCGGAATGACATACCGCCCGCCGCGCATACTGACCAGACTTTCCTGTAAAATGGATTTGTGGCGGTTCATGATACTCTCCAGCTTCCGGTGCAGGCGCTCCTTGGCGACTGCCAGCCGTTTGCGGACCCGTTCCAGTCCTTTGCTGGCGTGGTCATCAATGACGCCCAGCCGGATACACCGTTCTATCTCGTCCCGAACCCCATTCAGCTCCTGAAGGGATGCCCCGTAAGCGGCGATGCGCGGCGCTATCTGCTCCTTCGCGGCCATGTATTTCCTGAGCTGTCCGCAGCTGTTCAGAAACAGCGAGACTGCGGTGAAATCCTGCTCATTGTACATATAGCCGGTCCCGAGCAGTGACAGCACCCATTCAATGCCCTCCAGCGAGGGAATCGGCACACTGGCTCCGCGCTCCAGCAGCTCCTTCGCTTCTTGCGCCTCCTCAAGCGCCCGGTGTATCGCCGGCAGGTAGATCATTGGCTGAAGCTCTCTGACAACCCTTCTTCCCTCATAAGATACCGCATGACGTAGCAATTCTTGCTTAATCGTCTCATATTCCAATGTGTGCAGACTTTGCAGATTCAACTTGAGTTCCTCCTTGTATACAAGTATATTTCTTATCCCAATCCACTGCGCATAACGCAAAAAGAGGGCAAAGAACCGCCACCACGGCAGTCTTCGCCCTCTTTTTGCTGCTGCTTCTCTTTGGCCTCAGAGTCCCGGCTCTTTCGGGAGGACACCTGAAAACAGAAAAAACCGTGCTGCAAGAGCACGGTTAATCACAAAGAGAACAATAGCCGGATCAAGAGGCCATCATGACGCTTCGCGTGTGTTCTTAACTAAATCATTCATTCCAGCAGCCCGCAGTCTACTCAGTCAGAGATGTCATCAGGACAGACTCCAACAAGACATGCCCCCGGCAAAATCAGAGCATGCGGCGGCTAACAGCCGGAACGATATGAAATTGCTTAGTTAAGAACGCTCACCAACATCAAAATTTCCCCTTTAGTTATAGGATACCTGTAATTTACTACACATCGAATCCGTTTGTCAATTATGGGTTATCCCATACAAAAAGCAGCCGGCTAAGCCGGCTGCTTCATAAAACGTCCTATTCTGTTGTGTAAGGCAGCAGCGCGATTTGACGCGAGCGCTTTACAGCAATAGTCAGAGCGCGTTGGTATTTTGCACTTGTACCCGTTACACGACGCGGCAAGATCTTTCCGCGTTCGCTGATGAACTTCTTAAGAAGCTCAGTGTCTTTATAATCAATGTGAGTAATCTTGTTCACAGTGAAATAGCACACTTTTTTACGCTTGTTGCGTCCACCACGACGTGCCGGTCTTTTGTCGTTGTCCGCACCTTCTCTTGGTTTGAAAGCCATGTTCAGTTCAGTCCTTCCTTATTAAAATGGCAAATCATCGTCCGATATATCGATCGGTTTTCCATCGCCCGAAAAAGGATCTTGGGTATTGTTGTTACGCGAGAAATTATTGTTGTTGCCATTTCCGCGAGCACTGTTCCCGCCGTTACCGCCGCCACCGAAGGCTGGCTCTTCAGGCATACTTCCACCACTTGATGCATTTCCGCCTTCACGGCTCTGCGCGGATTCCAGGAAACGGACATTATCGGCAATAACTTCAGTAACGTATACACGTTTGCCTTCGTTATTCTCGTAATTCCGTACTTGGATGCGTCCTTCCACGGCTGCCAGTCTTCCTTTGCGCAAATAATTGGCACAGGTCTCAGCCAGCTGTCTCCAGGTTACTACCGGGATAAAGTCCGCCTCGCGTTCACCATTCTGGCCCGTAAAGTTACGGTCTACGGCAAGCGTAAACTGTGTTACGGCAACACCAGCAGGAGTATAACGAAGTTCCGGGTCACGGGTCAACCGACCGATCAGAATGATACGGTTCAACAATTAGGTCCCCTCCTTAATAGCGCGATTCGTTACAAAGCTTGTCAATATCTTAGGCAACGTCGTTCGTAATGAGATAACGAATTACTTCGTCAGAAATCTTCATGATACGCTCAAGCTCAGTAACTACTGCAGGTTCTGCATTGAAGTTAACCAAAACAAAAACGCCATCACGATGTTTCTTGATCTCATACGCAAGACGGCGTTTACCTTGCACATCGTGCTTTGTAATTTCTCCGCCGTTGGAGATGATGCCTTGGAATTTTTCGACTGCTGCTTGAACGGCTTCTTGTTCAATGTCAGGACGAATAATGTACATGACTTCATATTTGCGCATAATTTTCACCTCCTTATGGTCTGCGGCCCCTGATCAGGTCAGGAGCAAGGAACGAGCACAAACATAGACTCGCACCAAATCAATATACCAAACCCAGCAGAGGATTGCAAGTTTTATTAATACGTACCAGATGCTGGACCCCCAAAAAATGTTGGCGGATTCCGTAAGAACCTCTGAGTAATCCCTCATCGTCAAGGCCACAATATAACAGCTTCATCATTCGATTACAGGAGGTTATTCACCAATGGGCGAACAGACGGAGTATGAAAAGGGCGACAAAGCCCCCAACCCGGGCGTTTACACCGAGGTAGGCGAAGCGCGGAGCTTCCACACGGAGATTCAGAATCCGAAGCGGATTACAATGGAGAAAGGCGACACCTTCCCGGAGACCAGCAACCAGAACCGCAAGTGGAAAAAAGTCGAGAAGGCCCGTGTCCATTAATTTCAGCAGCCAGGTATAAAACCTTGAAGGCTGCGCATACTAGACCCAGGCAGTACAAAAGAGAGGTGTGGTTCCGTTGAACGTCGCAGACGAACACGATCACAGGGATTCTGAATTCAGCAGCTATCGTACCCGGGGAGAGTGAAGCTGGCTCTGTAAAAAGGAGTAACAGCTTTGGCATTACCCAATCACAGTAGTAGCTATAGACAGAGATTTCCGAACGTCATTGATGTACTGCCTCTGGAAGAGAGACCTGCGAAGGTCTCTCTTTTTGCGTATACAGACACAAAAAAGCCCCCGTATCAGAACGGAGGTCTCATAAATTAAGAATATAATTGCTGAAGTGGCGGAGAGGGTGGGATTCGAACCCACGCACGCTTTGACACGCCTAACTGATTTCGAGTCAGCCCCCTTGGGCCTCTTGGGTACCTCTCCGCAGCAAGAATTATCATATCATGCTAATCGCACAATTGCAAGCGTTATTCATTTGCGTTTCGCTTCCTGCGCCAGCTTAATTATTCTCCGCTCCACTATCCGCTGAATGCAGGACCTTCTTCAGATTCTTTTCGAATTTGGCGCGGGGAATGAGGACACTGTGCTGACAGCCGGTGCACTTAATCCGGATATCCATCCCCATACGGATAATCTCCATCTCGTTACTTCCGCAGGGATGCTGCTTCTTCATCTGCACAATATCACCCAGCCCGAATACCTTGCGTTCCATTACTCTTCCCCCTCCTCTGCCTCTTGCGCAGCAGCTGCCTGCCTTCTTGGGCTGGCCTCTTGCTCCTCACGGGCTCTACGGGCTTCCTCTATGCGTTCCTGCTCACGGGCCGCCTCAGCCTCTCTTGCCTCCCTCTCCGCCTGCTCACGCGCCTCCTGCTCGGCCTTAGCAGCCTCCAGGGCGCTCTGCTTCTCCAGAGCATGCTTGATATCATTCTGAATCTGCCGCTCGGCAGCGTCTCTGGCATTAGGCAGGCAATTCGCCGCTATGCGGATGACATACTCTGAGGTGCTCATCGACTGGATTCCCAGAATATTAGGGTAGGCAATGACACTGGAGCTGCGTTCCTCGATGCCCTGAAGCGCCTCGCCGATCAGTGCCAGGGTGGCTTCGAGCCCGCGTTCGATTTTAACCGGAACATCTACTACAGCCAGTGCATTCGCCAGCGAATAATTCGTCACATTAACAATCGTGCCGTTAGGAATGATGTGTACCTCGCCCGTAGCACTTAACAGTCTGGTCGTCCTCAGGCCAATCATCTCTACCGTTCCCTTATAGGTTCCGCTCTGGATAACATCCCCGACTGCAAACTGGTCCTCAAAAATAATAAAGAAGCCCGTAATCACATCTTTGACCAAACTTTGTGCGCCGAACCCTATAGCCAGCCCGACTACCCCTGCTCCGGCGAGCAGCGGCTTCAGATCGAAGTTGAACTCCGACAGAACCAGCAGAATCATGGTGAAGTTACAGAAGAAGGTAACCACATTCTTCATCAGTCCGCCGACCGTGGAGAAGCGCCGGTTATTGACTAATGCCCTCCCCCTCGTCTCCCGCTCAAGCGACCGGTCAATCACATTGGAGACCACCTTGATAATCACCCGGGTCAGAATGAAAATTATGAGAATTCTGATTCCCGAAAAAAGGACCGCGGCCCACATATCAGTATTGGTGAACCAGTCCCATAATTTATCTTTGAAGCGGACGGCATCATTAACAACACCGTCAACGCCGTCGGCCGCCAGTAAGCTGTTAATCATCGAACCCCTCCTTCTCCGTTATTTCCACATACCCTGCACCCTCAACGGCCTTGGCGAAGATCCCCCGGATCTCTACGTTCTGCTCTTCGACCAGGACCCTTACCTCATCCAGCGCACTCCGGTAGAATTGGATCGACATCGCACAGCCGGCGGTGATCTCCTTGGGCGTAGGGAAGATATCGATTTCAATCTCCGCATATTCAAGCAGCATCTCGGCGCGCAGCGCCTGCTGGGTCGAATCAAACGCTAGCAGCAGTTCCTCCTCCACACTCCACGCCTCCTCTGGGCTATTGGTCCTATCTATTGCCGCCATAGTATAAAAAACCACTTCCATCCATATACTAGGATCATCAGAACACGCTCCCGCGGACGTAAGCCTTGCATAATCAGCAGCCTGGCAGCCTGACTGCTTTTTCAGCTGATTTTCCGTGATTTGCAGTCGCCGCCTCAGAAAGGACGATTATATGAATTTCTCTTCCAAAGCTCCACCGCTGCAAGAACCATCCTGTTTAAAAATATCACATGCCGACCCCAATATCTATTCTGCCATTACCCACCGTCTGCTGTTCCACTTTTCGCGCACCCGTCCGGATACGCCCATTGTCATTATCTGCGTGGGCACGGACCGCTCGACCGGCGATTCTCTTGGCCCCCTGGTCGGCACGACACTGGCCCGCTTTCACAGCCCGCTGTTCCATCTCTACGGAACGCTGGAGGAGCCGGTACATGCCATTAACCTGGAAGAGACAGTTAGCCTTGTGTACCAAAAGCATGCCAACCCGTTCATCATCGCCATTGACGCCTGCCTCGGCCAGTCCACCAGCGTCGGCTGCATTCAGGTGGTTGAAGGTCCGCTGCGTCCTGGCGCAGGGGTCAACAAGCAGCTTCCCCCCGTTGGCGATATCCATTTGACCGGCATCGTTAATGTGGGAGGATTCATGGAATATTTCGTATTGCAGAACACCAGATTAAGCCTGGTGATGCGCTTGTCGGATATTATTTCATCCAGCCTCTACTCTGCCTTGAAGCAGTGGAACCTGCATGCTAGATCTGCTGCAACGCGAGAGCAATAACTTCCTTCTCCTCCGGTGACAGAGCATACGGGGTCTCTCCCTGTTCAATCGGCTTAGCATAGATATATGAGTTCTCGCGGTTGTGCAGACTGCTCAGCACAATCCCGCTGTGGTTGTCATCCAGAATGGCAAGCGAGAAACTCAGGTCATTACCGCGTTCTCCAAAAGCATTATAGCGCTTCATGGCCACCTTCGACTTCATGCCGCGCATTTTGGTGTGTGCCGCTTCAAGCAGCGTCTTCTGCTCCAGCTGGACCTCCTCCAGCATATCCCCCTGATTCTTCAGGTTGACCAGCAGATTCTCCAGATCCTCTATGCCATTCCCGCCCATCATGGCTTCGTACCGGCTCCGCATTCTGCGAAGCCTGGCACCCTGGACGATCATCATAATGGCCATCAGTATGATTACCCCGGCAAAGCCCATGATGAACGCCGATAAATACTCGCTTATGATTTCATTTAACTCCGACATGTTGAATCATCCTTTATACAAAAATAAGAATTCCCACGCTGTAACGACACCGACCTGTATAATTCACCTGAATCCTTATCCACTTATTAGCTTGAACGCGATACGCCGTACATTTCGTCCATGGCTAACAGCAGCCGCTGAACATCCGCTTCCGTGGAACTCACTCCCACACTCGCCCTTACCGCTCCGCTAGCCAGAGTATCCGCTGCTTGATGGGCCAGCGGTGTACAGTGCATTCCTGCCCGTACAGCAATCTGGTATTCGCGGTCCAGCCGGTGGGCAATATGCGCCGACTCCTGCCCCTCTACAACAAAAGCCACAATTCCGCTGCGCGGAGCGCCCGGTGCCGGACCCAGAATCCGCATGCCCGGAATAGCAGCCAAGCCCTCCATCAACAGTTGTGTCAACTTCCATTCCTGCATATGAATCTGTTCCACTCCCAGCGCCTTAACCGCCTTCACGCCAGCCAGCAGACCAGCTATTCCGACGGCATTCTGTGTCCCTGCCTCATAACGGTCCGGGCGAACACTTGGCTGCTCGCTGTTCTCCGACTGACTGCCAGTCCCTCCATGCATCAGCGGTTCCAGATCCATCCCAGGAGAGATATACAGCCCCCCGGTCCCTTGCGGACCGAGCAGCCCTTTATGTCCCGGAAATGCCAGCAGATCAATATTCATAGCCGCCACATTAATATTAAGCGCCCCTGCACTTTGAGCGGCATCTACCAGGAACACAGCCCCATGCGATTTCACTATGTCACCGATATCCCCAATCGGCAGAATACTTCCCAGCAGATTGGAACTATGATTGCAGATCACCATCCGGGTGTTAGGACGCAGAGAACGCTGGAGCTCGTGAAGATTGATTTGGCCCTCGCGGTCCGCCTGTATATAATCCACTTCAATCCCGATGCTCCGGCGCAAATACTCCAAGGGTCTGCGCACTGAGTTATGCTCTGTCATCGTCGAAACGACATGATCCCCTGGTTGAAGTGTACCCTTAATAGCCATATTTAGCCCCATAGTTGTGTTATGGGTGAACGCAATATCCTGAGCATTCGCTATACCAAACAACTCTGCCAGCAGCATTCGTGCACGAACTAATACCCGCCCCGTCCCGATAGCCAGTGAGTGGTTGCCCCGCCCGGCATTGGCCCCTGACTGTTCCAAGGCCTCCACCATAGCTGCAGCCACCTCCGGCGGCTTGGGCCACGAAGTAGCTGCGTGATCGAGATATACCAGCCTCTCCATCTTCCACCCTCCCTCTTTTCGATTTAAAAAACATACCCCTCCATATCCGTATTAAGGATATCTCAGGATATGTCTTCGGTACAAATATCCAAATCAGTTCCCCAGCAGCTCCAGCAATCTTTCCAGGTCTTGGGCACTGTAATAGTTTAATTCGATTTTCCCTTTTTCCTTGCCTTGTTTAATTTTGACTGTTGTCTTGAATCGCTCCCGTAATACTTCCTCTACATTATCAATATAAGGATCACGTTTCACAACCTTGGCCTTAATTCCATTAGCCGGTTTGCGGTCGAGATTTTTCACTACCTCTTCCAGTTCTCTAACACTCCACTGAAGCTCCACACACTGGGCAGCCAATTGCTTGATGACCTCCGGATCTTTCAGAGCCACAATTGCCCGGGCATGCCCCATCGAAATTGTTCCACGTGAAACATAATCCTTCACTTCTTCCGGCAAGCTAAGCAGCCGCAAAAAGTTGGCGATATGCGATCTGGACTTTCCGACTTTAAGAGAAAGCTCTTCCTGAGTTAGTGAGAATTGATCCATCAGTCCTTGATAAGCAACCGCTATTTCCATCGCGTTAAGATTCTCACGCTGCAGGTTCTCGATCAGGGCAATCTCCATCACCTGCTGATCACTGAGGCTGCGGACCACTGCCGGAATCGTAGCTTTGCCGCAATATTGCGAGGCCCTGAATCTGCGTTCCCCGGCAATAATCTCATACCCTTTCAAAACACTGCGAACAATGATCGGCTGGATCACACCATGCTGTCTTATGGATTCTGCAAGCTCCTGAATGGCCTCTTCATTGAAATCCTTGCGCGGCTGATAAGGATTGGCTCTAAGCTGCGTCAACGGAATCTCTACTACCTTATCGTCTTCATTGATCGACAGAGAAGGTATTAATGCATCCAAGCCTTTCCCCAAACGCTTACTCATAAGAGATCACTTCCTTTGCCAACTCTAAATATACTTCCGCTCCCTTGGAACGGGAATCGTAGGTAATAATTGACTGTCCATGTGAAGGGGCTTCGCTTAGGCGTACATTACGCGGGATAATCGTTCTGTATACCTTTTCCTGGAAATACTTTTTCACTTCTTCGATAACCTGAATCCCGAGGTTCGTCCGGGCATCCAGCATCGTGAGCAATACTCCCTCTATTTTGAGATGAGGATTAAGATTCTTCTGAACCAGTCTTACAGTGTTGAGCAGCTGGCTTAATCCTTCAAGCGCATAATATTCGCATTGTATAGGGATAATCACTGAGTCAGCAGCCGTTAGAGAGTTAATGGTAAGAATCCCTAATGATGGCGGGCAATCTATGATGATGTAATCATAATTCGCCTTCACTGCATTCAGTGCCTTCTTCAGCTTCAGTTCCCGCGATATCGTAGAGACCAGCTCGATCTCTGCTCCTGCCAGCTGAATGGTTGCCGGAATAATATGAAGGCCCTCAATCCGGGTCTCCTGTATTGTATCCTGCGGATCCACTTCATTAATAAGAATATCGTAAATGCAATTTTCTACATCCGCTTTGTTGACGCCAACGCCGCTCGTAGTGTTGCCTTGCGGATCAATATCAACAAGCAGCACTCTCTTCCCCAGAGTAGCCATGCTGGCACCCAGGTTCACAGAGGTTGTTGTTTTACCTACCCCGCCTTTTTGATTTGCTATGGCAATAATCTTGGACACTTATTTCACCTCGAATTGTTTAGAAAGAATCATCTTGTAGTTCTTAGCTGTTAACGGCATAATAATCTGGATCTACGGCATCACGTTTGCGGAGATGTAGGTAAACAAGTGGAAACGGCATTACCGTCCTTTTAAAGGACGGTACCGTTTCGGCGAGAAATAGAAGGATAATTTATAGCGACATATAAATCCTTATATTTGCAAATAGACAACAACTTATCCTTAGAGTGTATATGTGATAACGTTCGGAGCTAGTCATAGAAAAGGCGGCCAACACCTCAGGGCCGCCTTCAGCTTTTGTTGCCATTATCGTTTTGGAATTTGGATCACAATCTCATAATGATCTCCGCGGTCATTCTCGGAGGTCTTAATCTCCATTCCTGAGCCGGTCACCATGTCTATAGATTGACGAATTGTATTAAGAGCGAGACGGACATCTTTGGTATAGGAGGTCCGTTTTGATTTTTTGGTCTGGGTAACGGCCTTGTAGAAGGCGATACGTGCTTCTGTTTGTTTTACATTCAATTCCTTGGAAATAACCTCAGCCAGAACCTTAAGCTGCATCTCCTCAGTGTCCAGCGACAAGAGCGAGCGTGCATGACGCTCGGTGATTTTTCTTTCCATTAAAGCAGTTTTGACCTGTTCAGGCAAATTCAGCAAGCGGATTTTGTTGGCAATGGTGGATTGGCTTTTGCCAAGCCGCTGAGCCAGACTCTCCTGGGTCAATTGATGCAAGTCAATCAGCTTCTGATACGCGATCGCCTCTTCAATAGAGGTTAAGCCCTCACGCTGCAAGTTCTCTATCAGTGCGATCGATGCAGCCTGTGAATCATTGAATTCGCGGACAAGCGCCGGAATGGTGTCCATGCCCAGCTTTTTAACTGCCCGCCAGCGTCTTTCGCCTGCAATAATCTCATACTGGGAATCACGCATACGCACAACGATCGGCTGGATCACGCCATGAGTTTTGATAGTCTGACACAACTCGTCGATCTTCTCATCATCGAAAATAGTCCGTGGCTGATACGGACTGCTGATGACCTCATGAACCGGGATTTGTTTGATCTCTTCTCCGCTGCTCCGCTCGGTAAATCCAAAAAGCTTGGTGAATTGTTCTTTCATTCCGTTCATAACCACCTAATTTCGTTATAGTACGATCATCTTAACCTTTCATGCGAAAAGCTTATCGTACAGCGTAAGAAAAGTATCCCTAAGTCATTCTGAGCCACTTCTCTTAAAAGACGGCCTGGCATTTATTCTGATCTTATCTATTAAAAGTCTTACTATATTATTCTATCACTTTTCTGCTAATAATCCTATTCTCCATAATGACCTATTTTTCCTGCAAACCAGCCTGAACAGACCCTGCTTTCCATAAAAATAACCCCACAAAGTGGGGCTTTGGCTTCGAAGATAACTCAGGTGCTTTGTAAGGGCCCAAAAAATATAAATTCTTATCTTACAAGTGGAAACGGCTTTGCCGTCCTTTTAAAGGACGGTACCGTTTCAGTGAGAAATAGAAGGATAATGGATAGCGTGAAACCTATACATTCTTATATTTAAAAAAAGACCAAGCTCATCAAAGATGAGCATGGTCCACTATAACAGAAGACTGTCAAATGTTGTTTCACGTGAAACAATTAGATGAGCGGCGACTTCGCAGGTACGCCGGGCTTGCGCGGATACTTGGACGGTGTGGCCCCAGTCTTACGTACAAGAATGATATGCCGGGAAGATTCTTCCACCGGCAGACTGAAGGATTCTACCTTGTGCAGTTCAGCACGCAGCTCCTTGAAGCTGCGCTTGGCTTCTTGCAGTTCCTCCGTCGGATCGCTCCCCTTCATGGCAGCGAAGATGCCGTCCTTGCGGGTGAATGGCAGACAGAATTCATTCAGAAGCGATAAACGAGCCACCGCACGGGCAGTAACTACATCATAAGCATCCCGGTGAACAAACTGTCTGGCCACATCCTCTGCCCGGCCGTGAATGAGCTGTACACCCTTCAACCCCAGGGTATCACAGACATGCTGCAGGAAGGTGATCCGTTTGCTAAGTGAATCCACAATCGTCAGCTTAAGATCCGGGAAGCATATTTTTAGCGGAATACCAGGGAACCCTGCCCCTGAACCAATATCAGCAAGACTCTTTGTCTCCTGCATATTCACGTAGAAGGCTAAAGATAAAGAATCATAGAAGTGCTTGGTATATACCTGGCTCCGCTCTGTGATCCCGGTTAGATTCATCTTCTCATTCCAGGAGACCAGCTCCTGATAATAGAGTTCAAATTGTTCAAGCTGCTTCATTGAGAGTTCCAGCCCATGCTCCTTGAGCAGGTCGGTGAACTCAGCTACCGTTGTATCCATAGGTTATCCTTTCGCCGCTGTTACACGGTTATAGTGCTCCAGATAGACCAGCAGAATCGAGATATCTGCCGGGGTAACGCCTCCGATACGCGAAGCCTGCCCTATGGAGATGGGAGCGATTTTGGTCAGCTTTTGCCGGGCCTCCATTGCCAGTCCATGAATCTCATTATAGTTGATGTCGTCTGGAATCTTCTTCTTCTCCATCTTCTGAAGCTTCTCCACATGCAGAAGCTGTTTCTCAATATAGCCGGCATACTTAATCTGAATCTCCACCTGCTCCTTCATCTCTTCATCCAGCTCTTCTGGAGAAGGAGAGATCAGATCCACGAAGCTGTAGGCTAGCTCAGGGCGGCGCATTAAGGTCAGCAGATTGCTTCCGTCAACAATCGGTGCAGATCCATAACTGGCTAGCGCTTCATTCACTTGAACCGGTTTGACCTTCGTCTCCTGCAGACGGATAATCTCACGGTCGACCCGGCCCTTCTTATCAAGGAAGGCTTCATAGCGCTGCTCTGTAATCAGCCCAATATCATAACCGATTGGTGTCAGGCGGAGATCCGCATTATCATGACGGAGCAGCAGCCGGTATTCCGCACGGGAAGTCAGCAGACGATAAGGCTCATTCGTTCCCTTAGTGACAAGATCATCGATCAGAACGCCAATATAACCCTGCGAACGATCCAGCACGACCGGCTCTTTCTCCTGTACTTTACGCGCTGCATTGATACCGGCAATAACCCCCTGCCCTGCCGCTTCTTCATAGCCGGAGGTACCGTTGATTTGTCCCGCAGTGAATAGTCCCGGCAGACGTTTGGTTTCCAGAGACGGCCAGAGCTGCGTCGGAACCATGGCATCATATTCAATGGCATAGCCGTTGCGCATCATCTCTACCTTCTCCATACCGGGAATAGACCGCAGGACCGCCAATTGCACATCCTCAGGAAGGCTTGTCGACAGACCCTGTACATAGTATTCCGATGTGTTTTTACCTTCCGGCTCCAGGAAGATCTGATGCTGTGATTTATCACTGAACCGGACAACCTTATCTTCAATGGAAGGGCAATAACGCGGACCCGTTCCTTCAATAATACCCGTGAACATTGGCGCCCGGTGCAGATTGTCATTAATGATCTGGTGAGTAACCGGGGAGGTGTAGGTCAGCCAGCAAGGCAACTGCTCATTATCCGAGGATTTGGTTTCAAAAGAGAAGAATTTCAGCTTCTCATCGCCCGGCTGGATTTCTGTCTTGGAGAAATCAATCGAATCCTTGTGGACACGCGGCGGCGTTCCGGTCTTGAAGCGGACCAAATCGAACCCCAGTTCGCGCAGATTCTCGGACAGGCGTACGGACGGCTGCTGATTATTTGGTCCGCTCTCATATGTCAGCTCACCCATGATCACTTTGCCGCGCAGGTAGGTTCCCGTTGTCAGAATAACGGTCTTGCTGTGATACACCGTCCCTGTTTTCGTCACCACTCCGGCGCAGCGTCCGTCTTCGACGATCAGTTCCTCCACCATCCCCTGGCGCAGAGTCAGGTTAGGAGTCTTTTCCATCGTTTCTTTCATTGCGTGCTGATAGAGGAACTTGTCGGCTTGTGCACGCAGAGCATGAACCGCAGGCCCCTTGCCTGTATTAAGCATTCGCAGTTGAATGAAGGTCTTGTCTATATTGCGGCCCATTTCTCCGCCGAGTGCATCAATTTCACGCACCACATGGCCCTTGGCGGGTCCGCCAATCGATGGATTACATGGCATGAAGGCCACCATATCCAGGTTAATTGTGATCATCAGTGTGCGGCAGCCCATCCGTGCAGCAGCCAGAGCTGCTTCGCAGCCGGCATGACCGGCACCGATGACGATAACATCATAGCTGCCTCCATCATAATTCATAACGGTTCCTCCTTCTTATTTGCCCAAGCAGAATTGCGAGAAGATCTGGTCCAGCAGCGAATCCGCCGCCGTATCTCCAATAATCTCCCCGAGCTGCTCCCAGGCTAGACGTACATCAATCTGTATCATATCTATAGGAATCAGCATCTCCGCTGCTTCATAGGCATCCTGTAGTGATTTATGTGCCTTCTTAAGCAAGGCTATATGCCTTACATTGCTTACATAAGTCAGATCGCCAGATTCCAGCTTGCCTCCGAAGAATAGTGCGGAGATCGCCTCTTCCAGTCTATCGAGTCCTTCCTCTTCCAGCACCGACATCGGTACAATACTCGCTTCAGCGAAAAAGGAGCGCAGCTTCTCCGTGTCCAGACGGGACGGTAAGTCCATTTTATTCATGATGACCAGCGCTTGTCTACCGTGGATTTGTTCCATCAGTGCCAGTTCATCCTCATGAAGCTCCTCATTGGCATTCAGCACCAGCAGAATCAGATCCGCATCGCTGAAAGCCGCCTTCGAGCGCTCCACACCGATTCTCTCCACCACATCCATCGTCTCACGGATACCGGCAGTATCCAGCAGCTTCAGCGGGATATTATTAATCGTTACATACTCTTCTATCACATCACGCGTTGTTCCCGGAATGTCGGTCACAATCGCCTTGTTGTCGCGGGCAAGCGCGTTCAGCAGTGAGGACTTCCCGACATTGGGCCTGCCCACAATAGCTGTCGTAATCCCTTCGCGCAGAATCTTTCCTTCATTGGCAGTTCGAAGCAGCTTATCTATGCCTTGCATAACCTCTTGACTCTTATCCTTGATGAAATCGGCAGTTAAGGATTCCACATCATGCTCGGGGTAATCAATATTCACTTCTATATGGGCCAGTGTCTCAATTAGCGTGTGCCGAAGCTCATGAATACGTGCGGATAACGAGCCGCTAACCTGCTTGAGGGCAACCGAGAAGGCCCGGTCCGACTTGGAACGAATCAGATCAATTACGGCCTCGGCCTGCGAGAGATCAATCCGTCCGCCCAAAAAGGCACGCTTTGTGAACTCTCCCGGCTCGGCCAGCCGGATGTCCTGCTGCAGCAGCAGATCCATTACTCTTCTTACAGAGATTACACCGCCATGGGCGCTGATCTCCACCACATCCTCCGTGGTAAAGGAGCGTGGTCCCTTCATGACGGTTACCAGTACCTCTTCCAGCTGTTCCCCGTCCTGCAGACTTACGATATGTCCATAATGCACCGTATGAGAATCAGCTTCCGTAAGGGGGATACGGCTTTTGAACAAAGGGGCCACTTGGGGGATTGCCTGCGGTCCGCTAACCCGGATGATGGCAATACCGCCCTCGCCCAAGGCTGTCGATACAGCGGCAATAGTATCACTAAGCATGTTTGTAATTCACCTCTGGTTTTGGTCTCTTCAAAAAAACAATGACTCCTCGCATAGGTCAAGGAGTCATTGCGGCATATGGTTCTACTTCAAAGTTATAACGACGCGGCGGTTCGGCTCTTCACCCTTGCTGAGGGTGTTCACCTGCTTGTGATCCTGTAATCTGGAATGGATGATCTTGCGTTCCTGCGGCGACATGGGCTCAAGGACCACCTCTTTGCGGGTCCTCACCACACGCCCGGCCAGACGGTCAGCCAGCTCCTCCAGTGTCTTCTTGCGGCGCTCCCGGAAGTTTTCTGCATCCAGCACGAGCCGGATGAAGCTGTCAGAATACCGGTTGGCCACAATATTAGCCAAATACTGCAAAGCATCGAGAGTTTGTCCTCTTCTGCCAATCAGCAGCCCAAGCTCCGGACCGGAAATTTGCAGAACAGTAGATTCCTTGGCATGAACGATTTCAACTTCCACCTCAAGCCCCATGCTCTTGGCGACATCTACAATGAAATGAACGGCCTGACCGTATGCTTCTTCTACCGGGTGTCCGGAATCCTGGCGCGGTACACCGCTGATCGCCTCTGTATTGCTCTCTCTTGTTGTCTGCTGAGACAGTAGCGGAGCACTCGCCGCTGATGCCGGTGCGGCTTCCGGGATTAAGGTCAATTCCACCTTGGCACCCTTCGCACCGATCAATCCAAGGAATCCTTTTGACGGCTGTTCAAGTACGTTGACCGTTACCCGGTCCTTGTGAACTCCAAGCTGATTAAGTCCCCGTTCTACAGCTTCTTCAATGGTTTTCCCTGTCGCGACGACTTTGCTCATTTTGACTTTTTGACCCCCTTCTTCCCATTGCTTCCGTTTCCTTTAGCAGCAGGAGTTACATCTTTGCGGGCGTTAGAGTTGCTGTTCTTGCTCTTCGTCAGGTTAACATCCTTAGCCTTGCTGTTGCCTGCACTCACCGTAGCGCTGGCAGCGGCAAGTGCTGCTTTGTGCTTATCATTGTTGCGGTACAAGAAGTAGTTCTGAATGATGGTGTACAGATTGCTATAGAACCAGTACAGCGGAAGTGCAGACGGGAAGTTGTAGGACATGATGAAGATCAGAACGGGATATACCATCATCATGAACTGCATTGGACCCTGCTGTTGTACCGGGTTCATTTTGGTCATCATACGGGTCTGGATAAATGTCGTAGCAGCGGCAAGGAGCGGCAGGATGAACAGGTGATCGGGTTTGCCGAGCTGCAGCCACAGGAAGTCATGTAATCTAAGATCCGGATTGTAGTAGATCGAGTTGTATAGGGCAATGAAGATTGGCATTTGCACGATCAGCGGCAGACAGCCCGCCATCGGATTGACCTTGTTCTCTTGGAACAGGCGCATTGTCTCCTGCTGTACCTTTTCGGGCTCATCTTTATATTTTTTCTTAATCTTCTCAAGTTCCGGCTGAATTGCCTGCATGGCACGTGAGCTCTTCACCTGCTTAATCGTAAGCGGAAGAATCAGCGTGCGGACAATGATAACCATTACAAGAACGGCTAGGCCATACTGGCCATTGAACCATTTCGCAAAAGTATCCAGGGCAATGGCGAAATAATACACAACATTACTCTGCCAGAAGCCTCCATTTTTCAAATCCTCCGTAGTGTGCGTCACTGTTGTCGCAGACGGAGAGCATCCCGACAGAACAGCAATCATTAGAACCATTAACCCGAGGAGAAGAAACATTTTTCCTCGCTTAGTCTTCATTAGAGACACTTCAAAACCCCTCTCATAAACATTCCATTGCACCGTAAATCATAACATAATTATGGATACAAATAAACAAGCCCTCTTCAGGCTCTTTTACTTGCGTAAAGCCTTGAGCAGCTTGGCTTTGCGCAGCACATGCAGCACGCTTTTCTCCAGTTCGGCGTAATCCTTGGAGAGCGCTCCTTTTCGGACAATGAAAACGATATCCAGATTGCCGGCAATTTCCGCCTCGTGGTGACGGACAATCTCCTTAACCAGCCTTCTCATCCGGTTGCGGACTACGGCATTCCCGACCTTCTTGCTGACGGATATGCCCACCCGGAATCGTTCCACTTCTCTTCTGGGGAACCAATACACCACATACTGATGATTCGCAAATGACTTCCCATGGCGGTATACGCGGCTGAAGTCGGCACGGTTTCGTAATCGTAAACTTTTGTGCACGGAAATCTCCTATTCAAATACCGGACTTGCTCCAGGCTCCGGAATTTCATCTTCTAATTAGTATTGTCATTCAAGGGAGACCATAAACAGTTACTGCGCCGGCCCTGGAGATCCCCTGCCAACAAACATAGACAGCTTGTGGAAGCTACAATCTAGTGAAATTGAATTCTTATATTTTAAAAAAAGCCCCGCAGTAGCGTTAATATCCCCTGCAGAGCCTATCGTTTATTGTTGCAGCAGCAGAAGTAATGCGTGGGTTTCTGCTCACTGAGCATCATCCCATTCTGCGCTATATATAGAAGAGAAATAAAAACAGCTGATGCATTCTGCAAATAAAGCGTAAAAAAGGACCACAGCAGTGGTCCCAAAGTGGCCTATCTTACGCACTCAAAACTTTTCTGCCTTTCAAGCGGCGGGCTGCCAGCACTTTGCGGCCGTTTTTCGTGCTCATTCTTTTGCGGAAACCATGCACCTTTTTGCGTTTACTCACATTTGGTCTGAACGTCGGTCTCATGTATTGCACCTCCCTTACAGGAACATAATTACTGTCATATAAGCAGAAACGGACTAAGCCGTCCTTAAAGTAGGGACAGTATCTACAAGTATTATCAATTTAATTTGGAGACATATCCTCACAGAAAACACCTTTATATATTTAAACACATTAATGCGCCAAAAGTCAACCATGTCTCTTTCTCCCTCTTTTTCCGGCTGCTCCACTTTTGCCCCCGTTTTTTGGGACCAGCCGGAATCCGGAATCTTATCCCCAGCGTCTCCCGCTTCTTCACTAATCCTAACCCTAACCGCTTATCCACAAGGAACACTTCCAAAATAATAATCCACAGGCTTGTCCAGTTATCCACCTGTGATTAATTCCGGGCGGATTTTGCTCACAGGTGAGCACAACCTGTGTATAAAAAAATTGCCGCAGTCGCGGAAATTGTCGAACGGTAAACAAATTATCAACAATATGTAGTGGTGTGCCTAAAAATTATACACAAGTGATTGAATTTGTGGATAAAATGGCGTCGCTCATTGAAAAATAAGGGGCGTTTTGCTATGATAGTATTACTTTTGAATGTGAATAGATTTGTTTGTTCAATAAATTATCAACAAGCTGTGGATAAAGTTGTGAACAATTCAAATTTATCCATATTTTTTTGTCTCTTGAAGTTGCATACTGGGGATAAGATTAATCGCCAACCCATTTTCTTCGACATTTCCACTTCATGGCTGATGCCACATTTGGAAGATTTAAAGGAGTGACAGTCTGTGGACAGCCATACTTCCGAATTATGGCAGCAAATATTATCGATTATTCAAACCAAACTAAGCAAGCCGAGCTTCGATACCTGGTTCAAGGCCACCAAGGCCATGACATTCAATTCCCAGGCTCTTATCATCTCGGCGCCTACAACCTTTGCCGTAGAATGGCTGGAAAGTCGCTATACCAAACTGGTAGGAGCAACGGTATATGAAGTTACCGGACAGCAAGTGGAAGTCAAATTTGTCATTGAGGAGAACAAGCCCTCTGAGCCTGTGGTTCAGCAAAGTACGCCCACTCCCGTTGTTTCGCGCGAAGAGGCACAGACACATTTGCTCAATCCCAAATACACCTTCGACACATTCGTGATCGGCTCAGGCAACCGTTTTGCGCATGCAGCCTCCCTTGCTGTAGCCGAAGCGCCGGCCAAAGCCTATAACCCTCTGTTTCTGTATGGAGGCGTAGGTCTCGGAAAGACTCACCTTATGCATGCGATCGGCCATTATGTGCTGGAGCATAACCCCAACAACAAGGTGATTTACATCTCCTCCGAGAAATTCACGAATGAATTCATCAACTCCATCCGTGATAACCGCGGCGAAAGCTTCCGCAACAAGTACCGCAATGTTGACATTTTGCTGATTGACGACATCCAATTCCTGGCCGGCAAGGAGTCCACGCAGGAGGAATTTTTCCATACGTTCAATGCTCTTCACGAAGAACGCAAGCAAATTATCATCTCTAGCGACCGGCCTCCCAAGGAAATTCCTACTCTGGAAGAACGGCTGCGTTCCCGATTCGAATGGGGACTGATCACAGATATCCAGCCCCCCGATCTTGAGACGCGGATTGCCATTCTACGCAAGAAGGCCAAGGCGGAGAACCTGGATATCCCGAACGAAGCCATGATGTACATTGCCAACCAGATCGACACGAATATCCGGGAGCTTGAAGGCGCGCTGATCCGTGTAGTGGCTTATTCTTCCCTGACGAACCAGGATGTGACGACACATCTGGCAGCCGAAGCGCTGAAGGATATCATCCCTTCGAGCCGTCCGAAGATGATCACCATTAACGATATTCAGCAAAAAGTCGGTGAATACTACAATTTGCGCATGGAGGACTTCAAAGCGCGGAAACGCACGAAGGCTGTGGCTTTTCCAAGGCAGATTGCCATGTATCTCTCCCGCGAGCTGACGGATTATTCGCTTCCTAAGATCGGCGAGGCCTTCGGAGGACGCGATCATACGACCGTTATCCATGCCCATGAGAAGATTACGCAGCAATTAAAGGTGGACCAGGAGCTCTATAAAGTGGTAAATAATCTTTCGGAGAAAATTAAAAATCCTTCCTAAGAGGAACAAAGAGCCTATACACAATCTATACACATGTGGGTAGGCTTAATTTTATGCTGTTTAGCCACTTATCCACATAAACGGAGCCCCTACTACTAATACTATTAAATAACTATAATAATTCATCTTCTAAGAGCAGGTTTCAAAGAGCATTTACGTACACCCATTTCCCAATTTTTCAGCTAGGAGTGAAATCATGAAAATCAGCATTCTCAAAAACGAGCTTAACGAATCCATCGGCCATGTCTCCAAGGCAATCTCCAGCAGAACAACTATCCCTATTCTGACCGGTATTAAGTTTGAGGTTAGCCATCAGGGCGTTACACTGACTGCAAGTGATACGGATATTTCCATTCAGTCCTTCATCCCTGCCGAGAATGACAGCCAGACGATCGTCAAGGTAGAGCAGCCGGGCAGCGTAGTGCTTCCCGCCAAATTTTTCGTAGAGATTATCAAGAAGCTTCCCTCCAAAGAAATTCACATGGAAGTCAAGGAAGGCTTCCAGACCTACATCTCCTCCGGCTCTACGGAGATTCAGATTGTGGGCCTCGATCCTGAAGAATTCCCTGTTCTGCCAAGCATTGAAGAGAATGAAACCATCTCCATGCCCGGTGATTTGCTGAAGAATATGATCAAGCAGACTGCCTTCTCCATCTCCACCCAAGAGACCACACCGATCCTGACAGGCATTCTGTGGAATCTGGCCGACAATGAATTCAAGTTCACGGCTACCGACCGCCACCGGCTCGCAACCAGAGCTGCACACCTGGAAGGCACAGAGAATATCCAGTTCGCGAATATTGTCATTGCCGGCAAAACGCTGAACGAGCTGAGCAAAATTATCCCTGATCAGAATATGCTGGTGGATATTGTCGTCGCTGATAACCAGGTGCTGTTCAAAATCGACAAAGTGCTGTTCTATTCGCGGATTCTGGATGGCATTTATCCGGATACTTCTAGAATTATTCCAACCACCTACAAAACAGAACTAACTTTGGACACAAAAAAATTAAGCGAATCGATTGACCGTGCTTATTTGCTGTCCCGCGAAGAGAAAACGAACATCGTCCGGATGCAGACCCTGGAAAACGGTGATGTAGAGATCTCTTCCAGCTCCTCCGAGCTGGGGAAGGTCCGTGAGGAGCTGGAAGTTATCGATTTCAAAGGCGAGCCGCTGCGCATCTCCTTCAACTCCAAATATATGCTCGATGTGCTGAAGGTGGTGGAGAGTGAGCAGCTCGTGATCGCCTTCACCGGCATGATGAGCCCGATTATTCTCAGACCGCTCGATGAGAGCCGCAGCCTGTATGTGATTCTGCCGTACCGGACAACTAATTAACGCCCTGTTCATGAACATGTGGATAAGTGGCTGAGAGGATCAAAAACATGAAAAAAATAGTTATCCACAGTGGATATATTAAGCTCGACCAGTTCCTGAAGCTCTCCGATTGTGTATCCACAGGGGGGATGGCTAAGGCACTGCTGCAGGAAGGGCATGTGCAGGTGAACGGTGAGGTGGAAGAACGGCGTGGCCGGAAGCTCTACCCGGGTGATACAATCGAGGTACAGGATAACGGCGTCTTTGAAGTTGAGGGCGGCGGCGTTAAGGAGGAGTAACCCTAAGGAGGAACAGGCTCTTGTTTGTCAAAAATATCGGACTGCAGGATTACCGCAACTATGGGCTGCTGCGTCTTGAGCATCTGGGCGATGTGAATCTCATTCTCGGACAGAACGCCCAGGGCAAAACCAATCTCATGGAGGCTTTGTTTGTCCTTGCGATGACCAAAAGCCACCGGACCTCCAAGGACAAGGAGCTGATCTCCTTCGATGCCCCGGCGGGCTCCGCACAGATTGTTGCTGAAGTAGAGCGCAAATACGGAGATCTTAAGCTGGAGCTGACCCTGTCCCCGCAGGGCAAGAAGGCCAGAATTAACGGACTGGAGCAACGGCGGCTCAGTGAATTCGTAGGCTCGCTGAACGTTGTAATGTTTGCTCCGGAGGATCTGGAGATTGTTAAAGGCACCCCGGGCATCCGGCGCCGGTTCCTTGACATGGAGATTGGCCAGGTTCAGCCGAGCTACCTGTTTCATCTGCAGCAGTACCAGAAAGTCCTCCTCCAGCGGGGCAATTTGCTGAAGCAGTTATGGGGCAAGGAGGCTGGCGGCCGGGAGCTTCTGGACATCTGGGATGCCCAACTTGTAGAACATGGTGTTAAAATCGTCAAAAAAAGGAAACAATTCATAAAGAAGCTGCAGATATGGGCAGAAAGCATCCACCGGGGCATCACAAACGGCGGAGAAGAGCTCAAGCTGCTCTATGTCCCCTCCTTTGGTGAGCGTGAAGAGGAAGATGAAGCTGTCTTATTGGACAAATTTATGTTAAAGTTATCACAAACAAGAGATCAGGAAATCAGGCGCGGCATGACGCTGACGGGTCCCCATCGGGATGACCTGTCCTTTTTTATCAACGGAAGAGAAGCTCAGGTCTACGGTTCCCAAGGGCAGCAACGTACGGCAGCTTTATCGCTCAAGCTGGCGGAAATTGAACTGATCCATGAGGAGATCGGAGAATATCCTGTGCTGCTTCTTGATGATGTTTTGTCCGAACTTGATCCCTATCGTCAGACCCAGCTTATCGAAACCTTTCAGAGCAAGGTGCAGACCTTCATCACTGCCACCGGTGTTGAGGGACTGAACGCTGATAAACTAAAGGGTGCAATCCTGTATCATGTTCATGGCGGCAAAGTGGGGTTATAAAGAGCGGAGGAAGACCATGTATATTCATTTGGGCGGAGAAAAAATTATTCGATCCTCAGAGCTGATTGCTATATTTGATATATCGATTGAGAAGTCCTCCAAGGTATCGAAGCAGTTTATGACTCATTCCCAGCAGGATAAGAAGCTGGAACGCATTGGTGAAGAGGAAGCGAAGTCTATTGTCGTGACCAGGAATACTGTCTATTACTCCCCGATCTCCTCCTCCACTCTCAAAAAAAGAGCCAAGATCTTGTTAGAAATATAGGTTTCGCAAGTTACAAGAGATAATCTGAAAGAAGTAGGTGAAGGCATGTCAATGAATCAACCGACATATGATGAGAGCCAGATTCAGGTACTGGAAGGGCTGGAAGCAGTTCGGAAACGTCCCGGCATGTACATTGGCTCCACCAGCTCCAAAGGTCTGCATCATTTGGTCTGGGAAGTTGTCGATAATAGTATCGATGAGGCGCTGGCAGGTTTTTGCGACCGGATTCAAGTCATAATTACTGAGAATAACAGTGTGACTGTTATTGACAACGGGCGGGGAATTCCTGTCGGTGAGAACGTCAAGCTGAAGAAGTCCACGCTTGAAGTGGTCATGACTGTCCTGCATGCAGGCGGTAAGTTCGGCGGCGGGGGCTACAAGGTGTCCGGCGGTCTTCACGGCGTGGGGATCTCTGTGGTTAACGCTTTGTCCGAGAAGGTAGTAGTGACCGTCAAGCGTGACGGGCATGTCTACCAGCAGGAGTACAACCGCGGCGTGCCGCAATATGACATCAGAGTGATCGGGGATACAGAGGAGACGGGGACCACCACCACCTTCCACCCGGACCCGGATATTTTTACCGAAACCACTACTTTTGAATACTCCACGCTCCTTACCCGTATCCGAGAGCTGGCCTTCCTGAACAAGGGCATTGAGCTGTCACTGCTGGATGAACGGACCGGAGTCAACAATACGTTCAAGTATGAAGGCGGTATTGTGGAGTATGTGAAATACCTTAACGAGAAAAAAGAAGCTCTTCATGAGGATCCGATCTACGTGGAAGGCTCACGGGATATGATCGCGGTTGAAGTAGCTCTCCAATATAACGATTCATATACAGAGAATATCTATTCATTCGCCAACAATATCAATACCCACGAGGGCGGAACGCATGAATCCGGCTTCAAGAGCGCTTTGACGCGGATCATTAATGATTACGCACGCAAGGCCGGCGTGATCAAGGATAGCAGCCAGAATCTGACCGGTGATGATGTCCGTGAAGGTCTGACGGCGATTATTTCCGTCAAAATCCCTGAGCCGCAGTTCGAAGGCCAAACCAAGACCAAGCTCGGCAACAGTGAAGTCCGCGGGATTGTAGAATCACTGTTCGGCGAGAAGCTGCAGGAGTTCCTGGAAGAGAATCCTGCCGTCTCACGCAAGGTGCTGGAGAAGTCATTGCAGGCTTCCCGTGCCCGTGAAGCGGCCAAAAAGGCCCGTGAGCTGACCCGCCGCAAAAGTGCGCTTGAAGTCAGCGCCCTGCCGGGAAAGCTGGCGGACTGCTCCTCCAAGGATGCGTCGATCAGTGAGCTGTACATCGTCGAAGGTGACTCGGCGGGCGGATCAGCCAAGCAAGGCCGGGACCGTCATTTTCAGGCGATCCTGCCGCTGCGCGGTAAGATTCTGAACGTCGAGAAGGCCCGGCTGGACCGGATCTTGTCCAATGCGGAAATCCGGGCGATTATCACCGCACTCGGAACCGGGATTAGCGATGATTTCGACCTCTCGAAGGCGCGTTACCACAAGGTTGTCATTATGACGGATGCGGACGTCGACGGCGCACATATCCGAACACTGCTGCTGACCTTCTTCTACCGCTACATGCGGAAGATTGTTGACGCAGGGTATATCTATATCGCCCAGCCGCCGCTCTTCAAGATCGAGCGCAACAAGGTTGTGCGCTATGCACAGACCGAGAAGGAGCGCGATGAGATCATTGCTGCCTTCGGTGAGAACGTGAAGGTTAATGTTCAGCGCTACAAAGGTCTGGGTGAGATGAACGCCGCTCAGCTGTGGGACACGACGATGGACCCTGAGAGCCGCACCATGCTGCAGGTGACCATTGAGGATGCCATGCTGGCGGACAGCATCTTTGATACCCTGATGGGTGACAATGTCGAACCGCGCCGTGAATTCATTCAGGAGCATGCGCAATCGGTTAAGAACCTGGATATTTAAGCCGCACATAGCGAACCTCCGGATTATCCCTTGCGGATAAAGCCGGAGGTTTTTTAGTAATACAGAGGGTATATAGTCTGCCGTTTGAATACATAGAGCTAGAAGTTCGATATTCGCTTGCGGTGGCTGGTCACGGACTTCCGGTTAGGCTTCAACCGTCCATAGGCCACAGCGTAACGGTGGATTTTGCGGTAAATTGCTTTGTTCGGGAACAATTTGAAGACAATGATGGAGGGTAAGGTGTTTACTTCAAGCAGCCATAGATCGTGATGCTGGTCTATGGCGACATCAAGCCCCAGCTCCTTAAGGCCTGGATAAGCCGTTTCGAGCTGCGCGCCGATTCGGACGCCCAGCGATTTGAGCTGCTGGGTAGTTGCAGACATTTCGTCAGAGGTCATATGCTCCTTGAACAGGGCACCTACCGGAAAAACACTGCCCCCGCTGTGATAATTCGTGATCACCTTCTGCGGTGCGGCGACCCGGCCAAGCATGCCTGTAGTCTCCCAGCTGCCCTGGGGATTCTTTTGGGTAAGCACCCGCAGGTCGAAGGGGCGCTCCTGATGCTGCAGCAGATCAATGCCCTGCTGGACCAGATAGCTGCGGTCTTTAATCCGGGGCACCAGTGCGGCATGAAGCTCTTCAGGGCTATTAAAGACCTCGGCGTCCTTCGCATACCTGAGAATATACATCAGCTTCGGCTCTGCCGGCACTTCTGCTTCAATGCCTGCAGCTGCTGTCTCCGGTTCATCGGTCTCCGGCTGCTGCCCGCTGGGACTTAAGTGTACAACCCTCTGCTCGGCTCTCATCACTCCGCTGCCATAGGTGCCGCGGTCGGGCTTTATATATACCGTGCCATGCAGATGCAGCATTTCTTTCAGATCCTCCAGGCCGTATTTGCGCGTTTCCGGAATATAGACCGAGAGCTGACGGTTTTGCAGAATGACTTTCGTTTTTGCCCATTTGCTGGACACGCGTTGAATCTTCATGTTCTGCCTCCGTTTCTTTACGCATAGCGAATTTTCAGGACAAGAAAGCAAAATAATGTTATAATATAAGGATATGAGATTATGCTTTTTGGGACGAAAACAGGGGCATGAAGCCAATTCTCTTGTCTCTACAGTCTATGTACTGAAGACAGCAGCGGAGAGGGCGTATACCCTTATCCGTACTAAAAGAAAATCAATATAGACGATAACAGGCTATCATGTTTAATTGTGCTGGTTTTGTGAAAGTAATATAATATAGGGTAGCGGTTTTTAACTGAAGGAGGTCCACCAACTCATGGCTGAACAAAATAACCCGCAAGTCAAAGATCGGGACATTGGCGTGGAAATGCGCGAATCCTTTATGGATTACGCAATGAGCATCATTGTAAGCCGGGCTTTGCCGGATGTGCGGGATGGACTTAAGCCTGTTCACCGACGCATTTTGTTTGCGATGTCGGAACTTGGTATGTCCTCGGATAAGCCACATAAGAAGTCAGCGAGAATCGTCGGTGAGGTTATCGGTAAGTATCACCCGCACGGTGACTCAGCAGTCTATGAAACAATGGTACGTATGGCACAGGACTTCTCCATGCGCTATATGCTTGTAGACGGTCATGGTAACTTCGGTTCCATAGACGGAGACATGGCGGCTGCAATGCGATATACAGAAGCACGTTTGTCCAAAATTGCCGGAGAAATGCTACGTGACCTGAACAAGGAGACCGTTGACTTCGCGCCCAACTATGACGGTGAAGAGAACGAGCCTGTAGTCTTGCCGGCGCGTTATCCCAATCTGCTGGTCAATGGTGTAGGCGGGATTGCGGTGGGGATGGCAACCAACATTCCTCCGCATAACCTCGGTGAGGTTATTGACGGTGTGCAGGCGATGATTAAGAATCCTGATATTACGCCTATGGAGCTTATGGAATATATTCAAGGCCCGGATTTCCCGACGGCCGGATATATTCTGGGCCGTGAAGGCATCCGTCAGGCCTACCGCACTGGACGCGGATCGGTTACCATGCGTGCCAAAGCGGTCATTGAAGAGAATAACGGCAAGGCCCGGATTATTGTGCATGAGCTTCCTTACCAGGTCAACAAAGCCCGGCTCGTGGAGAAGATTGCGGAGCTGGTGCGTGAGAAGCGCATCGAGGGAATTACGGATCTGCGTGATGAGTCTGACCGTAATGGAATGCGCGTAGTGGTTGAAATGAGACGGGATGTGAATCCGAGTGTGGTACTCAACAATCTCTACAAGCATACTTCTATGCAGTCCACCTTCGGGATCAACATGCTGGCTATTGTCAACAATGAACCGAAGATTCTGAATCTGCGCGATGTGCTGTATCACTATCTGCAGCATCAGATCGAAGTCATCCGCCGCCGGACGATCTTCGACCTTAAGAAGGCGGAAGCACGGGCGCATATTCTGGAAGGTCTGCGTATTGCCCTGGATCATCTGGATGAGGTCATTGCCCTGATCCGCGCCTCACGCACTACCGATATTGCCCGGGAAGGTCTGATGGAGACCTTCAGTCTAAGCGTAGAGCAGGCCCAGGCGATCCTCGATATGCGGATGCAGCGCCTGACCGGTCTGGAACGCGAGAAGATCGAGAACGAATATAACGAGCTTTTGGCCAAAATTGCCGAATACCGTGAGATTCTGGCCAATGAGCATCTTGTGCTGGATATTATCAGCAATGAGCTGCAGGAGATCCGGGATAAGTACTCCGATGACCGCCGTACAGAAATTACGGTTGGGGAAGAAAGCATCCTCGACGAGGATCTGATTCCGCGTGAAGAGGTTGTTATCACGATTACCCACACCGGTTACATCAAACGTCTTCCGGTCAACACCTACCGCAGCCAGAAGCGCGGCGGACGCGGTGTCATCGGGATGGACACCAAGGACCAGGACTTTGTGGAGCATCTCTTCGTGAGCAACTCCCATAACTACCTGATGTTCTTCACTGATAAGGGTAAGGTGTACCGGATTAAGGCTTATGAGATTCCGGAGCTTGGACGGACTGCCCGGGGAACGCCGATCATCAACCTGATTCAAATCGAGCAGGGCGAGAAGATCAGCGCGGTCATCCAGGTAGAGGAAGCGGACAGTGACAAGTATCTGTTCTTCGCGACCCGCGAGGGAATTGTGAAGAAGACGCCTCTGGAAGATTACAACAACATTCGTAAGGGTGGCCTGATTGCAATCAATCTCCGTGAGGAGGATTCACTGATTGAGGTGAAGCTGACAGACGGTGAGCAGAATCTGATTATCGGTACTGCACGCGGAATGTCGATTACCTTCTCGGAGAATGATGTGCGTTCCATGGGCCGCAGCGCTACCGGGGTTAAGGGAATCACGCTTGATTCCAATGACCATGTTATTGGCATGGACTGCGTAGACCAGGAGCTTGAGGTGCTGATCGTAACCACCAAGGGCTATGGTAAGCGGACACCTGCTGCTGACTACCGGTCCCAGACCCGCGGCGGTAAAGGCATCAAGACCATTAACCTTACGGATAAGAACGGGCCGGTTGTCGGGCTGAAGGTCGTCAAGCAGGACGAGGATCTGATGATTATTACGACCAGCGGTACCCTGATACGTACCAGCATGGACGGAATATCCACCATGGGCCGTTATGCGCAGGGCGTTAAGCTGATTAATATCCGTGAGGATGATGCTGTAGCTACACTGTGCAGAGCGGACAAAGAGGATGAAGAGCTGTCTGAGCATGAAGATGGCGAAGACATTCAAGGAGTTCCTGTAGAAGACGAAGGCGAGATGGAAGCTAGCCAGTCTGAAGCGGATGCCGTGAACGAAGACGATAGCCTCGAATAAGGATTGCAGGAGAGCATGGGTTTCTGATGTATAGAAATCCATGCTCTTTTTTTATATTCTATTAACTGATGAACGGGGAATTCTCTATCTAGCCGCTTCCCGGGTTCCATACTATAATTAGAGCATCATAGGTGTCACCGACATAAAGGGGCTTGGGCTAATGCCAAACATATCCGTTGGAGAGATTAAAGCGGGTTCAAAGATTATAAAGGATGTAATTACTCCTTTAGGAGGAGTATTGTTCGGGAAGGGCAAAATCATTCTCCCCCGGGATATTGAGATTTTGCAGGCTTTTTTGATCGGACAGGTTGAGATTGAAGGGGCACAAGGGGAAGACAAATCGGCAGAGAGCGCTAAACCGGCAGTGAAGCAGCAAGCGGCTAAGGCGGGGGCTCTGATTAATGAGTCGGTGCTGGCCAAGAGTAATTCTCCGCTTCACGATGAGTATGAGAAAATGCTGGTGCTTATCAAGCAAAGCTACCGTGCAGCGGCCGCAGCGGCTCTTCCGATCTTCGAACTGCGGAGTCAACTGGAGCTATTGATTACCCATTTGAAGGATTATCATGTCTTAAAGTTTGCGCCGCGTGTGCTGATTGACCAGGAATATAACTATCATAATGCGGTCTTGTCTGCCCTGACCTCCTATCGAATTGCCCAGTGGTGCGGATATCCGCAGAAGGACTGGATGCAGGCTGCTTTTGCCGGCTTGCTGCACGATATAGGTAACATTAAGGTAGACGAAGCGCTGCTGCAGAAGCCAACCCCTCTAAGCGGTGCAGAGATTGACGAGGTACGCAGGCACACTACATACGGTTATCAGCTGCTGCGCAATGTTACAGCCATTAACGAAGGGGTTAGACTCGCCGCCTTGCAGCACCATGAGAAGATAGATGGTTCAGGGTATCCACTTAGGCTGGATGGCAGCCAGATTCATTTCTACGCCAAGATTGTGGCAGTCGCCGATATCTTCCATGCCATGACGCTGGGAAAAGCCTACAGAAAGGCACAGTCGCCTTATCTGGTATTGGAGCAGCTGCAGAAGGAGAGCTTCGGAAAGCTCGATCCGGTAATCGTACAGACCTTCATTCAAAAGACGACAGACCTATATAACGGTACACGGATACGGCTCAGCGATGGGCGTCATGGGGAAATCATCTTTACCGATCGTAACAACCCGACAAGACCCATGGTTCAGGTTGAAGGAAACATCGTTAATCTGATCAATGAACGGGAGCTTCATATTCAAGAAATTATTGCTTAAGCACGCGGACAGAGGAGTAGAGCTATGCTAACTTGCTTGCCGGGTTAGGGTCGGTTAGGGGAAGCGTAGCTTTAGATAATGATTTAGAAATAATGCTTGCATTGAATCTCTATACGTGATATATTCTATTTCTGGCCGCGAAACATCAACGCCTGGCTCGAACAAGAAGTTAAAAAAGAGCTTGCATTGATCGGCTGGATGTGATATATTATAAGAGTTGCTGGTGACGACAACATCGACACTAACAACGAGCTTGATCTTTGAAAACTGAACAACGAGTGAGTATCGGGAGATCGCTTCGGCGAGATCCAAAAATGAGAATGTAAATTCTCGTCAGATGTTTCAAAATGAGCAATCGCTCTTTCTAAATACCAATTTGGAGAGTTTGATCCTGGCTC
>NZ_JAGGLV010000036.1 GCF_017874735.1 Paenibacillus silagei
CGCTATTGGTGACGTGGCTTCCGCCTTTCCAAGCAGGGGTTCCACCTGCTAAGTTACTCAACCTAGGCTCGGTCGCTCCACAGAATACACTTATCTCTGATTAAAGTCTGAGTATGAACATCGAGCTGATATTAGGCTGAACCTGCGCCCGTTGCTGGCTTCAACTCTTTAATTCAAGTAGCTGATTGTATTTCCTGCAATAGAAAACGTATTGCTGACCGTAAAATGAGATTCTATTGTATTTCATACATTGGAATGTTGTGATTTGGCTGAAAAAAGGCCTTTTTTCAATATTCGATTGTACGGAATACAATAGAATCTATTTCGAAGCCTCTTCTACAGCATTCCATTGTACAAAATGCAGTTGCTATCGTTCCTGCGCCTTCACCGCCACCCAGCCGTCAATCAGATAAGCGCCGAAGAATCGGGATACGGCAGTGAACCCGGCCTCCTTCAACAACTCCTCTATCTCTTCAGCATGGAGCGGATGAGAGATTACGCCGAACGATTGCTCGAAGGTCTGCCACTGTTCCTCTGCGATCCCGTTCCCCAGCATATGCAGCCGCCAGCCTGCCATCTGAAGCTCCCATGCAGGAGTACCCGGCACCCCGCAGATGGCGGACAGGCAGAGCGGCGCACCCGGCTGAAGCCGCGCGGCAATGCTGCGAAGGAGCGCCAGCTTACTCTCCCTCCCCTGCACGAAATGAAGCACCAGCATACAGGTTGCGGCATCGTACGCTCTAGCACAGCTCCAGTCACTAATTTCCGTACGATGCAGCCGCACTCTATCCAGCAGACCCGGTTGACCCGCAGCCTCCAGCCGCTGCTTGGCAGCCTGAAGCATACTCTGCGAGGTGTCCAGGCCGTTGAAGCTCCAGTCCGGGTGGCTCAGGCCCAGCTTCAGTATCTCCTGTCCTCCGCCTGCTCCGACGATCAGTAGCTCCTGCTTCTCCCGCTTGTCCAGCCGCGCTGTCAACAGCGTATCCATCAAGTCATATTGCAGCGCGTACCCGGGGATTTTGCGGCTGATATTCTGTACATACTGATCTCCGTCTGCCTGCTCCCAAGAACTGGCTGCCCCGCTCATGCTGTCCTTCAATTACATCCCCTCCGAAAGTAATAATCGGTACATAACCACAACAGGTCATGTACCGATTATCAGGGACGGACGCGGAAACCGCCATCCCACATAGCTGGGATCTATAGCACTGGCCGCTCGTACCAATACCCCGGAATTCCCCGTTCCAGCCGCATCAGTGCCTCCAGATAATAATAATCGCCCCAGATCGTGTAATCATCCGGCGAGTCTCCCGATCTGGCCGAATACGCGCCGTGCTCCAGCAGACCCTCGGCCTGCTCGTTACCATGGGTCGAATAATGCTCTGCCAGTGCCCGCACGGCTGCCTCTCCCGCCTCTTGAAAGAATAGGCGCTCTGGATCATCCGTCTCCAGTTGCGCCGCAATCTCCAGCAGCCCGCAGGCAGCAATGGCTGAGGCTGAGCTGTCGCGCTTCGTTCCCGGTTCAACAGGAACGTCGAAATCCCAGTATGCGACCCCATCCTCCGGCAGATGAGCCACGAAGTAACGGCCCAGCCGCTTCGCTGTCTCCAGCATTTCCGGGCTTTTCAGATAACGGCTGATCAGGGCGAAGCCATAGATGCCCCAGGCCTGACCGCGCGTCCAGGTCGAGCCGTCCCTGTAGCCCTGATGTGTGCCGCCCCGTATGGCGTCTCCGGTCATCGGATCGAAATAGAAGGTATGGTAGCTGGAATCATCCCCGCGCACCAGGAAGCGGCGGGACTTCAGGGCATGAAGCTCGGCCACCCTCCGGTAGGCGTCATTGCCGGTCTGCTCATGCGCCCAGAGCAGCAGCGGCAGATTGAGCAGACAGTCGATAATGATCCGTCCGCCGTTGACGGCATCCCCCTCCCGGCCCCAAGCCTGGATCAAGCCGGGCCCTTCGCGCCAGCGCTTCATCAGCATATCCGCCGCCTCCAGCGTAAGCTGTCTGGCACCTTCATCCCTTTCTATGATCCACTGGGCCTTGGAAGACAAAGAGTACATGAAGCCGATATCATGATGATCGAAAATAATCTTCTGGTCCATACGGCGGCGGAAGCTCCGCACGGTGCTTAACGCCTGCTCGCGGTAGACCGGATCTTCACTATACTCAGAGCAAAGCCAGAGGATGCCGGACCAGAAGCCCGCCGTCCACTCCGTATTGTCATTGAGCGTATAATGCTCGTCCCCGGTACTCACATGGGGGAACCGATCCCCGAATCTTGTAATATTGCGTTTCGTTACGCGAAGTGCGTCCTCGATTGCCTGTTGCCACATATCAGTTACTCCTCCTTGTTATAGGTAATCTTGCTGGATCAGCCGATTGGCCTGTTTGTACTGGCCCGGAGTGATCCCCTCATATTTCTTGAACACGCGGATGAAGGAATTGCTGTTCAGGAAGCCTACACGCTCCGAGACCTCCTGCACATTCAATTCATCCGCCTCCAGAATCCGCTTGGCCTCTTCAATCCGATACTGGTTGATATAATCGATAACGTTGGTGCCGGTCTGTTCCTTGAAATACTTCGAGACATACGTAGGATGGAACCGGAAGCGTTCCGAGATGTGGGTCAGCCCCAGATTCACATCATTGTAGTTCTCATGAATGAATTCCAGGAGCTGCTCCTTCAGCTCGGTATTGTGGGAACGCTTGCGTTCATGCACCATCTGGCAGACCGTCTCCAGAATCTGCAGCAGCTCCGTCTCCATCTCCTCAAAGGTCTCACAGGCAAACAGCCGCCGGATCAGCTCATTGCGCCGGGTCAGCTCCTTCTGGTCATCGGTCTTGATCTGCTCCGTGGCCTTCAGCATGGTCCCGATCAGTTCGAACATCAGGCAGCGGGCCAGCTCAACGGATAAGGGCTCCCCGGCAAAATTGGTCATTAGAATCTCATTCATCACCTCGGTGGAACGGGCATAGTTGCCTGTGGCAATATAATTGACCAGTTGACGCTCCAGATCGAGCGGATAATACAGTTCTTCCTTGGGCTGCCGGATGCGGTCCTGGTCAATAATCTGGCCGATACCGAGAATCAGCCGGTATTCCAGCGCCTCCTCCGACTCCCGGAAGCAGGCGGAAATGTCTGCCAGAGAGATGTGAACACTGCTCACGCCAACGGAGAAATAGATCAGGAAGCGGGACTGGATGAAATGCTGCGCCTCCCCGGTCGCCCGGATCAGCTCCGGCACTGCGTCCGCCGCATTTCCCCGGAGATTGACCAGCAGCGCGATCCGCCCATCCATCTCTGCGGAATAAACCGGACCGGCCGGGCCCAGCAGCTCCTCCAGCACATTGGTCAGGATCAGATGGACGAACTGCCGCTTCCCCTCCTCATCCTCCGGGGCCCGTGTGCGGAACAGACCCTCATAATTCTCCAGGTGTACCAGCAGTACCGCGAAGGAATCACTCTCCCAAAAGAGACCCAGACGCTCCATCTCCCCGGCAAGCCCTTCTCCCGGCTGCACCCGCCCCTTCAGCAGCCTCGCCAGGAAGCTGCTGCGCACCATCGACTGCTGCTCCTTGAGCCGCGTGGCGAACTGGTCCTGCTCCTCCCAGGCCCGGGTCAGCACCGTCTGCAGGATGCCGAACTCATCATCCGGCTGCTCCAGCTTGCCCTTGACCTTATCGGAGATAATATCCATAATCCGGCCGAGCGGCCGGTAATTCCGGCGGGTGAACCACCAGGCGGCGATGCCGCCCAGCAGCAGAACAGCAGCCACACCGGCGAAGGTGATGCTGCGGATCACCATCAGCTTCTTGGCATAGATCCGGGTCGGAACGATAGAGACATACTGCCAATCCTCCACACTAGAGGATATTTGCGAGACCGTCACCGATTCCCCGTTCCAGTCGGCCGTGCCGGTCCGCCGTTCGCTGTCCTTATTCTGCTGCAAATATTGATGTATGGTGTAAGGGGTTTCAACCGTTCCTGTGGAGAAAAGCGTACGCCCGTCACGGTCCAGGATGAACACTATACTCTCCGGCTCCAGCCGCACATTGTTGATCGCCTGCTGGAACCGTTCCGGGTCGAGCATGACCACAAAGGTAGCCGGACTGTCCGGCGACACCTGAACCGGATACGGCTGAAGGTAGACCAAGGTCTCCTCTATGCGGAGGTCCTCGGTGAGGACTTTCATTTTGCGGAAGGCGCTCTGGTCTGACTCCTCCATCAGCCGGGTCCACTCCGGCCCGCTTACCCCGGTCCCCTCATAATAAATCTCATACAGCAGCTTCTTGGACACCAGCGAGGAGGAGGACAGCGCCACATCCGCCGACTTCACATAGATGTACAGCTCGCGGATGAGCCCGTTCCCGATGCGGATCGATTTGAGGTTCTTGATCAGGTCCAGCCCCATCAGCCGCCACCTGGCATCCTGCTCGGACGCATGATTAATGAAGCTGCTGAGCTGGGAATCGGCCATAAGCTGGCTGCTGATGCTGCTGATATCCTGGACCTGGCTGTCGATCGTCTCCTGCACCTGGGACAGCAGCACCATATTGGAGCGGTTCACCTCCTCCTTCAGCAGATTGCGGGATTCCGCAAATACAGCCGCCCCGATCGCAATGGGGATGAGCAGGATGACCAGATAAGAGAGGCTCCAGGACAGCAGGATGCTTTTCTTTTTCATGGAGCTCCTCCTCCTTGTTCATGATGTGGGTGCAATGCTGGTGCGGCTCCGGTCTATTCCTTGATTGCGCCGATCATGACGCCCTTCACAAAATACTTCTGCAAAAACGGATATATAAACAGAATCGGCAGCGTCGCCACCATCACAGTTGCGTACTTCACACTTTCACCGATCGCTTCCTTGTCGCCCATGGCGGCCGAGGTGGTCATCGAATCTGTGCTGTTCTGGATCAGAATCTCCCGCAGCACCAGCTGAAGCGGATACAAATCACGGTCGCGGATGTACAGGATGGCGCTGAACCAGGAATTCCAGTGGCCTACCCCGTAGAACAGAATCATGACCGCAATGACCGGCATCGATAAAGGGACCACAATCCGCCACAGGATGCGCATCTCCCCCGCCCCGTCAATTCTGGCCGATTCCAGCAGATTCTCGGAGATTCCCTGAAAGGCTGTACGCATAATGATCAGATTATAACTGCTGACCAGCCCCGGCACAATCAGTGCGAGCAGGTTATCCCCGAGGTGCAGGGTGTTGTTAATCAGCAGGTAGGTCGGTATAATCCCGCCATTGAAGAACATGGTGAACACAATGGCCAGCATGATCGGATTGCGCAGCATGAAGCTTTTGCGGGAGAGGGTATAGGCCCCCAGAATGGTAAAAAGCAAATTGAGCGCCGTACCCAGCACTACGATCACGAGTGTATTTCTGTAGCCGGAGAGAATGCTCGGATTACTGAGCACCAGCTTATAGCTGTCCAGGTTGAACCCGTCCGGCAGCAGCAGCAGCCCGCTATGGGCCATCAGGCGGTTGGAGTCGCTGAGCGAGGCATTCAGCACATGCCACAGCGGATACAAGGTGATGATAATGAGCAGGACCATGAGCAGCACGTTGAGGCTGTCAAACAGCTTTTCCCCTATCGTTCGTTTAATCGTCATGAGAATCCCCCACTTAGAACAGCTTATTGTCGGATACCGCCTTGGAGAGGCGGTTGGCGCCGATGAGCAGAATGAAATTGACCAGCGACTGGAACAGGCCGACGGCCGTCGTATAGCTGAACTCTGCACTCTCACTGATCCCTTTGCGGTAGACGAAGGTGGAGATGACGTCCGCTGTATCGTAGACGTTCGGATTATAGAGCAGGATGACCTTCTCGAAGCCGATCTCCATCAGCCCGCCTATGCGCAGAATCAGCAAAATGACAATCATCGGGATAATCCCCGGCAGGGTAATATGCCACACCCGGCGGAGCCGGCTGGCCCCGTCCACCATCGATGCGTCGTAGAGCTCGGGATTAATTCCGCTGAGCGCCGCCAGATAGATAATGGTCGAGAATCCAAGCTCCTGCCAGATGGAGGAGGCCGTATAGATCGTGCGGAAATTCCCCGGGTCACTCAGCAGCGCGCTGCTCTCCCCGCCGAAGAACGTAATGATCGAATTGAACAGCCCGTCACGGGAAGAGAAATCGACCACCATCCCGCAAATGACCACCAGAGAGATAAAGTGGGGGATATAAGAGACCGTCTGCACCGTGCGCTTGAACATCTCATGCCTCAGCTCATTAAGCAGCAGCGCCAGCAGGATCGGGGCCGGGAAACCGAATAACAGCTGGTAGAAGCTGAGGATCAGTGTGTTTTTGAGCACCCGCCAGAAATAATAGCTCTGAAAAAAATCACGGAAATGCTGCAGCCCTACCCACTCACTGCCCCAGATGCCTTTGCCGACGGTATACTCCTTGAAGGCAATGACCGCGCCATACATCGGCAGATACTTGAAGACCAGAAAATACAGAACCACGGGGAGCGCCATCCAGTAGATCACTTTGTTCTGCTTGTAATTCAGCCATACCAGGGATAACTTCCGGGTCACAAGTCTCCCTCCTTTCTTTTGGAGGACCTGCCTGCGGGGGCTAAAAGTCCGGTCTGCCGCTCCGCAGGTGGCCTTCATCCTGATCTATCTTGCATTGTAGCGGTCAACCGCCGCCTGCTGAATTTCAATCGCCCGCTTCACATTGAACTTGTTGATCTGGGCTGTGAACTTATCGAAGTTCTCCAGCGGCTCAGCGCCGATAACGAACTTGATGAACATTTCATCGCGGTAGGTGGTGATGTCGCTCATGATTTTGCTGTACTCACTGGATTCCTCGGTAGTCAGGCTGACCGGAGGAAGACCGACCTTGAGCGTATTGTCACTATATTTGGAAAAGAGCGTCACCGCATCCTTCTGCTGCTGGAACTGGTAATACTGCTCGTTGTACCGGTCGTCATCCTCCCCGACAAACGGATAGTTGGCAATGAAATGCTTCGCCATCGCCTGAACCACCGACAGTCCGTCCGGGTTCTTCAGAATCTCATCCGTATAGGTCGGATACCCGTCCTTCATGGTGTACGTCACGCCTTCTACGCCGAAGTTCTTCAGCATATGACCTTCTTCACTGAAGAAATAATCCAGCGCCTTCACAGTCTCCTCCGGGTGCTTGTTGCTCTTGGTGATCGTTGCTCCGGCACCGCTCCATTCCCAGGACCGGCCGGTGAACATCGGCTCATCGCCCTTGTTCACTACGGGGAACTGGACAGCCGTAAGGTTAGCCTCCGGCTCCTTCTCCTGTAGGGCGGGCAGATAACGTCCGATGCCGCCGCCGATGTAGGTGAAGAAGGCGCCGGCTTGGCCGCTCAGAATCTTGGCATCAAACGTCTTCTGATCATTGGTGGCGAAGTCCGGATCAATCAGCCCCTCCTGATACCAGTGGTGGAAGGTGGTCAGGAACTCCTTGAATTCCGGCTCGACCGGTCCGAACGCCACCTTGCCGTCCTTGAGGAAGATCGTATTCGTGATGCCGTAGGCCTCCAGGAAATTCGCAGCCGCCGGGCCCATCGTCGTCAGCTTGGGCGGAGCGCCGTACAGAAGCGGAGCGGAGACGCCCTTTTTCTCCTTGAAGGCCTTCAGCACCGTCTCCCACTCGGCAATCGTCTCCGGCTGCGGCAGCTTCAATTCATCCAGCCAGTCCTGGCGGATGAACATGCCGCCGAAGGTCTTGTACTTGCCCAGCCGCAGATGCGGGATAGCGTAGATGTCGCCGTTATCCGCTTTCAACTGCTTCGCCACCTCGGGATTCTCGTCCAGAATTTTTTTCAGGTTAGGCGCATACTGATCGATCAGGTCATTCAGCTTAATGATGCTGCCGTCCGTGTACAGCTTAGAATAATCGCCATAGACGAACATCACATCCGGCAGCTTATTGGAGGCCAGCATGACGTTGAACTGCTCCGTCTCTGCCCCGACCGCCGGATGCTGGAATTCCGTCTTAATGTTGGTCTTCTTCTCCCATTCCTTGATCGCCGTGATCTCACTCATATTCTTCAGCGTAATCGAGACATTTGTATTCAGCGACGCCCAGATTGAGATCGGTGTCGGCTCATCCGCCGCTGCTCCCTCTGTATTCTTGTTGCCGTCCGCGCCGCCTGAGCAGCCTGCCAATCCGCCTACCGCCAGCAGCAGGCTGGCACCCAGCAGCATCCGCCTTCTCCAAGATCTCTTCATTCTTCTCATCTCCCCCATCTGTTCGTAATCGATGTGCAGCTGCCGGAGGCGAACGAATCGACTCAATTCGTTTCGTTGCGCTTGCCGTCCTGCTGTGTCCGGCCCTCCCGCTCATCTAACTTAACGTGTCCGCCTCCGCTTTGACTATCTCCCATTCTTGCCGCGATATCGATATCTTGCTTACGGCTTGTCCATCACAGGAATTGTATATGGATGTTGAGAAATTGGGATTGATTCTGTGTAAACAAATTAAGGATTTTTTACGTTTTGGGATTGGTCGTGACTCCAGAGAAGTTTTGGACTTCCGGCCGCTGTTGTCCCCAGATTTCTTGATTTGAACCGCTGATCGCGGTAGAAATCCGGTGACTAGCTGATGCTTACGATGCTAGCTTTCCTACGGAAAGCTTTCAGGCGGACGCTCCCGCTCCTACAGTTCCAAATTCCCCTCCGCCACTTTTCCCTTAACTGTACAGTTAATTAACTTAACCCAGTCGGCCAGCCCTTGCAGGGGAGCCCATGTACCGCCCGCTTCCGGCGGATTCTAGTGTAGTAGTGCTACACATTCGCTCCCATTAGGCTATATCCGGCCCGCGCACCACCTCGCCAGCACATTGTAATCGGTTTTTCGATTACATTTGGTCTGCACGCCGCTCCCCGTCCCATTGTAATCGGTTTTTCGATTACATTTGGTCTGCACGCCGCTCCCACGTCGCATTGTAATCGGTTTTTCGATTACATTTGGCCCACACGCCGCTCCCCGTCCCATTGTAATCGGTTTTTCGATTACATTTGGCCTACACGCCGCTCCCCGTCCCATTGTAATCGGTTTTTCGATTACAATGAGCCCGCTTACCCTCGTGAAACCAAATGTGTTCGGTTTCTCGCCTACATTTGGTCACATGCCTCCGCATCACCACATTGTGTTCGGTTTTTCGTCTACATTTGGCCCGTCTACCTTCACCAGCACAAAAAAAGACACCGGTTAAGTGTCTTTAATCTTACTCCTATGGGATTCGCCCTGCTTTGCTTTGCCCTGCTTTGCCTTGCCTTGCCTCCCTTAGCCCCCCCGCTCAAGCCCGGGACAGCACCGACAGCACCGTCTCCAGCACCACATTCACGCCCATTTCACAATCCTCATAGGAGGTGAGCTCTTCCTCGCAATGGCTTTTCCCGTTCACACTTGGGACGAAAATCATCGCCGACGGCAGGAACCCGGCCACGAACTGGGCGTCATGCCCTGCGCCGCTGGCCAGCTTCCGGCTGCTGTAGCCCAGCTTCTGCGTTGCGTCAGCCACCAGCCCGCAGATGTCGGGATCGAACCATACCGTGTCGCGGCCCCACAGCTTCGTCTTCAATACGCTGCAATCCAGCACTTCCTCCGGCAAGCCGTGAATAATCGCCTCAACTTCACGGACCACATCCATGTCCTTATGTCTCGCTTCCACGGTGAAGATCACCTTGTTCGGAATAACGGTGTGGATATTCGGCAGCACGTTCATCCGCCCCATTGTATAGACCAGCTCAGGGTCCAGCACGGCCAGCTTGCGGCGCAGTTCCGTAATAATATCGGTAGCGGCAAACAGCGCATCCCGGCGCATATCCATCGGCGTAGTCCCGGCATGATCCGACTCCCCTGTCACTTCAATCTCATAGCAGACCATACCCACAACACAGTCAACCAGACCGATTTTAACGTTCTCCTTCTCCAGCACGGGGCCTTGCTCAATATGCAGCTCCAGATAAGCCGCCGCTTCCCTGATCCGATTCTCCGCCTCCCCGGCATACCCGCTGGCCTGGAGCGCATCTCCGAAGGTGATCCCCTCCGGGTCCTTCTTCTCCAGCATAGCCGCCTTATCGAACTTGCCGGACAAGACCCCAGAAGCCATCATGGACGGCTCGAAGCGCGCCCCCTCCTCATTGGTGAAGTTCATCACCGTGACAGGCAGCAGGGGCTTAATCCCGTGATCTACCAGGGTTCTCACCACCTCAAGGCCGGCAATCACTCCCAGCACACCGTCGAATCTGCCGCCCTTCTTCACAGTATCCAGATGTGAGCCGATCACTATCGGCGGCCCCTCTTCACTGCCAGCCAGAGTGGCATACATATTGCCCAGATCATCCACCTTCACGGTCATGCCCAGCTCTTCGCAGCAGGCGGTGAAATAGCCGCGCACCCGCACATCCTGCTCCGACAGCGACAGCCGGGTAACTCCGTTATGATCTGTCCGCCCGAAATCGGCAAAAGCCTCAATCGTATTCTTCAGCCGCCCACCGTTCACCAATAGTTGCTTAACCTGCATCGGCTTATTCCCCCGTTTCCGCTGATATGGAATGATTGCTATCCTTATATGTTAACGAATTCCACATGTTTGTCATTGTACATACTGTAAAAATTATAGGCTGGAGAATTTCCGTTATATGCTGGCACCTGCGGGGAAGTCTGTTAGAATATGAGACATCAGGATTACATATTGCAGGACGAGAGGGGTAAAAGCATGAACACTATTTTACGCAGCGGCCTGGCCGTGGCCGAGATCAGTTCACTCGGTGCTGAGCTGGTCAGCTTCAGAAGAACGGATACAGACACTGAATATATGTGGAACGGAGACGCCGCCTATTGGACAGGCCGTTCCCCGGTGCTGTTCCCGATGATCGGGGGAGCCGCAGGCGAAGCGGTCCGGGTAGACGGGCAGGCGTATCCGCTGGCCCGGCACGGCTTCGCCAGACGCAGCGAATTCACGCTGGTGGAGTCCAGCGATACACATGCCGTCTTCCGGCTCTCCCACAGCGCGGACACGCTGGCCAGCTACCCGTATCCGTTCCATCTGTATCTCACCTATACGCTGAACGGCAGCACGCTGGACATCGGCTACCGGGTGGAGAATCCCGGAGAAGAGGAGATGTTCTTCCAGCTCGGCACCCATCCGGCGTTCAACTGCCCGATTGGCGGAGAAGGCAGCTTCACCGACTATTACCTTGAATTCGAACAGCCGGAGCGCCTGGAGCGCTTGTTCCTGAATGAGAATGGCTTGATTACTCCAGGCCAGAGCGAGACTATGCTCGGCGGGGACAACAAGCTGCCGCTGAACCACGACATGTTCGCGCATGACGCCTTGGTCTTCCGCAATGTCCAGTCCAAATCGGTTGCCCTGAAAAGCAGACAGTCTGACAAGAGCGTAACAGTCGCCTTCACCAATTTCCCTGATCTCGGCATCTGGCAGCCGAAGAATGCACCGTTTGTGTGTATCGAGCCTTGGCATGGTGTGGCCGATATCGAAGGCTTCACCGGCGATATCCGGGAGAAGCAGAACGTCATCTCCCTGCCGCCGGGCAGCCAGTTTACCAGCGCGCTGGCGATTACATTTAACTAAATTTCAGCAGGTGAAGGCCGCAGTCACCCCGTGGTGCTGCGGCCTTTTTGCTGTGGAACAGCGGCTTCTCGTCAGGCAGTTCACCCCCCTCCTCAAGCGATAAGTACACTTTAGTAGTATATACAACCTTTTGACCCGGATAGTAAGATATTCACAAATCAAGTGACGCGTAGACCCGAATCAGAACCGGGAAAGGAAGTGACTGCTCGAGTGAAGCCAGAGATAAGTATTATTGTGCCTATCTACAACGTGGAATTGTACCTGAGGAAGTGTGTGGATTCGATATTGGCGCAGACCTTCCGCAGCTTTGAATTGATTCTGGTCAATGACGGATCACCCGATAAGTGCGGCGAGATATGCGAGTATTACAAGGAGCTGGACCCCCGTGTCGTAGTCATTCACAAGCAGAACGGCGGATTGTCCGATGCCCGGAACTATGGTATTGATGTGGCAAAGGGCCGGTATATCGGGTTCGTTGACAGCGATGACTGGATAGAACCGGACATGTATGAAGCCCTGCACGGACTCATCACCGCCCACAATGCAGATATCGCTGTATGCGGTCATTGCGAGGTACAGGATGATGTCAAGCTGGAAAAGTCCTTCACGCACCAGGTGCGTGTATACGATAATGCGCATGCCTTTGACAAGCTGCTGGAGGATACCGAGATCCAGAACCTGGCCTGGGATAAGCTGTATAAGGCCGAGCTGTTCAGCCAGGTGAGATATCCGGTTGGCCGATATTTTGAGGACATTTTTACCACCTATAAATTATTCCTCCAGGCGAACAAGACCGTCTCGCTGGACTCCCCCAAATACCTGTATCTGAAGCGAAGCGACAGCATCACCGGAGCGATGAACAACCGGAAATATTACGACCGCTTCTGTGCGGCGCTGGAGATCTACGAGACCATTCAGGATAAAAACTATCCGATCGCCAAAGAAATCTCGTTATCCCGGACCGTAACCGAGGGCATTGAGCTGTGCAACTTCCAGCTGATTACCGGCGAGACTGCAGTTAACAAGGAATATCTGGCCGAGCTGGGCGGGTTCCTGAGCAAGCATACCTCCGCGATCCTGCGCAACCGTATTATCCGCCGGGAGATGAAGACCGCAGCCCTGCTTATTCTGACCAGCTCCACGGTATACAAAATGCTGTATTATTCCAAACTCCGTTTGAAGGGAAGTAATATGATATGAGCCAAGCCCTTGAGAAAATCCTGCCGCTGTCTTTCCGCAATTATGTAAGCAATATTCCCGTCTATCAATATTATAAGGGCTATCTGAGCTACCGGAATGCATATAAAGACAAGACGAAAGCCATTTACGTCGTCGGCTCCCCCGAGCATGACAATCTGGGCGATCACGCCATCACTTATGCGCAGATGAATTTTTTGCGAAAAGCTTTTCCCGACTATACCCTGATTGAGATTGTCGCCAACCGGCTGATGCATAACATGAAGTGCCTGGAGGAATTCTGTTCGCCGGAGGATATCTTCGTGCTTCAGGGCGGGGGCAACTTCGGAATCGAGTATTTCCGCGAGGAAGAGGTGCGCCGCAAGATTATCTCCGAATTCCCAAATAACAAAATCATCGTCTTCCCGCAGACCATCTACTTCGGTGATACCGAGCTGGGCCGCGCGGAGTTCAAGAAAACACAGGACCTCTACGGTTCCCATAAGGACCTCACTCTGGTCGCCAGAGAGGCAACGTCGTACGAAATTATGAAAGCAGGTTTCAGAAACAACTCAGTGCTGTTAACGCCGGACATTGTCATGTCCCTGGATATCACTGATCCTCCCAAGGAGCGCCACGGTGCCCTTCTGTGCATTAGAGCCGATAAGGAGAGCATTTTCAGCGAGCAGGATAAAAAGGTCATCCAGGAGTACACCTCCAAGCACTACAGCACCACCACTTTCACGGATACCTGCATTCTCCGCCCTGTCTCCCTGGAAGACCGGGATCACGAGCTGAACACCTTATGGAATCAGTTCAAGGAGGCCGAGGTTGTGATTACGGACCGGCTGCACGGGATGATTTTTGCAGCGATTACGTCCACACCTTGTATTGCACTGGGGAACTATAATTATAAGGTCGTAGGCAGCTACGAATGGATCAAGCATCTGGGCTATGTGAAATTCACGAACGATGTGAAGCAAATCCCGGCTTTGCTGGAAGAACTGAAGACGATCCAGCGCCCCCGGTACAATAATGAGTTCTCGGTCCAGCATTACAGCCAAATCATTGAATCCATGGCAAGCAGCAGCGCTAGAGAACCTGCTTCGTCTATCGTTACCGCTTAAGATAAGCACAAGACACTCTCTGTAGCGAGGAAGCGATCCCACCCTTGAAAACAAATATAAAACTTGCTGCAATCATAACCTATGCTTCGGTATTCCTAGGCGTTATTATCTCCCTGGGCTCGACGCCGTTCATTGTGTCGACCCTGGGGAAATCCGAATATGGATTATTCGCGCTGGTGAACTCCATCATCGCCTATATCGTCCTGCTGGATCTGGGCTTCGGCAGCGCGGTCATCCGCTTCAATGCGAAATACATCTCTGAGAATGACTCCGCAGGCCAGCGCAATATCAACGGAATGTTCCTGCTGCTGTTCTCAGCCATCGGACTCCTCTCCTTACTTGCCAGTGTGATTCTGGTGTTTAATTTCGATTCGATCTTCAGCAGCCTTGATGAAGCTGAGCTGGGCATTCTGAAGACCATATTCATCATTGCCGCCATCAATGTGGCTGTGTCGTTCCCGCTGAATATCTTCAGCTCAATCATTACGGCCTATGAGCGGTTCGTCTATCTCAAAATCATCAATCTGATCCGCGTGGTCCTCTCTCCGGCCATGATGGTGCTGGTCCTGCTGTTCGACTTCAGATCGACAGGAATGGTTACCGTTGCGCTTGTGCTGAACCTGGCGATCGGTGTGATTAACGTGGTCTTTTGCCGCACCAAGCTGAATCTGAGGGTCCGGTTCCACGGCTTCGACACCAAGCTGTTCAAGGAAATCTTCAGCTATTCGTCGTATATTCTGCTGTCGTCCATCGCCTTCCAGATCTATACGAATGCTGATCCGCTGATCATCGGGATGTTCCTCGGGGCTACGCCCATCGCCATCTTCGCCATCGCCGCCCAGCTCAACACGTATATTCTCAACTTCTCCAATGTGCTGGCCAGCTTCTATCTGCCGAAGCTCACCAAGATGATCGTCAAGGGGGCAGATCAGGCGGCCCTAATGCTGGAGCTGGTCAAAATAGGCAGAATCCAGGCGCTGATCGTAGGCTACATCGTCTCGGGCTTCGTGTTATTCGGACAGAGCTTCATTCTGATCTGGCTCGGCCAGGATTACAAATATGCGTACACGGTTGCGCTGATCATCATCATTCCCCAGATCACGTCGATTGTGCAGTCGCTGTTCGCCACCATGCTGGAAGCGATGAATATGCACAGGGTGAAGGCCTTTATCTACTTCTCAGTTGCTATTCTGAAGGTGGCCTTAACCTTCTGGTTCATCCGGATCTGGGGGATTACAGGCTGCGCCATTGCTACGGCTATCGGGATGATCATCAATGTATGCTTGAATAATGTGTACTACAAATATAAATTGAAGTTCGATATTCTTCACTTCTGGCTGCAGATCATCCGCGTCTTCATTCCGGTGGTGCTGCTGTCCGGTGTGTGCGGGTTCCTGCTTAGCTTCGTGAGCATCACTTCTTACGTGTACCTGGGCATGTATGTCATCCTGTACTCCCTCATCTATGTGCTTACTATGTGGCTGTTCGGACTGAACGGGGCAGAGAAGCAGATGGTGGCCGGACCGGTGCGAAAAATGGCTCTGCGGAGTCAGGCCTAGGACTCTACGTGAGGCGGGCGGTGATTGGCATGCCGCGCTTAGGCGCTGCTCCATGCTGTGCCTAAGCGAAGAAGCCTCTGCGGGTAAGTTCCGCAGAGGCTTCTTCGCTTAACTTGGCAAGCTTGCTGATCAGAGCTGCTTCAGCCGCTCATCCAGCAACCGGAACATGCTTCTAAGGGCCGTCTGGTCCGCTTCGCCATAATGATCGCCGATATTGATCTCATAATAGCAGGAAGCCCCGCCGGTTGGCTTGAGCCGTGGTGTCAGGCCAATGCCGGTCTCGTTATAGATCCCAATCAATACAGGGGCAAGCTGCTCCAGAGGCAGCGCAAAGTGGATGTGGAACATATTCGAGACCGGAACCTCCGGCAGCGTGGATACCTTATGGCAGCTGTTGAATAAGGCTGCCAGCTCCTTGGCCTGCTCATAGTATTTTGACATCCTGCCGATTCTCTGCCGGTAATAATACCGGGCCGGGACAATATAGGGATAGAGACTGATCAGGTCGCCCCCATGGCGACGCTTCCAGATCTTCGAGGTCTCCGTGAACTCCCGGCTGCCGGCTAAGATAGCTCCGGCAATCCCGCCAATGCCCTTGTACAGGGAGACATACACGCTATCGAACAGCGCGCAGACCTCGGCCGCCGTCTTGCCGTAGTAAGGCAGCACTTCGAACAGCCTTGCACCGTCCAGATGGAGCCTGATTCCCTGCTCCCGGCAATACCCCGATATCGCTTCCAGTTCGGCATATTCCGGCAGCTGTCCGCCGATCTCCCGCTGCGGCAGCTCCAGCAGCAGACAGGCAACCCCCGGTCCCATCCCCTTCACATCCTCCAGGGTAATCAGACGGTCTGCACTGCCCAGCAGCAGCGGCTCCAGATGATGCAGCTCTTTTAACCCGTCTTGCTCATGAATCTCCAGATGGCACAGCGGGTGATAAGCGACTCTTTTGCTGCCCTCCCGGTCACTCCAGATCCGCAGGGCAATCTGCTGGGCCATCGTGCCGCTGGGGAAGAACACGCTGCATTCTTTGCCCAGCGCCTCCGCCATCTCTGCCTGGAACTCCTCAATCACCGTCCCTGTTCCGTACATGTCCGCAGCAAGGCTGTCCTCTACACTGGCCAGCGCCTTCTTGAGTACAGCTGCGTCCCGTCCGCCATGGCCTGCAAGCTGCACCTGCGTCCTGCCGAACGCCTCCATTAAAGCATTCTCCTCGTTCATTTTATTATCCTAGCCCCCTTCTTCGTAGCACCCGATCTGTATGAATCCTTGAAATTATATCATTCCTCTACAAAATAACCGAATTATTAGAATGTTCACATGATATTCCTCTCCAGCAAGGTGAAATAAGTTGACCGCTGTGCTACAATATTGGAATTGCAAAGGCAATTGCTTAGGGAGGTTTATAAATTCACCATGCTTATTATTGGTATCGCCGGCGGGACCGGCTCCGGCAAGACAACGGTAGCGCGCTCCGTGATTGACCGTCTTGGCTCTGACAAAGTAACATTCATATCCCAGGATAACTACTATAAAGACCATTCTTACCTCAGCATGGCTGAACGCGGTGCCATTAACTATGACCACCCGCTGGCCTTTGACACGGAACTGCTGATCGAGCATCTGGATTGTCTCAAAGCGGGACAAGCCGCCTTCGCTCCCGTGTATGACTTCACGGTTCATGCCCGTTCAACCGAGAAGACTGTGGAGCTCGCCCCGAATAATATCGTCATTCTGGAAGGACTGCATGTGCTGTCCGATGAGAAGCTGCGCGAGCAGCTCAACATCAAGGTGTTCGTGGACACCGATCCCGATGTGCGTATCCTGCGCCGGGTGCTGCGGGATATCGAGGAACGCGGGCGGACCATCCGTTCGATCCATACGCAATACCTGACCACGGTGAAGCCGATGCACGAGGCCTTCATCGAACCCTCCAAGAAATACGCGGACCTGATCATCCCGGAAGGCGGACAGAATCAAGTCGGAATCGAACTGCTGTCGGTACTGACTGAGAAGTATCTGTCCGGCGATCACCAATGGAACTGAATTAAGCCGCACCGGCTGATATGGTGCGAGGACCGTCCGGCAATGCCGGACGGATTTTTTCTGTTCCGGGAATTAAAATGTATGCGAAAAACAGAATACATATGGCGCCGCGATGGCTGCCGGACAAATTGTAGGCGAGAAACCGAACACATTTCTCGGCGCGATCGCTACCGGGCCCATTGTAGGCGAAATACCGATCACATTCGGCAGTATGAAGGCGCTCGGACCAAATGTAATCGAAAAACCGATCACATTCGGCAGTACAAAGGCGCTCAGACCAAATATAATCGAAAAACCGATTACTTTCGGTAGTGCAAAGGCGCATAGGCCGGATATAATCGAAATACCGATCACATTCGGCAGTATGAAGGCGCTCGGACCAAATGTAATCGAAAAACCGATCACATTCGGCAGTGCAAAGGCGCTCAGACCAAATATAATCGAAAAACCGATTACATTCGACGGCGCGATGGTTACCGGGCCGATTGTAATCGGAAAACCGATTATATCGGGCAGCTCGAAGGCAGCAGGGCCTGTTGTATGCGAAAAACCGGCAAACAACCGGTCGCCCACAGGGGAGCTAACCACGAAATTCCGCCACGTAAGTCAGGTTACATTACACTAAAATCTAGTTTATCCCGGTATCTTCATCGTTTTCAGCAAAATTATCGATTTGTTTGTTATATTTTCTGACTGATAGCGCTTTATCTCCAAAATAAAGGGTTGATAATTTGGTGATCATCCACTATGATTAGGTCAACGGACGGCATTAAAGTTAAAGCGATTTAACTTATAATTTGTCCACTATAATAAAATTGGCAAACTAAATTTTTATTTACCTCTAAAGTTAAAGCGCTTATACTTTTAACAATGAAAGGCTGGTGTGTCCGTGATTAAGAGTGAGAGCCGGCGGCAGACGTTCTACATGTATCTGTTCATTTCCCCGTGGCTGGTCGGCTTCCTGATCTTCGCCCTGTACCCGATCCTGTCATCGCTGTATTACAGCTTCACCGACTATGACATCATTCATCCGCCCAGATTCATCGGCCTCGCCAACTACACGGAGATGTTCCACAATGAACTGTTCTGGCGTTCCGTGAAGGTCACCCTAAGATATACCTTCATCAGCGTTCCGGTACAACTGCTGCTGGGCCTGGGGTTCGCCCTGCTGCTGCATCAGACCATCCCCTGGCGCGGCTTCTTCCGCACAGCGATGTATTTCCCGAGTATGGTCTCCGGTGTGGCCATGTCGCTCCTCTGGTACTGGATCTTCAATCCGCAGATCGGCCTCTTCAATTATATGCTCTCCTGGTTCGGCATTCACGGCCCGGCCTGGCTGATGAATCCCGATACAGCGCTGTATGCCCTAATTATCATGTCCCTTTGGACAGCGGGCTCTGGCATGATCCTCTTCCTCGCTGGTCTGCAAGGAGTCCCAGCCAGCCTGATCGAAGCTGCCAATCTGGATGGGGCAGGGCGCTTCCGCATTTTTCTGAATATTACGCTGCCGATGATCTCGCCTGTCCTGCTGTTCCAACTGATTATGGGGCTGATCGACTCCTTCCAGGTGTTCACGCAGGCCTTCGTCATGACGCAGGGCGGACCCAATTACTCTACCTGGTTCTACGTCTACAATCTGTATACCAGTGCCTTCAAGGAATACCGCGCCGGATACTCCTCCGCGCTTGCCTGGGTCCTGCTGATTGTCGTCATGCTGTTCACGGCGGTCATTATGAGGCTGTCGCGCCGTTATGTCCATTATGAAGGAGGCAGCAGCCGATGAGCACCGTTAAGGCCACCCGCCCGCTTGACCCGTCCCCCCGGCTCCGCCGGAGAATCAAGCCCGTTAAGATTGCCAGCTTCACCGCGCTCCTAGTCACAACGTTTCTCATGCTGCTGCCGCTGTTCTTCATGGTCTCCACCTCGCTGAAGTCCAAACGGGAGATGCTGAAGTTCCCGCCGACGTTTCTGCCGGAGAGCTGGGCCTTACGCAATTATGTCGATATTTTTGAGACTCTCCAGTTCGGCACATTGTACAAGAACAGCCTGATTATCGCCGGCTTCTCCGTATTCGGTACCCTGCTCTCTTCGGCGCTGGTTGCTTACGGGTTCGCCAGGTACCGGGGGCGCGGCAACAACTTCTGGTTCATCCTGCTGCTGAGCACGATGATGCTGCCTTATCCGGCCATTATGATTCCGCAGTTCGTATTGTTCTCCAAAATGCAGTGGATCGACACCTTCCTCCCGCTGATTGTGCCTGCCTTCTTCGGCTCGGCGTATAACATCTTCCTGCTGCGGCAATTCTTCTCCACGCTGCCTGAGGAGCTGTTCGATGCCGGACGCATTGACGGCTGCGGCGAGCTGAGGATGTGGCGGACCATCGCACTGCCGCTGTCTGCGCCAGCGCTGGCGACGGTTGCGATCTTTGCTTTTATCTACAGCTGGAATGATCTCTTGACCCCTGTGCTCTATCTAAGCTCGTCGGACAAATTCACGCTTCCCGTGGGGATGGCCTCCCTCACCTCATCGCGCTTCCGCATTCCGCCGTGGCATCTGCTGATGGTCGCCTCCGTCCTGGCTATGGTTCCAATCGTCACCCTGTTTGCCATCGCCCAGAAGCAGTTCGTCGAAGGCATCGTACTGACGGGCATCAAGTAAAGCAGCAAAGATAGCTCGGGTTACAACACTTGAAAAATTCAGGAGGGATTGGACAATGAAGAATAAGATGAAGAGCAAGAGGTATGCGCTGCTGCTCGCAACAGCCCTGACAGTATCAGCAGTCTTGGCGGGCTGCGGCGGCGGCAAGTCAGCAGGCAATGTGGCGGCTGGGGACAGCGGAGCCCGGAATACCGGCGGTTCGGGGGAGCAAGTGACGATATCCCACTATACCATTGACTCGGAGGACCGGACTTTTATCGAGAAGCTGATCCCGGATTTCGAGAAGGCGCATCCGAACATCAAGGTCAAGGTGGAGAAGGCCCCCTATGAGCAGTTCGACAGCAAGCTGCAGACACTGATTGCCGGCGGCAATTCCCCGGATGTGACGAGCCATTACGGATATGGCGGGTTTGCCGAGTATTATAACAAAGACATGCTGCTTGATCTGACGGACCTTATTCAGGAAGACGGCTTCAAAGCCGAGGATTATCATATCCCAGAGAATCTGATGAAAATATACACTGTAAACGGTCATACCTACGGCATACCGGTCAATATGTACGTCACCCTGATGCTCTACAACAAGGATATGTTCAATGCTGCGGGCGTCTCCTATCCGCCAAGTGATTATGAAGATAAGAGCTGGACGTTTGACCGCATGGTGGAGGATGCCAAGAAGATGACACTTGTCTCGGACGATATCGCCAAAACACAGTACGGTGTAGATTTCACTTGGGCGGAGCGGGATATGCGGCCGCTGTACTTCGGGGCCGAGCCTTACTCTGAAGATACCTGGACCAACGGCGGCGTTCCTTCCGAGACGCATTTCGATTCCCCCGAGGTGATTGCCGCTTACCAGAAGCTGTTCGATCTTGTGTTCAAGGAGAAGGTATCCCCGACTTCCGAATGGAGTAAAAGCGTAGCCGGACAGAACGGCGACCCGTTCGTCGCAGGCAAGATCGGCATGTCGATCGGCGGCTCCTGGAACCTCGCGGGGGCTAACGACTTCCCGTTCAAAATTGGCGTAGCCGCCGTGCCTTGGGGAGGCAACGACAAGGTGCGCAGCACGCTGTTCGTTGATCCGCTGCTGATTCTGAAGGACTCGAAGCATCCGAAGGAAGCTTTTGAATGGATCAAATACCTGATGACTACTGAAGTCCAGGAGAAGTCCATCGAGCTGAGCGGAGGAAATCCGCCAGTTAATACGGAAGCGGCTGAGGTGTATTACAAGCATTTTGACGGCATTGATCCGGAGGATGTGAAGAAGGTCTACGAGGGCGCGGTCAAATACGGCTATGAATCCTACAATCATCTGATCACCAACTACTCGCAGATCAACGACATGTTCATCAATGAGCTGCAGCCGGTCGAGACCGGACACAAGACCCTGAAAGAGGTTATGCCGGTGATTCAGAAGAAGGTTACGGAGATCATCAAGAGGTAGCGGCCCGGCGATGGTTATATGTTTAGCGAAACCCCGGTGCGGCCTGTATACTGGAGATAGAACAAGTGGAAACGGCTTTGCCGTCCTTTTAAAGGACGGTACCGTTTCAGCGAGAAATAGAAGGATAATGTATCGTGTGAAACATATAAATTCTATATTTTAAAAGCACCGGATAATCTGCCGCAAGGAGCGCTTGAAATGAAAGTAAGTATTTTTGATGTAGCCAAAAAATCAGGGCTGTCCGTGGTCACCGTATCGCGGGTATTAAACGGAGCAACGTCTGTGCGGGAGAACAACCGCCAGAAGGTGCTCGACGCGATCAAGGAGCTGGATTACCGCCCGAATGCAGCAGCCCGCAGTCTGGCCAGCGGCAAGACCGGCATCATCGGCCTGATTGTAACGACCCTGCAGGATTCCTTCTTCGATGCTGTGGTCAAGGAACTGAATGAGACGCTGGCCCTGCACGGATATTATCTGGCGATCTCCGTATATGATGGCATTGGCTCCGGCGAGAGCCACTACCTGATCCAGGAAGACCGGGTGGACGGACTTATCCTGCTCTCCCCGATCAAAGAGGACAATTATATTGTCGAGCTGAAGCGTCGGGGCATTCCCTATGTGCTGATCGACAACCAGCTGCCGGAGAATGACAGCTACTCGATCACCATCGACAACTTCAAAGGCGGGTATGCCGCAGCCAGCCACCTGCTGGAGCTGGGGTATACCTCCATCGCCCATCTCTGCGGGCAGGAGATGTTCCGCAGTACGCGGGAGCGGCGCGCGGGCTTCCTGCAAGCGCTGCAGAAGCAGGGCCTCGCCCCGTTCGAGATCGTACATGGTGAATTTGAGATCACCATGGGCTACGACACGGCGCAGGGCTGGCTCGCAGAGGGTAAGCTGCCGGGGGCGGTATTCGCCGGAGATGACAATATCGCCCTCGGGGTGATCAATGCCCTGATGGAGGCAGGCGTAAAGGTGCCGGAGGAGGTTGCTGTAGTCGGCTACGACGACCACTATATCGCCTCCCAGCTCCACCCGCATCTGACCACTATGCGCCAGCCGGCGGATAAGATCGGCGTCGCCGCCGCCGACATGCTGCTTCGCCGGATCAGCGGGGAGATGAAGCGCGGCTCCAATATTAAGATCGATCCGGAGCTGATTGTACGGGAATCGACCGTTGGGGACGCGAACATTCAGCGCTAGTTGTATTCTATACACTTAAAAACAGTGAAAAGGACGGCTGTTCCCTTCTAATTGTAGTCTGTACAACTAAATCTGCCCGAATGGGGAGAATCCGGGTACAGACGGCATTATAGTTGCACCAAATACAGCTAAACAGATATTCGGCGGTCCATCTGCCGATTTAGTTGTACAGAATGCATTTAAGCATGCCTCTGAAGCATCTTGCACCGGCATGCTCACCAAACGTTTAGGAGGTACAAACATTGGCTTACTACTTGGGGATCGATGGGGGAGGCAGCAAGACCTACGCCCTCATCAGCGATGAACAGGGCCGTATTCTAGGCAAAGGCCGGAGCGGCAACGGCAATCACCAGACCAGCGTGACGCAGGCGGAGAATAACATCCGCGAAGCGGCTTCCATGGCGCTGGCGGAAGCCGGCCTCCGGCTGGATCAGCTTCGACAAGCCTATCTGGGGCTTGCCGGTGCTGACCGCCAGACCGATTATAACATTCTGCATCCGATGATCCGCCGGATCGGCTTCACGAATTATACGATCAGCGGCGATACGATGATCGGCCTGCGGGCGGGGACGGACCGCCCCTACGGGGTGGCCCTGATCTGCGGCACCGGCACCAATGCGGCAGGCCGTAATCCGCAGGGCCGCCATTTCCAGTGCGGCGGGTTCGATTATATGTACGGCGATTTCGGCGGCGGCGGCGCGCTGAATATCGAGGTGTTCCGCACAGTGATCCGGGCCTGGGACGGTCGCGAAGCGCCCACGCTGCTGACGGAGCCGCTCCTGAAGCTGCTCGGCTATGAACGGGTCGAAGACATGTACGATGACTTTCTGGATCACGGGAAGCAGGTGCCGCTGGATGCGGCCCGCCTGCTTTTCCCGGCAGCGGCTGAGGGCGATGCCGCCGCTCTGGCGATCCTGAACCGCCAAGGCGTGGAACTGGGCAAGGCTGCGGCGGCCGTCATTCATCGGCTCGGTATGGAGAACGATGAATTTGATGTGGTCCTGGCCGGAAGCGTGCTGACCCGAGGCGACCGGGGCTGGATTCGCGGGCCGATTGAGCAGACTGTGCATGAAGCGGCACCAGGCGCGGCAGTGGTCACCCTCTCCACCGAGCCTGTGGTCGGCGCTCTCTGGTCGGCGCTGGAGAGCGACGGGATCACCGTCAGCCAGGGTATGTATGAGACGATGCGTGCTTACAGGGAGTTCGAGCTTATTCCCACTACCACCAGACAGGAGTGATTCATTGTGACAGCGAACCAAGGTCTTAAGATTGCCGTCATCGGCGGAGGGTCTTCCTATACCCCCGAACTGGTAGAAGGCTTCATCCTGCATCATAAGGAGCTTCCGGTCCGGGAGCTGTGGCTTGTAGACATTGAGGCTGGCCTGCATAAGCTGAACATCGTGGGCGCTCTGGCGAAGCGTATGGTGGAGAGGTCCGGCCTACCGATCGAGGTCCATCTCACCACCGACCGCCGCGAGGCCATTGCCGGTGCGGACTTCGTCAGCACGCAGATCCGTGTCGGTATGCTGGATGCCCGTGCCCGTGACGAGGCGATTCCGCTGAAATACGGTGTGATCGGCCAAGAGACGACCGGTCCCGGCGGCATGCTGAAGGCACTGCGCACCATACCGGTCATTCTCGGCATCTGCCGGGATATCGAGGAGCTGGCACCGGACGCCTGGCTGCTCAACTTCACCAATCCCGCAGGTATGGTCACCGAAGCGGTCCTGCGGTACTCCAAGGTGAAGAGCATCGGTCTCTGTAATGCCCCGATCGGACTGATCAAGCAGGTATCGGCCAAATATGACACTGCCCCGGACCGGATCTACGCCGAGTTCGTCGGCCTGAACCACCTGCACTGGATTACCCGTATTGATGTGGAGGGTGAAGACAAGCTGCAGGAGATGCTGGAGGATACCGCAGGCTACAGTGCAAAGAATGTTCCGGCACGCGAATGGAACCCCGAGTTCCTGCAATCGCTGCATGCCTTACCTTCGTATTATCTGAAGTACTTCTACATGACCGATGCGATGCTTGCGGAGCAGCAGGAAGCCGCCGCACAAGGCGGGAACCGTGCCGCAGTCGTCAAGCGTGTGGAGGAGGAGCTGTTCGCCATCTACAGCGACCTTGCGCTGAATGAGAAGCCGAAGCAGCTGGAGCAGCGCGGCGGAGCCTTTTATTCCGAAGCGGCTGTGAACCTGATGCGCTCGCTCTATAGCGGCACCAATGACATCCAGACACTGAATGTGGCGAACCGGGGCATCTTAGACTTCCTGCCGGACGATGCCAGCATCGAGGTCAACTGTATCGTCACAAAGACCGGCCCCCTCCCGCTGCCGCTGACGAAGATTCCGCCGATGGCCAAGGGACTGATTCATGCTGTGAAGACCTATGAGCAGCTAGCCATCGACGCCGCCGTCACCGGTGACCGCTGCCTGGCGATCCAGGCGCTGGCCCATCACCCGCTCGTCCCTTCCGTGGAAGTAGCGATCGCCATGCTGGATGAGATGCTGGAGGCGAACAGGGAGTATCTGCCGGCCTTTTTCGCTCAGGACTAATCCCTTAACATCAATAAAGAGCCTGCTAACCACAGTTCACTCTGCGGCCGTACAGGCTCTTCTCTTATTTCTTTATGGTATAACGGTAGGTTTCGCCCTCAATCTCGAAATCCGCATATAGCGTCTTGCCACTCGACTTCACTTCATCAGGAACCTCGGCCATGAACACCAGAGTACCATACTTCAGCGGTCCAATCGTCGAGATATTGGTATAGGTGAAATCTTCACCGCCGTTCTTCTCCATGGTCGCGAAGGTGCTATATTCATATTTGTTATCGTATGTAACCTCCACCTCCGCTACTCCACCCGCATTGATGGCTTGACCTGCGAGATTTTTCACCTTCAAAGTGATCGCCAGATAGGTTGTGCCCGGTTCCTTGGCTTCATAGTAGGTGTAGTATGACCCCGGATTCGATGGATTAACCTTCTTTCCAAATGAGGTCTTGGTAATGGTATACTCACCCGTTCCATCAATCGTGAGCGGCGTGCCTTTTGCGATCCGCTTGTGGTCCTCCCCGGAATCAGCCGCTGCGGCGCTGCTCCCGTTATTGAGAAGCTCAGCCGTACCGCCTTCCTCTTCCGCTGTCACAGGCGTTACTAGGGTCTCCTTAAGCCTGTTATTCTCTTCTTTCAGGAACTTGTTCTCCTTCTTCAGCTCACTAATCTCTGCCTTCAGCTTCTCCGTGCGATCTCTGCCAGCGCCTGCACTGCCCGAAGAACAGCCGGTTACGGTTACCGCCAGCATAGCAGCAACGAGCCAGAGACCGCCTGACTTCATTGTCATAGGACACCCCAATATTTGTATTTCAATCTTCATTATTATAAGACAGACTCTGTGTCAAAAGATAGAAAGTTATGTAACATCCCCACAGCTATTGTCGAATGAAATAGCGGATGGCCGATGCGAGCCGTAATCGTCACCCCCGGTGTTGCTTGCGGTACTGCAAGGGTGAACGTCCTGTAATGGCCTTGAACACCCGCCCGAAATGCGCAATGCTCTCAAATCCCGTCTCCGCCGCCACCCGGGTGACCGGCCACTTCGTCTGCGTGAGCAGTACCTTCGCCTCACGGATGCGGACATAGTTCAGGTACTCAATGATGGTGAAGCCTGTCGTCTGCTTGAAAATCCGGCACAGATACGTAGCGCTGATGAAGAACCGCTCGGCAATCCCCCCAAGGCTCAGCCGCTCGCTGTAATGGTTGTCCAGGTATTCGATGATGCTGTATACCCGGCGCTGCCCCTCGCTCTGCTCCGGTGAGACCAGGGCGGGCTTCGCCCTCCTTATCCGCTCCAGCGTAATCAGCAGTTGCAGCAGCAGCATCCTTGTATATTCAGTGCTCCAGCGCAGCCCCTCCTTCTGTTCCTCCTGCATCGCCTGGAGCAGGTCTGTGATGAGTCCCTGTTCATGCGCCGTAGGCCGCAGCAGGAAGCTCTCCCCTTCGAACACATTCATCCAGTCTGCCCCGGGTGCCACCGGCTCCAGATAGGCATCGTCAAAGCTGATCAGCACCCGCTCATGCGGAAGATGACTTCCGCCGGTTGTGCGGTGCAGGTGATTTTTGTTAATAAACACAAGGTCTCCGGCTTCCAGCGCGTACCTTCCGTTACGGATATAATAGTGCCGCTCCCCGGATAGCAGATAATATATTTCGTAGAAATCATGGAAATGGTCGGTGTCCATATTAAAATGCCCGATGCGCCTCAGCTGCTCAATCTGAAAAATAGGTTCCACCCTGCACCAAGCCCCCTGAAAGGATAAGATAAGCACACTTTTGAGCAAAAATGACTAAATACCGTTCACTTTCTGCATTTCCTATACTATAAAATAGAATCAAATCCAAGTAAATGGAGTGATCCCCTTGTCCAAAAAGAAATATGCACTTGTCGGCACTGGCGGCCGGGCTGAATTTTTCTATGGCGCTCTTGTTACCGCTTACAACGAAACCTCCGAGCTGGTGGCCTTTTGCGATGTCAATCAGACGCGGATGAATTTCGCCAATCATATGCTTACGGGCAAATACGATTACCATGAGGTTCCTACGTACAAGGCCGAGGACTTCGACCGTATGATCACCGAGACCCGGCCCGACTTCGTGCTGGTGACTACGATTGACCGGACGCATCACAAGTATATCATCCGCGCGATGGAGCTGGGCTGTGATGTCATTTCCGAGAAGCCGATGACGATTGACGAGGAGAAATGCCGGGAGATCTTCGATGCGATTGAGCGCACCGGCAAGAATCTGCGGGTAACCTTCAACTACCGCTATGCGCCGCATAACACGAAGATCCGTGAGGTCATTATGGATGGCGTCCTGGGTGAGATTCTATCCGTGAACTTCGAATGGCTGCTGAATACCCAGCATGGAGCGGACTATTTCCGCAGATGGCACCGCGACAAGCGGAACAGCGGCGGCCTGCTGGTGCATAAATCGACGCATCACTTCGACCTGATGAACTTCTGGCTGGGGTCGCAGCCGGACACGGTTTTCGCCATGGGCGATCTGCGCTTTTACGGAAGAGAGAATGCCGAGAAACGGGGCATCACCGAGTTCTATCAGCGTGCCTACGGCAGCAAGGCTGCCGAGAACGACCCGTTCGCGCTACACCTGGACCGTAACGAACACCTGAAGAGCATGTACCTGGACGCCGAACATGAGGACGGGTACCAGCGCGACCAGAGCGTATTCGGGGACAATATCAGCATCGAGGACACCATGAATGTCATGGTCAAATACAAGAACAAGACCGTCATGAACTATTCGCTTAACGCATATATGCCGTGGGAGGGCTTCATCATCGTGTTCAACGGGACTCAGGGCCGGATGGAGGTGCGGATTACCGAGCAGTCCTACGTCAATTCCGGCGGCAAAAAAGAAAACGAAGGCGCACTGGAAGGCGTCAGCATCATGATCTATCCGCATTTCAAGGAGCCTTACTGCGTAGAGTTCGAGAGCAGCAGCGGCGGACACGGCGGCGGCGATCCAGTGCTGCTGAGCGATATTTTTGATAAAAAGCAGGAAGACCGCTTCAACCGCGCAGCTTCGCACAAGGACGGCGCGATGTCCATTATGACCGGCATTGCCGCCAACCGCTCCATGAAGACCGGCCAGCCGGTGAAAATAGACGACATCTGGAAGGCGTGATCTGGCGCGTGGCGTCGCAGCAGCGATGAACCCCGCACGATAATGCAGAAGCCCCCCTTTGATCACGAGTACGTGGTGAAAGGGGGGCTGTATTCGGTTTTCCGCACTCATCCGGCCCGCTCGCTTTGACGAGAGCGCATTGTGTTCGGTTTTTCGCATACATTTGGCCCACTCACATCATCACACGGCATTCTGTTCGGTTTTTCGCATACATACGGCTCGCACACCCTAGCACACGTCCATTGTGTTCGGTTTTCCGAATACATCTGGCCCGTTCACCTCAGCATGTGCGCATTGTGTTCGGTTTTTAGCATATATTCTATTCGCAGCAAAAAAAAGACCCTTCATTTAAGAAGGGCCTTCGCTTGCATCACGGTTAAAACCATTATGCGGTCAAGAGGACTCGAACCTCCACGATATTGCTACCACTGGCACCTGAAGCCAGCGCGTCTGCCAATTCCGCCATGACCGCAAAGAAAACATTCAATGCAACGCAAGAAGTAATATATCATGAATTCTTCAAAAGAACAAGTCTTTTTTATTAATCATGGTTAAAGCGGGACACAGCCACTTTGAGAAGGGGTTTAGCTGGTGCGTCATAGCTAGCCTCAACTTACAGTTGATTACGTTATACCGCGTGCCCTACTCCAGTATATGGGTTATTTCGAGAACGGAGATTATAATAGACTTACGACGTCGGAATCCATTATAGGAGTTGTACTGAGTATGATCGTAAGTGACAAAGTTGGCAAACGAATTGCTACCCTCCGCAAAATAAAAGGCTTGTCCCAGGAACAATTAGCGGAACTGCTCCATGTCAGTGCACAGGCGGTATCCAAATGGGAGACTGGCAAGTCTCTGCCGGAGACAGCCACCCTTCCCCTGCTATCCGCCACATTGAACCACTCGATTGACAGCATTTTGCTGCCCCAGGAGCTTGTGGTGCTCTCTGCAATCTATACAGATGGACAGCAGGAACTGGATGTTACCCAGCTTGTGAACCAGTTCGTAGCCTCAGACCGCTTAAGCTTACTCCCCGGGGAGCACCTTTTTCCCCACTCATGGAATGACGGCCGCCTGAAGCTGCTGCTGGTTACCTATGAGACCCCTGATGGCATATATTCGACCTTTGTGCTGAAGGACCAGCCGCTTACGATAGATATCCATTCGATCGGGTATGTCTCAAGCAGTGATGAGCTGCAGATTATTGCTGCGCATTATGGGAATGAACAGGCACACCGTAGCGTTGCAGCCAAAATGAAGCATTATGAGCATTTCCGCTGGACTCAGTTCACCGCCACACATGAGCTGTTTCCCAGTCTGATCGACTGCGGGGGTCAGGACTACCTCCTGCTGGTCTATCTGAATGCAGAAGGTATTCATGCCGTAAGCTGCGCGGAAGGCGAACAGATTCATTACAGCCAGGACCGCAGCCATCTCTATCAGACCCGCTCCTCCCGGGATCAGTGCATTATTGAAAATATTCCGCGGCTGGGCTTCGGACAGGGTCAGGATTGTTCATGGGCAGGAGCCATGACGCTCGCTCTTACCGCCAGAGGCGTAGAGACCACCTATGAGCAGGTGATGGGCTATTCGGGAGCCTGCTGGAGAGTGGCTTTTGAACCGGTATGGGACTACAGCTCTGCGGATGCCCTTGTCGTCTATGACTACTCCATCCCCGCCTGCAAAGCTTATGGACTAAGTGCCCACCGGGCCAACCGGTTGGAGCCGCAGCAGCGCACAGCCGAGAAGCTGGCGATTCTGGAGGATATCCGCCAAGGCAGACTGCCCCTTGCCATTAACCTCAGGGTAGCGCCGGAGTGGGGAGTCATTACAGGATATCTGGCCGAGGGGGATGTGCTGCTGTGCCGCAGTTATTTTGACGATGAGACCTTCAGTGAGCTTGAAGCTGATCCTGAGTTCCAGGCTCATATGAGGATAAGCCAAGGGTATCTCCATGTGGATCAATGGCCTTACCGGATTATCAGGCTGGGAGATCAGATGGAGGCCCCATCTGCTTTGGAGAATCTGTATGCCTCGCTCCGCGTTAAGCTGGAGTCTATGCAGGCTGAGACCCTGTCCAACAGCAGCTCTTATGCTATAGGATACAAGGCGCTGGAGCTATGGAGAGAGGGACTGCAGGATCACCCTTGGTATGCCGCAGCGGACGAAGAAGCCTTCAGCCGCAGGTTATCCGTCAATCACTTCTGCATGATGGCCCTGGCAGATGCCCGCCGCTGCGCCGCCTACTTACGCGACTCTCTGCCGCTGGTGCATGACCCGCAACAACAGGCTGCCTTGGCGGCGATGACGGAAATCTATGGGGAATTGGCTGCCCTTCTGGATAAATACTATAAGGAGATGTCCGACCCGGCCATACTTCGAACAGCCGGCGCTGCCCTCAGAGCCAGTTGGACGGGCCGGCAGCGTGAGCAGCAGGCAGAGCTGCTGGCGAAGGTTGCTTCGCTGGAGCATCAGGGAGATACTCTGGCTGAAGTGGTGCTGGGCCTAACTTAATAGTGTATTGATGTATAACGGCTCTAGTGCCGGGTTTGGCCTGACGTAGAATTTTTGTGCAACAGACAGCAGCTTAAGCAGAAGCGCCGGATGCTTTTGCTTAAGCCAGCCTGCTGTCTGAAGTTAGTCTAATTTACGGACCGGCCGCAGCACCGCATACCCGTAGCCCTCCGGAAAATGCCGCTGATAATCCTGTTTTTCCTCTTCGTCCCACACATAGCCCATAACCGCAGGATCATAGTTCCAAGCAACTTCCTCAACAATACGCATCACCTGCCCATTATCCTGCAAGTAATCAAATGGCGGATGAAAAAAGACCAGGTACTCCGATTCCGGGATATCCCGGCATTCCATGCCCTCCGGAACCGCCCCGTCGTAATCAGCCGCGACAAGGATACCATACAGATAGCCTTTGCGCCCCTCCTGATAGAACCAGCCTGCCGTCTGGCCGAGCTGCCCGGGCAGCGTATGATGCGACATGCTCTCCAGGGTTCCGGAGACCTCATCGCAGTCATGCCCATTCTTCCAGAATCCTCCGTAATTGTTAGAGCCGATATCGCGGATGCCGATAAACTTATGCGCCGGTATGAACTCAAGCCTAATCTCTGCTTCCTGCAAATGTACCTGTCTCATTCTATCCCGCTCCCTGATCAGATAATGATAAGGAGAGAACACCTCGGCACGAATAGCCAGCGGAATCGGCTTTGGAGCCTGGCGGTAGGCATGTGGAGTGAGCTTGAAGGCTCTGAGAAAGGCCCGCGTGAATGCCTCCTGGGAGGAAAAGCCGAACTTTACGGCAATATCCAGAATGCGCGCATCCGTGTCCCTAAGCTCCAGTGCCGCCCGGCCAATCCGGCGCTGCCAGACATAATCCCGCAGCGTTATTCCAGTCAGCGCATGAAATTGCCGGGTGCAGTAATACGGCGAATAGCCTAAATGTCTCGACATCTCCAGCAGCGTAGGCGAAACCGCCAGATCCTCCTCCACCCAGTCAATCATGCGCTGGACCATCTCATTCCATTCGTACATTGATGTCCTCCTCCTTTCACTGCTGATTTTAGCAGAGGCCTAGTGTGTAGATATGACTTGAGTTGTGGTGCCTTTAATCCTATTTGTATCTTCACAATTTGTATATTTTCAGAACATCCCGCCCCCAACAAGGATATGCTTCATGACCCGGTCCCTGTTGAATCCGTTCTTGTCGTAGAAGCGGATGGCGGCTGTATTCTCCTCGCTGACAACCAAGCTGATACTCGAATAACCCAGCCCTTTGTACTTCTCTGCCAGAAAGGCAATCAGTTGCCTGCCTATGCCCCGGCTTCTCTCTTCAGGCCCGATGCATAGGTATTCCAGATGAAGGGTACCCGTCCGTGCATTTCTTCTTACTATTATGTATCCGGTGAACCGGCCCTCGTTAAGAACAGCGTGAACGTCATATTCACTGTTGCTGCTGTCTTCTATCTCTGCAGTAATCTCCTTAGGGGTGAGAATTGCGCCTTGAAATTGCTGATGATGCAGATCGAGAATCTGCCCGGTCCACCTGGAGGCAGGCTCTGTGACGGGCAGAACAGACAAGCCAGGGTGCATGTGACGGCTGCTGTCAGGCGCTGATGCTGTAGCGATCGAGTAGTGGTAATGCGTGTTCACCTTCTCGGCTTGATAGCGGGCAGCGTATTCCATGAGCGGAGTATTATCACCACTAATAAAAAGATGGATATACCTTATAGCTCCCGCTTTAGCGGTCTCACTCACATAGTTAAATAAGAGCCGGAGCTCTTCTTCAGGGTGAGCTGAATGATAAGGGCCCCATACCTCAATATCCTTTTGCCCGCCCCCAACGTCATAGATGTCCAGGATAATCGCGCCAGTAATACATTCTCCTTCATACAGCACCAGACTTGCTTCCTCCATACCGTCACTAAGGTCATGCATAACATCCTCCAGCGTACTGCCTACATACCCGCACTGCTGGTCTCCTGTATTACGGGCGCAGATGAACGCCGCTAACTTCCCGATATCGGTCAAACGGATCTCCCCCTAATCATAGAATGACTATTGTAAGATAATTCCACCTATCTACTAATAGTACGCTATCCCGCCCCCAAAAACAGCCCCGGGTTGTTCAAAAATAATCCGCAGAACTCCATACCCGCACAAGCCGCCCCTCAGGTTCTGAGTAAAATAGAGTAAATAGAACAGTGAGGTGAATGACGAATGGCAAATTCAACAAAGCTCCGCAAGCGGGCACAGCAGCTGAAGGGCCAGCCGGTCTGCATCACTTTGCATAATGGGCGTTCCTATGTAGGGTGGATTACAGACCTGAACCAGGAGGCGGTGATTCTGTCCAGACCCGGCACACGTAAGGGGTCATCCCCGAAACGGAAATCCTCTTCAGCTGCGCGGAAAGCAGAGGTGTCTGGCTTCATGCCTCTACTCGGCTCGCTGATGGGCGGGGGAGGCGGGGCGGCCGGTATCGGCGGGGGGCTCGGACGGTTCATGGGCATGTTCGGAATGGTGCAGAAGGCCATGCCGGTGATGAAGATGGGCTACAATATGATCAAGTCAATCCGGCCTTTTCTGGGCGGGCTCAAGGGCTTAATGGGCTAACACTAATATTTTCAAAAAAACGGATGTGCCGCCATTTCCCAAGGGCACATCCGTTTTGGTGTGGAGCTTCTTACGCCGCCGCTGGCAGCAGGGTCTCCGGTCTATTTTTTGACCACCTTGAAGTTATCCGTAAGCAGCAGCCAATTCTGCGGAAAAGGCAGGCCCAGCTTCCAGTAGCTGATGCCCCGCAGCCTGAGCTCCTTGATCAAATCGAACTTGGCCTGAATCGAGCGGGCATCCTCAAACCATACCTTATGCTGCCGCCCCTCGTCATCGGTGTAATTGAAATGCGGCGCCTGGGCTCTATAGTCATATTGAATGGCTGCATTCCTGTTCCTTGCCAGATCAATGGCCGCCTGCGGACTGAGCGCTTTGGCATATTGCCCCCCTGCTACAAAAGGCAGCGTCCAATCATAACCGTACAGATTCTGGCCCATCATGATTTTACCGGCGGGCATCTCGCTCGCTGCATAGGTCAGCACCTGACGGACAGGCCCGATCGGCGAGACAGGCATCGCCGGCCCCCCGCTATAGCCCCATTCATACGTCATAATAATGACGAAGTCGGCCACCTCGCCGTGGACCTTATAGTCATGCGCCGTATACCAGGCCCCAACCTGTGACGCGCTGGTCTTGGGGGCAAGGGCGGTGGACAGCAGGAAGCCCTCCTTATGAATGACCTCTGCCGCTTTCCGCAGAAAAGTATTGTACGCTTCACGGTCCTCCGGCCGGAGAAACTCCAGATCAAAGTGGATATCACGGAAGTTCAGCCGCTTCGCTTCCGCGATGATGTTCTCAAGCAGCCGGTCCTGAACCTCCTGATCATTCATAATAATGCGCCCGAGCTCCGAGCTGAACTGGGCATCCTCCAGATTCGTCACGACCATCATCAGCGTCACCTGTTGCTCTGCGGCAATGGAGGCGAGGCCGTCCAGGGGCGGCGGGACCAGCGTTCCGTCCCGCTTGATCCGGAAGCTGAACGGTGCGAGATACGTCAGCTCAGGAGCAGCCTCACGCGCAGCATTCTGCAGCGGCTGGGAGACACTCTCCCCCCGGGGCTCCACATACGCGTTCACTTCCGCCTGCCGCCTCGGTCCAGGGGGAAGGTACAGACGGAGCCCAACCTGTAGCGGCTGATTCAGTGTCAGCCCGTTCACCTCCGCCAGCTCGCTTGCCTTCAGGCCGAACCGCTTGGCGATGCTGTAGAAGCTGTCGCCCGGCTGCACCCAATAATACTGCCCGGCAATCGGGATTACCAGCGCCTGCCCGGCCACCAGGCTTCCCGGCGCAGAGAGCTGATTCGCCTCAGTTATCGTATCAGTGCTTACTCCGTAGGCCTGCGCAATGCCATACAGCGTCTGGCCCGGCTGCACTACATGTATTTGCATACGTTCCTGCCATCCCTTCATAGTAGCCGTTTTATCTCTATTTTATTCGGCGGCCCTGCGGGTATGCGGAATCAGGCGGATCATGTAAATTCAATATTTGCAAAAAAAGACACCCCGGAGGGTGCCTTGCTGCTCATGCTATAAATGATCCTGATGCTATACCTGTTTGAATTCAATCCATTCAACCTGCAGGCCGGGCTTGACGAAGTCCAGCTTCAGCTCATACCGTCCGGCTTCCAGCTCAACCTTGACCAGCTTCTGCCGGATCCACCGGCCTTCCGTTCCGTTCGTCTGAATGGTGGTTACCGCTTGTCCATTCAGGGTCAGGTTGCAGGCGCTCTGCGCAAGCTCAGGCTCAGGAGACATGATGCTGACAATAATGCGGTACTGGCCCGCCTCGTCAGCCTGAATGTAGGTCGGCCCGGACACAGCAGGGGTTACCTGGGCGTTCTCGCTCAGCACCTGTACCTGCTCAGCCCCGATAGCCGGATCAGCCTTGAACGTATCTACTGCTTCGATAATCTCATGCTTTCTGGAGAATACCGGCGCCTTCATAATGAACTCACAGATGTTGATCGCTGAGCGCTGAAGCTCTCCGCGGGTAAGCGTGCCGTTCTCCAGAGATGCGATTGTATTGTCATCGTAAGCGTTAACCTCTGCCCCATAGTTACTAACAACCATGTACAGATCGTTCTGGGCGCGGACCATCCAGTTCATATTCTTACGGTCTGCCGGCCCTCCGTTCACCACATCGTTCATTATCGCCCACCAGTCGGTCATGACGATCCCCTGGAAGCCCCATTCGCCGCGGAGCAGCGTGGTGTTGAGGTCATAGTTGGAAGCCGCCCAATGCCCGTTCACCGGGTTGTAGGAGGTCATAATCGAATTGGCTCCGCCCTGCTTAACTGCGATTTCGAAGCCCTTCAGGTAGATCTCACGCAGCGCGCGTTCCGATACGACAGCATCGACCTTACTGCGGTGCTTCTCCTGGTTGTTGCAGGCAAAATGCTTCAGCGTCGCATTAGAGCCGCCCTTCATAATTCCGCGTGTGCATGCGGCAGCGAAAATTCCTGAGATCAGCGGATCTTCGGAGAAATATTCGAAGTTACGCCCGTTCAGCGGGCTGCGCCGGATATTCAGCCCCGGTCCCAGCAGCGCATCCACCTGGTTGCGCAATAATTCCTGGCCTTCCATAACATACAGTTCTTCCACCAGCTCCGCATTCCATGTAGCGGCGAGCAGGGTTCCGATCGATACCTGTGTAGCCTTCGCTCCACTGTCCATACGGATGCCGGAAGGGCCGTCCGCTGTAGCTGCAACCGGAATGCCGTAGCTGAACAGACTGTCGCTCACGCCCCCGAACGCCGATGCCGTACCCGGAGTTACCAGCGGGCTGCTCATTCCTTCGCCCCGGACAATCGCCGCCAAATCTTGGTCGCTTAGCTGGGCAATGAAAGTGCTCATGCTAACTTTTCCGTCATGGACATCTCTCAGGGTATATCCCTGATTGCCGGTCTGCGGAAGCTGCTGCGGCAGATTGCGTTCAATCCGCTCCGCCAGATCCACCTTGCGCGTTGGCACCTCGGAGGAGACAAGCTCATACGAACCGTCTGCCTTGCGGGCACCCGGCTTCATCCGCATGAAGCTCTCGGTAGGCGCCATAGCCTCTTGCAGCTGTTCCACGACCTTAAGCTCATCCAACACATAGCCTTCTTGTCCATCCAGAAGCACTGCTGATACGGCTTTGACGCTGGTTCCTGCATAGAAGCGGTAGGTTCCGGCTTCCAGCACATAAGCGGAAGCGTGCCCGGTCACTCCGGCGTCATCATAGGAAGCCATGGAATGGAGCGGGAAGCTTACAGTAAGACGCTGAGACTCGCCAGGCTCCAGCAGCTTAGTCTTAGCGAAGGCTGCCAGCGCTTTGGCCGGTTGACCCAGCTGTCCTTGCGGCGCTTCAACATACACCTGCACTACTTCTTTACCGGCATATACTGCTCCCGTATTCGTTACGGTGACGCCGATTTCAATCTGCGGCTCGCCCGCCTGGTTCACCAGCTTCGCTTCCTCCGGCTCCAGCTTGAAGGTCGTGTAAGAGATCCCGTAGCCGAATTCATACTGAACCTTATCGGGACAGAAGGTCTCGAAATAACGGTAGCCCACATAGATATCTTCCTCGTACAGGTTCTTGAACTCATTGCCGTAGTTTCGGGTCGACGGGTAATCCTCAATGGAATACGCGATGGTGTCCGTCAGCTTGCCGCTTGGCGTAACCTCGCCGGCCAGAACATCGGCGATCGCGTGGCCGCCCTCCATGCCGCCATGCCAGGAATAGATCACTGCAGAGATAGGGTTCACATAAGCGGCGTCATTTACCCAGCTCATATCGATAATGTTGGATACGTTGAGCACCACAATCGTCTGTTCAAAATGAGCCGTAACCGAGACAAGCATCGCCTTCTCATCTTCCGTCAGCCGGTAGCTGCCTGCGGTATCGGCATTATCCTGATCCTCGCCCGCCGTACGTCCAATGACCACAACCGCTTTGGCTGACTGGCTTCTTGCCTGTTTCACCAGCTCGTCCGTAAGCGGCATTTCCTTCTGGTTCCACGGCTCCGCAGCCCATACCTTGCCGCCGTCATCGAACGGATTAAGCCCGATCCAAGCCTCGTAGGCTGCAGCCAGCTCTTCATTCACGCTAATGTTCTTCTTGCTGCGCAGTCCATCCAGCAGATTCGTCGTATATGCAACGTGAACGCTACCGCCCGATCCTGTACCGCTGCGGTAATAGTTCACCTGTATTCTGCCAAAAACAGCGACGCTCTCACCGTTACCCAGCGGAAGCACCTGTCCCTCATTCTTAAGCAGTACCGCACCCTCTGCGGCTACCGTCCGGCTAAATTCTGCAAAACCCTCTAACGGCACTCCAATGTTCTGTGTACTCAATTGGTTTCCTCCTGTATGTTCATTTCCCATGCTGTGGGTTGATTCTATAGATAACGCCCTCCCTGCAGGGAATATACGTTGCCTTGAATCTGTATGGTCCATCATATAGCATATCCTTCTAAGAATATAAGCTCCAGCCAGATTATTCAAGCACCGCTTGCCGGATCACCGGGATGCACATCTGTCTGCATAAATTTTTTTAGCTAAAAAGACACCTCTAATAAAAAAGACACCTGTGCGGGCGTCTCTCAAGCCTGTTCCTATGCAATCCGCTCCGCCTGAAGAGATACGGCCGGATCTTCTATTGATTTTATCTGCGGCGGCGGCCCTTCATCATGCGGTTGTACATAATAAGAGCGGCAACGATCATGCCCAGCATGGCTACACTGCCTGCCGATTCCTGCGACATGCCGAACATAAGGCAAATACTTGTCACTAACTGTCTTGTCAGCAGCGCAACCGCAATCAGCATGATGGGCCGCCATATGTTATATCCTCTCACTTCAGCAACACTCCTAACCGGGATTTCAATAACCGTATGATTCCTCATTCCATGAACCATCAGTTTCTATTATAGCACAAGACGGAATGCGCATACATTTTACAGGCGGCCAAGAAGGGGGGTATACCTTTGACAAGAACGTACGTTCGGTATATAATGCTCACATATGAGGGGGATTGAGACCGTGGATGTAATGGAGAAACTAGAGATTCTGACTGCTTCCGCCAAATACGATGTAGCGTGCACTTCAAGCGGTTCCGACCGCAAGGGCCAGGCCGGGGCGCTCGGCAACACCTCCGCGATGGGCATCTGCCACAGCTTCGCGGCGGACGGCCGCTGTATTTCGCTGCTGAAGGTGCTAATGACCAACGGCTGTGTATATGATTGTGCGTACTGCATCAACCGCAAGTCCAACCCCATCCGCCGGGCGGCCTTCACCCCCGAAGAGATCGCAGATATCACCATGCAATTCTACCGCCGTAATTATATAGAAGGACTATTTCTTAGCTCAGGCATTATGCGCAATCCGGACTACACCACCGAGCAGCTGATCTCAGCGCTTGAGCTGCTGCGCAATGTCTATCATTTCAACGGTTATATTCATGTAAAAGCCATCCCCGGAGCAGACGATACCCTGCTGTCCAGACTTGGGCTGCTTGCCGACCGCATGAGCGTCAACATTGAACTGCCCTCGCAGGAGAGTCTCGGACGGCTCGCTCCCGATAAAAGCAAGGTGTCCATCCTGAAGCCGATGGGGCTGATCACGAACCGGATTAAGGAGAACCGCTCCGATATCGTCCGGTATAATCACGCACCCCGCTTCGCTCCGGCTGGACAGAGCACCCAGATGATCGTGGGAGCCACGCCAGATACCGATTACCAGATCCTTAATCTGACGGAGGGCTTATACCACAAGTACGCACTCAAACGTGTCTTCTTCTCGGCCTACACCCCGGTGGTGGAGGATTCCCTCCTACCCGCTCTGGACACTAAGCCGCCGCTGCTGCGGGAACACCGGCTCTATCAAGCCGATTGGCTCCTGCGCTTCTACGGCTTCAAGGCGAATGAATTATTGGATGAGGCTGTGCCGAACTTCAACCCGCTGCTGGACCCCAAATGCAGCTGGGCCGTTAACCACCGGGAGCAGTTCCCCGTTGAGATCAACCGCGCCCCGTACGAGATGCTGCTGCGTGTACCCGGTATCGGCGTAAGAAGCGCACAGCGGATCGTGAAGGCCAGACGGGCCGGATCGCTCGATTTCCATGCGCTGAAGAAGCTGGGCGTGGTCCTCAAGCGTGCCCAGTTCTTCATCACCTGTAAGGATAAGCCGCTGGAGGGACTGAAGGTAAGCGAGCATACGCTGCTTCGTTCACTCATGTCCGGGGAGCAGCTCGCTCTCCAGCAGCCGCAGGTGGAGCAGCTCACGCTGTTCGACGACTTTAACCTGTCGGCCCTTCCGGCAGCAGATGGTTGGGACCTGCTCAAGAAAGGAGCGAAGGCCTGATGTTCAAGCCGTCCGCACTGGCGTACACCTATGACGGAAGCTTCGAGGGTCTGCTGTGCTGTGTATTTGAGAGCTATGCCTGGAAGGAGATACCGCTGGCGATTCATGCTGAAGGCGGGGAAATAGGCCTGCTGCTGGAAGCGAAATGGATTGAGACCGACAAAGACAAGGCCGCACGGGTACTGAAGTCCCTGCCGCTGCGGATCAGCCGCGAAGCCGAGGAGCTGGTGCGTCTGGGCTTCTGGAGCTGCGCTCCCGAGAAGGAAATGCTGCTGCTGAACTTCCTGTATCTCGGCTTCAAGCATGGCCGCAAGGTGATGAATATGCTGGCGGATGACACCGTCAACACGCTGATGAAGGCTGTCCAGCAGCTCCGGCATGAAGCGCATCTGTATACGGGCTTCGTCCGCTTCTCCGTATACGGCCCGGTCATGGCCGCAGTGATTGAGCCTCAGGGTTATGTGCTGCCTGTGATCCAGGAGCATTTCTGTGACCGGTTCCAGGGGGAGAGCTTCATGATCTACGATCAGACCCATGGGGCTGCGCTGATTCATGAGCCCGGGCGTGAGGCCATCGTGCCTTTAAACGGTTGGACCCCGCCCGAGCCGGATGAGACGGAGGAATCTTACCGCCGCTTATGGACCGGCTTCTATCATGCCATCGGCATCAAGGAGCGCCGCAATGACCGGCTGCGTTCCTCGAAGATGCCGAAGCGATACTGGAAGCACATGGTGGAGATGAACGGCAGCAATGGGGTGCCTGTACTCACCGCGGCGCAGCGGAAGAAGGCATTGCAGCCGGAGGTTCCGGAGACCATAATCCAGCTCCAATCATTGGACAAAAAGAGCGCTCCGCAGCCATCAACATGACTACCGGAGCGCTCCTTAATTGAAGCCTACTATATTGTTAATGAAATAACACGATCATCTAGAGCTTAGTTCAAAGCCTTCCATACCCAGCTCTCAACCTCTGGAAGGTCGATGCCTTCTTCACGGATGTACGCGTGATGCTTCTGCACCATGGCGTCCATCTCGTCAGCGATAGCCTGGTATTTGTTTGCTTCCGGCAGGCTCAGCACAGCTTCCTTCGTAAGATCGAAGCGGTCCATCTGGTTCAGTACACGCATATCGAACGGTGTAGTGATATCGCCATTCTCGCGGTAGCCGTGCACATGCAGGTTGTGGTTGTGGCGGTCGAAGAACAGGTCTTTGATCAGGCCTTCATAGCCGTGGAAGGCGAAGATGACCGGTTTATCCTTTGTGAAAAATTGATCAAACTCTTCGTCAGACAAGCCGCGCGGATCGAGCTTCTGGCTTCTCAGCTTCAGCAGATCGACTACGTTAATGTAACGGATTTTCAACTCAGGCAGCTTCTCATGCAGGATCGAGATGGCAGCCAAGGCTTCCATAGTTGGTTCGGTACCCGAAGAAGCGATAACGAGATCCGGCTCTCCGCTTTTGTCGGTGCTGGCCCAGTCAATGATCTTAAGGCCTTTGTCCACCAGCTCCTGAGCTTCGTCAGCCGAGAACCACTGCGGACGCGGATGCTTGGAGGATACGATCAGGTTGATCTTCTGGCGGTCATTCAGGATCTTGTCGAACACAGCCAGCAAGCTGTTCGCATCGGACGGCAGATACTCACGGATGAATTCAGGCTTCTTGTCAGCCAGATGGCCGAGCAGACCCGGATCTTGGTGGGTATAACCGTTATGGTCCTGCTGGAACACTGTCGATGTAGCGATCACGTTCAGGGAAGGAATGTCTTCTCTCCAGGTCTGATCTGTAGCCTTGCGCAGCCACTTGAAGTGCTGGGTGATCATCGAATCGACCACGCGCAGGAAGGCTTCATAGCTGGCGAAGAATCCGTGGCGGCCAGTCAGTACATACCCTTCCAGAATCCCCTCTGCCTGATGCTCCGACAGCTGGGAGTCAATGACACGGCCATAGGGAGCGAGGAATTCATCCTGCGGTTCCTGAATGGCATCCATCCATTGACGCTTGGTCACTTCGAATACTGGTCCCAGACGGTTAGACATAGTCTCATCCGGTCCGAAAATACGGAAGTTGCGGTTCTCTTCGTTGAGGGTTACAACCTCTTTCAGGTATTTGCCCAGTACGGCCATATCCTGTGCAATTACTTGGCCTGGGGCGGAATTATCGAGAGTATAGTTGCGGAAGTTCGGCTTGTGCAGGTCTTTAATCAGCTTGCCGGCATTCGTTACAGGGTTCATCCCCATACGTCTGTCGCCGGTTGGCAGAATTTCAGCCAGATCTGCGTTCAGACGGCCATTCTCATCGAACAGTTCTTCAGGTCTGTAGCTGTTCAGCCATTCCAGCAGCGCCGGAGCATGCTTCATGTTCTTCTGATCGACCGGAATCGGTACCTGATGGGCACGGAAGGAGCCTTCGTTCGGTACGCCATCCCACGATTTCGGACCGGTCCAGCCTTTAGGGGAGCGGAAGACCAGCATCGGCCATACAGGGCGTGTAGTATCGTTATTTTCACGGGCATTCTTCTGAATGGCGGCAATTCTCTCTACGATTGTATCCAGGACCTTCGCCATTTCCGGGTGCATCAGATCCGGGTTCTCGCCTTCTACGAAGAATGCCTCCCAGCCGTTTCCGGCAAAATATGCGGTTAATTCTTCTCTGCTCATCCGGGAGAGGATGGTCGGGTTGCTGATCTTGAAGCCGTTCAAATGCAGAATCGGCAATACAGCACCGTCTGTAATCGGGTTGATGAACCGGTTGGACAGCCAGGAAGCGGCCAGAGGACCGGTCTCTGCTTCGCCGTCACCTACAACGACTGCCGAGATCAGGTCAGGGTTATCCAGAATCGAACCCACGCTGTGCGACAGGGAGTAACCCAGCTCGCCGCCTTCATGAATCGATCCGGGTGTTTCAGGAGCTGCATGGGAGGCAACACCGCCAGGGAAGGAGAACTGCTTGAACAGCTTTTTCAGACCAGGGATGTCCTGAGTGATCTGCGGGTAGATTTCGGTGTAGGTTCCGTCAAGATAAGAGTTCGATACCATCACCTGACCGCCATGGCCCGGGCCTTCAATATAGAACATGTTGAGATCATATTTAGTGATTACGCGGTTCAGGTGCGCATAGATAAAGTTCTGCCCAGGGATTGTGCCCCAGTGTCCGATCGGCTTCACTTTGACGTCTGCATCCTTCAGCGGTTCTCTTAACAACGGATTATCCTTCAAATAAAGCTGACCTACGGAGATGTAGTTCGTTGCACGCCAGTAAGCGTCAAGCTTTGCCAGATACGTTTTCGAGGAATAATCCACCTGTTCGATTGTTAATCCCATGTCTTCCACTCCCTAATCTTTTTCTTTGTAAATTGAATGTATCACTTCTACATTTACATCATACATCGGCATTTCAGAAATTCAATCTTTTTAGAAATTAATACGGTCCAATATTGTGAAATTTTGAACATAGTATGAATTCCTCTGCAAATCACGCACAAAAAGATGTTTATTTTTATAATTATGGATTAATTTGTTATACTAAAAAACGCTAAAAAGACCGGGATTCCTCCCGGCCTGCTATACCTCAGTTATGCTATTTACACCGTCCATCCGTTAATGCACAGATACGAAAGTATTAAACTTTAGATACTCATAATGGAAGCGCATATGCGAGAACTCAAACGGCGTGCCGTTATCCAGGAAGAAGATCCCCTCCATAATCCCTACGGGTTCATTCTCTTTAAGATGGAGCAGCTCCTGATCATTCAGCAGTGAAGGCTCGGCAAAAATAGACAAAAAGGATTTGGTCACCGCCAGATTGCGCGACTCCTCCAGATAATGAAAAATCGACCCCTCAATAATCGTCTGGTCGAGATTTTGCACAATTTTGATCGGAATATATCCCGTCTCAATCATGAAAGGCGCACCTTCAAACAGGCGCAGACGCACGATCTTATACACGAAATCATGGGGCATCAGGAACAAATCCCGCTGAATCTCCTCCGTGGGCCGGATGACCTCGAAGCTCAGCACCTTGATCTCCGGCTTCTTGCCGTGCATCTGGAAGTTATCCGACACCCCCAGATTAGAGCCTTCGTAATTGAAGATCGAATCGTTCTTTATGTATAACGGATTGATGAAGGTGCCGGAGCCGCGTTTCTTGAAAATAATGCCCGAGCTCTCCATCTTCATCAGCGCACGCTTAATGGTACTACGGCTAACCTGATACGCCTCGCTGAGACTGCGCTCATCCGGCAGCTTCATATCGGCGTACTGCCCGGCAAAGATCTTCGTTTTGAGGTCAGCAATAATCTGCTTGTAGACAAATTGGGTCATGGGATGCTCCTTCGTCGGATCTTTGCAGAACAAGTTCATTCAAGATTAAATATATCATAATTTAGATAGGGCAAAAAGGATGAATCCACGGATTCACCCTTTTTGACGCTTGTTATCCCAATCCCTATACCATTTGACAATCTCCCGGCTCGGTTTCTCCGCAACCTCTGCTTCCATGACCGTTTCCAGCAATACATACTGTCTTTGCACCAGAAAATGAAAGCCCATTCTATCCGATATTTGCATGTACAATAATTGCGCCTGCTCCTCTAACGGATAGCGGGTGCAGACCTGTTCAATATGCTTGAAGGCCTGTTCATATTCTGCATTCCCCATATACCAGCGGACCAGATTCAGCTTCAGCCGAATCCACTGCAGCTGGAATCTCTGCCGCTCAAGCTCCGCCCACACATAATCGTGCCCCTCCAGATATTCGCTCTTGAACAGCTTCAGGATTCGTTCGTATTCAGGCAGTGTGTCATTCGAGAGCTCTAACCCCGCTTGGATAAAGCGGTCAAACTCATCAACGTCCAGGCAGATTCCATTCAGCTTGAGCAGATAGCCGTCCGCCGTATTTTGCAGGAGAATCCGTTCTCTGCTGAAGGGCTCCAGCATCTTGCGGATATGATACACAGCCGTATATAACTGCGGATAGGCCCTGTTCGGATCAAAATCAGCCCACAGCAATTCAATCAGAGTGGCTTTACTGACCACTTTGCCGCGATGATGCAGCAGGTAAAAGAAGATTTCCTGCGCCTTCGCCGTTCTCCATTGCAGTGACGGAAGCTCCTGACTCCCTTCGTAGATCCGGAAGGCATCGAGCATCAGCATTCTCCAGCTTGTCTGCGCTGACGCTTCCCGGGCTGCCAGGCCAGGCTTCTGCTGAGCATTCAATCTCCGAACTGTAAGCTTCAGACGGTCCGTATGAATCGGCTTAAGCAAATAATCCAGGGCATTCAGCTCAAAAGCCTTGATCGCATACTTATCATATGCCGTTACGAATACAACCTGCAGATCGGGTCTGCGTTCCAGCAGCCTTTCCGCCAGCTCAATCCCGCTCAGCTCCGGTAAATGAATATCGAGAAACACAATATCGGTCTCGGTCTCCTCTACCTTTTGCTGCCCTTGCAGCGGATCGGTATATTTGCCGATAATCTCAAAACACCCAAGCGCATGCAATTGGCGTTCCAAAGCCTTTAGTGCCAATTCTTCATCGTCAATCAGGATTGCTCTCATTCGGATCTCCTTCGCAACTGGAAATCGGTACGGTTTTATAACCATTATACTTCAAATTTAATGATTTAGGGGCTGGAGGAGAAATGATCTCTCCTCCAACCCCTATCCATTTATTCTGTAACCCGTTGTTCCTTCTGTTCACTGTCGATCCGGTACTGATGGTCGATGACAGCCTCCTGGATGTCCAGGTAGGCCCAATGATTCTTGGAGACATCCGGGAATTTCACCGCATCTGCTCCATGGAGCGGGCCGCGGTCAAACATCTGATTAACAATGACTACTGCTTCCGCACGGGTCAGATAAGCATTCGGCTTGAAGCTGCCGTCCGGATAGCCCTTAAGCAGGCCTGCCGACACGTTGGCTTCAATTACCGCCTGAGCCCAATGTCCAGTGGTATCGCTGAAGCCTGATTTTCCGTCAGCCGGTACCGCAAGCTTCAGGTAGTTGGCAGCAGCAGCGGCCATCTCTGCTCTCGTAATCGGCGCATTCCCCCGGAATTTCCCGGCCGGATCACCCTTCATCACGCCCTGTGCATTCACGAAGGCAATGGCTGCTGCCGCATAATGTCGGACAGCCACATCCGGGAAGGGAGGAGTGCCTACAGCCGCACTAGCATCATAGCCCAGGTTCCGGGCAATCATAAGTGCCATCTGCGAGCGCGTTACCCGATCGTCCGGCTTGAATTGACCATCCGGGAAGCCAACGATATAGGATACATGCGTAGCAGGCGACTGATTATTGAAGTTAATAATCGTAAAGGTACTGAATTTGCTTACCGAGAATTCCAATCCAAGCAGTCCCTCTTTATAGGTAACCGCTTTGCCTTTGACAACCTCTTTCGTGCCGTCGGTATGTTCAATGAAAATACCGAGCTGTGCGAGGAATGCATTACGCGCCGCTTCATTCGCAGGCAGCTTCACATCTCTTAGCGGCAGGATCAGGGTTACCGCCCTGCTGGACAGGTTCGTCTCAATGGTCATCGGTCTGGCGACCACTTCGATTTTGTTGTCCTTCGCCACTTCGCGGACCACAGCTTCAAGCGTGGCTCTCTTCTCGATTTCACTCCGCTCTGTTGCACTTCTCACCGGCACCAGCCGGAAATAGAAGTCTTGTCCGATGCCTTCCAGCGATTCATTCGGAACACGCACAATTGCGTTCTCCGTATAGATTTCCAGTACAATGCCGTTCTCTTTCAGCAATTTGGCGGTTTCCGCCGGAATCTGGACATTCACTTCGCTGACATTGTCCGCCGCATCCGGGATGACTACACGGGCAATGCTTTGTCCCGTCTCTTTCGCCATCTTCACCGCTTCTTCAGCCTTATCCTTGGTGAAGCGGACCAGATCAGTGATCATGCCATTGCTCTGAGTGGTACGCTGTACAGGCACTTTCGTGATGCCAGCCGCATTGGCTCCGCCGATGGCCACATCCACCTGAATCACTTCGGTCTTGGATGTTTCAGGAGCTGCTGGAGCCGGAGCGGAACCTCCGCCTCCGCCTGAAGATACAGGCTCTTGTCTGGTAATGATCATTGTATACGTATTCGTTCCGCCTGCGGAATCCTTGACGGTAACCAGAACTTCATTCTTGCCTACTTTTAGAGGGAGCGCTTTGCTCCATTGACCGTTTGTAACCTCTACCGGAGCTTCACCGGCAATACTGAGTGTTACCACAGCACCAGGATCAAGTGTAACCGGCTTAAATGACATTTCATATACACTGTTCGCTACGGATACATCATAGCTTGCAGTTTCAGGCTTGAACTCAGGCTGCAGTGTGCCGCTCGAAGGATCAAGCGATACGAGCTTCCCGCTTGCGCGGATAACCTGAATCTGGTATTGCCCCAGCTTAACGCCCGGACGCTTCGCATCCACAATATCTACCTGGATGATGTTCAGCCCTTCCTGAAGCGGCAGCTTGCTCCAGTCTCCGTCAGGAACCTCTACACCGTTCAAGCTAACCTTGCGCAGCGTATCGTTATCTCCTGCCGGGGCAAGATTCAGCGCAATAGTCCCCATCTCATTAGGCACGGTCGCCTGATAGCCGCTTGGTACATCCGGCTGGAAGGCTGGACTCAGCGATACCGGCTTATCCCCTGCCGTTAATCCCAGACCGTTCTCCGGCAGCTTGCCGCCGTCTGCGATATATTTGCCATCCCCGCCTAGGTCAATGCCCGGCTGCAATCCGGTAAGCGGGTTATTCTTATTGCCGTTCTCCGTTACATTGCCAAGCTCTGGATCGTAGCTCAACATGCCGCCGTTATGATCAGCGGGAATTGAAACGATCAGTTCATTGCCGTTAATCTCAAAAGGTGCCTGAAGCGGCACGCCGCCGTAAGTGAATCCGGCCAGATCGGTCAGATCGTTGATCGGCTTATTGAACACCAGCTTGAGCTGCCCCGCTTCGGGATAAGCAGCAACGAGCTGAAGCGGAATCACATTGTTATTCTTCGTGATGCCTGACTGCTCGCCGGCCTGGATCGGCTTCAATTCGTTCAGAACGTTGCCTTCAGCCGTAACATTACCGGCAGCGGGATCGTACCCTACGATCAGCGCATCATCAGGACCAAGCGCTTCCTCCAGAACGACTTCCACTTTGTCGCCCTGTACGGACTTCACAGCAATAACCTTCCGGCCATCAATGGTCAGTCCGGTGAGATCAGCATCAGTCAACGCAGAGCCTACAGGCTGGTTGAACGTCAATACCGCGTGATCCGGCTGACCTTCGTTTACCGCCACATGGGTCAATTCCAGCTGTGGTACCGTGAACGGCACCAGCTTCGTTTCTGTTCTTACTTCATCGCCGAATGTCTTGGTCGAAGTCACCGCCACATGGTAGGAGCCCGGTGCCAGCGGACCCGGCAGCTTGGTGTCCCACTTATAGACATCATCGGTTACGGTAATCCCTACCTCAAGATCGAACAGATGCGCATTCGGGTGGACATCCACTTTATACACAGCAGCCGTAACCACCGAATCGAGTGCAGCTTGTCCGGTTACCGGGAGCGGGAAGTCTGCTCCATATACCTCTGTTCCCTTAGCAGGCGTCTGAATTTCCAAGGAATCACCGAACGGTCCGTTCGCAATGAGCGTAAAGTCGGACACTGGCTCTTTCCCGGGTGTCTGAGCCTGGATTGCCGACTCTGCGGCATCATATTCGATTCGAACCACAGGATCATTGGACAGCGGACTGGCCAGGGTCAGAATAATGACACTAGGATCTTGATCAGATACTACAGCATGCGTAACATCGACCAGTCTTCCGTCCAATGTCACTCTGAAGTCATCCGTAGTATCGGTATCATCCGCATTGAACTTGATAGGCTTGTCAAACTTAATAGATACCTGGTTGTTGCTTCCCTCGGTATAGCTTGCGCTATCAGCCACTGGCGGCTGCTTCACCAATCCGGCAATGGCATCCGCCAGACCCTTGCGGGCGGCCTCAACTTCTTCAGGGGAAGTATGCTCATCTTCAAGGACAGCATTGGCAGCATCCGTTGCAGTCTTGAGAATGGCCAGAGAGGCCTTTGTATATTCCTGCGGCTCAAGACCAAGATAGCCCTCTGCTGTCTCGTTATCCTGCTTCAGCGGGGTTTTGTCCACCAGCGTTATGGTAGTACTGATGCTGGAGTTGGCATCGCCTTCCATACCGCCGTATTCAACGAGGTAAGCATTCACGATGTTATCAATCGGATAATCGTTCCATTTTCCACTTGCAAAAATATGCACTACGTGCTCGTAGGAGGAATCATTGGGCTCCCCTGCATCCCAGTTATTGTGCATAATATAGTCACTGCCCAGGCCATAAGTGGTATCCGTTACCGTGGCGGAATCATTTTTCCCTCCACTAGCGTTGTAACCCTTATAGAATGGAAGTCCGGATTTGCCTTCGTACTGCAGCTTTCCTTCAGGTCCGGTTACCCAGCGCCAATCACCATAACCGTTATATTTGTTGTTCTGCAAGGTGAAGACACGTGTATTGGCCCGTCCGTTGGTTTCTGTACGGGCTACGTCCTTCCCGCCGATCCAGCCAATCCCTTGAGCCTTTTCCGCAATAAAAGCGTTCTCAGCCGGGTCAGTAATTGTCGCTAGATACCCTTTGCGTCCATAGTAGGTCCGCTCCTCGGCCTTCACTCGGGCATCCGTCCATTTGATGCTGTTTTGTGTCACATACTCATAGAAATGTCCATTTTTATTAAAAGCGAGCACAGGCCCCAGACCGAAGGTCAGGCTGCGTTCACCCGGCGAGGTCATCGTAAACTGGGCATTCTCCAGTATCTGCTGGTAGACTTCAACCGGCGCATTGCCTTTTAAGATGTAGGCTCCGTTGCCCCCGCTGGCGGCAACTGTAATTCCAGTGCCGGATGTGGCGAATGTAATCTTGTCACCTGACTTATAACCATTGATTACAACCGTAGCCCCGTCCATCATTTCACCGGAATCTGCAGTGATAAATAGCTCCGGGAAGGTTAGGTTAACAGCTCCGCTATCCGGATTGGTGAAACTCCGGTACTTCTCCGAAGTGAAAATTTGTTCCGTACCGTCATTCTCCGCGACTGCCGCATGAGCCACTGGCCCAAGCACCGCAAAGTTGGCGGTGACCAGCGCAATCGACAAAGAGGCGGCCAGACTTCGGGACCATCCTTTGTTCCATTTCTTCGATATTGTCATCTTTTTGTGTACTCCTCATCTAATGGGACTTTTATGGGATCAGCCGACACTTCCTATTGTTCATAGACCGCTTGCCTGTTACCTGTGAATTCCTCCCTTCCTATGCAGGCGTTCACCAAATCGTACTAACGGGATACCGACAGGTTGTGTATAATAATCTCTTAGTTTCTAATACTATCCGACAGTCCTCTACATTAACTCTACAAATCCCCTTTTTTGTGACAAATATCATTGCATAATTGCGAATCTTCTCCCAACCTTGTGTTCCGGTTCATTTGAAAAGTTAAAAAAAGACACCCTAAGGGTGCCCTGGTTGATCCTGCGGATAGCTTATTTCAGTTAATTCACCGGGATATACATCTTCTGAACCTCCTGCACCCCGGGCTTAAACCCGAGATTATAGTACACAGATTCCGCATCATTCCCCTCCATTACATACAACCTCAGTAACGGATAAGTACCCTTCAGCATCGTCAGCGCTCTTTGCAGCATCTTTGTAGCCAGCCCCCTTCCACGATAAGCGGGGTTAACACCGATGCTATAGACTGCCGCCACCTGATCCTGCAGACATAACCGGCAGTTGGCAATGAGCTGATCTGTCGCGTTATCGAATACCAGCGTGGAAGCCTGCGTCAATATTTCATTGGAGTAATTAGGATCTTCACCGGGTACAAAATCTTCTAAAGCAAATTGCTTCCTCCGGGTTGCATCCAGTCCGCCTCTAAAGCTCTCAAAATCACAGCGGGCAATCTCTTCTGCAAGGATGAAACGTTTGCCTCCGGCCTCAGTTCCTTCCACTTCGGGACTTTCAATCCGCAGATCATCCTCCCAGTCCACTTGGAATAGTTCTGTAGGCCGCTGCATCCAGCGGCATCTGAATTCATCCGGCCAGAAGCCTGCCCGCGCGTATAGGTGAACCTGATCCGGCAGAACCTCATAGGTCCGTATCGGTTCCTTCTGATCAGACCACTGAATCAACAACTTTTTAAGCTGCTTCAATATTCCGAATGAATCGTTAAACGGAGGGATTACAAAGAGATGGTAGATCACATTCGGTGACATCCGGACTCCGCCGATTCTACTCTCCCCCTTGTATATCCAAAAGGCATTCCTGCGCGGATTCGTATAAACTTCTTCTCTAAAAAAGCCGTTATACTGCATGTTATAATAGACGGAGCAATATACTCCCCACTCCCCGGGCTCTGCTCTCCGGATAGTCCATTCACCATTTAAATCGTAGGATATCGTATCTTCAGACCATTGCTTTACACTCATCGTGCACTCCTCCTTATACCTCCAGCCATCCGGCTGCACTCACATAGACCTTCCTTTTGATCTTAACAAGGCCATGTGCCCATTCAAATATAGGAAACTGCTATAAAAAGACTCTACTGTTTGTTTTTTTCTCAAATATAGGCTATATTGTCAGACCAAAACTGTCTTATAATGGAATTGGGCGGGATTCTTCGGTCATTTATGAACGCGCGTTCATAGCCCTGCCTGTCATCTATCATGAGGAGGAATGGTTATGCAATACGGTCATTTTGACGACAAGAACAAAGAGTACCTGATTACGAAGCCGAACACGCCTGCTCCTTGGGCCAACTATCTCGGTTCGCCGGAATACGGTGCGATTATCTCAGGTAACGCCGGGGGCTACAGCTTCGTGAAATCCGGGGCCAACGGACGGCATATCCGCTATCACTTCAACTCCAAGGACGAGCCTGGGCGCTACATTTATGTCAAAGACCTGGAGAACGGGGATTATTGGTCCGGCTCCTGGCAGCCGGTAGGCAAGGATCTGGAGCAATACAAGTCCGTCTGCCATCATGGAACCGGATACACGAACATCGTCTCAGATTATGACAACATTCATACCGAGTCCTTATACTACGTACCGCTGAACAAGACCTATGAAGTATGGCGCATGAAGATCCGCAATGACGGCACTGCGGCGCGCAAGCTGGCCCTCTTCGGCTTCGCCGAATTCACCAATGACAACAACTATGAGCAAGATACCGTGAACCTGCAATACACGCTGTTTATTTCCCGGACCTACTTCAAGCACGATAAAATTCTTCAAGTCATCAATGAAAACATCGCAGGAGAGCAAACCTGGAGATTCTTCGGCGCGGCCGGAGCAGAGGTGGCCGGTTATGATGGGGACCGCGATACGTTCCTTGGAGATTATCACAGCTACGGGAATCCGCTCTCCGTGGAGAACGGTCAATGCTCCAATTCGCTGAACTATAATACCAATGCCTGCGGTGCCCTGCAGCTCAATGTCGAGCTTCTGCCGGGAGAAGAGAAGGAAGTCGCCTTCCTGCTGGGACAATATGATGAAGAGGGAGCCTCCGGCATTCTTAGCCACTACCAGGATTTGTCCGTGGTAGACCGGGAGCTTGAAGAGCTGAAGACCTTCTGGCACAGCAAGCTTAACCGCTTCCAGGTGCAGACTCCAAGCAGCAATCTGAACCATATGATCAACACGTGGAATGCTTACCAGTGCTTCATTACCTTCATCTGGTCGCGTGCTGCCTCCTTCCAGTACTCCGGCCTGCGCAACGGGCTCGGCTACCGGGATACGGTGCAGGACATCCAGGGCATTATCCATCTGGACCATGAGATGGCTCTTGAACGCCTGCGGCTGATGATCTCTGCCCAGGTGTCCAATGGCGGGGGGCTGCCGCTGGTGAAATTCGACCATAACCCTGGCCACGAGGGAACACCAGACGACCCTGAGTATGTGCGGGAGACCGGACATCCCCACTACCGGGCCGACGATGCCCTGTGGCTGTTCCCGACGGTTATCAAGTACCTGAATGAGAGCGGGAACTGGGACTTCACGGATGAGGTCATTCCTTATTCAGATCAAGGCGAAGCAACGGTGTATGAGCATCTGCGGCAGGCGCTTCAATTCAGTCTCGACCGGATGGGTGCCCACGGCATGCCGGTTGGACTTCATGCCGACTGGAACGATTGCCTGCGGCTTGGCGCCAAGGGTGAATCACTGTTCGTGGCCTTCCAGCTCTACATGGGCTTCAAGATATTCATGGGTATCGCGGAGAACAAGAACAAGCCGGAGGATACGGCGTGGGCACAAGGGCTGCTGGAGGAGCTGGACGGTAATATCCAGAAGTATGCCTGGGAGAACGACCAGTTCGTCCGCGGCTTCACCGAGGACAACTATACCATCGGCTCCTGGGAGAACGATGAGGGACGAATCTGGCTGAACCCGCAGAGCTGGTCGGTGCTAAGCGGCGCGGCCCGCCCGGAACAGGCCAAGCTCGCCATGGACAAGGTCTATGACAATCTGCGGACCGATTACGGCACGATGCTGTTCTACCCGCCATTCCGCAAATACGGCTTGCCGGTAGCACTCATGGCGCTGTTCAACGCTTCGACCAAGGAGAACGGCGGCATCTTCAGTCAACCGCAGGGCTGGCTCATTCTGGCAGAGACGATGATCGGCAATGGTGAACGCGCGTTCGAGTACTTCCTGAACTGCAGTCCGGCCACCATGAACGACAATACGGAGGTCCGCAAGCTGGAGCCTTACGTCCACGGCCAATTCGTGGAGTCCAAAGACAGCCCGTATCAGGGCCGGGCCCATGTCCACTGGCTCACCGGCACGGCCTCCACCGTCATGGTCTCACTGGCAGAGGGCATTATGGGCGTTCAGCCGCAGAAGGACGGCCTCCGTCTGGACCCGTGTGTCCCTTCGGACTGGACCGGCTTCTCCATGGTGCGCGAATTCCGCGGGAAGAAGCTGAACATCCAGGTGGAGAACAAGCACGGCGTCCAGAAAGGCGTCTCCCGCATCGTCATCAACGGTGAAGAGGTCAAGGGCAACCTGATTCCTGTGTCCCGGATGGCAGCAGAGAACGATGTGCTGGTTGTGATGGGGTAGACCGGAGGTGTTAGTTTCCTGCCCGATAAACGTTAAGAAGCCGCCTTGGTTTGGCGGCTTTTTTATACTCATATCCGTATATGCTACTTCAAAATCTTATTCAATTCCCCCTAAAGAGCAACTACTAGCCGTGGAACAAAACATTCGACGTTAACTTGGCATTACACAGATACCCTGCGCTTGATTGTGATCGGTTTTCCGATTACATTCGGTCCGCGCGCCTCCTCCTGCCCCATTGTGATCGGTTTTCCGATTACATTGGTCCGTGCGCCTCCTTCTGCCCCATTGTGATCGGTTTTCCGATTACATTCGGTCCGCGCGCCTCCTTCTGCCCCATTGTGATCGGTTTTCCGATTACATTC
>NZ_JAGGLV010000037.1 GCF_017874735.1 Paenibacillus silagei
AAAAACGAAACGTTCTTTTGGGGCGGTGGGTCTTTTTTTGTCAAAATCCAGTCTGCGGCACATTTCCCGGTACTTTTATTTTCGTATTAAACCGACCACAATGGGACCCGGGGGCAGCACGTAGGCCAAATGTAATCGAAAAACCGACCACAATGGGACCCGGGGGCGCACGTAGGCCAAATGTAATTGAAAAACCGACCACAATGGAACCGGGGGCAGCACGTAGGCCAAATGTAATCGAAAAACCGACCATATTGAGCGTGACGGAGGCGTGTGGTCCGAATGTATGCGGAAAAGGATTCTTCAAAATCCTTCTAAATCACAAAAAGAAACCGCCCTTTGCTGAAATGGAGTACCCACACAACCATTTCATAAGGAGCGGTTTCTATTGTATGTTCAAATATAAGAATGTATAGGTTGCACACGATAACTTATCCTTCTATTTCTCGCTGAAACGGTACCGTCCTTTAAAAGGACGGCAAAGCCGTTTCCACTTGTATTGTGTTCTTCCGTAGTGTAATCTACCGAACAGTCTCTGCATCCAGCTTAGCGGCAAGCGCAGCATATTCCCCCCGCAGGCGGACCAGCTTCGAGACACTGCGCTCCAGGCCGCCCGGCCGGTTGCGCCGGGTCCAGAGCTGGCGGTACTGGTGGAGCAGCAGATCCAGGTCATGGATCTGCGCCTGTACCAGCGCTGCCTGGGGCTGCGAATCTGCGGCGGCGAGCTGCTGCTTAAGCCGGGTAAGCTGCACGGCATGCTTCACGAAGTGAATGCCGCTGCGCAGTTCTTCTATGACCAATCCGGCGTCGCTGCATTCCAGAACGGGCTGCTCAAGCCTGGCTTCAAGGCCAAGAATGTATTGCTCCAGCTGGTCGAGCTGTTCTACTGGCAGCTTCACAGCCAACTGCACATGCTCCAGATGGCTGCGCAGCAGCATAGACATCTCCGTGTCATTCGGGCGGACCGTGCCCGACTCCAGCTTGTAGTAGTTGCCCAGATCCAGCAGCAATTGCCCGATGGTTCCTGAGCGGTCTTGGAAGACCGCCGTGTTCAGATAATGCGCCACATCCGCCTCCAGATTCCCCTCTACATTCCAGGCAAGCGCTGCCCCGTAGGCGAATCCGGCATAGCTGACCGGCAGATGCTGCCAGTGGCCGAAATCTCCCCAGTCGGTAATCAGGTAGCCGACAGCGCCGTTTCTCTTGCCATGCACCGCAGCGCTGCGCAGATTGGCGAGCATGTTGTCGGTCCTGCCGGTGAGCGAGTTCCAGGAACTGGTTCCCGGACAGACATAGAACGGGATGCCTGCCTCCTTGAATTTGCGGGTATCCGCTTCAAAAGGATGAGCCGCGCTGTATCCCCACTCCATGGCGATGATATCCTTCGGCAGCCGTGGGATCAGCTCGGGATGCTGGATAATGATATCGCCCCAGAATTGCATGGTTTTGCCGCGCTGCTTGACCAGTCCGTGAATCTTCTGCAGGAAGGAGAGATACAGCTCGCCTTTGCCGGAAGACTCCGCCAGCGCCTGGCTTGCGCCAAGTCCCAGTTCATAAGTCTCATCACAGCCGACATTGAACATCTCTGAGCTGAAGTAGGGAAGGAGGTCATCGTACATCGTGCCCAGGAGCTGCAATACCTCAGGGTCCTCTGTATGGAAGGTTCCGGGATGCATAAATAATCCTTCCGGGTATAAATCGCTATCATACATCTGATCCGGGAGCATGAAGCCTGCGGGGATCTCTGCCAGATGGTTGAATTCCGGCCGGGTCAGCCAGCCTTCCATATGGCCGAAGCTGTTTTGATTAGGCACCAGCTCAATGTACCGCTCGCGGCAGTAGGCATCCAGCAGCAGGATTTCATCGCCGGTAACCGGAGTTTCCAGCTCCCATACCTGCGGGAAAGACTCATAAGCAAACGGAGCTCCTTCTATATATAGCTGCAGCTGATTCAGTTTGAGGTCCGCCATGAGATCAATGATCCGGTACAGGGTATCCAGCGTGGGGATTTTGTTACGGCTGATATCAAGCATGAGCCCTCTGGCTGCGAAATCCGGCTGATCGCGGATATGCAGATATGGCAGTGTCCGGCCGTACTGCTGCAGGAGCTGCTTCAGCGTCACGGCTGCATAATAAGCGCCTTGCGGGGAACCGTAAGCGGCAATTAGGCCTTCTTCGTTAATGTGCAGCTCATAAGCTCCTTCTGTAAGCTGTGCGTTATAGCGGAAGGTGCAAGCCGGAACTGTGGCGGACCGCTGCCCTATGGACAGAGGCAGACTGAGACGGACCACCTCGAAAGCGGTCTGCTGAAGCCTGCGGGCTGCGGGAAGGGCGGACAACTGGTCCTCACCGGTCAGCACAATGCTGCCCCGGGAAGGAAGGTGGAACTGTCCTGCGGATACCGTGAGCTTATGCGGCCGGGGAAAAAGCTGTAAGTGAACAATATCAGACATAGCGTGGACACCTCTTATTCATGTAGAATATGATCATCTTCATTATCAACATATCACTCCTGAACACATGGAGGAATGCAATGTATGCTTAAGCTCATGGATTATATGATCAGCCCGTATCCAGTAAGAATTATTGATCCGAAGGTGGAGGCCGCCAGGCTGCGCCTGAAGTCGATCCGTGTCGGGCAAGCCGGCCATCTGCCGGGAAGAACGCTGTTTCGTTCGGGCGTCACCTTTGAACACTGGGCACTTGTATATATAGTCGCAGGAGACGGAACTTATACGGAGAACGGAGGACCAGAGCAGCAGGTCCATGAGGGAAGCCTGTTTTTTTTCAGACCCGGTTATAGCTACAGCTTCGGACCGCCCCCAGGCGGGTATTGGGATGAATATTATATTAATTTCAGCGGAAGCCGTGTCACCGAATGGCTGGAAGCCGGAATGATTGCGGGTGGAGAGGTAACCCGGGGGGATAAGGCGGAAGGGCTGAAAGCGTCCTTTGAAAAGGTTCTGGCGTACATGGCCGGAGATGTTCCCGGTGATGCGGACCGGGCTGCGCTGCTGCTGGAGGAGATGCTGCTGGAATGCTCGCTGCAGCTCCAGGGCAGCCGCCGCCCGTGGCAGCAGGAAGCCATGCCGCTGATCCGGGAGGCGCTGAATGCCTGCATCTATGAGCAGCCGGATCTGCCGGGGATGGCCGAGCGCCTGCACCTGTCCATGTCTACACTCCGCCGCACCGTGCGGCGGAGCAGCGGGTACCCGCTGCATGAATATATCCACCGGCTGAAGATGGCCGAGGCCAAGCATTTGCTGCTGAATACCTCCCTGCAGGTGCAGGAGATAGCGGGAATGCTTCATTATAGGGATAGTTTTTATTTTTCAAGGCTATTCAAGAAATATATGGGCCTCTCTCCGCAGACCTGCCGGAATCATCTGTGATATAATAAACGACATAATTCTACTTTTTATCTTAAAAGGGTCTCTGAATAATGTCGTTTTTTGCAGATTTTTGTTGACACGCAGAAAAAAACAGTGCTATGCTCTAGATAATATTAGCAGTTCTAGAATAGTTCTTCTAGACTATGCCGGAGATGAGACTATTGAGAGAGTATTACTGCATCAGTTGCCGCAGTCTCCATAAGGTGGTAGGACCTAATCATACCTTGCGTATTTTGTCCACCGGGTATCATATCGTTGGCGAACAGCGCTATCAAATTTGTATATGTAATAATGCCAAGCTGGAGCAAGCTGTGACGGCGGTGACTGAATAGACTGTGCCGGGTGTACTCACCGGATAACCGAAGACTTCTCTTTTGAAGAGCCTGTCCCTGGAGGGAGAGGCTCTTTGTCATGCCCGGAGCCGGACTGGATAATTTTGCATACGCTATCATTTGAGAAGCTGGATAGAGTTGGTTAATTTTTCATGAAAAAAGAATAATTATACCCATTTTATTTTCAAAGTAAACGCTATCATTAGAAATCGAAACTTGTTATTGTGATTTTTCTCATGTATGATGCTTTTAAACATAGCTTAGAATAAACTCGAATTTTCCACAAACTGGAGAATAGGGTGGTGGGATGAACATTAAATTAACAGTCGAAGACCGTACGATCGCCTTTTTCAGAATCTTTTCTTTGTCCCTCACATCGTTTATGTACCTCATGGTTCCTGCGGGGCCTTCCGTAATATACAAATCCCTACTAATCATTGTGCTATTCTTATTTGCCCAACTATTCCCGTATTATTACCGGAGGTTCCATGCAAAAGCCCGTACTCTAGTGCTGATGGTCAGTATAGAGACGGCACTCATTGCGGTGTTGATGTTATTTACTGGAGGATACGATAGTCCTTTTAAGCTATATGTACTGAATCCGGTGCTGTTTGCGGCGGGTGCGCTGTCTTTGTATTGTGCCTGGAGTCTGATCTTGGGTTATATTGCCATGGTGGCGGTATCGGGCTACATGGATGCCGGTTCTCCGGGTCTTACGATTGCTGAAATTATGCTTGCCAATGGTAACCTGTTTCTAGCCCTGGCTCTCGCGGTTATAGTTATGCAGATGGTTAAGGGGATAAAGCGGCAGCGGGAGGAAGCGAACGCGCGGACCAACGATACCATGGAGCATATCAAATCGCTTTATCACATCGTGGAAACATCAAGCCAGCATGACTTCATGAATATTGGCCAAGTCATTACCGACTATGTGGTCAAGCTTACCAAGCTGGAGAAGGCACTGTTCTGGTTCGCCAAAAAAAGCGGTGAGCCTGCTCCGCAGAGCCGCCAGACGGGATGGCAGCATGAGGAGGAGCGCTTTCTGTTCATGGAGCTTGAGAAGCACGAGCATGAATGGAGGCTGCAGCGTGAACCGGTATTCAAGAGTATGCCGGGGATCGGCGACTTCCTGCTGATGCCGGTAAGAATGAGCACCCGGTTCGTCGGAATGATTGGCGTGAAGCTGGAAGCCTCGGAAGGGCTGGAGGGCCGCCGGTGGTACATCCAGCAACTGATGTTCCTGTCGGAGCTGAGTGCGATTATTCTTGAGCGCCACGAGCTGGGCGTGATCGAGAACCGGCTGATCATCACGAACGAGCAGAACCGGATAGCCGATGAGATGCACGACAGTGTCTCCCAGAGTCTTTTCGGCATCGTCTATGCGACCCACTCCCTGAAGCAGACCTGGCGCAAAATGTCTGAGCGGGAGCTGGAGGAGCAGATTGAGCTTATCCATGATTCAGCCACTAAGGTAGCCAAGGAGCTGCGGATTACCATCTACAGCCTCAGCTCCAAGAAGAGCGGCGGCCCGAGCTGGCTTGGGATGGTGCGCTCGCATCTGAAAAGCCTCTCCCGGCTTAATGATGTTGAGATTGAACTGAAAATAACGGGGGATGATTTCAGTCTCCCTTATCCTTACCACAAGGCACTCTTCCGGATTATCTCCGAAGCGACCGGCAACGCCATAAGACATGGTGCTGCCAGCCGGGTGGATGTAGAACTGTCGCTTAAGCCGAAATGGATTAGACTATCGATTATCGACGATGGCGTCGGTTTCGATGCAGATCTAAGCTGGAACGAACCTGATGAGCACTCAGGCGGACTGGGAATGAAGAATATGCAATATCTGGCACAGTCCCTTGGAGGCGATTTCCAGTTAACCAGCAGTGAGAACGCTGGAACCAGAATTTTAATCTCTATACCTGTCGGTGTGGCTGAACTGAAAAATGCATAAACTTTAGGCAGGAGGTCGTTCAAGTGAAAATCGTCATTGTTGATGATCACCCTTTGGTGAGAAGAGGATTGGCATCTGTGATATCGATGCAGTCCAATCTGCAGTTTGCCGGCGAAGCAACGAATGGCCAAGAAGCTCTTCTCGTGATTGAGGAGATACAGCCTGATCTTGTGCTGATTGATCTGAAGCTTGCCGATGAATCGGGCCTGGATATTATCAAGGAAGCCCGCGTGCGCGGATTCTCATGCAAGTTCATCCTGCTAACATCCTCAGCCAGCCGGGAAGATTTCCTGAAGGCGGAGGAAGTGCTGGTAGACGGTTATGTACTGAAGGAAGCTCTGCCGGAGGAATTGCTGTTTGCTATTCAACTGGTCCACAAGGGCAGGAAGTATTACGATCCCGGGCTGATGGAAGATAAGATGCGCATGAGCGGCAGCAGTCCGACCGATGAGCTTACACCCAAAGAGAAGGAAGTTCTGATCGAGCTGGGACAGGGGGCCTGCAACCGCGAGATTGCTTCACGCCTGTTCATCAGCGAATTCACCGTCAAGAAGCATGTCAGCCAGATTCTGGCGAAACTGCAGGTGGCGGACCGGACGCAGGCGGCCTTATACGCCAATGCTGTCGGGCTTACCAAATATGAGATGTCATACGATTAATAATCATCCCTGTGAATGATCGGGGACGGAGCACGGACCACGTTGTCCGTGTTTTTTTGCGTTCAGGGAGATCAAACCGAACACAATGGGCGGCTGTGAGGCCCACGGCCCGAATGTATGCGAAAAACAGCATACATTATGCTCGCAAGCAGGCACACGGCCTGAATGTATGTGAAAAACAGCATACATTATGCTCGCAAGCGGGCCCATGGCCCGAATGTATGTGAAAAACAGCATACATTATGCTCACAAGCAGGCACATGGGCCGAATGTATGTGAAAAACAGCATTATGCTCGCAAGCAGGCCCACGGGCCGAATGTATGTGAAAAACAGCATACATTATGCTCGCAAGCAGGCACACGGCCTGAATGTATGTGAAAAACAGCATACATTATGCTGGCGCGGAGTGCTGACACGAAGGTGCGCCGGCATCCTTCACCCGGCTGGGTGATCTTGGCTCACTGCTGGTGTTAGCATTTTCCATGGATATGGTACTAAAGTATACCATCCACCCCCTCTGGCGGACCAAACACAGTCACTCGAAAGTGAAGTGTAAAGTGATGCTAGGGGGCATGTGATAAATCCTGCGCGTTGTTAGAATAAAAGCAAGACATCTGAAACTTTCATGATTGCTTTCAAAACGAACATAAGCGGAAGGAGGGTTACTGTGGAAAAGACGATTCTGGATTACATTAACCTGATAAAGAAAAAATTATGGTTAATCATGGTATTTGTACTGATCTCCTGCGCCACCACCTTCTACGTCAGTAAAAACTTCGTTGCACCCGTCTACTCCGCCTCTGGACAGCTACTGGTCAACAACGTTGTGAATGTCCCCGAGAGCAATAATCTCAACGCACTTAACTTCAGTCTTAACCTCATCGAGAGCTATAAGGAAATCATGAAGTCGCCAACCATTATGAAGAGTGTGATCGCGGAGCATCCCGAGTTCGGTCTGACGGCGGGCCAACTGGCTGCCAAGCTGCAGATCAAATCCTCGGAGAAAAGCCAGGTGATTAATCTGACCGTGGAGGATAAGGATTACGGCACTGCAGCTACGATTGTAAACGCGGTTTCGCAGACCTTCATCCGCAGCCTGCCGGCACTGATGAACCTGGATAATGTAACATTCCTGACTCCGGCTGATCCTGCAGCCCAGCCTCTGCCGGTCAACGGCGGGGTGACCATGAATATTCTGATCAGCTTCGTGGTGTCACTGATGGCAGCGGTCGGGATTATCCTGCTGATGGAGACGCTGAACGGTACGCTGAGAAACGAGAAGGAAGCGGAATTTGAGCTTGGCCTTCCGGTCATTGCCAGTATTCCGGCCATCCGCAAACGCGATTTCGGCAGTGCGAACAATGACAAGGCAAGAGTAGGGGAGGGAAAATATGTTACGGCTGAATAGAAGTCTAATCGCGGACATAAACCCGTCCTCGCATGTCTCCGAATCCTTCCGCTCGCTGCGCACGTATATCCGCCAGCTCGGCTTGCTGAAGGGGCCAGGCGGACAGGTGCTGCTCTTCACTTCAGCGGAGAGCGGCGAAGGCAAGACCACGATTCTCTCCAATCTGGCTGTATCCTTCGTACAGGATGGCAAGAAGGTGGCGGTGGTGGATTGTAACCTGCGGAAGCCCGGCCTGCATAGCGTGTTCGATGTGGAAGGCAGCCAGGGGCTGGCAGCTTACTTGAGCGGCTACGAGGAAGCGAAGGACGTTCTGGTATACGGCAGCTTGGCGAATCTGGCGGTAATCCCTGCCGGAGTGAGTACAGTCAGTCCGCCGGATCTGCTCGGCAGCGAGAAGATGGCCGGGCTGCTTACAGAGCTGAAGGCAAGCTTCGATCTGATTCTGCTGGATTCGCCGCAGGCGGTCGATTACAGCGATGCACGGATTCTGGCCCCGCTCTCGGACGGGGTGGTCATTGTCGCCAGACACGGCCGGACGAAGCGCGAAGCGCTCCGCAAGCTGAAGGGTCTCATGGAACAGACAGGTGTAAGGATTCTCGGAATAGCAATGAACCAGACCAAGTAGAACACCGAAGCGGCAATGTGAACGAAACTATTGGGAGGTATGTGTGATGAAAAAGGTAAAAAAGGTAATTATCCCGGCGGCCGGGTTAGGCACACGTTTCCTTCCGGCGACCAAGGCAATGCCCAAGGAAATGCTGCCTATTATCAACAAACCGACGATCCAGTATATCGTGGAGGAGGCCATTGCCTCCGGGATTGAAGACATCATCATTGTTACCGGTAAGGGAAAGCGGGCGATCGAGGATCATTTCGATAACGCCTTTGAGCTTGAATCCCGGCTGCTGGAGGACGGAAAGCTGGAGCTGCTCAAAGAGGTACAGCGGTCCTCCAAGGTGGAAATTCACTACATCCGGCAAAAGGAACCCAAGGGTCTCGGCCATGCCGTATGGTGTGCCAGACGGTTCATCGGCGATGAGCCATTCGGCGTTATGCTCGGCGATGATATTGTAACCGGACAGGTCCCTTGCCTGAAGCAGCTGATCGACCAGTATGAGGAGACCCAGAACTCGGTGATCGGGGTACAGGTTATCCCGGATGAATTCACGAACCGCTACGGGATTATCGAGCCGGATCTGCAAGACGGGAAGCTCTACCGGGTGAACAACTTCGTGGAGAAGCCGGCACTTGGCACGGCGCCTTCCAATCTGGCGATCATGGGCCGCTATGTCTTTACCCCTAAGATCTTCAAGTATCTCGATCTTCAGGAGAAGGGTGCGGGCGGTGAGATCCAGCTGACGGATGCCATTCAGAAGCTGAACCAGAGCGAACGTGTCTATGCTTATAACTTCGACGGTACCAGATATGATGTCGGCGAACGGCTCGGTTATATTTTGACCACACTGGAATTTGCCTTAGAGAGCGAGGATCTACGTTATCAGGTCATGGATGCTATGGCGGAATGGTTAAAAAAAGCGGAACAGACCTCGGTCAGCAGCTGAGACGGTTCCCCGAAAGTGAGCGACACAAGCCGGAGTCAAGAAGTAAGGCTGCATAAACCTTTACGAGAAATGAGGAGAGATGAGCATGCAAAAACTGCCGGAAGACTATGAGGCCGTCCTGCCGAAACTTTACATGCTGCATTCGGGTGAAGAAAGCAAGGGAATGGAGTCCTATCTGGTCATGAAGCGGATCATCGACATCTTGTTCTCTGCCCTGGGGCTGCTGTTCCTGCTCCCGCTCTTCGCAGTGGTGGCTGTCCTGATTAAGCTGGAAGATCCGAAGGGCAAGGTGTTCTTCCGCCAAATGCGGGTCGGCAAGGACGAGAAGCTGTTCCCCATGTACAAGTTCAGATCCATGGTCTCTAATGCCGAGGAGCTGAAGGAGAGTCTCATGGCCTATAACGAAGTAAGCGGCGCGATGTTCAAGATCAAGAATGATCCCCGTATTACACGGATTGGAAAATTCATGCGCAAGACCAGTATTGATGAACTGCCGCAGCTCTGGAACGTGCTGATAGGGCATATGAGTCTGGTGGGTCCCCGTCCTCCGCTCGTTGAAGAGGTGGAGCAGTACACGGAATACGACAAGCAGCGGCTGATGGTAACCCCCGGCTGCACCGGCTACTGGCAGGTAAATGCCAGAAACAGCGTCGGCTTCGACGAGATGGTTCAGCTGGACCTCACGTATATCCACATGCGCAGCACGATGCTGGATCTGAAGATTATTGTCAAGACCGGTCTGATGCTGCTAGGTTCCAAAAATGCTTATTAAAAATATGGGAATTAGGTGATGCCGATGTTCGTACACGGAGATGGACCTGAGATTTCCATTATCATATGCACCTATAACCGGTCGGCGCTGCTGGTGAAGACTCTTCATTCACTGCTGCCGCTGGAGAATTTGCACCAGGCCGAGATCATCGTCGTGGATAACCAGTCCACGGATGATACGGCGGCCGCCATTAAGGGGTTCATCGAAACCTATGGTGCGGATATGGATATCCGTTATCTGCTGGAGCCGGTTCAAGGGCTGTCAGCAGCCCGGAACACAGGAATTCTGGCTTCCAAATCGCAGCTCATCGCTTTCCTGGATGATGATGCGATCCCCTGCCGGACCTGGATTACAACCATTGTGAACACCTTTGCGGATAAGCCGGAGGTGATGGCTATGGGCGGCAGGATTGCTCCGATCTTCGAGAGCAAGCGCCCGGATTGGCTGATCAAGCCGTTCGAGCTTCCTTATACGATTGTCGATCTGGGGAGCCGGATTAAAGAGTATCCGAAGCGGCTTCACCCTTGCGGTGCCAATATGGCGATGCGCAAGCCGGTATTCGATATCAGCCTGTTCCCGCTGGAGCTGGGCCGCAAGGGCGATTCGCTGCTCTCGGGTGAAGAGACCTGGCTGTTCAGCCAGCTGCAGCAGGAAGGGCATTCCATTCTCTATCATCCCGAGATGGCCGTGGATCATTTCGTTCCGGCGAACCGGCTGACGGAGGACTGGATCATGAAGCGGTATTACAGCCAGGGCATATCGAACGCTATGAAGAGTGAAGGAATGAAAGGGCATCTGCTGCTCCTGGGCAAGACAGGCGCCAAAGTCATCTACATTCTGGCAGATTCCGTTCTATCCCGCAGTAAGGGAAGGAAGCTGCTGAATAAATGCCGGCTGGAGAGTATTCGCGGAACTCTTCATATGATTCTTAACCGGAAGAGGGAATCCGCAGCGGGGTGAGGGGAGGTACGCGCGATGACCCATTTTGAGTGGGGCTCCAAAATCAATAGTCTGCCATACGGAATGCTCTATCTCTTAACAGCACTGTTCCTGGGAACAGCTGTCATCTTCCAGCCGGTCATCGCAGTAGCGGCCGTATTCTTCATTCTGCTGCTGGTTGCCTCCCTATCACGCCCTGAACTGATCAGCTATTTCGTTCTGCTGACCACGGCGGTCTCGATTAACTTCTTGTACAGCGGGAGTATGTTCGGTATTGAGATCCTGTCGCTCTACAAGCTGGTTATTCTGATGCTGCTGGTGCCGTGTATCCTGGTTAATGGCCTCAGGTTCAAGCTCAGTCCTCCCTTATGGGCGATGCTGGCCCTGATTCTGCTCACCTTCAGCTTCTCCATCTGGCTGCCGGAGATGAGCACATCGATTGCGGTCAAAGCCTTCATCGGACTGTCTCTGCCCTTCGTGCTTCTGCTGATCAACTGGAAGAAGGAGGTCGCCGAGAAGCAAATCCGGATCATTACCCTGCTGCCGCTGGTCAGCATGCTGCTGGGCGTGGTGCTCCAGGCTGCGAATATACATTCACTGGTAGCCGTTGAGTTCACAGGCGCGGTGCGGGTGCAGGGGGCGAACATACCGCCTCACCTGGCGATGCTGGCCTTCATGGGAGTAGCGATCGCGTTCATCGAGATCAAGCGCAGTCCGCAGTATACCCGGTTCAATTACATCATGCTGGGGCTGAATTTCTTGATTCTGGTGATTACAGGCACGCGCGGGCCGATTCTCGCCCTGGTGCTGATGGTGCTCTATTACTTCTATGATATCTCCCGCGCTTTTCTGAAGGGGAAGAAGAGATTTCTGATCCCGCTGCTGTGTTCACTGCTGGTCATCACCTCGGCAGTATACATGCAGCTGGACAACATCAAGAAGCGCTCCTTCGAACGGACGACCGAGACGGGAATTGACCTGTCGGGGCGGGCGGAGGCCTGGGAGTACTTCCTGAACAAGGCGGCGGATTCGCCGGTGGCAGGACGGGGGCTTGGAGCCGTAACGGTGGCGAATGACGGAACGCTCTACGGAGGGTTCGTGGTTCCGCATAACGAATATATCCGCTTTTATTACGATGGGGGATACGTTGGTGCCATCCTGCTGCTGCTGTCCTTGCTCGCTGTGTTTCTAATGGTATACAGAGTTCTTTTGCCGGCGGTCAAACCTTATTATTCTCTCTTTATTGCAGCATTTCTGATCTATTCTTTCACGGATAACACGCTGTCGACGGTCCAATTCATCATTCCGTTCTGTTGGTACCTGAACTGCCTGTATCGATCTTCACAGCTGGCCGATTCCCCACAAAAAGAAGTGATACGATGAACCAAGTGAACATGTTCGATGTCAATTTCGATAACTATGATTTCATGGATCTGCTGGATTATATCGACAGAACCATTCAGGAGAGGAACCAATCCTACATCCTGACCTGTAACGTCGACCATGTGATCAAGCTGCGCAAGGATAAAGAGTTCCGGGAAGTGTACTCCGAAGCAGGTGCCGTAGTCGCGGACGGGATGCCGATTATCTGGGCGTCCAAGATGCTCGGCAAGCCGCTGAAGCAAAAGGTGTCCGGCGCAGACCTGTTCAGCCGCCTGGGCAATGCGTTCGAGCAAAGGCAATACCGGTTGTTCTTCCTCGGTGCCGCCGAGGGTGTGGCGGAGCAGGCTACGAAGAATCTGAAGGCCGCCTTCCCGGGGATTAACGTCGTGGGCTGTTACTCTCCTTCCTACGGCTTCGAACACAACGAAGAAGAGAACCGGCATATTATCCGGCTGCTGACCGAGAGCCAGCCCGATATCGTGTTCGTAGGGGTAGGCGCACCGAAGCAGGAGAAGTGGATCTACCGTCACTATACCTCCTACCAGGCGCCGGTCTCCATCGGCGTAGGTGCAACCTTCGACTTCCTGTCCGGCTCGGTGAAGCGGGCACCGGATTTCATGCAGCGAACCGGCATGGAGTGGCTATGGAGACTTAGCCAGGAGCCGGGCCGGTTATGGAAAAGATACCTTGTCGACGATGCCCAGTTCCTGGTGCTGCTGCTCAAGGAGCTGCGCAAACGGGGCAAGGTGAAGAACAGCAGTACGGATTGAAGAAAGCGGCGAAAGACGGGAGGCAGGGAATGAAGATGCTAAGCAGAGATGAGAATAGTCTGAATCTTCCATCGGCACAAGCTGTGAAGTCGGCTGTAATGATGACCTTGATCTGCGCCTCGGCGCTTGTCCTGCCGCTTGCGATCGGCTTCGCCAGTGCGAACCTGAGCGCATCGAACAGCCTGCAGGGCATCATTCTGGCAGGCATCCTCTTTCCGGCCTTGCTGCTGGCCTTGCTGAATACACGGATGCTGATTCCGTACACGCTGCTTATCTGGGCGGTTGCCCCGGAGCTGCGGCGGATTGCAGACTGGTACGAAGGCGTGTACCATTCCGTCTCTCTGCTCAGTCTGGCCCCGCTGCTGACCGGAGCGACCTTAGCTATTCCGGTGCTGCGGGAAATTCACCGGATTCGCAAGTCCTCCACCCGGATCATGCTGCTGTTCTCCATCGCACTGGCTTACGGCGCATTGATTGGTCTGGCGAAGAACGGCATCGGCTCGGTATACGATCTGGCGAATTACATCGTACCGCTGCTGCTGATTCCCTTCTTCGCGGTGACGCCGTTTAAGCCGAAGGATATCGACCGGCTGTTGTACGCTTTTGCTAATATTGCGGTGCTGGTTGCGGTCTACGGGATCGTACAGTATCTGACCGTTCCGCCTTGGGATGCCTTCTGGATGCGCAATGCGGATATGATCTCTATCGGTACTCCGTATCCGCTGGAGATCCGTGTCTTCTCGACACTGAACTCCCCGGGTCCGGCTGCAACCTTCCTGGTCTTCGCCCTGGTGCCGATGATTCTGGAGAAAAGATGGCAGGGTACCCTGCGCTGGCTCGGTGTTCTGCTCGTAGTAGTCTGCCTGCTGACTACGCTCGTCCGGTCCGCATGGCTGGTCCTGCTGGTGATGCTGCTGGTCTACATCGCTTCCTCTCCCTCCAAGGGCAAATGGAAGACGCTGTTCCAGCTCGCATTCGTGGCAGCCGCGCTGTTCTGGATCGTGCCGAAGCTCCCTGGAGCAGAGGGGCTGGTGGCCCGGATGGAGACCCTGACCTCCGTGCAGGAGGATCATTCCTACAATGAACGCCTCAGTCTCTGGACCAACATGCTGCCGATGGTCGCAGGCAACCCGGTAGGTCAGGGGATCGGCAGTGTAGGTCAGGGCACCAAGCTTGGCAACGGCGGAGAGCTGGGGGAATACGGCAATATGGATAACGGCTTCATCGCGCTGCTGCTGACCTTCGGCGTACTCGGCGCATTGTTCTTCTTCGGGGCACTCGGCGCGGTCATCAGGGAGATCGGCGCCAGAGTCACCCGCAGGAATGAACTTCAGCCTTACGCCAGACTGGCGCTGGCGGCGTGGATGGGAGCTGTAGCCAGCCTGATATCGGATAACGGCTTTCCCGGTCTTAAGGGGTATCTGATCTGGATGCTGATCGGACTTGGCCTCAGTGCCAAGGAGCTCAATCAAAGCAGAAAGAAGGGACTACCGCATGCAGCAGTCAAGCGCCAAATCACTACCCGCTAACCGGGTATGGTCCATCTTCCGGAGATTCACGAAGAGTAAGGACAATAGCTCGGCTGCTGTCAAAACGATGTTCGTCAGCGTGCTGATCCTGCTGGTCAATATGCTGACCGGCGTACTGACTGCCCGTTATCTCGGCCCGACCGGCCGGGGGGAGCAGACAGCGATGGTGAACTGGTCGCAGTTCCTGGCCTTCAGCATGAGCTTCGGCATTCCCTCGGCGCTGATCTACAACGCCAAGAAGAATCCGCAGGAAGCCGGGGTGCTGTACCGGATTGCCCTGCTGATCGGTCTGACGTTCGGAACCATCGCCATGACAGTCGGGATACTCGTGCTGCCTTATTGGCTGGGGTCGTTCAGTCATGAGGTAGTGGTCTTCGCCCAGTGGTCGATGATTCTCTGCCCGCTGATTGTGGTGTCGCAGATCAACAACGCGGCCTTCCAGTTCAGAGGGGATTACAAGACCTTCAACTGGATGCGGTATCTGGTGCCGCTGCTGACACTGGGGGCTATCGGGATTCTGATCCTGACCGGCTACATGAATCCTTATACAACTGCACTGGCCTATCTGGTGCCATCGGTTCCGCTGTTCATCGGGATGACCTTCCTGCTGCTGCGGACCTACAAGGTCAAGCTCCGGGATTCCTATCTTAATTTCAAAAGACTGTTCACCTATGGTCTAGGCTCCTACGGAAACGACCTGCTTGGACAATTCTCGGTATACATAGACCAGATCATCATTGCCGGATTGCTCAGACCGGCAGATCTGGGGCTCTATGCGGTAGCGGTCAGCCTGTCGCGTATGGTGAACTTCTTCGCGAATTCGATCACGGTGGTGCTCTTCCCGAAGGCCTCTGAGATGTCGAAGGACGAAGCGGTCGCCCTTACGTTCAAGGCTTTCCGGATCAGTACTACCTGTACTTTGCTTGGCGCAGTGTTCCTGATGCTGGTAGCGCCCTTTGTCATCCCGCTGCTCTACGGCAAGGATTTCAATACCGCGCTTACCGTGTTCCGCCTGCTGCTGCTGGAAGTAACCATCAGCGGCGGGACGCTGATTCTGGCTCAGGTGTTCATGGCGCTGGGCAAGCCGAAGTTCGTATCCATCCTGCAGGGGGTCGGCCTGATCCTCGTGATTCCGCTGCTCTTCCTGCTGGTGCCGAAGTTTGGATTGTTCGGAGCGGGTGTGGCTATGCTCTCATCGGCTGTGCTGCGATTCCTGTTCATTATTCTCAATATCAGGTACAACCTGAAGGTTAAGCTTCCGCGGCTGCTCATTAACGCCCAGGACCTTCAGTGGATGAAGACGACGATGAATTCGTATATTCGCAAGAAACCTATGGATGTGTAGGCGGTTAAGGGTTCGATTCAAGCGTTTTGAGTAATCTCAAATGTTTTGTATTTGATTCAGCGAGCCCGAGAACACGAGGCGAGCCCCTTATCTGCTTAAAAAACCATGGAATGGTGTTGAAGAAGCGGAGAGGAAATTTGGAGCTGTAGAAGCGTCAGCGTTCGCCTTTGTCTTCTGATTTCTACCACAGCTAGCGGTCCTAAATCAGGAAATCAGAAGACAACAGCGATCGGAAGCCCAAATTTTCCCGCAGCGACGACACACACCAGACCATATAAGGAGGATACCTATCATGGATTCAGTAACAAGCGTGCTTGGCGGCCGGGGCAGCTACCCGATCTCGGCGGTCATCATTGCCCAGGACGACGAAGTTCGGATATCCAAAGCCATTCAGTCCTGCCGGTTATTCGCCGATGAGGTGGTCGTAATCGACGGAGGAAGCAAAGACGGGACCGTTGGGCTATCCGAGAGCCTCGGATGCCGGGTGTATGTCAACCCCTGGCCCGGATATGCGAAGCAAAGGGAATTCGGAGTGGAACGTGCCATCCATGATTGGGTCTTCCTGATTGATACTGACGAAGTGGTCAGCGAGGAGCTGGCCCGGGATATCCTGGAGCGCAAGCCGGGACTGACCGATGCTACGGTCGCGTTCTCGCTGTACCGGATTGGCGACTTCCTAGGCAAATGGCTGGATAAAGGCGAGTATCTGGTGCGGCTGTATAACCGCAAGGAATACGGTATCCGCAACTCTCTGGTGCATGAGATGCCAGAGGTGTCCGAGGAACGGACCGTGAAGCTGAACGGAACGCTGTGGCATCAAGGCTTCCGCAGCATCAACGATCATGTCGCCCGGTTCAACAAATACACCGATCTGGAAGCAGAGAGTGCATTCGCCAGCGGCAAGCCGTTCAAGCTGAGCCACCTGCTGCTGCGTCCGCCGGCACGCTTCCTGCAGAAGTATTTCCTGCATGGCCTGTTCAAGAAAGGCATCTCGGGCTTCGCGGTATCCGTCTTCTGGGTGATGTATGAATTCATGGTCGGCTTCAAGCATTACGAATTGCACAGCGCAGGCAGGCTGGCCCGGCATAACGAAGCGGGTCAGGCCGAGAAGGAGAACAAGGGGGAGAGAAGCTATGTCGTACAATGACGGACTCAACATTATGACGACCGGCCTCAGCTGGCCCTCGTTACAGCCCGGAGGACTGAACACCTATTTCAAATCCGTGTGTGAGCAGCTCTCTTCACGGAACCGGGTGCATGCCCTGATCTGCAGCCAGGAAACACCGGAGACGCCGAAGGAACTGATCATCCACAATGCCGGTGATCCGAAGGAGACGATCTGGAAGCGCAAGGATGCTTTCCAGCGCAAGGCGGCCTCCCTGATGGGGGATGGCAGCGGGCGGATTGATATCCTCTACACCCACTTCGCCCCTTACGGCATCGGGCCGGCGATTGAAGCGAAGAAGCGGGGGATTCCGGTCATCATGACCTTCCACGGCCCGTGGAACGAAGAGATGAAGATCGAAGGTCAAGGTATCAAGCATAAGGTCAAAACAACGATTGCCAAATCGATAGAACATAAGGCTTACAAGCTGGCGGACAAATTCATCGTCCTCAGCGATTACTTCCGTAACATGCTGCACGAACTGCATGGTGTACCGCTGCATAAGATTACTGTCATTCCGGGAGCGGCCAATGTCGAGCGGTTCACGCCCGCGACGAACCGGCTGGCGATCCGCCGGACGCTGAATCTGCCGGAAGGCGCAACAACGGTCCTGACCGTCCGCCGGCTGATGAACCGGATGGGGCTGCTGCAGCTGCTAGAAGCCTGGAAGCAGGTGGCAGAACGGTTCCCGAACGCAATTCTGCTGATCGGGGGCAAGGGCCCGCTGCGCGGGGAGCTGGAAGAGCGGATCGCCGATTACGGGCTGGGCAACAAGGTCCGGCTGCTCGGGTACATTCCCGATCATGAGCTGGCCTCCTATTATCAGGCGGCAGATATGTTCGTTGTTCCTTCCCAGGCACTGGAAGGCTTCGGCCTGATCACCGTTGAAGCCTTGGCCTCGGGGCTGCCGGTGATGGCTACGCCGGTCGGCGGCAATAAGGAGATTCTCCAGGGCTTCCGTCCGGAGCTGCTGTTCAAGAGTGCGGCCAGCGAGGATATGGCGGAAGGCATGATTCATATGCTGAGCAACCGCAAGCTGCTGCCGGGCCGGGACGAATGCCGGAATCATGTGCTGGAGAAGTACACCTGGCAGCATGTGGGCGACAAGATTGAGTCTGTATTCCTCGAAACCTTGGGAAAGGGTGTGAGCGTAGGATGATCAAAGTCGCTTATATCGACCACACCGCCAAATGGAGCGGGGGCGAGGTCGCCCTGTTCAACATCCTCACCAACATCGGTGAGCAGATTGAGCCGCTGGTGATCCTGGCAGAGGAAGGCACGCTTGCCGAACGTCTGCGGGAGAAGGGCATCGATGTCCGCATTATCCCGCTGGATGAGAGCATCCGCAGCCGCGGCCGCAATGCCGTGAATCTTGGGGCTCCGGCGGCTGCTATGAAGCTGCTGGCTTATGGCCGTAAGCTGGCTCCGCTGCTGAAGGAAGAGAAGGTGGATTGCGTGCATACCAATTCCCTGAAATCGGCCTTTTACGGAGCTGTTGCTGCCAAAAAAGCAGGTGTGCCGCTGATCTGGCACATCCGGGATCACATCGGGGCGCCTTATCTGAAGCCGGTTGTCGCCAAGGCGATCCGGCTGCTGTCACGCCTGCTGCCGAACGGGGTCATTGCCAATTCCCACTCCACGCTGAATGCACTGGAGCTGCCGCGCTCGAAGAAGACGCTGGTCGTCTACTCGGCCTTCGCCAAGGCGATCGGTGAAGGGATCGGCCGGCGGGACCGGAAGGACTTCAACGTCCTGCTGGTCGGGCGGCTCGCCCACTGGAAAGGCCAGCATATTGTGCTGGAAGCGGCCAAAGCCTTCAAGCAGGACAGCCGCGTGAAATTCTGGCTGGCCGGTGACGCCCTGTTCGGGGAGGAAGAATACAAGCAGGAATTAATTGCGCAGATGCAGCAGGGGGACATCACCAATGTCAGCCTGCTGGGTCATGTAGATGATATACAAGGACTCATGAACCAAGCGGATTTACTGATTCATACGTCGATCACTCCTGAGCCGTTCGGCCAGGTCATCGTCGAAGGCATGGCAGCCGGACTGCCGGTGATTGCCTCCAATGAAGGCGGTCCGGTAGAGATCGTAGTTCCTGGTGAGACAGGACTGCTGATCCAGCCCGGAGATGCTACTGTACTTGCAGACTCCATCACCTGGATGCTGAACCATCCCGAAGAGCGTAGACGGATGGCGGACAATGGAATGAGACGGGTGAAAGAGCATTTTGTCATCGAGAACACGGTCAAGGATATTGTCGCTTACTACAAAGGTCTGCTGGCAGTCACCTGACCTTCCCGCTCCATAATGCTTAAGGCTTGCATCATATCTGTCTCTAGCCATGCGTGTACTGCTTAATGATGCTGCTCCATAAAACTTTGAGGATGATTCACATGAAAATTGCGATCGCGCACGATTATTTAATCCAGATGGGCGGGGCGGAACGGGTGGTGGAGGTTTTCCATCACATGTACCCGGAAGCTCCGATCTTCACAACGGTTTTTAACGGAAGCCGCCTGACCGATAACCTCAAAGATGCCGATATCCGGGCCTCCTGGCTGCAGAAGATTCCGGGAGTGAAGCGTAACTTCAAAGGGGTGCTCCCGCTCTACCCCATGGCTGTCCGCGATTTGGACTTCAGCGGGTATGATATCGTTCTTAGCTCCAGCAGTGCTTTTATGAAAAGCATCCAGGTGCCCGAATCCACCTTCCATCTGTGCTACTGTCATACGCCGATGCGTTTCGCCTGGGACTATGACACATACATGGAGCGGCAATCGAATTCCGGGTTATTCAAAAGACTGCTCAAGGTGTATATGCAGCGGCTCAAGAACTGGGATCAGCGCACCTCCAAAAATGTGAACCAGTTCGTCGCTAACTCCTCAGTCGTGAAGACGCGGATTCAGAATTATTACCACCGGGATTCCGATGTGATTTTCCCGCCCATCAATACGGCCCGCTTCTCCAGCTCTACGAGCATCGGCGATTATTATCTGATTGTCTCGCGGCTGGTCTCCTACAAGCGGATCGATCTGGCGGTGGAGGCGTTCAACCGTAACGGGCTTAAGCTGTATATTGTTGGGGACGGACCGGACAGGAAGCGTCTGGAAGGCATGGCCAAGGGAAACGTTTCGTTTCTGGGCCGGCTGGAGGATGAGGAAGTCACAGGGCTGATGTCCCAGTGCCGGGCGTTTGTTTTCCCGGGGGAAGAGGATTTCGGCATCACGCCGCTGGAGGCGAATGCTGCTGGAAGACCGGTCATCGCCTATCAGGCCGGGGGAGCGCTGGACACGATTATTCCATACGTTAACGGCGTGTTTTTCCAGCATCAGGAAGTTGATGATTTGCTTAAGGCCATTGATGAGGTGGAGTCCTATGCGTGGGATATCGACCAGATTATGGGCCATGCACGCAAATTCGATGAGCAGGCGTTTATGGTTCAGTTCAAGCAGTATGTGGAACAGGCCTACGTCAATTTCCTAAAAGGAGGATGAAAGTATGAAACTCGCAGTGATTGGTACCGGCTATGTAGGACTTGTATCAGGCGTATGCTTTACCCTAAATGGAAATCATGTCATCTGTGTGGATAAGGATGAACAGAAGATCGAGAAGCTGAACCGGATGGAATCCCCTATCTATGAGCCGGGCATTGAAGCCCTGATTGAAATGAATCTGCGCGAGGGGCGGCTGAGCTTCTCGTCCGATCTTCAGGAGTCGGTCCGCCGCTCCGATATCGTCATTCTTGCTGTGGGTACACCTTCTCTGCCGGGCGGCGAAGCCGACCTGAGATATATCGAAGGGGCCGCTGCCGAGATTGCACAGGCGATGGAAGGCTATAAGATCATTATGACCAAGTCGACCGTCCCTGTTGGAACCAATGAGCGCATCCGCCAGCTGATCTCCTCCCTCACAAATCATCCCTTCGATATCGTCTCTGCGCCTGAATTCCTCCGTGAAGGCTCTGCCATCCGCGACACGCTTCATCCCGACCGGATCGTGATCGGACTGGATAATCAGGCGCTTGAGCCGACCATGCGCGAGCTGCATAAGGGCTTCACAGAGAATGTATTCGTCACGGATATCCGCAGCGCCGAGATGATCAAATATGCCTCGAATGCTTTTCTGGCGACGAAGATCTCCTTCATTAATGAGATTGCCAACATTTGCGAAAAGGTAGGAGCGGATGTCACCGAAGTCGCAGGCGGCATGGGGATGGACCAGAGAATCGGCGCGACCTTTCTGCAGGCCGGTATCGGCTATGGCGGCTCCTGCTTCCCGAAGGATACCAATGCGCTGATCCAGATTGCCGGGAATGTGGATTATGAGTTCAAGCTGCTCAAATCCGTCGTTGAAGTCAATAAAGGCCAGCGCTTCATGATTATCTCCAAGCTCCATGAATCGCTCGGCAGCCTGCGCGGCGCGGTCATCGGCATCTGGGGGCTTGCCTTCAAGCCCAATACCGATGATGTCCGCGAGGCCCCGGCCCGTGAGATCGTCGAGGCGCTGGTCGCCGAGGGCGCCATCGTGAAGCTGTACGATCCCATCGCCGCCGAGAACTTCCGCAAGGAATACGATCACCCGCAGCTCCGCTGGTGCGGACTGGCCGAAGAGGCAGCCGAGGGCAGCGATGCTGTCTGCCTACTGACCGACTGGAGCCAGTTCAAGGAGATCAACCTGCACCAGCTTGCCGGAACCATGCGCCGCCAGGTGCTGATCGACGGCCGCAACGTCTATACCAAAGAGCAGATCGAAGGCACCGGTCTCGAATATATCTCCGTCGGCCGCCCGCAGATGGGCGGGCTTAGCGGATTCTCCGCCAGCGTGGCTGGCGCGGTGTAAGCCGACGATCCATGGCAGCGATCCAGGGCAAGTCAGCCCTTTCTGGAGGCGCCGCGCCGAAAGTCGCTTGCGCGGAGAAATGAGGAGCACAAGTGCCCCTGATTTCCCGGATGCGGGCTAAATGAGCAAATGAGGAGCACAAGTGCCCCTGAATCCCGGGAAAGTTGGCTAAACGAGCAAATGAAGAGCACAAGTGCCCCTGAATCCCGGGAAAGTTGGCTAAACGAGCAAATGAAGAGCACAAATGCCCCTGAATCCCAGGAATGTTGGCTAAACGAGCAAATGAGGAGCACAAATGCCCCTGAATCCCGGGAAAGTTGGCTAAACGAGCAAATGAGGAGCACAAATGCCCCTGAATCCCGGGAAAGTTGGCTAAACGAGCAAATGAGGAGCACTAGTGCCTAGTACTTAACTAACTAGCTTCTGCCGCCGCGAACTTGTGCGGGCAGCCCTTGGCACAAGAGTCTTGAATCCAGGTCTTGAATCCAGGTCTTGAATTCCATTGTCTTGGAACTCTTGTTCTCTCCAGCCGCTAGGTCAGCGGCGACGCCTTGGAACAAGCGGCACTTAAGAGTCTTTGAGCCTTTGAATTTTTCTCCGCCGCAACAGTAGGCGGCAACCAGGGATTCAATTGTCGTGAAGGCAGGCTGCCGGCAACCAGGATTCAACTGCTGCCGCGCATGCATAGCGGCGGCCCGGCTCCCCTTGCCGCTACAACAAGCGGCAATATCGGATCTTTAGCCGGGAGCTTCGCCAGCGGGCGAAGCGGATATAAAATCACAAGCCTGTTATGAAATGGAGCGGAGAGGAATTTTGGAGCTGTAGGAGCGTTAGCGTCCGCCTTTGTCTCCGGATGTTATCTGCTGCAAGCAATATAATCAACAACATCTGGAGACAACAGCGGCCGTAAGCCCAAAATTCCTTGCAGCGACCCTCATAACAGGCGGGATTTTAACTCACAGCTCCGCAACAAGAAATACCCAATAACAATACGATATGGAGGGTTCACTATGAAACTAGTACTTCTATCAGGCGGCTCCGGCAAGCGGCTCTGGCCGTTGTCCAATGATTCACGCTCCAAGCAATTTCTGAAGGTACTGGCAAGCCCGGCAGGTGAACCGGAATCAATGGTACAACGGGTATGGAGACAGCTGGAGGAGAACGGCATGGCCGGGTCCTCGTATCTGGCGACCGGGCGCAGCCAGGTGGAGATGATTCAGAGCCAGCTCGGCAGCGAGGTGCCGATCATTGTGGAGCCGGAGCGGCGGGATACCTTCCCGGCTATTGCGCTGACGGCGGCCTACCTGTATTCCATCGCGGGGGTGTCCCCAAGCGAGACCGTGGCGATTCTGCCGGTGGACCCATACGTGGAATCCTCCTTTTTCGAAACGGTGCTGCAACTGGAGAACACCATGCTGGTGAGCGGGGCGAACCTGGCGCTGATGGGCGTAGTTCCCGAGCATGCTTCGGAGAAATACGGCTACATTATTCCAACGGGCGCAGATGCGGGAGCGAATGGTTACCTGCAGGTGAGCCACTTCCAGGAGAAGCCGGACCGTGTGCAGGCCGAGGAGCTGATCGGCAAAGGGGCGCTCTGGAACTGCGGAGTGTTCGCCTTCCGTCTGGGTTACCTGCTGGATATCCTGCAGCGCAAAGGGCTGCCGCTCAATTACGAGGAGCTGCAGAAGCAGTATAAGCTGCTGTCCTCGATTAGCTTCGATTACGAAGTGGTGGAAAAAGAAGAGAACATCGTCGTACAGCCTTACGCCGGATTCTGGAAAGATCTGGGCACCTGGAATACGCTGACCGAGGAAATGACCAGTAACCATGTCGGCAAAGGCTTTATCACCGCTGACTCCGAAGGCACCTGCCTCATTAACGAGCTGGATATTCCAATCACGGTAATCGGGGCGAAGGATCTGATTATCGCCGCCAGCCCGGACGGCATTCTGGTGACGCACAAGGCCGAGAGTCCGCGGATCAAGGAAGTGCTGAAGACTTTTGAACAAAGACCGATGTACGAAGAGCGCCGCTGGGGCCACTACAAGGTGATCGATTATGTGAAATATGATGAGGGCAACGAGGTGCTGACCAAGCGGATTTTCATCAATGAGGGCAAAAATATCAGCTACCAGCTGCATCACAAACGCAGTGAAATCTGGACCTTCGTCAGCGGGGAAGCCAGCATTGTCATCAATGAGAAGATGCATAAGGTGAAGGCGGGAGATGTGGTGCGGATACCGGAAGGGACCAAGCATGCCATTCTTGCTCTTACCGATGTGGAGTTCATTGAGGTGCAGACAGGGTCTGAGCTGGTAGAGGAGGACAATATCCGTATTACTCTGGACTGGGAGGATATCGCTCTACATCAGTTCATTTCGTAGGTCTAACTTATCTATTTAACCAATTGTTACAATTTTAAATCAGGCATTTAGAACTATTTTTCAGACAAAATTTGTTTTTACTCTACATTAAATTTGCATATCGACGATACTTACGGTAAGAGGGATTGATCCTTCCAAAACGACAATGGCAAACCTAATCGAAAGATAGGGACGCAAAGCTATAGGGCCTTCGCAAGAGTGGCAGCCTGGCTACCGAAAGGAAGAGAATATTGTGAAAACTTACCGTAAGTCTCGTTTGCTCTGCGCTGTGCTGTCGCTGGCCGTGGTATTGTCTGCTGTACCCGTGGGACTGGGAATCGCCCCGTCCACTGTCAAGGCTGCTTCCTCTACAGGAGCACCAGTGAATCCTAATGCTTCAGCCGAGGCGGTCAAGCTGCTGAACAGTCTCTATGAGATCTCCGGGAACGGAATCATTACAGGGCAGCATGACTATTTCGAAAGTCCGGATGAGCTGAGCAACAAGCTGAAGGGAACAAGCGGACAATACGCCGCACTGCATGGGTATGAGCTTGGAGCAATCGGTGGACAGAGCGAGAGCGGAGTAGCTGCACAACGCAAAAATATCGTCTGGAGTGCAACGAACTGGTCCAGAGCGGGCGGCATTGTCGCCATGACCTTCCACCAGAGTCTGCCGGGCACCAAGTACGAATGGTCCAATGTGCAGAAGCCAATTACTCAGGCGCAATTTAACAAATACGTAACCCCCGGCACGCCAGAGTATAATGCGCTGATCACCGATCTGGATAAAGTAGCTGTCTCCCTGAAAAGCCTGCGGGACGCTAAGGTTCCGATTCTGTGGAGACCTTACCATGAAATGAACGGCGGCTGGTTCTGGTGGGGCAAGAAAGACAACTTCACTGCACTATGGAATATTATGTATGACCGGTTCGTGAACGTTCATCAGTTAAATAATCTGATTTGGGTATGGAACCCGAATGCGCCGAATGCCAACTCTGATCCCTATGCACGGACCTATCCGGGCGCGGCCAGAGTGGATGTACTGGCAGCAGATATATATAATAACGACTACTCGAATAAATATCATGATGATCTGACCAGCCTGGCTGGCGGCAAACCTATCGGCATCGGCGAGAACGGCGAAATGCCGAACATCTCGAAGCTGAAGCTGACCCAGCAGAATTATGTGTTCATGATGAACTGGGGCAAGATGCTCTATGAGAATAACAGCACGGCTACGATCAAGAATTTCATGAATGACAGCTACACACTGACCCGTGACCAATATAAGGCCTGGTCTGCTCCGGCGGCGGCTCCTAAGCCAACGGCAACGCCAACGCCTACCGCAACGCCGACTGCAACACCAACACCGACTGCAACACCGACTGCAACACCGACTGTAACACCAACGCCGACTGCAACACCAACCGTTGCGCCGATTCCGAAGCCGGTCCCAACCTCCGGTGATACGGACAGTAAGCCTGCCCAGAATGGCTTGCTTGGAGAATACTTCAAGAACATGACGCTCTCGGGAACGCCGGTTATGGTGCGTAACGATGATGTCATCAGCTTCAATTGGCGCCAGGGTACTCCTAATGCTGCACTCGGTGTAGACTACTTCTCGATCCGCTGGACCGGCCAGATTAAGCCGGCTTACAGCGAGACCTATCAGTTCTATACTACATCGGATGATGGTATCCGCCTGTGGGTGAACGGCACAGCAGTCATTGACAGCTGGGTCAAGCAGAGCGGAACTGCCCGCACAGGAAGCATAGCCTTGACTGCCGGGCAACTGTACGATATTAAGGTAGAGTATTATGAGAATGCAGGCGATGCGAATGTCCATCTGATGTGGCAGAGCCCCAGCCAGGTGAAGGGAACCGTACCTGCAAGTGCGCTTTTCTCCAGAGCAGGCAACACATCCATACCTGCTCCGGCTGCAACAGCAGTACCGACAACGGTACCAGCAGCGACAGTAGCACCAGCACAGACAGCAACGCCGGCACCAGTAACGACACCAATGCCAACACCAGCACCAACACTGACGCCAGTACCGACACCAACGCCAACACCGGTGCCTACGCCGACAGCGGTTCCCGTTCCTTCTCCTACAGCAACACCGGCGGATCTGCCGGTAGAAGTTCCTGCTGCCAATGGACTGTACGCGGAATACTTCAATAATATGACTCTATCGGGCGAACCCGCTGTAGTGCGTACCGATGCTGTGCTTGATTTCAACTGGCGCCAAGGCACGCCGGATGCCGCTATCGGCATAGACTTCTTCTCTGTCCGCTGGAGCGGGAAGATGAGGCCACTCTACACGGAGACTTATCAGATCTATACCACTTCCGATGACGGTATCCGCGTACGGGTGAACGGTGAGCTTGTGATTGACAGCTGGGTGAAGCAGAGCGGCACCGAACGCATGGGCAGCATCAGCCTGACCGCAGGCGAGCTGTATGATATTCAGGTAGAGTATTATGAGAATCAAGGGGATGCAAAAGCGCGGCTGATGTGGCAGAGTCCAAGCCAGGCCAAAGGAACCATTCCGGCAAGCGCGTTGTTCCTCCCGTCCGCTTCGTAAGCTCATAAGGTCCGCAGCTGTGTTCAACATTGGCGCTGTTACTGGTTAAGACGTTACAATTATAAATCCTGTAAGCCACTCTTAATGGCCCTGCTTACCAGCAGGGCTACTAAGCTATAGAAAGGCAGACAATCCGGCAGGCGTAACCTCCGGGGCCCTGCCGGAGAGTGTGGCTGAAGAAAGGAGATTACATTGAACACTTACCGTAAGTACAGGCTATATACAACTATTTTTCCTCTAATCCTTATCCTTTCATTGCTTCCATGGGGGGAAGGGCGCAGTCTGCCCGCAGCCGCCAAGGTTACAGCACCTGCCGCCCCCGCTCCCATACAGCCCATTAATCCTTCTGCCTCCAAGGAGGCTTCCGCACTGTTAAGCTATCTCAGTAATCTCAGCGGCAAGGGGATGATATCCGGCCAGCATGATTACCTGGAGAGCCCCGATGAATTTAATAATAAGCTCCGCACCACAACCGGCCGCTATGCCGTTCTGCATGGCTATGAGCTGGGAGCCATAGGCAACCAGTCCAAGGAGACCATTGCCAAGCAGCGTCAGGCTGTCGTGGACAGCGCCATCCGTTGGCATGAGGGCGGCGGTATTGTCGCCATGACCTTCCATCAGAATCTGCCGGGAACCGCGCCGGTATGGACCAATGTACAGAAGCCGCTGAGCCAGAGTCAATTCAAGCTGTATGTCACTCCCGGAACGCCGCAGTACAAAGCCCTGGTAGCTGAGCTGGATGAAGTGGCCAAGTATCTGGGTGAGCTGCGCGATGCCGGAGTTCCGGTGTTATGGCGGCCCTATCATGAGATGAACGGCGGCTGGTTCTGGTGGGGGCAGAAGGATGACTTCGCGAAGCTCTGGGACCTGGTCTATGACCGCATGGTGAATACGCATAAGCTGAATAATCTGCTGTGGGTATGGAATCCGAATGCTCCCAACAAGTCGTCTGAGCCGTATGCCGCCTATTTTCCCGGCATCGCCAAGGTGGATATTCTGGCCGCCGACATTTATGACAATGATTTCAAGCAGTCTTATTATGACAGCCTCCTGAAGCTGGCCGATGGCAAACCGATCGGAATCGGGGAGAGCGGAGAGCTTCCAGACCCTGTCATCATGTCTCAAAAACAAAGCAAATGGGTATATACGATGACATGGGGCAAGATGCTGGTTGAGAATAACCCGACTGTGAAAATTCAAAGCTTCATGAACCATAAATACACGGTATCGCGGGAGGATTACAAGCTCGCGGCGGGTGCCAAAACGCATGCGGCGGCTGTAAGCTCAAGGAACGGCCTGAGAGGCCAGTATTATGGCAATATGGACCTGTCCGGCACACCGCTGCTTACCCGTAACGACAGCACCCTTCAATTCAACTGGCATGGCAATTCACCGGCTCCCGGCCTTCCCAAGGATTCATTCTCGGTACGCTGGACCGGGACCCTTAAGCCTCTCTACAGTGAAAAGTATACGTTCACCGCTTCTTCGGATGACGGCATCCGCGTATGGATCGGCGGCAAGCTCCTGATCGACAGCTGGAAGAACCAGAGCAGTGCGAGCAAGGAGGGCAGCATCACGCTCTCTGCGGGTACCCCCTACGCCATCAAGGTGGAGTATTACGAGAACCGCGGGGATGCCAGCGTCAGTCTGATGTGGAGGAGCCAGAGCCAGAAGCAGATGATTATTCCCCAGAGTGCGCTGACGCTTCCTTAAGGAAGCCGCGCGGAAGACGAAGTGTGACGTTAGCCCGGTACAGCACAGAATTCCGGAAGAAAGCGAGGACAAGGGAATGAGGACTAGAGTTCAAAAGAAACCCAGTAAATATCTCCACCGACTACTAAAATTTGCAGCACTGATCATCTTGATTCTGTTGTCCGTCTCTGTCTTCGGAGATTACGGGACGAAGGACGGTGAAGATGATGTGGATCTGTCTTCATTGTCGGCGGCCAAGGATGCCGGTCCTGAGATGCCGGAAGGAACTGTTCTATGGAAGCTTGGCAAGCATGACGGCTCTGCCGGTGAGTTCAAGGCGGCAGGGTCAAGCGGGGTGAAGAAGACACTCAGCATAGCTTCAACCACTGCCAGGTCGGCAGAGCTGAAGTCACTGCCCTCCGGCCTGCACGGGGAGACCAACCCGGAGCTGCGGATTCAGTATGAGCTGGATAAGATCCCGGAGCACGGGGTCTTATTTCGCGTGAGCATTATCGATGCTTACAAATCCGTTCCCCAGATGAGCGTGTTCTCCAACCGTCAGCTCTCAGGCATCATTCAGATCGCCGGGATTGCCGGAACAGGCAGCAAATACGACTTCCGCAAAACCTATGAGCTGTACATTCCCAAAGAGCAGCTCATCAGCGGCACCAACGAGCTGACGCTGCGGACGGCCAGAGGAATCTATTCCTCAGAGGCTGAGGATAAGTACAACTGGTGGACATGGGATAATCTCAGTCTGGAGGCGCTGAAGTCTCCGATTAAGGAGCCGATTCACGGCAGCTATACGCTGACGGGGACGGTGGTGAATAACAAGCAGTTTTATTTTGACGAGGGGGCGGTTACCCATCTGCCCTATATTATGAAGTGGCTGGGTGTAGCCTATAGCGGCAATATCATGCGGACCAGCTGTGCCAGCGATGTAGGCCGCTCGTGTGAGAATATGGAGGAGTACTACAAGGTCCTGAAGGATTACAATATGCAGGCTGTAGCGCTCTATCTGTACACAGGCGATATCAAGCTGAAAGCGGACGGAACGCTGCCAGAGGATGCGGAGAAGAAGCTGACGGATTATTTCCAGAAGTACAGCCCGTACTTCCAGTATTACGAGGTGGATAACGAACCGGGCCTGTTCAACCGTTCCAAAGCGGTCAATCTGGCCATAGCCGAGTGGCTGAACAGCAAGGGTAAGACGATCGCACCGCATCTGCAGACGGTTGCACCCGGATGGGCCTACTGGCCGGGCTACAGCGAAGACTCGTGCGGCAATCAGAAGGGTCCGGTGAAGCAGTGCGGAGACCCGGACGGCTGGGAACGCGATCCGAAGCAGCGCGATGAGCTTGAAGCGGTAACGGATCTGACGAATGGCCATTCTTATGGGGATTCCTATATTTTCGGACAGGGCGGGAGCTTCACGGAGAACCTGAAGACCTTCGGGGGCTCGGTAGACGGCCTTAGCAAAAAAATGCTCGCCACCGAGTTCGGCACCTCGGACTCCCATGTGGACGCGTATCAATATGGGGCCAAGGAGCGGACTTCAGCGGTGTTCGACCGGATTATGCGGGCACATATCGGCTATGCCGAGATGTTCGTGCAGCATGCCGCCTTTTTCAAGAATTTCAGCCTGTTCAAATACGGCTTCAATCTGGAGGATCATGATCCGGCGGCTACAGAGATCTACTACACCAAGGAAGGCGAAGAATCCCGCGTCAGTATCATGCGCAGGCTGGATCTGGCTTATGCTACACACGGCGCTCCGCTGACCTACCAGATCAGCAATAAGGAGGAGCTGAAGGATAAGCTGGTCTACGTAAGAGCAGTGGACACCTCCACGCTTGAGCCGCTGGCGGGCAGCAAGGCGACCTCCAACAAGGTGCTGGTGAACTTCGTCAATTTCGAGAAGACGGAGCAGACCGTTAAGGTCAAGGTCACTATGCCGAAGAAAACGGAGTACGAAGGAGAACGGTTCGGCAAGGGCGATACTTATGAGGAGGCCCGCAGCTATGTAACCGGCAGGGCTGCTTCGCCGGAGCTGGAATTCACGGAGACGCTGGCTCCGGGAGAAGGCGTGCAGTACATTCTGGAGCCTTCCTCTGAGGTGGCGGATATGGCGCCTCAGGGCTTGAAGGCGACTGCTGTCAAGGGATTATCGATGCATCTGAACTGGCTGGAAGCCCCCGGAGCAAGCTATGAAGTGCTCCGGGCGGACAGCCCGGACGAGAAGCTGAAGGTCATCGCTACAGCAGTGAAGGGAACCGAGTACAACGACAGCAAGCTGAAGGAAGGCACACTTTATACTTATGCTGTAAGAGTGTCCGGCTCTGGTGTGATGTCAGAGAAGACACAGATTACAGCAACCGGACTTGTCCCGCTGGACCGGGCAGGCTGGAAGGTGACGTCCAGTGTGAGTAAGGAGGCTTCCAATCCGGCAGGTGCCATTGACGGAGACCGGCGGACCCGCTGGGATACGGTCAAGCATCAGGCTTCGGGGGAGTACTTCCAGATTGATCTGGGCGCAGAACATACGGTAGAAGCTATAGATATGGATTACCCTTTATCGCCATATGACTATCCGCGCGGCTACACTGTCCACGTATCGGAGGATGCCAAGAGCTGGAGACAGGTCGCAGCGGGCAAAGGCCAGCTGGAGAAGACCAAGATTACGTTTGCCCCGGTCAAGACCCGGCATATCAAGATTACCCAGACAGGCTCCGGCGGCAACTACTGGTCCATTCAGGAGCTGCAGGTGTATTCAAGAGAATGAAGGACGGCATAATAACCTCCGTGGAATTCAGCCCACCGGGGTTTTTTTCTGTCTCAGAATCATACACATACTATAAAATACATGGGGCTAAGGCGGATACCCGGCTCCGGGGAAGGTGTGAACCGGTTCATGACTCATCTTGCAGATCAAATCATCCTGCTGCTGGCGGCTTTGCTGCTGATCGCCGTGCTCTCCACCAAATTCTCCACCCGTTTTGGCATGCCTGCTCTGGTCCTGTTTATTGCAGCCGGCATGGTACTCAGCCATTTCATTTATTTCAACAATGCTTCGCTCACGCAGATTGCCGGCATTTTTGCCCTGGTGGTGATTCTGTTTGAGGGCGGGATGCAGACGAGCATGAAGGATATTCGCCCGATTCTGAAGCCGGCGTTGTCGCTGGCTACACTCGGAGTGCTGCTGACTGCGGTGATCGTCGGTGTGTTTGCCAAATTTATACTTGGAGTGCCCTGGGCGGAGAGCTTCCTGTTCGGGGCCATTGTCGGTTCGACAGATGCAGCGGCGGTATTCTCCGTGCTGGGCGGCAAAAATATCGACAAACGGCTAACCTCGACGCTTGAAGCCGAATCCGGCAGCAATGATCCGATGGCTGTATTCCTTACCGTGTCGCTGATTGAATGGGTGCAGCACCCGGATACCGCAGTCTTGCGTCTGGTGCTGTCGTTCTTCTGGGAGATGGGGGTAGGGCTGCTGGTCGGGATCATCATCGGCAAGCTGGCGGTGTACCTGATTAACCGGATTAATCTGGACTCCACCGGATTGTATCCAGTCATGGCGGTCGGCTTCGCAGTTCTGACTTACGGGGTTTCGGCTATGGTACACAGCAGCGGATTGCTAGCTGTCTATGTCATGGGGCTGGTGCTGGGGAATTCCGAGCTGATGTACCACCGCACCATTATGAATTTCAGTCATGGCTTTGCCTGGATGATGCAGATTGCCATGTTCATTCTGCTCGGGATGCTGGTCTTCCCGCAGGAGCTGGCGGCTGTGGCCTGGCAGGGGCTGCTGCTGTCCGTGATTCTGATGGCCCTAGCAAGGCCGCTCGGCGTATTCCTCAGCCTGCTATTGTCCCGGTTCTCCTTCCGTGAAAAGACACTGATCTCCTGGGCCGGGCTCCGGGGAGCCGTCCCGATTGTCCTGGCGACCTACCCGCTGCTCGCGGGGCTGCCGCATGGCAGGCTGTTCTTCAATGTCGTATTCTTCGTTGTTCTGACCTCGGCAGTGATTCAGGGAACAACCATTTCACCCCTGGCCTCGCGGCTGAGGCTGGTGGGCCGGGAGCAGGCGTCCCAGCCATCCTTGATGGAGCTTGTCGCGCTAGGGAAGACTGATTCCGAATTCAATCATATCGGAATCGACCGGCAGATGGCGATATCCGGCATGCAGATAGCAGAGATCGGCCTGCCGGACGATATTCTGTTCACGGCCATTATACGGAACAAGACCATCGTGACGCCGCATGGCAGCACGGTGATTGAGCCCGGAGATACGGTATATGTGCTTAGCCCCAAGAGCAAGCGGGAGGAGATGCGTGCCATCTTCCGCAGCGGACTGGGACGGGCGGCAGAGACGGATATCCCTACGGTATAAGGGACATCCTACGGGAGGATGTGAGCTTCTCTTCCGGTTCGGGTGATTTATGTCAATCGATGTGCTTTTGCAGAATTGTGATTCAAATTATAGGATAGCTCCCGGAGGAGTGCTAGAATGTGCAGTACATCAAGGATGCGGGACATTAGATTGCAATACAGTAAAAAGTGTGTTAAATTGTATATAGATTTAGAACGAGTCTAAATACAATGTATTGTAGAATACACATTCCGGGAGGTTATTTAAATGAGTACACAAGTTAACAGCCACACTGCACTGCATGCTGTTCTGAACCGTCAGACCGCGAACTGGACGTTACTGGGAGTGAAGCTGCATCACTACCACTGGTATGTCAGCGGAACCCAATTCTTCACCCTGCATGAGAAATTCGAAGAGCTGTACAATGAAGCCGCGGGTTATGTGGATGAGCTGGCTGAGCGGCTGCTTGCCATCGGCGGACGTCCTGCTTCTACGATGGCAGAGTACCTGAAGCTCTCCAGCCTGAAGGAAGCTGCCGGCGGTGAGAGCGCCAAGGAAATGGTGGCACAGCTGGTTCAAGACTTCGCTGCCGTAGCTGAAGAGCTGAAGCAGGGCATTACTAGCGCAGAGGAGGCCAGCGACCAGCCTACCGCCGATCTGCTGATCGGAATCCGGACAAGTGTAGAGAAGACAGCCTGGATGCTGAACGCTTACCTAGCGTAATTCCGGCATAGGACATATAGAAGAGCGCCCGCGTTACACCTGCGGGCGCTCTTTACTTACTTAATAAATACACCGCCGAAGGGCAGGGCTTCCCGCAGGAAGCGTTTGATAATACCGTCTTCATTATTGTCGCGCTCAAAGCGTCTGCTCTGGCGTCCGGCCTGGAACAGCACAGGCCCGTGGCCGGTCATCTTCCAGTGATAGCTCATATGCTGGCTGGCGAGATGGTTGCCGTACACCGTCAGCTCAAGCTTGGCATTCTCGGGATAAGCGATAATACTGCCGGCATCGACATAGAGCGGATCGAAGGGATGCAGCTCGGCTTCGCAGACCGTGCCCTCCGTCAGAATGCCGATGCTGCCGCGGCCGGAAAATTTGACCTTGACGATATCCCGGGTAATCAGCATATTCTTCATGCTCAGCACTCTCGTCTGCATCGTGACGCCCTTGCTGTAGAAGAAGAGGTGCCTGAAGTCGTAGAGCAGATCGCTTTTGCTGTCGAGCTGGATGGTCTTGACCCGGTAGCCGGGCGGCAGCGCGGCTGTGAACCGGCAAGGGCCGGTCAGATCCGCCCGGATCAGCTTGCGCTTGCGGTACATGCCCTTCACATCCATGAACCGGTCGGCCCGTCCCGCCGAAGGGCCCTGGTAAGCAATAATCTGCTGCGGATGCAGCACATGGACCTCCTCGTTCTCCTGAACGGTAAAAGCAACCGCCTGTCCGCTGCCGCTGTCGCCTTCATCCTGAATGTCAATATTCATTCTTCATCCTCCTTAACGCAGCCGGTCGCTTCTTCTGGAGCGGTACCGCATCGTGAAGCGCAGCACACGGATCAGCAGGAAGTAGCCCAGCAGAAGAGCAATCCCGGAGATGACCGTCACCTTGATCCGGTTGAAGTAGTTCTCTCTCGCCGTGCGGTCATTCTTCAGTTCGTCCACGACCTGGCTGAGCTGGCGGTTCTGCTCCTGCAGGGCAGCATTCTGGGACTGATACGTCTGCATTTGCTGCAGGCTGTCCGTCAGCTGCTCCTTGGTCTGCCCCAGCTCGTCCACTGCTTCTCCGAGATCATCCTTCGTCTGCTGAAGCTCCTCGGCAGTCTTCCGGTAGCTCTCCTGCAGCTTGCTGACCTCGCCGGGCAGCTCCGAGAAGCTCTGGATTCCATTGTATATATCATTCAGATAATTGGCCTTAGCCTCGGGGGCAGGCCAAGTGAGAGTAAGGCCAAGCATAAGCAGGGAAGAACCCAGCAGCCTCAGCATCACTCCTGTTACCCGTTTTTTCATCAACTGATCACCACCTGTTAGAGCTAATTGTCTTCCTATTTTATCATAGCTGCTTGCTGTTTGAACAACCCGGGCGGCTGTAGGCATAATTACCCTTTGTATCTATGGAGAGAACCAAGAGGTAATACAGTGTCAAGGCAGGGATGGTTTCCATAATATTGAGTGTCGCTGCAAATTAACGTATACTGTGAACGGAAAGGGGCTGTATTCAATGAATAGATGGCTCAAAACACTGTTGTTCCTGGCGGGCTCCGCTCTGTTGACCCGGTTTATTCCGTTCTCCTCCTTATTCCGTAATCTGGATACCATGTTCCATGAATTCGGCCACGCGCTGATGACTCTGCTGCTCTCCGGCAATGTGCTGCGCATTGAGCTGTATTCTGATCACAGCGGTGTGACCTATTCGGCGATTGCTGCCGGAGGCAAGGCGATCCTGGTGTCGCTGGCGGGTTATCCTCTGGCTTCACTGTTCGCGTTGCTGCTCTTCTATTTCTATAGTAGAGATAAGCGGGAATGGGGGCTTGTTCTGACCAGCCTGGTCGCGCTGATTATGCTTGTGCTGTATGTACGGGGCGGCTTCGGAATGATCTGGCTGAGCGGCTTCATTCTGCTGAATGCTGCGATGCTGTTCCTCTGGCCGAAGGTCAGCAAGGTGTACTATCTGTTTCTTGCGTTCCTGACCCTGGAGGAGTCCGTGATGGGGACCTTATTCCTGGTCTATGCTTCCGTCGTGACACCTTCCCGGGCAGGGGATGCAGCGAATCTGGCCAGATTGACCATTTTACCGGCCCCTGTGTGGTCACTCCTGTTCTTCCTCTTCGCATTGCTGTGTGCAACCTGGGCCCTTGGGCTGTTCTTCCGGCATGAGAAGGCGGGCAGACGGGTCCGATTGATGTAATGCGTAAAACTTTGTTCGTCATATTTTGACAAAAGAATAGACTTTCATAAAGAGGCAATCACCTTTTGGGGTAGGTTGGCTCTTTTTTTGTCGATATTATAGGACCGAACATACATTCCATGACAAGGAGTTGTCCGCCAATATTGGTACATTAATAGAAGACCCAAATTAAGAAAGAGGTGGAAATATGCAAGCAAGTATTCAGACGTTGTTTACATGGAGCCAGGAGCGTATTTTGGCAGGCGGTGCCAAGAAAATAGTGCTGCTCGTGGAGTGGAAGGGAGCGCTACAAGGGGAGGATTCCCGCAAGAAGAGCCGCAAGGTGGTAGCCCGGGATATTGAGCTGCGTGTCTGGCTCGAAAGTCATGTCAAGGTAACAGGATGTTACGGCTGTAGTGCAGAAGAGGGAGAGGGGAGATCACTGCTCCTGAAGCTTGGCAAAATCCATTCCGGGCAGCGCAGGTACATCGCCCTGGAATTCATGATGGCGGGTATGCCTGCAGGCATACATGAAGCCCTCTGGCTGCAATGGCAATACAAGCAGCCTACGGTGGAACGTATCCGCGAGCTGCCGCTCAAGAAGCTGGGAATTGAATATTCCCATCATACCGGCTTGCTGGGGGCAGGCTCCTGCTTCCATGTGGAGAAGCATCTGGCGCTGCTGCAGACAGAGGCGCTAATCGCGGAAGCCCAGGAGGCCCGGATGAAGAACAAGCCTGAGGTACCCGCAGATATTCTTCGCAGGCAGGCCGATCAACTACTCCTGATGGCTGCCCGCTCCGGGGATATGCAGCTGCTCAGAGAAGCGGAAGCGCTGTATAAAAGACTGGAGGCAGAGCATCTGCCGCTCAGCAGGATAGGAATGAGATAATTGCTGGGAAGCTGCGTAGATAGAATAGGAATTACCCATACATAGGGCTCAAATATAGAATCACACCGGGCGGAGCAGATAAAGAAATGCGTAATATCTAAATGTGGTAACATAGTAAAATAGTTCTATTATATTTTCTTATCTCGGTTATTACATCCTTGGTTATAGATATATATAACTAGTTTATTTAAAAATAATGGGTCTATTTTACCATAAGTCAAGGAGAACTGAATATGACAGACCGATTGATCCGGCTGATGCGCATCATTACGCTAGTTCAAGCCAAACCGGGAATTCTGGCCCGTGAGCTGGCGGAACGATGCGGCAACAGCGAGAGAACGATTTATCGGGATATGGATGCGCTCAGTGCCATGCATATCCCCATTACTCATATGGGACATGGCAAGGGGTATGCTTTTATCGGTAATTTCGCGCTGTACCCCTTGGATTGGTCAGAAGAGGAAGAAGAGGCTTTTTCTCAGTTGCGCAGTATTATGGCGGAGATCAAACCTTTGCTGCCCCCGGGCTTTGAAGACGCATACGAGAAAGTGATGGCGGCAGATTATAAGCAAAAGGCAGAAAGGGAAGAAACAATGGAGCGTACGAAAAAGGAAGCCGGACCAAACTGGACGGAAAATAGCAGATCTCAGGGAGACCAGCCCCTCTTTCTGACCGACATTCTGGATGCCGTAATGAAGCAGAGAAGCATACAGGCTGACTATAGTGAGAATGCCTACGAAGAAAAAGGTATCCGGATTGATCCCTATTGCCTGGTCCCGCTAGAGAATCGTTTTCACCTGATTGGTTTCTGTCACCGCTTCGGGATCATCCGCACCTTTCATATTAACGGCTTCTCCAGTGTCAATCCGCTGGACAGGTGGTTCTCCAAAGACCAGTTCGATCTGCAGTCCTTCATGGAGCAGAAGTGGTCCCTGGAACAGGACAGCCTGCAGGTTGAATTCAGAGTCAAATTCTCGCAGCGGATGATGGAACGGCTGAAGCAGGAGGAGATGTTTGTTAAGCCGAGCAGGGTGGACCGCCAGAACCGCAGCCTGCATTTCAAGGTCGCTGTGGAGCAGGATATCGGCTTCGTTCATTGGATTATGAAATACAAGGAAGAGGCTGAGATTATGGAGCCGCTATATTACCGGGATGTGCTGAAGCAACAACTGGAGAAGTGGCTGTCGCTGTACAAATAACTGCAGGTATATTTTCCTCACACTTTTATGCTCTGATATATTCATATAAAATTCATAGGGTTAGTTATATGTACAAATTTTCCTTGCCTAGATAGGACATCCATAGTAAAGTTATACATTAAATAACAGTAATATGTATTTAAAGTTAATTAGATTACTTATTATGTTAGGTATTGGTTAATATATCTAACTTTTTAAATAGTTTTCCTGAGCAGGCATTTGACCTTCGTTCAATTTTTAACAGAAAAGAGGGAGAGACTTGATCCAGCCGATTCTAAGCATTGAAAACCTGCATACCCACTTTTTAACGGACCGCGGTGAGGTTCCGGCAGTGGATGGTGTCGATCTCTACATTAATCCGGGCGAAGTTCTGGGTGTCGTAGGAGAATCCGGCTGCGGTAAAAGTGTCACCTCCCTGTCTATCCTGAAGCTGGTCCCAAGCCCCCCAGGGAGAATTGTTGACGGACGCATCCTGCTGAAGGGCCGCGATATTGTTCCGCTGAAGGAGAAGGATATGCGTAAGATCCGGGGGGATTCGGTCTCGATGATCTTTCAGGAGCCGATGACCTCGCTGAATCCCTTATTCACGGTTGGACAGCAGATTATGGAGACGGTACGGCTACACCGTGGTCGCTCCAGGAAGGAGGCCCGGGAGCATGCTGTCGGTATGCTGCGCAAGGTTGGAATTCCCCGGCCGGAAGCGATCATCGACGAGTACCCGCATCAGCTATCAGGAGGCATGCGCCAGCGTGTCATGATTGCCATGTCGATCTCCTGCAGCCCGGAGCTGCTGATTGCCGATGAGCCGACAACCGCGCTTGATGTAACCATTCAGGCTCAGATTCTGGAGCTGATCCGCCAGCTGAATGAGGAGCAGGGCACTGCCGTTATGCTGATTACCCATGATCTTGGCGTAGTAGCCGAGATGTGCCACCGTGTGGCTGTGATGTATGCCGGCAAGGTGGTGGAGGAAGGCAGTGTACATGATATTTTCAAAAATCCGCTGCATCCGTATACGAGAGGACTGATTGCCTCCGTCCCCCGGATGGATGAAGCTAAGGAACGTCTCTACTCCATTCCGGGCAATGTGCCGATTCTCAGCACAGAGATGCAGGGCTGCCGGTTCGCACCGCGCTGCCCGGAGGTCATGGAGCTGTGCATGCAGAGCCTTCCGGCGCTGACACGGCAAGAGGAGCAGCATAGCTGCAGATGCTGGCTGTTTGACAGGGAACAGGAGGATGCGGTATGAGTGAGAGCCTGCTTGAGGTCAAGGGACTCCGGAAGTATTATCCGCTGAACAAGGGCTTCTTCAGCCGGGAACGCGGCAGTGTGAAGGCTGTGGATGATATCTCCTTTGCTGTGAGCAAGGGGGAGACCTTCGGTCTGGTAGGGGAGAGCGGCTGCGGCAAATCGACTACCGGCCGCGCGCTGCTCCGGCTGATTGAGCCGACAGCGGGCGAGATCTGGTTCGAAGGGCAGGAGCTTACGAAGCTGTCTGCGGAAGATATGCGGCGGCAGCGCCGGGAGATGCAGATTGTCTTCCAGGACCCGTTCTCCTCCCTGGACCCGCGTTATACTGTGCAGCGTATTCTCGAAGAGCCGATGATTGTACACGCTACTTGCGATGCCAGGCAGCGCAAGGCAGAGGTGGAGCGGCTGGCGGATGTAGTCGGATTGTCCAGGGCCCATCTGCAGCGTTACCCTCACCAATTCTCCGGCGGACAACGCCAACGGATCGGCATTGCCAGAGCACTGGCACTCCATCCGAAGCTGATTATTGCGGATGAGCCTGTCTCTGCGCTGGATGTATCGATCCAGTCCCAGGTTATTAACCTGATGCAGGATTTGCAGCGGGAATTCGGCTTAACTTACATATTTATCGCCCATGATCTCAGTGTGGTGAAGCATATCTGCGACCGGGTAGCGGTAATGTACCTGGGGCGGATTGTCGAAATTACGGACAAGCATAAGCTTTATGCCCGGCCGCAGCATCCTTATACGCAGGCTCTGCTGTCTGCGGTTCCTGAACCTGATCCCGATATCCGTAAGGAGCGGATCATTCTGCAGGGGGAGGTACCGAGTCCGGCGAATGCGCCAGTCGGATGTGCATTTAACACGCGTTGTCCGCGCGTGATGGAGCAGTGCCGGGTGATCAGGCCTCCGCTGATGGAGACAGAATCCGGACACTTCACAGCCTGCCATCTCTATGATGGAGAAGCCAATACACCGCTTGCCTGATTTGCTTGCATCTTAGAGCCATATACAGAAGAACCTTGGTTTATAGCTGTGCTACCTGCACGGCTCTATATAAACACTTTGATATTTCAATGAAAGAAGGGAGCTTTCTGGAGATGAACAAATGGGGTAATCTCGCATTGGTACTGATGCTTGGCGCGGGGCTCGCGCTCAGCGGCTGCGGCGGAGGGAACAACACAGGCAACATGGGAAATACCGGAGGGAATACGGCGGCGACGAACGCTCCGGCAAGCTCACCTGAGACCTCCGGGACAGCGCAGGATACCCTGATCCTGGGGCGCGGGGGTGACTCGGCTTCCCTGGACCCGGCGATTGTGACGGACGGGGAGTCGCTGAAGATTGCGCATCAGGTCTTCGATTCGCTGCTCGAGTATAAGCCGGGTACCTCTGAAGTCCAGGCCTCACTTGCCGACAGCTGGGAAGTAACGCCGGACGGGCTGAGCTACACCTTCAAGCTGCATCCTGGCGTGAAGTTTCATGACGGAACCGATTTCAACGCCGAGGCAGTCGTGTTCAATTTCCAGCGCTGGAGTGATCCGGCCAGTGAATACAAATTCGAAGGTGATTCTTTCGATTACTATGACTCCATGTTCGGTCCGGACGGGGCGCGGGTGATCAAGGAAGTGAAGGCGGTGGATGAGTCGACGGTTCAATTTGTACTAAACCAGCCGCAGGCGCCGTTCCTGCAGAATATCGCCATGACCACCTTCGGGATTGCCAGTCCTGCTGCGGTCAAGGAGAAAAAGGAGAATTTCAAGAATGAGCCGGTAGGGACAGGCCCGTTCGTGTTCAAGGAGTGGAAGCGCAATGATTCCATCACACTGGATAAGAATACCGCCTACTGGAAGGAAGGGCTTCCCAAGCTGAACAAGGTCATCGTGCGCTCGATTCCGGACAACTCAGCCCGCTTCACCGCGCTGCAAAACGGGGAAATCGATCTGATGGAAGATCTCAGCCCGGATGACTTGTCCACGCTGGAGAGCAACAGTGCTCTGACCAAGATTGAGCGTCCGCCGTTCAATGTGGCGTACCTCGGCTTCAACTTCAAGAAGAAGCCGTTCGACAATGTGAAGGTAAGGCAGGCGCTCAGCCATGCAGTCAACAAGCAGGAGATTATCGATGCATTCTTCGCCGGCCAGGCCCAGGCTGCGGTGAATCCTATGCCGCCTTCCCTGTGGGGCTATAACGACAGTGTAAAGGATTATGAGTATGATCTGGACAAAGCCAAAGCGTTGCTGGCCGAAGCGGGTTATCCTGACGGACTGCCTGATCCGGTGACACTGTACGCGATGCCTGTATCCCGTCCTTATATGCCTGACGGCAAGAAGGTAGCCGAAGCGATTCAAGCAGAATGGGAGAAGATCGGGGTCAAGACCGTTATTGAGTCCCCGGAATGGGCGACTTATCTCGATGACACCAAGGCCGGGGAGAAGGACGATATCTTCATGCTAGGCTGGACCGGCGACAACGGCGACCCGGACAACTTCCTGTACACCCTGCTGGACAAGGATGCTATTCCCGGCAATAACCGTGCCTTTTATGTGAACGAAGAATTGCATACGCTTCTGACCGGCGCCCAGAAGGAGACAGACCAGGGCAAACGCACCGAGCTGTACAAGCAGGCTCAGGAGATTATCAAAGCCGATGCGCCATGGATTCCGCTGGTTCATACCACACCGCTGCTGGCCGGCAAGGCCAATCTGAAGGGCTTCGTTCCCGGACCGACAGGGACAGAGTATTACAGTGAGATTTATTTTGAATAAATACACCTTTGGAAGGTGAACGGAATTGAACTCTTACCTCATAAAACGTGTGATGGTGCTGTTCCCCGTGCTGATCGGCATGACCCTGATCGTCTTCTCCATTATCCATGCCATTCCGGGTGATCCGGCCGAGACGATTCTCGGCCAGAAGGCGACCGAGCAATCCAAGCAGGCGCTGCGTAACCAGCTTGGCCTCGACAAGTCCTGGCTGCAGCAATATTTTAATTACATGGGTGATTTGGCCCGGGGGGACCTCGGGACTTCGATCCGCACCAAAACGCCGATTGCCAAAGAAATCGTACCGTATCTGGCCGCTACGCTGGAGCTGACGGCTGCCAGCATGCTGTTCGCAACCTTCGTCGGAGTGAACGCCGGTATCCTCAGCGCCTGGAGACAGAACTCCTGGTTTGACTATACGGCGATGATCATCGCGCTCATTGGGGTATCGATGCCGATCTTCTGGCTGGGGCTGATGGAGCAGCTGCTCTTCGCGCTGAAGCTGCACTGGCTGCCGTCCATCGGCAGGATGGACCAGCGCAATCCGGTGGAGACGATAACCAACCTGTACGTGCTGGATACGATTCTGGCCGGACGGTGGGACCAGCTGTGGACGGTCATTAAGCATCTCATTCTGCCGAGTATTGCACTTGGCACGATTCCGATGGCGATCATTGCCCGGATGACCCGCTCCAGTATGCTGGAGGTGATGAATTCCGATTATATCCGTACAGCCAAGGCCAAGGGTATGTCGCAGTTCCTCGTGGTCTATAAGCATGCGCTGAAGAATGCACTGATTCCGGTGCTGACAGTAATCGGTCTGCAGACGGGGGCGCTGCTCGGAGGGGCGGTGCTGACCGAGACGATTTTCGCCTGGCCCGGGGTAGGGCGTTATATCTTCGAAGCGATCAGCTCGCGGGATTATCCGGTGATCCAGACCGGGATTCTGATTATTGCCTTTATCTTTGTGGTCATCAATCTGCTGGTGGATCTGCTGTATGCCGCTATCGATCCGCGCATCAATTACAAGTGAGGGGGAGCAGCTAATGGGACAGGCAGCACTACAGGCTCCACCTCCTAAGGCTCCGGCGGATCAAGCCTCCGGCCCCTGGCGCGATGCATGGAAGGCCTTCCGCAAGAACAAGACGGCCATGGCCGGGCTTGGCATTATCCTGTTCTTTGTACTGATTGCGCTGCTCGCGCCATGGATTGCCCCGTATGATTTCAAGGCCCAGCAGCTGGTGAACCGCCTGAAGCCGCCGTCGGCAGAGCATTGGTTCGGTACGGATGATCTGGGGCGGGATCTGTTCACCCGGGTAATCTATGGGGCGCGGATTTCACTCTGGGTGGGATTCTTTTCCGTAATCGGCTCGATCATTGTCGGCACTGCGCTGGGCATCCTCGCCGGATACTACGGCAAATGGATGGATATGATCATCTCCCGTCTGTTTGACATTTTGCTGGCTTTCCCGAGTATTCTGCTGGCCATCGCTATTGTAGCTATTCTGGGACCTTCCTTGCAGAATGCGCTCTACGCGATTGCCATCGTCAACATTCCGACCTATGGCCGGCTGGTCCGGGCCAAGGTGCTGAGCCTGAAGTCCGAGGAGTACATTACGGCGGCCAGGGCCATCGGGATGAAGAACGGGAGGATTCTGTTCAGCCACATCCTGCCGAACAGCCTGACGCCGATCATTGTTCAAGGCACTCTTGGCGTCGCGACAGCCATCATTGAAGCCGCTGCCCTGGGCTTCCTTGGACTGGGCGCTCAGCCGCCGGACCCGGAATGGGGCAAGATGCTCTCCGATTCCCGCCAGTTTATCCAGAAGGCCCCCTGGACCGTGGTGTTCCCGGGCCTGTCTATCATGCTGACGGTCCTCGGCTTCAACCTGATGGGCGACGGCCTGCGGGATGTGCTGGACCCGCGGATGAAGAATTAAATCTGAATAGAAGGTATTAGCAAGGGCTGTTCCAAGCCATATTAATGGCTGCTTGGGGCAGCTCTTGTTTTGATGGAAGGTGGTTTCCTGTGTTAGTTGCAGAATGTACACTTAAAAGCAGCCAAAAGGCATAGTTTCATCTTCTAACTGTATTCTGTACAACTAAATCTGCCCAATTAGCTGATAAACGGGAGAAGGCTGCCTTTTAAATGTACGAAATACAACTAAACGTGAGAAGGGTTAGGAATCGGGCATTTTAGTTGTACGAATTGCAATTAAGCCAACCCCGTCCTGTCCTCGGGTCAGGGCTAAACCTTAGTTCAGAATTAGCCCAACGTGGTTCCCAAATGGGAGATTCGTTTCTCAGCGTTCTGTGAACCGAAGCCCTACTTTTCCCAAAAATAACTTTGTGAATTTTCGAACAATATCTGAAACGCTTCGTAATGTAGGTTGAAAGGGTGGGCGGAGAACAGATGATGACCGACAAACAGCTCGTTGAAGGATGCAAGTCCGGTCAACAAGAGCATCTTGAGTTTCTCATTGTCAGGTATAGGGATGATTTATACCGGTTCTGCCGCCATCTTACCTTGAACCGGCAGGATGCGGAGGATTTGTTCCAGGAGGTATGGGTACGTGTGCTCCGCAAGCTGGAGAAGTATGATGCAGAGCGTCCCTTTAAGCCTTGGCTGTTCCAGGTGGCCTTCAACATGTACCGTGACCGCTACCGGAAGTGGAAAAGCGTGTATGTCCTTTGGACCTGGTTGTCCTCGGATGCGGAGCTTATACATATTAGAGACCCGGCTCCACTGGCAGAAGAGGATCTGCTGCGGCATGAGGAGCACCGGCTCCTGGAGGAATGCCTGCGGAGTCTGCCCAAACGTTACCTTGCCCCTCTCGTACTGTATTACTATGAGGAGTTCAGCTATGAGGGCATAGCGGAGGTGCTGGGAGTTCCCCTCGGAACTGTCAAATCCCGATTGAATCATGGCAAGAAGCTGCTGCACAAGCTAATGAAGGAGATGAACTAAATGAAGGAGTCCGGAGACGAAGACCGGCTGCTGACGGAATATGTCAATCTGCCGCTCACGCCATCACCAGAGCTTGTCTCTAATACGATTCGGCGGATTCACGGGCGCAGAAGAATGGTAATCCTTTCCGGGTTAATGGTCCTGCAATGGCTGGTATTCCTGGTGCTGGGATTGTATTTCCTGGCCGGTCCGGCTGCCATGCAATGGAAGATCAGCATGGGGCTGCTGTTCATCCTTTCTCCAATGGTCGCCGGAACATTGCTGTTGTACAGTACTATGGGAGGCGGGAGAGGGTCTTATGAAAGCTCACTTAACCGTTGAGAAATTTGTTTTTTGGGCGCTTACAGCAACCATCCTGGTAAGCTGTATTGTGCTGGGGTACGCTATAAGCCCCTATATGGGCGAGTTTATGGAGGAGAATCTGACCTGGCTCATCGTGATAAGCCTGTTGGCCCTGCTGTTCCTGGGGCTGAATGTGCTAATCGCGGTATTCATTTATAAAGATGCCTCGCGGCGGCGGATGAATGCCTGGCTGTGGGTGACTGCGGTCATCTATATCCCTAATTTCATCGGTCTGATCCTGTATCTCCTGGCAAGGAAACAGCATCACATTCACATAGCATCTAATGCAGGCAATGAGGGTATCCGTTGTCCGCACTGCGGCCATCTAATCTAAACCGGGGGAGTGTTAGGGATATGAAGAATAAATGGATGAAAATGGGTATTTTTATCATCATGGCGTCGGTGCTGCTGACTTCCTGTGACAAGAAAATAATGTACGTCGGGTCCAGTACGAAGAGCAAAATAAGCGGCTCCTACAAGCTTTTTACGGGCACAGAGGAGAAGAAGCTGAGCATGAAAAGCGGCGAAACGATCAGCATCGATTACAAATCCAAGGTGGAAAAGGGTCGGCTGTCCATGAAGTTATACGGGCCGGATAATGAGGTGCTTACTGAACTGGCAACCAATGAATCAGGTACCGAGAAGGTGGAAGCCGGGAAGGACGGGAAATACAGGATTGAAATCAAGGGGCAAGATGCCAAGGGAAGCTTCAAGGTTGCTTTCAAGGTCGAATAACTGGAACTATATAGATTGAACTAAAAAATTTAAGTTAAAGGAAAAGTGGCGGAGGGGAATTTTGGAACTGGAGGAGCGGTAGCGACCGCCTTTGTCTACGGATTTCAACCGTTAAAAAAGGTATAAAATCATGAAATCTGTAGACAACAGCGGCCGGAAGTCCAAAACTTCTCTGGAGTCACGGCTAATTCCAAAACATAAAAACATTAGTTCAATTTATATAGCGAGAAGATTATTGCAGATAGCCTTAGAACAGGCCTCTTCCCTATACATAGGGCGGGGGTTTTTTGTTGTATGGATTAGGGGAGTCCCTATTTTGTTAGGATTTATATGTTTTGGGGTCCCCGCAAAGTACCTGAGTCATCATCGAAGCTAAAGCTGCACTTTGTGGGGGTGTTTTGATACTAATTATAACTAAACATATACAAACATAATCAAATGCATTGTATAATTCGATTTAACTTGCTAGAATATGATCAAAATAAAGAATAGAGATTGGGAGGTATGGAGTGTGCTGAAGAAGTGGTTAGCGGGATTGTTGGTGCTGCTTATGGTGGCGGGCGTGTCGGCGGGTTCAGCAGGAGATGTTGAGGCGGCAGTGAAGAAGACGGAGATTATTGTCTCCGCAGCAGCGAGTCTGCAGGATAGTCTGGACAAGATTGCTGTGCAGTATGAGAAGCAGCATCCTGAGATTAAGCTGGTGTTCAATTATGGCGCCTCAGGTACGCTGCAGAAGCAGATTGAGCAGGGAGCACCGGCCGACTTGTTCTTCTCGGCAGGCGATAAGCAGATGAACGCGCTGGTGGATAAAGGGTTGATTGCAGACCACAAGGCGCTGCTGAAGAATCAATTGGTCGCCGTTGTGCCTTCCGATTCGAACACGAAGCTTACAACCATTACTGACCTTACCGCTCCAGCCTTCAAAAAGGTAGCCGTAGGCCAGCCGGAATCGGTACCAGCCGGACAATACGCTCAGCAGTCCTTGACCGCGAAGAAGGTATGGGATACGCTGCAAAGCAAGCTGGTCTTCGCTAAGGATGTCCGTCAGGTGCTGTCTTATGTGGAGACAGGCAATGCAGATGCCGGGTTCGTCTACAAGACGGACGCGTTAACCTCGAATAAGGTGAAGATCGCCCTGACGGTGGGCGGCCATGTACACAAGGCGATTAACTATCCGGTGGGCATTGTTAAGGATTCGAAGCATCAGGCGGAGGCCAAAGCGTTCTACAGCTATGTGCAGACTGCTGCCGCAAGCTCGGTCTTTACTGGCTACGGGTTTCAATTGGCGAAATAAGTAACTTCTATTAGATAGGGTGAAAAGAGATGGAGATCAATTGGACCGACTTTTTCGCCCCGGTCTGGCTGTCCATCAAGATTGCGGTATTAACCAGTATGATCGTGTTCCTGCTGGCCACACTGGCTGCCCGGAAGATGGCGGGACGCCGGTTCTTCGGACACAGTCTGGTCGAAACGGTCCTGCTGCTGCCGCTGGTGCTGCCGCCAACCGTGGTCGGCTTCGTCCTGCTGGTGATCCTCGGACGGCGGAGCTGGATCGGCAGGCTGTATGAACAGTTCACGGAGCAAACGATTCTGTTCACCTGGGGGGCGGCAGTCATTGCCGCTGTTGTGGTTGCTTTTCCGCTGGTATACCGCACGGTCAAGGCAGGCTTCGAAGGGGTAGAGAAGGACCTTGAGGATGCAGCGAGGGCGCAGGGAGCCAGCGAGCTTCAGGTGCTGCGCTATGTGACCCTGCCGCTGGCCGGGCGTTCACTGGCTGCCGGTTATGTCCTCGGCTTCGCCCGCGGGCTGGGCGAGTTCGGGGCAACGATTATGGTGGCGGGCAATATTCCGGGACGCACCCAGACCGTGCCTACCGCGATCTATGTAGCGGTGGATGGCGGCAATATGACGCTGGCCTGGATGTGGGTCGGCTCGATCATTGTCATCTCCGCACTTATGCTGATGTTCGTGAACCGCCGTACCTGACGGCTTAGCTTAACAAGGGTAACCCCCGTCCTCACCGGAATTTCCGGTGAAGGCGGGGGCTTTTTGCGGTAAACCGGCTGTAGAGCAATTGGCTGGTGTGTGTGGTGAGCAGGCCGAATGTAATCGAAAAACCGACCACATTCGGCGTTGCGCGGGCGCGTGGAGCAAATGTAATCGAAAAACCGACCATAATGTGCGTTGCGGAGGCACG
>NZ_JAGGLV010000038.1 GCF_017874735.1 Paenibacillus silagei
GCCGCCAGCGTTCGTCCTGAGCCAGGATCAAACTCTCCAAATTGGTATTTAGAAAGAGCGATTGCTCATTTTGAAACATCTGACGAGAATGGTTATATTCTCTAATTTGGATCTCACCGAAGTGATTTCCCACTCACTCGTTGTTCAGTTTTCAAAGATCAATGTCTCATCTTTTGTCGTTGATGTTTGTCTCAGCAGCGACCTTTATAATATATCACAGCACCCTTGTTTCAGTCAAGCGTTTTTTTAATTTCTTTTTTCGCTTTAGCTTCCAGCAGGTGATCCGAAGATCTCCTGTCCAAAGGGCCGAGACTTAATGTATCATGAATCAGGAGCCTTCGTCAACCTCTAAAACAAAGTTAATTTTAATCCCAATAACAGCGCCACTCCCGGCAGCCCAAGAATGGTTACAGCACCTATGGTTGTAGAGTTAAGCGGAATGTGCAGATCGCTTACTACTCCTGAGAAATTAACGATATAAATCCCGAGCGCCGCCAGTATAAGATGGGTTCCAAATACACTCAGCCAAGCCAACCCCAGTCTTTTCCTGAATACAATCAGGACCAGCAGCGCTGAAGATATAATCAGCACACTTATTGCAACAGTTCTTAGCATCGTTCTCCTCCTCGCTGACTCAGTCTGTTCATACTTGCAGCCGGCTCCGGTTAAGCCCCAGCCGCTTGGCATCCTTAAGGTGTATCTGATATTTACGCTCAGCCGCCTCCAGGATATAGATTGCATAGTCAATCTGATCCTGGCCCAGAGCCTCATCAAACATCAGGTAAGCCCGCTCCCATTCAGACTGCGCTTTACGCACCTCCTGGTATACTGTCCCCCATTCCTCTTCCGTCTGCACTGCCTTTTCCTTATCCGTATTCCCGCTCAACCACTTGGTACTCCACCAACCCATTGCAATCCCTCCTAAGATATATGAATAACTGCAGATGCAACCGGTGATTCACACCCGTTAATCTCATACATATCGGAATAGGGACAAACTTAGAACCGGGAGAAGGGGCTTAGCAGAACTTTTAGCAGAATATCAGCGGCTCTCCGGGAAATAAAAAAGGAGCCCGAGGGCTCCCTACACTTATAATACAACTGCAAAGCACTCAGAACAGCTCACGACGGCCTTCCAGCGCCTTCGACAGGGTTACCTCGTCCGCATACTCAAGATCGCCGCCTACAGGCAAGCCATGGGCTATCCTGGTGATCTTGATCTCAAAGGGACGGACAAGACGCGAGATATACATGGCAGTGGCTTCCCCTTCAATGTTGGGGTTGGTAGCCATAATCAGCTCCTTCACCCGCTCATCGCTGAGTCTGGTCAGCAGCTCCTTCAGCCTTATATCATCCGGCCCTATGCCTTCCATCGGCGAAATTGCACCCTGGAGCACATGATAATAGCCGTCAAATTCCTTGGTTCGTTCGATAGCCACCAGATCCTTCGAGTCCTGAACCACACAGATTACCGAAGCATCGCGGGTTTTGTCCTGGCAGATCCGGCACGGGTCGGTATCCGTTATGTTGCAGCAGACCGAGCAATAATGAAGATTACGCTTGACGCTGACCAGGGCTTTGGCGAAATCAATCACCTCGTCCTCCTTCATGTTCAACACATGAAAGGCCAGCCGGGCAGCTGTCTTCGGGCCAATCCCGGGCAAACGTGTAAAAGCTTCTATTAGCTTGGCTAGCGGTTCTGGATAATACAAAGTATCGGTTCTCCTTTGGCAGGGAGTGGAGTAAGCCTAGAACAAGCCAGGAATCTTCATTCCGCCTGTGAATTTACCCATATCGTTGTTCGCCAACTCTTCTGCCTGGGTAAGAGCATCATTAACAGCAGTGATCACCAGATCCTGCAGCATTTCGATATCCTCCGGATCTACAACCTCCGGTTTGATCTGAATGGACAGCAATTTCTTGTGTCCGTTCACCTGAACGGTAACCACGCCGCCGCCGGAAGAACCTTCAATCGTCTTACTGCCCAGCTCTTCCTGGGCTTTGAGCATCTGCTCCTGCATTTTTTTAACCTGCTTCATCATTTGGTTCATATTATTCATAGATCATCTCTCCTTTGGGATGCGCATCTTCGCGCTGATAGCTGAATCCTTATTCTTTTATGACAACAAGGTCTTCTCCAAAGAGCTGGATCGCCTCATCAATCCATGGTTCGGACTTGCCTTCGCCGCTCTCGTGCTCATGCTCCAGACGCAGCTCCTCTGTTCCGGCCGAAGCCGCGGATTTCGTCGCAGCTTCATTCCAGTCACGCATCATCATAGTTACCAGCCGGAATGGCTTACCCAGCTTGGCATTCATTACGTTCTCGATGACCTGCCGGTTCGCAGGCTTCTCGGTAGTATCCCGGTGAATGGTATTCTTAAAAGCAACCAGCACGGCATCTTCCATCACCGCCACCGGCTCACCGTCCACAAACCACGCATGTACCGTGACCTTCTCTTCCTTCACACCCTGAAGAACAAGACTCCACTGCTTATAGACCGCGCTAAAATCAGGACTGTCCTTACCCGCAATAAACTTATCCAGCTGCGGGGGAAGCTTAGAGGCCGAGGATACGCGCGGAGCGCTTGGCGGGGCAGTGCGCTGCGCTGCCTGCTCACGCCCGCCGCCGGCAACTCCGCCGGCTTGAATAGCCTGCTCCAGCTTCTTCTCCAGCGCGGCAATCTGCGCTCTGAGCTGATCCAGCTCAACGGACTGTACCTGCGGAGAACCATTCGCAGCTGCAGGTGCGGCTGCATTCACTGCCGGATCGCCTACAGAGGGAGCAGCAGCATCCTGCGGACCGCTGCACAGCTTCATCAGCGCTACCTCGAATATGGTCTGCGGATGTGTAGCATACTTCATCTCTCCCAGATAACGGCTCAGCGTCTCCACAATCAGGAATAAGCGGTCACGGGTAAAGGCCTTAGCCATATCGCGGAAATCTGCCGGATTCAGCACGCGGTCCGTTAGCTGATCCGCTCCAGGCACCATCTTGATCATCAGTAAATCGCGGAAATAATACAGAAGATTCTCCAGGCACTTATCTGCGCTCTTACCCTCATGCATCATCTGCTCCACAAGCTCAAGCAGCTGCCCCATGTCACTCTCAAGAATAGCATTCGCCAGACGCGCGAACTGCTCGGAGGGGATGCCCCCGGTCATTCCCAGCACCTGCTGATAGGTCACATTCCCATCTGTAAAGGATGAGATCTGATCCAGGATGCTGAGCGCATCCCGCATTCCCCCGTCAGACAGGCGGGCGATATACTGGAGCGCATCTGCATCTGCTGTAATGCCTTCCTTCTGGCAAATCTCGGTCAGGCGGCCCGTCTGTTCCTCCAGTGAGACCCGGCGGAAGTCAAACCGCTGGCAACGCGAGATAATCGTAGCCGGAAGCTTGTGCGGCTCGGTAGTCGCCAGTATAAACATCACATGCTGCGGAGGCTCTTCGAGCGTCTTCAGCAGAGCATTGAATGCCTCTGTTGTCAGCATATGCACTTCATCAATAATATACACTTTACGGCGTACTTCGGTAGGTGCATATTTCACCTTATCCCGCAGATCGCGAATCTCTTCAACGCCCCGGTTGGATGCCGCATCAATCTCCTGAACGTCCATGATGTTGCCTGCCGTAATCCGCAGGCAGGACGGACATTCATTGCAGGGCTCAGGACCCGGGCCCCGCTCGCAATTGACTGCCTTGGCCAATACCTTGGCCGCACTCGTCTTACCGGTTCCCCGCGGTCCGCTGAACAGATAGGCATGCGAAACCCGTTGTTCACGGATCGCATTCTGCAGCGTCTGGATAATATGCTGCTGCCCTACCATATCTTGAAACGACTGCGGCCGCCAGGCACGGTACAGCGCGATATGTTCCACTATGCATTACCCTCTCTCAGGCTGCCGCTTTCCGGCATTTGTCGCTAATTTATTATACTATATTCCCAAGTCTTTGACCAAGCAGAAGCGGCTCACCGTCCGAAAGGTAAGGATATTAGCCAGAGCGGGAATAATATCTCATAACCTAGGATACCTAGAAAAACAAAAAGCATCTTTGCTTGTAGCAAAGACGCTATCATCATCCTTATTTAAACCGTGCACCTGTTATTGATGGCTGCGATCCAAGCGGTAACCCTACAAAACTGCTCGGGCTAGGCCACCCTCCGGCACAAGAGCAAACTCGCTTATGGCTGCTTCCTTCCGGACCTGACCAGGTTCACAAGCACTCATTGCGGAGGACCCAACCGTCAACACAGCCCATAGGAACCAAGGCCTCACATCGACAGCACCTCTAACAGGAATTCAACCTCGCTACAGCGGATTGCGAGTTACAGGGCACCGCTACCTCCCCGTCTAGCACGGCGAAGATAAGTATAGCTTACGGACAGGCAAAAATCAACTATGCAATATCAGACACCGTATTTCTTCTTGAATCTGTCCACACGGCCGCCGGCATCCATGAACTTCTGCTTGCCGGTGAAGAACGGGTGACAGCTTGAGCAAATTTCGACGCGAAGCTCCTGTACTGTCGAGCCGGCTTCAAACGTGTTGCCGCAAGCGCAGGTTACCTTCGTTACATTGTACTTGGGTTGAATGGTTGTTTGCATATGAAATCTCACCTCTCACGCCCTAAGCCTCATGCGGGCCTAGAGTTATATGATTACGCAAGCTACATTCTAGCATGCAAGGCCCAGGCTCTGCAATAGGCCTGCCATTCTTAAAATAATAAGGCCTAAAGCTGCACTCTGCGCTGCTTGGCACGGGCCAGCTCAGCAGGGGGGACATGGGTAAAGGAACCAATCACAACCTCCGGGAGCTCCTCACGGAAGATCTCCAGCATGGTCTTCATGCCAAGGATCTCACCCCGTGCAGGGGGAATAAGCTCCAGATAGCTCTCCGGGTCAATATTGAGATTACGCATCTGAATGAGCTTAAGATCTGTACGTCTGACGAACTCCACCATCGCTTCAATCTCTTCCTCACGGTCTGTAACCCCCGGGAAAATCAAATAGTTAATGGAGGTGTATACGCCTTGTGAGGCAGCGTACTTCAGCGACTTCTCCACGTTAGCCAGCGTATACCCGCGAGGCTTGTAATAGGCGTTATAATGGTCATCCAGCGCACTGATGGTACTAACCCGCATCAGATCAAGACCGGCATCGACAATGCCGCGGATATGATCGCTTAAGCCGGCATTGGTGTTAATATTGATATAGCCCATATCCGTAATGGACCGGACTTCACGGATAGATTCAATAATCAGCTTCGCCTGCGTAGAAGGCTCACCTTCACAGCCCTGTCCAAAGCTGACAATGGATTCCGGCGTCTTCAGGTGCTCCAGCATCACTTGCGATACTTCGTTCACTGCCGGACGGAAGCTCATCCGTGTCTGCGGGGACACAAACCCGCTGTCATCGGGCTGTTCAGAGATACAACCGAAGCAGCCGGCGTTGCAGGAGTATGAGACCGGAACAGCGCCTTCCCAGCGGCCGAGGAAGGTATTGGACGAGGTTAAGCATTCATATTCCAGCGCGCAGTTGGACAAGTGATTATACAGACGGTTCTCCGGGTATTTGGCAGTCAGTTCGCCCACACCGTTCTTCACATCGTCCCGGTCGCAGTTAAGCGGGTTCCACTGCTCCGGATCATCCGTAAGATCAGCCGCCACATAGAATCCGCCGTCCTTCCATACTACAGCGGAATATCCGAAGAGCGGAAGCTTGTAGGTCTTGTCTGTCTTGACGTAACCGGGAAGGCACAGGCGGGTGTATCCCTGCGGCAGCAAGGCTCCGACAGCCTGCGAACCTGCCGGCAGGGGCAGCATCTCGCCGGTCTCCGGATTCATCCCAATCGCCCGGGTGCTCGGGAGCCCGACCAGCGTGGCCCCCTCAGGCAGCGGAACCAGCTCTTCCTCCAGTATCTCAACGATCATATCGCCACTACGGGCCAGGGCATACAGCTCGGGATGATCATATACGTTTCCTTGTTCGTCGGCATATACCAAATACATGTTATTCTCCTCTTGTTATCTATTCTCAGGTAGTCGGCACAGTAGGCGCCTTGGGACGCGTGGTGCGGCGGGCAGACGAGCCGCTGTTCGAGGTACCACCTTTGCTGGCCGTACCGCTTGCTGACGAGGAATCCTTGCCTCCAGCCACATCGAAGGAGGCCAGGAACTCCGCATTCGTCTTGCTGTCACGCAGCTTCTTCAGGAATCCTTCTACGAAGTCATAGGATTCATTCATATTTTTACGGATCGACCAGATGGTATCCAGCTCTTCCTTGCTAAGCAATACTTCTTCACGGCGCGTACCCGAACGGCGGATATCAATAGCCGGGAAGATCCGGCGTTCAGCCAGCTTGCGGTCCAGATGGAGCTCCATGTTCCCTGTACCCTTGAATTCCTCATAAATAATATCATCCATCCGTGAGCCGGTATCAATCAGTGCGGTGGCAAGAATAGTTAAGCTGCCGCCCTCCTCCACGTTACGTGCGGAACCGAAGAAACGCTTAGGCCGATGGAACGCGGCAGGATCAATCCCTCCGCTAAGTGTCCGGCCGGATGGCGGAACTACGAGATTGTAGGCACGGGCAAGACGGGTAATGCTGTCCAGCAGAATAACGACATCCTTCTTGTGCTCTACCAGACGCAGCGCGCGCTGAAGTACAAGCTCTGCCACTTTAATATGATTCTCCGGCAGCTCGTCAAATGTCGAAGCCACTACCTCACCTTTTACCGAACGCTGCATATCCGTTACTTCCTCGGGACGTTCATCGATCAGCAGAACAAACAGTGCAATCTCGGGATTATTCGTAGAGATACTGTTGGCAATTTCTTTGAGGAGGAGCGTCTTCCCTGCTTTGGGAGGTGCTACAATCAAACCGCGCTGCCCCAGACCTACAGGAGCAAGCAAATCCATGATACGGGTCGATAAATGAGTTGGGGATGTTTCGAGCGGCAGCTTATCTTGCGGATAAAGCGGCGTAAGCGCCGGAAAATGTAACCGTTCAGCTGCAGTTGCCGGGTTCTCGCCGTTGACGGCATTCACCTGCAAGAGTCCGAAATAGCGTTCGTTCTCCTTCGGCGTCCGGCATTTCCCGGAGACCAGGTCACCGCTTCTAAGGTCGAACTTGCGGATCTGCGATGCAGAGATATAGATATCCTCCGCACTCGGCAAGTAGTTAATCGGCCGAAGGAAGCCATAGCCTTCCGGCAGAATCTCAAGCACGCCTTCCATAAACATTAGACCGCTCTGCTCTGCCTGTGCTCTAAGAATAGCGAAGATTAACTCCCGCTTCTTAAGTGTTCCGTAATAAGGAATCTGGTATTTCTTGGCGAGCTTATACAGATCGGTAAGCTTCATTTCTTCCAGATCGGAAATTTGAAGATCCATGTGCTATAACCACCTATTCAATTTGTGTATGATGAGTTCTAAACTATGAGTCTATGAAAATGCTTATTAGGATAGGATTACCCGAATTGGAAGGAGATATGCATTTAAGCAGCCGATTTCTGCCCTTGCCAATCCGGGTATTGTCATTATTCGTTCTCGCGCCAGACATCGGCTCCCAGACTGCGAAGATTACTTACGAGGTTGTCATAACCGCGGTCAATATACTCTACACCTGTCACTTCGGTGATACCTTCTTCAACAGTAAGACCGGCAATCACCAGCGCTGCGCCTGCACGGAGGTCGGCAGCCTTCACCTTGGCTGCATTGAGCCGGCCGCCTTCAATGATAGCGGAACGTCCCTCTACACGAATCTTAGCGCCCATGCGGACCAATTCAGGAACATGCTTGAACCGGTTGCTGTAGACGAAATCGCTCAGGACGCTAACGCCTTCAGCCTGAGTCAGCATGCTCGTCATTGGAGATTGCAGGTCGGTCGCGAAACCGGGATAGATCAGCGCCTTGACATCCGCGTGCTGGTACTTGGCCTTGCCGATCACCCGGATACTCTCATCCAGTTCTTCTATGTCAACTCCCATTTCCAGCAGCTTGGCAGTGAGCGCCTCCAGATGCTTGGGAATCACGTTATCAATTAAGACATTGCCCCGCGTAGCCGCTGCGGCAATCATGTAAGTTCCAGCCTGAATACGGTCAGGAATAATCGAATGACGGCAACCGTGCATTTCGTCTACGCCTTCAATCCGGATTGTTTCGGTACCGGCGCCCTTAATAACAGCGCCCATGGAGTTGAGCAGGGTAGCTACATCTATAATCTCAGGCTCTTTAGCCGCATTTTCAATAATTGTAGAGCCTTTGGCACGGGAGGCCGCGAGCATAATGTTAATAGTGGCGCCGACACTGGATACATCCAGATAGATCTTGGCACCGCGAAGTTCTTTGGCATACAGGTGAATCGAGCCATGGTCATTGGTAACAGTCGCACCAAGCGCCTCAAAGCCTTTGATATGCTGGTCAATCGGACGGGGCTCAAAATTACAGCCGCCGGGTAATCCAATGGTCGCTTCCTTAAACCGGCCCAAAAGTGCGCCCATCATATAATAAGAGGCCCGGAGCTTCTTCACCGGTCCGTTAGGCATGGGAATGGATACGATACGGGAGGGATTAATTCTCATTTGGCTGCCTGTCCATGACACGCTCGCGCCAAGCTCCTCCAGAATCTCGGAGTAAACGGCAACATCACTAAGCGCAGGCAAATTATCCAGCACAACTTCAGACTCCGCCAAAATGGCTGCAGGAATAAGCGCAATGGCGCTATTCTTTGCTCCGCTGATGGTAACAACGCCCTCTAGCGGACGTCCGCCGCCAATCATTAATTTTTCCATAAATTTATCTGGTTCCCCCTACGTGTATTGCAGCTTGTTGTGGCAATACCAGTTGTGGCTTAAGGTGACATAAGGACTGCTTGTGATTGGTGATTAGAAGAAGAAACGGCTGCGCCGCCCTTACCTGAAGGACGGCACCCGTTTCTGAGGAAAACGAAATAGCTTGTGCGGAAAAACGTTATGCGGCAGGGTGATTAGGCTTTGTTGCTGGATCCGAATTCGCGGATTTTGCCGATAACAGTCTGCTTGATAGCATCGCGGCCCGGTGCGATGAATGTACGCGGATCGTAAGCATCCGGCTTAGCAGCAAGAACTTCGCGGACAACCTTAGCGAACGCGATTTGGTTCTCAGTGTTAACGTTGATCTTGGAAGTACCCAGGGAGATGGATTTCTGAATGTCATGTACCGGGATTCCAGTACCGCCGTGAAGTACAAGCGGAAGGTTAACTGCATCGCGGATTTCTTCCATTTCCTTGAATCCAAGGTTTGGTTCGCCCAGGTAAGGACCGTGTACGGAACCCAATGCAGGAGCCAGAGTGTCGATGCCTGTTTCTTTAACAATGCGTACGCATTCGTTAAGGTCAGCGTATTGGATGCCGCCGATAACGTCATCTTCCTGTCCGCCTACAGTACCAACTTCTGCTTCTACAGAAACACCTTTAGCGTGAGCATAGTCAACAACCTTCTTGGTCATCTCAATGTTATGATCAATCGGGTGGTGGGAGCCGTCGATCATTACGGAAGTAAATCCGGCATCGATAGCTTCTTTACATTTGTCAAAGCTTGAACCGTGGTCCAAGTGGATGGCTACAGGAACGGTGATTTTCATGTCATGAATAAGACCTTCAACCATCTTAACTACTGTGTAAAAGCCGCCCATGTGACGAGCTGCGCCTTCGGATACGCCAAGGATTACCGGTGACTTCTCTTCTTCTGCTGCACCAAGAATCGCTTGCGTCCACTCCAGGTTATTGATGTTGAACTGGCCAACTGCATATTTTCCTTCAAGTGCTTTGGTCAACATGTCTGTCATAGATACTAATGGCATGGTTTCAATCCTCCTAAAATATTGGGTTGCTTATATAAGCCGACATCACATACAGGCCTATTATAGCACATCCTGTGTTAAATACTAAATAGGATACAAAAAAAATGTCCCGGTGGGACGATATTCAGCCAACCCTTTGCCGGCGGACCATTTGCTCATTTTAGCGTATCCATAACAGGATGTCCCCAAACTATAATTTCTAAGCTAGCTGCATTGATCTACTGATTTGTTGTGCAGGTGCATATTGACGGCAACACGCATCTCATCGATATCAAACGGCTTGGTAAAATGCATCAGGGCTCCCAGTTTGGTCGCTTCCTTAATCATGTCCAGCTCTCCGTAGGCCGTCATCATAATGACCTTGATCGCCGGATTAAGCTCCTTCAGATGCTTGAGAATCTCGAGTCCGTCCATCCCCGGAATTTTCATATCCAGCAAAACCATATCCGGCGATTCGTTCCTGACAATGTCCAGCGCCAATTTCCCGTTAGCTGCCTGAAAGGTGGCATAACCTTCACTATTGAATACTTCCATGAGAAGAATCCGGATTCCATTCTGATCGTCGACGATTAACACTTTTTTCTTTTCCATACGTTACCCTCCCAGAGTTTAAGGCAGATTGTCCATACCGCGCCCTCTCAACAGCTAACGGCCCCGCTTCAACTTAGTCTATACGAAACCTATTATTCGTGCTTTGCAGCCAAAATCCTGCTAATTGGCTAAAATGCGTAAATCTATGCCATATAAAGGAGGAATTCCGGCGAAAAAGCGGGAATACAGTCCCCTTGCATTCCGGGAGTTATTGTGCAAAGGGTGTTTTGTCAAAAAGAAAGCCCCCGTACCGGGAGCTCCTCACAGGCCTGTCTGGCCTATTCATTCTATAGTTACATTTGCTCGGAATGTGTAAGCGAGGCTTTGACAAATTCACGGAACAGCGGCTGCGGACGATTCGGACGGGAAGTGAATTCCGGATGGAACTGCACGGACAGGAACCACGGATGACCCGGCAGCTCCACAATCTCCACCAGACGTCCGTCAGGCGAGGTTCCCGAAATAACCAGACCTGCCTTCTCCATCTCATCACGGTACGCATTATTGAATTCATACCGGTGACGGTGACGTTCGTAGACCAGCTCATCGTCATAGCAGGACATAGCCAGGGAATCCGGCAAAAGCTTGCAAGGATACAGGCCGAGGCGCATCGTGCCGCCCATATCTTCGATATCCTTCTGCTCTGGCAGAAGGTCAATCAGCGGATGCGGAGTCGCAGGATCGATCTCGGAGCTGTTCGCTCCTGCCAGTCCCAGCATGGAACGGCCGTACTCGATGACAGACACCTGCATTCCCAGGCAAATGCCGAAGAACGGAATGGACTGCTCCCGCGCATAGCGGATGGCCGAAATCTTACCTTCGATTCCCCGGTCACCGAAGCCGCCTGGAACCAGAATCCCCCCGATGCCGCCCAGCAGCTCGTCCACATTCTCATTCGTCACCAGCTCTGCATCAACCCACCGGAGCTTCACTTCGGCATTGGAGGCAAATCCGGCATGGGACAAGGATTCAACCACGCTCAGGTAAGCATCGTGCAGCGCCACATACTTGCCGACGATGGCAATCTCAACAGTACGCTCCAGCTTCTGAATCCGCTCCAGCATGCTCTCCCATTCGCGCATATCCGGTGCAGGAGTGGTCAGCTTCAAATGATTGACAACAATCTCATCCAGACCTTCGTCGCGCAGATTCAGCGGCACTTCATAGAGCGTCGAGGCATCGCGGCATTCCACAACGGCGTTCGCATCAATATCACAGAACAGAGCCAGCTTGGCTTTCATATCGTCGGTGAGCGGATATTCCGTACGGCATACGATCACATTGGGCTGAATCCCGATGCTGCGCAGCTCCTTGACACTGTGCTGGGTCGGCTTTGTTTTCACTTCTCCGGCTGCTTTGATATAAGGAATCAGGGTTACGTGAATGTACATGACATTCTCCCGGCCGATGTCGCTCTTGATCTGACGGATGGCTTCCATGAACGGCAGACTCTCGATGTCGCCCACGGTGCCGCCGATTTCGGTAATGACTACATCGGAGCCGGTCTCACGGCCTGCACGGAAGACGCGTTCCTTGATTTCGTTCGTAATATGCGGGATAACCTGTACGGTTCCCCCTAAGTATTCCCCGCGGCGTTCTTTGCTGATGACCGAGGAATAGATTTTGCCTGTGGTTACGTTGCTGTTCTTGGACAGGTTAATGTCAATAAACCGCTCGTAATGCCCAAGGTCGAGGTCGGTCTCCGCGCCGTCATCGGTCACGAATACTTCCCCGTGCTGATAAGGACTCATTGTTCCCGGGTCCACGTTAATGTAAGGATCGAATTTCTGGATCGTTACCTTGAGCCCTCTGTTCTTGAGCAGTCTGCCCAGCGAAGCAGCGGTAATGCCTTTGCCAAGGGAAGACACAACGCCACCCGTTACGAAAATATACTTTGTCACTGTAAAACCCTCCTAAATAAAGTCCAGAAATTCAGGGGACGCTTGCCCCTTATCGTATCCCTTTTTTCCATCATCCAACCGGGGAACCCGAAAGTTGCTTCCACCCGCCAAAATTCAAGGCCGGCAGCCTGGAAATCGCGGAAAACCGCAGCTTCTTGGCATACAAATTAAGCGAAGCCTATTCCTTCTTATCTTGTAAAAAAACAAAAAAGTGACACCCGTAGACCCGGGGCACTTTTTATTTTAGAAAACAATATTAACTTTCATTATAAGCCCATGCAATAGTTTACTCTGAGCGTCCCGCCCCTGTCAAGGGAGGAATTGCGCGCTGCAAAGACTGTTCTAAAATTTATCTTCCTCGTCCTCATCGTCGGCATCGTCTTCTTCGCCGTCTTCGGAATCTTCATCATCCGATTCGTCTTCGTCAATGTCGTCTTCATCGATGACCACATCTTCGTCAACTTCCTCTTCGCTGTCGTCGTCGGAATAGAGGTCGTCGCGATCTTCGTCAATCGCATCGAAATCCTCTTCCTCGGCAGCATAATTCTCTTCTTCATCAGTGAAGTCGTCATCTTCCAGATCGTCGTCTTCGTCGTTGATAATCCGCACACGCTTGGTGTTGCCGACAGGGTCATCGGAGCGTTCGAGCGGGTACCAGCGCTTCAACCCCCACAGGTTGGTTCCGACACAGGCAAAACGTCCGTCAATATTAATCTCGGTATATAGCTGGGCGATCGTATCTTGGCTCTCTTGATCGGTCAACCCGCGCAGCTTGGCAACCTCCACCATCAGATCACGGTAGTAGTAAGGCGTATTGGCTGCCTTAAGCACCAGGAAGGCCAGGTCTACCATCGGCATTTCTTTTACTTTCTCAGGGTCCAGCTTTAAATTGAGTGGCGTACTCACTAAAGGACACTTCCTCTCACGCATTGTTCACATTCAATCATGCTTCATTCATGATATCCATTAACAAAACTAAGTAAAACCTATTTGCGGGTAAATTGCAAGTCTATTGCAGCAAGATCAGGGAAACAGATTCTGCGGTCCTGCCGCTGGAAGAAAGCTTGTCCGCCTGGACAGGGCAATAAATGGGATGAGCATGTTGAGACTTATACAAGTGGAAACGGCTTTACTGTCCTAATTAAAGGACGGTACCGTTTCAACTGGAAATAGAAAGATAAATTATCGTGTGAAACCTATAATTTCTTATATTTTTCCCATAAAGGCGGAGGGGTTACCCCTCCGCGCATGACTGTATCCACGCCAAGGATCGGCTCCTTACGGGATGTTGCAGGGCGCCTCGCGGTTCCCTCTGTTTATTTTATGTAAACTCCAGCCTTTTGACACGATGGGCAGCCTATTTCGTTAAAAAAGGGCAAGTTCCCATTCGGACGCCATCCCCCTTTCATACAATATGGCAGCACGGCACCGAGGAGGGGACGGCGTAACCTATGGATTATTACGGATTTTGGCAGATGCTGCTTGAAGAAATGAAGGCTGCCTCCAAAAGTGCACCACGGCACATTGTGACCTTCAACGACCCCCGCATGTATGCCGGCGCCTTGTCGCAGTGGAAATCTCTGAAGAGTAAAAAGCCTGGCCTGCGGCAGGTTCAGGTCTCTACGCTGATCCGGGCTTTTTTCGTGCCCGCCGCCGGAGCAGAGCGGCTGATGGACCGTTATGCAGATTCCCTCAGTATAGAAGAAGACCACCGGATTAAGGTTCACTCGCCCCTGGCGGACAAAAGCGGTTCCGCCCTGATGCCCTGGGGGATCAGGGCCATCCGTGCTCCGCAGGCCTGGTCCAGATCGACCGGCGTCCATGTGAAGATCGGCGTCATCGATACGGGCGTCGATTTCCGCCACCCCGATCTCCGGCATTCTCTGGCCTCCGGGGTCAACCTGCTGAACCGCGGCATGATGCCGCTGGATGACAACGGCCACGGCACGCATATTGCCGGCACCCTGGCGGCGGCCGGGGGCGCGCGCAACATGATGGGCGTAGCCCCCCGGGCGCTGCTCTATCCGGTCAAGGCCTTCGACCACAACGGCTCCGCTTATGTGTCGGATATTGTCCTTGGCATCGATTGGTGCGTACAGAACAAAATCGATATCATTAACATGAGCTTCGGGATGAGGAACCGGAGCAAGGCTCTGCATGATGTGGTGATCAAGGCCTACCGGGCCGGGATTGCCATCATCGCTTCCGCCGGCAACGACGGCAAGCGCGGCGGGGATTACCCCGCGCGCTATCCGGAGACGATTGCCGTAGGCGCCCTTGACAGAAGGCAGCGCGTCGCAGCCTTCAGCAACCGCGGACCGTACATCGATGTGTACGGTCCGGGCGAGGGCATCCCCTCCTGCTGGCTGCGGGAGGGGTACAAGGAAATGAGCGGCACCTCCATGGCGACCTCGCATGTCACCGGTGCCGCGGCCCTGCTGCTCGCGCTGCGGCCGGGGCTGTCGCCCCGCGAGCTGAAGCTGCTCTTGCGCCGCACCGCCTCGCCGGTGCGGCTGCGTAAGGGCCAGCGCCGCGCATCGCTGGGCGGCGGCGCGGCCGATGCGCTGCGGCTGCTGCGCGTAGGCATCCGGGCCCGGCGCGGCAACGGCAGCGCCGCTAGCGCCGCAGGCAGCGGAGCCGGTGGCAGCGGCGGAAGCAGCAGCGGGGCGAAGGCCGCTGCGGCGGCAAAGGCGTAAGGTACAGTGGCATAATGAGATCAAAAAGCGCCGCCCCCAGAAAATAGGGGCGGCGCTTTCCAAGTATAGTTACATCCGGTCCGGTGCGGTAACACCAACCAGCCGCAGGACATTGGCAATGGCCGTCCGTGCAGCGCCCAGCAGGGCAAGGCGGGCTACTGTCTGAGCGGCATCCTCAGTGATTACGCGCTCTGCCTTGTAGTAGCTGTGGAACAGCGAAGCCAGGTCGTATACATAGCGGACCAGGCGGTGCGGTGCATAGCCCTCGGCGGCAATGGTAATCTCCGCAGGCAGTTCACCGATTTTGCGGAGCAGATCATATTCATGTACGGCAGTCAGCTTGCTGTAATCAATCTGGGCTGCATCCGGCACTACAATCCCTTGCTCCTCCGCTTGGCGGAATATGCTGCAAATCCGCGCATGTGCGTATTGTACATAGAATACAGGGTTCTCATTGGATGTCGAAATCGCCAGATCCATGTCAAAGTCCAGATGCGAATCCATGCTGCGCATGGTGAAGAAGTAACGGATTGCGTCGATTCCGACTTCCTCCATCAGGTCTTCCATCGTGACGGCTTTGCCGGTACGCTTGGACATCTTGACCTTCTCGCCGTCCTGGAACAGGCTGACCATCTGGGCGATCAGCACTACGAGCTTCTCGGGATCATTGCCGAGCGCCGCCATGGCCGCCTTCATCCGTGGAATGTAGCCGTGGTGGTCGGCTCCCCAGATGTTGATCATCGTGTCGTAGCCGCGGCCGTATTTGTCGCTGTGATAGGCGATATCCGGTGTGAGGTACGTATACGTGCCATCGTTCTTGATCAGCACGCGGTCTTTATCATCGCCGTATTTGGTGGTCGCAAGCCAGGTGGCGCCTTCCTTCTCATAGACTTCTCCGCGCTCGCGGAGCTCATCCAGTGAACGCAGCACTTCTCCGTTCTCATAGAGGGAGGTTTCACTGAACCAGATATCGAAGTTAACCCGGAACCGGCTGAGGTCGCGTTTGATTTTGTCCAGCTCCTTGGCAAGCCCGTAGGTACGGAAGAATGCCGCCCGGTCGCCCGGTGTCATAGCCAGCAGAGAATCGCCCTTCTCCGCCACCAGCTCCTTGGCGAAGCCCTTGATGTCCTCTCCATGATAACCGTCCTCCGGCATCTCGGCCGGCTGGCCCAGCTCCTGCAGGTACCGGGTCTCGATGGATTTGCACAGATTGGCGACCTGGTTGCCGGCATCATTAATGTAGTATTCCCGGGTCACGTTGTAACCGGCATAATCCAGCACGTTGCACAGGGCATCGCCGACCGCAGCCCCGCGGGCATGTCCCAGATGAAGGCTGCCGGTAGGGTTCGCGCTGACGAACTCCATTTCTACACGCTTGCCCTGGCCTATGTTCACACGGCCATAACCGTCACCCTGCTCGGCCACAAGTGCGATCACGGGGTAGAGATAGCTTTTGGACAAAGTGAAGTTAATGAAGCCCGGTCCGGCAATCTCCGCCTTCTCAATAGAAGCGCGGCCCGTATCCAGATGCTCTATAATCGCCTCGGCGATCTGCCGGGGGTTACGCTTAGCAATCTTGGTCAGCTGCATCGCAGCATTCGTAGCCATATCTCCATGGGCCTTGTCCTTCGGTACTTCCAGCACAATGGCCGGCAGCTCTTCGCGGGACACCAGACCTGCGGCTACTACCGCATCGGCGATGGCCTCCTTTACCCGTTCATGGGCAAGCTGGAGCGGATTTAAAGATTGTGTCATGATTGTGGTTCCTCCTGTATATTCAAACTTATAGCGAACTGTCCTGATATTTCCCCGTATACGTAGAGATCATATTCCCATGAAACGGCAAGCGATCTTCCTTCGCGCTTGATGTCCAGTGTCTTCGTGTCTGTGGTGAGATTGAACTGTGTATAAGGCGAGCGGTAGAATCCGGGCAGCGGTTGCCCCAGCTCAAAGGACTGCTCCGACTGGACAGCGCCATGGCGGATAAGCTTGATTCTGCCCTCTGAAATCTTCAGTGTGTTGCGTACCACAACTGCTGCGCCTTCGGGCGCGGTCTGCTGCTCTTCATAAATGATGTACAGCGCCTGCCCCTTGGCAATAGCCTCTCCTGCAGCATGTACCACACTACGCTCTGTGCCCTGCACACTCTCCAGCGTTACCGAAACGCCGTATTTGCCTTGCGGTCCTTCAGTCATCACATGTTCCCCGCTTATTCGTACTTGTAATCATAGAGGTCATATTCGCTTTCCCATTGTACACTATATCCAGATCAGGAGGGCATTTCAATCGCTTTTTCATCTGCCCTGGCCCTCACAGCGGCAATAATGCCACACTCTCCCTGCCGCGAAGCTGGCTGATCATCGATGTCCAGGCTTCCGGCTTGTCCTCCAGCACGGCGTAATAACGGGTCAGGAAATCGGCCACCAGCGGCGCCGCGAGGCTCTCCAGCTCCTCATCTCCGGGCATGAAGCAGAGGTCCAGACCGGACACGGCCTCGCCATCTCCCTGCCAGGAAGGGTGGACATAGGGAATATCTATTCTTTTATAGCCCAAATGCGACAGAACCTCACGGCGGACGTACGGGTCCATCGGCTTAATTCCGCCAAAATCATATCCCACACGGTACGGATCATAGATCTCAGCGAACATCCCCAGCAGCTCCGTGTGATTCTCAGCCGCCAGCTTCTCCAGGTCCTTCAAGCGTTGACGCGCCAGAAAACGGCCAATGCCTAGCCCTTCCCGGCCAATGATGGTGAAATCGGTCATCGCTACATTCCAGTCGGCATAGTAACGGTATTCCGTAGTGCCTACAACCTTCCCTTCATGCACCGCAGCGAACACGCGTATTCCCGGATCGGCAAGCGGCTCCTTCCACAAGCTGTACTCCAGCACTTCCTCGGGCGGAAATACATCCGACAGCAGCTGATGCACCTCTCTGAACAACGGGTCGGCAATATCTGTAATTCTTCTATAATCCATAGTCAAGGGATCTCCTCCAAGTGATAGGCTGTATTCATTTATTGAAAAGGATTCCGCCATTCCATCAGCGCTGCGTAATTCCCTGATTCCTCGTCCTCCAGATAACCTGCGACCACACGAACGGGAGACCGGCCGCACCGCAGCAGAAAAGTAATCACCGGATCAGACCAGCTTCCGGCGATAACCCCGGCCAGATACTCTTCCGCTGTCATCTGCCCGGCCACCCGGTGATAGCCCGGCATCCGGCCCGCTCCCAGCAGCCGCTCCAGCTTCTGCTGCACGACCACATGGTATAACGACTGGACCAGCTCCTTGCCCAGACCCAGCTTGCGGTACCCGGGACGGACACACAAATCCGCGATATAAAGCGTGTTCCCCCCCGGCTGATGCGTAGTGAGATAACCGTCGGCCGTAACCTCTGACCACGTATGATGATGCACCGGCGCCTCCGGGTAAAAATTCATCAGGAATCCGGTAACCGATCCGGCCAGCTCCCCGGCCACCTCTACACATAAGGCCCCTTCCGGAAAAAGTGTCACGTGATTCAGCAGCTGCTCCCGGTTCCACCACAGCTCCGCAGGATAAGGCGGCGGGAACGCCTCGGACTGAATCGTGATCAGCTCGGTGAAGTCAGCTTCCGTATAGGAACGGATCACCGCAGGCACCGGCGTCTTGCCGTCCAGAGCGTAGAACTTCTTATAATACATCCGTTAGTCTCCCCCTTACGTCCAGTCGGTGTACAGATCGGTGCGGCGGTCACGCCACGTGGTTACAGACCCGTGTTCCCGGACGCGATACAGCAGCTCCAGATCCAGATCGGCGGTGATGATCATATCGTTGTTGATCTCTCCTTCGGCCAGCAGACCCTGCGGAGGGAACGGAATGTCATTGGGTGTGATAATCGCCGCCTGGCCGAAGTTGGCCCGCATCAGATCCACGGTAGGCAAGGAGCCTACGGTCCCGGTCAGCACCACGTAGACTTGATTCTCGATAGCCCGCGCGTGGCTTGTATACCGTACCCGGTGGAAGCCGTGGCGGTCATCCGTGCAGGACGGGCAGAAGATCACATCTGCGCCCTTGGCCCGGGCCATGCGCACAATCTCCGGGAATTCAATGTCATAGCAGGTCAGCATGGCAATGGTCCCATGATCTGTCTGGAATACCTGAAGCTCCTCACCCGCCCCCATATTCCAGCCCTCTACCTCAGCAGGGGTAATATGCAGCTTGGCCTGCTCGGCAATTCTTCCGTCCGGGTAAAAAAGATGGGCTACATTATACAGCTTGCCGCTGCGCCGCAGCACATGGGTCCCCCCAATAATGTGTACCGCATACTTCCTCGCGTACCCGGAGAACATCTCCAGGTAACGGTCCGTGAACTGCGGCAGATCCTCAATCCCCAGCGCCTCCCCGTCCTCGCCTCCGATCGACATCAGCTGTGTCGTAAGAAATTCAGGGAAGAGAATAAATTCGGCCCCGTACTCCCCGGCCGTCTTGATATAGTGCTCACACTCGGCAGCAAACTCCCCGAAGGAGGAGATGGTGTGCAGATGATATTGTACAGCAGATACGCGAAAAGCCATGGCGGCAGTCCTCCCGTGCATGATAGTTACATGCATTTTCATAAGTATCTAAAATTTTACCATAACCGTTCACAAGTAGAAACGGCTTTGCCGTCCTTTTAAAGGACACTCCCTAGTTCCCCACCGGGTCGGGCAAGTTCCGCTTTCTCTGCCAATGGTGAATATCTCCTCTCATCCTTTCCCATAATGAGGAATACAAGCCGCAGCAGCCCTCACGGGGCCAGCCTGTGTCACTGCTTGAATTCGAAGGAGCCTGATACCATGACGCGCGATTCTGCCACACCCAAAGTCCGCAAACGCCGCTTCCGCCTGCTCTTTCGGCTGCTGGCCGTCTCCGCCCTGCTCTTCCTCCTGGCAGCCGGCGCTCTGCTTGGATACCTATATCAGAAGCCGCTCCCCCCGCTCGGGGATGATGTCCGCTCCAGACTGCTTGACGCACGGGGCAATGTGATGACCACCTTCACTACAGACGGCCGCAGCCGCGAGCCTGTTGAGCTTAACCGGATCTCCCCGCTGCTCATCAAGGCCACGCTGGCTGTGGAGGACCGGAAATTCTATAATCATATCGGCTTTGATCTGAAAGGCATGGGGAGAGCGGTGCTCGCCAATCTGGAGGCGGGCAGACGCACGCAAGGGGCCAGCACCTTAACCCAGCAGCTCGCGCGCAATCTGTACCTGACCCATGAGAAGACCTGGACCCGCAAGGCCAAGGAAGCGCTATACACTCTGCAGCTGGAAATGAAATACTCTAAGGATGAAATCCTGAATATGTATTTAAATGAAATCTACTACGGACACGGCGCTTACGGAATCGAGGCTGCGGCCCGGATGTATTTCGGTAAAGCTGCCGCAGATCTGGATCTGGCGGAGAGCGCCCTGCTGGCCGGAGTGCCCAAGGGACCCACCTATTATTCTCCTTATAATCATCTGGACAGCGCCTTGAAGCGTCAAGGCATTATCCTGGCTGCCATGGTCGAGACGGGGGATATTACGGAGTCGCAGGCACAGGAGGCCGCTAAGGAGCAGCTCAAGCTGAGCCCGCAGGGTCAAAAGGATACCACGGTGGCTGCACCCTATTTCCGCGATTATGTGCGCAGTCAGGTGATCGACAGCCTGCATATCAGCAGTGACGAGCTGGACCGGGGCGGGCTGAATGTCTATACAACGCTTGACCCGGATATGCAGCAGGCTGCGGAAGCGGCGGTGGATCAAGGGATGGACCACAGCAGCGAGCTGGAGACAGCCCTGGTCTCCGTTGATCCCCGTACCGGCTATGTGAAGGCTATGGTCGGGGGCACAAATTACCGGACCAGCTCCTTCAACCATGCGCTGGCGAAGACGCGCCAGCCCGGCTCTTCCTTTAAGCCGATTATGTATTTGGCGGCGCTGTCGACCAAAGAAATGACCGGCTTGTCCGTCTTCAACAGCCAGCCGACGCTGTTCCATTATGATAACAACCGCAAGACGTACCAGCCCCGGAATTTCGGGGATAAATATCTGGGAGAGATTAATATGCGGCAGGCCATTGCCGCGTCCGACAATATCTATGCAGTGAATACTATTATGAAGATCGGGGCAGATAAGGTCGCCGCTATGGCGGCCGCCATGGGGATTAACAGCCCGCTACAGAGCGTTCCTTCTCTGGCGCTTGGAACCTCGCCTGTCAGCCCGCTGGAGATGGCCGCAGCCTTCGCAGTGATTGCGAATGGCGGAGTGAAGCAGCCGGTCACTGCGGTCCTGAAGATCACGGATGCGGGCGGACATCTTCTATATGAAGCTCCGCAGCCAGAGGGTCAGCCCGTGGTTGAGCCGGCAGCGGCTTACGTGTTAACCCGGCTGATGGAGGGGGTCTTCGAGAGCGGAGGCACCGGGAACCGGGTGGCCTCGATGATCAAGCGTCCGGTTGCCGGCAAGACCGGCACTACAGATACCGACGGATGGATGGTAGGCTTCACGCCTGAGCTCTCAACCGCCGTCTGGGTCGGATACGATAAGGGCCGCGATATTGCGACCACCGACGGCAGGCGGGCAGCACCGATCTTTGCCGGATTCACGGAAAAAGCACTGGAGAATGTGCCGCCGAAGATTTTTCCCATTCCCGATGGCGTGGTCAGCGTATATGTCGATCCGCTGTCCGGCATGCTGGCTACAGCAGACTGTCCGGAGAAAAAGCTGGAGACCTTCATCAGCGGCACAGAGCCTACCGCATATTGTGACCAGCATAGCTCCGGTGAACCCGGAGCTTCCGGAAGCTCCGATCCTTCCGGCCCTGCCGATCCGGTCAAGGAAGAGCATTCCCTATGGAATAATATCAAGCGCTGGTGGATGAACTAACCGGGGATTGCCGCTCCCCGCTGTCTGCGTTACGATGGGGAGACTGGCAGAGGCGTACGCCCGCCTAACTCCGCCGCAGGAAGGTGTGTCATCCATTCATGAAGCCGAATCACTCCGACGGCGTTGATCCGGACGCGCCACAGCTGCTCCAGCCTGAGCTCTACAAGCTCCCGGCAGTTGAAGCAGCACCGCGCCTTCTTGGCCAGCATCTCGTCCGCCGCACAGAAGACGGGGACATCCGCTGCCGTATTGTGGAGACAGAGAGCTATGGAGGCGCTGAGGATAAAGGCAGCCATGCGTATGGCAGCCGCCGGACCGCCCGTACAGAGGTCATGTTCAGCGCCGGAGGCGCAGTGTATGTATACCTGATCTACGGCATGTACCATTGCCTGAATGTCGTAACTGCTGCACAGGACGAGCCTCATGCCGTTCTGATCCGGGCAGTAGAACCACTTACGGAGAGAGATGCCGAGCTTATGAAGGCATACAGGGGAGTTGCCGTGAGGAAGCCCTCGGATCTCTCCGGCGGGCCGGGCAAGCTGTGCCGGGCGCTGCGGATTGACAAGAGCCTTAACCATTCCAGATTCGATCTTCCGGAAGGCCCGCTAAGCATCGAGCAGGGGGAAGACCCGGAGTCCCTGGATATTGTCCAGGCCCCGCGTATCAATATTCCTTATGCGGGAGAGTATGCCGGGCGCCCCTGGCGCTTCTATCTCCGGGGCAATCCTTATGTGTCGGTCAGCGATCCGCAGGCGCAGCCCCACAGGCTGGTCTAAAGGCCTATACTGCTGTTTCGGCTGTGGTATATTGGGTATTAATAAGAGAACCCTAATCAGCCTCTCCCTTGGAACTTTCCAGGCGGAGAGGTTTTTAGTGTGATCTTGTCCTCTACATTTAAAACGCCATAAAATGATAAAACTTCCCATAAAATGACAATAAATAGCCCAATTTGTATACGCTTCCCCCGTTCTCTTAGCTTACAATTACTGTTATAATCATATATATCTACAAAAAATATAAAGATGTAAATGAGGGACATGGGATGAAAGATACAGGCATGATCCGAAGCTTAGACAGTCTCGGAAGAATTGTGGTTCCCGTAGAAATCCGCATGACACGTAATATTGACATTGGGGATCCTATCGAATTTTTTATACTGGATGAGGATATCATCGTCCTCCGAAAGTACACCTCCACAGAATGCACCTTTTGCAGAAGTCTTGATCATGTAACCTACTATAAGGATCAGTTCATTTGCAACACCTGTCTGAAGGAGCTTAGTGACCCCGACCGCGGATCAGAACCCATCCATGCCTCCCCTAGTTCAGCAGAAGAGCATCCCGAGCCAGCCCGCGGGGGACGGAGAAGCAAGACCGAAGAAATGAGTCTGCGTCTTATGAAAGCGATCGAAGATCATCCCTATGCCAACCAGAAGGAGCTTGCCGAGGTTCTCGGCATCAGCCAAGCCAGAGTCAGCCAGCTCAAGCGCAAGCTGAACACTCCCGGCAGAACAGATCCGCAGTAACCGTTATCCATTCATCCCTGCTTAGACATCAGATAAGGCTTGGCCCCGTTGGGGCCAAGCCTTAATTTTTGGGCGAAGCATATAACCTGATCTTCTATTCCGATAGCGCAGCTTTCAGCTCCTCAGGCGAAGCGGCCCACCACTCTTCATTATGGGCCATCAGCAGGGATTTCAGCGCTGCCCGCTCAGCACTTCCAAGTCCATCCAGAATAAGCTTGCGCTTCAAGGCCGCATCCAGCTTATTGACATGATCCGCAAGAATCTTCCAGCCGCGGCGCGCTTCGGTGTCAATCCACATCTCACAGGCGGTAATTCCGCCGTAGAACTGTCCCTCCGGGGTACGGTCAACGGCGACCCATACGACCCATACCTGTCTTCCCGCCGGAACATCCTCACGGTTCATAGAGAATTTAATTCCCTTCTCCACTTTGCTCTTGGCATGCATGGCACCTATATCAATAACGGCGATGCCCTGATCAATAATGACAGGCGATACATTGTTCAGATCAATCGAGCCTGCACCGAAGCCTTTATGCTTGGCTCTGGCGTTCACAATATTCAAGGCAATTTGTTTTTTGCCCTCCGGTTGTACGTTATCCACATGTGCACATCCTTTCCATTCACTAATTATTTAATTTTAGCTAATAATGCGGCGATTGCAAACATATACATCCCGTAGATGCTTGTCACGGGAGGAATCATAGTATGAAGCCACATTCATTAAGGTATACCCTCATCTTCGCAGTCCTGGCTGTCCTCACCTTGCTTGGAGGCGGAATATGGTTTCTGTCAGGGCATAGCCCTGCCGTATGGACTGCCTCTGTTCCAAAAGAGGCCAAGTCCCCCGCCATTATCCCCCGGCAGCAGCCCGTGCAGTCCGATCTCTCAGATACGATCTACACATCGGAGACAGAGGCTTTAAGCCAGCGCGTGGTTGAATATCACATGGATGTGGAGCTCCTGCCGGGTGCGGAGACCCTGGTCGCCTCCGAGACGCTGACCTGGACCCATCCGGGCGCAAAGCCGGTCCAGGAGCTCTACTTTCATCTGTATCCCAATGCATTCTCATCTGCCGGCACCACCTTCATGAAGGAGTCCGGGGGCACGCTTCGCGGTGACAGCATGCCTGCAGGGGGTTACGGGAGCATTACCCTGACAGATTTGCGGACCTCCGAGGGCATTTCGCTGATGCAGCGCACCCAATATGTGCAGCCGGATGACGGCAATGTCAATGACAGAACACTGCTCAAGGTCCATCTGCCGCAGCCGGTGAACGGCGGTGAGAGCGTTACAGTAAGGCTTAAATTCGAGGTCAAGCTGCCGAAAATTTTTGCCCGGATGGGAACCGCTGACGACTTCGTGATGGCCGGCCAGTGGTTTCCGAAGCTTAGCGTCTATGAGCCTGCCGGCAGAAGAGGACTCAAGGAAGAAGGCTGGAACCTGCATCAATACCACGGCAACTCCGAGTTCTACAGTGATTTTGGAATTTACAATGTATCGATTTCTGTCCCGCCCGAGTATAAGGTCGCCGCAACCGGGTTTCCGGTGAGAGACGCCAAGGTGGTGAAGGGGCGCAAGATCTATCAGTTCTATGCAGATGACGTCCACGACTTCGCCTGGGCGGCATCGCCTGATTTCGTGGTTGCCGAGAAGGCCTTCTCCGCGCCGCAGGTGCCCGGGGTGAAGATTAAGCTCTATCTGGACCCGCTGCATAAGCATCTCCAGGAGCGTTACTTCCAGGCGGCTGAGGCTGCACTGATGGCATTCAGCAAGTGGTACGGCCCTTATCCCTACTCCACCTTATCAATTGTTGTCCCGCCGGAGTCCGGCAACGGGGCCGGAGGAATGGAGTATCCGACCCTGATTACCGCCTTCGGCGCCACGGACACTTCACCGGGCACCTCCCTGGAGCGCACGATCATCCACGAGATCGGGCACCAATATTTCTACGGCCTGGTGGCCAGCAATGAATTCGAAGAAGCCTGGCTGGATGAGAGCTTCACCTCTTATGCCGAAGACCGGCTGATGGAACAGGAATACGGTGTGGTCTCCAGCCTCCCGCTGCAGTCCAGCCTGGTCTCCTCTTCACAGCCGCTTAAGCTGGAGACCTGGAAATACACCGGTGATGACGCCTACACGCGCAATGTATACATCCGGGGCAAGCTGGTGCTGAAGGATATCGAACGCATCGCCGGGACCAAGAATATGGATGCCATCCTCGCCGCCTATGCCCGCAAATACCGCTTCCAGCATCCGTCCACCGCCGACTTCCAGAAGGTTGTGGAGAAAGTGACCAAGCAATCCTGGCAGACTTATTTTGAGCGGTATGTCTATAGCGGGGGTGCACCCGACTTCGCAGTCGACGATATCAGGCTCACCGTCAGACAGGACAACAGTGACGGCGGGGGGAGCCGCTACAGCGCTGTGGTTGATGTAAGTAATAAGGGCAGCCTGTACCCCGATGTTCCCGTGAAATTCACCTTCGCAGACGGGTACACGGTGCAGCAATACTGGAATGGCGAGGGTAAGGCTACTTCCTTTGAGTTAGCGTATAAAGCGCCGCTGGTCTCCGCAGAGATCGATCCGGGGCATTCCATTCTGCTGGAGAGCAGGCATCTTAATAATTTCAGAATGGCGGAGCTTGAGCCGCGTACACTCTCCCGCTGGACGCTTAGTGCATCAACTCTGCTTGAAACCCTGCTCGGAACTCTTGTCTGGTGAGGTGAAGGAATGGTGAAAAGTTCAATTGCCCGCGGTTGGATCAGCATGAAAGAGCAATTCTATATATTGATCCTGCTATTTATCTACCGGCTGTTCTGGGGATATTTCCTGTACAAATTCATTAAAAGCGCGGTTGTCCCCGTCCTGCTCCGCTACCCGGATGCGAATGCCGGCGGCAGCGGAATAGGCAGGCTGCTGTATTATATCGAGGGGCAGACCGCGCTGCGCACCGACCCCGCCGTCCAGCACTGGCTGTGGCTGCTGCTTGCGCTGACAGTGCTAAGGCTGCTGGTGACTCCCTTTATCCGTGCAGGGCTGCTGCACGAGCTTCACCAGGAGCGCGACGGAGCGCGGGGACTGTTCTTTTTTCCCGGAATGAGAAAATATGGGCTGCCGGTGCTGGTGTTCAGCCTCATCGAATGGGCGCTAACCCTCCTGCCGCTCTATTGGCTGCTTCCGCGTATGTACCGTCATCTGCTCAGCGGCGTTCTCGATGTCCAGCTTCTGCTGAAGCTGGTGCCTTATGTGCTGGGCTGGCTGCTCTATCTCTTCCTTGTCCGCAAGCTTCTGCTCTATATGCAATTCGGCTATACCGCCGGTACCGGCATGTTCTCCTCACTGCTGATCTGCCTGAAGATGCTGATGCCTTCGATCGGTATATCCATCGTTCTGGGGGCGGGAAGCCTGGCCGTAATTCTGCTCTGCAGCGCCTCTGCTCTGTTCTATCCCGGATTGCCGGCCCTTATGCTCCGCCAGGCAGCTCCGCTGCCCTCCACGCTGTTCGATATGTGGGGAATCGCTGCCCAGTACCACCTCTGGTCCAGTAAATCATTTCCACAATAATAAGCTGCTGAAGCGGCATACTAAAGAGAGTCATAGCCCCTTATCAGGGAGCAGGACTCTTTTTTGCTTGAACGGAGGACAAAAGCATTTGCAAAAGGATAAATCCTCTGATACAATGATGGCTGTACTAGTAGTAACAAACTTGTAATCTTTCAAGCAAAATCTTCCGTAACTATTGCAATTTAATCAATGCCGATAAGTCACTGTTCTGGTGCATAAAACGCCGAATTCCCTGCACCGGGAAGTGGGGGAACCATATTTTGGGTGAATTGATCTCGCTTTAGAGGGGTCATAGGGGAACCTTCTACCGAATCCTTAAGCTAACCTCGCAGGCCCTGGAAGGAGTACATCTTTTGATTAGTCAGAATTTCAAGAAAAAATGCACCGCAGCAGCGCTGGGTCTTGTGATGGTATTCACACTCGGAGCAGGCAGTGCCTTCGCAGATTCCAAGATGGATACTGTGATTTCAAAAACCATTGGAACATCGTATAAAACCGGGGGCACAACCACCAGCGGCTTCGACTGTTCCGGATTTACCAAGTATGTGTTCAAGAATGTCGGGCTTACCTTGCCCCGTACCTCCAAAGCACAGTTCAAAGTTGGAACAAGTGTATCCAAGAGCAATCTGCGTTCCGGTGATCTCGTGTTCTTCAATACCCTGGGTAACGGAGTGTCCCATGTCGGTATTTATGTTGGAAACGGGAAGTTCGCACAGTCCTCAAGTTCACGTGGTGTAACCATCAGTTCGATGAGCCAGTCCTACTGGGCCAACCGCTACGTTGGCGCCAAACGAGTAATGAGCACAACAGCCTACCAAGCTGTCGCTTACGATTGACCCCTTGAAGCATACCCCGAATATTTCAGCCTCTAACAACTAAATGTAACTTATACGAGCCCGGGATGATTATTGCCGTAATCATTTCCGGGTTTTTCCTTTTCCTTATTCTACCTTTTACACCGAATTCGCAGCCTTGAAACAGCATTTTTTTGCAAAAACAAAGAAATAATCATATAAATTAACCCCTGCGCATAGATATGAGTCTTTGGAAAGGGCTATAACTCTAAAAAACAGCAAAAAATCTGCATTAATATGTTATAAGTGATTGCCAAGCGCCGAAGTCTTTGTTACAATTATCGCAGTGAGTTTTTAGTAACATTTTTGTAATTATTGAATCGATTTTAACAAAGGTTTTGTCATGTATTGAATGAACCGCTAATCCTAATCAACAGTCGTGCCGAGTTCCCTAATGAATTAGGGAAACGGGGGAACCACTTTGGGTGAATTGACCTCCTATTCTAAGAGGGGTCATAGGGGACCTTCAACCGAACCCTTAAGCTAACCTCGTAGGCATTGGAAGGGGTATTTACTTTTGAAGAAGAAGCTAGCAGCCGCAGTACTAAGCTTGTCCATTATCTTCACCATCGGAGCAGGAAGCGCTTTCGCGGATTCCAAAATGGATAAAGTGATCGACAAAGCCATCGGAACCAAATACGTGTCCGGCGGTACATCAACTAACGGGTTTGATTGCTCCGGATTTACAATGTATGTTTTTGATAAGATCGGCATTAACCTGCCCCATCAATCCGGCTCCCAGTATCAGATGGGCTCTGCCGTGTCCCGTGACGAGATGAGACCGGGCGATCTTGTATTCTTCAATACAAGCGGTAAGGGCATATCCCATGTAGGTATTTATGTTGGTGACGGCGAATTCGCCCATGCCTCTTCCTCACGTGGTGTAACCATCAGTTCGCTGAGTGACAGCTATTACGTCAACCGCTACGTTGGCGCCAAGCGAATCATGAGTACAGATGCCTACAAGACTGTAGCTTCGGATTCCCAAGACAACGATGATGTACAATAATCCTTTGTAACCTAACGCTCTTTTCCGAGATTTTTGCCGAAATCTTGGAGAAGGGCTTTTTTTGTCTATAAAATTACTTACCCCTCTCTATATTTGTAAAACACTGATTCTGCGCTTTCGGAAAATATATTTTGGCGTTTGTCAAGTTTCTGCATTTCCGTAAGGAAATTGCGTCGAAACTCGCTGTTTTTGTATATAATTAATAGAAGAAATGAATTTATGTCCCTTGGAAGGAGGCCTCCCTTAATGATTAGCTCCCCGCTAACCTTTTATGTGGTGCCTATGGAGCCGCAGCATGCCGCTGAGATCTGTGAGTGGAGCTACAAGCCGCCGTATAATATTTACGGCTGGATGTCCTGGGAGCAGATGCAGGCGCTGGGCGTGGAGTTCGGAGACCCGCAGCTGCGCATTGAGCAATATGTATCGGTTGTGAATGGAGAGGGGGATCTGTGCGGCTTCGCCCAGCTCTTTCCGATGGAGGGGGTAGTCCGGCTTGGTGTCGGAATGCGGCCCGAGCTGTGCGGCCATGGAATGGGGCATCTGTTCATGAAGGCTATTGTGCAGGCAGCACGGTCGCGTTACCCGGAATGTGAGATCGACCTGGAGGTGCTGACCTGGAACCAGCGCGCCATCCGCGCCTACCAGAAATGCGGGTTCACCATAACGGATACCTATGAACGCCGCACTCCGACCGGTAATAAGCCTTTTTATTGCATGGTCTATGAGGAATAGCACCGGAGACAAGAGAGTTTTGCAAAAAATGGATCATTTGTGTTCATTTTTTTGACACACATACTATGATAACGCTTCACCATCCGCTATAATGGAGACAGCAGCTTACATGGAGGGACGGATGCAGATGCAGAAATGGATCATGAGCGGTTTGTTTTTTGCCGCCTGTGCCTTTGCAGTAATCTTAATGTTTACCCTACCCGGTAAATCCGAGGTGGCGGAGCAGAACAAGCCGACCATGCCGGAGGTTGTGCTGGACGCTGCGGGCGCAGAAGCCACAGTGAAGGCCAATTGTATCTCCTGCCACGGAGACCAGCTTCAGGGCGGGGCGGGACCCAGCCTGCAGCAGGAAGGGGCTTCGCATGACGCAGCTCAGATCTACAGCATAGTCACCAAGGGCCGCGGACAGATGCCTTCCTTCAAAGACAGGCTGGCCCCTGAAGAGATTGCGAATGTAGCCCTATGGCTGGCCGAGAAGAAATAATCCGCAACCTGTACTCACACCATGCTCCTCATTCTAAATGTATAATGCCCGTGACGAGGATAACGAACAATCCTTGCACGGGCATTTCTATTAATTAGATATTCCTGTTGTCTCCATAGGGGCCTTGTCCTCTAGCGGGTCTTCTCGAATGCCTCATTAAATTCATGCGCCTGGCGGAGATCAAGCTTCTCCACATCTGCAGCCAGCCGCAGAACAACCGTCTTGTAATCAATGGTGATATGCGGGTGATGGTCAAAGGCCTCCGAAATTGTCGCTACCTCATCCACAAAGGCAATTCCCTTCATATATTCACTGAACATATATTTGCGCACCAGCCTATCCCTCTCCAGCTTCCAGCCCTCAAGCTTGCCGATCTGCTCCTGCAGTTGTTCCTCAGTTAATTGCAATTCGTTTCCTCCCTTGCTAAGTTAACGGTTCCTTCAGCCTGCTCTTCTCCTTCAAATAAAACATCCCTCAGCTTCTGAAAGTCCAAGGGATGTGCCAGGCCAAAGATTTTTGATTAAATGTATTCTGACATCCCGGCAATTAGTACTCCACTTCCAATTTTAACATGGCCGGATGCCCGGGACAAACCCGCTGCCGCATTTTTCCCCTGCTTTATACAAGAACGACCGAAGCCAGATCCTCATCGCCCAGCAGAATATTAATGCGGTGTGTTTCTTTATCGTACATCACAACTCCGCTGCCCACCTGAATGACCGGCTCGTTGCCCAGCGCGTAGAACAGATCTTCCGCAAGCGCCTCCCAGACCTCCTGCCTCGATTCCTCCGGCAGATTCGTCCACTCTTCAGGCTCCATTTCAAAAAAAATGTACCCGTCTGCAATCCGTCCAACGGCTCCTGTCAGTTCAACCAGAATTTCACCGTAATCCCTGCCATGCTTAACTCCCACATCAATCACTCCGTTTTCTTCGCTGATGAATAATAACCTACCTTATCTATTATAGCCGAAAAAATCACTTCACAAAAAAGGGAATGATGTCGATAAAGAAGAATATACGTGATTTGGTTACGAACAGAGTGTTCTCCCGCGGTTCAAGGACGAATTACGCGGTTAGTCGATCACTTCTTAATTCTCATGGACGAGGTGCATAAATGGAAATCTCAACAATTCTAGGCCTGGTGTTTGGTCTGATCGCAGTAATCTGGGGGATGATACTCAAGCATGCTCCACTTGCAAGCTTGAATAACCCCGCTGCCTATGTCATTATTTTTCTTGGCACGGCTGCCTCCATCTTCATGGCCTTTCCGATGTCGGAAGTCAAGAATTTCCCTAAGCTGTTGAAGATCCTGTTTACGAAGAAAAAGATGGTCGGTAAGCCCGAACTGATTACCATGTTCATGGAATGGGCATCCATTACCCGCCGCGAAGGGCTGCTGGCTCTGGAGTCCAATGTCGATGAAATTGAAGATAACTTCCTCCGAAACGGCATGCGGATGATTATTGACGGCAATGATCAGGAGTTCGTCCGTGATGTATTAATGGAAGATATTCATGCCACTGAAGACAGACATAAAGCCGGAGCCTTGATCTTCTCCCAGGCCGGGATGTATGCCCCTACACTAGGGGTACTCGGGGCTGTTATCGGGCTGATTGCCGCCTTGGGTGATATGAGTAATATGGACGTCCTGGCCCATGCGATTGCCGGTGCCTTCATTGCAACCCTGCTCGGGATATTCACCGGTTATGTCATGTGGCACCCTATGGCCAACAAGCTGAAGCGGATATCCAAACGCGAGATTGAAGTCCGCCTGATGATGGTGGAGGGTCTGCTCTCTATCCAGTCCGGGGTGTCTACCATAGCTATCAACCAGAAGCTGTCCGTCTTCCTGACTCCGTCCGAGCGTGCCAAGCTGAGCGAGAAGGAGGGGGCTTCCAGTGAGCAAAAAGACTAGGCATGAGGAACATGAAGAGCATGCCGATGAATCCTGGCTGCTTCCCTATTCCGATCTGATGACCTTGCTGGTTGCTCTGTTCCTTGTTATGTACGCCATGAGCGCTACGGACGCCGTGAAGTTCCAGCAAATGGCTGAAGCCTTCAATTCAGCGCTCAGCGGCGGCGGCGGCGTCCTGGAGTACCGGTCGGATTCTCCGACCAGCACCCAGCTGGACCAGGGCAAGCAGGATAAAATGAACAATGTGATTGCCAAGAACACCGGCACCTCCGATCTGTCCAAGCTCCGTGCCAAGGAGCAGGAGGATCTGGAGAAGCTGAAGAAGCAGTTCGACCAGTACATCAAGAACAACGGAATGACCGATTTGCTTAGCACCAAGCTGAATCAGTCCCAGCTGATGATCACGATTAGCGACAATGCCCTCTTCGCTTCGGGACAGGCTGTAGTGAAAGATGAATCCCGCCAGTTGGCTAAGTCGATCTCAACGATGCTGCAGCAATTCCCTGATTATGAAGTATTGGTGCAGGGGCATACCGATAATGTTCCGATCTCCAACAGCACGTACTCCTCGAACTGGGATCTTAGTGTAGATCGTGCCCTTGAGTTCATGAAGATTCTGCTGCTGAATCCCAACCTGGACCCGACGAAGTTCAGTCCGACCGGCTCTGGCGAATATCATCCCATCGCTAGCAATGCTACGGCTGCCGGGCGGGCCAAAAACCGCCGGGTAGAAGTATCCATCCTGCGTAAATATAAGGACGCTGCTGCGGAGACAACGGATGTCTCTAATGTAACAGCTCCCTGATAGTAAGGAAACAAATAAGAGCTGCTTCGAACGGCCCTACCAGGGTCTATCGGAGCAGCTCTTATTATAGGTATGGGCATTATAATCTTATTGCAGCTGATAGTTCAGCATAGCCCCCAGCTCTTGCTTCTCTTCCTGGGACAGCTCCCGCCATTCTCCGGTCTTCAGTGCGCCAAGGCGGATATTCATTACCCGGATGCGCTGCAGCCGCCGGACTTCATAACCGAAGGCACTGCACATGCGGCGGATTTGCCGGTTCTTGCCCTCAGTCAGCACGATACGGAATACCCGCTCACTAATACGCGTAATTTCACAGGGAAGTGTCTTACTGCCCAGAATTTTCACGCCGGTGGACATCCCGGTCAGAAAAGAAGGCGTGACGGGTCGATCTACAGTGACCACATATTCCTTCTCATGCTTGCCTTCTGCGCGTAAAATTTTGTTAACAATGTCACCGTCATTGGTCAGCAGAATCAATCCCTCTGAATCCTTGTCGAGCCGCCCGATCGGGAAAATCCGCTCCTCATGCCCTATGAAATCGACAATATTGCCTTGAATATGTGCTTCTGTAGTAGAGGTAATGCCAACCGGCTTATGAAGGGCGATATACACGATCCTGCTGCCCGTCTGAAGCGGCTGTCCGTCAATCAGGACAATATCCCCGGCCTCGGCTTGGCTGCCCAGCATAGCGGGCTCCCCGTTGATGGTGACCCGCCCTCCCTCGACCAGCTTGTCTGCTTCACGGCGTGAACAATAGCCTGTCTCACTGATGAATTTATTGATTCTCATGTTCGTCTTCACTCCGTTCTATATTCATAACGGCCGGAGGTACTGGCTCCTTCGCTTCAGGCAGCTTGATAATTACCTGTGCCCCCCGGCCATACTCGCTTCTAATCTCCAGGCTGCCCTTATGGGCCTGAATGATCCGCTGGCTGACCATCAAGCCGAGACCGGTTCCGGACTCTTTGTTCGTAAAGAACGGTTCTCCCAGCTTGGGCAGCATATCCTCAGGGACGCCTCCGCCCTCATCCGTGATCACAACAACCACAGAATCATCCTGCTCCTGCTGCTCCACCGTAATCGTTCCCCCGTCCGGCATCGCTTCGATCGCATTTTTGATTACATTGATAAATACCTGCTTCAGCTGATTCTCCTCACAGTGCACCATGGCGGGTACTCCCGAGAAATGTGTGGTAAATTCAATGCCGAACAGGTGGGCCTGACTGTCCAGCAGGGAGATGACATCGCCGACAATATGCCGCAGATCCCTTTGCTGGAAATGAACAGCCTGCGGCTTCGCTAGAATCAGGAACTCACTGACAATCATATTGATCCGGTCCAGCTCCGAGAGCATCAGATCTATATGCAGCGGAACGAGAACCTTCTTCTCCTGCTGAAGCTGCAGGAAGCCCCGCAGGGTGGTCAAGGGATTACGGATCTCATGGGCAACGCCTGCGGCAAGCTGGCCGACTGTAGTCAGCTTCTCCGAGCGTCTGAGCAGCTCCTCGATCCGATTGCGCTCGGTCATGTCACGGGATACATGGACAACCGACTGCGGCTGGCCCTCTTCATCCCGGATAACCGAGCTGCTGACGCTGACCTCTACCAGGGAACCGTCACGCTTCAGCCTGACGGTCTCCACAGGCGGCAGAGATGCCCCGTCCTTAAGCTGCTGCAATCGTATACTCTCCTGCTGCTGCACAGTGGCCGGAACCAGATAAGGCGGCTTGACCAGAGCATCCGCAGCGCCCCATCCATAGAGATCCTCGAACGCTCTGTTCGTACTAATGATCCGCCCTTCCATATCCACCGTGTGGATGGCATCCGAAGTGCCGTTAATGACCGACTCCAGATGCTCCTTAACCGCACGGTTCTCCTCCAGTGTCTGCCCCAGCCGGTTCGTGTGCTGCAGCAGATGTGAGGTCATCGCATTAATGCGCTGGGCCAGCTGTCCAAGCTCATCGCGGCTGGATACATTAAGCGGGGGCTCGAACTTGCCCTTGGCCACATCATTGACCTTAGCCAGTATATCCTGAATCGGGCGTGTAACAACACCCGCCAGGACATAACTCGCCAAGAGAAAGATAATAAGCAGCAGGACCGAGGTGGTGATATTATTGAACAGCTGCTCGCGGATGACTGAGGAGATCGCCTGGTAGTCCATGACTACACTGATCACATAATCCGCCGCTCCCGGCCGCTCAATCGGAATGAAGCTTTTGAGTACTCTTTTACCCAATGCCTTCGTATCCAGCGTTACCGGCTCGCCCTTGTTCAATGCTTCACGGATTGCCGCCTTGTCCTCTGCAATATTGCCGTAGGAATAGGTTCCGTACTGAATAGGGCGGTTCCGCAGCTTCGTGTTCTTGGGATCTGTACCATCAGGCAGCATGCTTGAGGCCCCGAAGGTCTTCGGATTGATTCCCGTAATCTCCAGAATTCCGGGATTTACAGCTTTGGATTCCTGGATGATCTCATCGGGACTCATAATTTTGACATAATCGCTTACCGCTGTGCTCCGGACGAACGGATCTATGATATAATTGCGTGCCCCGTCATAATAATAACCCCATTTATCAATATACTCCGGATTGGAGGTTGAATATTCAAACGGCCCGGACCAGAAATTCTCCAGGGATTGCCCCTGATCGACAGATACCCGCTGGCCTGCAAACAGCTCCAGAAAAGCCACATACCAAAAACCCATGCCTCTGGTCGAAAGTCCAATCTCTGCAGGATCTGAAGATTTGGCTACGATAATATCATCCGCAGTCTTCACCAGCAGAGAGATATTCGACACCCCCAGCTTGGTGGATAGCGCCTTCAATTGTTGATTGGTAATATTCCTGATATCCGGGTCCAGCTCATAGGACGCCAGAATGGCGGTCAAGCGCAGGTTCTGGGCAATTTTATCCTGCACGTAATTCGAGCTGTAGCCGCTCTGCTCCACCGATACTGCAACCTGCTTCGCAGTGATCTTCATGTTGCTTACACTCTCATTACGCAGATTATTCCGGGCAGCATAAAGATTGAGCGAAAGATTAAGCATCAAGATTAAGAGCACCGAGCCAAATATAATCGCTGATAATTTCGTTTTTATGGACAAGCGTATTGTTCACCTCTTATCCGCTGGTAAATCCTAGCGGGCATTCAACATAATCATACCTTTTGCCCTCCCATTTGAAAAGGCCTTTCCCCACAGCCGGGTGCTGGCAGATATTGAATTATCGGGGCAGTTTCACTACAATAGGTAAGAAACCATCCACAGGTTATGCACATATAAACATTTTGCCAAATCGCGATGTGCACAATTTTGTGTATAAGTCGGCCGTTATCCACAGAGTTGTCCACAATTTGTTAAGAACGAATATTTGTTCGTTGTACAATGGGCATAGAAGAAGGGAAGATGCATTTGAATACCAGGCTTGAAGAACTGCCGGCGGAGGAGCGGGCCATTCATGAACATTGGATGACAGAAGCGATAGGAGAAGCCCGCAAGGCCGAGGCCTTGGGCGAAGTGCCGATTGGTGCCGTGGTCGTCCACGAAGGCCAAATTATAGGCCGCGGATATAATCTGCGTGAGACGACTCTTGACTCCACTGCCCATGCGGAGATGGTAGCGATCCGGGAAGCCAGTACAGCCCTGGGCTCCTGGCGTTTGCTCGATTGCCAGCTCTATGTTACCCTGGAGCCTTGTCCTATGTGTGCAGGAGCGATGGTGCAGTCCAGGGTGCCACTCACCGTGTATGGCACTCCAGACCCCAAAGCCGGCTGTGCAGGGACCTTGATGAACCTGCTGGAGGAATCTCGCTTTAATCACCGTACAGAGGTCATCCAGGGCGTGCTGCAGGAGGAATGCGCGGAGCTGCTGACCTCCTTCTTCCGCAAGCTGCGGAAGCGGCCTGCGAAGCTCTAGAACGCCCATTAACACTTATATTATGCTCATAAGGAGAATGCCAGATGTCGTACAAGCTGTATAACAATGCACAGGGGATCTATCTCTCGCTGCTGGAGCTTACGGATGCCGAAGAGCTGCTTAGCCTCCGTCTGCGTAACCGAACCGCACACCAGCAATTTGAGCCCCTGCGCAGTGAAGACTACTTCACCCTGGAGAGCCAGCGGCAGCTGATTAACCAGCGTATCCTGGATGCGCAGCAGGACAGCGCGTATATGTTCGGGATTTATCTGCTCAGCGGCGAGCTGATCGGCCAGATTACGATCTCCAATGTAGTGCGGGGAGTCGGTCAATTCTGCGATATCGGCTATCTGATCGATCATGAGCAGCAGGGGCAAGGCTATACCAGTGCCGCCGTACACCTGATCCTCGGGTATGCCTTCCGCTCTCTGGGGCTTCACCGGGTACAGGCTGCCATCCTGCCCCATAATACCGGTTCACGCAGAGTGCTGGAGAAGAACGGCTTCCAGGCCGAAGGACTCGCGCGCCGCTTCATCCGGATCAACGGCGAATGGCAGGATCACCGCACCTACGCCATTCTGGCTGAGGAATTCCTGCCAGAGGGACAGGAATCCCCTTAACCTTCATATGTCCACACAAAAACCCGTATGAGCGCAATATGCTCATACGGGTTTTTGGCGTGCGGAACTATGGTATTAATAAGTACCCGTACCCATGCCTCCGAATTGCTGCTGCAGCTCTTCCAGAGTAATGACATCATCGCCTTGCGGAATGCCAATCTTGAAGGTCTGCTTCTCATTGATCTTACTGTATTGGTTGCTTGCATTCATAGATAAGGTAACGTTCTCACCCTTGTCAGGATCATTAACCTTGATGTCCATGAGCATATCCTGGTATACCGGATAGTCATCTTTATTAACCGCAGTGTTCAGGTGGAACTGGTTAATGGTAAGATATTTATTCAGATCAGCCAGGCTCTTATCAAACTCGGCACGTGCTTCGCTGGATTGCAGCTCTTCCTTGGCTTTGGCCAGATCAGCGGAGTCAACCTGCAGCAGATCTTTATATTCATCCTTACTCAAAATATCCATGATCTTAGGCAATGCGTTGTTCACGAGGATCGTAAGCGCCTCTTTGACATTATCATTGGTTACCTGGAACTGAACCACCTGCTTGGCATCTACGCCTTCAGGCAGGCCGGCATCCTTAGGTTTGATATTGTTGAAGTATTTCGCTTCATCGTACTCGCCCAGCAGCGTATTCATCACTTCATTCGACAGCTTCTGCACTTTCTGTGCATCCATCTGCGCAGGATTGAATTCTGTTCCCTGCTCTTCGGCCAGCTTCTTCAGATCCACCTCTACGAATTTATTGACAATCGTCTCAGGAATCGGCAGGAACGGAATCGAAGGCACTTTGACGTACAGCTTCTGTCCGGACATAACCATCGGAACCGTGAAGGACATAGCCATATCCCCCTTCAGATTCAGAACCGTTGTAAGCTCTGTCTGCATCGGCTCAGCCTGATAGACTCCATCAATCGTAAGCTCTGCATTCTTAAGCATGCTTAGAATCTGACCCGTCGAAGCGTCAGCCTCATTAGTACCGGTGTCTATCGTCAGATCGTTAATGACCACCTTACTCTTCATTTCGTAAGATGTCATAGCTGTAGCTTTGGCTGCAGCTGAAGTCAGAGCCTCCTTCGGCTCCTCTTTCTTTGCACAACCCGGCAGAATTACTGCAGCAGTTAACAGTAACGCGGCAGCGGATAACCCCCACTTTTTGTTCATTATTTTTCTCCTCTCCCATGTAAAAAGTTTCTTTCCCCTCCCTAATGATAAACCATTTGGCAATTATGAGAAACATTTCTCTTCATTTTCATTGTTAAATGTGTTTAACCCTGCGGATTATTATGGTCCACATGGTTGGCCTGCTTCACCTTTTTAGACCCGGATAACGGCGCCGGACCTGAAGAATGGTGCTCCTTGCGGGGCCCCTGGTTGTCCTGCTGTACGCCGGGTAGAGGCATGCTCTTGGGTTTGCTCACTTCGATTACCTCCTATGGATTAGTTAAGCCCTGAAGGGCCTGTGCGCACTCATGAATCTGTCTCGTATACTGCTGCGCCAAAAGCTGAACAGCATCCAGCTGCTCATCCGCGTGTACCCCGGCCTGTTCGGCGTCAAGCAAATCTACAGCAACCTCGCGGCTATCCACATAGGTGCAGCGGAAATCCAGAGAATACCCCTGCCGTCCCGCTGCATTGAAATGGATGAGCAGACTGTTCTGGTTCGCCGCATCCCCCTGCACACTGAAGCTGTCCCCACTCTCCATCAGTTCCGGCAGCCGCTCCTGCCAGGCAGACACCAGACTCTGCTGATCTACTTGCAATTGTCGGTCCATCTTTATTATCAGCCTCCTCTCTAATACATTGCGGAGAAAGACGGCTTTTTATTCCCGTTGGAACCGCTTCTGTGAAAAAGAGGCCTTGGCAAGTGGAAACGGCATTGCCGTCCTTTTAAAGGACGGTACCGTTTTGGCGAGAAATAGAAGGATAATTTATAGCGTGAAAAATATAAATTCTTATATTTCAGACAAAAAAACCGTCCTCCTGAGAGAACGGCTTCTATCTGCACTTATTTAGATGTAAAGGAATGGCGGAGAGGATGGGATTCGAACCCATGTGGGCTTGCACCCTAACGGTTTTCAAGACCGCCCCGTTATGACCGCTTCGGTACCTCTCCAATGCACTGAAATTTCACATGCATTAGGAATTATACCACGCCCCGCAAATAATATGCAACTATTATTATTGAGCTGTTTTTGCAGAAATGGATTTCACATTACGCATATACGGCTGCAGGCATTCCGGAATCAGCACACTTCCGTCCTCCTGCTGGTAATTCTCCAGAATAGCTGCTACCGTACGCCCTACAGCCAGGGCAGAGCCATTCAGCGTATGCACGAATTCAGGCTTCGCCTTCGGCTCCTTGCGGTAACGGATATTGGCCCGGCGCGCCTGGAAGTCCTCGGTATTAGAGCATGAGGAGATCTCGCGGTACATGCCGCTCTCAGGCAGCCACACCTCAAGGTCATACGTCTTGGCAGAGGTGAAGCCCATATCTGCCGTACAGAGCAGCAGGACGCGGTAGGGCAGTCCCAGAAGCTGCAGGACACGCTCAGCATCGGCTGTCATCTTCTCCAGCTCCTCATAGGAGCTCTCCGGGCTGGCCAGCTTCACCAGTTCCACCTTGTTGAACTGATGCTGGCGGATTAGACCACGGGTATCGCGTCCGGCAGAACCGGCTTCCGAGCGGAAGCAAGAGCTATAGGCCACATGATACTTCGGCAGATCGCCAGCTGTCATAATCTCTTCACGGTAATAGTTCGTCACAGGCACTTCCGCCGTAGGAATCAGATAATACTCTGTATCCCGCAGCTTGAACAGATCCTCTTCGAATTTCGGCAGCTGTCCCGTTCCATAGAGGCTGTCCTTATTAACAATATAAGGCGGCAGCATCTCTTCATAGTTATGTTCCCCGCTGTGCAGGTCCATCATGAAATTGATCAGGGCACGTTCCAATCTGGCACCCAGTCCTTTATAGAAGACAAACCGGGAACCCGTAACCTTCGCCGCTGCCTCAAAATCAATGATATCCAGCTGCTGCGCCAGCTCCCAGTGAGATTTCGGAGTGAAACCAAGCTCTGTAGGCTCTGACCAGCGGCGCACTTCGACATTGTCTGCCTCGGAGGTACCTACCGGCACCGATTCATGCGGAATATTCGGGATGCTCATCGTCAGCTCGTCAATTTTGACCTCAAGCTCACGCACCTCATCATCTAATTCCTTAATCCGGTCAGATACCGTACGCATTTCTGCGATCAGATCATCAGCCGGTTCCTTGTTCTTCTTCTTCTTGGCTACGTCTCCGGATACAGTGTTCCGGCGGTTCTTGAGCCCTTCTGTCTCCTGAAGCAGCTCACGGCGGCGCTGATCCAGAGCCGGGAAGCCGGCAATCAAATCCAGCGACTTTCCTCTTTTATTCAGTGCCTCTTCTACTCTTGCATAATCGCTGCGCAATACTTTAACATCTAACACAAAGTTTCCCTCCTGAAAACAGCCCAAACTCTTTCAAAATGCTGTTTTGTTTGCAGCTTTGAAAGAGTCAAAGTGTCCTTATATGCGGTTCTATAGATTGGCTGCAATACGGTCCTCTACCATGTCGGCAAAATATTGATGCAGCCTGTAATCATCAGTCAATTCCGGGTGAAACGAGCAGGCCAGCAGATTGCCCTGGCGCGCCGTTACAATCTCATCCTTATAGAGCGTAAGCACCTCAACATCAGGACCCACCTCTTCAATAAGCGGAGCGCGGATAAATACCGCCCGCACAGGCTCAGCAATCCCCTTAACCTCGAGATCACATTCAAAGCTTTCCCGCTGGCGGCCAAAGGCATTCCTGGCCACGGTAATATCCATCAGCTCCAGATGACCGGCCTCGTCTCCGGCAATCCGCTTCGCCAGAACGATCATCCCGGCGCATGTGCCGAAAATAGGCTTCCCTTGACCCGCGAACTCACGAACAGCCTCAATAAAGCCATATTTGCGCATCAATTTGCCAATCGTCGTACTCTCACCGCCGGGAATGATCAGACCATCTACCCTGTCTAACTCCTCTACACGCTTAATAGGCAGGCCCTGCGCGCCGGTCTTCTCAATACTGACAATATGCTCTGTAACAGCGCCTTGAAGCGCTAACACTCCAATTCTCATCCGGAAGCCTTCTCTCTATTATCGGCCGCGTTCCGACATGCGTTCAGCCGGGGACAACGTGGCGATATCAATCCCCTTCATCGGAGCGCCCAGATTCTTGGATACTTCAGCAATCAGCTTGTAGTCCGTGAAGTGGGTTGTCGCTTCGACGATGGCACGGGCGAACTTCTCAGGATTGTCCGATTTGAAAATCCCGGAGCCGACAAACACCCCATCAGCACCCAGATGCATCATGAGCGCGGCATCGGCAGGCGTAGCTACACCACCGGCAGCGAAATTAACGACAGGCAGCTTGCCCAGCTCATGAACCTCCAGCAGCAGCTCATACGGAACACCCAGCGTCTTAGCTTCATGATATAGCTCATCAAGCGAGAGGCCGGTCACCTTGCGGATCTGGCTGTTGATATGGCGCATATGGCGGACAGCCTCCACGATGTTGCCGGTTCCCGGCTCACCCTTGGTGCGGATCATGGAGGCCCCTTCGCTAATCCGGCGCAGCGCTTCCCCAAGATCCTTGGCTCCGCATACAAAAGGAACCGTGAATTCGCGTTTGTTGATATGGAACACTTCATCGGCAGGAGTTAGCACTTCACTCTCATCGAGATAGTCTACACCCAGAGATTCGAGAACCTTGGCTTCCACATAGTGACCGATCCGCGCTTTGGCCATTACAGGGATACTCACTACCTTAATAACCTCTTCTACAATAGTAGGATCGGCCATACGTGCGACACCACCCGCAGCGCGGATATCAGAAGGTACACGCTCCAGGGCCATTACGGCTACTGCGCCTGCGGCCTCGGCAATTTTCGCCTGCTCTGCATTCATGACGTCCATAATGACGCCGCCTTTTTGCATTTCTGCCATGCCTCTTTTGACTCGCGATGTTCCTGTTTCCATATCTACGCCTCCCGTTAGATCTAACCTAATCTAACATGTTATTTTACCGCAAGGCTGTAATATATACAACCTATTTACTGGGATTTTGTCGTGAAGCTAGTACCTGTGCACCTGTTAAGGTTAGAACAGATTTTTAATTCCTTTGAACAGATCACCGAAAAAATCACCTATGGCTCTCAGCAGCAGCTTGAACCAGCCCGCCTTCTCCGCTTCCTCGGCAGTAATCAGGTTCACCGTCTTCTCTTGCGTCTGATTCATTCCTTCAATCTTATAGGAGTACGTGACCTTACCTACCTTGCTGGCTCCGGCAATCGGTGCGACCAGCGTAGCCGGATCATTCGTGACCACAGTGGTCTTGATCTGCGGCGATACAGTACCCTTAGGGACCATGAATGTTACACCAGCATCCGTTACTACGGATACCTCTTTATTCTTGCCCTTCAGCACAGGCACAGTCTCAGTGCCGGCAATCACAGCCTTAGGCGCAACTACCTGCTTAATCTCGAAATTATTGAAGCCAAAATCCAGCACCTTCTTCGTTTCGGTGAAACGGTGGGCCTCAGAGTCCGCTCCCATAACTACGCTGATTAGACGCATGCCGTCACGCACCGCAGTACCCGTGAAGCAATTACCGGCGTTAGTGGTATGTCCTGTCTTCAGTCCGTCCAGGCCCGGATAAGCGTATGCCTTGAAATTGGGGATATTCTTGTTGGCTTCCAGCATCCAGTTGTAGTTAATCATCGGCTTCGAATCACGCTCGCGGAATTTATACGATTGAATTGTCGTAAAATCTGTAAACTCCGGATGATCGGTGACAATATATTTGGCCAGAATCGCTGCATCCATCGCAGACATTACCGTCTCACGGTCCTCTTCAGGCCGGTATTTAGCAGGCATGTCCTTCCGGTCCAGACCGGTGGAATTAATGAAATAAGCCGTCTTCATGCCCATCTTCTGTGCGGTCTCATTCATCTGGGTCACAAACTGCTGCTCCGAGCCAGCTACCAGTTCAGCCAAAGCAACTGTAGCATCATTGGCAGAGCCTACCGCCATCGCTATGTAGAGTTCTTTAACCGTATGTTCATCGCCCGCTGCCAGAAAAATCCGAGACCCGATCTGCTTGGACGCATTCTCCTGAATAGCAACTTTCTGGTCCCAGGAGATCTTGCCGCTATTTACAGCTTCAGTTACAAGATATTCTGTCATCATCTTCGTCATACTCGCCGGAGGCATCGCCTGGTCTGCATTAAATGAGAGCAGAACCTCCCCTGTAGTAGGCTCAATCAGCACTGCAGATTTCACATTCAGTCCCAGCGATTCCACACTTGGAATCTTGGCTGCTGCCGTTTTGGCAGGGGCAGCCGCCGCCTTGGTTCCAGCCTCTGTTGTAGCCGGTTTAGTTACTGCCTCTGCCATCGCAGAAGCCGCAGGAAATGCCAACATATTTAAAAGCAGACCTACTGTCGCTGTCTTAATCACAATTTGCTTACTGCTTAGTTTTCGCTTGGCCTTCAATGATTAACTCTCCTTTAATCCTCAAATCAGTGCTTGTTCTATTCTAACACAGGGGTATCTGCAAAAAAAGACAGGCAGGACTAAATTAGTCCTGCCTGTCAACAAAATAGGCGATTCTTCCCGGCTTATAGAGAATAGTTCGGAGCTTCCTTGGTGATCTGTACATCATGAGGATGACTCTCACGCAGGCCTGCTCCAGTGATACGGATGAACGAGGTATCATTGCGCAGCTCTTCTAATGTCTTCGTTCCGCAATAGCCCATACCGGAACGCAGTCCGCCAATCAATTGATGAACCGTGTCAGACAATGGCCCTTTAAAAGCGACTCGGCCCTCAATGCCTTCCGGTACCAGCTTCTTATCATCATCCTGGAAGTAACGGTCTTTACTGCCCTGCTTCATGGCGCTCATGCTGCCCATGCCGCGGTATACCTTGTATTTACGTCCCTGGTAGATTTCCGACTCTCCCGGGCTCTCTTCTGTACCGGCGAACAGGCTTCCCATCATGACTGCAGCAGCACCTGCAGCGATGGCCTTGGTAATCTCTCCAGAGTACTTAATTCCTCCGTCTGCAATCACCGGAATGCCGTATTCACGGGCTACTGTCGCACAATCGTAGATCGCGGTAACCTGCGGAACACCTATACCGGCAATTACGCGGGTAGTACAGATAGAGCCTGGACCAATACCCACCTTGATTACGGAGGCTCCTGCTTCAATCAATTCCCGGGTAGCTTCGCCTGTAGCCACATTACCGGCTACGATGGTTAGGTCAGGATAAGTCTCGCGCAGCTTACGCACTGCATCGATAATATTGATGTGATGGCCATGTGCGGAATCCACGGTAATCAGGTCCACACCGGCTTTTACCAGTGCTTCAGTCCGTTCCAGCGTGTCCTTGGAAATCCCGATTGCCGCTCCAACCAGCAGACGTCCGTGAGCATCCTTGGCACCGTTGGGGAACTGGATAGCTTTCTCTATATCTTTAATAGTAATGAGACCTTTGAGAATATTATGCTCGTCTACCAGTGGCAGCTTCTCAATCTTGTGGCGCTGCAGAATGCCTTTCGCTTCCTGAAGAGTGGTTCCTACAGCAGCTGTAACGAGATTCTCATGAGTCATCACTTCTTTGATCTGAATATTGAAATCATGGATGAAACGCAAGTCGCGGTTCGTCAGAATACCGACAAGCTTGCCCTCTTCATTTACGATAGGCACACCCGAAATGCGGTATTTGCCCATCAGAACTTCAGCATCGGATACCCAGTGGTCCGGCGTAAGTGAGAATGGATTGGTAATAACCCCGCTCTCTGAGCGCTTCACACGGTCCACCTCTTCTGCCTGCTGCTCCACGGACATATTCTTATGAATGATGCCGATCCCGCCCTCACGGGCGATAGCAATCGCCATAGCGGCTTCTGTGACTGTGTCCATACCTGCACTCATCAAAGGGATATTCAGCTTCACATTCTTGCTGAGTACAGTGGTTAAGTCCACTTCCTTAGGCAATACCTCGGATTTACGCGGAACCAGCAGCACATCATCAAAAGTGAATCCCTCTTTACCAAACTTATCTTCCCACACCTGGGTCATTCCTCCTCTAAATTCTTTTCTCTACCCGCCCGCCAACTTATGAATAAAGAAACTCCTGCGTCAAGTCCATACCCGATAGACAGCAGTAGAGGCCTGGGAGTTATACATAATTGTGTCTTCTGTTAAGGTTTGAGAGGCTTGTCCAAAAATATATTATTGTCCATCTTAGCAAAGGGCATTTGGCCTGTCAAGAATATTACACCGCTCTGTGAAGGGATTAGGCAATCCGCCCTCCGGTAAGCGAATTCTTGGACTAAAGTCCGTCTCCAGTGGACAATAGAACAAATTTCGGCGGCATCACCGGATATACAAAAAGACCACTGTTGAGAAATCAACAGTGGTCTTGTGTGCTTGGCAACGTCCTACTCTCCCAGGACCCTTCGGTCCAAGTACCATCGGCGCTGGAGGGCTTAACGGTCGTGTT
>NZ_JAGGLV010000039.1 GCF_017874735.1 Paenibacillus silagei
TCCAGCCTCATTTAGAATGGATGCGACGGATGCCACCCACTTATTTTCATTCCTGGGGGTGACAAGGCCTCTGTCTTGTCATGCCTGTTTTTCGCCTACATTTGGCCCATGGAACTCGATACAGCACAATTTGTTCGGTTTTTCACCTGCATTTGGCCACATGCATCCGCGCCAGCCCAATGTGTTCGGTTTTTCGCATACAATAAAAATAGCTGCGGCGCACTTCCGGAGAAGTGCTGCCGCAGCTATTTAAATTAACCGTATTCCTACACCGCCGTAAACTGGCTGTTGTACAAGCGGGCGTAGTAGCCTCCGCTCTCCAGCAGCCCGTCATGCGTTCCACTCTCCACGATATCTCCATCCTTCATGAACAGGATGAGGTCCGCCTCGCGGATCGTGGACAGCCGGTGGGCAATGACGAAGCTGGTCCGCCCGGTGATCATCGCCAGGAAGGCCTTCTGTATCCGCGCCTCTGTCAGCGTATCAATGCTGCTGGTCGCCTCATCCAGAATGAGCATCGGCGGATCAACCAGCATGACGCGGGCAATGGTGAGGAGCTGCTTCTGGCCCTGGGAGAGATTATCTCCCGAGGTGCTGATCCTGGTGTCATAGCCTTCGGGGAGGCGCTTGATGAAGCTGTGCGCATTCGCGGCCTTGGCGGCCGCAATCACCTCTGCTTCGGAGGCCTCCGGCTTGCCGTAAGCAATGTTGTCGCGGATGGAAGCCCCGTACAGCCAGGTCTCCTGCAGCACCATGCCGAAATTGCGCCGCAGACTGTCGCGGGTGATGGAGGTAATATCTACTCCGTCAATCCGGATCGTTCCGCTGTCCACTTCATAGAAGCGCATCAGAAGGTTGACCAGCGTGGTCTTGCCCGCCCCGGTCTGGCCGACAATCGCCACGCGTGTGCCCGGCTTCACCTCCAGGCTGAAGTCCTTAATCAGCGGGCGCTCCGGTGTATAAGCGAAGCTTACCTTGTCGAAGGTGATCGTCCCCCGGCTGTTCTCCATCACATACGCATCCGGCTGGTCCGGCGCTTCCTGCGGGAGATCCAGAATGGTGAAGATCCGCTGCGCCGAAGCTGTGGCGGACTGCAGCTGTGTGATCACGCCGGTTATCTCATTGAACGGCTTCGCGAACAGACTGGAATAGATCAGGAAGCTGGACAGATCCCCTACGGAGAACAGGTCTCCGATAACAAGCACACTTCCGATCATCGCAATCAGCGAGAAGGTGATATTATTAACCAGCCGCGTAGTCGGGTTCGAGAGCGAGCCATAGAACTGCGATTTCGTCCCTGTCTTGTACAGCTCATTATTCCGCTCCGCAAAGCCTGCAAAGGAGCGGTCCTCGTAATGATAAGCCTGCACCACCTTCTGCCCGCCGACGATTTCCTCAACATAGCCGTTCAGCCCCCCGAGAATCTTGGCCTGCTCACGGAACAGCTGCTGGGAGCGCATCGTAATGAAGCGGGCAACGAAGAAGGTTGCCGGGGCAGACAGCAGCACCACCAGTGTCATTATCGGGCTGATGTAGAGCATCAGCCCGATGGCCCCGGCAATGGTTACGATCCCCGTCAACAGCGTAGAGAAGCCCTGCAGCAGTCCGTCAGAGACGGCATCCATGTCGTTCACGAACCGGCTGATGCTGTCGCCCTGGGGATGGTTATCATGGAACTTCAGCGGCAGGGCGTCCAGCTTGTCAAACAGCTCGCGGCGCAGGTCATAGACCGTGCGGAACGCCAGCTTATTCGTATAATAAGTGAGCAGCCAGCCGAAGAAGCTGCCGACCAGATATACACTGCCCAGAATCAGCAGCAGGCGCAGAATTTCCGGGAACTCCACCCGGTCCGGTCCGATCATATGGTCGATGGCGCGGCCAATCAGGAGCGGCCCGATCAGGCTGGCAACCACGCTCAGGATGGCGCAGAAGATAGCTCCATACGTTATTTTCCGGTACTCACGGGTATATTGAAACAGACGTTTCCAGGTCATTGTACTGGTCATTGTAAAGCCTCCTCACTTGAGAGCTGTGACATGCAGATTTCCTGATAGACTGCGCAGCTCTCCAGCAGTTCTTCATGCGTACCGATTCCGGCGATCCGGCCTTCATCGAAGACGATAATCTGATCAGCCTGCCTTACTGTGCTCACCCGCTGGGATACAAGCAGTACGGTCATATCTGTACTGTTCTTGCTTAGTGCGCGGCGCAGTGCCGCATCCGTAGCGAAGTCCAGCGCACTGGAGGAATCATCCAGGATGAGAATCGGCGGACGTCCGACGACAGCGCGGGCAATGGTCAGGCGCTGCTTTTGGCCACCGGACAGGTTATGCCCGCCGCGTGCCACCAGCGTATCCAGCCCTTCCGGCAGCCGGGTGATGAACTCCTCTGCCTGGGCAACCGCCGCTGCAGCCATGATCTCGTCCCGGGTAGCAGACGCCTTCCCCCAGCGGATATTCTCAGCAATCGTGCCGGTGAACAGCACCGCCTTCTGCGGCACGATGCCTATTCTGCTGCGCAGCTGCTCCAGGCGGTAGTCCCGTACGTTTACACCCTCGACCCTAACCTCCCCTTCCACAGCGTCGTAGAAGCGCGGAATCAGATTCACGAAGGTGCTCTTGCCCGAGCCGGTACTGCCGATTAATCCTACCGTCTGCCCCTTGAGGATATTTACAGAGATATTTTCCAGGGCCAGCTCACCGGTCGTGTTATAGCCGAAAGAGACATTGCGGAAGGAAATCACCGGCGCTGCTCCGTCCCGCTTCGCAGCAGGTGCATGAGCAGGCACTTCAACAACCGAAGCTGTCATCGCCAGCACCTCATTGATGCGATTCGCAGACGACGAGGCCTTGGTGAACAGAATGACCAGATTGGAGACTACGATCAGGGCCAGCAGGATCTGGGTTACATAGTTAATGAATGCAATAATCTCACCCTGCGACAGACTCCCGGCTTCAATATGAAGGCCGCCTGCCCATAGAATGGCAATAATCGCCGCGTTCACTACCAGTGTCGTCATCGGTCCCAGCCAAGCAGAGATCCGTCCGACACGGATGGCCGTCTGCGTCAGATCCTCAGAGGCTTCATTGAAGCGCTGCTTCTCGCGGCGGCTCTCGGCGAAGGCCCGGATCACCCGGATGCCTGAGAGATTCTCGCTGAGCACCAGCGCCAGACGGTCCAGCTTCGCCTGATATTCGCGGTACATTGGCGAGCTGCGCGTAATAATGAAGTACAGAATGACTCCGAATACCGGAGTAGCGGCAATCAGGATCAGCGACAGACGGAAATCCAGAATCATCGCCATAATAATAGCCCCGATACAGATGAATGGCGCACGGATGACCAGCCGGATGAGCATAGCTACTGCCACCTGCAGCTGGTTAACGTCGTTAGTGATCCGGTTGATCAGCGAAGGCGTGCCGATGACATCCAGCTCGGCATACGACAGCGAAGAGATGTGCTTGAACATTTTGTTGCGCAGCGTGGTGCCGAACCCCTGTGAGGCCCGCGCCGCATAATATTGACATACCATGGAGCAGGCGAAGCCCAGAATAGCCATCAGCACCATCAGGGACCCCATCCGGTAGACGTAGCTGCTATCCTGCTTGCCAATTCCGTTGTTGATGATCAGGGCTACGATCGTTGGCAGCAGCAGCTCGAGAATCGCCTCCAGCAGCTTGAAAATCGGCCCAATTGTCACTTCTTTCTTGTACGGTTTTAAGAATACTGCAATTTTGTGCACATTCATCCTCACCTAACTTAGCGTAGTATGTAATCCTTCTTGAAAAAAATAAAAGACCCGTTATGATTATGTCATACCCGCTTACATATTCATAATATTGGTTTCGTATCCATCCCATATGGATAACGTATGTCATAACCCTTACAAATGGAGGCTCAACCATGGATATCCGCCAATTAAAGTATTTCCTGGCGATTGCCGAGGAAGGACAAATTACATCCGCAGCCAGGAAGCTGCAGATGGCCCAGCCCCCGCTCAGCCAGCAGCTCAAGCTGCTGGAGGAGGAGCTCGGAGTCAAGCTGGTGGAGCGCGGACCGCGCAGCATCCAGCTGACGGATGCCGGAATCATTCTGCGTAACCGGGCCCAGCAGATTCTGGAGTTAACGGACTCCACCGCCCGGGAGATCAGCGACTATGCCAAAGGACTGAAGGGGAGCCTTACCATTGGAACGGTCTCTTCATCAGGCGCTACCCTGCTGCACGAGCCGCTGGCAGCGTTTCATAAGCGCTATTCGGGCGTAACCTTTGAGATTCATGAAGGCAATACGTTCATGATTATCGACTTGTTGAACAAGGGCATTGTTGAGGTGGGCATTATCCGCACCCCGTTCAACACCAGCAATCTGGAATGCCTGTATTTCCATTCGGAGCCGATGATCGCGGTGATGGCCGCTGATTATGACTGGGCCCCTAGCCAGAGTGCTGCTCAGCTTGGCGAGCTGCAGGACAAACCGCTGATTATCTACCGCCGCTTCGAGCAGCTCATCCGCGAGACCTGCCTGGAGCACGGCTTCGAGCCGCAGATCTTCTGTATGAATGATGATGCGCGGACCACGCTGCTCTGGGCCAATGCGGGACTCGGGATCGGAATTGTACCCAAGTCGGCGTTTGAGCTGGCCAATCACAGCAACCTGATCTACAAAGAGATCCTTTGCGAGACCCTGCGCACCCGCGTGGCCGCCGTATGGATGAAGGATAAATATTTGTCGTCCCTGGCTACCAAGTTCATCGAGACCTTCAAGTCACTGTGAATACGTTCAGGCCCTTCCCTTCTGGAGGATGTCCATTATCTGTGCCGGTCATCCTGCCGTAGGACGCTTTCCATATATGCACTAAATAATCCCACAAAACATATAAATTCTTTCCAAAAAGACCCCGCGCCGGCCTAAGCAGCCAGTCGCGGGGTCTTTTAATCAGTCAAGGTCAACAGCCCGGCGGCAGCGCCGGTGTTAGACCATGATTTTACAAATATCGTTCGTGAACTGCACCGGATCATTAACCTGCAGTCCTTCGATCAGCAGCGCCTGGTTATACAAGAGGTTGGTGTACAGTCCCAGCTTCTCCTTGTCGCCTTCGGCAGCCGCTTTCAGAGACTTGAAGACATCATGGTGAATGTTGATTTCCAGCACCTTGTCCGCTTGCACATCCTGGCCGCCGTTAGGCATGGCCTTGAGGATTTTCTCCATCTCGATTGTCAGCTCGCCTTCGGTGGACAGGCAGACCGGATGGGATTTCAGCCGCTTGGAGGCTTTGACCGCCTTCACTTTGCCGGACAGAATGCCCTGCATGGCTTCGAACAATCCCTTGTTCTCATTCTCTTCCTCTTCGGATGGCTTATCCTCGGCACTCTCTTCAATCCCCAAGTCGCCGCTGGAGACATTTCTGAACTCCTTCTCCTTATAAGCCATGATCATCTTGATTGCGAATTCATCGATATCATCGGTGAAGTAGAGAATCTCATAGCCCTTGTCCAGCACCATTTCGGTCTGCGGCAGCTTCTCAATGCGCTCTACCGATTCACCCGAAGCGTAGTAGATATATTTCTGGTCTTCCGGCATTCTCTCTACATATTCAGCCAGCGTGACCAGCTTCTTCTCCTTGGAGGAGTGGAACATCAGGAGGTCCTGCAGTGTTTCTTTTTCCATACCGTAGTCGTTATAGACCCCGAACTTCAGCTGTCTGCCAAAAGACTTGTAGAACGTCTCATACTGCTCGCGCTCATCCTTCAGCAGGCTCAGGAGCTGGCTCTTGATCTTGCTCTTAATGTTCTTAGCAATCATCGTCAGCTGGCGGTCATGCTGCAGCATCTCACGGGAGATATTGAGCGACAGATCCTCGGAATCGACCATCCCCTTGACGAAGCTGAAGTAATCCGGCAGCAGATCGGCGCATTTGTTCATAATCAGCACGCCGTTGGAGTAGAGCTCCAGGCCTTTTTCATATTCCTTGGTATAGTAGTCAAACGGAGTATTCTCCGGAATGAACAGAATCGCGTTGTAGACCACTGCGCCGTCCGCACTGATGTGAATGTGCTTCAGCGGCTTGTCGAACCCGTAACGCTTCTCTGCATAGAAGTTGTTGTAATCTTCTTCGGTCAGCTCTTTCTTGTTCTTGCGCCAGATCGGCACCATGCTGTTGACCGTCTGCTCTTCGGTGACATCGATGAATTCATTCTCAGCATCTTCCTTAGGCTGTTTGCTGGTAATGTCCATCTTGATCGGGAAGCGGATAAAGTCCGAATACTTCTTGATGATTGATTTCAGACGGTATTCTTCCAGGAATTCGTCGTAGTTATCGTCCTCGGTGTTCTCTTTGATCTTCAGCGTAATTTCGGTACCGACCGTATCCTTCTCACAAGGCTCAATCGTGTAGCCGTCCGCACCCTGGGATTCCCATTTGAACGCCTGCTCGCTGCCCAGCGCCTTACTGATTACGGTCACATCGTCAGCCACCATGAATGCGGAATAGAATCCGACCCCGAATTGTCCGATGATATTGTGTCCGTCCTTGGCTTCATTATCCTTCTTAAAAGCAAACGAGCCGCTGTTCGCGATAATCCCCAGATTGTTCTCCAGCTCTTCCTGCGTCATCCCGATGCCGGTGTCGGCAATGGTTAACGTGCGGCTATCCTTGTTGGCGCTTACTTTAATGTAGTAGTCCTCTTTATTGAACACCAGACTATCATCGGCCAGTGCCTTGTAATAGATTTTATCGATGGCATCACTTGCATTGGAGATCAGCTCCCGCAGAAAAATCTCGCGCTGCGTATAAATGGAGTTAATCATCATTTCCAGCAGTCTTTTGGATTCAGCTTTAAACTCTTTTTTAGCCATGAATAAATAAATCTCCTTTCAAAAGTAACCTTCGGATTGCGGAGCATCGTTTAGCACTCCACTCACTTGAGTGCTAACACTCCCTTTTATATACCATATTCTAGTTTTTGATGTCAACATCTTGCCGCCTAGGAAGCCCACAAAAAAAGAAATGCATTCTATTTTAGTCCATGTTAGCATTCGGGTTGTACTTCATTTGACCACTTAACCACAGAAAGGATAATGATTAATGATGAACATTCAGCTCGAAAGCATTCCGGCAACACGTATAGCTTATGTACGGCAGACAGGCCCCTACGGCCCCGGCAACGCTCAGGCGATGGAACAATTGAAGCAGTGGGCGCGGGAACAAGGCTTGCTTCAAGGCTCGGCGGTGCTGTTCGGCATTCCGCAGGACAACCCTGCAACTACAAAGCCGGAGCTTTGCCGATATGATGCCTGCATCAGCCTGACTGAGAATCCTCCCGAAGAGGCCTCAGTACCTTACGGCGAGCTTCCCGGCGGAGCCTACGCAGTGGTAACCCTCCAGCATACGGCTGAAGCTGTCGGTCAGGCATGGGCCGAGATTCTCCCGGCGTTGTCACACAGCGGCCATAAGCTTGATCCCGGGCGGCCGGTTATGGAGAGATACACGGAAGACATGGTCAGCAGGCATCTTTGTGAGCTTTGTTTTCCTGTATTTGAATAAGGGCAGGAAGGCGCTTTGAAAAGCGGAAGTCCCGAAATCCATGATATAGCTACTTGGGACAGCCTTTATTTTGGAGCAGGATCAGTGTGAGCGCTTGGGGTGGACGCGGGCGGTGCTCCGCCCATCTCTCACCAATTTAGAGCGTCTTCTCTCACCGACCGCTTGCTTGGGTAGCAGCATTGTTGCACATTTTGCAGGATTTCTCTAAAAATGTTACTGGCTATTGTACATTGTTGCATCAATTGCAGGAATTCCGGTGCTTGGAGCAAGTTAGCGTTGGCTTTGTTGCATTTTATGCAGGATTTCAGCATCAGTCGTTTCTATTGGGCCGTATTACTGCACATTTTGCAGGATTTCTCTACAATGTTACGGACTGCGGAGCATTAGGCCCATCCCAAATCACAGCAGCACCGATTGTGTTCGGATTTTCGCCTACATTTGGTCCCCGCACCTCCGCACTGCCCAATGTGTTCGGATTTCCGCATACATTTGGTCCCCGCACCTCCGCACTGCCCAATTTGTTCGGATTTCCGCCTACATTTGGACCTCACGCCTCGCGCCTGCCCAATGTATTCGGTTTTTCACCTACATTTGGACCGGGCGCCTCCTCACTGCCCAAAGTGTTCGGTTTTTCGCTTACATCCTGGACTCACATTTAAGCATGCGGCGTACGGAGCATTCCAATAGCATCTATACCCCGTTCTATCGCGCTACTTATTCACAATAGACGGATTTGTTGATTCCTTAACAACGAACAAGAGCACTGCCGCGCCCTTCTTGAGGGTGGCCGGCAGTGCTCTTCTATATAATACGTTACTTTTACAGCGCAACAGTCTTCGCCTTGGCATCCTCAAGCAGCATCTGAATCAGCGACTGGAGCGGCAGGGACTTCCACTTCTTCGGATGCAGCAGCAGTTGCAGATCGAAATGAATCTCCGGGTGGGCAAAAGACAGCTCGGACAGGTTCCCCCGCTCGATCTCCTCCTCCGCCACAATCCGCGGCAGCAGCGCTATGCCCAGGCCATTGCGCACACATCGCTTAATCGCCTCCAGATTCGACAGCTCAAAACCAATCCGAAACACGATCCCGTGGTCCCGGAGCAGGTTCTCGAACAGGCTGCGGTAAATGCAGCTCTCCTCTGAGACAATCAGCTCGCAGTTGTTCAGATCCTGGAGGGTCACCTGCTCCAGCCGGGCCAGCGGATGGCTGGCTGGTGCCACAAGGACAAGCGGCTCATCGCGGATAATCGTTCGCGTAAGCGCGCTATCCACCGTGCTGCGGTCCAGCAGAAGACCGATATCAACCTCTCCGTCCCTGATTTTAGAGATCAGATTGGCCTCCTGCTCAGTCTGCAAATGAATATTCAGACCAGGGAACATCGTCCGCAGCTGCTGCAGGAACGGCGGCAAATAGAAGGCTGCAAGTGAATCAATCGTTCCAATCGTAAGCGTTCCGCCGATCTGCTGGGCGATCGTTTCCTTAGAGCGGTCATAGAGATCCAGAATCTCCACGAATAGCTTAAGCAGCTCCTCTCCCGGCGGTGTCAGGCGCAAGGCGCGGCCATGCCGTTCGATAAGCGGCACGCCGTATTCCTTCTCAATCTTCTGTATCTGCGTCGTGACGCTGGACTGTGCATAGCCCAGCTCTTCAGCCGCACGCGTGAAGCTCTGCCGCTTGGCCACTTCGCGGAAGGTCCGCATATACGTTAAATCCATCGTCTCACCCTAACATCAATATTATTGATAACCCACATCATTTATTATAGCTAACAACGATGCAATAATCCATGGTACAGTAGAACAAACGGATTTTACATTTTTGGAGGACGATATTCATGTTAACAGAAGAACAGATTTATGGAATTTATGTTCCCGTGGTCACCCCGTTCCATGCTGCTGGTGAGCTTGATCTGGAATCGTATCAGCGTTATGTGAGCAACATCATCAAGAACAATATTCATGGTCTGGTCGTCAATGGAACCACTGGAGAATCGCCGACAGTCAATATACAGGAATTACAGTCTCTCGTAGATACCTCACGGGAACTTCTGAAGTCCAGCTCTATCCCGCTCGTGGTGGGCACAGGTACAAATGATACCTACTCTACCGTGGCCCGTACTGAGCTGGCGGCGAACGCAGGTGCCGATGCCGCCCTGGTGGTTGTCCCTTATTACAGCCGTCCGTCCCAGGAAGGCATCATCGCTCATTTCCGCAAGGCGGCAGAGGTGGGTCTGCCCATTATGGCTTACGATATCCCGGGCCGCACTGGAGTCGGCATGACGCTGGACACCGCCCGTACGATCCTGGAGATGAACAATGTCGTAGGGTTAAAAGACTGCTCCGGCTCCCCCCTGCTCGTTTCCGAGCTGTCCAAGAGCGGCAGCAAGCCCGTGCTCTGCGGCGACGATCTGCATTTCTTCGACATGCTGGGCTACGGGGCCGCCGGAGGTATGCTGGCCTCAGCCAATGTACATACAGGCCGCTTCCTAAGCATCTACGAGCAGTACAGAGCCGGTCAGATTGAGGCTGCACAGGCTGCGTATGATCAGCTAGTGCCGCTGATGAAGCTGCTGTTCAAGGAGTCCAACCCGGCCCCGATCAAATGGCTGCTCAGCGAACTCGGAGAGCTCTCCTCAGACACGCTCCGCTTGCCAATGACTTCCATTAGCACCGCGCTGCGCGAGGAGCTGGGCGCCTACCTTGCAGAGGAAGCTGTCAGCGGCAGACAAGAAGCGATATAACCGTTAAGAGGCCATGGAGCAGACAAACACCCGCCATTTTCAGTGAGATACTGAGAATGGCGGGTGTTTTTTGTTAAAATATAAGAATTTAGTTTCACGCTATAAATGATCCTTGTATTTCTCGCTGAAACGGTACCGTCCTTTAAAAGGACGGCGAAGCCGTTTCCACTTGGATAAGGTCAAGCATTACTGCACGTTACAAAATCGAATTACGAGCGGCCCGCTTTAGCCGCTGGACGGCTGGACGGACGTCCGCTCTGACCGCCAGGTCTGCTGCCCGAAGGGTTTGAACGGCCGTATGAACCGCTGGACGATTTCTGGCTCTGGCTGCCGGCTGGACGCCCGTTGGCATTAGCCTGGCCCCCCGAAGCACCTCTCGCTCCACCGCCAGCATAACTGCTGCCCGATGCGCTTCTAGCTCCACTGCCTGCTTGACCGCTTCCAGAAGCGCCTTTAGCGCCACCTGTGTTGCCGCCGCTCTGCTGTTTGCCTTGCGCGAACCATTCCGACTTCGGCTTGCGGGGCGGATTCGTCTTGGCTTTCTGCGACGGTTTGACCGGCGCTTTGCCGGGACGGTCTGCCAGCAATGCCAGATTGCTCTTAGACATCGGATACGCATGCTCCTTGATCTCCGGAATCGTCTTGCCAATCAGCTTCTGGATATCCTTCAGATACGGAATTTCCTCCGCTTCGCATAGCGAGATGGCGATGCCGCTCATCCCCGCACGGCCGGTCCGGCCAATACGGTGAACATAGGTTTCCGGGATATTCGGCAGGTTGAAGTTGATGACATGGGACAGCTCATCAATATCAATTCCGCGCGCAGCGATGTCTGTAGCTACCAGTACGCGTGTCGCTCCGCTCTTGAAATTTCTCAGCGCATTCTGGCGCTCATTCTGTGATTTGTTCCCGTGAATGGCCTGTGCTGTAATATTAATGCGGGTTAAATCCCGGGTTACCCGGTCCGCGCCGCGTTTGGTGCGTGTGAATACCAGTGCCGATACAATCGACGGGTCCTGCAGCAGACGGTTCAGCTGATTCTGCTTATTTCCGTTCTCCAGCAGATAGATCGACTGCTCAATTCTGTCTACCGTGGAGGATACCGGAGTAATTTCGATTTTCACCGGATTGACAAGCAGTGTCTTTACCAGCTGCGAAATCTCCGCAGGCATAGTGGCTGAGAAGAACAACGTCTGCATCTTGAGCGGCATCTTGGCGATAATCCGCTTCACATCATGAATGAAGCCCATGTCCAGCATGCGGTCCGCTTCATCCAGCACGAGAATCTGCACATGCTGCAGATCCACACGCTTTTGGCTGATCAGGTCGATTAGACGGCCCGGAGTAGCAATCAGAATGTCGGCACCGATTGCAAGCGCCCGCTCCTGTGCCTTCTGTGATACTCCACCGACAATGGCTGTCGAACGGATGGTTGTGAACTTGCTGTAAGCCTGAATGTTCTCTTGAATTTGCAGCGCCAGCTCACGGGTAGGCGTAAGAATCAGGGAACGGATGCGCTTGCCTCCGCCGGTTCTGCCCGGCTGCTGGCTCAGCAGCTGAATAATCGGCAACGAGAAGGCCGCCGTTTTACCGGTACCTGTCTGTGCACAGCCCAGGATGTCTCTGCCGGCTAATGCCGCAGGAATAGACTCTTCCTGGATCGGGGTCGGGGATGTATAGTTTTCCAGGCTAAGCGCCTTAAGAATCGGGGGGATCAGGTTCAAATCGTTAAATGTCATTTTATCTCCTTCATTGTGCATACATATATTGGTGAATCCTTAATTCCATTACTGTATATTCCTTTTGCGGCGTCTCCACATAGCGCTCAGCAAAGTCATAACACATAATGATAACACATAAAAGCGAATATGAAAACTTTCATTTCTTTCTTTTCAAAAAAATCTACAATAAAAAAAGCAGAGGAAGGGTCCCCTGCTCTTGTCTTACCTATTATAAAATACTAGTCTAGGATTTCAGCGGTATCGCCATTATTGGCACCCGCAGCGTTAGCTTCATCGGTATCGATGTGCATGTCCAGCTTGAAGCTGTCGGATACGCGTGCAATCACGTTCTCCAGCACCAGGCCGCGTTCGCCGCCCAGACGTACCTTCAGGAGCTGCTTATCGGCAATACCCCAAGCTTCTGCTTCGGAAGTATGGAAGTGGATGTGGCGCGCTGCTACAATAACACCAGTCTCCAGCTCAACTTCACCGGCAGGTCCTTTAATCGTAATTCCTGGTGTTCCTTCAATATTGCCGGATTCACGGACAGGTGCCTTCACGCCGAGGCTGAAGGAGTCTGTGCGGGATACTTCCAGCTGCGAAGCCGGACGGGCAGGTCCGAGGATTCTTACTTTGTCGAACTTCCCTTTCGAACCAATGACAGCCACTTGCTCATTCGCTGCGAATTGTCCGGGTTGGGACAGCGGTTTGAACTCGGTCAATTGATAACCTGGGCCAAACAATGCTTCTACGTGCTCCTGCGTAAGGTGAATATGCCGGGCCGACACACCTACGGGTACAGTCTTGCTCATTTTTAAGTCACTCCTTGTATTTTCTCTAGTATCTGTACAAGCCACTGAACATTATACCTCTAATTACCTGAAAATAAAAAGACCCGCATCACAATGCGAGGCTTTTTTCCGGGCATATTACGATTCTGTGAATGCTTCATCCTGGTTTTTCCAATTCATAGTCACTTCCTGGTGAGAAAAGAGGGTTAACCTCCGGAAGAAGGCAGCTGCTCCCTCAAGAACCCCAGCGCATTCTCATACAGCCAGCCCCGTACATCAGCTTCGGGATAGTATTTCAGCAGCATCTCGGCGAACTCCGCATATTGCCCCGGATGCTCCAGCCCTTCTACCCACGCTTCAATTCCGTCAAAATCCGAGCCGAACATCAGCTGTCCGCTCCCGCCAAGACCACAGACATGCTCAATATGCCTCAGCATATCCTCCCTCCGGGCTGCTCCTTCATCCCGCACGAACCAGGGGACAAAGGTAAGCCCGATTCGCCCGTCCTTGGCAATCAGTGCCTTCAGCTGCTCATCACTCAGGTTGCGGGGATGACTGCAGACCGCTGCGCAATTTGAATGCGAAGCAATGAAGGGACGGGTACTGAGCTCCAGCAGCTCCCAGAAGCCTGCCGGAGCCAAATGCGACACATCCAGCAGCATGCCGCTCCCGTTGCACCAGTCGATCAGCTTCCGGCCATGCTCAGTGAAACCGCCGTTCCGCCGCTCCAGCACACCGTCCGCCGCCCAGTTGGCATAGTTCCAGGTAATCCCCAGGCAACGCACACCCAGCTCGAAGCATAACTGGGCATAGAACAGATTGCCCTCCAGACCGTCCACGCCCTCCAGAGAGAGCATTCCATAGGCTGGTGCAGTGAAGCTGCCTTCCTGCGCTTCTTCCTTCCACCTCAGCCACTGCAGCCCTCCAGGACCGGTAACCTTTTGATGGAAGCACTCGATTTGCCCCAGAATATCCTCGAACTTTGCCCTTCCGCGCACCGCAGACAAATAGATGGCAAAAACCTGCAGTCCGACATTTCCCTCTGTCAGCCGCTCTGCGGTCACATCCAGCCGGGGATCATTCTTGAAGTCTATCCCTGGATTCGCCCGCAGCTTACTCAGAGCATCACAATGAAAATCCGCCACCTTCAGCCTCCTGTTTCCCACCATAGGTCAGCTCTCCTTCTTTCTTCACCTGAATATCCAAATGAACCGTTGACAGCCCAGCGTCTATTTCATGTATATGCACCTAACTGAAGCGGCAGTCAGCACAGCAAAAAGCCTGTTTACAATGTAAACAGGCCTAATCTAAATGATTCACTTGAGTTATCTAGGTTCTACAATAAGTTTGATTGCCGTCCGGTCTTCCCCATCAATCACTATATCCGTAAAAGCCGGAATACAGATCAAGTCCACTCCGCTAGGTGCGACAAATCCCCGGGCGATGGCAACGGCCTTCACGGCCTGGTTCAGTGCTCCTGCTCCAATAGCTTGTAGCTCGGCCGATCCACGTTCGCGAAGAACACCTGCTAATGCGCCAGCAACGGAATTTGGATTGGATTTAGCTGATACTTTTAATACATCCATAGTAAGTACCTCCCCTGGGAAAATGATGGTGTTCTTCTTCCACTACAGTAGATGTTATTCGCTTCAGAAGAATTAATTCCTTCTTTTTGCGGACCTCTCCGGAGAAAATAGTTCAAAAGATACTCTTTTTCGATATAATAAATATCACACTTCACCCAAAACAAAATGAGTATTACCGAATTACCTATTTGCAAGTAGAAACGGCATTGCCGTCCTTAGCTCATCACCCATTCATCCTCACGCAGCCGGATCTTCTCCAGTCGTGTCGCTCTGCCTGTAGCTTCATCAAGTTCTGCGAATAGACCATGCAGCTGCCATTTGCCTTCGTCGACTACAAACCGGGAGGGAAGCTGAGTTGTAAATTTATAGATGATCGCATCCTTTTCCATACCCAGAATCCCTTCTCTTGAACCAACCATACCCGCATCTGTAAGATACGCTGTACCTCCAGGCAGGATCACATCATCATTACTCTGCACATGAGTATGTGTGCCGACTACAATCGAAGCCATTCCATCCATAAAATAGCCCATCGCAATTTTCTCGGAGGTTGCTTCCGCATGGAAATCCACCAGAATGCACTTATGCTCTCTGCGCAGTTCCTCCACAATCTCCTCGCCTACCCGGAACGGGTCATCAATCGCCGGAAGAAAGGTACGGCCCTGCAGATTCACAATCGCCAGCTGCTTGCCGTTCCCCTTAACAACGGTATATCCACGGCCCGGTGTCCCCGGCGGAAAGTTAGCCGGACGGATGATCCGCGGCTCGTCGTCGATGAACTCGAAGATATCCTTGTTGTCCCAGGTGTGGTTGCCCATCGTAATACCGTGGATACCCCAGTTAAAGAATTCGTTAGCGATAGCAGCGGTGATCCCTCTGCCGGCAGCGGCATTCTCACCATTGGCAATGATGATATGCGGCTGATATTTGCTTTTCAGGGAAGGCAGCATTTCACGCAGCGCTTTTCTGCCTGTATTGCCTACAATGTCTCCGATAAATAAAACTTTAATAATCTTCTCCTCCTAAATTTTGGGTTTGTGTATGCTCTGCCAACCATAAATCGCTGCTTAAGTATAATTTCACCTATTCTGCTTCATTCCAAACGCCACGGCGTGCTGCATGAAAAAAGGCCCCGCAAGGGGGCCGATTTCCTTATTTATTTCGCATACTCTACAGCGCGTGTCTCGCGGATTACCGTAACCTTGATATGACCCGGATAATCCAGCTCACTCTCAATCATCTTCGTAATGTCGCGGGCCAGACGGAAGCTTTCGGCATCATCAATCTTCTCAGGCTGTACCATTACGCGAACCTCGCGGCCCGCCTGAATGGCATAGGATTTCTCGACACCCTCGAAGGACTCCGAGATCTCCTCCAGCTTTTCCAGACGTTTGATGTACGTTTCCAGGGTCTCACGGCGTGCACCTGGACGGGCAGCTGACAAAGCATCAGCAGCACCAACCAGCATAGCAATAACCGAGGTAGCCTCGCAATCTCCATGGTGGGACGCGATACTGTTGATAACCACCGGATGTTCCTTGTACTTCTTCGCCAGTTCGACGCCGATTTCAACATGCGAACCTTCCACTTCATGATCAAGCGCTTTGCCGATATCATGCAGCAGTCCGGCACGTTTTGCAAGCACGATGTCTTCCCCAAGCTCACCGGCCATAAGTCCAGTCAAATAAGCAACCTCCATGGAGTGCTTCAGTACGTTTTGACCGTAGCTCGTGCGGAATTTCAGGCGGCCCAGAATTTTGATCAGATCCGGGTGCAGACCATGAACGCCAACCTCGAAGGTAGCTTGTTCACCGTATTCGCGAATCCGTTCATCCACTTCTTTGCGGGATTTCTCCACCATTTCTTCAATACGTGCAGGATGGATACGTCCGTCTGCGACCAGCTTCTCCAGTGCCGTACGGGCCACTTCGCGGCGGATCGGATCAAATCCTGACAGAATAACGGCTTCCGGCGTATCATCAATAATAAGATCAATCCCGGTCAGAGTCTCCAGCGCACGGATATTGCGGCCTTCACGACCGATAATCCGGCCCTTCATCTCTTCATTCGGCAAGGTAACGACAGATACCGTAGTTTCCGCCACATGATCAGCCGCACAGCGTTGAATCGCCAAGGTGATAATCTCACGGGCTTTCTTGTCCGCTTCTTCCTTAGCTTGCTGTTCGATTTCCTTGATCATCTGAGCAGTTTCATGGCGAACTTCCTGTTCTACATTGCTGAGAATGATACTTCTGGCATCATCGATGCTCAGATTGGAGATACGTTCCAGTTCAGTAACCTGATTCTTGTAAATAACATCAATTTGCTGTTGGGTTTCATCAATTCGTTTCTCTTTGTTAGCTACTTGTTCTTCTTTTCGTTCAAGCGATTCCATTTTTTTATCCAGCGATTCTTCCTTTTGCAGCAAACGTCGCTCTTGCCGTTGGATTTCATTCCGACGTTCACGAGTTTCTTTCTCAGCTTCGGTACGGATTCTATGAACTTCGTCCTTAGCCTCAAGTACCGTTTCCTTCTTCAGCGCCTCCGCCTCTTTCTTCGCGTTCTCCACGATGACTACGGCTTCTTTCTCTGCGCTGGAAATCTTAGCTTCTGCAAGGGATTTACGAATAAAATAACCGAATCCAAAGAATGCTGCAGCTACAACGAGAACGACAATGACCCAGATCAATGTTTCCATCTGTTCACCTCCTCGTTGATATCCTCCAAGGATCTTCCCTTGGGTATTTGTGCAGTTGTTAAACTATCCGTTCATCACCATACAAAAAACCGGTAATACACCGATTGCCATACTGCACATGCTGCACATGGACATTGCCCGCCTTATCCGGCGATTACATTTCATATGAGTTGTACGCGAACCGGAACATAAGAGTCTGCTTTTTGGGAAGGAAAAAGGATTCTTAGTTTATGCCGATTCATGTTATATTTTATTATTTATAAAAAGACCTTGTCAAGAGAGTCGATAACCGTAATAAAGTCAAGAGAATCAATCCGGGAAGTAAAACTCCTCTTCTTCCCCCCCAGAATCCTGCTCATCCCGCAGAATCCCGATCACCTGGCGCACCATTTCTCCTGAGAATCCCCGGCGCATCAGGAACGCCCCTGTCTTCCGGCGTTTGTCGTTCACATCTCCCCGGATCGTATTCCATTTCTTCCGTCCGGTCTGCAGCGCGCTCTCCAGCTCCTGCTCGGGTGTGATCTCATCCAGCGCTTCCGCAATCAGCGACTTATCAATCCCTTTCTCCCGCAGCTCCTGCCGGATCCACATCTTGCCCTTACGCTGATTCACAATCCGCTGCTCCGCCCACTGCTTGGCGTACAAGGGATCATCAAGCAGACGTTCCTCCTGCAGGCGGAGCAGAACTTCGGCAATAACAGTCTCCCCTATTTCCTTCTCCCTTAAACGGCGGGCCATCTCCTGTGCGGTTCTGGGCTTGCGTTCCAGATACCTAAGCCCCTCCACATACGCCCGCTGGCGCTCGTCTGCGGCAACGATATCCTCCAGATCCGCTTTTACAAAAGCACTCCCGGTAATCATCCGGTATTTAATCATGACATCTTCATGAACAGTCATGTTGTAGTCTCCGAAATGGATTAGATAACGATAATTAGACTTCTTAAGCCGCTCTACCTTTGTAATCACCAGCTCTTGATCTGCCGGGAAATCCGCCAGCACCTGCTGCTCATCCTGTTCTTCGAATTCCTCATCCAATTGTATAACCATCCTGCCATTCACCTCGTTAAGCTGGAAATAATATAAAACGCATTGACAATTTGAACAGAAGCTTGGTCGTCGCTGCGGTGAACATTTGGCCCTCCGGCCGCTGTTGTATTTGGATTTCCTGAATTTAACCGCTTCTCGCGGAAGAAATCCAAATACAAAGGCGGACGCTATCGCTCCTACAGTTCCAAATTTCCCCTCCGCTTCTTCTGCTTTTTGCTAATCTCTTGTTTGCTTATTATAATCACTTGCGAAAAGGCACCCTGTTATATCTTCACAGGGCGCCTATCCATCTTGACTTCATTATTCAATTAGAAGTAGAGGAGTACTTAATTACTCAATCTCAAGCAGCAGCTTCTCTTCTTCCTCTTGCTCCGCAGCCACAGCCGCTTCAGATGGTGGCTCTACCAGAGTCGTGAGATTACTTGCCTCACGGATCTTGTTCTCGATCAGCAGAGCAATATCCTGATGTTCCTTCAGGAACTGCTTAGAATTCTCCCGCCCTTGACCCAGACGTTCGCCTTCATAGGAATACCAGGCACCGCTCTTGTTGACAATATCCATCTCCGTACCGATATCCACAAGGCTTCCCTCTCTGGAGATTCCTTCACCGTACATGATATCTACATCCGCTTGCTTGAACGGAGGCGCTACCTTGTTCTTCACAACCTTGATCTTCGTGCGGTTACCCACGACATCGTTACCCATCTTGATACTCTCTACCCGGCGCACATCCAGACGGACAGAGGAGTAGAACTTCAGAGCGCGCCCACCCGGAGTGGTCTCAGGGTTACCGAACATTACGCCGATCTTCTCACGAAGCTGGTTGATGAAGATCGCAATAGTGTTGGATTTGTTAATGGCACCAGACAGCTTCCGCAAGGCCTGGGACATCAGACGGGCCTGCAAACCTACGTGGGAATCACCCATGTCGCCTTCAATTTCTGCCTTCGGCACAAGTGCTGCTACAGAGTCAACTACAATGATGTCTACTGCTCCGCTGCGTACAAGCGCTTCAGCGATTTCCAGGGCCTGTTCACCCGTATCAGGCTGGGACAGCAGCAGTTCATCAATGTTAACGCCAAGCGCCTTGGCATACTTGGGATCAAGCGCATGCTCAGCATCGATGAAGGCAGCTTGTCCGCCCTGCTTCTGTACTTCAGCGATCGCATGAAGTGCAACCGTCGTCTTACCGGAAGATTCCGGTCCATATACTTCAATAATACGTCCTTTGGGAAGTCCGCCAATACCTAGTGCAATATCAAGTGCCAAAGATCCGCTAGGTACAACTTCCACTTTCATGTGAGTGGATTCTCCCAGTTTCATTACCGAACCTTTACCGAATTGTTTTTCTATTTGACGAAGCGCCATATCAAGCGCTGCACGACGATCTGACAATCAGACCACTTCCTTCACTGTTTATAGTATTATCATAACGTGTTTTGAAGGGCTTGCCAAGTCTTTTTTAGAACATACATTCGTTTTTTTTGCTCCCGGGGATAATACTCCCTTTTATTGTAAGATGTACGCCTCCTTCCGGATGCAAAACTCAGCAGGTGCTTCTCTTCCGCTTCTTACGTTAATAGGAACAGCCATAGGATGATTTGTTATACCTAATATAAAACAAAAAACCGCAGCATGATCGCTCAAGCCACGGTTCTTCCGTATACATGAATTATATACCGTCTCGTACAGTTATTGCAAGGCCGAGCCTTCCAGCGGAGTAGCAACCTTGCGTTCTTCCAGGCGGCGCCACAACCGGTACAGCAGCGCCTTAACGGTGCGCAGCCGGATGTTCTCACGGGTGCCCTTCAGATTCAGCTCATATACCTCTGTCTTGCAGCCCCGCTCAGCCAGTCCTACGAACACAAGACCCACCGGCTTGCGCTCGGAATATCCCGGTCCGGCTACACCGGTAACCGATAAGCCGAAGTCCGTGTCACCGATCATACGCACCTGCTCAGCCAGTACCTCCGCAACCTCGCGGCTCACCGCTCCCGGGGCATCCGGACCTTCAAGCATGGCGGAAGGCACATTCAGCAGTTTCTTCTTAATATCATTGGAATAACACACGATCCCTCCGGCAAACATGGAGGCGCTCCCCGGAATATTCGTAATGCTCTCCATCAGCAGACCGCCTGTACAGCTCTCGGCAGCACTCAGAGTGAGTCCCGCATCCGCCATCCAGTCCACAATCAGCTGCTCCAGCGGCACATCGATGTTGGCATACAGATTCTCCGGCAGAATGTCTGCAATCGTCTTCTCCAGAGCATCGAGCTTGACCATAGCTTCCCGCTCGGACGGCGCCTTGGTGGAGATGCGCACGGTCACCTCGCCTTCCTTGGCATACGGGGCAATCGTTGGATCGCTCTGGCTGCGGATCAGCTCAATCAGCTTGTCCTCCAGCAGCGACTCGCCAATCCCGGCGAACTTCAGCATCTTCGAGTAGAGCGGCATTTCACCAGTAAGTGCATGCTGCTGAAGCCATGGCTTGGCCTTATCCGTGAACATCGGCTTCATCTCCCGGGGCGGGCCGGGCAGCACGATATAATATTTGTCTTCTTCTGCAAAAGCAATCCCTACCGCAAGGCCGGTATCATTGGACAGAGGAGTCGTCCCTTCAATGACAAGCGCCTGCTTGCGGTTATTCTCAGTCATTACAATCTTGCGGTCATCGAAGAAGCGCTGCACATGATCCATGGCCAGCTGGTCGATGTGCAGGGTCCGGCCAAGCGCCGCAGCCAGCGCATCCTTGGTCAGATCATCCTCGGTCGGACCAATGCCGCCCGTGAACAATATAACATCCGCCCGGCTCTGAGCAATCCGGATCGCTTCCAGAAGGCGGTTTTTGTTATCTCCCACAACGGTCTGAAAATAAACGTCAATGCCTAATGCAGCCAGCTCGACTGAAAGAAACTGGGCATTGCTGTTCACGATTTGTCCAAGTAAAAGTTCTGTTCCAACGGCAATAATCTCTGCTTTCATAGCTGACGTTCTCCTCCTGATTGTAGGTATCCTGCAAGGTTAAGCCTGTTCCAGCCTCTCAGGCTTTGTTCAAATCCAGCAGATCCTTATTCTTCACGAAATAATCAATGCCAGAGTAAATGGTAATGATGGCTGCCGCCCAGATGGCAATGTCATCCACAGGGATGCTGACGAACTGGAACGGGAAATTGTTAAGCAGCAGCAGGGAAATAGCAACAATCTGAATCACTGTTTTTACCTTTCCCCATTTGCTTGCAGCCACTACCTTCCCTTCCAGCAGTGCCACCTGGCGCAGCCCGGTCACGGCAAACTCGCGGCTGATGATGACAATGGCAATCCAGGAATCGCATCTTCCCAGCTCGACCAGCGAGATCAGCACGGCCGAGACCAGCAGCTTATCCGCAAGCGGATCGAGCAGCTTGCCCAGATTGGTGACCATGTTATATTTTCTGGCTATGTAACCGTCAATTCCATCGGTACTGGCTGCCAGCAGAAAAATAACTGCCGCGACCAAGTGATTAATTGAAAGCTGAAAGGAGCCCCAATGTATCGGTTCCGGATAGAAGCTGAAGTCCACCAGCAGAAAAAACATCATGATTGGGATAAGGCAAATACGTGCTAATGTGATGCGGTTGGGTAAATTCACTGAAGTTTCCTCCCCTAGTCCATACGAATCCGGCATTCCAGCAATTTCTTCAAAACTGCTTAGCTAGTATATTATAGCCATAAATAAGTGTCAAAAAAACATGAAGCACCCCGCAAGTAAGGTGAGTATACACTGCGGGGCACATGATCTTACTTTAAATTGTTAAACTGTAAATCAAGCGGCAAATCAGCCTTGCGTAAAAGCTGGATAATCTGCTGGAGATCGTCGCGGCTTTTGCCGGTCACACGGATCTGATCACCCTGGATCGTGCTCTTAACCTTCAGCTTGGAATCGCGGATCAGAATATTGATCTTCTTCGCATTCTCCTGGTCTATCCCTTGCCGCAGTCCCAGCCGCTGACGCACCGTGCCGAGCGAAGCCGGCTCCACTTTGCCGAAATCCATATTCTTCAGCGTGATTCCCCGCTTCACCATCTTGGTCTGGAGGATATCAATAACTGCATTCAGCTTGTATTCATCCTCTGAGGCGATGACAAGCGCATCCTTCTCCAGCTTCAGGCTGCTCTTGCTGTTCTTGAAATCAAACCGGTTATCAATTTCCTTCTCGGTCTGATGAACCGCATTGGTCAGCTCCTGCATATCCATCTTGGATACGATATCAAATGAACTTTCTGAACTCATGGTTCCACATCCTTTACTTACAATTAGTCTGTTCCTATTATATGAGATAGGGGCTCTTAAGTCTAATACTGGAAAAGAGTGCACCTAAAAACACGCCTCCCGGAACCTGTCCGGGAGACGCTCACCTCTAAATATTATCTGCTGCGTGCAGGAGCCCGGAACATATCCAGAATCCCCAGCAGAACATGTGCCAGTCCAAAGCCCAGAATACCATATCCCCAGGCGCCCGGTGTCAAATAATACCCCAGGAGACTGACAATAATGCCAAGCCCTGTTACAATCCAGCTGACGGTCATGAGAGAATACACCTCACTTTGGCGAGAGAACTGTTAAACACTTCTAGGTTCTCCAATCCGCCAAAGACTATACATCGGATGTATTATTCTCCGGTAGTACTCCCGCCAGCAGCGCCGTCCGTACCGCTGTCCAGTTCAAGCAGCAGACGCGAGGAGGTTTTGCCGTCGGTAATAGCCTGTCCGTTGACCGAAATCGCGGTAGCTGGTGAATATCCCGATTTGATATACATGCCTTCGCTGTCCAGCGTGAAGCTGAGATTATCGCCGGCCTTGGTGTTCCCGAAGCTGAGCTTCTCCCCCTTGGAGTTCTCGCCCTTGTACACTTCAAGCCAGCTGACTCCGGTTGAGGCAATCACGACCTGAACCTGGCTTCCGGCAGGCGCGGAGACCTTATAGATCGTTGTCTTGCCCGATTTACGGTCCTGAGTAACGGTGACAGCACCCGGAGAAGCCGATGGAGACGGCTCTGGAGTTGCAGCAGGCGCAGTGGTTGCCGCGGCTCCTGCATCAGATGTAGCTGCCGCATCCGCTGTCGCTGAAGGCACTGCACCGCCTCCAGCGGCAGTAGGAGAAGGCTTAGCCTTAGCCGGATCTTGCGTCGCGGTAGTCATGCTTGCATTATCCGCTTTCTCCGGCGAATCATTATTCATCGTGGAAGAGGCATATAAGTAGATGACCACCAGAATCAGCACCGGGAAGGTCCACATCAGCAAGGTCGGGAGCCACTTGGCGTTACGCTCCGTTTCAGGCTTGCGGCTGCGCTTCTGGATCACGGTCTCCATGGTAGTATCGACGGGAGCAGCAGGCACATTGCCGTGCTCCTCCATCAGCTCATCCGGGTTAACCCCGACTGCCTCGGCATAGGTTTTGATAAAGGCCCGGACATAAAAGCTGCCCGGAAGCACTTTATAATCCCCTGCTTCGATGGCTTCCAAATATTTTTTGCGGATCTTTGTTACTTCCTGGACATCATCAAGACTCATCCCCTTTTGCAGACGAGCCTCCTTCAAATGCCGGCCCAGTTCCGACATACCATCACCTCCTGAATGTTGTGTGAGCAATGCTCTTAATGAAATATATTAAAGATCTTCACTGTAGCTTGTCGTAAACGACTCGTACAATATCTCTTCGTTCGGTGAATTGCGCAGCTCAATAATAATATCGAAGTCATCGAAGGTGAATTCGGACTCCCGCACAAAAATATCAGGATGCTCAATCACCTTGGTGCTTGCCATACTCATGACATTCTGCAGCAGGTTATAATGCTTCTCGTTCGAGCGGATGGTGCTGACGATCCCGTCAATGATAAATACATTATGCGGATTCATCTCGTCTTCGGCGAGCTGGCTGCGGACGGTCTGGCGCAGCAGCGTAGAGGAGACAAACGTCCAGCGCTTCATCGCACAGACGCTGCCGGCAATAATCGATTCTGTCTTGCCTACCCGCGGCATGCCACGTAGTCCTATAACCTGATTGCCTTCTCTCTTAAACAGCTCGCCCAGGAAATCGACCAGCAGCCCGAGCTCATCGCGGGTAAAGCGGAAGGTCTTGCGGTCATCCGAATCCCGGTCGATATACCGTCCATGCCGGACCGCCAGCCGGTCCACAAGCCGCGGTGTACGGAGTGCCGTAACCGTTATATTATCAACTTTCTTGAGCATTTCGCCCATCAGCATGATCTTCTCATCGTCGCTGGTTTCCAGCAGCATTCCGCGCGTCTTGCCTTCCACGCCGTTAATCGTCAAAATATTGACTTCCAGCATCCCCAGCATGGAAGCAATGTCGCCTAACAGACCGGGTCTGTTCTTATGTATCTTATACTCCATATACCATTGTTTATATTCCACTTGTGCGCACCTCATAGATTCCTTTTCCCTGCATGTTGTTTCAGATACACGGGTCATGTTAATGATATATAAAAAAAAATTGAAAGGCAAGGACACGATTGTAATAATTGCAGAAAAGCTCCCGCAAGGGGAGCTTCTTCCGCGTACCTATGCGTTTTTCTTCGCCAGTTTGACCATGAGTCCGGCAATGGTATGCTTCTCATCATCCGTTCCGACATCCCACAGCTCTTTGATGGCCCGGTTGGAATAGTTGCCCGGATCGACCTTCTTATCGAGGAATTCCCCGATTTCGAACGCCAGCTTGGTGATGGTCTCGTCGCTCATCCCCATTTTTTCAGCCTGAATGACCCGGTCGCCCAAAAAACTTTTCCAGGTATCAAAGTTCTTCACTACGGAATCTGTTGACATCTTAAATCCTCCTCAGGTTTGTAATGATATTGAGATTTAGAAGCAACAGTTATAATATGTCTCAAGCCGGAAGGTCTTATGCTGGAGCATTTCTCCAGAGCAGGCTCATGGTTCCTGGCATTATACCGGTTATTACGTAATCCAGCCGCCGTTCGGACTGATGACCTGACCCGTAATATAACCGGACTCAGGCAGCGCCAGAAAATAAACAAGCGAGGATATATCCTCAGGGGTAGCCAGCCTCCCCGCAGGGATCTCCTCCTCCAGCATTTTCAGTTCATCCGCCTGCAGATTGGACAGCATGGCCGTGTGAACTGCTCCAGGCGCTACAGCGTTCACAGTGACCTTGGAGGGGGCCAGCTCCTTGGCAAGCGCCTTGGTAAAAGCATTCACTCCGCCCTTACTGGCCGAATACGCCACTTCACAGGAGGCACCCGAGATCCCCCACACAGAAGACACATTAATGATCCGGCCGTAACGCTGCGTGACCATATAAGGCATGAAAATCTGGCTGCACATGAAGGTGCCCTTCAGATTCACCGCCATGATATCGTCCCACTCCTCCTCGGTCAGATCGGCTAACATGCCATAATGAGCTTTCCCGGCATTATTGACCAGGATATCCGGCATCATGCCGCTGCTCTCCAGCCTTTCGGCCATGCGTACGAGCTGACTGCGATCTTTCATATCCGCCGCTACGGTCATTACCTTCGCCCCCAGCGCCAGACAGCGCCGGGCCACATCATTTGCCGCTTCATGCGAATTCATATAATGAATCACAATGTTCATTCCCACCGAAGCAAAACGCTCAGCGATCGCGCCGCCGATTCCCCCGCTGCCCCCGGTAATGAGCACTGTCATTTCGCCAATCGGTTTGCTGTCCTCTCCCGGTAACATCATTAAGGACTCACCACCAGCGATACGGCCAGCTGCTCCCAGTTCACATGATCATGGAGCCGGGCATTCACTTCATCCAGAGTGATCGATTCATACAGGGGAAGCACTTCAAACAGATCTCCTCCACGGAACTGGTAACGGGTGAACTCATGGGCAATGCTCTCCGGCGAATTCAGCATCCGCAGGAAGCCGCCGATTTTCTTTTTGCGGGCCCGTTCGAAATCCTTCTCCGCGAAGCCCGTCTCCAGAATGCGTCCAACTTCTGCCTTAATCCGTTCAAGCAGCAGACCCGGATCTTTGGTATCGCCGCCGATCGCCGAGAAGGCATACTCCGCAGAGCTGTTAAATTCATGGCCGAAGCTGTCCGAGATCAATTCCTCGTCATAGAGCTTCTGATACAATGCCGTACTGCTGCCAAACAGCAGGTCCAGCATCAGCTTCGTGGTCAGATCACGGCGCACCGCCGCTTCACCGCTCAGACCATCCACCTTTTCCTTGAAGCCGAACATCATTTTGGGAATGGAGACAGCAAGTCTGCTCTCCACATGCTTCGAGGCTACCTGCTCAGGCTCCTCCGCGAAGATACGCGTAATTTCACCCTGCTTCTCATAGCTCTTGCCTTGCTGATTGCTGCGGATCAGTTCAAATACCTGCTCAGGGTCCACTCCGCCGACAACGAACAGCAGCATATTGCTGGGATGATAGAAGGAGTTGTAGCAGGTGTACAGCGTTTCCTTCGTAATGGTTGCGATGGATTCGATAGTTCCGGCAATATCAATGTGAACCGGGTGAGTAGCATACATGGCTTCAATCAGCCCGAAATAGACGCGCCAGTCAGGATTGTCGGCATACATATTGATTTCCTGCCCAATAATTCCCTTCTCCTTCTCCACGTTCTCATCGGTAAAATAAGGACGCTGCACAAAATCAACCAGCGTGCTGAGATTCTGCTCAATGTTCTCCGTGGCCGAGAAAAGATAGACCGTCTGGTCGAAGCTGGTGAAGGCATTGGCCGATGCGCCATTCGACGCAAAGGTGGCAAAAATGTCGCCTTCCGGCTCCTCAAACATTTTATGCTCCAGGAAGTGGGCAATTCCGTCCGGTACTGTAGTCTCCTCGCTGCCCGCCACCTTGAAGTGATTGTCTACCGAACCGTATTTCGTGGTAAAGGTGGCGTAGGTTTTGAGAAAAGCCGGCTTCGGCAGCACATACACCTGCAGTCCGTTATCCATAACCTCGTGATAAAGTGTTTCTTGAAGCCGTTCGTAATGGAGCTTTTCCATCCCTATTCCTCCTTCCCTGTCAGGAAATAAATCGTATCCAGCTCAAAAGTATCCGCCGCCGCCTTCACTTCAGCCGTCCCCATGCCGTCAACCTGATCCATCAGCTCCTGGGCAGAACGGTCTTTGCCGGATAACTGGCGGTTGAAGTCAAAGGAGATCATCTCAAACGCCGAATCCTGAATCTCGGACAGCAGGTTGCGGATCATCGCCTTCGTCTGGCTAAGCTCCAGGTCAGTGATATTGCCGGCCTTCAGTTCATCGAGCTGCTTGCGGATAATATCAACGGCTTTGCCGTAGTTCTGGGTCTCGATCCCCGATTGAATCGTTCCGATACCCTTATGCCCGTCATAACGGGAGGAGGCGTAATACGCCAGACTCTCCTTCTCACGGACATTGACGAACAGCTTGGAATGCGGGTAACCGCCAAGAATACCGTTGTACATCAGCGCGGAAGCATACCGGTCATCCTTGTAGGTAATCGAAGTCCGCAGCCCCATGTTCAGCTTGCCTTGATTCACATCCAGCTTCTCCTCTACCGTCCGCACTTCCGTAACCGATACCGGAGTGAAGTCCGAGGTGTAGCCTCCGGCTTCGGAGTGATGGGCCCGGCCGAAATGAGCTGTCACCAGCTTCTCGACCTCCTCAGGTGTGGTATCGCCCACAACATACAGATCAAGCGTAGCTCCATTCAGCCAGGAGGTATAGCTCTGGTACAGCGTCTCAGGCGTGATAGCATCCAGATCGGCCCGTTGACCGAGGGGATGAAGACGGTAAGGCTCGTTGCGGCACATTTCCTCAATGCAGCGTTCTGCCGCGTAGCGGATTTTGTCATTCACAATGGATTCCAGCTTCTTGCGGATCGTCTCGCGTTCTGTAGCTACATAAGAAGCCCGGAAGCTTCCATTCTCAAGCAGGGGACGGGTCAATACCTCTCCCAGAAAAGCAAAGGATTCCCCAAGCAGGCTCTCCTTGCTCTGCACAAAGGAATCATTGATCGTATCCATCCGGAACTGGACAATCTGGTAATCCCCGCGTTTGTAAATATCGAAGCCGAAGCCGGCACCGTACAGCTCCTCCAGACGCTCGCGGAATTGGGTAGTCTCCGGATAGGACGCTGTCCCCCGGCGGAGTACAAACGGAACCAGTGCGGTAGAAGTCACTGTACTTTCTTCAAGCGGAACGCCTGCATACAGTGAGATGGCGAATGTCTTGAACGCCTTGGTCGGCAGAACATGTATGCGCATGCCTGCGGCATGGCCATGTTGAAATGCATTATTAGTCAAGTCCAAAACTCCTTTGCAGCGTGGATGGATGCTCTATAACAAGTTTATGAAGTATTATCCATTCTAAACCATTCCAAAGTAAGGAAGCAACCGGAGGACAGCGTACCGGTTGCTCTTACGGAGGGTTGTATACAGACACAGTAAGCTACATGCAGAAAATATGCTGGCCGATCGTCTTCACCTGCGGACGGGACCAAATCCACTTGGAAGTCGCCGTCTTGGGATTGAAGTAATAGATACAGCCGCCCGACGGGTCCCAGCCGCTCAGTGCCTGCTGCACTGCCTTGCGTGCCTGTTCATTAGGCTCCAGATAGATCTGTCCGTCAGCTACGGCGGTGAAGGCTCCCGGCTGGAAAATGACGCCCGAAGGCGTGTTCGGGAAGCTTGGGGATTTTACACGGTTGAGAATGACTGCGGCTACAGCCACCTGTCCTTCAAAAGGTTCGCCGCGTGACTCGCCGTAAACCGCGTTAGCCATGATCTTCAGGTCGTTTTCGGACAAGCCCATGGTATTGCCGGAGGACAGTTCAGCCGTATTGGTTTTGGCTGCAGCTGCGCCGGAGGGCGCTTTCTTCTGGGCGGTAGACGTCTCGGGCGCTGTCGGCTTCCAGGCTGTAGTCGCATTGTATAGCTTAAGCTTCGTCTTGGCCCCGACTACCCCGTCGGATTTCAGGCCGAATTTCCACTGAAACCAGGTGACAGCATTTTTGGTTTTGGTACCGAACTGGCTGTCAATCTTCCCGTTAAAATAACCAAGGTACTTCAATCTTCCCTGCAGCTCATAGACATCCTGCCCGGAAGAGCCTACCTTAAGCGGAGTTGTGCCGAACACGGGCATGGCTTCCTCCCCTTCATCAGGGCTATCTGCGGCAATCTGTTCTGCTGCATATGGCTTGGCATAGATCAAATCATGATCTTTGAAGACTGCACCGGCAAACGGTGCAGCTGCAAGGGCAAGGGTAACGGCGGCAATGATCCACTGCTTATGTTTTGTCATGGGATTCGCTCTACCTTTCTCTTGGAAGTTCTGCATGAATGGCTAAAGTTATTATGACGACTGGCAGGACTTCCTATGCATGACCGCAAATCAAGGAACCGTAAATCCATTGCAAATGAGAACGATTATCAACTATACTTGGGTTATGAAACAACAGGAGTTGAGAAGAAACATGGATTTTAAGGACCATATTGTACTGTGGAACCATGCTGCTGTAGAAGTTATCGATATCCGCAAGGCCTCATTCATTTCTGGACAACCTCCGCTGAAGTATCGCCTTCCGGCTAGTACATACCTGTATATCGTTCGCGGCAGCGCAAGTCTGCTTATAGATGACAGCCGATATGAAATCAGCGGCGCAACTGTCTTTCACGGGGGCAAAGGCACTACGATTAAATTGCTGAAAACACATGAAATTCTGGATTATTACCTTATTATGTACCGTTCAACGTTAACCCTGCCTGCGCGCCGCAATCTTACAGTGCTTTTGGAGCGCAGCAAGCCTTTTACCGCTTCATACCATTGCACTCCGGCCCATCCCCTGCCGCTGTATGAGATTCTAGACCAGATGTATGGGGAGTGGCAGACAGGCCGCGACCTTGAGCATCTGCATGTCAAAGCCCTGTTCTATCAGTGGGTCCATGAGCTGCTTCATCAGATGCAGGGGCAGGAGCTGCACCCGCTTAGAGCAGATGTGCTCGACCAGGCTGTACGCTATATGCATGATTCTTACAGCAGGCCGTTCACCCTGGATACACTAGCCGACACTTTGGGCACCAGCCCGAGGACATTATCGAGGTTATTCCGCATGCGGCTTCAGAGCAGCCCCGCCCAATATCTGGTTCAGATTCGCATGGACAAGGCACGTGAGCTATTGCTGGGCACAGAAGCCACACTGCATGATATTGCAGCTGCTGTGGGCTATCCGGATGCGTATTCTTTTGGGAAAATGTTCAAAAAGCACTTCGGAAACTCACCAGTAAGGTACAAAAATTCTGTGCAGGCCGCTTCCCCGTGGCGGGATATGATATCTGCGCTGTCTGCAAATGACATTGCCCGTGAAGGCACTCTCGGATATATTGATGATGATAATCATTATCAATATGATCTAAAAGGAGCGTCATCCATGTTCAGAACGTCTAAGCCATCCCTAATGTTAACCTTGTTGTTATGCTTCACCATAGTGTTAAGTGCCTGTTCCTCAGGAAATGCCACTACAACGACGGCGGGCAACGGCAGCAATACGCCAACCTCTTCGCCTGCTGCGACGGCATCCTCTACAACGTCCCCTGACAACACTGCAGCCGAGGCACAGATCCGGACAATCTCTACAATAAAAGGGGATATCGAGGTGCCTGCCAATCCTCAGCGTGTCGTTGTGTTGTACTTGCTGGGCGATGTTCTGGCGCTGGGCATTAAGCCCGTAGGTGTCTCTAGTGTAAATGAAGGTGCTGCCTTCGAGAACGAATTGAAAGATGTACAGAAGTTGGGAAGTTGGTTCGAGGCCAGCCCGGAAGCTGTCTTATCGCTTGATCCCGATCTGATTATCGTTCCTTCCGAGGAAACCTACAATGCATTGCATGATATCGCACCCACCGTATTGGTGCCTTATGAGAAAATGACAACCGCTGAGCGGGTCAGCTTTATTGGACACACTCTTAATAAGGAAGATCAGGCCACCAGCCTATTAAATGATTTCAATGCCAAAGTGGAGGACAGTAAGCTGAAGCTGAAGGAAGCGGGAATTCTAGATTCGACCATCTCCATCATGGAAGGCGGCGGAGAGCGCAGTATGTTAGTGATTATGAGCAAACAATACGGCCGGGGTTCGCAGGTCTTATATGAATATCTTGGCATGAAGGCACCGGAGAAGATTCAGCAAAAAATAGATAGCAAGACCGATGTCGGCGGGGAGTCTGTATCCTTTGAAGTCATTACCGATTACAGCGGAGATTATATCTTCCGTTCCTCTTATGACGGAATGACTGACCTGACGGGAGACCCGATCTGGAACAGTATTCCGGCAGTCAAGGAAGGCCGGTTAATGAATATCGACTTCGGATTATCGTATTACAATGATATCTACTCCCTAAATGCGCAGCTTGATTACATGGTTGATGCTCTGCTTGCAGCTCCCCGGGTAAAGTAATAGCAGTTCAACCATTGGTTGCATAACTTATTTTAGCAAAAAAAAAGATGGCCCAAATATTGGGTCATCTCTTTGCCTATGAACTAAGTCTACCATGCTGATACTGCTCCAGCGACATCAGCACCTCACGGGGCTTGCTGCCCTCGTAAGGGCCGATAACGCCTCTGGCCTCCATCGAGTCGATCAAGCGTGCGGCACGGGTGTAACCGACGCGCATACGCCGCTGAAGCAGCGATACAGAGGCCTGCTTGGCTTCCAGGACAATCTGGACGGCCTGTTCATACAATTCGTCCTGCGGCTCCTGATCCTCGCTCATGGTGTCGTCCACCTCAGGCACAAGCGACTCATCGTAATTCGCTTCCCCTTGGCTGCTGACATACTGCACAATCGTCTCTACTTCCTGATCGCTCATGAAAGCGCCCTGGACACGAATCGGCTTGGAAGCCCCCATCGGCAGGAACAGCATATCGCCGCGTCCGAGCAGCTTCTCGGCACCCGGCATATCCAGAATGGTCCGGGAATCCACATTCGAAGAGACGCCGAAGGCGATCCGCGAAGGAATATTCGCCTTGATCAGGCCGGTGATCACGTCAACCGAAGGACGCTGTGTGGCGATAATCAGATGAATTCCCGCCGCCCGCGCCATCTGGGCCAGCCGGCAGATCGCATCCTCTACATCATTGGCCGCAACCATCATCAGATCCGCAAGCTCGTCCACGATGACAACGATATAGGGCAGCACCGCTGCCGGATTATCCTTCATCAGGTTGTTGTAGCCTTCCATATTACGTGTGCCGGATTTGGAGAACAGCTCATACCGCTTCTCCATCTCCACCACAATCTTCTTCAAGGCCAGACTGGCACGCTTGGGGTCTGTCACTACCGGAGCCAGCAAATGCGGAATGCCGTTATATACATTCAGCTCGACCATCTTAGGGTCAACCATAAGGAATTTCACTTCATTCGGCTTAGCCTTATATAGAATGCTGGTAATAATACCATTGATGCAGACCGATTTACCGGAGCCGGTTGCTCCTGCTACCAGCAGATGGGGCATCTTGGCGAGATTGCCGATAATCGTCTGGCCGGAGATATCCCGCCCGAAGGCAATGGACAGCCGTGAATCCGCCTCCTGGAAAATCTGCGTCTCCATCACTTCACGCATGGTGACGACCGAGACCTCCGAATTCGGCACTTCGATACCGATGGCTGATTTGCCGGGAATCGGCGCTTCCATACGGATATCCTTGGCTGCCAGTGCCAGCGCAATATCATCGGTAAGATTGACAATCCGGCTGACCTTCACGCCGATATCCGGCTGAATCTCATACCGGGTCACGGCCGGTCCGCGGACCACCTCCAGCACCTTCGCCCGTACACCGAAGCTCTCCAGTGTGGCCTCCAGCTTGCGTGCCGTCTGCATATAATCATTCTGATCGCCCGCCTTCGCCCCGTTACTCGGCTTAGCCAGCAAACGGAAGGACGGCAGCTTGTACGGCTTGGGCGGAGGTGGAGGCGGTATAATCGGAGCCGCTTCGCCCTCCTCTGCCGTTCCCGGCAGCCCGTCCAGCTCTACAGGCAGTATACCCTCCCCGGATTCCCCTGACGGAACAGAATCTGCTCCCGCTCTCGTAAGCTCAGCAGCACCTGTTCCGGTTACAGCACCACCACGTGCCGCTGGTGAGAATTCGCTCCATTCCTCCCGGTCCTCGGCATTCAGCCCTTCCGAGCGGATATGCTCGAAGAAGTCCCGGATGATCGGCGTTACAGGCTCAAGCTCCTCATCCGGGAAGTCCTCCTCGCCATACTCCTCCAGAGGAACACCTCCCGCTGCTGTCATTCCGGAGATAACCGGACCACCCCGCGGATCAGTAATGATAATATCCGGCAGTTCTTCCTCCAGATCATCCATGACTTCCGGCTGGCTCTGGCGGGCAGACCCGCTGAACCATCCGGTAATTCTGCCCAGCAGCTTCGACTGTCCGCGTCTTGGCAGCTGCTGACCCGATCCGTCATCATCTTCAAAGTAATCGTCATCATCCGCAGGTTCCGGCGTTGTAACTCTGCTGGCTCTAGCCGGTCTGCTGTTGACCACTGGAACGGCAGCCGGGCGGTTCGCCGCCCGGAGCTTAATTCCTTCAATCAGCTTAATGGCCCTCACCCGGAGCAATGTGAACAGCTCGACATAGGACAGATTGGTAATCAGCATGAAGCTGATGGCCAGCAATACAATCATCAGCAGCTTAGCACCCAGATTGCCGAACAGCCACAGGAGCGCAGCGTATTCAAGCGCACCGATGTACCCCCCGCTGATGTCCTTGCCCAACATGTACACGCTGCTGTCGCCGGCGCCCGGTGAGAGGGCGCCGGATAGATCATTATGTATTTGAGACAGTACATTGCCCGGATGCAGCATCCCAAGCGGGCCCAGCTTCTGCTGCATCGCCGATATGGTACTCATCAGGCACATGGACAACAGCAAGAGCAGGCCGCCGGTATAGCGGCTGTTCCAGGTGGACGGCCATTTCCTGTGAATCATTACCATCAGACCATAAAAGGTTCCCGCCAGCGGCAGCACAAAATAGAATCTGCCGAGCAAATAACCTGCCATGCTTGAGAGCGAGCGGCCGACAGCCGCTTCCCCCGACAAAGCAATGACGGAAATCGTAATCAGCAGAATTCCGTAGATTTCATATTTTAAAACACTGCCCAGCAGCGCTTTCTTCTTCTTTCTTCTCCGTTTAGCCACGCCAGCCACCCCCGAGTCAACATTATACCATATAATGGCGTGGCGTACCTATGTTCTCTTTTGTCAGAATATGCATCTTTAGGGGTGTTGTTCGTACTTAGCGGTCCAGCTGAACGATTGCACCCGGGGAGAAGGCCGCATCCAGATATTTATCCAGCGGACACTGCAGCAGCCGGACCACCTTCGCCTGACCTCCATCCAGCAGCTCTACCTGCATCAGCATGCCCTGAATAGTCATCTCCTGTACGGGAGAGGCATAACTCAGTGCCCCCTCGAATACCTGCTCCATCGGCAGAATGGTATAAAAGGTCATTGGGGCAGCCCTCCTTGCGGAAGTGTCTCATTTGTCAGAGTGGGGGCAGCAGCAATCATCCGGTTCAAATGGGCGAGTGCGGCACCTATCCCGCCCACTTCATCCATCAGACCATACCTGACGGCATCCTGCCCGCCCACTGCGGTACCGATGTCGCGGTTCAGCTCTCCGGTCTTGAACATCAGATCCTTGAACTGCACTTCCGTGATGCGGGAATGAGAGGTCACGAATTTCACCATCCGCTCCTGCATACGCTCCATGTACTCGAAGGTCTGCGGCACGCCGATCACCAGACCGTTCATCCGGATCGGATGGATCGTCATGGTGGCACTTTCAGCAATAATGGAATACGTGGAGGATACCGCTATAGGTACACCGATGCTGTGACCGCCGCCGATGACAACTGTTACCGTAGGTTTCGACAAGGAAGCGATCATCTCGGCAATGGCCAGTCCAGCCTCTACGTCCCCGCCGACCGTATTGAGAATGATCAGCAGCCCTTTAATGGTCTTACTCTGTTCAGCTGCGACGAGCTGGGGAATGATATGCTCGTATTTCGTGGTCTTGTTATGCGGCGGCAAGACGAAATGACCTTCAATCTGTCCTATAATCGTCATGCAAAAAATATCCGGCTCCCCTGTGGGAACCGCCGTCTGCCCCAGCTCCTTCAGCACCCCCACAGGTCCCGGCATTCCTGGAGGAACCGGCTCATTTACTGCTGGTTTAATCTCCCCTGGCAGGATCTCTTCGTTACGCCCTCCGCCCGCCTTGCTTGCTTCTGTGATTTCCATCGTACACAGCGCTCCCCTTCTGCCTGCAACACCCGTCCGTGTGCTTCAGGATTCTGATTTCTATTAGTATGACATTCCGGGGGACTCCCTTATGCACTATATAAATTGCACTTGTATTTTTCTGCTGCTAATTCAAGAGGGCAGCCCTCTCTTTAAAGGGCCGCCCTCTGTATTTCATATTTAGTATTTGTCCACCACCGCACCCAGCACCGCTCCGCGCACGTATGTCTGGTCCTTGAGGCTCTTTAACCCGTCCGCCGTGCCGGTTACAACCACACCCAGTATGCGAAGATCACCAGCCTCCGGCGCAGCCTTGTCTTTTTTCAAATAATTGAAGATGCGCTGATACTCACTGTGATACTTGCCCTTCTTGTCCACACCGGTCTGTACTGCGCCGATGAAATCCTCGGGCTTCGCCTGTTCCCGGTCCGGCCAGACCCCGAACCCGTAGACTCCGTAATTTGCACTCATCGGGGTCGGATAGTTCATTTTAGCGGGATCATTCCCATTTGGATACGGCTTGAAGTTGAACCCCTCGCGGTCATCGTACGTATCGACCCAGTACCAGACCTGTTTTATGCCTGTAGGCAGCAGGCTCTTCGCCTCTTCAAATGAATAGTCCTTATCAAAGGATAAAGCCAGCTCCACCCGCTTGTCTCCGTTCATCTTGTAAAGTTCGGGGAGATCATTGATAATTTTTCCGTTGTAATCGACTTCCGGGATATAGAAGGCCATTTCTCTTTGTCCATTGTCGGAATTGTAATACCGGTAATACTCGTACCCCTCCTGCTTCATACGCGGATCTTCTACACTCAGGTTTGACACGCCGCCGTACGCACCCGTTGTGAAAGGGAACCACCAGGGATTGTAATTGAGCCATCTGGTTTTCCAGGGGATAGGTACGTCATCGACAATCTTGTAGGTATTCATTTCCAGGACGCCTGACAAAAAGCCGCGATTGTCCTTGTAGCCTGAATTGAATTCATTAGGGCTGCTGATCCTCATATACTGCTGCTCACTGTAAAGGGCATTGGAGGACAGACGGTCTACCAGCTGTGCTGCGCCATAAAATACGGCAATCAGCATAAGCCCACTAACCGCGAGTGAAATGAGAATACTGCGAATAAGGCTCTTCCGTTTGGTTTTTTTCAGGGTGGTCATAATATTCTGGTCTTCTGCTTCTTCCCATGGGGCAGTCATTCGCCCTCACCTCCATATAATTGTTGAAATTGCTGCCGCGCCCGGTAGAGCGTAGCCTTCACTGTTCCTTCGGAAATGCCGAGCAGGGCGGAGATTTCCTTATAGGACAGCTCCATTTCATATTTCAGCAAAATCAGCTGCCTGTTGGCTGGAATCATACCGGCCAGCACCTCTTCAATCTTCTCCTTGCGCTCCCGGCGCAGCAGCACCGCTTCCGGGAGCTCATGCTCAGGCGCAGGATGAACCTCCACTTCCTCGCCGTATTGAAACTTCTTCTTCCTGCGGCACAGGTCAAAATACCGGTTGATCGCAACCTTATACAACCAGGCGCTGAATTTGCGCTCATCGATCGCTTCCAGATACAACAGCGCCTTGTACACAGTGTCCTGCACAATATCCTCTGCATCTGAGGCCCCGGCGCCGAGGCGGATCAAGTAGCGGCGGATCTCCGCCAGTTTGGGTTGGAGCACCTTCTCCAAGTCTCTTGGCTCCATGCTGCACCTCCTTGCCTGTATAACGGTCAGGTTGCCCAAATGTTGTTTTGTGCAGTGAAAAAAACATAAAAAAGCCCCCTTCCCCAGGAAACCGTCCAATATTTCCGGGAAAAGAGGCTATTGCCAAAGCTATATTGTTAAGAAATGCTTCTCTTATACTTCCATAATAATCGGCAGGATCATCGGTCTGCGGCGTGTCTGCTCATAGAGGAAACGGCCGAGGGAGTCTTTGACACTGGTCTTCAGGGAAGCCCATTCATTGACCTTCTCACTCATCAGACGCTGCAGCGTACCCGCAACAATCCGGTTTGCTTCATCCAGGAGACCTTCCGATTCCCGTACATATACGAATCCGCGTGAGATGATGTCAGGACCGGAGACAATCGCTCCGTTCTGCTTGCTGAGGGTAACCACAACCACCAGAATACCATCCTGCGACAACAGCTTACGGTCACGCAATACAATGTTACCCACATCGCCGACACCCAGCCCGTCGATCAGTACGTTACCGGCAGTTACCTTACCCGCTCTGCGTGCAGCTCCACCGGAGATCTCAATCACTTCACCCAGCTCGGTGATGAAGATATTGCTTGGCTCTACGCCAACAGACTCCGCCAGAAGTGCATGCTTGCGCTGCATCCGGTATTCACCGTGGATCGGCATAAAGTATTTCGGCTTCATCAGGTTGAGCATCAGCTTCAGCTCTTCCTGGCTGCCGTGACCGGATACGTGAACGCCGGAGTTGGAGCCGCTGTAGATAACATTGGCACCCAGACGGAACAATTCATCAATGGTACGGCCTACATATTTCTCATTACCCGGTACAGGTGTAGCCGCAATAATAACGGTGTCGCCCGGCATAATGTCTACCTTGCGGTGGCTGGAACGCGCCATGCGTGTCAGCGCCGACATTGGCTCGCCTTGGCTGCCTGTGCACAGTACTACCACACGGTTGCCTGCCATTCTGTTCATCTCTTCAGGCTCAATGAGCATGCCGTCAGGGATATGCAGATAGCCAAGCTCGGAAGCAATGGATACTACGTTAACCATGCTTCGTCCAATAACGGTAATCTTACGTCCTGTTGCTTCAGAAGCGTTCACTACCTGCTGAATACGATGCACGTTGGAAGCGAAGGTTGCTACTACCACACGTTGTTCAGCTTTGCGGAAAATATCTTCCAGCACGATGCCGACATTCTTCTCCGAAGGCGTGAAGCCCGGCTTCTCGGCATTGGTGCTGTCAGACAGCAGGGCCAGAACGCCCTTCGATCCGATTTCAGCCATGCGGTGCAGATTGGCAAATTGACCGTTGACTGGCGTGTGGTCGAATTTGAAGTCACCAGTATGGACAACGTTGCCCTCAGGTGTCTCAATGCATACCCCGACAGAATCCGGAATACTGTGATTCGTTCTGAAGAAGGTTACCTTAAGCGATGTGCCCAGTTCAACCTCGGAATCCTCGTTAATCAGAATCCGCTTAGTTTCACCCAGCAGGTTCGCTTCCTTGAGCTTGTTCTCCACAAGACCCAGGGTAAGTCTTGTTCCGTATACCGGAACATTCAGGTTCTTAAGCACATAAGACAAGCCGCCAATGTGATCCTCATGGCCGTGCGTAAGAACAATCCCTCTTACCTTATCACGGTTCTCGGTGAGGTAGGAGATATCCGGTATTACGATATCAATACCCAGCATATCTTCTTCAGGGAATTTCAGACCGGCGTCTACGACTACAATGTCGTTGCCATACTGAACTACGTACATGTTCTTACCAATTTCACCGACTCCGCCAAGTGCGAATATCGTCAGTTTGTCGTTGTTGTTATTGTTTTTTTTGGACAAATGAATCTAACCCTCCTATGATGTTGGACGTCATACTTTTTATTTGTTAACAATGAGCTTCAATATTTCAGCGGCGCTGTAATATACATCAAATTGCTGTTAACTCCTTATTTCGACAAGGAATTCCCGGTAAGTCTGTATACTTGCACAGGTCTAAACTCCCGAATCCGGGCAGTAATATCCTCTTGAAGCGGGCAAATGCCCTCAAAATTCCACCACCGCGCCCCTCGCGCGTAAATCCGGCATATTTAGCACAGACTTATTCAAGGACCTATCCTGTCTTACAATGCAAAAAATCCGCATTGCCGGAAGATTACCGCATATTCAATTAACCGCACCAAGTCACTTAAGTTCATTATACATGATTTTTTTGGCAAAAGACAAGTCACCCTGTACCTGGTCCTATTCTTTCCTTAACAAACAGCCAATATTTAAGGAAAAGACAAGCAAAAAACGCTGCAATGCCTGACTTTTTTAACATAGAGTTAATCCTGGAGAAATAATTACCATATGCGATTTGCGGCAGCCAGAAGTCCGTAACGTAAAAAAGGGGCTGTCCCAAAAGTAGATACTCTACTGGTGAGGAAAAATCCCATGCCTTCTTAAAAGATGAATTTGTAAGAAAGGGAGCGATTCTCCGT
>NZ_JAGGLV010000040.1 GCF_017874735.1 Paenibacillus silagei
TGAGGTCGCCTCATTTCGGTTTGGTTTGGTCGTACTTACCATTACCCGAAATGGCGGCCTTTTTTGTCCCTTTTTTTGGGAAATCAACACGCTTACATTTAGAACAAGCAACATGCCTTTTTTCATTTCGTCCCCTCCTTTTCATCCATTATAAACCATAGGCGATAGAGGCAGGAACTCATCATCTGGATCAGTTGAATCCGCCGTTGACGCGAATCGTCTGCCCGGTGATCCAGCGGGCCTTGTCACTGACAAGCAAGTCGATCACATTCGCAATATCCTCAGGCTCGCCAAGCCGTCCAAAAGCATTCATCCGCCGGAAGGAATCCACCAGCTCCTCAGATTTCCCGTTCAGGAATAACTCCGTCGATACTTGCCCAGGCGCGACGCAATTCACAACGATATCCTTCACTCCGAATTCCTTCGCTAACTGGCGGGTTAACTGCTCGACTGCCCCTTTGGTTGCAGCATAGACACTATAGGTTGGCAGCATTGCACCCGATACAGAGGTCGAGAAGTTGATAATTGTTCCGCCCCGCTCCATATGCTTCATCGCTTGCTGGCAGGCGAAATAAGTGCCTTTGACATTGACAGCAAATTGCCGGTCGAACATCTCCTCCGTTACGTCTGCGATAGGCACACATTCCATAACTCCGGCATTATTCACCAAAATATCGATGCGCCCGAATTGCCCGATTGTCTCCGAGAACAGTGCTTCGACCTCACTCACCTTGCTTACGTCACCTTGAATGGCTATCGCTTCCCCGCCAGATTCCTTAATGATTTGGACAACCTCGTCTGCTTTCCCAGGGTTAGATGAATAATTGACAGCCACTTTTATTCCTAACCCGGCCAGTTGAATGGCGATTTGTCTTCCAATACCCCGTGACGCACCTGTAACGATGGCTACTTTTCCGTTCAGACTCACTTAGACCACTCTCCTTAATCTCAATTAGGCCGAATGAATATCTGTTGACCTTATGGATTCATTGTAACGCAATCGAAGAGCATCCCGTTATAGCAGACCTGTTCTCTTCTTGCCTATTTCTCTTCTAATCGCTATGATTAACAGCAAACCCTACGTATATGTAAAAAGGAGATTTTTAACTTGAACGATTCATTGCGGACCGGGCAACTTTTACAGCAATTGGCTGCGCTAATCCTTCACCATGCTCCATCTGCAGGCACCTACCAGACGCATATTCCTTCCTTGCAGTTGATGCACGCCACGGATGTAGCAGAGCCGCTGGAGTCTGTCTATAAGCCGTCGATCTGTGTCGTTGCCCAAGGAGCCAAAGCAGCCACCCTGTCCAGCGAAACTTATCATTACGATCCTTCCACTTACCTGGTCACTTCGGTTGAACTGCCGATCAACGGGAGAATAACCGGAGCTTCGCCTGATCATCCGTTTCTGGGCATCAAGCTAAGCTTCGATCCTGGCACCATCCTGGACATTGTAAAAGAGATGGAGGACTCCACCCTTGTTGCGGGTGAAACATCTCTTGGCATCACCGTGGCCCGAACCTCTGAGCACTTACTCGAAGCTATTGTAAGGCTTATCAAGTTACTCGACGCGCCGCAGGATGTTCCTATTCTGGCCCCGCTCGTGATCCGCGAAATTCTGTATCGCGTTCTTCAGAGTGACCAAGGCGCACACCTGCATCAATTCGCCATCATCGGCAGCCATGCGCACCGGATTGCTCAAGCTATCCAAGTGATAACTAAGCAGTACGATCAATCCCTTGTCGTTGAACAGCTTGCAGAGTCCGTAAATATGAGCACCTCCGCCTTCCACAAGCACTTCAAGCGCGTCACCGCCATGAGCCCGCTGCAATACCAGAAGGTCATCCGCTTGCAGGCAGCCCGCCGCCTCATGCTGACCGAATCCCTCCAAGCCTCCGATGCCGCCTTCCGCGTAGGCTATGAGAGCCCCTCCCAATTCAGCCGCGAATACGCCCGGCAATATGGGAGACCTCCGGTGTCGGATGTTCAGGGGATTCTTGGGTTATCTAAGTAGCTAATTTCTTCAGACTTAGCTGTTCACGTAACGACATCCAGCTTTCCGTCACGGTTTGATGCGCTGTATCGATCACGATGTGGTCACGGTCCCAAGCCTCGTAATGTCTGTTCTTCACCTCACTCCAAGTGGGGAGGGTAAAGCCGGGAATATCCGTTGTACGAGTGGTAATTCGATGCTTGTGTGTACATTCGTCAGAACAGACCACTTCGATTTCGACAAACGGAATTGCTAGAGACTCTGCTACATTACGCCAAGCTTGGCGGGTATAGTGAATGGGATTGACCGTGTCCGCGATCACGTCCAGACCCAAAATGAGATTTTGCCTCGCTATCTCGTAACAAACGATGTAACCCTCTGGTCCATCAACCTTACCCCCGGCCACGCGCATAGCCTGTTCTACGACATCAACCCGAAGATACGGTGCCCGAAGTTCGCTTGCTAAAGCTGATGCTAATGTAGACTTACCGGTGCCCGGCAACCCGCCGAAAATATAAAGCATATGGATTTCCTCCTTCATGACAACCTGTTTACTGTTCTTTGCCTACTGTCTCTTTGAAAATGATGATACCTTAACTACCTTAGGCCCCGCAGGATGTAATCGTTTACACATCATAGCAGACTCTACCGGATTTAACGATGAAGTTTGATTTATTTTTTTGTATCTTTCCATCAAAAATGAGCCGACCTAATTTCTCAGGACGGCTCAAGATGAATTAACTTAATCGATAATATTTTCATATCAGCTTTAAATCAAAAATAATGTACAGTGACATTAAAATTGTTTGAATATCATTTCAATTGTTCTTGTTTTACTTCAACTTTTACTGCCTCTTTAAACCACTTTAAAATATCTTGTTCTTCATCTTTGGAGATAAGCTTTACACAAGTCAGATTTACTTTTGCTCTTGAACATGCAACATATATAAGTTTTTGGTTTTTATGTTTTTTCTTTTCGTTATCATCAGAAGAGCAAAAAATTGATTTAAAATCATAAGCATTCCAAAAATATTCATCTAACACAACTAATACATTATCAATACCCGACCCTTTTGTTTTATGCATCGTGATAAATTTAGTTTTCTCGTTCATATAATCATAATAATTAATAATTTCATTAAATTTTATTTTTTTTGAGAATAAATCAACATAAAAATTTTCCTTTAGTAAATTTCTCTCAAGTTCTTTAAATTCGTCTTCATCCCAATCACTGGTTGCCTTGCTCATTTTTGAATAAGTATTATTTCCCTTTTGATATAGAAACTTGAATTCTATATATTCTTCATTTTCTTTCAATTGACTCAAAAAAGTATCTTTTCTTCTCAAATACTCGGAAAATTTTTCACTTCTTTTTAAGAGTTTCGATTCAAAAGCTAATTCCAATGTATCCAAAGCACCTTTAGTTGACTCAAGAATTTTATTGAAATTTTTCTTTATTTCCACTTTATCTCTCACATACCTAACTGAATATCCATATTTTTTAATTTTAGAAAGTACATAGTTATAGTTATTCGATTTGTAAGCATTGCAGAGCTCAACAAGTTCAAGTAGCTGTAAGGATAATAAATGTTTATCAATAGTATCCTTTGGATCAAAATACCTTGCACTAAAAATATCATATAGATTTTCAAATCCAGCTTTTCCAGAAATAGATTTATTGGTCAACATGAGAATCCTAAAATCTTCTGGCCCTCTATTTGCTTCTTCCACTAATTTATTTAATACTTCCATATAATCATGTTTATGATCTATACTACTAAATGCATTAGGTTTGTTATCATATATGCCATAATAAAGCTTAACTGTTCCTTGTCTGTCATCTTTAGTTTCAAGTATATCGTCTTTATTCATCTTAAAAGCTACTTGCTGTTCTAAATCATCATTTCTCAACTGATTAATAAACTGAACAACCTGCTCTGAACATCTATAGTTATCTTCTTTAATAATTTTAATAATGGAACCTTCCTTAATGTAATTTTCAACATCACCAATACCATCTTCATAAATAGCCTGCATCGAATCCCCAAATAATCCTATAATTGTTTTCTTATAGGAAGGTAATAGTCTGAAAAATATTTCAATGATTTTTGGATTTGTATCTTGGTATTCATCAATAAATATAAAATCATACTTATCCTGTAGTATTCTCCCTAGTAAGTTATATTTCTTAAAAAGGCTATAAGCTATCTCAAGTAAGCCATCATGGCCATATGTAAGGTCTCTAAAATTATCAAAACTTGTTTCATTATATCTAATAATATTGCAATCTTTAGCCTCTATTTGTTCTAATATCAGGTTATTAAGAATATCAATTTCATTGTTTAAAATTTCGTTATAGTATTCCGGATTTTTATCGTATTCTCTTTTCCCCTCCATTTTACAGGCAGTACCTTTATTCACTGTATATAATCTAGATAAGTATTTAGAATGTTTTTTTTATAATGCTCGTGTTCCTCTTTCTTTTGTTGCTTATCATCTTGATAGTTTTCAATACCTTTTCGTTCTATTCTATTTAATTTGAAAATATCCATCATTATTTTTTGTATATTTTTTTTATAGTCCTTTGTTAGGTTATTTAAAAAAGAATGTATTGTACTAACTGTATATTGTTCCCCCACTCTTGATTTAATTTCATCAACTGCAAGGTTTGTATGTGTAATACATGCTATTTTTTTATCAGGATAATGTTCTGATATAAATTCTAGCAGTTGCTTTAATGTCTCTGTTTTACCACTTCCAGCACCACCTTGTAGTACAAAATTTTCATTCCTCTCGATACATACTTTAATTTTGTTAATTGGTGTTACTTTGCTATCCATGATAGGCCTCCTTTAATGTAAGAGGGAATAGTCCAATCAACTTCTTCATCAGTTAAAGCTAAATAAAGTATTGAGGAGGCAAAATCAGATTTTTTATCTAAAATAGCCTCCGTTAATTCATAAATATTTAAAATCTCATCTAGCTCTTCTTTCCTTTTTAACCCTTGCAACTCTGTTCTCTTCTTTTTTATTGTCTCTAGGTTACAATGTATAAATGCATCTTCAAAACTTCTTCCATGATAGGTCCCATCTAACTCCTGATAAGCTATATTTATGTTCTCACTGTGATTAGGCAATGTTTTATTCACTAATTTTTCAAGCCACGCTTTAAATTCGACTGTGTCTGGCCCCTCTGGTGCTTTTAAAAAATGTTTTAATGTATAATTACTAGTGTTCTGTGCTTTCGATACCTCACAGGCTGGATAAACAATTTTATTTTTATTATAACTTTTTTTCGTCGTGTCTATATCTGTAATTATTAGGGTTTTAATATTGAGAAAATCAATAAACTCATGAAATGATTTTGCATTTGCGCCCACTTCCAACACAGATATATTTTGTGAATTTAATGGGATGTATGATTTGTCCATTTTGATATTTTGCTCGTCAAATTTATTAATGAAATAAGGCAAAAGTATCTTTTCAGTAGTACCTTCAATAAAAATAATCTTGCTGGCAAAAAATAGTTCGGCTGATTGAATAGTTAAATATTGCTCTAAAAATTTAAAATCTTCTTTATCCTTATATCGTTTGCTCAATTCTATATAGAAATTTTTTATCTCAATGTTTTCTTCATCTTCTGTTTTAAGCAAATATCTAATATCTTTAAAATCACATTGTGATACGATATGGGATGAATGTGTAGTAATTACTGTTTGAAGATTGTTTATTTCTAATAGGATATTCTTAATTTTTCTTGCAAAGATATACTGCATTTGTGGGTGGGTATGCGCTTCTGGTTCTTCTATAAATAATAAGTTAATATCTTTTTTATCATTTATAAAAATTTCTTTTTTCATTTCTATTGTTAATAATAGATATAATATATTCATATATCCCAAACCATTTAAGTGTTCCGGTAAATGATTATTTTCGATACCATAAACTACTTGGGAAGAATTCTCAAGTAGTTCTTTGGATTGTAAGTTCGAAACCACCTGTAAATTTTGTAAATTCAAGAATTCTTTCGAGTTCTTTAAAAAAGCGGCGAAAAACTCACTGTAATTGAGATCAAGTTTACCATCCATTTCTATCATTAATTCATTTATTTTTGTAAAATCAGCGTTTGGATTTTTATTATTATTATTAAAAAATTTTGTTGTCAATATTGATAATGCTTTTTTGCTTTGTCTATTTTCTTCGGAACTAGAAACATCCCGTTTTGCATGTATAATTTGAAAGTTGATCAATTTTTTTATTGCTTTCAAGTCCTTCTTAATAAGTTTGTGTCTATTAATACTCTCTAGATCACTATAGTCTTCAAAAACATAAACTTCTTCTTCTAAGTAGTTATCTATATTTTTTGTTATGTATTTCTCTCTATCTTTCTCTCCGATAGTTGATAGATCCTTTAGAAGTCTAATTTTATTAATTGAGCATTCAAAAACTATTTTTACAGTATTCATATCTGGTTCCAAATCTAATATAAACTCAGAAATATTCTCTAGATCATCCTCTTCATCGTATTTAATTTCTAATATCATTTGAATTGATAATTCATTAATAGCAGTATTACTCTCGATTTTTTTTATTTTATCTCTAAGAGATAAAGAAAAATCGTTATAATTAAATCGAGTTTGTGTATAAAACTTTTCAAATAAACATAAAAATGAAGTCTTACCACTATTATTTCTTCCAATTAATAGTGATAAGTCATTTTTCATATCAATTGTTGTATCTTTTAACAGTCTGAAATTTTTCATATGTATCTTACTAATATGCATCAAGTCACCCCTCATTAAGAAAAATTTAGTATTTACTTCCTGGATAAAAATAAAGATCCATTTAAATATGTTCGACAAATATTTACAAATACCTGCTGGATATTCCAAATGAATTTCTACTAAAATATCTTAATCCACTCATTCATTCTTGGTGAATTAATTCCGTTTGCGGATCACATTCTTCTTTAATTCGAATACCGGAGCGAGCACAAAATTCAACTTTATTAGATGCTGCATGATCTAAAGCTACTATATCTTCGAACCAAGATTCAGGTGCCAAGCTGACATGATACCATACGATTAGCCTACTAAAAACATCTATAACCACGTATAAGTTAGGCTTGCCTAATGTAGGCTTACGGTCAAAGGAAATGCATCAACTTCATAAATTGCCCCTACACAGTACGCTCTCTCTAATGCATTGCCAACTAATGGTGAATATTCATCATTGTTCTTCGCTTACCTCGTATTATTACTTCACCTAGTGAAAATCAAAAGATCTCAGCCTTCTCTTTAGCTATCATCACATGAAAGAAAGAGAGGGACCACAAAACGTGAAATGTAATGGTAAAATAATGAAGACTTATATCAAATTACTATTGGGGGATTGACAATGAGCAAGGCTCAGTTGTGGGTTCGAAATATGTATAAAGGTGTAGGAGGCGGTGCCTATACCGGTGTAGGCGGCGGCATGTATACGGGTGTCGGGGGTGGTGCCTATACCGGCATTGGCGGTGGTATGTATAGGGGTGTCGGAGGTGGTGCCTATACCGGCGTTGGTGGCGGGTTGTACACAGGTATTGGAGGTGGTGCCTATTCTGGAGTAGGCGGAGGGCTGTATACGGGCGTTGGTGGTGGACTTTATACGGGCATTGGTGGTGGGCTTTACACAGGTCCCGGTGGTGGAATGTATACTGGTCCTGATTCAAATCCATATATGGCGATTCACCCACCCTGGCCTTTGTTTGTTGTTGAACTTCGAAAAATAGGTAAATTATCGGAAGCCGAAATAATTGCAAGGGCTTTGAGAAATATTGGCTGGAATATTTAATAGACCAAACAAATAAAGGTAAAAAATGAATACTTGGGGTCTTTGCACTGGCAAGTAGATAATTGAAAAAGTCAATTCGCAGCGACATTCCATTGGTGAGGTAATTTCAATTATTTCCCCGGCGCATTAATAAAGTCCCGATGATTTTTAAAATCATCGGGACTTTTATGTCGGTATATTTCTAGTGGATCTATTTAGCTTCAAGAACCCACTATTTTGTAAAGCCATTAACTTTAGTGTCTAAATACTTACATTAATGCCTATACACTAACTTTAATGCCACCAAACAAACCAAGTTACCCAATCCTATCCCCTACTCCACAGTAACACTCTTCGCAAGATTTCTTGGCTTATCGACATCATGACCCAGAGCCAGAGACGCATAGTACGCCAGCAACTGCAGGGTAACTACAGACAGCGCAGCGGTCAGCAGCGGCAGGGTCTGAGGGATCACGAATACCTGGTCAACGGAGCGGAGCAGGTCGTCTTTGTGCTCTTCGTGGGTGATAGCCATGACATGGGCGCCACGGGCCTTCACTTCTTTGATGTTGCTGACGGTCTTCTCCAACACGGATTCCAGGGTAGCCAGAGCGATGACAGGAACGCCTTCTTCGATCAGTGCCAGGGTACCATGCTTCAGTTCACCCGCAGCATAGGCTTCGGAGTGAATATAGGAGATTTCCTTGAGCTTCAGCGAGCCTTCCTGAGCTACAGCGTAATCCACGCCGCGGCCGATGAAGAACAGGTGCTTGTGCTCAGCGATTTGCTCAGCGTAGGCTTTGATCGCGTCTTTTTGACTCAGAATGACTTCTACTTGCTCCGGCAGAGACTGCATAGCGGCCAGAATCTTGGTAACCTCAGACTCAGACTGTGTGCCGCGTACTTCAGCCAGATACAGACCCAGCAAAGTGAATGCGATCAGCTGGGAAGTATACGCTTTGGTCGAGGCTACAGCGATCTCTGGACCAGCCAGCGTAACCAGTACACTGTCTGCTTCCCGGGCAATAGAGCTGCCTACTACGTTGGTGATCGCCAGCACATGGGCTCCGTTCGCTTGACCTTCACGAAGAGCAGCCAGTGTATCAGCAGTTTCACCCGATTGGCTGACTACAATAACCAGTGTCTCGGGAGTTACGATTGGCGAACGGTAACGGTATTCCGAAGCAATATCATTCTCTACAGGAATGCGTACCAGGGACTCAATCAGGTTACGTCCAACCAGACCGGCATTATATGCAGTACCGCAAGCTACCACCTGGATATTGCGGATGTTCTTGATTTGTTCTTCTGTCAGGTTAAGCTCAGGCAGAATGACTTTGTTGCCTTCCGCATTCATCCGTCCGCGCATGGTATCGCGGTATGCCTTTGGCTGCTCGTGGATTTCTTTCAGCATGAAGTGCTCATAACCGCCCTTTTCTGCGGTAACGGCATCCCAATCGACAGTAATCATTTCCCGAGAAATAAAGTTGCCTTCAATCGTCATCAGTTCGACAGCATCCCGTGTCAATACAGCCATTTCGCCGTCGTTCAGAATATATACGTTACGGGTGTATTCCAGCAGTGCAGGAATGTCGGACCCGATAAAGTTCTCGCCTTCTCCAAGACCGATGATCAGCGGGCTGGCTTGACGCACAGCTACCAGCTTATCCGGTTCATATTCCGTCAGTACACCCAGGGCAAACGCTCCGCGCATGTAAGAAATCGCCTGCTGTACAGCCTTAACGATATCTCCCTTGTACTCACGGGCAATCAGGTGGGAGATAACTTCTGTATCTGTCTCTGAGGTGAAGTGGCATCCTCCGGCAATCAGCTCTTCCTTGAGATCCAGGTAATTCTCGACAATCCCGTTGTGTACTACCGAGAATTTGTGACTGTTGTCAGTGTGAGGATGAGAGTTCTCATCGGACGGCTTGCCGTGTGTAGCCCAGCGGGTGTGGCCGATGCCGGCACTTCCTGTCAGTGGAGTCGCATCCAGACGGGATTCCAGGTTCGCCATACGTCCCTGTGCTTTTACCACCTGCAGACCATCCTTCGTGAATACGGCAATCCCTGCGGAATCGTACCCGCGATACTCCAGCTTCTTCAGACCCTCTACCAAGATCCCCTGCGAATTCTGATTACCAATATATCCTACAATACCACACATTATAATTTCCTCCGTCCAATTTATCGTAATTAGGCGCGCATGAGGAAAGAAACGTGCCGTGCGGCATGTTTTGAAGAAAAGCAAATATGATGTTGTCCATTACACCCAACATGATAACCTGTCAATTACATCGTTAGTCACGATTATGCACAGTCTTCTCCTCTGCCGTGGCAGAACCGTCTGCGTTCCTGCAAATGCGCATACCCATGATTTGTACATCTTTAAGTTAGCACCCACAAAAGCGTTGTGTGCAAGGTCGCCCTCGCATTTTCCGCTTCCATTTACGGCTCTGGTGCATCACCGGGAGGTCCCCGCCGAACATTTCGAACACCTCCACCTCGTCAGCTTACATCTGCCGTGATCCGTTCAGACCGTCCTGTACTGCTTACGCAGCCACCGGTCCTCCCTTCTCTCCCGCGCAAGATCAAGCTCTGGCGCTTGTGTTGCAATAACCTTACAATCCCCGCTTTCCTTCTGGAATGACACTTAGTCTATTATATGCACCTCAACACGTTTTTGCAACGATGTGGCGAAGAAAACCTTTTTCATCCATTTCATACTTTCTCCAAACAGCCATGACCACATTAATCATTCAGCCGGTGAAAGAATCGGATTGATCCATCCACCGGCTACCCGTTCCTGCTACTTCAGTGAGTGATTACACCAGCTCGCGCTGAACCACTTCAACAATCTGCCCTACAAAAAGATCCAGCTCCGCCTTGTCCGGCCCTTCGGCCATTACACGGATCAGCGGCTCGGTTCCCGAAGGACGCACCAGGACACGCCCGTTGTCGCCCAGCTTGCTTTCCACTTCTATGATCGCGGCCTCAATGGCCGGATTATTCGGATAATTGGTTTTGTCCTGCACGCGCACATTGACCAGCACCTGCGGGTACTTAGTCATCATGGACTTCAGTGTGCTTAGCTTTTTGCCGGAAGACTTCATGGTATTCACCAGTTGAATCGCAGTCAGAATTCCGTCACCTGTAGTATTATAATCCAGGAAAATCACATGGCCGGATTGTTCCCCGCCCAGATTATAGCCGCCGCGGCGCATCTCTTCCATCACATAACGGTCACCGACCGCAGTCTTCGCTGTATTCAAGGACAGCTTCTCTGTCGCCTTGTAGAACCCGATGTTACTCATTACTGTAGATACAATAGTGCCATCCTTCAGCTTCCCTGCACGGTTCATCGCATCCCCGCAAATACAGAGAATGAAGTCGCCGTCCACCTCGTCGCCATTCTCATCGATAGCAATCAGGCGGTCCGCATCCCCGTCAAAAGCAAGTCCCAGATCCGCACCATGGCGCAGCACCTCTGCACGCAGAGTCTCCGGGTGTGTGGAGCCGAAGCCGTCATTGATATTAAGCCCGTCCGGCTCTGCCCCAATGGCAATCACTTCCGCGCCCAGTTCCTTGAACAATCGCGGCGCCAGCTCATAGGCTGCGCCGTGTGCGCAGTCGAGCACCACCTTCGTGCCCTTGAAGCTCTGGTCGATGGTGGTCTTCAGATACTCCAGGTAGAGGTATTTCGCTTGATCATCCACCCGCAGCGTGCCCAGACCCGATCCTACCGGACGCGGCAGCTCATCCTGCTCGGTATCCATCAACTCCTCGATGCGCAGCTCCGTTTCGTCTGTCAGCTTGAAGCCGTCTCCGCCAAAGAACTTGATTCCGTTATCCTCCACCGGATTATGTGAAGCAGAGATCATCACTCCGGCATCCGCCTGGAGCAATCTTGTGATATAAGCAACAGCAGGTGTAGAGACTACACCCAGACGGATCACATCTGCCCCAATGGACAACAAACCCGCAATGAGTGAAGATTCCAGCATTGGACCCGAGATCCGTGTATCCATGCCGATGACCACTTTAGGCTTTTCCACATTTCCTGCCAGCACATATCCCCCGCAGCGTCCAATACTGTAGGCCATTTCTGCTGTTAATTCACGGTTAGCCACCCCGCGTACGCCATCTGTTCCGAAATACTTACCCATCTTTTTTTCTCCTTTAGAATACGCTGCTTCAGCTTAATAAATTATAGTATGAATGATTCGATAATTCGTGTATGTCAGGTGCATATAAATAGACTTTTACATGCCCGGAAGGTTACGTTCCGCCCGTACTGTCGGCATTATTGCCGCTTGCGGGCGGCGTTGGTTCAGCAGTCTCCGGCGGAATATGTGTCGGCGTCGGGGTCTCCTCTATAATCTCGGTGGTGTGCTCCGGGGTTGGCTCTACGAGCGTCTCGTCCCCGGATGCAGGCTCAGCACTGGGCTCCGGCGTAGGCGTCGGGATAGGGCTACTGTCCGGCACGGCAGTCGCGGCCGGAGCAGCAGGCGCTACCAGCTCCACCTTCGCAACAAGCTGCGAGGCGGCATTCTCCAGGGTAATGAACCGGGGGAGCGACACCTGCAGCGTAATATCGTAAACACCGGCCGTAAGCCCCACGACATCTGCAACCACACTGATGCTATCCTGGTCGAGCTGGTCCAGCAGTGTTGGCGCACCTGATAGGGTCAGATCCATAGTGGCGCTTCCAGGGTCTATGACACGGGCTGTCAGCCCGCTGCTGACGCCCTCCAGCTTAATGGGGATAGCAGAGAGGGTCCGCTGGGTAATCTCCGCCGCAGAGACCGCTACGGTCATTGCCGCAGGTTCAATCCTGCCTGTGCCCTCCGGCGGCTTAAGCTCCAGCTTCATCTGCTCAGTACCCGCATTCTTGATAGCGCTCAAATCCAGGACAGCCTCATACGAGGATAAGGTCTTAAGGGTCTCTGCACTGCCGTACACCGTTACCATATCCTGTTCAGGCGTTACCCTGGACAGCACTAGTGAACCAGGCAGACTGCCGGTGAAGCTGATGTCCAGCGGCAAGGTTTTGGACGGGAGGGTAACAGGCACTTCTACCGCTACTGTAGAGGGTTCAATGACCGCATCCTCCAGCTCATTCCCCTTACTGTCCAGAGCAAAGAGTTTCAGCCTCTTCTCACTAAAAGTCTCATTCTGCCCCTCCAGTTCCACCTTCCCCTGCACCTTCGCTACCCGTCCAAGATCACTTGCCGGAAGAGTAACCTCCACGGATACCGGGTCAATCACAGGACTGCCTACTTCATAGCCTGCTGCCGGCTCTCCCGTAATATTCAGCGAGACGGGAAAAGACTTCGTCGTCCGCGCCTCGATATGCACATTCACCTGATTCGGGACCATATCATCCAGGGTTACACCGCTTGGAGTTGAATACATCAGCGGAAGCGTGTTATCACCGGGCTTCACATCCTTCAGATCCAGCCATACCCGATAGGCATCGGAGAACTTGTAGGTCAGATCGGACTTCTTGCCTCTTACTTCCATCCTGACGCTGTCCACATCCTTGGTCAGTACATAATTCTCACTGTCGAAGCCTTCAATCTCCACTTTGACATTCTCAATCGTCTTCGATTCGGTATTAACCGTAGTCTGGTACGTTGGCGCTGTATCCACATGCACAATGGTCCACAGAATAATCCCCAGAGCCAGGGCAAGGATCTTGTTGAAGTTATTGTTCTTCATCCATTTATCCATTGTCTTTATTCCCCCTCCGTTTCCAGAAAGCGGAGCTCTTCTCCATCAGGGGCGAGCTGGTTGCGCTCAGCTCTTGGTGCAGCTTCGAGATCAGGGACTCTTCCTTGATATCCCGGACAATTTGTCCATTGATGGCCAGCGAGATCAGGCCGGTCTCCTCAGAGACGACCACAGACACCGAGTCTGCCACTTCACTGATACCGATTGCGGCCCGGTGCCGGGTTCCCAGCTCCTTGCTGATGAACGGATTCTCCGAGAGCGGCAGGTAACAGGCTGCCGCAGCGATCTGGCCTCCCTGCATAATCAGCGCTCCGTCATGCAGCGGCGTATTGGGGATGAAGATATTAATCAGCAGCTCGGAGCTGACCTCAGAGCGCATGGCGATCCCGGATTCCGTATATTCATTAAGCCCCGTGGCCCGTTCGAATACGATCAATGCCCCGATTTTGCGGACAGCCAGATAATTCACGGCTTTAATCACTTCACCGATTAATTTACTGATCTCCTCATCATTCTCCGCATTCCGCCCGAAGAACTTGCCCCGGCCGAGCTGTTCCAGCCCCCGCCGCAGCTCCGGCTGAAAAATAATAAAAATCGCGAGTATCCCAAAAGTAAACACCTGGTTCATCAGCCACCTCAGGGTATACAGATCCAGTAGAGTACTGCCGCCCCAGATGACGACCAGGACCATAATCCCCTTCAGCAGTTGAACCGCCCGCGTCCCGCGCACCATATTGAGCACTTTATAGATAATGTAGCTGACAATTAGAATATCAATTATATCTTTAATGGATTCTTTCCATGTAAGGTCGGTAAAGTAGCTCATGGCCGAAAACCCCCGTGATTTCAAATTAACTGGGTTTATGTAAATTGTCTGTTAAGCTTGAATCTTATTCTAGGTTATAACGTTACGCCTCCGGTTGCAAGTTTGGCGGCTGGTAAATTGATGAACCTGTCATTTCAGGCAACAAAAAAGCGCCATCTTTCCGGAAAAAGAGGCGCAAATGAGTTATCTGCTACAAGCGACCAACATTTAGCTATCGGTAGGCAACTTCAGAGAACATGTTCGTCACTTTATACCAGATCCAGCTTACGGCTTGGTCTATACTTTTGACTTGCCCGGAGATATGGGCGGTTGAAGCCTGATACAGCGAGCCGTCGATGACCGTTACGTTCCCGTTGACTTCCCCGTAGACTTGAGTCTTACCGTTCTCCACCGTCAGATCGCCGGAGATAATTTTGCCGGAGGGTACAATCACCGTATTCCCCTTGATCACAACCTGGTCGAGGTCTGCCCCTCTAACCACAAGCTGCCGATCCTGATTCCAAAAGGTTACGGAGCTCATCAGCATCACAAGAATGAACATAGACGCCGCCGTCAGGGCCGGATGTCGCTTGATCCAGGTGATGAAGGCTCTTTCCTTCTTGGGTTTCGGTAATGAATCCATAATCCGGCCAACCAAATCCTCCGAGGCCACAGGTGTCTGGTGCATCAGGGAAAACATCAGCATATCGGTCTGTTCCAGTTCTTTGAACCTCGCACGGCACTCCGTACAGGATAAAAGATGCTCCTTCAATTCCCTCTGCTGCAGGTCGGGCAAGTCGTCATCCAGGTAGTCGTGCATCATAGAGACGGCCAGTTTGCATTCCATAGGAGCCAATCCTTTCATACGTGCTAATTTAGTGCATAAGACTTGCTTAACTTACATACGTCCCTGCAATGCAGGAGTTTCATAAAAAATAATCTATTTTTACAATTTGGGTCCTAACTTCTTACGTAAAAACTCACGGCCACGATGCACCCGGGTCTTAATCGTCGTTACAGGCATATCCAGCACATCGCCGATCTCCTGAAGCGACAAATCCTGAAGATAGCGCAGAATCATAACCGACCTGTACTTCACGGGCAGGCTGTCGATGGCTTCATAGATGAGTCTCTGTGTCTCAGAGAGCAGCAACTCCGTCTCCGGGGTCACATTATCACTCGGAATCATCGAATACCCGTCAATCCCCTCCTGGTCGTTCATCTCGGCATCCAGGGAATAGGTCGGGCGACGCTTACGCAGCCGGTCAATGCAGAGGTTCGTGCCAATCCGGTAGATCCATGTCGAGAACTTCTGCTTATCATCATACCTGTCCAAATTTCTGTAGACGCGCAAAAAAGTCTCCTGAACAACATCCTCCGCCTCATGGCGGTTATTCAGCATACGGTAAGCCAAATGATAAATTTTGTCTTTATATAGTTCCACAAGCTCGGCAAATGCCCTTTGGTCACCCTTCAGGGCGAGCTTTGTCAGTCTGCCTTCCAGATTCTCCACCTGTTAACTCCCCCAGACTTGCCGCCCTTGGACTTTCAGCTCTTCGAAGACCACGGTACAAGCATTTAAATCGTAAATCATGTGCTTGCAAAAATCAAGGTTTGTATTGTTACCTTCTATATAATGTGCTGGAAAAGCTTGCTGCCGGGTTGCTGGCGGCTGATCGCTGGAGGAACCCCCTGGCCCCCCTGGCGGCTGATTAGTCGGGGGCTGCGCAGAACATTTGGACTTCCGGTCGCTGTTACCCGTCAGATTTCCTGATTGGAACCGCTAGCTGCGGTTGAAATCTGCCAATAAAGGCGAACGCTATCGCTCCTACAGTTCCAAAATTCTTCTCCGCCCCCTCCATCAGCCTGGGTTCCCCCCCACTGCTTTTCTTGTTGCCCAAAGTATATCTCAGGCAACAATGGGGTGGGGCATGGGCTCGGCCGGGTCTGCGACTCCCGGCCTCCCTGGAACGGCAAAAACCCCGTCCCTCCTCTTGGTAAGGGGGGAACAGGGTTGAAGAACAACGCATTCAAAATCTTAAAGCGGCTTCGCCGACTTTGAGTTCCAGACCTTAAAGCGGCTTCGCCGACTTTTTAGATCAATATCGTCAGAGCGGGTGCTCACAAACCATCAGCCGGTATTCCGAAGACCGGCAGCAATACCATTGATCGTGAGCAGTACCTCACGCAGCAGCTCAGCGTCATCCCCCTCAGCCTCACGCAGGGCGCGAAGCTCGGCGAGGAGCTGAACCTGGAGGTAGCTGAGCGGATCAACATACGGATTACGCAGGCGGATGGATTCCTGAATGACCGGAACATTATCCAGAATGTCCTGCTGGCCGGTAATCTGGAGAATCAGCTCGGAGGTCAGCTTGAACTCAGCCTCAATCTGGCCGAAGATTCGCGCACGTGCTTCCTCGTTCTTGCCCATTCCGGCGTATTCCTTGGCGATAACAAGATCCGCCTTCGCAATAGCCATCTGCAGCGTATCGATCAGGGTCGTGAAGAATGAGAAGTTCGCATACATATGCTGCATGATCTTCATATTCTCTTCCTTGCCCTCATAGAAGCTCTGCAGACCGGTTCCGGCGGCATACCATGCTGGAAGCAGATAACGGCTCTGCGTCCAAGCGAATACCCAAGGAATCGCACGCAGGTCCTCGAAGCGCTCGCTATTCTTCCGCTTCGAAGGGCGTGAGCCGATATTCAGCTCGCCTACCTCCGGCAGCGGGGTTGATTCTTTGAAATACGTCAGGAAATCCGGATCACGGAAGATCAGATCCTGATACTTGTTCAGCGAGACTTCAGAGATACGGGCAATAATCTCATCCCACTTGGCCTCGTACAGATCCGCTTGCGGCGATCTGGCATGAATAGCGGCCGTAATCAGAGCGGATGTCGCCTGCTCCAGACTGCGGTAAGCAATGCCTTTCATCGAATACCGGGAGGAGATAACCTCGCCCTGCTCGGTAATCTTAATCCCGCCGCCGATGGTGGAAGCCGGCTGGGCCAGAATGCTCCGGTTGAGCGGCATACCGCCGCGCCCGAGGGCGCCGCCCCGTCCATGGAAGAATTTCAGCTTAATGCCGAACTCATCGGCAGTCGCTGTGATCTGCTTCAGGGCCACACGCAGCTCCCAGTTCGCGGTAACGACGCCGCCGTCTTTATTACTGTCGGAATATCCCAGCATAATCTCCTGCAGATCATTCATCGCACGGACCGCATCGCGGTAGATCGGCATGTTGAGCAGTGTACGCATAATCTGCGGCGCATCATGCAGGTCGTCAATCGTTTCGAACAGCGGCACAGCCTGCAGAGTACAGACTACCGTACCGTCGTTGTCTTTGCGGAACAAGCCGACTTCCTTGGAGAAGACCATAACCTCCAGAATATCGCTTGCCGCCTCCGCCATACTGATCAGATAGCTTGTGATACACTGCTTGCCGTATTCCTCCTGCGCCTCATAGATCGCACGGTATACCGCCAGGCATTCCTCTGTCCCTTCACTATACGACTGGTAAGGGGAAGTCAGCGGACGCGGATCATTCAGCAGCTTCTCCAGCAGCACAATCTTCTCTTGCTCCGACAGCTTGGAGTAATCCGGTGTAACATTCATCTTGGCCAGAACCTCTGTCATTGCATTCTCATGCTCCTGGCTGTGCTGGCGGACATCCAGCGTAGAGGTGTGGAAGCCGAACAGCTCCACCTGACGAATCAGCTTCTTAATGTAGGTATCTGCTACATAATCGGCGTAGTGATGCCGCAGGCTGCGGTCAATCACGTTCAGGTCGTCGATGAATTGAGCCGGGGATGCGTAGCGCTCTGGTGTTCCTTTTTTCTCATCGTCCAGCACATTCTGTGTCTTGGAGATCATATAGCTGAGCTTAATCCGGTAAGGCTCGTTATCATTACGCCAGGCATCGACCCGGTTAAGATTGATAATATTCCGATCTGCCTCAATGGATTCCAGCAGTTCCGGCGTCACATTCACAATGCTTGTACTAAAGCTCAGGTACTGCATCAGCTCGCGCATAATACGCTGGTATTCACGAATAGCCAGCTTACGCTGCAAACGGAGGGTCTGCAAGGTAACGGATGCCTTCACGGAAGGGTTGCCGTCGCGGTCTCCCCCGATCCATGAACCGAAACGCAGATAGGTCGGCACATGCCAGTTCTGGCCCGGATAATATTTGCTCAGACAGCGCTCAAGCTCCTGATATACATCCGGCAGCACTTCAAAAATCGTCTCATGGAAGTAATACATCCCGTTACGCACTTCATCCAGCACCGTTGGCTTGCGGTCACGCAGTTCATCGGTCTGCCACAAGGTAATAACCTCATTCAGCAGCTTCTCCCGGAGCTGTTCCCGTTCGCGGAACGTTAGCGTCGGATTATCCAAGCCCATGACGTCGTCGGAGATCCGTTTGTGGATATCGAGAATCGCACGGCGCATAGCTTCAGTAGGGTGAGCGGTCATAACCAGCTCGAGTGACATGCCGCTCATAATCTCAAGAACCTCTTCGTGGGAGAAATCCCGTTCGCGAAGCTCCTGAACCGCGCTCTCAATCGACCCCGGCTGTACAGTCTCCCCGGCAGAACGTTCGTAGTCGCGTTTACGGCGAATCCGGTGGTTCTGCTCGGCGATATTCACCAGCTGGAAATAAATCGCAAAGGCACGGATCACCTGATGGCGATTCTCCGGGTCCAGTGAGCTAATCAGCTCTTTAAATTCGTTGTGCAGTTCAGGCAAAAACAATGAGCGCAGCGATTTGCTGGTCTCCCGGATTTTCTCCACAATATCCAGCAGTTCGTTGCCGCCTTGGTGTACCAAGACTTCGCCCAGTATGTTCCCCAGGAACCGTACGTCCCGCCGCAGCAGATTGTTGGAGTTGCTTTTGCTAACGGTAGTCGTAAGTTCGGTCATGCTGCTCCCCCCATCCTCTTCCGGATCAATGCTCTTAACATTGTCTATTTGAAAAGCTTCCTCATATCATACAATAAAACCGCCCGGAAATCTTCAACTTTATTGCGCGGTAAAGCAGTGCAGTGATTTCGATTATACACCAAACCGGCCATTTATGCAGTCCCAAAAAATTATGTATTTCTTCCTGGTATATTCTCTCTTTGATATGTACTTTATGCAGTGTTCATGTGAAGTTATATGACGTAAAACGACAAAAAAAGCCAGCTCCGCAGAGCCGGCCGTTCATCGCAGGTTAACTTTTATTTCATTGTGTGGCCTGAGCGGTTGTTGAATGCCAATTCGAATAATCCGGTAGCCGATAACCCGGCCAATCCGCCTGCCCATAGACGCAAGGTCAACTCCAGCTCTGTAAAAGGATACGCCGCCGCTCCAACCAGCAGCCCGATGCCCAGTCCGATAAAGGGGATGCTGTTACGCGGCAAATGGGTATTATTTTTGATCAGCTGCACTAGGGCAAGAATAAAGACTGACAGGATGGAGGCAAAAGCCAATACATTATCCAGCAGTTCGCTGTTCATCATGAGATTGCTCCTTTCTGCGGGATGGTGGTGATATCAACGGTGTTGGCAGCCGGATGGTAGGCAATCTGAGCGCCCAGTGCCTCCGCAATTTTACGTGCAGGAACATAGGTCACCCCATTCTCCAGCCACCCGTCGGCAATCTTCCTGCCATTCACCTGTACTGCAACTTTCATCTGAGTCCTCATCGCTTGTTCCTCCTTGGGCTTGATGCGTTCAACCACCGCCTCCACGGCCGCAGCCGTAGGCTTTTTCCCCGTTCGCAGATCTGCCAGACTTAATCCGAAGCTCATCTGCAGATGCGGGTAATCCTTGAAGCTGTTCCAGTCGCCGCCCCATTCGAACCCGATGGCCTTAGCGTGCTGCACCACCTCCAGCCAATCCCGAATCCCATTCTGGTTCTCATCCCTGTTCATATCCCAAGAGACACTTGAACCATCCGGAAGCAGCAGCGCAAAATCCGCCGCCAATCCATAATTGTGATAGCTGTACCCGCCGCGCGCATTCGTCACGATTGCTCCCGGCCGAGTTCGCCCCAGGGCATAGAGCGCATCCTGTTCGTCAATCGTCCGCAGACCTTGCGTGATCAGAATGGGAACTCCAACAGCATAACTACGTTCAATCAGTGCAGTCGCTGCGGCAAGGACGGCGGGATGAAGTCCTTTTAACCGGGCAGCAGATTTATTCAGGAGTTGAGTTAGCGTCATCATGCGATCCCTCCCCTTTCCTGATTTCAGAGAGGACCACGAACAGATCCTGGCGTCTGGTGTACATCAAGAGGGTTAGAATGACTAGCCCTAGGGTCGTTCCCGTCTGGGCAATAGCCCAGGCATTCGATTGCAGCGAGCTTCGTATAGCGTCCGGGACGGGAGCGGAGCTGAATCTGATCCAGAAGGCCACCGCCATTTTAACCGTATACGCCCCGAGGAAAAAGAACGCCGCCAGCATAAACAGACTGACCACGCGCACCCGGAATCTTCGGCGGAAATACAAAAAAAGCGCAGCCATCAGCAGCAGCGCACAGATAAAGGATATAGAATAGGCCAGTAACAACACAATATCAATGCTGCTCATCTTCTGCCCCCCGATCATAGATTAGGAACTCGGCGAACCCGTTGTTCCTGATTTCATCCTGAATGTCCTGAGAGACATTCTTGTACCTGCGGATAGAGAGCGATACCTTATGTCCTGCCAGCGCCAGCCTCCGCTCTCTGTCCCGGTGCAGGGGCGATAGACGCTTGATCCATGCACTCAGCACGTTATCCCCCCCTGTCTTCTTCATTAGTACTGGTACTACCCGTATGGCTGCCTGCGGAATGGTCTATCTTCAAGCGCTGTAAGACTTCAAGCGTGGGTGCCATGAAGTCTGACCGCTCTTTGTCGAGGATATTCTGCAGCCGGTCCCGGTCCTCCTCAGCACGCTCCAGCAGTTCACGCGGCACCAGATTCCCCTTCACAATTGACCGCAAAAGCACAAGCATAATCATGAGCAGAATCAGAGCGATGATATAAGCCAGTCCATACTTATCCGCAAGCGGCAGCAGCTTCTCCAGATTCGCTACATCGTTGCTGTCCATTGCTTCACTCCCTTCTGTGTGGTTATTAAAGTAGTTGTATAAGTAGTTATAAAAGACGCACTTAAGATTTAAACTTGAAGCTTCATCGTCATATATAGCCCCCGGACGGGTCCGAGGGCAAAATAAAAACGCCCTCAGCGGCTCCTTTGGCAATCTACTCTTCAGTTACAAGAAACGTAAGTCCATTCTCTACCAGAATCTCCTTGACGGCAGGCTTCAGCGTAGAGGGAACCTCGCTATACTTCGTCTTCCCCAGCGTGACGCGTTGTGCAAAAAACAATGCCATTGCTCTCACCACCTTTCTATTATAGAGGTAATGCGCAGGTTAGACCCGTTGAACGATTACGTGTAGATTTGCGTGGCCATCTCCGCAATGAGATCCTCAATGAAATCCGCCCGTTCGCTGAGCGCGTTATTCTGCGCCTTTAGCCACAGATTCTCTTGCTGCAACTGCTCCAGCTCTGTCAGTACCGGCGGCTTGTTGGCCTCAGCCTCCTGGTACGCTTCCCACGCTGCCTGCAATTCAGCCTCTGTCGGCTGTGGCGCGTCCAGATTCCAGACGGCGATATGCGGGCCGCGTTCTACGAGATCATAATCCTCGCCTTCGGTCAGCAGATTGTAGTCAATGCCATGGCGGTAGTGGACGCCTTCTACGGGTTGTTCGCCGATTTCTGGCAGCTTGATCTCGTAGCGTACCTGGCCTTTAGTTTCGGCTCCTGGCCGCAGGACGGGTTCTGGGCCGTTGTCTTGGACGATGAAGTCATGTAATGAGACTGCAGTTGGATATAGATGCATGATTGATAGAGCTATATTCATATCTTGACCCTCCTTCTTAAGATACTCTCGCTACCCTGAACCAATTGTACAAATTACTGCCTGTTGTGGACAAGCCGCTTGAATGACTCTGGTGGAGATAAATACTAACAGGTTGACCAGCCGTTAAATCTGTTGTCACATGTCCTGAAGTCACCGAAACCGACGAACCTGAATTAGTATTACGACCTATACACTGATCTTCGGCGCCGTTTTTAAACATGTGCAAACTAATGACAACCCCGTCAGGCACTCCTTGAAGTGAGCACAAGATGTCGAACGTATACATCCCTGTGCGACTAGGCGTGAACGTCCCTGTAGCTGGATTCCATTCATTTAAATAGTCAAAGTATTTTCCGTTATACACTAGCTTGGTCATTGTGTTAGAAACCATATTCTGTGCAGCAGTTGAACCACCCGCAGCCCCGGTACGTGACTGAGTATTGTTATCTCCCCATGGGTTGAGTACACCCATTCCTGGAACAAGCATACCTCCATCCTGTGCCACCATATTACCAGCCGGAACTGTGCCTGAATACCCAAAGTAGGAGGCGAAACCGGACAGATATGCAGCACCATTATTCACGCCTGTATTGTTCGATGCATAAGCAACACATTCTGCCAGAATCACTACAGCATTGCCGCGATTCGATACGTTACAACGATCAACGAAAACATCTGAGGCACTTACATATAATCCGGCTTGTGCGCTTTGTGTAGTGACTACACAAGATTCAAACACAACGCGCCTGGAGGCAGAAACTTTAAAAGCTCCCACCGCTGTCGTAGACGTTGCTGTAAATCCCTTAATTACAAAGACCCCATGACTGTTGTTGACCTCTATAGAGGTCACGCTCACATTTCCCGAAGCGGTAAGAGCAAACAAGTCTGATGTAACAAAACCTGTGATAACAACCGCTTCAGCATAACTCCCTGCCGCCACATTGATATTTACGGTATGATTAGCCATTTTTGGAATCGCATTAACTGCTCTGCCTATCGTTTTGAACGCCCCACCCGCCGTATTCCCCAGCCCCGTATTCCCATCATTCCCATCCGTCCGGACATAGTAGGTAATATCAGCCGTAGTCTGATTCGGAACGTTTGGCGATTTCACGCCACCCGGGATCATCCATACCTTAGAAGCACCATCAACTTGAGCTACGGCGTATGCATCCGTTTCATTTACGATGGCAAAATCTCCACCGTTATATGAATACAAGGAATATCTTTTCCCGGTCGATGGGGTTGTGTTCTTGATTTGCAATGCAGCGTTAAATGTAACCCCCTCAATAGAAAGAGCTGGGGATGTGTTAATACCAGCCGTAGAAATGATTTTTTGGTTATTCGTGAACGTGTTATTACTATTCAGTTGGGGTCGGTTATCTAGTTGGGACTGTACATTACCAGTCACCCCATCCAAATATCCAAACTCGGCATTCGACACAACCCCCGTCCCAATCTTCGAAGCATCAATCCCCGCCGACGCATTAACATCCGCATTCACAATCACTCCAGGAGCAATTGCCGTCACGCCATCCGAAGAACTCGTTACATCCCCAGTATGGTTAGGATGCACATAATTATTAGCACCCTGCGCCACACTGTCCAGCTTCGACTTGTCCGCTCCGGCCATCAGCCCCGCAGCAGTCGTGGTCGCAACCGCAGTAGACGCCTTGGCGTTCCATGCGGTGCGCTCCGCGGCTGTGATGTGCTTGACCGCATCCGCGGCGTGATCCTGTGCGGCCTTGACGGCGGTGTCCAGAATATCCATATTGCCGTTCAGGTCGGTGATATCTACAATGTCTGTACCATCGGGCTTTTTCAGCCCCAGATTACCCGTTGTTTTCATCGCTCACACTCCTATTCATATACTCTTAGTTCATTCCAGGTCTTGCCGTGCGCACCGTTCCAGGAGAGGGACTTCAAGGAGTCCCACCAGGTGTAGCTGTACACGAAGCTGTAATCCAGATGGGCCGGCTTAATCTCTTCCATGATCTGAATCAGACCTGCCATATTGGCCGGGATGCCCAGCGTGCCGACGAAGCGCACCTCGAAGCTGTACGCTTCGGGCACCTCGACTACCTCCACATCCCCGCCGGAAAAAGCAGACGCCGTCCGCCGGATCATCTCCGGCGTAGTTGTTCCACTGCCCCGCAGCTTGGCCTTGATCATCTCCCGGCGGGTGGCGTAGGACTTGTTCGGATCTGAGGCCAGTCCCAGCATCCGCTCCCAGCGGGACAGCCCCCAGGTAGCCGACTCCAGCGTCTTCTGATCGTCACTGTCGGCCATGGCATAAGCCACTTCACCGCAAGCTGCACCGGCGCTGGCCTGCACAGCCTCCATCTCAGGCACGCCCTGATAATACTCGGGCAGGTATTTCATTAGATCGGGAGCGGTAATCTCCGGCCCTTCCCCTGTCACATCATCTGCCGAATATGCCACAACGCCATATATACTGTCTCCATAAGCCACAGCTACACCCCCTTCAGCTGGTTCCAGGTCAGCGGACCCTTGGGCATATAATCATGGGTATGTGCAGCTGCCGGATAGACAGTAGGCTTGCCGTCCACCCCTGACCACGGAACCGTATCCGCAGCCTGGGCATAATCGACTTTACCGTTGTTATTCGTGTCGTAGATGCTTTTCAGCATATCGCCTGTGCTTTGGCCTGCCGCCAGCAGCATATTGCTGCTGCCGCTGCCGATGAACAGCTTGCCGCTATCCGTGCAGTAGCCCAGCTCGCCTGCGGCTAGCGTACCCAGCGCACTCTCCAGGCCGCGGCGGATTTGAATCAATGTCTTCCGTGCCATGGTCACCGCCTCCTAGAATGTTCCGCCATCGATAGTGCTTACCGTGAGCTGGTTGCCATTGGCCGAATCGTAGACGATACTTGAGCCGTCAATGTTGACCTCAATCCCCGTCGAGTTTACCAGAATACCCTTACCCGGCTTGGCCGCAACACTGGTTGAGCCGACAATGATCCCGTTGCCTGCCCCGACGGTCAGCGTGACACTGTCCGCCTGCCCGCCGCCGGTAAGACCATTCCCAGCCGTGATCGTCTGCAGCGCGCCGCCCGTCCGCACCCAGGCGCTCCCGTTCCAGCTGTAGATCTTCTGCTCATCGTCCACATAGGCCGTCCAGCCGACAGCCGGAACATAATAAGCCCAGGCACCTGCGGCATATTCCGCAATCTGACTGGTTTTACCTGCCCAGACGCCGGTTGCGCCGGAAGGAATGATATACCGGTCAGCTTCCGCAGGACTGGATGGTGGAGCCGTCAAGTTCTGATCCTTCACCGAAGCCTGCGGCTCAATATTATGCTTGGCCAGCTCGATTTCGTTTTTGATTTTTTGCGCGGACCACAGGTCTGTAATCGTCGACCCGCCATCGTTGATAACCCTGTGCTTCGCGGCATCGTTAAGATGCGTTGCAATTTCTGCGGCAGTCTTCGAATTCGTGCCGTCCGACACTTTATTGGGATGCCCTGCTGTAAGATCCGCCTTGAGCACCTTGGCATATGTGGAGCCGTCAGCGATATCGTCCACCGTTCCGCTCACATCTGTTAATTTCTGCGCATTGACCCGGCGCCAGGCGGCCCCGTCATCGAAATACAAATACCCGTTGTTACTCCCGCTGCTCACATAGTATAGACGCCCCGCCGAGGCTGCCGCAGGACGCGAAGCTTCGGGACCGGACAAGGCCCGGCCCACCATGGAGTTGGAGCTACCGTCTCCGATATAGACCTCCTTCGTATCTGTACAAAAGCCCATTTCGCCCGCCTTCAGCATCCCGTAAGTGGACAGCTCGGCCCGGGTACCACGTTTGACCTGAATGGTCTGTGCCATATTACACCTCTCTTCTAAAAGATCCGCCGTCAATCAGACCGGCCTGTTTATACCGCTCCAGTTCACGCTGCGTAGCCGTAAGCCCGCCCTGTAACTGGTTCACATCATCCGCTTCCACAGTGTCTCCCGGTGTCTCGTAAGTCACATAGACTTCGGGCACATCCGCATAGATGTTAATGAGCCGCCGCCAAGGAGCCTCGTCCGGGAAAGAGACCGAGTAATTCCGTACCTCTGTCCCGCTGAAGCGGGAGCCTGTGTACACGGCAAGCGTCTGATTGTTAATATTGTCGTGGGCCAGCAATCCGCTGAATGCACCACCTGTAAGCCGAAGCTTCTCCTCTACAACATGACTGCCGCCATTTGCCTTTTTGTTCAGCTTATCCTGAAAGACATCGATTTGCTCCGGATATCCCATACCTACACCTCCAGTACGACATTGCCGAACAGCGGCACTTCTGTCTCCAGCAGAGGGATATTTGCCGTCCCGCCGTTCAGCTTCAGCCCGCTATAGTCCACTACGCCCTCCGTATTCAGCAGCAATGCGCCAATGACCGATTGACTGATATAGGTAGCAGCAAAAGCCTTCTCCTTACGATACTTCTCCAGGAGCGCGGTAAAAGCTTGAATAACCGGCTGCAGCGCATAGCCGGCAGCGAGCGTAACCTTAGCTGAGACATCAACCACCTTGCCTGTGGCTGATGCCACCGTTACCACCGCTCCCACCGGAGCCTGGCCCTCGCCAAGACCCGGCGCAGGATCAATGAACTGCTGCACCTGGGAGACCAGCAGCGGGGAGGCGGGCTGATGCTCCGCGTTCACAATGACCACCTTGACCGTCTTTGGTCCGGCCCATAGCGGGAAGACCCGCGCTCCCCCTACGCCCTGAATCTGCTGCGCCCACTCCATATAATGATATTTATTGCCGCTCGTTGCAGGCCGCCGGGCCGAATCGAAGTACCGCTGCCGCAGCGCTTCATCCGGCTCCGCATCCGTCCCCGGAACCAGCAGGCCCGTAATCTCCCCCCGGGCCAGTCCCGGGATATAATCAATCGGCAGCAGCGCGCCTGAATACTGATTCCCCTCAGCCCCGGCAGCTTCGCTCTCCAGGCGGTACGTCCCGGGAGCCAGCTTCTCCGCCGCACTATAATGAAGCAGTCCCAGGGAGAAACGGCTGCCCAGCGGAATGTCCAGAGGCTGTTCGCCGCTGGTATAGAACCTCGCGCCCAGCTGCGCTTTGCCTGCCGGATGACGCTTCAGTCCCGTCCAGGCAATGGTTCGTTCCAGATATTCGCCGTCTGCCGTATCCGGGAAGAACAGATTATTGCTGACCTCAAGCTCCAGATACATCTGGGCCATTTCAGCCGCCGCCGGCGCAAGCGCATCATAGATAATACTTCCCTCGCGCTTATCCAGCCCCTCTGGCACACGATCCAGCATGCGTTCCAGCAGGGCCTCGTACGTCTGATCCTCATACATTGCCAATCCCTTCCTTTCTCAGCTCCACATCACCATATATCGTGACAGCGGTACAGCTGAAGCTAACCATATCTCCGTCAAAAAAAATCTCTACATCCTCAAGCGCCTGAATCCGCTCATCCTGAAGCAGCGCATCGCTGATCAGGCGGCGCAGCTCCGGCCGGGCCAGCAGCCTGTCCTGACCCAGCACCAGCTTCCACTCCGTTCCGTAGTCCGTGCTATAGATCAGATGCTCATAACGGCTGGTCTGCAGCACCTTAATTGCTGCCTGCTTCACCGCTTCAAGCCCGTCTACCTGCCCGCCGATCCGCCCGCGATCCCAGTCCATCCGGTACGTCAAGCTCGGAGCATTCCCCGGAGCGGTCACATTCCCTTCCAGCGCTCCCGTCACCGGACCGGATCTGCCTATCGCCGGAATCATAGGTCCACCAGCCGATCGAGGACAATATAGCTCTGTCCGCCTTGCATCCGCACGAGCAGCACGCGGTCTCCCGCTTCAAGTCCACGGCGCAGCAGGATCTCCCGGCCTTCGATCACAGCCTTGCTCTCCATCACGGATTCAACCACCACCAGTGCGGCTCCTGTCAGCAGCAGCCGCTGCTCCACCTGAATCTGCAGCGGCTGTGCCAGAACCACTGTCCCATAAGACAAAGCCACCGGATTCGTATTCGATACGGCCCCGAGGCTTGCCTGTTTAATAATATCGAGCATGTTGTCTACACCACCTTAATGTCTAGGGACATCGTATGCTCCCCTCCGGAAATTTTATGGCTGCATTGATCCACCAGGAACAGCTGCGTCTGGAATTCATCCAGCAGCACATAGATGAAGTTCCCCGCCCTCACCCGTATATCGCCAATAGCCTGCACAGAGAGACTGACCTTTTCACGGTTATGCTGCTTAAGCAGATTGCCTGCCTTTTCCTGAATCTGCGCAGCATTCGCATTATCGTCCGCCTTCTGGTAGAGATGCAGGATACCCCAGCGCTTTACATTTTCTTTATCTGTGACCGGATAGAACTCGCGTTTGCCGGTCTTTTCGTTGTCCTGGTAGAGCAGAATCGTATTGTACGTATTATCGTCGATGCTTCTTTTCAGCGAATAATCATACAGGTAATGGCCTGCCCCCAGAATCACCTTCAGCAGCATGGACTGCGGACTGCGCAGCGTCAGCTTGCCAAAATCATCATAGAACGCCATCAGATGGCCCTTATACTGCAGCTCACTGCCGACCGCACCCATAATAATATCGAGCAGCTTTTTGCTGTCTTCGATCAGCGAGGGGATCTTGTACTCCGCCGGTTCCAGTAATCCAAGCCGCAAGCCGCGGTCTTTGGCAATGGTGCTGATCACCTCAGCCGCAGTAACGTCCTGAAGCACATAACTGCCATTGCCCAGCAGATAGCGGATCTGATCGTACGCCGTCAGCTTGATCTCCTGATTCGCCCCCGTGTCGATGCTGAAAACGAAGCCGTAGAATACATCGACTCCGTCTCTGCGGAACTGCACAATATCCCCGTTGCTGATCGCGAACTTTTTATGCTGATACATACCGCTGTCCACCAGCGTAAGCTCAAGCGTCGCAGGCTTGCCGGTCCGGGTGGTTTTCCACGTGATATCCGTAACGATTCCGGCAATATTCCAGATGGCGCCTTCCTTATTAATTATGATTAATTCCATCGCCACGGCCTCCTAAGACAGCTTGATCACTCGGCCAATTTTGAGCTTCTTCAGTTCACTGTCCGTGATATTGTTCAGCTTTTGCAGCGTTTTGGATTTACTGCCGTCACCGAGCAGCTTTTGGGCCACCGACCAGAGCGTATCCCCGGCTTTGAGTGTATAGGTAGCAGGTGCTGCCTTTTCGCTTGCCCGCTTCTGCTGCTTCTTCACTTCACCGGTGCTGCCCACCTTCACAGCCAGAGCCTGATAGAACACATACTTTTTGAGTCCAAGTGTATAATCGATATCCCCCGAGGACCCCGCACTCAGCTTCCAGGAGAAGTTCTCAATACTGACCGCCATATTAATGCCAATATCCCCGGTAAAAGCCTGCTGCGCCTGTGCCCTGGCCTGCTTCAGCCAGTCTGGGGTCTGCGTATTCTGCACGTTCGCCGATTTCAGCCCTGAGAAAACAAACCGGACCGGCCTGCGGCTGAGCATCCATTTGCGGATTAGCTCTACATACTCATAGGGCTTCAGCAGCTTACCGGCATTCTCGCCGGAGTACACCACGAACGGATAATACTGTGCCGGAAACATACTCTCAATCGTAATCTCCGTCAGCTTCGGATAAGCAATCGCATTGATTTCACCGAAATCCACTATGGTATAGCTTTTGCCATCGCTGTTCTCCTTGATCTCCAGCGTCTCAGGGTTCACCGGAAGCCGGATTACCTCTTCATAGTTGTTGAAGCTAAGATAGAATCCATACTCCTCCATGTTACGTGTACACCCCCTGCGCCGTAGAGACGAACTCCTCTTTCAGCTTTTGCCCGATCTTCGTAATGATGGAGTCAATATCGCCGGAATTATTAATATTCCCAGTTGTTACCTGCACCGTTGGCGTCAGCTCGACAAAATTCTGAATCGACTGAATCTCCGCCAGCTCCCGCAGCATATCCAGATCATCACTGGAGATATCGACCTTATCCCTGATTTTGCCTACCTCGCCCACCTTGTTGACGTTGTTCAGGCTGCCAGTTTGATTGGCTATAACTCCAGTGGAACCTCCCGGGATATTCTTAGGAGACTTAGGGGTAGTAAGCTCAGTGGCTTTATCCACCATTTGTTGTCCCTTATCCATGAATTTGTTCATGCCATTTATTCCTGTTTGCTTACCCTTATCAAAAGCTGCACTGGTATCCTTATAATCTATCTGCTTGGATAATTCCAAGACAACTTTGTCTGCAGGTTTATATGCCTCAAGCCCTTGGCGGTATTTAGCAATAATATCACTGGCACCATGAGGAGTCTCGGGTTCCTCTACATCTATTTTGACCTTGCTGATCCCTAATGTGTCGAAGAATGGAATGTTGCTCAGCATATCAACCAGCGAGTTGAATTTGTCGAGCACCCACTGAATAGCCTTAGCCATTACCTTCATAAATCCTCCAGCAAATCCTTCTGCGCCTACAGCAATACTATACATAACATCCAGCGCACCAGCGGCAAGACCATAAAAGAATCCCTGCACTTTATTGACCGCCGAATTAAATATATAAACTAATACATCGCCAGCCAAAGTGAAAAAATTCTGGATACCAATGGCTATATTCTGCACAACTGCAGCCAGATAGTAGAACGATCCCACGATAAATCCAACCACCTCACCCGCCGAGACGCCAAGATGCTGCAGAATCATCAATAAGACTGCGATCACGGCAATGACGATTAAGATAGGCCAGTTTGCCACCAGCCAGGCGGCAGCCAGCATATAGACCTGAACAATCATGGCTGCCAGGAAAACAACAGCTATCGCTTCCAGGATCGGCTTAATAAATGACCAGTTATCCTGAACTACTTGAGCCAGCCATAACAATCCATTAACCACCATTGAGATCACATTCGCTATGAAAAGAAACCCGTTAGCCATCGCATCAATAAGCGGCGCTAGCTGCCCTGAAGTTAATGCTGTGTTAATCGTATCCATTACCGGCCGCAGAGCACCTAGAGCCTTAGCACCAATCTGTCCGAGCGCATTGTCAATATTCTCGTTCATCACGTTCCATTTCTCAATATCTCCCGGCTGTGCAGCTTCCTTCACAGCCTTCTCCCCAAAGGATTTAATCGCGTTAAAAGGCGTAACCACATCAGCCGTTTTGAGGAACTTCATGATCTTTGAATCCTGTTTGGGTGCTGGCGGTGTAGGCGGCACCGGTGGCGCTGGTGGTACTGGAGGAGGCAAAGGGTCTTTCCTCAAGTTGATTTTCGGTTTCGGAAGAACCTCAGGTTTCACCACTGGCGGTTTAACATCCTCTTTTTTCACCTCAGATTTCTTCTCTTCCTCTTCCTTTTTTTCTTTTTCCTTGAGGCCCTCCCACCACTTCACCTCTTTGGGCTCGGGCTTTTTTTTCTCAGGCTCCTCTACAGCAGGCGCGGCGGTAAGCATTCGGACCCCCAACTGCTGGGATTGCGCAGCCCTTTGGCTTTGCTGCATCACCACTGTTCTGGACACATCCACTTTTACAGGCAGCCGTTTGAAGCCTTCCAGCAGCGTGTCATTAATCTGTTGCAAGGATTGAATGATCCGATCCTCTGAACGGATGATTTGTTCACTGGAACGTTTCACCGCCGCCTGAAAACCTTTTACCGACCGGTTAACCATGTCGAGATTATTATTCATCCGCAGGCTTTGTTTGTGGACGGCTTTCCAGATCGTAACCGACCTGCGCGAGATAATGACTGCTTTGGAGCTATCGATTTCCATTCATTCACCCCCTTCATCTCTTCTTCCCCTTGCTCCGAGCGCGCTCCCGCTTCTCCTTGTCCACACGTACAGAGATCATGGCATAGATCGCCGCGCGTTCGCGGACGGAGAGCTTCATCAGCTCATGCGGGAGAATATGCAGCTCATGGAGGGCGTAGTAGGCCAGATTCGCCTCACCATCGCCCTCGTTGATTAGTTTTTTACTTCATCCACCAGCTCGTTCATATCTGTGGCGAAGCCGTTCAGGGCCTGTACCCGCTCTCCAAGCGCAGCGAATTCTCCGGGCAGCAGCATTTTGCGCAGCAGCGATTCGGCACCCATCACCCCGTAGGAGCGTTGAAGCTCCGTATTCTTCAGATCCGGATGCACAATGCTTGCCGTCATCAGCTTCGCCATATATTCATTGGGATCGATGTCCGTAGTGTAGGTGCCGTTCTTTCCCTTGACCTTGCGGGTGGCTGCCTTACGGCATTCCTGGTTCTCTTCCTCATTCATACTGCGCAGCTTCCAGACGGCAGGGTTACCTTCCTTGTCCTTGAACCGCAGCGAGACCGCAAATTCCTCTGTTGTATCACAAGCCGCATTTTGCGCAAAAAACAAACTTAATTCACTCATGTCGTTCCTCCCGGATTCTTATTGTGTTAGGGCAGCGAAGAGGCCCGCCGCAGAATACCGCCGCACAGCGGCTATGACTTCTTTAGTGATCGTCCAGATACTTTGCGGGAGCCCCCCAACTTATTCAGTCATTTACTCTTTTACAACCTGCGGATAGCCCGCTTATGCCTTATTGGCCGGCATTTGCCGGAGCCGCGAAGGGCTGCACCAATTCCACATCCTCGAAGGTAAAAGCAACCTCTTCCTCCAGCGCATCCGACTCCGTATCCAGAGAAGCCATAATGACACTGTCCAGGTTGACATCCTTCAGCATGATGCGCTGAGCGCCCACGGTTGAGGACGGATCTTCATTGGTCACGATAATGCTGAAATATTGGTCAATCCCGGTCTTCATGTACTCCAGCATCATCTGGCGGAAACGGCTCGTCATATAAAAAATTGTCATCGTACCGCTGCCCGACCAGCCGGTCGCCTTATGCTGCACCCCGCGGCGTCCAAGCGTCTTCACTTCCGCCTTCTGCTTCTCTACAGTGGCTTCCAGGGTTTTAACATAGAACATTTCTTCCGTCTGTCCGTTAATCGTGGCATACGCCCGGCCCTCCTGGCCGGACAGCGTATCGCTGGCTCTCAAGAATGTCATCTTAGACCACCTTCACTTTCATATATACTTTTTCTACGGAATCTACCGGCTTCACAGCTACCTCCAGCACTACGCTGTCACTGTCTGCTCCAGGAGTCACTACAATATCGCTCTGTGCATTGAAGTTCTCAATCGCACCAAGGTTCTGCAGATCATTCATATAAGTGACGCACTGCGACCAGAACAGCGCGCGCCCGTCCTCATTATTCGGCAATTTGCCAATGAAGTAGCTCTCAAAAATCCGCTTCAAATCTCCAGCGATCCCATCCAGCACGCGCAGCACGCGGTTCTTGGAGAAGGCCTTGCCTTTGTCCGTGGAGAAGGAGGTGAACGTGTTGATATCCTGCTCTACTACAGCCCGGCCTCCGCTATAGGTGAAGAGCAGTTCTCCGTCTGTGAGCGCTTCTACAGTCTCGGAATGGCTGAAACGCACATCCGCATCTACAGCATCGTCATAGGCCTGATAAGTCAGAGATTCGTTCACAGCAGCAGCGGCAGTTGCCCCCGCAACCCAAGCTACGGCATGAGCTTTATCCACTACCGTTCCATCACTCAAAATGACGCCGTTCGCCACACTGATGATGCCCTCATGGTCAGCCGTAGCGTAATCGGACAAGACCGCCTGCACCTTCTTGCCTTCCGTATTACGCAGACGCTTCACATAGGCGCTATACAGCGACTTCAGCGTGTTATCCTGCGATACCAGACCTACCGTCTGGAAATCCTGAACCTCCAGTGCCGACAAGAACGCACTATGCTCCGCATTCGTAACCGTACCATTCGCCCCGCCTGCCAGCGGCAGTCCAGCGGTCACCGTCAGCGCACCGGCTTCATTCGGCTTAAATTCTACATAATCGTTCGCAGCCAGACCGGAAGCAGCGCTTACCGTCTGCTTGTCCACTTCTGTCTCGTCCAGCAGCGTCCGGACATCGAACTGAGTAGTGTCATCGATATTCTTCTCGATCACTACCTTAAGCGCATTCCCGCGTTCTCCGCCATACCGCGCAGTCGCCTGAATTCCGTTATTGGTCACAGCAGCCTTCACACCCTGATTCAGACGGTAGAGCAACAGTGTGCCTGCCCGCTTCAGCACCTCTCTTACCGGCAGCAGCTCTGCTGCCGTGAGATCATAACCCAGCTTTTGCTGGAAATCATCCTGTGCCGTAAGCTTTAGAATGACTCCCGCAGGCCCCCAAGGCAGTGCAAGTGCCAAGGCAGCCGTACCGCGTTCCCCCATTTTACCTGCCACAATGCCGTTCGAGGCCACATTTACGTATACCCCCGGACGCACCTTGTTTTGTGTTGTCCATGTTCCTCCAGCCATTAGATAACCTCCTTATTTAGATAACGCTCCATTAAGTGCTTAGCCTCTTCCAAGGTGTAGCTCCCGTCCTCTTGCAGAACTACCTCCAGTACATCCTTTTCCTTAGGCCCAAAAAGGGCTGAGCCCCTGATCTGCTTTTTCCCAAAAGCATCCGGTTTCCCGCTTCCGCGTTCCTGCTCAATTGCCGCCATTTCCTTAGAACTCATTTTAGCCGCGCCCCTTCTGTGAAGTGTCCCATCAGCTCTGCCTCTTCCTCCGGCTGCTTCTGCTTCTGGAGATAGAGCATATAGTCCACGGTGAACAGCGCTCCCCGTTCCTCTGCTCCGGCTACCCAGGACTGGCGCACCACCCGATAAGCGGGATTAACACTTTCTCTTGCGTCCAGCGCCTCACAGAGCCCGTCAGCCATAGCCTCTGCGTCCAGCAGACTTCCTTGCTCATAGCGGATACCGAAGCGGTAGATCGCCATGTATCTTCCTTCACGCTGCCTGTCGTAGGTTGCCGAGAGCAGCTCCAGCCTGAAGTAGGCTGACTGCGGCTTCTCCCCTTCCACATAGACAGGAATATCCGGGAAAAACTGCCCCAGCGCAGCAGTGATATTCCCCCGTAGATGTTGTACCGTCATGATTTCATTCCTCTCATGATTAGATGTGGTAATCCCTCCTGCCTTTCTTGAAGTCACCTGCGGATTCGATTCAGGAAGAATAGGACCCGTCTTGTATCCGGCAATGACCGAAGGAGCTTTCACCGCGCTTGTCTGCCGGCCTGTCTTAGGCTTCGATGAGGTGGAACATTCATGCTCCTGCGGTGTCCTTCTGCTTCATTTGCCATGTTATAATCATAGACCCCCTGAGACCTTGCGCAGGCGCTATTACAGAGGAATTAGCGATAACTTCCGGTGGTACTAGGGATGGTAAAAGGCGGTCCCCTCATCTGAAACAAAAAGCCGCATCACCCAAAGAGGGCAATACGGCCATGTCGATTACATATGGTAGCTGCATGTTGTCAAAAGGATTTCTGCTCCTTAGGCAGGTTCCCACCAGCGGGGGTCTTCGTGAGCGTAGCCAGAGACAACAGCTGCAGATCAGCGAGCGCCAGCGCCATCTTATAGAACGCCTTCGACCTTATTTTCACATAAGTATCCTTGCTCACCGGAGGATCGAACACATGATTATAGATAGTGTAGTCGTAGCTCTCCTCTCTGCGCATATATCTCTCCCGCACCAGTTGCTGTTCCCTCTGGGTAAGCCGCTCTACAACCGAATCAATCACAGCACAGTACGCCCGTCTTGCAGCAGGCACATCTACATTATGCGTAGCAATCGCTGCTGTCTGATCAGTAACCGTATGGGTTGCGCCATGGAACCGTTCCGTATAGGAGTACGTAATCCCGGCCTCTTTAGCCTCAAACGTTACAGATTTGAAAATCCGGTACTTCTCCAGCATATTCTCTATAGTGACCTGAGTTCGGCGGCGGTCAAGCTCGGGCAGCGAAGATAGAATCATCATTTATACCACTCCTTAGATGTTATACAGATTTAAGAACTTTGTTGCGGACCTTTCCGGCCAAATGTGTTAAAATTCTACTTGTTCGTATACTGTTCGCCTTTTTTCATAATATACCACTTATCTACCAATTCAGTAAAACCTCATTTTAGCCCGTTTTGCAGCACAAACAAGCTAAATGCATGCCCGTTCTTACCTTTTGGCAATAATAGACTCTTTATTGTTTACCTATTGGCATAAATAGCTTATAGTAAGTACAACAGCTTTTTAGGTGATTAGGGATAAGGAGTGGTTATCGATGGCAGAGGAATTCGGATACTATCTGAGACAGCTTCGGGAAGGAAAGGGATTGACCATTAATCAGCTGGCAGCGCTTGCCGGTATCAGTGGAGCCCAAATCTCACGAATCGAGAATGGATTACGGGGTGTCCCCAAGCCGGCTACCCTGCGTAAGATTGCTGAAGCGACCGATGTGTCGTACGAGGAGCTGATGGGCCATGCCGGTTATTTAACCGAGACGGAGAGCAGTACAGAGGGCGCTGTGCCTGCCTGGGCTACCAGCAAGGATAAGCGTGACTTCCGCCAAATGCTCGAGGATGATGGTGAGCTGATGTTTGACGGAATTCCCCTGAACAAGGAGGATAAGCAGCGGATCAAGGACGTATTAACCGGCCTGTTCTGGGAGGCGAAGCAGATGAACAAGCGGACCAAGCCCAAGCACGATCCAGGCAAGGAGTAAGTACCAGGCAATCTAACTACTATTAACATGCTGCGGGTGAAGAATATGGATGAGCTAATCAAGCGTTTGGTCAAAAAATACAATACCAGCAGCCCCTTCGAGCTGGCTGAAGCACTGGGGATTCACATCCGGTTCATGCATCTGGGTGACGGCACCAAGGGCCTCTACTATCGGAAGTTAAGAAGAAGGTTCATCGTCATTCATAACCAGCTGCCGCTGGAGTGGCAACGATTCGTATGCGCCCATGAACTCGCGCATGACCGTCTGCACAAAGGGGTCAACCGTTTTTTTCTGGAGGAGAATTCCTATTTCTCGCCAGGCAAGCTGGAGCGGCAGGCTAACCTGTTCGCGGTTAAGCTGCTATCGGTCGGCACTGCCATTGAGCAGGATGAGTCCCTACAGAGCTATTATGCAAGGATTGGCATCCCGGCTGAGGTTGTCTTTTTTTTAGACGATTAAAGGAACATACGTTCCTTTAATGACGCAACAAAAAACTCTTACCGCAGTAAGAGTTCATTGACCAGCCATAAGCTGTTCGATCGGGATGACACGATTTGAACATGCGACCCCCTGGTCCCAAACCAGGTGCTCTACCAAGCTGAGCTACATCCCGAAACTATGAGATTATTATGGAGCGGGTGATGGGAATCGAACCCACGCTATCAGCTTGGAAGGCTGAAGTTCTACCATTGAACTACACCCGCATAGGTGAAATGAAATATCGGGATGACACGATTTGAACATGCGACCCCCTGGTCCCAAACCAGGTGCTCTACCAAGCTGAGCTACATCCCGTTAATGAAGTAATAATGGCGCGCCCTGAGAGATACGGATGCTGCGCATCCGATTGCGAAGTAATCCTATCGAAGCCTATGCTCCAACGAACTCGTTCGAATCTAGAGGACACTTTGAATATTCAAGAAGTAATAATGGCGCGCCCTGAGAGATTCGAACTCCCGACCTTTTGATTCGTAGTCAAACGCTCTATCCAGCTGAGCTAAGGGCGCAAAAAATTTGGAGCGGACGACGGGAATCGAACCCGCGACCCTCGCCTTGGCAAGGCGATGCTCTACCGCTGAGCCACGTCCGCAAATAAGTGGTGCGCGTGAAGGGACTTGAACCCCCACGTCTTACGACGCCAGATCCTAAGTCTGGTGCGTCTGCCATTCCGCCACACGCGCATGAATCAATAAAAGTGAGCCATGAAGGACTCGAACCTTCGACACCCTGATTAAAAGTCAGGTGCTCTACCAACTGAGCTAATGGCTCATATTTGGCAGGGGATATAGGATTCGAACCTATGATGACGGAGTCAGAGTCCGTTGCCTTACCACTTGGCGAATCCCCTACAATAGATACCTATATAATGCCCACAATCTCCCTCAAATATCAAGAACATTATGGTGGAGGCTGAGGGGTTCGAACCCCCGACCCTCTGCTTGTAAGGCAGATGCTCTCCCAGCTGAGCTAAGCCTCCATATGTATGGTGACTAATAAGGGTACTAGTTAAAAATGGTGACCCGTATGGGATACTCTTCACTCCATTACGAGATTGCGAAGTATTCCTTACGAAGCCTATCCTTCAACGAACCCAGGGAATTCTCATCCCATAAAAAATGGTGACCCGTATGGGATTCGAACCCATGTTACCTCCGTGAAAGGGAGGTGTCTTAACCCCTTGACCAACGGGCCTTAAAAAATTTGTGGAGCTCTCAACCGGATTCGAACCGGTGACCTCTTCCTTACCATGGAAGCACTCTACCTGCTGAGCTATGAGAGCATGGCTCCCCGAACAGGACTCGAACCTGTGACAACTCGATTAACAGTCGAGTGCTCTACCAACTGAGCTATCAGGGAATATTGTCCGCTTGGCAACGTCCTACTCTCCCAGGACCCTTCGGTCCAAGTACCATCGGCGCTGGAGGGCTTAACGGTCGTGTTCGGGATGGGTACGTGTGGAA
>NZ_JAGGLV010000041.1 GCF_017874735.1 Paenibacillus silagei
AAAAACCGGTTGGATCGGTACGTGCAATATATCCAGCAGTTAGGATATAGCGTGCAACTAAATCCTACCCCATAGTCTTCCCTTTTTCAAAAAAACGAAACGTTTTTTTGGGGCGGTGGGTCTTTTTTTTGTCAAAATCCAGTCTGCGGCGCATTTTCCGGTACTTTTATTTTCGTATTAAACCGACCACAATGGGACCGGGGGCAACGCGTAGGCCAAATGTAGTCGAAAAACCGAACACAATGTGCTGGGTGAGGGCGTGCGGGCCAAATGTAGGCGAACCGGATGTATGGGGCACAGGGCCCCCAGCATCCTTAAACTGTTTGGTTCTGTGCGCACTAGCGGTTCTTCGCGGAATGCTGTACCTAATCCAGCATGAATTCCCTGTACTTGTTCTTGCGGGGGTTGAGGATGAAGAGGATGCCACTGGCGTAGCCGGAGACGGCATTGAAGTTCCGCTTGAGCGTAGACTTGATGGCGAGGTAAGACAAGGTCCAGAGCAGAGCTGCATAATTCTTCACGGGTGCTTTGCGCAGATTCAGCAGATAATAATGGTTGACTGCGGTCGCCCGGGCGACCCGGCCTGCCTTGTCGCGAGAGCTGGGCGATTCATGATGCATGATTTTCAGCTCCGGGTTAATCACGAGCTTGCCGTATCTGCTCGCCAGATGGCACATATAGATATCGTCCGCTACTGCATAGCTGGTCATCCAGGGGTACGGCTTCATATCCCGCAGCGCCGAGCTGCGGAAGGACATGTTGCAGCCATGGAAGAAATCCGTCTCAAAAATATTCTCGGTCTCCCCCCATAAGAGAAGAGACCCGGCCAGTGTGCTGGCCGACAGTCTGCCTGGCGAAGCCGACATTTGACAGGTCAGCCTGCCGAGCAGCTTGCCCGATTTGCTGCTGGAGAGACCCTTGGCGATTCCGCCGACTCCGGCAATGGACGGATCTGAGGCGTAGGTGTCGAGCAACCGGCGGATATAGAGCGGATCGTCCAGCTCCGCATCGTCATCGAAGCTGAGCAGAATCTCCCCTTCGATGAGCCCGAGGGCCTCATAGCGGGAGAGCCAGACGCCGGGCTTGGTTTTGCGGTAATAACGCAGGCTGGCATCCGGAAGACGCCCGAGCACCTCACGGAAATATTCCAGCACCCGCTCTTCGATCTCACCGTCGTCCACGATCAGCAGTTCGATGGAGACATTCTCCAGCCTGCTTTGCGCGCCGATGGACTCAATGCAGAGGGTCAGATCGCTGATCCGGTTACGCGTGGGAATGACTATAGACAGGTCATGCATGCCGCTGACTCCTTTCGGGACGCCATAGACCGTCCGCTTTGAATTAGAGATGTTGCTCTAATTTTACCTGCCCGGCCGGGCGTACGTATATACCTCTTTCGTTTACTTTTCTCCCGGAAGCCGGCAGGGAAGAGAATGTATGGGACATTCAATGGGAAGGGGCCGTTCAGAAAGTTTGTTTGTAATTTTCGGTTTTTAACTATATAATAGTAAGTGAAATGCAATACCAATACCATTACCATTCAGGAGGAATTCCCATGAGAATAGATATATGGTCTGATTATGCCTGCCCGTTCTGCTACATCGGCAAAAGACGGCTGGAGCACGCGCTGAGCCAATTCCCGGGCCGTGACCAGGTGGAGGTCGTGTTCCGCAGCTTCCAGCTGGACCCGAATGCACGCACCGATGAGACGAGAGATATCCATGAGCTGCTGGCCGGTAAATACGGCATGACCCGTGACAAGGCCAAGGAGATGAACGCACAGCTGGCCGAGCAGGCGCAGGGTGTGGGTCTGGAGTTCAATTTCGATACGATTCAGTCCACGAATACCTTTGACGCTCACCGCTTGAGCCACTATGCTGCCACAGAGGGCAAGGCTCCGCAGATGACCGAACGGCTGCTGCGCGCTTATTTCACCGATTCGCTGAATGTGGGTGACCGCAAAGTGCTGGCTGAACTGGCCGCCGAGGTCGGACTTGATCAGGCTGAAGTTGCAAAGGTGCTCAACAGTGAGGCTTACGGTGACCGGGTTGAGGCTGACATTGAAGCTGCCCGGCAGCTGAACATCACTGGTGTTCCGTTCTTCGTCTTCAATAATAAGTACGCCGTATCCGGTGCGCAGCCAGGTCCGGTCTTTACTGAAGTGCTGGACACGGTATGGGCGGAGGAACAGAAGGGTCCAGAGCTTCAGGTGGTCGGCCAGCCGAAGTCCGGGGCTGCACCGTCTGCTGACGGCTGCGATGACGGTTCCTGCAGCATCTGATTACGATCAGTGGCAGGTTTGAGATAAGCGTTGCAGCAAGCTGTGCCTGGACGGGACGTACGATTCATTCTGGTTACGGACTACAGTTCCGCTATTTGCGCCAAAAGGCCATTTGGAGCGGCGCGCCGGACTCAGAAGACGTTATGCGGAGAATTTGGAAGCGAAATTGCAGGATATTCGGCACTTAAGCGCACTGGAGTCCGCAGCGCTGCCGTAAAAGATGATTTGGAACAAATAAGCGCACTGGAGTCCGCATAAGCGTGCTCCATCCAGTCAGGCGGCTACACCCTGATCGAAACAGGCTAAAAGTCGGCATTCCTGCCGCCACTGGCCCTTCCTGGCAAGTTTGCATCAATAGACGCACCAAACCCCCGCCGCATGAAATTCATGCAGCGGGGGTTTTTGTTCAAATATAAGAATTTATATGTTGCACACGATAAATTATCCTTCTATTTCTCGCTGAAACGGTACCGTCCTTTAAAAGGACGGCAAAGCCGTTTCCACTTGCTTACAGAGACCACTGGCCTGGAGCGGGAAACCGAATCATTTCGTTACCGGAACGAGGTCACCAGACTGGAGAACAGTGTGCGGACATCGTTCTGGTACGCATTGATCGGCTCTACCGGACGGTTCAGGCCGAACAGGGTGTAGACGGCGATGCGGGCGGCACGGACTGAATACTCTTCCGTGAAAACGATATCGTCCGGGATCTCGCAGTATTGGCCGATAAAGGCCAGGTTGGTTGAGCCTTCAGGCACCACCTGCGGCCGGTCGCTGTTCAGGCGCGGCATGAACTGGGAGGTGATATACGGCATCATGCAAGGAATACAGTTGGCGGTAGCCATGATCTCTTCCTTATGCGCCTCGAAGTGCAGATGCCCGATCAGCTCCTTCATAATCTCCTCGCCGGTACAGTTGCACATTTTTTTGTGCACATAATCGCCGACCTTGTCCGGGTACAGGCCATATCCCCAGAAGACCCTGACATGCTCCGGCTGGTTGCGGAAATGCGGCTGGAACGCCAGCACGACCGACATGAACCAACTGGAATCCTTGAACGTTACAAGTGCGCCGGTACCGGCCCGGTTGCGGGTGAACTTCTCCATCAGGTCGAAGAACTTCGAGTCCTTGAAGGTCACCGTGAAGGATTCCCATTTGGATTCGTCCACATGATCGTCGAAGGAAGAAGGATTGCCGAGACCCGGCTTCTTCGCGGCGATTGTCTCCCACAGCTTCCATGAGCTGCCCTTACCGTTCATCCCGGGAGCGGAGGTCATCGATCCGAGGCTGGAGCCTTCGGTCATCGAGCCGTTCGTCACAATGACCCGGTCGCCTTCATGAACCTGGATCGTGTCCTCCACGCCATTGCGGACGACCTTCATCGCTGTCACAGTAATGCCGTCGCCATCTTTGAATTCCAGATCGGTTACTGTACATTTCAAGGTGAAATCTACGCCCAGCGGCTCCAGATATTGATGCAGCGGCAGAATAATGGAATCATATTGGTTATATGGGGTCCGGGTTACGCCTTCAAGGGTTTGAATTCTAGGGAACTCGTGCATGAAGCGGAGCATATACCGCTTGAACTCAACTGCACTATGCCAAGGCTGGAAGGCAAAAGTGGTCGCCCACATGTACCAGAAGTTCGTTGTGAAGAAATGTGGTCCGAACCAGTCGTTAATCCGCAAGGTGCCCATGGCTGGCTCCGGCGTCATGATCAGCTTGCCCATGGCCAGGCGGTCTGCCATATCGAAGCCCATTGAGGTGACGTCCAGAACCTCACCCTTGCTGTTGATCAGCCGGGCCTGGCCGCGGGTCGGATTGGATTCGTCGAATTGAATGATTTCTTCCCGCAGCGTCAGCCCCGGTTGGTCAATGGACGGAATGGTACTTAATAGCTCCCACAGATTCTCATAGGTCTCATCGTTCAGCATCCGGCCGCCGCGAATCACATATCCATGCTCTGCATCGCCGGCACCGTCATTGCTGCCGCCAAGGATCTTCATTTCTTCAATAATGTGAATGTTCTGTCCGGGAAAACCGCAGTCTCTGACCAGATAGGCCGCACCTGCAAGGGATGCAATGCCACCGCCTACGAAATATACCTGCTCGTTACCGTACTCTTTTTTCACTGATTACCGCCTCCATAGGTTTGCTTGAATACTGGACCTGAACCGAGTGTAATCCAGTCCCGCCTTGGAGGGTATCATCAAAGCGCTTGATCTGTATAAAATTTGGACATATGGAACAAAGTGTAACATTTTTGAGCAGAAAAAAAGCCGCAGCCTCTAAGGTTACGACACAATGTTCTCATATTTATGCAGCGCCTTCAGAAAGTTCCCTTCTATCAGGACGCTCAGCTTCCCGATCATCTGCTCCGGCGGCTCCTTCATCCCGTCCTGCATCCACTGAATGACCAGTCCGGTGAAGGCCAGCGTGTAAAAGTTGGCGATGAACTGCTTATCCGGCGTCCCGACATCCAGCCCCGCGGCCAGCTCGTTGATGACGCCCATAACGAGATCATTCGTCACCTCATATAGATACGCGTCCAGATGCCTCCGTCCGAGGGAGTCCAAGGTATTGCTGCAGAACGCCTTATTGTTCCCGATATAGCAGAATATCCGGTAGAAACCGTCTGTCCAGGTGCTGTAGCTGCGGTACTGGGCAATGCTCTCGACAGCCTCCGTCCTGTAGATCCAGCCCAGCAGATCATAGATATCCTGAAAATGATAATAAAAGGTCTGCCGGTTCACGCCGCAATCCTCGACCAGATGCCGGACGGAGATTTTGTTCAGCGGAAGCTCCTCCATCAGGTCTTTGAGCGAGCGGGCGAGCGCATTTTTGGTCAGCAGGGAATTGGACATAAGGGTCATCAGCTCCTAACAGGAATCAGCGTGTGCGCCAATAATGTATCAGCAGCCGGCCGCCCTCGGCGATCAGGCCCAGAGCGAAGCCGCCTGCTGTAAACAGACCAAAGGAAAGAAAGCCCGCAAGATCCTCGAAGCCCGACATCTCACGGTAAGTGTACAGGTACATCAGGAAGAGCCCCGCCACAGTTCCAGCGGTTGAGAAAATCCACACAAGCTGCGCACCCAGCCAGCCGAACCCGTTGACTATACCGGAGATGACAAGGGCAAGGATGGCCCAGCGTAGGGCAAGAATAAGGTTGAAGGGCTCACCTAACCACATATAACGGTGCAGAATCAGCGATAGCCACAGCAGCAGCGCGTAACCGGCAGACCATGCCAGCCAGCGGCCCGTCCGGGCAGGAGGCAGGAAATTCATTATCAGCTCACCCCATGTATAGCGTTATACCTCTTCCAGTTCCTCTGCGCTCTGCAGCATGAACTTCAGGAGGTTCGGAAGGTCTTCCATTTGCTCTTCGGTAATTTGCCGTTTGAATTGCAGTTCAACACAGTTATTGTACGTATCGTCTGTCTGTCCATAGCGGAAGCTGAGCGATTGCACAGGCTGGAATTCGGGTCCCCAGATTCGGGTCAGAATCTCTTCAATGGCCGGGCACTGCACATTCACATCTTCTATCTCCATATAAAAGCGTAAGAAAAGACTGCATCCCGGATCGCTGCCCGGCGTCTCCAGAATCTCATCGCTGAGGTCCTTTACTGTGGACTGGAGCAGAATCTCGGACGTCACATTCAGGCCTCCGGTCAGCTTGAACGCGAGGCTGAATTCACGCGACATCAGCGCGAGATTGAGCAGATCGGACCGGTCAGTTACAACTAGAACCCCATCCAGATTATCGTAGTCGTAGATCTGGTTCTCCAGGGCGATTTTAATATTGTCAAAAACAGTAGGGTGGAACAAGAGCGGCACCTTCTATCGTTTCTCTATAATATATTATGATCTGCTGTTGGCACTCACAGCTTAGGAATTAGTTCGTAGGTGCCGGTGCCGTGTATTTCAGAAAAGTCTTCGGAATCTCGCTCTCAAACGTTAGAATTTCACCTGTGGTCGGATGGACGAACGAGAGCACGCGGGCATGCAGGCCGAGGCGGCCGACCGCCTTGGTCTCAGCCCCGTACTTCTTGTCCCCGGCAATCGGATGTCCGATGTCGGACATGTGGACACGGATCTGATTCTTCCGTCCGGTCTCTAAGTGCACCTCCAGCAGGGAGAAGTGGCGGTTCGCCTGGATCAGCTTATAGCGGGTTACGGCGTGCAGCCCGTCTCCCTCATGCGGACTGGAGTACATCTTCAGCGTGGAGGTCTCCTTCAGCCAGGAGCTGATCGTGCCTTCGGATCTCTTAACGGCGCCTTCCACCAGAGCCACGTAGGAGCGTTCCTTGACGGTCTCCTTCCAGCTGTTCTGGAGCTGCTGCTGAATCGCCTCGCTGCGGGCAAACATCATGACACCCGAGGTATCACGGTCCAGCCGGTGCACCACATAGACGCGGTTCTTCGGGTTGCTCAGGCGGACATGCTCCATCAGCTGGCGGTAAGCCGTCAATTCATTATCTTCACCGGTAGCGATGGACAGGAGCCCCGCATCCTTCTGGATCACGATAATATCGTCATCCTCATGGACAATGGTCAGCCCGAGCATCTCCTTGGTTTCGGCAGGCTTCTCATGGTCAATCGTCACGGTCTGGCCGGGATGGAGCGGATGGTTATGCTTCGTCACCGGCTTGCCGTTCACCGCAACCTGTCCGCGGGAGAGCATGGATTTGATCGAGTTGCGCCCCTTGTTCGTAATCGTCTTCAGCAGAAAAGCAAGCAGCTCCGCAGGCTCGGCTACCGTATAGGATTTGGGTGCAGCTGCCGGCTTGGCCGGGGCTCCGGATCTTGCTCCCTGTTTATGGTTAGAGGTTCTGTTCCCCTGATTTCTGGTTCTTCTTGTATTCATGACCGCATTCTCCGTCCTTTAATAGGTTACTCCTCAATATACCATGGGCCGTGAATAAATACTACGAAGGGACGTGGGGCACTAGATATAGAGGAGCAGGCCGATACAGATTATCAGGGAGAGCAGGATATAGCTCCAGGCTATGATCTTTGCGTACTTTTTCTCCCGGAGCCAGCCCCGGTTACTGTAAATTCGGATATCTACAACCAGCAGGAGCATGGCCGAGAACAACAGCATCCCGGCAAGGCTTCCCAGCAATCGGATCATACGCTTCCTCCTCCATAGGCGGTTACCTGCACGGGCTGGCGCTTAATCATGCTTGAGGCCCACTCTGCGGATATGCAGGGTCAGTCTGATATCTACACCAACACTGCTGTACAGGCTCTCCCAGTCGTTTTTGCCGTGGATATGCTTCCTCCAGTAGGCGGGATGATGGCTTCGGATCAGTTCGCCCATGCCAAAAATATCGGAGTGGTCCTGCTGGGTCTGCTTCACCAGTCCGGTCAGCACCGTCTGGATCTGCTGCTCGAAATCCCGCTCGATCTCATGCAGCTTCTGCGGGGAATTGACAGGAATGTCACTGCTGTAATGCTCGTCCAAATCCCCCTCCAGGAAGATCTCATAGGACAAATAGGGCTTGCCGTCCTTGATGTAGCTCCGGGTGCGGGTGAAGCGTTCATTGGTCTTGGTCATGACAATCCCGAGCTCCCGGGTACGGAGCAGAGTGGAGTAGCCTCCGGGGTCCATCCCCTGCATCGCCATGAATCCGCCGATCTCGATCGGGGCAGTTTTGCCCGCCATCCGTCCGCCGCTGAAATAAGCCAGCCCTGCAATGAGGATATTATCCTTGTTGCGCAGTGCCACATAAGGCAGATAGGCGCTTTGCCCCCACCTAGAGTCCGCTGACCAGAAGGTGCCGATATAATCCCGGGGGAATTTGCCGGAGGAGACGGACTTCTCCATCATGGACAAAATATAAAGAGTTGGCACACGCTGCAGCGGCGGGTTCACATCCATGAAGGCGGACGCGCGGCCCTCGGAGACGAGCAGCCAGGTTCTGCGCCGGATTTCCGGGTTGCGCCGCAGATAATCATTCAGTTCGGCAAGGCTGCCCCGGGCAATCTCCTCGCTGATGATGATGATCCGCAGGTGAACCAGATAACGCGGGTCGGCAATCTGCTGCTGCAGATTATTCATGGCGTCGTCGAGGGAGATGCCGCGCACGCTGACCACCCAGACGGGACTGGTCTTGCCTTCCCCTGCGCTGCCGCCGGTGCCGGGGCCCAGCGGGACTCTGCCCGGGACGGCAATCTGAGCGGTGACACTGATCATCTCCGTAGGCAGAGAGTTATCATGGATGTGAGTGACCCGGTCTTCTTTTTGCGTATCGTCTGCAGGGATCTTGTCAATGGATAGGCCGAGAACCAGCGCGCGGTCCTCAATCTCCACCTGATCCCAGCATCCGCTGAGCAGCGGTGCGGCAATAGTGAGCAGGAGGAGCAGGGCGAGCGTGCGCGGAAGCTGTATTTTCATGAGGTCACCTTCTCCTTGTGGCGTCTGAGCAGATAGACTGTCCATAACAGCAGCGGATAGCCGAACATCAGCATCATGCCAGCATTGCCCAGATGAAGGGCCCACCGGTAAGATTCGAACACATTTGAGGGCAGCATGGCCAGGATGAACATCACCGGCAGCAGGACCGTGGAGGCCATCCGCTGGTCGCGGAATCGCAGCAGCTTGTGCAGCAGATAGGCAGATATGTAATAAGTAGTGTAGATCGTCGTGTAGACAGAGATGACCCAGATAATAATGAAGATAGCATCCAGCCGCTCCAGGAATCCCTCGCCAAAGGCCGCCGAACGGGCCATCTCCAGAGTAGGGTAGATCAGCAGCTTGGTCTCCTCGGCACCGAATATCCCTACAGAAGCAATGACGATCAGCACGTAGATTGCACCCGACAGGAAGATGGCCCAGGCCCCCGCACGGACGGCATGCCCAGGCTTCTCCATGAATGGAATCAGCAGCACGATGACGAAGGAGCTTTGGAACAGATAGGTGGCCTCCTGCGCTCCTTTCCAGAACTGGAGGCTGGGAGCCATCAGGACAGGTTGCAGATTGAGCATATCCACATTTTTGAGCGAGAGCAGAATGGTGACCAGAATAGAGCCTACAATCAGCGGCAGATAGAAGAAGTGGATATAGGAGAACTTCACAACGTTGCGCCTGGAGGACAGGAGACTGATGAGCAGCATCAGGAAGATGGTTGCTTCGATCGGTGTTTTTTTGTACAGCACGGTTGTGGCAACATCCCCGAACTGGCGTACAGTGAGGCCGGTGAGTACAATGAACAGCAGCATAATCACCACAGTGAAAATAGCAGCAAGCGGGCGTCCGATCAGGCGGCGGCTGAACACAAACAGGGTCTCCTGCGGAAACCGCTGGCAGAGGGAGGCCAGCAGCCAGTAGCTGATGAAGGAGAAAAGTACGCCGCAGAATGCAACAAGGGGAGCGCTGCTGTTGCCTGCTTCGGTCATATAGCGCGGGAAGCTGAGGATGCCCACTCCGATAATGGTGCTGCTGATCACGGCTGCTGCGCGCAGAGTCGTAATCTGGCGCGGATTATTCATCGGTCTCATCTCCCTGCCTGAGAATCTGGTCAATCTCTGCGGTGGGTACACTGCGGGGCAGTCTGTCGGTATCCCGGACATGCAGGAAGCTGGGGCGGCGGCGCATCCACCAGAGCGGCACCCGCACCAGCGTATCCTTCAGATCACGCCATTTGCCGGGAATGTAAGGGGACATATAAGGAACCCCAAAGGACTCCAGGTAGAGCAGATGATTCAGAATCAGAATCGTACCAATCATAACCCCGTAGAGGCCGAACATACCGGCCAGAAGGATCAGCGGAAACCGCAGCATACGCAGGGCGATCGCTGCATTGTAGGCGGGGGTGGCGAACGAGCCGATCGTCGTCAGAGCCACAATGACAACCGTGATCGGGCTGGCGAGTCCTGCGCCCACTGCAGCCTGTCCGATGACGAGGACGCCTACAATAGATAATGCCCCGCCGATCATCTGCGGCAGCCGGATCGTCGCTTCCCGCAGAACCTCCATGGATACCTCCATAATCAGCACCTCCAGCACAGCCGGAAACGGCACCCCCGCCCGGCCGCCCGAGATCGCCACAGCGAAATCTGTAGGCAGCAGTTCGGGGTTGTACGAGATGACAGACACATATAACGCCGGGAAAAACAGTGAGCAGGCCAAAGCAATCAGCCGGATGATCCGGATCAGGCTGCCCATAATGAAGCGTTCCGTATAGTCATCCACCGTCTCGAAGAACTGGTTGAAGAGGGCGGGAACAATCAGGGCAAACGGTGATCCATCAACGAGAATGGCGACCCGGCCCTCCAGCAGGGCGGCCACAGTCTTGTCGGGCCGCTCGGTGCTCTGAACCTGGGGGAAGGGGGAGAGCGGCTGGTCTTCGATGAACTGCTCGATGTATCCGGCATCGAGGATGCCGTCCGTATGAATCAGCGAGATTCGGCGCATGACTTCAGCGACCAGACTGCTGTCAGTGACACTGTCAATGTAACATAGAGCCACCCTTGACTGGGTACGCTCTCCGAGCGGGCTGATCTCAATGCGGAAGTCCGTGCTCTGCAGCCGGTAGCGCAGCAGGGAGAGATTGTTCTCCAGCTTCTCCACATAGCCTTCACGCGGCCCGCGGATGACCTGCTCCGTCTGCGGCTGCTCGACCCCGCGCATCTCAATCTGGCGCATTTCCATGCGAAGCGCCTCTGGAATTCCGTCAATCAGCAGAATCAGGTCGCCCTTCACGGCGGCTTGGGGGAGTGCGGACAGATCGGCAGTCGTGGTGCCTTGAGTGACCTGGACAGCTGTACTCCAGATATAATGAATCATTCCGCCCGTATCCTCCGGGACCTCAGACTGCCCTGGAGGCGGGGCCATTAACGGTTTCAGCACATGCTCGCGCACCTGCTCCATATTCACGAGTGAGGAGAAGAAGAGCATTGCAGCAGGATAAGCTCCGAAGAGCAGGAAGTCGCGTACGACCAGATCGCCGTTCTCTCCGAGCCTCGCCTGAAGCTCCGGCAGATCGGTCTTCAGCTCTCCTGTCAGCCTGCTGCCGCTGGCAGGCTTCTGCTCTGTAGAAGAAGACTGTTGCTTATCTATGTAGGAGGCATATTTATCTTTCCAGTCTTGCAAACGGGTGACCTCCTTCATAGGGCAGATGGATGAATCTATATAAAGTGTTGCTTGATCGTACGGTTTTTATGTAATTTCTATGTGTAAGGCCCGGAAGGAGTGCTATGATATCTGCTTCAGGCGGTTGCTTGGCAGCCGGTTGCCCGGTAAACTAAAAGGTAGAAAGCCTTAAGGAGTTTGAAGAGATATGGAGATGCAAGGATCATTAATGGAGCAGGCCCAGGCCGAGCTGCAAAAATATTACGGTTATCCCGATTTCCGGGACGGCCAGAAAAAAATTGTGAACAATCTGCTGGAAGGCCGCGATACGCTGGGCATTCTGCCTACCGGAGGCGGTAAGTCCATCTGCTATCAGGTTCCGGCGCTGCTGCAGCCGGGGCTTACCCTGGTCGTCTCACCGCTGATCTCCCTGATGAAGGATCAGGTGGATGCTCTTACGACGGCAGGGATTCCGGCTGCTTATATCAACAGCACCCTGAGCGGCAAGGAAGTGAATGAGCGCATCCGTGCGGCCCGCCGCGGCGACTTGAAGCTGCTCTATGTAGCTCCCGAGCGTCTGGAGCTGGACTGGTTCCGCCTGGAGATGGCGGGACTGAACATCTCCTGCGTAGCTGTGGATGAGGCGCACTGCGTCTCGCAGTGGGGCCATGACTTCCGCACCAGTTATCTGGCAGTGTCCCCGTTCGTGGAGCAGCTGCCGCAGCGTCCGATTCTGGCGGCCTTCACCGCTACAGCTACCCCGGAGGTCATGGAGGATATGGTCCGGCTGCTGCGCCTGCGCGAGCCGGGCGTCTTCATGACCGGACTTGGCCGCGACAATCTGGCGATGTCCGTGCTGCGCGGAGAGAACAAGCGCGAGTTCGTGCTGGATTACGCGGCTCAGCATGCCCATCAGCCGGGCATCGTGTATGCCGCCACCCGCAAGGAGGTGGATGATCTCTATCAGCGCCTCCAGGCCGCAGGAATCACCGCCGGGCGCTATCATGCCGGAATGAACGACCAGGAGCGGGCGGACAGCCAGGAAGGCTTCCTCTATGACGATATCCGCGTCATGGTCGCCACGAATGCCTTCGGGATGGGGATCGACAAGTCTAACGTGCGTTATGTCATCCATTACAATATGCCGAAGAACATGGAGGCTTATGTTCAAGAGGCGGGACGTGCCGGGCGTGACGGGGAGCCGAGCGATTGTATCCTCCTGTTCAGTGCGCAGGATATCATGACCCAGAAATTCCTGATTGAGCAGAACCCGCAGGACCCGGAACGTAAAGCCAACGAATACCGCAAGCTCCAGCAGATGATTGAATACTGCTATACCACCCGCTGCCTGCGCAGCGCGCAGCTCGACTATTTCGGCGAGAGTCATGACGATGATCACTGCGGGATTTGCAGCTCCTGTACCGACGAGCGTGAGCTGGTCGATATCACCGTTGAAGCGCAGAAAATCTTCTCCTGCATCCACCGGATGCGGGAGCGTTACGGCGTGGCGCTGGTCTCATCCGTGCTGAAGGGCTCACGTAACCAGAAGGTGCTGCAATACGGCTTCGAGAAGCTGCCGACTCACGGCGCTATGTCCAGCCGCAGCGAGAAGGAGATTACCGAGATCATCAATATGCTGATCTCGGAAGGTTATCTGGCCTTGTCCGAAGGCCAGTATCCGGTGGTCCGGCTGCAGCCGCTGGCAGCCGAGGTGCTGCGCGGCCAGCGCCAGGTGCATCAGCGCGTAGCCCGCACGCTGGTCACCTCCGGCACGCGAGACCGCAGCCGCTCGCGCGATACTTCGCCGTCCGCGGTCAACGAAACGGTGTTCGAGCAGCTGCGCCTGATCCGCCGCGAGCTGGCGGGGCGTGAGCATGTGCCGTCGTACATCATTTTCAATGATGCGACGCTGCGTGAGATGAGCGTGGTTTGTCCGCAGACAGAAGCGGAGATGCTGAGGGTGAAGGGTGTCGGTGAAGTGAAGTACCGGAAGTACGGCAAGGCCTTCCTGGAGTTTTTTCAAAATGATATGTAAAGAAGGTTATAAGGCATGAGAATCATCCTGGCCACATTAAATGCCAAATATATTCATACGTCGCTTGCGATCCGGCTGCTGAAGGCGTATAGCGAGCATGAGTTCAAGGATATCCTTTTGGCGGAATATACCATCAAAGATCCCGCGATGAACATCGTGTCTGACCTTTTTCAGAAGCAGCCGGATGTGATTGGCTTCTCCTGTTACATCTGGAACATCGAGGAGACCATCAAGCTGGTCGGTATTCTCAAGCAGGTCATGCCGGAGGTCAAGATTGTGCTGGGCGGGCCGGAGGTATCCTATGAGCCGCTCTACTGGATGAAGCGGGAGACCGGAGTGGACTTTGTCGTGAACGGTGACGGGGAAGAGACCTTCCACCATCTGCTGCAGGAGATCCGGGATGAGCACAAGTACCATTTCGTATACGGTGCGGCTTACCGCAAGGGGGAAGAGCTGATCGTCAATCCTCCCCGTCCCAAAAGTGATCTTAACACCCTGCCGACCCCGCACCGCTTCGCGGAGGATCTGCCGGAGCTTAGCAAGCGTATCGTGTATTTTGAGACGAGCCGGGGCTGTCCCTTCAACTGCCAATTCTGCCTGTCCAGCATTGAGGTGGGCGTGCGTTATTATGATATCGAACGGGTGAAGTCCGATCTGCTCTATCTGATTGAGGGCGGGGCCAAGGTAATTAAGTTCCTGGACCGTACGTTCAATATCAACCGCAATTATGCGATGGAGATGTTCCAGTTCCTGATCGATAATCATCAGGGCTGCGTGTTCCAGTTCGAGATTACCGCTGATATTATGCGTCCCGAGGTGCTGGATTTCCTGGCGCAGAACGCCCCTCCGGGCGTCTTCCGCTTCGAGATCGGCGTCCAGTCGACGAATGACGAGACCAATGAGCTGGTCAAGCGCCGCCAGAACTTCACCAAGCTGTCGCGCACTGTGATGAAGATCAAGGCCAGCGGCAACATCGACCAGCATCTCGATCTGATCGCCGGATTGCCAATGGAGGATTACGACACCTTCCGCAAGACCTTCAATGACGTCTTTGCCATGGAGCCGGAGGAGCTGCAATTAGGGTTCCTCAAAATGCTGCGCGGCACCGGGCTGCGCGCCCAGGCAGCTAAATACGACTATACGTATATGGAGCATGCGCCATACGAAATTCTCAGCAGCCATGTGATGCCGTTCGCCGATATTATCCGACTCAAGCGGCTGGAGGATGTGCTGGAGAAGTACTGGAACAGCCAGCGGCTGGCTCATTCAGTCAAGTATCTGATCCGCCATGTCTTCCCGTCCCCGTTCGACTTCTTCCAGGAGTTCGGGGACTACTGGGAAGAGCGGGGCTGGCAGAAGATCGGGCATCAGCTGGAGGATCTGTTCACCCGGCTGCATAACTTCCTGACGGACCGGGGCACGGCTTCTATGGACATAGTCACCGGCCTGATGAAGCTGGACTATTTCCTCGCCCACAAGTACAAGCCCCGCAAGATCTGGTGGGACGATGTGCTTGATAAAGCGGAGTGGGCGAAGCACCTGAAGCAGATCGCCAGTCAGCCGGAGCTGATCTCGACCAAGCTGGCGGAGGCCGGACTTAGCGAGCGGGAGCTGCAGAAGTTCATCGTGCTCGATGAGCTGCCGTTCCGCCTTGCGCCGGTGCTGGAATCGATCAGCGGGCTGCGCTATGACGGGGAGCTTGGCGCTGAGGCGGGGGTTGGAGCTTCTGGCGAAGGTGAAGCAGTTGCCGCAATCAAGGCAGAAGTATCGCCTCCGGCGGTTGCCGGGGGAGGCGGGAGTGAAGGCCGGGCGGCTGCAACGGCGGTCGCCGCCGGGAGCGGGACGGCCCTGCCGGGTCCGCACCCCGGGGCAAGCGATGGCCGCACACTGCTGGTCGTCCTGTATCAGCAGGACGAGAGCCAGCGGGCGCAGTATTATACGCTGCCTTTGTAGGGGAATGCCCCTGACTACACTGGACACCTGCCTGCCGATGCGGATGTATGCGAAAAACCGAACACATCCGGCGTTCCGTGGGCGCGTGAACCAAATGTAATCGAAAAACAGTCATGACAAGACAGAGGCCTTGTCACCCCCAGGAATGAAAATAAGTGGTTGGCATCCGTCGCATCCATTCTAAATGAGGCTGTAGTCGTCAACACTTACATATACAAATCAAAGGGCGGAAACGGTTACTGGGACCCACCCCGTTCGAAAAACCGTTCTATTGCGCTTTTCGAGCATCGCCTATTGTAGCCCCCAAAAGTACGTGTATTAAATTACACTCACTCGAGCGCATGATTTGTAAACTGACGATGGAGGATGGTAGGAATGGATGCTGTACGTATGTGTTGCGCCGGTCTAGACGTGCATCAGGAAACCGTTGTAGCCTGCGTGTTAAAAGGACCGATTGAACAGAAACCCCAATATCACCTGAAAACGTTTGGGACGACAACCAAAGAATTGCTAGGCCTGCAAGATTGGCTGAGTGAACACGGCTGCCGGGAAGTGGTGATGGAGAGCACCGGCGTGTTATGGAAACCGGTATGGAACATCTTAGAGGGCAGTTGTGACCTCGTCCTGGCCAACGCCCGGCGGGTCAAGAATACGTCGGGTCGAAAAACGGACATGCAAGACGCGCGCTGGTTAGCGCAATTGCACCGTTGCGGGCTCATTGAAGGCAGTATGGTGCCCGAACAGGACATCCGGGATTTGCGGGATTTGACCCGTTACCGGAGTAAGATGGTGCAGGCGGTGACGGCGGAGAAAAACCGCATTCACAAAATCCTGCAGGATGCCAACATCAAGCTGACCACCTTTATGTCCGATCTCTATGGGGTTTCGGGACGGGGCCTGCTCCAGAAGATCATGGACGGCGAGGTGGTGGATGAAGTGACCGTGAAAAGCCTGGTCAAAACCCGTTTAAAAAAGAAAGTTCCGCAGCTACTCGACGCGCTCAATGGCAAGCTGCGCCGTCATCATCGGGAGATGATTCGAGACCACTGGGACCACTTGGTCTATCTGGAGAAAAGAATCACGGAACTGGAAGCGCGAATCGAGGCGAAGGCAGAACCGTACCTGGAGGTCATTGAACAAATTGACTCCATTCCAGGAATAGAGCGGACGTCTGCCGTGACCATCTTTGCCGAAGTGGGGCCGCATGTCGCGGAGATGTTCCCGAGTGATGCGCAGTTTGCTTCATGGGCGGGGGTGTGTCCCGGGAACAACGAAAGCGCGGGGAAGCGAAGAAAGTCCAAAACGATGCAAGGGAACAAGCATCTGAAAGGGGCGTTGTGTCAGGCGGCTTGGGCGAACGCTCGCTCCTCGAACCGGATCGGCCAATTCTTTCGACGAATCCGGAAGAGACGAGGAGATAAAAAAGCAAACGTCGCCACGGCGCATTTGCTGATTCGCATCCTCCATGCCCTAATGCGGGAGAAGAGGTCATACCAAGAAATAGACGTCTCACTAGGCGATGAGACGTCCAAGAAAACTCGGTTGGATCGGTATGTGCAATATATCCAGCAGTTAGGATATAGCGTGCAACTAAATCCTACCCCATAGTCTTCCCTTTTTCAAAAAAAACGAAACGTTTTTTGGGGGCGGTGGGTCTTTTTTTGTCAAAATCCAGTCTGCGGCGCGTTTTCCGGTACTTTTATTTTCGTATTAAACCGACCACAATTAGCGCTGTGTGGGCACGTCGGCCAAATGTAATCGAAAAACCGGCCACAATTGGCGCTGCGTGTGCACGTGAGCCAAATGTAATCGAAAAACCGACCACATTCGGCGAAGCGGCCGCAAGGGAGCATGAGCGGGAGTCGGTTACCTATAGGGGGCATACAGTTGAGTCAGGAGCAGCACATATCATTGTTTAGATACGGTGACGAGCACGGGGAGCAATTCAAGGACCAGTTACTTGGCTTTAAGCTTCCGGCGGAGCAGTTGCAGTTCACCGGGCTGCCGGAGGAGACGCTTCAGGACCTCAGGGAGGATGCCGGTAAGGCCGGGGTGGTTATTGCTCATGGAGAACGGGCGGTGGGCTTCTTCATCCTACATACTGGTGAAGCTATCTCGAATTTCTACCAGGACTACGAAGGAGTAGTTCTTCTCCGGGCCTTCCTGATGGACTCCGCCAGCCAGGGCCGCGGGTTCGCCAAAGCAGCGATGGCACTGCTGCCGGATTTTGTCCGCCGTCACTACGCTGAAGCCCGGCAGATTGTTCTGGCTGTGAATGAACGCAATACCGCCGCCAGTCAGCTCTATCTCCGCGCCGGATTTCAGGATCACGGCCTGCGGCGCAGCGCAAGCAAGGGAACGCAGCTGATTTTGCAGTATAGGCTGTCTGGCGGGAGTGTGGGGGATTTGGGCGATGGATAGTTGCTATGAAATGTATAATCGTCTTACGGAGCTATTCACCCGCGATACACTGCTAATGGATATTTTCAAGCGTGCCCAAGGCTTGGCCCCGTTCCCTTACTACATAGGTGCAGGATGCTTGGTGCAAACGGTGTGGAATGAGCTTACCGGGCGTGCGCCGGGGTACGGAATTAGTGACATCGATATTATTTACTATGATGCAGCTGATCTGAGTTATGCTGCTGAGGATGCGATGGTTGCGAAGGGCAAGAAGCTTTTTGCGGGAATTGCTATCCCGGTCGATCTCAAGAATCAGGCTCGGGTTCATCTGTGGTACCCCCAGAAGTTCGGTGTGGAGATCCAGCCCTACACATCGCTGGAAGCTGCAATTAATAGCTGGCCAACCACGGTGACTTCTCTGGGAGCGCGGCTTGAGCTGAACGGTGACTGGAAGGTTTATGCCCCATTTGGTCTGGAGGATTTATTTCAATTAATTCTACGCCCCAACAAAGCACTGATCAGCGAGAAGATTTACGAAGCGAAGACGCAGAAATGGAAGTCGAAGTGGCCGGAGCTTACAGTGGTCCCTTGGGGGCAGTGAGACTCTGACCGTTTTTGGGCGAATAGACGGCGGAGCTTATCCTCCCGGGGAGACCCGGATTTGGGAATCTAAGGAGCTGCTGAGGAACCGTGTAGAGAAGGTGATTGACCAATATCTCGGGTTCCAAAAGGTGATCATTTCCGGACACGGCATGGCTTTTCGTACCTTGATAGGGGAGGCTGCGGAAACACCACATGCTTCTATCAGCGAATATACAAAAACTCCGGAGTCTTCTGAAATATAAGCTATTTTCAAAAACACTTCTTTTATAAACACTTCATTGTATTTATCTCCATTAAGTGTTACGTTAAATGATGAGATGCAATTAAAGGAGCATATACCTTATCATGTGGATTACTCTGTAAGGATAAATTAACCGGAAGAATGCCAGCAATAGTGGAGAACACTATGCTATTAGGCATGTCTTTCTTTAATCTTACAGGGTATGCAGGGTGAGCTTGGTTCATAGACCGACTTCTGCGGATACCTTAGGGTATCTTTTTTTGTTGCCGGGACACCGCATCTCAATGGCTTCTTATCTGCTTATCCTCCTAAATCGTGAATGGGGGAACTACTATATGCAACCTAAATTGATTTTTATCGAGGGCTTACCCGGCTTCGGGAAATCCACCACGGCGCAGCTGATTTATGACATTCTTGCGGAGTCGGGCACTAAAGCTCAGCTATTCCTGGAGGGGAATTTGGATCATCCGGCGGATTATGATGGTGTCGCTTGTCTTACAAAGGCAGAGTACGATGAACTGTTGGGGATGTGGGCCGATTCAAGGCATGTATTAAGTCCGCGGACAACTGTTCATGACAGCCATTACCTGGTGGAATACCGGAAAATCCTAAATGAACACAGTTCCCGGGTTCCAAAGGAAGGGACGGATATTTTTGCCCGGAACGATGTGTATGAATTGTCGTTCGCGCAGAACAGGGAGCTGATTACAGCAAGATGGAGGCAGTTCGCGGAAAAGGCCTTGCAGGGGGCGGACACGTATGTGTTCGATTGCTGCTTTATCCAGAACCCGGTAACAATGGGGATGATTAAGCATGGGGCAGCCGAGGAAGACATTATAAGCTACACGTTGGAGCTGGAGGCCATCACGGCCGGATTGAATCCGCTGCTGATTGTTATTGAACAGGACGATCTGGAGCATTCTTTCCGCAAAGCTGTCCGCGAGAGACCCCTGGAGTGGTCGGAAGGGTTCATCCAGTATTACACCGCACAGGGATATGGCTTGAGACAGGGACACGAGGGCTTAGAAGGAACGCTTCAGGTTCTTGAGGCAAGACGGGAACTGGAAGAGAAGATATATAACGGCCTAACTATCGCCAAGAAAAAAGCAAATAACTCTTAGTATGATTTAAATGCCTACAAACAGGCTTTAGCGGAGGTTTTAGCAGAATATTTTTAGCCGGCAACCGGCCGCAGTTAGGCCAACAACATGCTGAAATCCTGGTTCAGGCTCTGGACGGAATGAAGCTCTTCGGATATGCCGGGCCGCTGGCAAATCTCGGGTATAGTACAGCCTCTATGGCAGTTTGGAGCTGCCAGTGAAAGCTATGAACAGCAGTTTACTCCTGAAGCCAGCGATGCGCTAACGGTGCTGTTGCTGGAACTGCCGCCAGCCTTGCGCTGGCACCGGAAGCAGGAGGTCCACCGTCATCTCGCCGGTCATCAGGGCGAGATTCGGGCAGCCGATATTCATACAGCATGGCTGCAACTTGCAAATAGGGAGTGAGAAAATTTGAAGCTGCAGGAATGTTACGGCTTATGGATGTCCGGCCAGTGGCACAAGGCCGGGAAATACAAGGACTTATATAATCCATACAGCGGGGAAGTATTGGCACGGATTGCCCAGGCAGATGCCTCTGAGGGAGTGCGGGCAATCGAGGCGGCTCACGAAGCCTTTGCTGTCTTCGGGAGGATGAGTGCCTATCAGCGCAGCGAGATTCTATACCGGGTGGCCGGGCTGATTGACGAGCGCAGGGAAGAACTGGCCCGGGTGACAGCAATGGAAGCGGCCAAGCCCCTCAAGGCAGCCAGAGGCGAAATTGCCCGGACCGTGGAGACCTACCGTTTTGCAGCCGAAGCTGCAAAACAGGTGACCGGTGAGCAGGTTGCGATGGATGCGGCTGAAGGCGGACACCAGCATTTCGGCTTTACAATCCGGGTCCCCATCGGGGTTGTAACAGCTATTACTCCGTTTAATTTTCCGTTTAATCTGGTAGCCCATAAGGTGGGACCGGCCCTTGCGGCCGGCAACACCATTGTGTTGAAACCGGCGGAGCAGACACCGCTAAGCGGGTTGCTGCTTGCCGGGCTGTTTCAAGAGGCGGGGCTGCCGGCCGGAGTGCTGAATATTGTGACCGGTGAGGGAGCGGAGCTGGGGGAAGTACTAACGACCCATCCGTTGGTCCGCAAGATCAGCTTTACCGGGAGCTATGCCGTGGGCCAGCTGATTCAGCGGCAGGCGGGTTTGCGCCGCACCACTCTGGAGCTTGGGTCCAACGCTGCTTTGATTATTGATGAGAACACAGACATTGCGGCGGTTGCCGCCCGGTGTGTCAGTGGTGCTTTTGCCTATAACGGGCAAGTCTGTATTTCCTTGCAGCGGATTCTAGTCCATCAATCGCTCTATGAAGAATTCAAACAACATTTTGTCACAGCAGCAGCAAAGCTTATAACCGGGTCCCCGCTGGAAGAAGCTACGGATGTGACCTCACTGATTTCGGAGAAGGCGGCAGACCGTATTATGAATTGGATCGGGGAAGCCGTGGCAGGCGGCGCTGTGATCGAAACAGGCGGCCTGCGCTCAGCCAGAAATATTATTGCCCCTACCCTGTTGACTCAGGTGCCCCGCAGCGCCAAGGTATGGACAGAGGAGATATTCGGACCCGTTGCGGTGCTTCTGCCCTTTGACCACTGGGAGGAGGCAATCCGCGAGGTGAATTCTTCACGCTACGGTTTGATGGCGGGGGTGTATACCTCTGACATCAAGCGCGCTTTTGAGGCTGCCCGTGAACTTGAGGCCGGCGGTGTAGTCGTTAATGATATTCCGACGTTCAGAGTGGATCATATGCCGTATGGCGGTGTGAAAGACAGCGGTAAGGGAACCGAAGGCGTTGCTTACGCCGTACAGGAGATGACACAGCTGAAGCTGATATCTTTTAATGTGTAGAGACCGGTTCCGCAATTCCAATAAACACAAGGCAGCGATCCTCCCAATAAGAGGGGAATCGCTGCCTTGTTGTTTTTGTTATTAACTAATCATGGATTCGGCAGGCAGGTGGCGGGCGAGCCAGTCCAGCACATCGGCCGTGACCTCGTCCCGGTTGACCTCATTCAGCATCTCATGCCTTCCTCCCGGATACAGCTTGCATTCTACATCCTGAAGCCCCTGCTTCCGGTATAACTCAGCCAGACGCATCACCCCTTGACCGTTCATCCCCACAGGGTCCTTCTCGCCCGCAAACAGGTAGACCGGCTTGTCGCTGCATAGGTGCTGAAGAGTGGACCTGGTATGAAGCTCACGCAGCAAATGGAAGAAGTCCCGGAAGAAGCGGGTGGTGCAGATCGCCCCGCAGTACGGGTCTGCAATGAACTTATCTACCTCCTCCGGATCACTGCTGAGCCAGTCAAAAGCTGTGCGGACCGGAGAGAAGGACCGGTTATAAGCGCCGAAAACAATGCCATTCAGCAGTACACTGCGGTGATGGTCGCCCTGCAGCCTTAACTGCATAGCCGACAAGGATTCTGCCAGCCGCAGCATGCTCCGGGGACCATTGGTGCCGCTGAGGATGAAGCCGCTGTAAATCTCATGCCCCTCTTCGCACATGAGCTTCTGAGCCAGAAACGAACCCATGCTGTGCGCGAACAGGTAGATCGGGGCATGCTCATGCCGGGAGCAGGCAACTCCCGCAAGCTGCAGCAGGTTGCGCCGCATCCAGTAGAAGCCGTTCTCCCCGCTGTCACCGAGCAGGTTGACTCTGCCGGCGGTAAGTCCATGCCCCCGGTGGTCATTGGCATACACGGCATAACCGGCTGCGGTAAGCGCCGAAGCGAACCGGGCATACCGCGCAGCCGTCTCGCACATCCCGTGTGCAATCTGCACAATCCCCCGGATCTCCGTTCCCGTGTCCGGCAGCCATTCATAGACATGGATTTTGACATCTAAGGGATCAGTCATGGTAAAAGTGTTCTCAGTCATCGCCTGTCCTCCTGAAAGTGAAATTCAGCATTCCTAGCGTAAAGAGTACCTGGTGCTACACTGATCCAAGTGAAATGCAGTCTGGCTTCTTACGGCAGATAGGAGCGCAGCACCGTAGATTGTCCTTCAATGCTGTAAGCGCCAAGGCTGGACGGAAGCAGATAGCATTCGCCCGCTGCGTATGGCTGGGAGCCGCCGTCCCAGATCAGGTGGCCGCTGCCTTCGCAGATCACCAGGATGGTGAAGCTGTCATCGGTGGTGGCGAGCTGCCATTCGCCGGACACCAGACCTTTTTCCACGATAAAATAAGGGGAGGAGGCAATCTGCAGCCATTCACCGGCCACTGCACCATCGGTCTTCATCGAAGTCGCGCCTGCGCCTTCATAGGCGGTAACATTCAGGGAATCCTCGATATGCAGCTCGCGCGGCTTCCCGTCCAGACCCGGACGGTCGTAATCGTAAATCCGGTATGTAGTGTCAGAGTTCTGCTGGATCTCCGCTACAACGACACCTGCACACAAGGCGTGTACAGTCCCGGCAGGAATATAGAAGGAGTCACCGGCAGCTACAGTCACTTCCTGCAGGCTGTCCATAACCGTTCCGTTCTCCAGCGCGTCCTTCAGCATCTCGCGGGTGACGCCTTCCTTCAGGCCGTAGATGATTTTGGCGCCTGGCTTGGCGTCCAGCACGTACCACATTTCGGTTTTGCCCAGCTCTCCCTTGGGAAGTCCGGCATAATCATCCGTAGGATGCACCTGTACAGAGAGGTTATCGTTGCAATCCAGCAGTTTGATCAGCAGCGGAAATCTTCCGCCTTCCTCCGTGATGCCCTTGCTGCCGAACCACTCGTGCCCGAACTGCTCACGGATGGCATCCAGGCCTTGTCCGGCCAGCTCGCCGTTGACTACAGAGGAGGTGCCGTTCGGATGATCGGCAATCATCCAGCCTTCGCCGATATGGCCTTCCGGCAGATCCAGGCCGAATTTCTCCAGCGCCCGGCCCCCCCAGACACGTTCTTTGAATTCCGGCTGAAATTTCAGAGGATATGGTTTCGTCATTACAACATCTTCCTTCCTGATAATAGAATTGGTGATTTGTCTTGTCCCGGGCTGTCAACCCGATGATGGTGTCCCGGGAAAATACAATCGCTGCGAAAACTGGGCGATTGCAATCTCTGCTCAGCTTCTTTTCTTCTCTACCGCTAAAACATAAGGGGCAGACTCGCGCTGAAGCTGCCGGTACACGATAGTCTGCGCGTCCTGCTGGGCCAGTCCGGCGGCCCAGGCTTCGACAGCGGCGGCTTCGCGGCCGCCGCCTTCGTGGCCGGGATACAGCACGGCCGTGATGATCCCGCCCGGGCGGAGCAGCGCAAGCGCCGCCTCCAGCGCGGCCAGCGTGCTCTGCGGCTCGGTGATGATGGTCTTGTCGGCATCGCCTGCAGGCAGATAGCCGAGGTTGAACATCACCGCCGAGGCCGTTCCGCGCCAAGCGGGCGGAACGGCTTCAGCCATGGCTGCATGGCTCTGCAGCAGCAGCGTCACGGGAGCCAGCGCAGCAGGCGCTTCCTCCCGGGCCAGCCGCAGGCGCTCGCCGGCAAGAGCCAGCGCCTGCGGCTGGATGTCGAACCCGTACACCCCGCCGCGCGGCCCGGCCGCCTTGGCGAGGAAAAGGGTGTCGGCGCCGGTTCCCACGGTGGCGTCGATAGCCCGTCCGCCGGGCGGGAGCCGCTCAGCGGTCAGCTTATGGGCGAAGCTAAGGACAGACAGGAAGCCCATCAGCCCTTCCTCCAGTACTTACCCTGCCAGGTGTCCCTGGCAACCAGCTCCTGGTCAATGGCATTCAGTACTTCCCACTTCTTGAGGCTCCACATCGGGCCGATCAGAGCATCGCGCGGGGCATCGCCGGTCAAGCGGTGGACGATCATGTCCGGCGGCAGAATTTCCAGCGAGTCGGCAATGAGCTTCACATATTCATCCTGCTCCAGGAACCGCAGCAGCCCGGCTTCATACTGCTTCACCATCGGCGTTTTGCGCATGAGGTGAAGCAGGTGGATTTTGATCCCCTGAACCCCCATATTCGCTACAGCAGCTACAGTCTCCAGCATCATCTCATGCGTTTCCTGCGGAAGACCGTGAATGATATGGGTACACACCCGGATGCCGTGACGGCGGAGCTTCGCAACAGCTTCAGTATAGCAGGCGGTATCATGCGCGCGGTTAATCAGATCCGAAGTGGACTGATGAATGGTCTGAAGCCCCATTTCCACCCATAGATAGGTGCGCTGGTTCAACTCCGCGAGATACTCCACTACATCATCCGGCAGGCAGTCGGGGCGGGTGGCAATGGCGAGGCCGACAACCCCGGGCTGCTGCAAAATGACTTCATAATATTCCCTTAGCTCCTCGACAGGAGCATACGTATTGGTATAGGCCTGGAAATAGCCGATATATTTGGCATTCGGCCATTTCTGATGCTGGCGGTCGCGGATATGGTTGAACTGGGTGACCAGATCATCCCGGCGGCTTCCGGCGAAATCGCCTGACCCTCTGGCACTGCAGAATGTACAGCCTCCTTTGGCGATGGAACCGTCACGGTTCGGACAGGTGAAGCCCGCATCGAGCATGACCTTGAACACCTTGGTATCCATCTGCCCGCGCATTTCGTAGTTCCAGGTATGGAACCGTTTATCCCCCCACAGAAGCGGAGAGGAGGCCTGTAAAAGATTAGACATGTGCAGCTCCTTTCATTAACCTTCCCATTGTATCAAAAATCCGTGATGAACGTAACAATCCCTCCCGGAAATCCGCCGAAAAAAAACTAAAAATAGGCTGTGAATTACCGCCATCCGGCTTGAAAATGCTTACACATTATGTTATATTTAAAGTGTTAAAAAAGCCGCTGCAGCAACCACAATCTTATGCTTGAATTCATAATTTCGTGTCGTCCGGTCCATACTAAACCTTAGAGGTGATAACGATGAATTCTCCAACGGTATTTGCTGATAACAAAGGTTCGATTGATGTGCAGCTGACTCCCGATGAAGCTCTCGCCCTGACAGGCGTAGAATTCAACGGCAACCACAAGATCAAGACAGAAGCGCAGCGGAAGATCCGCAATGCGTTCGAGAAGACCTTCGAGTTCGATAAATAAATGGCAGTCCGCTGAACGGCGGGCCGGTATTACAGATACAACACGCACGGAACTTTCGACCAGTCCAAGCAGGGGCGGGATGGAGGTTCCTTTTCTTTTGCTGAAATCCCTTTACTTTTGCCGGTAAGTTCGGCACAATATTGCAAGTGGCATTTATCCTATTCACAGATAAGGCAATAAAGAGATAAGCGGAGGAGTACCTATGCGTTTACGCGGAAGAAAAGGAATACGTGAAAGTCTTGAGGAGCAGACCGATCTGGTGATCCTGGAACCACGCAGCCTGAAGGGGCGCTGGTCCGAATTGTTCGGCAATGACCATCCGATTCATGTGGAATTCGGAATGGGCAAGGGACAGTTTATCAGTCAAATGAGCTTCAAATACCCGGAGATTAATTTCATCGGCGTGGATATGTATGACGAGCTGGTACGGCGCGCAGCCGAGAAGGCCCGGAATGTATGGGAGCCGGCAGGTGAAGAGACACCGCCCAACGTAAGAGTGGCCCTGGCCAATATCGATTATGCGGAGGAAGTATTCGCTCCGGGGGAGCTGGAACGGATCTATCTGAACTTCAGTGACCCCTGGCCAAAAAGCAAGCATGCCCGCCGCCGTCTGACGCATCCGCGTTTTCTGGATAAATACCGCGGACTGCTCAGTCCGCTCGGCGAGATCCATTTGAAGACGGATTCCCGCAGCCTGTTTGAATTCTCGCTTAATGCCTTTGCGGACTATGGCCTGCAGATGAAGAATATTTCGCTTGACCTGCATGAGGGCGGTGTGATCAACGAAGAGCATGTAATGACCGAATACGAGACCAAGTTCTATGGACGGGGCGTGAACATTCACCGCTGCGAGGCAATTGTCGGAGACGAGGCGCTGAAGCAATATCAGGCCACCCGTCTGGACAAGTACCGCCTCTAGGCTGCGGGCAGTTTCCTGCCGCCTGTCAGCTGGCCTGTAAGCAGCATTATCGGTATTACAACAAAAGGCAGTCCGGTTCATTCATGCCGGACTGCCTTTTGTTGTTTGGAAAATTATGGTTTTCTTCTGTTGTGGATAAGTGGTGCGCAGGCGTGTGGCTCAAATGTATGCGGAAAACAGCATACATTGTGCTCATATGCAGGCGTGTGGCTCGAATGTATGCGGAAAACAGCATACATTGTGCTCATATGCAGGCGCATGGCCCGAATGTATGCGAAAAACAGCATACATTTGCTGGCGCGCAGGCATGTGGCCCTAATGTATGTGAAAAACAGCATACACTTGCTGGCGCGCAGGTAATCTCATTCACCCGTAAGGGTGATTTTGTGCCGTTCCTTACCTGGTTCTCTACTCCCCATGTTCTGCGCGCGGTTTATCCAGCATATCAATAATGCTTTGGGCGCTTTGCAGCGGGTTGTACCTGGAGATGGCCTCCAGATGGGCCTTGCGCGCCGCACGGACATTTCCGTAATCATTCAGCAGCCGCTCCATCCACCGGTCAACTACATCGAGGGAGCTGATCGGCTCTCCCAGTCCGGCGGCAGTGAAGTACCGGCAGTTCTCTTCTTCCTGGCCCGGCAACGGAGAGTGGAAGAGCATCGGAATGCCCTTGGCCAAGCCTTCGCTGCAGGTCATGCCGCCCGGCTTGGTGACCAGCAGGTCGGACACCTCCATCAGCTTGTCAATCTCCCGGGTGAAGCCCAGCAGCCGGATGTTGGGATGCCTGAACCGCGGGTCTTGCATCATCTCCTGCAGCAGCTTGTCATTCTGGCCGAGACAGAACACAATCTGCACCTTGTCCCGCCATCCGGCCAGAGCCGCATTCACTACTTCGTCATTCATCATGCCCCATCCACCGCCCATGACCATGACCGTCGGAATACCAAGCAGCTTGAACTGCTCTTGAATGTCTTCCCGGCCGTGCTGCTCCCAGAAGCTCGGGTGGACAGGAATGCCGGTTACCCGGATCTTGAAGGCGGCAACGCCCCGGCGGCGCAGCTTCGCCTTGACCTCAGGGGTGGATACCAGATAGCGGTCCACCTGCGGGCTGATCCAGCTGGCATGGGCGTCATAATCTGTAATGACTGTAATCAGCGGAGCCTTCAGCGACGGGTGAAGCCGCTTCAGGCGTGAGATAACAGCACCGGGAATGAAGTGGGTACAGACGATAATGTCCGGCTTCAGCTGCTTCACAATATTTTGGGCATGCGTATAAAACAAGCGGTGCAGGGCAAGTGTGGTAAGACGATTGAATGATTTCTGGTGACGGTACACATAGCCCATCAGCCGGGGCTGGGAGGTAACCGTCTTGCGGTATGCCGAGACAATGAGCGGGGCCACCTTGGGATTCAGGAAGCTCCCCAGCTCCAGCACCTTGGTCTGCACCTCCGGAGACAGCTTCCGCAGGTTGCTCGACAGCGCATATGCAGCCTGGGTATGCCCGGCACCGAAGCCCTCTGACAGCAATAATATTCTTTTTTTGCGCAATGTATAGTTCACCTGTTCCCTAGATGTATTGACCGGCCGGCGCCCTTAGGCATCATATCCAGAGGGCAAGCGTACCGGCTGCGACTCCAGACCCAATGACCGCTCCTGCGAGGACATCAGATGGATAATGCAGCCCGAGGTAGATCCGGGAGAAGCCGACTGTGCAGGCCAGAGGAAGCAGGACCGCAGTCAGGACAGGAAAGGCTATCATATAAGGAACCGTTGAGGCGAAGATAGCGGTCGTATGGCCTGAAGGAAAAGAATGATCCTTAAGCGGATTGCGGAACGTATTGGTGTCCGGCAGGGCCAGATAGGGCCGCAGGCGCGGGTAGAGCTTTTTGGCGATAGCGACGGGCACATGGCTTATCGCCAGCGCGGCCAGTGCCTGAAGTCCTGTAGTTCTCCATGGCTGCGGGCACACTGCCCAGACCAGGAGATTGATGCCGATCGCGCTTGTTGCACCTCCGAGATGAGTGAGGTAGAAGAGCCAGAAGTTCAGAAACGGATTGTGCATCCGTCCGTTAATCCATTGAAACACCCGCTGCTCCAGGAGATGCAGTTTCTTGAATAAAGGTCTCATATCATGTCCCTCCGATAGTCCGGCTAAAAGAGTTCTGGCGCAGCTTAAGCAGCAGATTTCACGGCCTGAAGCTGTCTTTATCATACTTTTTTAAGGTAGCCCGTTCAAGAAAAAGCTCGGGTCCGCTCGAAAAATGTCTCTTTTGACTTGTGAGCCCCAAAGCGACTACAATGATTCAAGCAGGAAGATCGCGTTTATAAGGTAACAGAGAAATAAGGAGCCAGCCAGTACACTGGAATCCATATTCATATCTTGTGAAACGGGACATAACACAATTCGGAATCCTGCCCGGAACTAAGGGGAAATTCTTGTCTACAGTAAGGGATGCAACAAAAGGGTCAGATAGAACGTTAGCAAGTTAGAGAGAGAGAAAGAGAAAAAACATCAAGATTTGGAAAAAGGGGGCATCTAAAGATCATGACAGACGCATTGTTTGTTACGCTCCAAGTGATCTTGGCGGCAATCGCAGTTTATCAGTTTGCATTTTCGCTGTTTGGACTGCGCAAGAAGAAGAACAAGGTTAGGCATGCGCCGCAAAAGTCATTTGCCGTACTGGTCGCCGCACACAACGAGGAAGAAGTGGTTGGCGCTCTGATGGAGAACCTGAAGCAGCTTAATTATCCCCAGGAACTGTACGATGTATTTGTCATCTGTGACAACTGTACGGATAATACCGCTGCGATCGTGCGGGAGCACGGCATGAATGCTTGTGTACGTACCAACAGCAACCTGCGCGGTAAAGGCTATGCCATCGAGTGGATGCTAAAGGAGCTGTGGGCGCTGCCCCGCCAGTACGACGCTGTAGTCATGTTCGATGCCGACAACCTCGCACATACAGAGTTCCTGACAGAGATGAACAACGATCTGTGTTCAGGCGGACGGGTCATTCAAGGCTACATTGACACGAAGAACCCGGAGGATTCCTGGATCACGGCTGCTTACGGCGTATCCTACTGGTACATCAACCGGCTGTGGCAGCTGTCGCGCCATAATCTGAAGATGGCCAACTTCCTCGGCGGTACAGGCATGTGCTTCGAGACGAACCTGCTGAAGGAAATGGGCTGGGGGGCAACCAGTCTGGTTGAGGATTTGGAATTCACCATGCGCAGCGCCTCCAAGGGCGTATATCCAAGATTTAATTATGATGCCAAAGTATTCGATGAGAAGCCGCTTACCTTCAAGGCTTCCTCCAGACAGCGTCTGCGCTGGATGCAGGGTCATTTCACCGTAGCCCGCCGTTACTTCTTCCCGCTGCTGTGGCAGGGGATCAAGGAACGCAGCCTGACGAAGTTCGACCTGGCACTGTATGGAGCGAACGTATATATTGTGTTGCTTACGTTCCTGATGACTGCCGTAATGTTTGTGGATAATGCTGTGTTTGGCGGTCCGCATATTGCGAATATTTACGGACATCTGCCGCTGTGGCTCGGGTACTTTGCCGTAGGGGCGAACATTCTGACCTTCCTGCTGGCCATGGCGCTGGAGCGGGTGAAGTTCAAGAAGGTCTATCTGTACCTGCTGGTGTTCCCGGTCTATCTGCTCTCGTGGTATCCCATCACGTTCTATGCGTTCTTCACACAGAACAACAAGCAGTGGAGTCATACCAAGCATACGCGCGTAGTCCGGCTGGAGGAAGTGCAGAGCAAGCAGGTTTCATAATTCGCACTGTAAATTAATAATTTCAGAGGATGTTGACATCTTCAGTCTGATGATGTATAGTATTCAAGTGTGCAAAACATAGGGATTGCAAGCAGAAGCACCGGCTTCTCACCTGACAGGCTAACAGCCTGCTGGTTTTGATCTCAATGCTTTATGAATGGTTACAATTCATGAACGTTGATCAAACGGGGTGTCGGGGAATTACCGGCATCCCTTTTTTATGGAGAACCGTAATATATTATCTGAAAATTATTCGGAGGTGGAGGATTATCAGTAAGGAACATATGATCAATGATGAAATTCGTGCCAAAGAGGTTCGGCTGGTCGGAGCAGAGGGTGAACAAATCGGGATCAAGCCGATCCGCGAGGCGTTACAAATGGCGATCGATCTTAATCTGGATTTAGTCAACGTAGCACCGCAGGCGAAGCCGCCGGTATGCCGCATCATGGATTACGGCAAGTTCCGTTATGAAACGCAGAAGAAAGAGAAGGAAGCCCGCAAGAACCAGAAGATCGTGGATCTCAAGGAAGTCTGGTTCCGTGCAAACATTGAGGAACATGATTATCAGACCAAGTTCCGCAATGTAATCAAGTTCCTGGGCGAAGGCGATAAAGTGAAGTGCTCCGTCCGTTTCCGCGGCCGTGAGATTACCCACGCTAGTATCGGTCAGAAGATCCTGGAGCGCGTGAAGAGCGAAGTAGAAGAGCTTGCTGTTGTAGAGCGCCAGCCTAAGCTGGAAGGCCGCAGCATGATTATGATTCTGGCTCCGAAGCCCCAATAATCCTGGAGTCACTTGCATAGCAATTTGGCGCCGCATAATATTCAAGGAGGAAACACCATGCCTAAAATGAAAACACATAGCAGCCTGAAAGGCCGCTTCAAGATCACTGGAACTGGTAAAGTATTGCGTTACAAAGCTCACAAGAACCACTTGCTGTCCCACAAATCGAAACGTGCAAAACGCGTATTGAACGGCAATCCGGTAATGGCCCCTGGGGATGTAAGACGTTTGAAACAAGGACTTGCTAACTTGAAATAGTTAATCACACATTTTTGGGAGGTTTATTAATATGGCAAGAGTTAAAGGCGGATTTGTAGTTCGTCGTAGACATAAAAAAGTATTGAAGCTGGCAAAGGGTTACTTCGGTTCCAAGCACCGCATTTTCAAAACAGCTAAAGAGCAAGTAATGAAATCGATGGTTTACGCATACCGTGACCGTCGTCAGACGAAACGTAACTTCCGCAGACTGTGGATCGTTCGTATCAATGCTGCAGCCCGTTTGAACGGTCTGTCTTACAGCAAGCTTGTATACGGCCTGAAATTGGCTGGTGTAGAAGTGAACCGTAAGATGCTGGCTGATCTGGCAGTGAATGATCTGAACGCCTTCAACTCCCTGGCTGTTGTTGCCAAAGAGAAGATCAACGCGTAAGACGCTATAAACCGAAAAGCACCGCCTGCGGGTTCTCCCGTGTGACGGTGCTTTTTTGCGCGGTGGGAACCGCCGGATGGACAGCTATTCCCAGTATTTCGTTGTGCTAAGCAGCGAAGCGAGTTTCTTGCTGCTGGAGCGTCTCAGCTTGCGCAGCGCAGACCGCTCGTCAGCAGACTGGCAGATCAGCTTCTCTTCGTCGGTCTGGGCCACGATGGCCGGAACAGGGGCTGTAGTGCCATCTTCATTCATAGCTACGAAGGTCAGGAAGGAAGTTGCGGCAACGGCGCGTTCGCCTGTGTAGAGATTCTCGGAGATAATCTTGACGAATACCTCAATGCTGGTGCGGCCCGTCCAGGAGACAAAGGATTCGAAGCAGACGGAGTCCGTCGGCCGGATCGGCAGGAGGAAGTCGACAGAGTCAGCGGATGCCGTTACTACGTTGACCCGGCAGTGGCGCATGGCCGAGATGGAGGCCACTTCATCGATGGTGCTCATGAGCTTGCCGCCGAACAGTGTCTTATGATTGTTTACATCATTCGGGAAGACGCGGCCGGTTTTGAATACGCGGGATTCATGACAGTATTTGAAGTCGGGTGCAGCTTGTGGTGTGTGTTCTTGTTCCATTTTCAGTAACTCCCTTTGCGTACAAGATGTAATCATACATGATAATAGAAAAGCCTTCCCTGTGCAATAATAATGTTAATGCACTTGGAACCATAAGCTACATTTTGAGGTTTTCTAACATACAACGGACACAGAAATAACAGTCCGTGTCAAGGTAAGCGATTTCTTGTTGAAAAATGCAAATTATTATTGACCTGAGGTCATTAATAGACTGGATTTTAGCTTTTTTTGCAGGTATAATTTGTACTAATGGTATGTCCAAAGCAGAACACAGAAGACATCCAATTTACTAAGGGGGATCACTTTCGATGAAGAAGTTTTACCAACTATCTTTGGTTATGGTTATGGCCTTCACTGTCATTCTGGCAGGTTGCGGTAACAATAACAGCGCTAATTCCGGCTCCAATGCTGGAACAGCAACTACTGCACCAACCGACGCAGCTGCAACAGAAGCACCAGCAGCAACTGACGCTCCTAAGGCTGTCAAACTGGGTCTAGTAACTGACGTAGGCGGAGTAAACGATAAGTCCTTTAACCAGTCTTCCTGGGAAGCACTGGAGGCTATGGAGAAGGAATTCGGCGCTGAGATCAAATACCTGCAGAGTAAATCCAATGCAGACTATGAGCCTAACCTTAACCAGTTCGTTAAAGGCGGCTATGACCTCACTTGGGGAATCGGCTTCGACCTTGGCGATGCTGTACTGAAGGTTGCCAAAGAGAACCCGAATGCTAACCTTGCGATCATCGACAGTGTAGTGGACGCTCCTAACGTTGAATCTGTAACCTTTGCCGAGAATGAAGGCTCCTTCCTGGTGGGTGTTGTTGCTGGTCTGACAACCAAAACCAACAAAGTAGGTTTCATCGGCGGTATGGAAAGCCCGGTTATCAAACGTTTCGAAGTGGGCTTCAAAGCCGGAGTAGAAGCGGTTAACCCTAATGCTACAGTAAAAATCACTTATGCAGGTGCTTATGATAAGCCGGATACCGGTAAATCTTTGGCGGCAACATTGTATAATGATGGCAACGACATCATCTTCCCTGCTGCAGGTGCAACAGGCAACGGCGTATTCAACGAAGCGAAATCCCGCAACAAAGCCGGTGGCAGCAAAGTATGGGTTATCGGCGTTGACAAAGACCAGTCCCTGGAATTTGGCGATGATGTAACGCTGACTTCCATGATCAAACGTGTTGACGAAGCGGTTAAGAAGGTTTCTCAGCAGGTTGTTGACGGTACTTTCAAAGGCGGTACTACAACTGTTCTTAGTCTGAAAGACAACGGTGTAGGCCTTCCTGAAACATCCAAAGCTAACGTTAGCGCAGATATTCTGGCTAAGGTTGACGAATACAGCAAGCAAATCATTGATGGAACAATCGTTGTTCCTGCCGAGTAATTCATTGCTTCAGCTTTACCCGATTTAACATAACGACGAAGCAGGGCCGGTTCAAGTACTGGCCTTGTTCTCTGTCAGCATCTGTTATAGACAATCACAACTGTACCGTCCTTGTGTGGGGCGGTACAGCCGTGTCTAAAAGGCAATAATATATATATTCTGTGATGAGGGTGATTCCATGAGTGCTGCGGCTCCTGTCGTAGAGTTGAAGCAAATCACAAAACGCTTTCCCGGTATCGTTGCGAACGACTCTATTAGTCTGACGCTGGAAAAAGGGGAGATCCATGCGCTGCTTGGCGAGAACGGGGCAGGCAAATCGACCTTGATGAATATCGTATTCGGACTGTACCAGCCCGATGAAGGCAGCATCGAAATCGACGGGAAACCGGTTATTATTGATAACCCCAATAAAGCTATTGAGCTTGGCATTGGTATGGTTCACCAGCATTTCAAGCTTGTTGATCCTTTTACGGTCACCGAGAACATTGTTCTGGGCATGGAACCGAAGAAAGGTCTTAAAATTGACTATAAATCCGCTGCGGAGCAGGTTCGTAAGCTATCTGAGCAGTACGGGCTCCAAGTCAATCCAAATGCCAAAATTCATGACATTTCGGTAGGCATGCAGCAACGGGTAGAAATTATGAAAACCCTGTACCGCGGAGCGGATATACTTATATTCGACGAGCCTACCGCTGTACTTACGCCGCAGGAAATTACGGAACTGATGGCGATTATGAAGCGGCTCGTTGCTGAAGGTAAATCCATTATTCTGATCACGCATAAGCTGAAGGAAATTATGCAGATTTCCGACCGTGTCACGATTATCCGCCGCGGCAAGGTAATTGATACGGTGAAGACTGCCGGTACCAATCCGAATGAGCTGGCCGAGAAGATGGTCGGACGCGGAGTTACGTTCAAAGTGGACAAGCAGACACCGCATATTGGCGAGACCATCCTGAAGCTGTCTAATGTCAGCAGCAAGAGCAAGGATGGAGTGCCTGTGCTGAATAACTTGAGCTTTGAAGTGAAGGCGGGGGAGATTCTCGGAATCGCCGGTGTGGACGGTAACGGCCAAAGTGAGCTGATTCAGGCCATAACCGGGCTGCGCAAGATTGATTCAGGTTCGATCCAGGTCTCCGGTAAGGAGATTGCCAATCTGTCACCGCGTAAGGTATCTGAAATGAATGTCTCCCATATTCCGGAGGACCGCCACAAGCATGGTCTGGTGCTGGATTTCACTGTAAGTGAGAACATGGTTCTGGAGACGTATTATAAGAGTCCGTACAACCAAAATGGATTCTTGAACACAGATGTCATTAACAAGCATGCCGAAGACCTGATAAGGCAGTTCGATGTGCGTACACCGTCCATAGAGAACAAAGCCCGTTCCTTATCCGGCGGCAATCAACAAAAAGCGATTATTGCGCGGGAAATAGACAAGAATCCGACTCTTCTGATTGCCGCACAGCCAACACGCGGTCTGGATGTCGGGGCGATTGAATTTGTACAAAAGCAGCTTATTGCCCAGCGGGACCAAGGCAAGGCTGTGTTGCTTATTTCTTTTGAATTGGATGAAATCATGAATGTGTCTGACCGGATTGCCGTTATTTATGAAGGCCAGATTGTCGGAGAAGTATTCCCGCAGGATACGAATGACCAGGAACTGGGTCTGATGATGGCGGGCAGTTTGAAGCGGGGAGGTCATGCGGATGTCTAGACTCCGGAAAATATTCGCAACAGACAGCTATATCGTTCCGCTTGTAGCGATTCTATTGGGCTTCCTGGTGGGTGCTATTGTCATGCTGTTTGGCGGTTACGATCCTATCGCCGCCTACTCTGCGCTGTTCAAGCGTGTGTTCGGCAGCCCGTACGATTTCGGTGAGGCGATCCGCGAGATGACTCCGCTGATGCTGACGGGTCTGGCCGTAGCCTTTGCCTTCCGCTCAGGGATGTTCAACATCGGTGCGGACGGACAGGTCATGATCGGGATGACGGCTGCATCTGTTGTCGGCATTAAGCTTGGCGGGGTATTGCCGGCTTTCCTGTTAGTTCCGCTTGCGGTCATTGCAGCTGCTGTATGCGGCGGACTATGGGCCGGTATTGCCGGATATCTGAAGGCCAAGCGCGGAATTAATGAAGTTATCACAACGATCATGTTGAACTGGATTGCGCTCTTCCTGTCGAATTATATTGTCCGGACGTTCCTGCTTCTGCAAGGGCAGAACCGGTCGGAGGATAATCCGGCTTCTCTATCCATGACCTTCCTCTTCTCCACCTTTGATAATGCCCGCTTGCACTGGGGAACCGTGATTGCCCTGGCGGCAGCAACTTTCTTCTATGTCTATCTCTGGAAGACCAAGCAGGGCTACGAAATGCGTGCAGTAGGCTTGAACCCGCATGCTGCCGAATATGCAGGAATGAATGTCGGACGCAATGTGGTGAAGGCAATGTTCATCAGCGGCGTGTTCGCAGGTCTCGCAGGCGCTGGTGAAGTACTGGGTGTATTCCATTATCAATCCGTATTTGCAGCTTCACCTGGTTATGGATTTGACGGTATCGCTGTTGCCCTGCTTGGACTGACCCATCCGCTGGGTGTCATTCTCGCTGCTATTCTATATGGCACGCTGACGTACGGTTCGGCAGGCATGAGCTTCGGTGCGGATGTGCCTCCGGAGCTGATCCGTATTGTAATCGGTTCGATCATATTCTTCATTGCTGCGCAAGGCATTGTACGCTGGGTGCTCAAACCGTTTTACTTCAAGCGCAAGAAAGAGAAGGTGTTATAGATGGACTTCGTAGTCTTAGGCCAACTGCTCAATACGACGCTTGTTTTTTCCACAGCGCTAATATTTGCCTCCCTCGGCGGCATCTTCTCTGAACGATCCGGTGTCGTGAACATCGGACTTGAAGGCTTAATGATGTTTGGCGCCTTTGCAGCTGCAGTAGGTGGCTACTATGCTCAAGATGCAGGCATGGGCGAATGGGCCCCTTGGGTCGGGGTGCTTTGTGCCATGGCTGTAGGAGTAATCGGTTCACTGATCCATGCAGTGGCTGCGATTACCTTCAAGGCTGACCAGACGATAAGCGGTACGGTTATTAACTTCCTGGCCGCGGGCAGCACATTGTACATGGTTAAGCTGTTCTTCGAAGGATCAGGCGAAACTCCGCTGATCGACGGATTCAGCAAAGTGGCGATTCCCGGGCTCTCTAAGATACCGGTTATCGGCGAGGGGATATTTAACTCCTATCCAACCACTTATCTGGCGATTATCTTAGTCATTGTCATTTATTTCATCCTGTTCAAAACTCCGTTTGGACTCCGTCTGCGCGCAGTCGGTGAACATCCGAGTGCGGCTGATACCCTGGGTGTCAATGTCAACAAGATGAGATATATCGGCGTCATGCTGAGTGGACTGCTGGCGGGTATCGGTGGAGCCACCATTACATTGACTACTACAGGTACGTTTGCGCACAATACGATCTCGGGACAAGGCTTTATTGCCATTGCTGCGATGATCTTCGGGAAGTGGAATCCGCTTGGTGCCTTCGGTGCTGCGGTATTCTTCGGCTTCTCCCAGGCGATCCGCAACTATGTCCAGCTGTTTGAATGGTCCAAGAGCATTCCGCAGGAATTCATCTTCATGATTCCTTATGTGTTAACCATTATCGTTCTGGTGAGTGCTGTGGGCCGTTCCTCGGCACCTAAGGCGCTTGGTGAACCTTACGATCCGAGCAAACGCTAAGGCTATCGGTATACCAATTCCAGAGCTTAACAGAACAGAGCGCATTTCCGGATTTCCGGGGATGCGCTTTTTTGATAGATAAGAATTTATATGTTTTGGGATCCCCGCAAAGTACCTGAGTCATCGTCGAAGCTAAAGTCCCACTTTGTGGGGGGGAGGCCACTGAAAAAGTCCATAAAGAACTGAAAGAGACATTCGACACAAAGAATGTCTCTTTTTCTCGTTACAATAAAAGAATTAAATCAAAGG
>NZ_JAGGLV010000042.1 GCF_017874735.1 Paenibacillus silagei
AAAACGAAACGTTTTTTGGGGGCGGTGGGTCTTTTTTTGTCAAAACCCAGTCTGCGGCGCGTTTTCCGGTACTTTTATTTTCGTATTAAACCGAATACAATGGGCGTGGTGTCCCGAATGTATGTGGAAATCAGCATACATTGGGGCAGATACGGGGCCTCCGGTCAAAATGTATGCGGAAAACAGCATATATTCGGGCGGAAGTGGGGCTCCGGGCAAAATGTATGTGGAAAACAGCATACATTCGGGCGGAAGGGGGCCTCCGGTCAAAATGTATGCGGAAAACAGTATACATTCGGGCGGAAGTGGGGCATGTGAGACGTTACTCCTTTTATGGTTGCAGCCCCATCCAGCCCAGCCCGTCCGCCCAATCCATTGTCGAATTGACCTGTCCAGCTAATTATTCGGCTTAAGGGGCAAATTTACTGTGCGGCGGAGCTATTCATCGTCACCTGGGCATGGGCGGATACATATCCTATAACCAGAACGATAAAAAACGGCCCCGAGGAAAGGACGGATTTGTGTGACCTCTTATATGGACTATACGTCGCCCAATACACAGTTTACGTTTGATATGAACGGCAACACCTTATTCAAGAAGGATGACTGCAATTATATCAACGTACTGGGCATCAAAAATCTGAACACCCTGGAGAATACCTCGCTGCTCGATATCTATCTCAGCAGATCCAATGTGGTCGAGCCGCATTATCATCAAAATGCCGCTGAGCTGGTGTATTGTATCTCGGGCGCGGCAGTGGTGTCGCTGATCAACCCTTTTACGAACGAGCTGCTGCATTTTCCGATCACCCCGGGCCAGGTTGCCAATGTGCCGCAGGGCTGGTGGCATTATGAAGTGGCCACGATGGATTGCACCCATCTGCTGGCGATCTTCGATGCTCCAACACCGGAGGTCATTCTCGGCTCGGATCTTCTGAGCTTAACCCCGGCTAATGTGCTGGCACATACCTACTGCCTTAATGAAGCGCTGGTTAAGGAAGCACTCGCTCCGGTGAAGCCTCAGACCTTCATTGGTCCGCCTGCGGATTGCTGTCCCCCTGTGAAGGCGGCAGCCGAGAATATGAAGGGAACCTACATCGCTCCTGCCAATATGACGCCGATGATGGCTAATGCGAACATGCCGCCTTACATGCACCCGCAGCAGGCTCCGCAATCCTTCGGATACCAGCCGATGGCAGTACACGGTTATTATGCTCAGCCGTATGCCCAGCCCTACCGCCAGCAGCAATATTTCCAGGCCCCTGCGCAAGCTGTGCATGAGGCTGGAGCCGAATAACAGAAATCCACACAGCACAAACGGCAGCGTATTCTGTGAATGCAGAATGACGCTGCCGATTTTTTTACAAATATAAGAAATTATATGTTTCACACGATAGCTTGTCTTCAATGATGCTGATCTGGAACCTGGAAGGAACGCAGATAATTCTGAATATCCTCCTGCGGGGTCTCAAGCAGACCGGCCAGCATGCTTTGAATAGCGTACAGGGCAGCAACCTTTTCGTCGATTTCGGTGATTTTGTCGCGGACGAGTTCCTTTAAGGTATCTTCATCCATCTTCGAGCCGAGCAGGGCAAGTGCCGCCTGGATTTCTTTCAGTGAATAGCCCAGGGACTGGGCATCCTTGATGAACTTCAGCTTCACCAGAATATCTGCAGAGTAGATCCGGTATCCCTTAGCGGTCCGCTCCGGGGCTGGCAGGATGCCGCTGTCCTCATAGTAACGGATGGTTGCCGCACTCAGCCCCGCCTGCCGCGCCAGCTCACCACGGGTCATTCCCTTCATCTGGTATTACCTCCTGTATTTTGATATCTATCTGCTCCTATGGTCTCTTGTGCGTGTAGGCCGGTTCAAAGCTCACTTCCGGGTATTCGGCCGATGGACCGTTCAGCAGCGCCTGCGGCTCATCTAGCAGATACTGATCGAAAAATGACAGGACATAGGTTCTGCTTATATCTACAGTATGCACCGGATCAAGGCCATTGGCGAATAAGGAGGGCGACAGCAGGGCTATATCCGTAAAACTCTGGTGAATGAAATGATCCACTGTCAGATAATAGGTATCCCGGGTGCTGCGGCTCATAACTGACTTCAGATCCGGCGTGAATTCTTCATAGATCAGGGGATCTGTGTTCGCTTCGGGATGTGCAAGATTCTGCGCAGTCGTTCCGGACATCATATACATAAAAGGCTGCGTCAGCCCTTCACGGGCAACCTTGCCCCAGAACCCGCCTTCCAGACTGACACCGGCCTTAAACCGCTTGTCTTGGGCTAAAGCTTCGGCGGTTGTCGCCCCGCCATAGGAATGGCCGAAGATCCCTGCCCGGGTGAGATCCAGCTTGCCCTGGAACAAGCCATTCGGGTCCTGTATATTCCATTCCGTCAATGTATCCAGCACAAAGCTGGCATCTGCTGTACGGATTGCGATTCCGTTCACATTGTGATTGTAGAGCTCTGCAGAAGTATCGAATTCGGGATCAGGCACGTAATAGACCGAAGCGCCGTCCGGGTAAGTGACCTTGGCTGAGGTGTAAGGATGATCGATCCCTACGACAATATAGCCGTGGCTGACCAATTCTTCGATAATCGACATACTCTGGAATCGGGTAGAGCGGATTCCCGGCGAGAACAGCAGGACCGGATAGCTGGGTTCTTGTGCCGATAGCTTCACTCCGTCTGTAACATGAGTAGGAATATCGGTCACATGGCTGAATAGCTGCTTCGGCAATCCGAATACAAGGCCAATGGCTTCGCCTAGTGCGGAAGGGTAATGCTCCTTAGGCTTACCCTCAGTCTGGTCAGGATCGGCCGGATACCATACATTAACCATCAGCTTACGTTTGCCGCCTTCCTCAGCGCTCAGCGTCTCGTCACGCTGCTCATCGGTAAGCTCGCGTGCGATCGTCCCGATGGCATATTGCCCTGTTGGCTCAGGTTGCGTGAACATCGGCAGCAGCCTGGACGCATAGACGGATACTCCTGAAAGAAGGAGGATGCATATCAGCAGCAGACTTTTCCATAACTTCGCATACCGCTTAGGCTGGCCCGTTCGGGGACGCCTCACAAGTCTGAATCCGAGTATGGTCACCAGCCAGAGCGCTGCGGCGTAGGCCGGAGCCATCTGGATACGGTAATTCTCCAGCACCCCATGCAGCATCACAGCCATAACGACAGCCAGCAGCATAAGGGTATCCAGCCTCCGGTTTTTCTTGGTCCCTATCATTCCTGCTGTAACAGCTAGAATTACCACAATGACTATAATCTCAAATATTCTCATTTGTACTCCCTCCAACCCTATTCATCTGGAATAACTAGAGTATAAAGGTTGAAGTATACTTCAGGGTCAAGGCTAAATTTAAGATGCCGGGCACAGTTGCAAAAAAAGACGGCAGCCCGTTCCAGATTCGGAAGCGAACTGCCATCGATACTGCTATACCCTCATCAAGTGTGACTAAGATAAGCGGACAAGCACGCGTCCCCGGGTGCCCGACTGGAGAATATCCTGAAGCGCCGCAGGCAGCTCAGTCAGGGAAATCTCACGGTCCACCAGCGTATCCAGCACCTCCGGCTTCATGTCACCTGCCATGCGCTGCCAGAGCTTGGCCCGTTTCTCCATAGGACAAGCTACGGAATCGATGCCGAGCAGACTGACTCCGCGCAGGATAAACGGCAGGACGGTGGTCGGGACAGCCGTGCCTGCGGTTAAGCCGCTTGCGGCCACTGCGCCGCCGTAGGCGATTTTGCTCAGGACCGCAGCAAGCGGGGCGCCCCCGACTGAATCTACTGCGGCCTGCCAGAGCTGCTTGTCCAGCGGCTTCACCGCACTGCCCGCGACCTCTTCACGGGAGATCACCTCAGCAGCTCCCAGCGCCTGCAGATATCCGGCTTCATCCATTCTGCCGGTACTGGCAGTGACCTGATAGCCCAGCTTCGCCAGAATGGCAGTTGCTGCACCTCCGACACCGCCTGTGGCACCGGTGACGAGCACTTTTCCCTGATCAGGCGTCATTCCTTGAGCTTCCAGTGCCTGCACAGACATCGCCGCCGTGAATCCGGCCGTGCCGTAGATCATCGCTTCCCGCAGCGTCAAGCCTTCTGGCAGTTCAATAACCCAGTCCGCAGGGATGCGGGCGTATTCGCTGAAGCCGCCGAAGTGGGAGACACCGATCCCATAGCTGGTGGCAATGACAGACTGGCCTTCGCGGAAGCGGCTGTCCTTCGATGAGACTACCGTCCCTGACAGGTCAATCCCCGGAATGAACGGATAATTTCGCACAATATTCCCATTCGGGATGCTTGCCAGCCCGTCTTTATAGTTTACACTGGAATAAGCTACCTTAATTAACACTTCACCGGCGGGCAGTTCCTCCAGCGTTACCGGTCTGACCTCTACGGAGAATGGTTCTGTCTTGTCCACTACCAATGCTTGAAAAGGGTTCTTCATATCTTCTCTCTCCTAATCCGTGTTATATTTGTTTGGTTCAAAGATAAGAATTCATAGGCTTCGCGCCATTACTATTGTGCCCTGTCAATTAAGGAAACACAATGATATCCTACACTAAATGCTTACAAAGGAGCGTTTATATGAGAGTAAAAATACGTAAAACCGTGCTTGCCACAGCAATCTGCCTCGTTCTGGGCGGGGGAGCGCTATACGGGTTCGCGGCATCTGATTCCGCCCCGGCGGTACACCGGCTGCGTCTAAGTGAGGACGAGCCTGCGCGGTATTTGCAAGGGTTGGAGTCTGTAACTCAAGATCAGCTGGAGCTGTCCCTTGGCGATCAGAGCCGTCCGGGTAATTATATCAGCATCCCTAATCATACAGAATTGCTATGGAGGAAGCCGGTGCCGACTCCGGAAGGTGAAGGGGAGCTGATCAAATTCGTACAGGGGGGAAGCGCGGTCTATCCTGCTCCTGAAGTTACTTATTATTGGCTGTGTTATCAGCGTCCCGGCAAGAGTGACAGCGATGATACGGTCACCTACTATATAGAAGCAAAAGTATTGGGGCAAGATGAAGAGGCTGCGGAAGCAGAGCTGTTAAAGCTGGCTGAAAACTGGGAAATTCCCGGTTAACCCGGATTTAATTGTGAACAACATGTGAACTGTAGTATATTGAGGATAGAATTCATCCGTCTGATGAGGGAGGCATACTCTATGTCCATTGCAACAACGATGATTATCCGGCTTGAAATCCGCAAGGCCGAAGCTTCTTTTGGTGATGTGGCGTCCAGGCTGGCAGCAGCCGGGGGCGATATTGTAGCGATTGACGTAATCCGTGGCGGCAAGGATGTGACGACCCGTGACCTGACTGTGAATGTGCAGGATGCGGCGAATGAAGAGATTATAAGTGTGCTGAAGAATATGCCTGGAATCAAAGTCATCAATGTCTCCGACCGAACCTTCCTGGCCCATCTCGGCGGCAAAATCGAGGTTACCCCGAAGATGCCGATCAAGAACCGGGAGGATCTGTCACTGGTGTATACCCCTGGTGTTGCCCGTGTCTGTACGGCGATTGCCGAAGATCCGTCCAAGGCGTATTCCCTGACGATGAAAAGAAATACGGTAGCGGTCGTCACCGACGGCACCGCAGTGCTGGGGCTTGGCGATATCGGACCGGAGGCGGCGATGCCAGTGATGGAGGGCAAGGCCATGCTGTTCAAACAGCTGGCGGATATTGACGGGTTCCCGCTGTGTCTGGACACTAAGGACCCGGAAGAAATTATTAAGATTGTGAAAGCGGTTGCTCCAGGCTTCGGAGGGATTAATCTGGAGGATATCAGCTCTCCGCGCTGCTTCGAGATTGAACGGCGGCTGTCGGCGGAGCTGGATATTCCGGTCTTTCACGATGACCAGCACGGAACGGCAGTAGTTGCTCTGGCCGGATTGCTGAACGCGCTCCAGGTCGTGGAGAAGTCGATTGCAGACTCCAGAATTGTAGTCGTCGGCATCGGTGCGGCAGGTGTGTCGATCTGCCGTCTGCTGCTGGCGGCTGGCGCGAAGCAGCTCTATGCGGCAGACAAGGAGGGGATACTGAACCGCAGCGAAGCCTATACCAATCCTGAATGGAGCTGGCTGGCCGAAGCCACGAATCCTGAGAATCTGAGCGGAGGACTGGACGAGGCGGTGCGCGGGGCGGATGTCTTCATTGGCGTATCCAGGGGAGGGATTTTGCAGGTTAGCCATCTGCAGAGCATGGCCCGGGACAGCATCGTGTTCGCTATGGCTAATCCGACCCCGGAGATTGAACCGGATCTGGCGGAGCCTTACGTCCGGGTGCTGGCAACCGGCAGAAGCGATTACCCTAACCAGATTAATAACGTGCTGTGTTTTCCGGGGATTTTCCGCGGGGCGCTGGATTGCCGGGCGAAGACGGTGAATCTGGAGATGAAGCTGGCAGCGGCACAGGCCATTGCAGCAGTGGTGCACCCGGATGAGCGGAATGAGCAATATATTATTCCGAGCATTTTCAACGAAAAGGTCGTGGAGCAGGTACGTCTGGCTGTCATCCGGGCCGCTATCGCTACCGGCATCGCCCGGCGCATCCCGCCGGATGTGAGCTGAGGAGTGGGCTGAGCATTAGGAAGGTGAACAAGCTGTGGCCTTAGGCTGCGGCTTTGTTTGCGTCTGCTTTTGCGCAGGAATATATAGTTGACCAATGTGGGAGCCGGGATGCCAGGGGCCTGGGAGCGATGGGTTGTGGACTACGGCTTACGCCGGTGCTTATGGGAGAGGTGGGAGGGGACGACTGGAAGGAATTAGATGGATTTTGTACACTTGCTGGTGGCTGTTTGGGGCATGGCGCGACAACAATTGGATTAACGACACTTAATTATCGTAATTCAAGTAAAGCGTTCAAAAGTTGAGTTAACAGTTGTGCTTTTTCCACTTGTTTCCCGGAAATCCTCGAAATTCGAGAAATTAAGATACGTTTGTCCACTTGCTTCCTACCGGAGGATTGGATTCCTTTAAAATCAGGCTTCGCTGTTTATATATAAGGGGCAGCATGGTAAAATATACAAATGGATACAATGATTCTTTTATTCAGGAGGGCTTATGTACCGCAGAATTCATATTATGGGAGCTTCCGGGGCGGGAACGACAACCTTGGGCAAGGCGCTGGCGGCGAGGCTTCCGCATGTTCAGTTGGATAGTGACGATTACTACTGGGAACAGAAATACAGCATCAAGAGCGATGTTGCCGCACGTCTGAGCAGACTGGAGATGGACTTGAAGCGCAATGAGCCTTGGATTCTGTCCGGTGCGCTCTGTGGATGGGGTGATCCGCTGCGCGACACCTTTGACCTGGTGATTTTCCTGTGGATTCCGGAGGAGATTCGTCTGGAACGTCTGCGGGTGCGGGAGTATGAACGATACGGAGATGAGGGTCTGCCGGGCGGAGACAAGTATGAGGATGTTGAGAGCTTTATTGACTGGGCAGCGCAGTACGATACGGGCGGAATGGAGATCCGCAGCCGGATGCTGCATGAGGAGTGGATGGCCGGACTAAGCGGTGATCTGCTGCGGCTGGAAGGAGACCTTACGGTGGAGGAACGGGTGGAGGCAGTACTGCAATACCTATCCCGTTCACGTTAATGTAATCTATGGGAAAAGGGGGCTGACCATGAGGAAGATACTGCGTGCGCTGCTGCTTCCGGCAATTCTGCTATTGCTGCTAACGTCATGCAATACGGAAACGACCCATTTCAACTATACCTTCAAGGGCGAGGGGGACACCTGGTCGGGCGTCTATAAGCAGGAGGCCAGCCAGAAGCTGATTACGAAGAAGGATAAAGTGACAAGTGAAAGCTCCAAACAATATACCTTCGATTTGAAATACAAGGGTGAGCAGTCTGATCTGGGAGAAATCAAGCAGTTCAAATATGGCTACAAAGGCACCAGCGGCGGCAGCACCCGGACGGAGGAAGGACCCGTGCGCTGGGATATGCTGCATATGGGGGGATATGGAAATGGTGCGTTTGAATATGAGGACTCCGTCATTAAAGTCACTGTCGAGTGGGACGGGAAGAGTGAGGAGTTTGAGCTCAAGAATGAGAAGTAGGGAGGCCACCTGCCATGGTAACCATAGAAGAAATCGGAATTGAATCGCTTGAAGCATTAAACACACTTTACCATGAATTAATAGGCGGGCCGACGGACCCGGTGAAGCTGGAAACCGCTTATCGGACAATCCGGGAGGATGAGCGGTATGTGCTGCTGGGTGCTTTTGTAGACGGGGAACTGCTGGGCTCCTTGATGGGGATCGTCTGCCAGGACCTGGTGGGCGATTGCCGCCCGTTCATGGTGATTGAGAACGTGGTCGTGTCTTCGCGCGCACGGCGGCAGGGGCTTGGCAAGAAACTGATGACTGCGATCGAAGCGATTGCGCATGAACGGGACTGTTACTATATCATTTTCGTGTCGGGGGAGAAGCGGAAGGAAGCGCATATTTTCTATGAGGCGATGGGGTACAGGGAGGAGAAGGTTGAGGGATACCGCAAGCATCTCAGCTCGCATTAGGTGGGAGAAGAATATGGATCATGGAAAACTTATAAGTGTAGGACAGCATAGGTTGTACATCAGTATTATTGGTGAGGACAAAGGCATGCCTCCAGTGGTGTTGGAGCATGGCTGTGGTTCTTCCGCATTGTTCTGGACGCTTGTTGCTCCTGAGGTTGCTAAGCTCACCCAAGTTATTGTATATGATCGTGCGGGCTATGGCTGGAGTGAGCCAGGACCGTTCCCGCGTACCAATGAGCAGTGCGTAACTGAGCTGTATGAGCTGTTGCAGCAATCTGGGATGGAAGGTCCATATCTATTGGTCGGTCATTCCTATGGCGGATTAAATGTAAGGCTGTTTGCCGGGAGATATCCGGGGCTAGTGGCGGGAGTGGTGCTGGTAGATTCGATGCATGAGGATGAAGTCACAGCGCGGTTTCCGGAAGAGCATGTGAAAGGGCAGCTTTTGGCGGTGAGGTTCTATCGGGCCCTGAATTTGCTGTCCAGAACTGGATTGTTAAAGGTCTTGTCCGCATTGAGAAGCTTCCCCGGATTCTCTGCTACTATTAAGCCTTTTTCCAAGCAGACGCAAGCGCTGTTATGGAGATTATCCTTTCAAAAAAAGACTATAGCGGCCATGCACAGCGAGTTCTCTAATGTTCAGCCCGGCTATGAGCAGGTTAGGGAACTGAAGCAAACCGATATTCCATTGACCGTTATCAAATCGGAAATAGTCAATGACTTCTATCCGGGGACTTCGGAAGATACGAAGCGGATCATAAGAGAGAAGCTGCAGGAAGTGGCAAATGAGCTGAAGCATACCTCCACTAACGGTCACCTAGTTGAAGCACAGGGCAGTGGGCATAACATACATATTGAGAAACCGCAGGTTATTATCGATGCAATAGAGCAGATGCTTGGAATTCTTACTTGATTCATTTGATGAAGCATGGCTGTATGCCTACCCTTAACCATTCAGTATTCGCAGTAGCTGGGACGTTTAAGTTCCGGCTCTAATTGTATTTACTACAATTAAAAACTTAGATTGGAGTGCTCAATGAGATTTAGTTGTATTTTCAGCAATTAGAATGTTAAGTGTTCTCCTTAAGAGGGCGTTTACTTGGATTTAGCTGTACAGAATACAATAAAAGTAGAAAAGTTCTGATTTTCCCCGTTTTTAACTGTATGAAATACAACTATCCTCTAGCCTAAAGACTTCATCAGATTTCATCCCCGCATTAGTCTCTGAACACTTGTCCCGAAAGCACTATCACCACAAATCCCAGAATTTAAGTTTGACCATCTCCATGATAGCGCTTTATAATCCGTTCATAGTGGCTAGGGCCAGAGGTCAAGACTACAGAAAGCGGGGGAGAATCATGAATCCAATATGCAAGGTGCTGATTGTGGACGATGAAATCCTGGTCCGGCAAGGGATTAAATATGTGCTGGACTGGGAGCAGGAAGGATTTCATATCGTGGGTGAAGCGGCCAATGGGCAGGAAGCGCTGAATTCGCTGCAGACCCTGCAGCCGCATATCATCATTACAGATATTGTCATGCCGGTGATGGATGGCGAGGAGTTAACCCGGCTGGTGAAGCGCGATTATCCGGCTACTGAGGTGATTGTGCTAAGCAGCTTCAGCGAGTTCCATTATGTGCGCTCGACGTTCCAGCATGGGGTGGCGGATTATATTCTGAAGCCGAAGCTGGAAGCCGGGGCCTTATTGCAGGTGTTACAAAAAACCCGGGACCGCATCCCGGGACTCAGTGCCGCGGGAGGACAAACAGAGGCAGAAGCGCAGCCGCTGGATACCTTGCTCGGCCGGATGCTGGCCGGTTACCGGCTGCCGCCGGAGAGCGAAGTGTATGTGAAGCAGCAGCTTCCGCATCACGCCTTCGCGCTGCTGGGCTGGGAACCGGTGCAGCAAGCACCGGGCGGCGAAGCCATGAACCATACCGCCATAAACGCGGTCAGCAGCGACAACGCTATGAATCATACCGCTATTAACGCAGTCAGCAGCAGCAATGCCATGAACCGTATCACCATCAATACTGCCAGCAGCGCAGCCAATGCACAAGAGGCTGCATCCGCCACCGTCATCACCACTATCACCAGTGAACTAAACCAGTGTGTACCGGGACGGGTGCAGTGTATTATTCCAGTCGCAGAGCCTTCGGGCACTACATTCATGCTGATCAATCTGGAGGAAGCCCATTGGCCGCAGCTGCTAAAGGCTGTACACCAGTCGGCCGATACGATGGCCGGGCAGGAAGTAGAGCTGCGTCTGACGCTCAGCCGTAGATTCAGTTCCCTCAGCGAGCTTGCGGCCGTCCAGCAGGAGAGCAATGCGAGACTACAGCAGTGCCGGTTTTTCCGGCCGGAGCAGACCCTGCTAATCCAGGAAAAACGTCCAGATCCGGAGACTCCGTTGCCGAAGTTCAATCTGGCGCAATTCACCGAGCAGTTGAAGCGTCAGCAGCTGGCGGAAGCATTCGGTGACCTGCATCAGCATGTGGATGCGCTCAGCCGCCAGAATGATGGAGATGTGTATCAGTTTAAGTCCTTCCTGAGCAATATGATTTTTAATATTACGAATCAGTTCAGTCATCTGCAGGAGCTGGAGGAGGGGAAATACGGCCTGTTCCGGGCCATTGATGAAGCGGGCACGGCCGAGCAGGCCATGCAGATTCTGGATGATTACCTGCGTCGGATCATGGAGCTGACTGCATCGGCAGCGCCGGCACCGGGCGGCAATGCCAGTATGACGAAGCTGCTTCAGTACATAGAAGAGCATTATACTGAGCCGCTGACCCTTACGGAGATGGCCCGTCATTTTCATTTCAACCCTTCGTATCTGTCGAGCCTGTTCACGACCTACAATCACGAGGGCTTCAAAGAGCATCTCAACACGGTCCGCACGGGCAGGGCGGCAGAGCTGCTGCGGGCCGGGGAGGCACCCATAGCGGAGATTAGCAGCATGGTCGGATATGGCGATCACAGCTATTTTTGCAAAGTGTTCAAGAAATATTACGGCTTGTCCCCGAGCGGCTACCGGCGTCAGCATTACGGGCAGGAGTAGAGCGTATGCGCAGATACTGGGAGCGGTTCAAATTCCACAGCCTGTTCATCAAAATCTTCCTCGTCATGCTGTTCAGCATCATCGCCGTAGCCATCGCTTCCTCCTGGACGACCGTCCGCATGTCGGAGAAGCTGTTCATGAATACGTTCAGCATTACGAATTCCAAGGTGATCAGCCAGATTAAGGCGAGCTTTGAAGCTTTTCATTATTCAATCGTTACGGCTACAAATAATACCCAGCTGAGCGGCACGATCCGCTCCTTCCTGTCTGAGGAGGACTCGGACTCCCTGCGGATGCTGCGGACCTATTACAATATGACCACACAGATGAAGAAGATTCAGTCCACGCTCGATGCCTACCAGGTCGGGATCAAAATCATGGGCAAAAACGGCCGCAGTTACTCCACCAACACGAACAATCTGCTGATGAGTGACCGGGAGCTGCAGCAGCATGAGCTGACACGTAATACTTTGGCTGAACCGAAACGGCTGATGTATCAGTTCTATGAAGAGACGATGCCGGATTCGGCGCAGAAGGAAGCGGTGATTGTAGGCAGCAAAGCGCTGATGGACCGGACGACGGGCGATATTTACGGGACGCTGTATTTTACCATTCATGAAAAGGATTTCCGCTCCTTCTATGGCAGCTTTGTCAGTACCGGGAACGATGTGGTGATCCTGAATAAGCAGGGGATGATAGTGTCCAGCAACCGCAGTGATCTGATGGGCCAGCGGGCAGAGGATCTATTGCAGGTGGCGAGGGAGATTGAGGAGCAGCAGCTTGCTTACCAGAACACCGATTTCCAGGGCACCGATTCGATTCTGATTGCGGATTACCTGCCGTCTTATGATTTCTATATTGTGAACCTGATCGATAAGCAGACGGCCCTCGGCCAGATGGTCAACGGTAAAATGGTCGTGCTCTTCTGCTCAGCCATCGTGGCCGTGGCCCTGATCGTGGTGTTCCTGATCTTCAGAAGGCTGACCCGGTCGCTCACGCTGCTTACCCGGCAGATGTCCAAGATCACCGAGCGTAACTTCCACAATTACATTACGGTTACGGGCAGCTTTGAATTTCAGGAGCTGGGTCATGCCTATAACTATATGCTGGACGAGCTGAATGAATATGTCGAGAAGCTGGTGGATACGCAGAAGGAGCAGCGGAATGCCGAGCTTGCGGCCTTGCAGCATCAGATTAACCCGCATTTTCTGTACAATACGCTGGCTTCGGTCAACTTCCTGGTGCAGCAGGGCAGTCAGGAGAAGGCGGTGCAGACGATTCATGCCCTGATCTCAATGCTGCAGAATGCGCTGAGCAATGTCAGTGAGAGCATTACGGTGACGCAGGAACTGGAGAATCTGAAATCCTATGTCTTCATCAACCATGTGCGGTACGGCGAACGGATCAGGGTGAATTTCTTCATCTCCCCGGACTGTATGGAATACCATCTGCCGAAGCTGATTATTCAGCCGTTCATTGAGAATGCTTTCTTCCATGCCTTTACGCGCAAAAGCGGCGGATATATCCATATCCTCATCTCCCAGGATGCCGGATCTCTGCTCTGTGAGGTGGTGGATAACGGGGACGGAATGGATACCGGAGCGGCTGATCTGCCGATGTCAAGCCTTGCGGGGAAGCGCCAGCTGTTCACCGGAATCGGTATCCGCAATGTGCATGACCGGCTGGTGCTGATGTACGGCGAAGAATATGGAGTCACCATTAAGAGTGCGCCGGGGGAGGGGACTGCAATTCGAATCCGCCTGCCGCTGATGAAGAAGTGAGATAATTACCATTTTCCAAAAAAAGAACAAACGGCAATCAAGGTAACGCTTACAATCAGGCGATAAAATGACCAATCCCCATAAAGTAAGTTCTAACGGCTCCCAGAGGGCGGGTGATAAGATTATTTATGTAATAAATAAGCGCTTACATTCAAGCGAGAGACAGTAAAGCGCATCAAAGGGGAGGCTTACCAATGAAAAAAGGCTTTGCGTTAGTCCTGATTTGCCTGCTTCTGCTTACGGCCTGCAGCTCGAACTCCGGGTCGAAGAACACCAGCAATAGCGCTGCGGACACGGGAAAGACAGAGAATACAGCAGCTACAGAGCCTGCACAGGCGAAGGAAATCACCATTTGGGCTTGGGACCCTGCATTCAACATCGCCGCACTGGAAGTGGCCAAAGCAGAATATGCCAAGACGAACCCGGATGTGAAAATTAACATTGTGGAATATGCACAGGCGGATATTATCCAGAAGCTGAACACGGGGCTGAATTCCGGAACCACCAAGGGTCTGCCGAACATCGTGCTGATTGAGGATTACCGTTCCCAGAGCTTCCTGCAATCGTACAAGGATTCCTTCTACGATCTGAGCAGCTCGATCAAGGGCGCTGACTTCGCAGATTACAAAAGCGGGCCGACCAGCCTGGACGGGAAGCAGTACGGGGTTCCTTTTGACTCCGGCGTTACCGGACTCTATGTCAGAACGGACTATCTGGAGCAGGCAGGCTACAAGCTGGCCGATCTGCAGGATATCGACTGGAAGCAATATATTGAAATCGGCAAAGCCGTGAAAGAGAAAACCGGCAAAGCGCTGATTACACTGGACCCGAACGACCTTGGACTAATCCGGGTGATGATTCAATCCGCAGGCGAGTGGTATCTGAAGGAAGACGGCAAAACGCCGAACCTGGCGGGGAATGCACCGCTTAAGGAAGCTTTTGAAATCTATAAGGAACTGACTGAATCAAACGTAGCTAAGGTACATGCAGACTGGAGTCAGTTCGTAGCCGCCCTGAACAGCGGCGATGTAGCCTCCGTGCCGACAGGCAACTGGATCACCCCTTCGATTACGGCTGAAGCGTCACAATCCGGCAAGTGGGGAATCGCACCGCTTCCTAAGCTGACTGCGAACAAATCCGTTCATGCCTCGAACCTGGGCGGAAGCTCCTGGTATGTCATGAATGTGGACGGTAAGGAGACGGCAGCAGACTTCATGGCGAAGACCTTCGGCTCGAATGTGGAAATGTACCAGAAGCTGCTCACGGACATCGGTGTCATCGGTACCTTCAAAGCGGCTGCGGGCGGAGAGGCTTACAGCCAGGCCAATGAATTCTTCAGCGGCCAGAAGATTGTATCCGATTTCGCCGCCTGGACGGAGCAGATCCCAAGCGTCAATTACGGAATCAACACGTATGCGATTGAAGACATCCTGATTGTAGAGATGCAGAATTATCTGAACGGCAAGGATATTGACAGCGTGCTGAGCGATGCCCAGGCCCAGGCCGAGTCACAGATTAAATAGTTAGCTCACATACAGTGACCTTGGGCGTGGCCTGCAGCTTCCGGGAGTTCAGGAGGCGGGCTGTGCCCGGGGTTTATTTTAAATGATAAGGAAAGGACTGGGCAGCTGTGCATCAAACTAATTCCAAACTAAGATTCCGCACCAAAAGCGTGTTGACCGGATGGTCCTTCGTCCTGCTTGCGGTTATTCTGATCTTCGTCTTCTATTTCTATCCGATGCTTCAGGCACTCATTCTGTCGTTCCAGACGGGAACGGGCAGCAATCTTACGTTTACCGGCTTCGATAACTATTCACGGCTTCTGTCTGACAAGACATTTATTGTATCGGTTAAGAACACCTTCATCTATCTGCTGGTTCAAGTGCCGCTGATGATCATCCTCGCGCTGTTTATCTCGGTGCTGCTGAATGACAGCAAGCTGAGATTTAAGGGGTTTTTCCGGACGGCGATCTTCCTGCCCTGTGTCACTTCACTGGTTGCGTATTCTGTAGTATTCAAGTATTTGTTCTCCGGCAATGGCCTGGTGAATACGATGCTGCTGAAGCTCCATCTGGTCAGTGCCCCGATTGAATGGATCACCGATCCGTTCTGGGCCAAAATCACCATTATCCTAGCGATTACTTGGCGCTGGACGGGTTACAATATGATTTTTTACCTGTCGGCCCTGCAAAATATCGATCACTCCATCTACGAGGCCGCCAAAATTGACGGGGCATCTTCTTCCCGCCAGTTCTTCGGAATTACGGTCCCGCTGCTGAAGCCGATCATCCTGTTCACCTCGATTACCTCAACGATCGGGACTCTGCAATTGTTCGACGAGGTCATGAATATTACGAAGGGAGGCCCGGGCAACGCGACCCAGACAATCTCCCAGTACATCTACAATTTGTCATTCAAATATGCAGCAGACTTCGGCTATGCAGCCACCGTATCGTATTCGATTGTCATTATGATCGCACTGCTGTCGGTCATCCAGTTCAAAGTGGCAGGTGATAAAAATGGCTAAAAGTAAACGTTTCTTCATGTATCTGTTCCTGAGCATCGCGGCCATTGTCTCAATTTTTCCATTCCTGTGGATGGTCGTCAGCTCGACGAACCAGTCGGTGGATGTCACCCGCGGGCGTCTGCTGCCGGGCACCCATCTGCTGGAGAATCTGCGCAAGCTGCTGGACACTACGGACCTGCAGTTATCCCTGATGAATTCAGCGAAAATCTCCATAACCACCACGCTGCTGGCGCTGCTGATTGCCTCGCTGGCCGGTTACGGCTTTGAGGTCTTCCGCAGCCGCTCGAAGGATATTGTATTCAACATTCTGCTGCTGTCGATGATGATTCCGTTCGCCGCGCTGATGATCCCGCTGTACCGGATGTTCGGGCAGATCTCGAACGTCTTCCCTTGGATGGGCATCGATACGATGACCTCGGTCATTCTGCCTACCGTGACTACCGCATTCCTGATCTTCTTCTTTCGCCAGAGCACCAAAATGTTCCCGAAGGAGCTGCTGGAGGCCGGGCGGATGGATGGGCTGAGCGAGCTGGGCATCTTCCTGCGCATCTACCTGCCGACCATGAAGACGACTTACGCTGCCGGAGCGATCATCACGTTCATGTCGAGCTGGAATAACTATCTCTGGCCGCTGATCGTATTGCAGACCCCGCAGACCAAGACCATGCCGCTGCTCATCTCCACTCTCGGCTCAGGCTACGCCCCTGATTACGGGATGATTATGATCGCGATTGTAATCGGCACGATTCCTACTGCGCTGGTGTTCTTCGTGATGCAGAAGCAGTTTGTGGCGGGGATGATTGGGTCGGTGAAGTAAACTTAGACACTCCGGGAGTTTGGGAATAGTCGTGGCTCCAGGGATTGTTTGGACTTTCGGCCGCTGTTAGATTTGGATTTCCTGATTTAAACCGCAGTCTGCGGTAGAAATCCAAATCTAAAGGCGGACGCTCCGCTCCTACAGTTCCAAACATCCCCTCCGCCACTCCTCCCAAATGGGGGGAGAACCAAGTTCACTAGCTGTGGGAGTAGGGCAGAGGGGAAAGGATAAAGGCAAGGGCAAGGGGATATGCTTAATTGCATTCTGTACATCTATTTCGCCTGATATAACCTAGATTGTCCGTTTAGCTGTATTTCGTGCAACTAAACTGTCTATATATCGGGGTTCGCAAGCTTTTGGGCAGATTTAGTTGTACAGACTACAGTTAGAAGGAGGAAGCCTGTCTTTATGCGGTTTTTAAGTGTACAGAATGCAACTATCACTGAAGGTTGGCTTCGAACGCAGCATCACACATTAACTTAAGGCTCCTATTAAGGCTCCTATATTGACATATCGCAAATCATCGATATAATAAAAATTATGAATCCAATTGATGTATTTAAGGCTTTATCGAATGAATCCAGGTTACAGATCTTACATTGGCTCAAAGAGCCATACGTTCATTTTAAACCCCATGAAGGAGTGGATATGGAGGAGATCGGGGTTTGTGTAAGTCAAATAACCGACAAGCTGAACATGACTCAGTCCACGGCTTCTCAATATCTTACGATGTTGCAGCGGGCAGGATTGATCACCACAAAACGTATAGGCAAATTTACTTACTATCAGAGAGACGAGGAAGCCATACGTCAGTTAGCTCAGTACACGATGAGTGAGATGTAAGAGAGATGAAACTGAGTTCTTTACACAGAATTCAGCTTTATCTTGGCATTATGATTCGACAATTCGCGATATGTCTTTTTAATATCATATCGACAATTCGATAATTGTACATTTAAAATAATTAAAGGAGTTGTATCATTCTATGTCTGTTAGCTGGAAAGTGTATATTTTAGCCATTGTTAGTTTTTTGGTGGGGACGTCTGAGTATATTCTGTCTGGCATTCTAGATAAGGTATCCCTTTCTCTTGGTGTGTCAGTTGCTGCCGCCGGGCAATTAATTACGATTTTTTCGCTAGTCTACGCTATATTTACTCCTATTCTTATGGCTGTAACCGCAGGTATAGACAGACGGAAATTAATCATGATGGGTCTAGGCTTGTTTGTGGTATCTAACACTCTCGCCGTTCTTTTGCCCGGGTATGGATTGTTTGTAGTTGCCCGTATCATTATGGCCATAGGCGCAGGGATAGTGGTTGTTACCGCCTTAAACATTGCAGCGAAAATTGCCCCTGAGGGTAAACAAGCAAGCGCGATTGCAACGGTCGTAATGGGCTTTACAGCATCCTTAATCATTGGCGTTCCTCTTGGGCGCATCGCAGCGGATACGCTTGGCTGGAAATCTGTGTTCGGGGGTATTGCCCTTTTAGGGATTCTCGCAATGATTATACTTTCTTTCGCTATCCCGCGTGTTAAGGGAGATGAACCTATTCCATTACGGCAACAATTACGTTTGCTACAAAAGCCTAAGGTCGCATTGGGACTCTCGATTACCTTCTTCTGGCTTGGCGGATATTCGGTAGCATATACGTATCTTTCACCGTATCTGCTTGAAGTATCGGGCATAAGTGATAAATATCTCAGCGGCGCTCTGCTTATATTTGGAATAGCCAGCATGATAGGCTCCAAAATCGGTGGCTTCAGCACGGACCGTTGGGGGGTTAACCGAACCTTATTCAGCGGATTGATACTTCATATTGTAATGCTGATCCTATTGTCTTTAGTAACGAATACACTCATTGGTGTAATGGTTGTGTTATTGTTGTGGTCCTTCTCCGCATGGTCATCTGGTCCAACGCAGCAATATCATTTAACGACAATTGAACCCGAAGCCTCAGGTGTGATGCTTGGTCTTAATCAGTCTATGATGCAGCTTGCTATGGCAGCGGGTGCTGGTATAGGTGGAGTAGCCATTGGAACGGCCTCGCTTACATCTATAACATGGATTGGTGCTGCTGGGGTTGCGATTGCTATGATCGCTACGCTCATTTTATATAGAATGAATTCTAAATCAGAGATGAATGTTCAACATTTAGTTCAAAACCAGTGAATGTTACTAACCTTATACTTCTGGTGACAAAAAAGCGGTGGCCGGTTTTTCCGGGCACCGCTTTTTTCATCCTATTCCCCGACTCTATACCAGAGCTCACAATATTCATAGCCGTCTGCGCTAGTACCATACATCTCGAAATTACCGCCGTCCAGAATCGTATAGGTTGAGGTTGGCAGCCATTCCGAGAAGATCCGGTTCTTCAATGACTGCAAATCGTATTTGCCGCTGCCGTTCCCGTCATGGAGTGTTGAGAACACGGCCCACGTAGACGCGGGAACATCAACGACAGTGTATCCGTTCACCTGGCTGCCTGGCGCTCTGTAGCACCCGATTAGATAAGGGAAGGTCGTGTTGCTGGTGAAGGTGTAGGCATCGAAGGCAAAGACTGCTCCAAGTTCCTTGCTGAAATTGCCTTCGTCTCTCCAAGCCCCGCTTACTGATTGGGCTAAACGTTCGAACTCACCATTCTTGCAGATATTTTGCCAAACCTCCGGGATCGTTACGCCCGCTTCATTCGCAATAGTGTCGTAGTGGTAGATATCCTCCAGTCCATACACTTGAAAAGCATCCCGTTTCTCCATCCGGTAATTCATTCCGGTCACTCCCTTTAAGATGATTTGAAAGGAGATGCGCGGATAGGCTCTTAACTCACTTCCGGCATTGCGCGCCAATGTAGGCGTCATTCCATGCAGATTGTGAAATGCACGGGAGAAGGCTTCCGGTGATTCATACCTGTACTTCAAGGCAATGTCCATTACAGTGTTCTTTCTGTCCTTTAGATCAAACGCAGCCAGCGTCAGTCTTCTGCGCCTGATATATTCGGATAACGGGACATCAAGTACAAATGAAAACATACGTTGAAACTGGTAAACCGAACATAAGGCGATTTTAGCGATTTGATCGTAGTCAATGTCTTGTTCCAGGTTATCTTCAATATAGCTGATCGCCCGGTTCATTCGCTCCAGCCACTCCACGCAATCCCTCCTTTCGTAAGAAGCATATCATCCGGTAGTAATCGTAGCCTGATTATCCATGCAGCATATTGTCAGGTGGTCATCTGAGCTGGAGCCGCTTTACTTTGGGAATAGTCGTGGCACCAGGGATCGTTTGGACTTTCGGACGCTGCGGCTCCTACAGTTCCAAACATCCCTTCCGCCACTCCTCCCAATCCACGAAATTGAGATTTTCTTTATCCTTCAGGCTCCATTCAATTATAGTTTTCACAGGGCCCGGCGTTATAACGTTGTCATCCCACAACTTCATAGGAAACATTAAATTTTTTATCTTCCGAAACAATAAATAGTTTGATCCGTCCGTAGTCTTCATCATCTTCTTTGACATACCAGAAGTAACTCTTTTCGCCATGAACGAACTTTCTTCTTCCCTTTGTATTAATAGCCAATGTGTTCATCTCTGCATTCGTAAATAATTCTATTTCCGATGTTCCACTTCATGAATAAATTAATATCCTCAATAGAATCGCGAATTCTCCATTCATACTCTTTGTTTTCGCGGAGCTCTCTCAGAACAATGGGTTTAACGATGTGTTTCTCTAATTGTCCCTTTGTCCTTGCAATATATGCGAATCCCAAAACCGCATTAGCCCGAACAGCAGCTGATTCATGGTTAGAGAGCCGGGCACAAATATCTTGAGCGAACTTCCAGTTCGAATGGTATTCACCGACAGAAAGAGGGAGCGTCAGAAGATCAGCGGTGTCATTTCTTTTTAGACGGTCCTTTATCTCCTCGCTGGAGAGATCATTGAGCGGCTTATAAATTCTGGTCATTTTTAGTATAATTCTCCTTCATCCCCTTGTACTTTGGCATTAAGTTCAATTGCAATCTCCTTCATCTTATCAATCACATTGCCTTCATCGGCTCCGGAAACTGTAAGTCTACCATTAGAATAACGAAAAGGAACCGTTACTTCATCAACCTTCCATATGAAAAAATCACCACTTATTGATATTTGAAATGGGCCAGATGTTGTGAAAATATTCGAATACTCGAAATCATTTTTATTCAAAAATATATCCTTTAACTCGTCAAGTGAAATGGGGTTTTCCGTACTCTCTGTCCAATGATTTGCTCTTGTAATATGAATATCATAGCTCATAATAATAATCTCCTTTGCAATAACTTCACTCTAATTATAAATATATCAAGTCAGTATTCAAACGGCTTTTACGTGTTCAAGCTGAGAAAAGGCATGTCACGAAAATGACACTGCATCCCTGTGCCGGTTGTTAGATTTTAGTAGAGAGGCGCAACTGATGTGGGAATTTGGAGTAATAAGAAAGATGATAGAAAAATATGAAATAGAGGAAAAGAGAGGATGTTTGGGATGAAGACAGGTAAAAAAGTGTTGACAGCCTTACTGGCTGCGGGGTTGAGCTTCGCCATGTTGACGGGTGTGAATCCGGGAAAGGTAGAGGCAGCGGCTAAGAAATACCCTGCGCTTCTGAAAATCAACGATTATTATGTGCTCTATACGGCACCGAAGGCGCCATATGTGGATGCCAACTACCGGACGATGATCCCGCTTCGCTCCATTAGCGAGCTGATGGGGGCGAAGGTCAGCTATGATGCCAAGGCTAGAACGGCTGCCATCGAAAAGGATAGTGTAACAGTTAAGTTCACAATTGGTTCCAAATCTATTTCGGTTAACGGAGTTGCCGGGTCAATGGATACGGTTCCGGTGATGGAGCAGAATTCGATGTTCATCCCGGTCAGTGTGCTGGCCGGACGTCTGGGCATTGTGAGCAAATGGGATCAGTCGAATCAGCTCTACACGCTGACGGGTGAAACCTTGATGCAGACGGATATGATCAAGTATTCTTTAGAGGACATTGAGCAAGGTCCCTTCACTTCCCCGCCGGGGAAGATTATTAGCGATGATGCGTTCCGGCCAGTTTCTTACACCTTTGATCCTGAAAAAGGCAGCTTTACGGTAAAGGCGAAGAATATAACAGGTAAGGATGTTTCTGAAGGAGCGGCGGATGTAGCAGCGTATATACTTTATGATGATCAATTGATTCAGTTTCCGGCGCAGAAGCGGGAAAGACCAGCTGTTCGTAAGGATGGAACGATTGAGGTTACCGTTAAAACCGAAACACCGAGTACTCCAGCTTATTTACTTGTAAAAGGGCGCCTGCTCGACCGTTCCGGAAATTAATTTCAATTTCGATTTTGAAACAGAGGTGAATTCGATTGATGGACACTCATATTCACATCCTCTGCGGCGACTCCTTCGGAGGCAGTGTGAAGCAGGTGCTTAAAGAATTTGGTTGGACGGATACGCATAAGCTGATTATCCTGCGGGAGAATTATGCTATAGGTCCGCTGGAGCAGTTGGATACGCCAGTAGGGAGGAAACTGCGCAGCGACTGGTTCCGCCAAAATATAACGGAAAACTATAATGTCTCATATGATTGTGAAGAAGAGTATACGGAGCTGCTCGACAACCTGGAGCAGATTCCTGAGCAGGCTAAGATTATAATCTGGACCAGTGGCAATGCTTGCGAGCAGACCGGGCTGCGTCTTATTGCTCATCTGTTGGGGAACAGACCGAACGAGATCATAGTGCGTGATGCCTGCGCAATCTGTGAGGAACTGTTCAATCGGCCGGATGCTTATATAAATTACTATCATTCCTGTGAGATTCCGTCAGACAAGCTTAGGGAAGCGCTTCTGCGGATTAATGACGGCAGCAGTCTAACTGCCGTGGATATTGCGCGGCTGTCTCAGGAATGGAAGGAGATCACCAGGCAGTCCGGCGTCCTGCGAATCTGGCATGAGGATACTGTGCTGGAGGTGCCCGCTGATTACTACGACAGCTATCTGCTGGAGAAGCTGGACTCGCTTCAGCCGCCGCCAGGGGATGATGGATTTCTGAAATCAGCCCGGCTGGTCGGAGAAGCGATCGGATATTGTGACCAGTATTTTGGGGATGCTTATTTCGAGCATAGGGTGAGAGAGTTGATCTACAGCGGGGTGCTGGAGATCAAGGGTGTTCCCACAGCGATGAGATTTTATAGCATCCGGCGCAGGAAAGGGTAAGGTATATAGAAGCACTAAAGAATTTAACAAAAAGCAAAAGAATCTTAGAGAAAATTTGGAACTCTGGGGGCGATAGCACCCGCTATGTCACGGGATTTTCCGCTTTATAAGAAGCACTAAAGCATTTAACAAAAAGCAAAAAGAAGCGGAGGGGAAATTTGGAACTGTAGGAGCGATAGCGTCCGCCTTTGTGTTTGGATTTCTACCGCGAGGAGCGGCTATAATCTGGAAATCCAAACACAACAGCGGCCGGAGGGCCAAATGTTCACCGCAGCGACGACCATGCTTGGAGTTCAGATCTTAAGTGCATTTTATATAGCAGCGGTTTAATCAGCAACAGCGGCCAGCAGTCCAAATGTTCACCGCAGCGACGACCAAGCTTTGAGTTCAAATCTAAGGAGGACAACCATGCAAACCTTATTTCGTTATAACTGGCAGGTCCGCGAGGAATGGTATCAATGGTGTGAGGAGCTGCCGGAAGAAGAACTGGTGAAGACACGCATTGGCGGGGTGGGCGGAATCCTGCAGACGCTGGTGCATATAGTGGATGTGGAATTAAGCTGGGTCCGGGATATGGAAGGTAAGCCGGATATCCGTTTAGACTTCACGGAGTATAATACTTTGCAGAAAATCAGAGAGGTGGATGCACGCTTCCGGCCGGAGGTGGAGTCCTTTATAGTGGCCTGGAATGAGGGATTGGAACGGAGGATTCTAAGGGAGGATCGGCTGGATGGGCAGGTTACCCAGCATAGATGGGGCGAAGTGATGCGCCATGTTGCCGCGCATGAGATTCATCACATCGGCCAGCTCTCCATCTGGTCCAGGGAACTCGGCCGGAAGCCAGTCTCGCCTAATTTGGTGCGCAGAGGTCTGGATACGTATTTACCCGGTACAGAATAAAGGAGGCTGCGGGTCTTAATATAGTCTGGAGCTGCAGCCTCCCCCGAACTTCTACTTCATATCTACAGCTCCGGCGGAAACCACAGATGGCGCAGATCGACCCAGCCCTGGCTGTTGAAGGTCACCCCGCGCACAGAGGGCAGATAGGCGGTCTCGGCAGGCCGTTCGTACAGAATATGCAGCTGGTGGTCACGGGTTAGAGTATCCTCGATCACCCGGAAGCCTTCCGCCCGAACGGCGGCGTCAGGCTCCCGCGAGATCTGGCGCAGCCTGCCCTCAATACCCGCACGGGTGCGTGGCTCGATATGCTGCGAGAGGGTCAGGTACAGGTCGTACAGCCGGAGCTGCTCATCCTGGTCACGGAGCAGCGAGAAGACGATCAGGTCGGACTTCAGGCGGATCGGACCTTTGAATTCCTCCGGCGACACGGATAACACCTTGCAGGAATATCCATGCTGCGTTAGTCTTGCGGCGATGTATTCGGCATCCCCGGCGTACTGCGGGATTGTGGCAATCTGCAAGACTTCAGCCGGAGGCGCTGCGAAATGCCGGAAGGGCACTCTCGGCGCTTCATGCAGACAGGACAGCAGTTCGGCACGGAGAAGGGGATCGCTTAGCGGTCCCTTTTTCTTCGTGTTGCAGGTTACGAATTTGCGGACATAGGACTCGGAGTGGATTCTGCTTAGAGAGTCTGCGCCCGCTGTTGACGGATTCGGTATGACATGGAAGGCAGAGCCGGTCTCTGAGGGCTCCCGGTCAAGGCTCCATGGGACATAGATAATCTCTACACGGTCCAGATGGGCCCGCCCCTGAAAATAATAAGGGAACACCTCCAGCACACAGATATCCTCATTCATCTCTACGACCTTGAACGGACCGGTGCCCGCCGGCCTGCGTCCAAACAGATTCTCTCCAATGGACTCCAGATCGCGGGGCACAATCGCCGCCCGGCTGGTGCAGAGGAAGGGAAGGAAGAGCTCATTCGGCTTCTTCAACAGGATGCGGACAGTAGAGGCATTCAAGGCCTGGACTGCATGAATCTCTTTGACAATATAGCTGTACAGCATGCGCTGCGAGGTAGACATCATCCGTTCGAACGAGTAGACGACATCCTCGGCGGTCAGTACCTTGCCATGATGGAACAAGACCTCCTTGCGCAGATGAAAAGTCCAGGCCGTCCGGCTCCCGTCTATCTCCCAGGCATGGGCCAGGCCGGGGATCACCTTGCCGCGTTCACCGCTGCGGCCGACCAGCCCGTCAAAAACATGGCTCGAGACAAACGACTCCGCCAGCAAATTCATATAGAGCGGATCGAAGGTATGGAGCTGCTGGGTGACCGGCAGCCGCAGCGTATCGATCCGCTTGTCGCTGTGCACCTCGGCATGATGCCCGAAGTAAGCCAGCAGCCAGCCTTGCAGTGTGTCCTGCAGCGATGAGGTGCGGGCATGTCCGCGGATGCCCTCCAGGGCACTGCTGATATCCTTGCTGCTTATGGCCTGCTTCATGGATTCCAGGGCAATGTCCTCGGCCGCCGCGAGGAACACCAGCTTGGAGCGCCGCCCCCGTCCCCGGCTGGGGGTCCAGGTGATCCAGCCGAGATCGGCCATTTTGCGGATCACATGCAGTGCATTGCGGTGGGTACAGCCAAGGGTCAAGGCCAGCTCGTCAAGGGTGACAGAGATCTCGGCAGGACCTCCATGCTGCGAATGCAGCTTCAGGAATTGACTGTGCAGCTTCATTTGGGACATTCTCCTCCTGCCTAATTTATAAAATAGGAAATTAATAATATTATATTTCTCTTTTTCTTCTTATTTTATCAGCTAGAATCAGGATATGACAGTAAAAAGATGGGGGAATTTACCATGGACGAACAAACGGTATCCAAACCGGGGCTTGGGCGTGTAGCCTTACTGGCCGCATTTCTGCTTGCGATTGTGCATCAGTACCTGTTCTACGGCAAAATGCCAGGGATCTCATACCCGATTTTTGTGGTCTTATTTTATGCTTTTATGCTCTATTTCGCCAAGGAGCAGCTGCGCAAGCAGACCTGGTTCAGCTATGTTTGGATGGTGTCCATATTTCTGTTGTCCCTGACCTATATGCTGTTCGGCAACTGGTTTTTCTTTGCACTTAATATCGTTGTTATTCCGGTGCTCATTCTATTACATATGACGTATATGCTTAGTTACCGCAAGCCCGCCTGGAGCGGACTCGCACTGATCGGCGCAGCGCTTGAGCATCTGTTCCCGCAAAGTCTGCGCAACTGGGCCACGGCATTGAGGCTGCTGCGCCGGGGCAAAGGCGGGATACCGAATGAACGCAAGCAGGTATTGATGCGGGTGCTGATCGGTCTGCTGATTTCCGTCCCGCTGCTGCTGATTGTGATCTCGCTGCTCTCTACGGCGGACGGAGTGTTCAGTCAGCTGCTGGAAGCACTCCCGAGGATTTTTGACAATATTTCACTGGGGGACTGGATCTTCCGGGGTCTGTGGGTTCTGCTGCTCGGGCTCTTCATGTTCGGCTTCGTCTGGGGGTTCGTACAGAGTAAATCTTATATCCGCACTCCTCTGGTCAGTGAGTTTGATGCGATGGGACAGAAGCTGGAAGCAGCTGAAGCTGGGGATGACGGTATCGGTCTTGATGACCCGGTCATTATCACTACCGTGCTGACTGCAATCAATGCGGTGTACATGCTGTTTGTGAGTGTCCAGTTCTCGTATCTGTTCGGGGCCTGGGACGGGATTCTGCCGGAGAACAGTACGTATGCGGACTATGCGCGGAGCGGTTTTCTGGAGCTGATTCTGGTCACATCCATTAACTTCGCGATCTTGCTGTTGTCCTTGCTGGCAGTGCGTAAAGCGGGCGGAATTCTGAAGCGGGTCATTCAGCTCCTGCTGTATATTCTGGTGTTATGCTCCATGGTCATGCTGTATTCTGCGTACTCGCGGCTGACTCTATATGAAGAGGCGTACGGTTACACCTACATCCGGTTCCTGGTGCATGCCTTCATGATCTTCCTCGGATTGCTGCTGGTGCTGGCGGCCGTGCGGATTAGCCGGGAACCCTTCCCGCTTCTAAAATGTTACATCGTGCTCGGCCTGCTCTCCTACGTGCTGATGAACTATATTGGGATGGATCATATCATTGCGCAGCAGAATATCCAGCGTTATGAAGCAAGCGGCACACTGGATGCCGGTTACCTGGCCGGACTCTCCGCAGATGTGGTTCCAGAGCTGATCGAATTCAGCAAGCAGGAGAAGGGGATTCTGGACGAGGCGCTGCGCAGCAGACTGTCTTACCGTACTCAGCCTAAGCAGAGCTGGACATCATTCAATCTGGCGAATCACCGGGAGCGCAGAGCGCTTGCGGAGTATTTTGCAGGAGAAGTAATACAGAAATAGCTTCCGGCCTCAGACTTGTGATACAGTAATTTCAGCAGAAATGACACAAGGAGAGAAGAAGCGCATGCAATCGATTATAAATCCGGAGGCGGTTCGAAGCCTTACCGAGCAGAATGGTCTCACAGCCATGTTCAGCAGCAGCGCCATTGCACAGATGGAGCTTCGGCGTTACGGCGGAGGGGAGGCAGTCTGCTCGGTGGGCGACCGGCTGGAGCATATGTTTTTCCTGATGCAGGGCAAGCTGAAGATTCATACGCTGCTGCCTAACGGCAAGTCGATGCTGGTCCGGTTCGCCCGGCCGATGTCAGTGATCGGGGATGTGGAGCTGCTGCGCCAGTATCCCGTCAAGAATGAGGTGGTCTCCGTAGGGGACAGCCTGCTGCTTGTCGCCGGAAGGAAGCTGCTGCTCCGGGAGATTGAAGACAATACAGCGCTGCTGCGTTTCCTGGTCGGAGAGCTGAGCCACAAAATGTACACGCTCGGCCAGACCTCAGCCATGAATGTGCTCTATCCGGTGGAGAACCGGTTCGCCAGCTATCTGATGTCGCTGTTCGCGGACAACACTGGCGCCCAGCGCGTTGAAGAGATTCGCACCTCCACGCTGACAGAGACCGCCGATCTGCTCGGCACCAGCTACCGGCATCTGAACCGGGTAGTGCGCCGCCTGATTGAAGATGGGATTATTGAACGCAGGAACGGCCGGCTGATTGTGCGGGATGAGGAGCGGCTGGCAATGCTTGCGAACGGGAACCTGTATGATTGAACCGGAATTAAGGGACGTAATTCATAGAACCTCCATTCCTGCTTTTGGCAGGGGTGGAGGTTTTTTTGTGCTCCCGGCAGCGTATTTCAGTTTCATTTAAGAATGAAGATGTACGATACATAGAGGTTACACAGTAGAGCTTACATATCGAGTGGAGGTAGTTATCATGTTCAACAGACTTAGAGGAATCCGGGCCAAAATCATGTTTGGTTTCGCCGCTGTTATTATCGTGTTCATTCTCGCTATATTCGGCAGTACTATATTTCAGGCTAAGGTAACCATGCTTACAGAGCAGATCAACCGCAATTACAGCAAGCTGTCGATGGTACAGAAATTAACCGATGATATCCGGACGGCGGACGGTCTGGCCGCAAGGTATGTGATGAGTAATACCACGGAGGAGCGAACAGCCAATCTGACCGCCTATGAAGCCAAGATACCAGAGATTACAGCCTCAGTCGAAGAGCTTAAGGGAGCCGGTCTGAATGAAGCGGAGCTTGCGGGAATTCAGAATCTGGAGGGAGAATGGGACAATTATCTGACGGTGCTGGAGCAGGCTTTTGCCTTGGCTAAGGAAGGGAACTTCCCGCAAGCGCAGAAGTCGTTCACAAGCCTCTCCCTTACGACGATCATCGATTCACAGCTGGTGTTCGAGACGATGCTGCATGATGAAATTATGAAGGAACAGAGTCAGGCGGCAACCCACCGCAGCTCCTCTATGATTACCAGCATGGGGGTGACGGGATTATCGGTGGTACTGGCTCTGTTGATCGCATTCGTATTGTCTGCACGGATACTGAAGCCGGTGAAGGATGTCAACAGGCAGCTTCAGGAGATTGCCGACGGCGATGCCGATCTAACCCGCAAGCTTAGTGTGCAGACGAAGGATGAGATCGGTGAGCTGGCCCGGAATTTCAATACAATGACCGATAATCTGGCAACGATGATCACCCAGGTGAAGCTATCCGCGAACGGTCTGGCGGCTTCTTCAGTGAAGCTGACCTCAGATAGCGGATTGACCGCCGAAACGACCGAGAAGATCTCCGGGATTATGGGTGAGGTCGCAAGTGGTACGGGCATGCAGATGAATGACCTGCAGACTAACATGAACACCATTATTGAAATGTCGGACGGAATTCAGCTGATTGCTGCCAGTGTACAGGATATCTCGGAAGCTTCCCTGCGTTCTGCAGATTATGCCGTTGTCGGGGATCAATCCCTGCAATCTGCCGTCCGGCAGATGGAATCCATCAACGAATCCATTCAGTCCTTATCGGAAAAGGTTATGGGCTTCGTGAAGCGTTCACAGGACATTAGCAGCATTGTCAGTGTGATCAAGGGGATCGCCTCGGAGACGAATATGCTGGCACTGAATGCGACCATCGAAGCGGCCCGGGCCGGAGAACACGGCAGAGGCTTTGCTGTGGTAGCCGATCAAGTGCGCAGACTGGCTGAGCAGTCCGCAGATTCCGCCAATCAGATTGCTGAAATGGCAACCGGAATCCAGGCCGATGCAGATCATGCAGTGAAGGTGATGAAGAACAGCATGAACGAAGTGCTGGGGGGAACCCGGATCATAGAAGAGGCCGGGCAGTCCTTCAATGCCATCCGCCATTCGATTGATTCACTAGCGGGACAGGTTCAGGAGGTATCCGGAGCGGTAGAAGAAATCACGGCAGCGACGGAGGAGATTGTAGACTCTATCCGTAACGTTACGCATATCTCGGAGACTACAGCGGCAAGTACACAGCAAGTATCCGCTGCATCGCAAGAGCAGATGGCTTCAGTGGAACAGATCGCCTCTTCTGCCAGTGCCCTCAGCATGCTGGCGCAAGGTCTGCAAGGTCTGGTAGCACGTTTCAATGTATAATTAGGCGAGCCCCCAACCTGAACGAAGGTAGGGGGCTTGATCTTGCTTATCTGTTACTTTTTCATATATTGCCGGTACAGCTCTTCACAAGTATCGTAACGCTGGGGCTGCCGCCCGACCCGCTGATATTCCTCCAGATAGTCATCCATTGCCAGGAGGAACCGGTCCTTGAACAGATCCAGATTACTTGCATCAAAATACTGCATGAGTTCGAACTTCCGGGTTCCCCGCGACTCAGTCATTTCATCCAGCAGACCCTGCGCTCCCATGGCGGCGTAGAAGGCGTAAGAAGCATCCTTACTTTCAGCGCTGGCAATGATCTTGTTGCGGTAGTTGCACCATAATTCCTCATAGGTGCCCGCCAGATTATCATAGGTAGGAACAGGCTGTTCCACATATTTCTGATACAGGGTGCTGTACAGATCGAGGATACTTTTGAGCAGAATGCCGGAGGTACTTCGGATCTCGTCCGTCGTCGTCGCGCAGATCACATTCATATAGATCGTCTCATAATTCTCAGGGAGGTAGCGGTAAGCTGCGGTGTCCTCCAGGTATCTTTTCAGCCCTCTTTTCAGATAAGTATTGTTCATATGCGTCAAAGCGTTCACCAGATTGTAGACCAACTCCGCTGAAGCCAGCCTTACGGCTCCCTTATCCTCTGTAAGACAAATGTTCGCATATTCCTGCTTGGCCAGATCGATCCACTTCTTCGCCCGTTCCAGAGAATCGCGTCCCATGGGCTTCGCCAGAGCATCCAGCGCCCGTTGCTGATAGACCCTAAGCTTCTCCAGATCCTCAGGCTTGGCATAGTAGAGCACCTGCAAATCTATTAGAGAGGAGATCATCGGACTTTCAAGAGCGGCCTGTTCTTCGATCCGGGTCTCCCAAGGAGTGCAGTAGATATCATAACCGACATCCCCCAGAATGAAGCAGGACGAGATGCCCCAGCCTTGGTTGTTATTATTGATGATGATCAGATCCAGGTCGCTTTTCTCATGATAATCCCCGGTACGGCAAGAGCCCGTAAGCCCGATCACCGCAATCTCCTCTGGATAATCCCGTTTGGCCCGCTCGATCACCATGTTGATCAATTTTTCGTTTTTGGATAATAGCTCCTGCCTGGTGCTTTCATTCATAGCTGATTCCTCCTGCGCTGTGGCTTGTTGTTGTATTCATTGTAAAAGGATCTGCCGTCCGCGGGTATGCCGACTTCAGTTAGGTCCATTCTCTCCCTGAGCGCTCCGTATGTACGCACATACTTTTCATAGAATACGCCATCGACCTGAGCCAGGCTCTATCTTATATTATTACCATAATTTGTTTTATGAAAGCGCATACTCGAAGGTGGCACCATAATCTATGGGAGGTGGTTGTCAAATGATCAGCAGAACTAGGTCTTCGGTAGCAAGGACATTCCTGATGTACGGTCTGATGCTTGTGTTATGTGTGGGACAGCTCGCGTTATTTCCGGCAGTGGGGGCAGCGGCAGGCAATCTGGCTCAGGGCAAGACGATCAACGCAAGCTCAGTCGGTGATGTGTATGTAGCAGCGAATGCTAATGACGGTAACCAGGGTACGTACTGGGAGAGTGCCAGCAATGCTTTTCCGCAATGGATCAAGGTGGATCTGGGTGCCAGCAGCAGTGTGAATCAGGTTGTACTGAAGCTGCCTGCGGGCTGGGAAGCCAGAACACAAACGCTGTCTGTGCAAGGCAGTACGGATGATGCGTCTTACAGCAATCTGGCGGCGTCTGCGGGGTATGCCTTCAATCCGGGCAGTGCGAACTCCGTCACCATCAACTTCACAGCTGCAACCGCCCGGTATGTCAAAATCAACTTCACGGGCAACACCGGCTGGCCCGCAGCGCAGCTGTCGGAGTTTGAGGTGTACGGCACCACGGCCTCGCCACCCGGAACCTATGAAGCGGAGGCCGCTGCCTTATCCGGCGGGGCCAAGACGAATACCGATCACAGCGGCTATACCGGTTCTGCCTTCGTAGATGGCTACCTGACGCAGGGAGCAGCCACAACCTTCACGGTAACGGCTCAGGCGGCAGGGAATTACAGCGCAGCCCTGCGGTATGCCAATGCGTCCGGGAGTACCAAGACCCTCAGTATCTACGTGAACGGAACGAAGGTCAAGCAGACCTCGCTTGCCAATCTCTCGAATTGGGATACCTGGTCGACACAGGCAGAGATTCTTGCCTTGAACGCCGGAACCAACACCATTGCTTACAAATATGATGCGTCTGACTCCGGCAATGTGAATCTGGATCAGCTTGTGCTGAGCGCTTCCTCGACGCCGACGGCAACGGCTACGCCAGCTCCGACGGCTGTGCCGACCGCAGCCCCAACGGCTACGCCAACCGTAGCTCCAACGATTGCGCCGACCGTTGCACCGACGGCTACACCTACTGTAGCCCCAACGGCGACTCCGGCTCCGACGATCACGCCAACGGCCACCCCGAGCACGGGTCCCGGCTCGAATCTGGCGGTCGGCAAGGCTATCCATGCTTCTTCTTCTATCTTTACCTTCGTCCCCTCCAATGCCAATGATGGAGATGTCACTACCTACTGGGAAGGTGCGGGCGGCAGCTATCCGAATACGCTGACCGTCAGCCTCGGCGCGAATGCCAATGTCACCTCGGTGGTCGTGAAGCTCAATCCGGCAGCTGCCTGGTCAACCCGTACCCAGACGATCCAGGTGCTGGGACATAACCAGTCCACAGGAACGTTCACCAGTCTGGTACCTGCGGCAGAGTATACGTTTAATCCGGCCAGCGGCAATTCAGTGACCATTCCGGTGACCGCTACAGTCAGTGAGCTGCAGCTGAGAATTACGGCGAATTCCGGTTCAGGCGCCGGACAGGTAGCCGAGCTTCAGATTATCGGCACACCGGCGGCGAATCCTGACCTGACGGTAACCGGAATGTCATGGAGTCCGTCCGCTCCGGTAGAGACCGATGCCCTCACGCTGAGTACCAGCGTCAAGAATATCGGCTCAGCGGCTTCGGCCGCAACCACAGTCAGCTTCTATGTCGGCACCACCCTTGCCGGGACAGCACCGGTGGGTGCGCTCGCCGCAGGAGCTTCCGCGAATGTATCCTTCAGCCTCGGAGCGAAGGATGCCGGAACCTATACGGTAAGCGCCAAGGTTGACGAGAACAACAATGTCATTGAGCTGAATGAGGGCAATAACAGCTATGCCCATCCTACGGGCCTTACTGTGAATCCGGTATCCAGCTCGGATCTGATTGCTTCTCCGGTAAGCTGGTCTCCCGGCAACCCGGCAGCAGGCAACACGGTCAGCTTCTCGGTAGCCATTAAGAATCAGGGGACGGCGGCTTCAGCCAGCGGTGCGCACAACATTACGCTGACCTTGACCGATGCTACGACAGGCGCAGTCCTCAGAACGTTGACTGGCTCCTATAATGGTGTCATTGCTGCCGGAAGTACTACGGCCCCTGTGGCTCTTGGGACCTGGACGGCAGTGAACGGAAAATATAATGTCAAAACAGAAATTGCCGTGGATGGCAACGAACTGGCGGTAAAGCGGGCCAACAACATCCAGAACCAGTCGCTCTACATCGGACGCGGAGCCAATATGCCTTACGATATGTATGAGGCAGAAGATGGAGTGATCGGCGGCGGAGCTGTCAAGCTGGCACCGAACCGGAATATCGGCGATCTGGCCGGTGAAGCTTCAGGCAGACGGGCCGTTACGCTGAATACCACAGGCAGCTATGTTGAATTCACGACCAAAGCCAGCACGAATACCTTGGTTACCCGGTTCTCTATTCCCGATGCTCCGGGCGGTGACGGCACTACAGCTACACTCAACATCTACGTCAATGGAGTGTTCAACAAGGCCATTACCTTGACCTCCAAATACGCCTGGCTGTATGGCTCGGAGGCCAGTCCCGGCAATTCGCCGAGTGCCGGAGCCCCGCGTCACATCTATGACGAAGCGAATATCATGTTCGACAGCACGATTCCGGCAGGCAGCACGATCCGGCTGCAGAAGGATGCAGCCAACACTTCGCAATATGCGATAGACTTCGTGAGCTTGGAGCAGGTATCGCCAATAGCCAATCCTGACCCGTCCAAGTATACCGTTCCGCTTGGATTCACGCATCAGGATGTGCAGAATGCGCTGGATAAGGTCCGTATGGATACAACGGGTAATCTTGCGGGTGTCTATCTTCCTGCCGGAAATTATGAGACCTCGAATAAATTCCAGGTCTACGGCAAGGCAGTGAAGATCATCGGAGCCGGACCGTGGTATACCCGGTTCTACGCTCCGCTCAACCAGTCGAATACAGACATCGGCTTCCGGGCGACGGATTCAGCGAATGGCTCAACCTTCTCGGGGTTTGCTTACTTCGGCAACTATACTTCACGGATTGACGGCCCCGGCAAGGTGTTCGACTTCTCCAATGTGGCGAACATAACGATCGACAACATCTGGACGGAGCATCAGGTATGTATGTACTGGGGCGCGAATACCGATTATATGGTCATTAAAAACTCGCGCATCCGCAATACCTTTGCCGACGGCATCAATATGACCAACGGCAGCACGAACAATCTCGTGTCTAACATCGAGGCGCGGGCAACCGGAGATGACAGCTTCGCCTTGTTCTCGGCGATCGATTCCGGCGGCTCCGACATGAAGGACAATGTCTATGAGAATCTAACGTCCATTCTGACCTGGCGGGCAGCCGGTCTTGCCGTCTACGGAGGGTATGCGAATACCTTCCGCAACATCTATATTGCGGATACTCTTTGCTACTCCGGCATTACGATCAGCTCGCTGGACTTCGGTTATCCGATGAACGGCTTCGGGGCATCACCGACGACGAACTTCCAGAATATCTCCGTCGTCCGCTCAGGCGGACATTTCTGGGGCGCACAGACCTTCCCGGCCATCTGGGTATTCTCCGCTTCCAAGGTGTTCCAGGGCATCCGGGTCAGCGATGTGGACATCATCGACCCGACCTATCACGGAATTATGTTCCAGACGAACTATTCCGGCTCTACGCCGCAGTTCCCCGTAGCCGATACGATCTTCTCGAACATTACGATTTCCGGTGCCCTCAAGAGCGGAGATGCTTTCGATGCCAAGTCCGGTGTCGGTATCTGGGCTAATGAATTGCCGGAGCCCGGCCAAGGGCCGGCGGTGGGCAGCGTGGTCTTCAACAACCTGAAGATCCTGAACACGGTAACGCCGATCAAAAACACAACCTCCACGTTCACGATAACGGTGAATCCGTAGGGGAACGAAGCAACGCCTTCTATGAAGCAGCGCACACAAAAAAACCGCCGCCCGTGTGTCCGAGGCCACTGAAAAAGTCCATAAAGAACTGAAAGAGACATTCGACACAAAGAATGTCTCTTTTTCTCGTTACAATAAAAGAATTAAATCAAAGG
>NZ_JAGGLV010000043.1 GCF_017874735.1 Paenibacillus silagei
GCTCCAGTTTCTCCTGTCAGCCCTGTTTCTCCAGTTTCTCCTGTGAGGCCCGTCGCTCCAGTCTCCCCTGTAGCTCCCGTTTCTCCGGTCTCACCTGTGACTCCCGTCGCCCCAGTTTCCCCTGTAGCTCCTGTTTCCCCGGTTTCACCTGTGAGGCCCGTCGCTCCAGTTTCTCCTGTCAGCCCTGTTGCTCCAGTCTCACCCGTGAGCCCTGTTGCTCCAGTTTCACCCGTGAGCCCCGTTGCCCCAGTTTCACCCGTCAGCCCCGTTGCTCCAGTCTCTCCCGTCAGCCCCGTTGCGCCAGTCTCTCCTGTAGCTCCCGTTGCTCCGGTCTCACCCGTGACTCCCGTCGCCCCAGTCTCTCCCGTGAGCCCCGTCGCCCCAGTCTCTCCCGTGAGCCCCGTTGCTCCAGTCTCTCCTGTCAGGCCTGTTGCTCCGGTCTCACCCGTGACTCCCGTCGCCCCAGTCTCCCCTGTAGCTCCTGTAGCTCCCGTTGCTCCAGTCTCTCCTGTCAGCCCTGTCGCCCCAGTCTCACCCGTGAGCCCTGTTGCTCCAGTTTCACCTGTAGCCCCTGTTTCCCCGGTTTCACCCGTGAGTCCCGTTGCCCCAGTCTCTCCTGTAGCCCCTGTTTCCCCAGTTTCGCCCGTGAGGCCTGTCGCTCCAGTCTCACCTGTAGCTCCCGTTTCCCCAGTCTCACCTGTGAGTCCTGTTGCCCCGGTCTCTCCCGTGAGCCCTGTTGCTCCAGTCTCTCCTGTCAGGCCCGTTGCACCGGTTTCTCCTGTCAAGCCCGTTGCACCGGTTTCTCCTGTCAGCCCTGTTGCACCGGTTTCTCCTGTCAGTCCTGTTGCTCCCGTCTCTCCCGTGAGTCCTGTTGCTCCAGTCTCTCCCGTGAGCCCTGTTGCTCCAGTTTCACCTGTAGCTCCTGTTTCCCCGGTTTCACCCGTGAGGCCCGTCGCTCCAGTCTCTCCCGTAGCTCCCGTTTCCCCGGTTTCGCCCGTAAGGCCTGTCGCTCCGGTCTCACCCGTGACTCCCGTCGCCCCAGTCTCTCCCGTGAGCCCCGTCGCCCCAGTCTCTCCCGTGAGCCCCGTTGCTCCAGTTTCTCCCGTCAGCCCCGTTGCTCCCGTCTCTCCTGTCAGCCCTGTCGCCCCAGTCTCACCCGTCAGCCCCGTTGCTCCAGTCTCTCCCGTGAAGCCCGTTGCTCCAGTTTCTCCTGTCAGCCCTGTTTCTCCAGTTTCTCCTGTGAGGCCCGTCGCTCCAGTCTCCCCTGTAGCTCCCGTTTCTCCGGTCTCACCTGTGACTCCCGTCGCCCCAGTTTCCCCTGTAGCTCCTGTTTCCCCGGTTTCACCTGTGAGGCCCGTCGCTCCAGTTTCTCCTGTCAGCCCTGTTGCTCCAGTCTCACCCGTGAGCCCTGTTGCTCCAGTTTCACCCGTGAGCCCCGTTGCCCCAGTTTCACCCGTCAGCCCCGTTGCTCCAGTCTCTCCCGTCAGCCCCGTTGCGCCAGTCTCTCCTGTAGCTCCCGTTGCTCCGGTCTCACCCGTGACTCCCGTCGCCCCAGTCTCTCCCGTCAGCCCCGTTGCGCCAGTCTCTCCTGTAGCTCCTGTTTCCCCGGTTTCACCCGTGACTCCCGTTACTCCAGTCTCTCCTGTCAGGCCTGTTGCTCCAGTCTCTCCCGTGAGCCCTGTTGCCCCAGTCTCTCCCGTGAGCCCTGTTGCTCCAGTTTCTCCCGTGAGTCCCGTCGCCCCAGTCTCTCCTGTAGCTCCCGTTTCCCCGGTCTCACCCGTGACCCCCGTCGCCCCAGTCTCCCCTGTAGCTCCTGTTTCCCCAGTCTCACCCGTGGCTCCCGTCGCCCCAGTCTCTCCTGTAGCTCCGGTTTCCCCGGTTTCTCCTGTAAGGCCCGTCGCCCCGGTTTCTCCCGTGAGTCCCGTTGCCCCAGTCTCGCCTGTAGCTCCCGTTTCCCCGGTTTCACCCGTGAGTCCCGTCGCCCCAGTCTCTCCTGTAGCTCCCGTTTCTCCGGTTTCACCCGTGGCTCCCGTTTCCCCGGTCTCACCCGTGACTCCCGTCACCCCAGTCTCTCCTGTAGCTCCCGTTTCCCCAGTCTCTCCTGTAGCTCCCGTTTCCCCGGTCTCACCCGTGACCCCCGTCGCCCCAGTCTCCCCTGTAGCTCCTGTTTCCCCGGTTTCACCCGTGAGGCCCGTCGCTCCAGTCTCTCCCGTGAGGCCCGTCGCCCCGGTTTCTCCTGTCAGACCCGTTGCCCCAGTCTCTCCCGTGAGGCCCGTCGCTCCAGTCTCTCCCGTGAGGCCCGTCGCTCCAGTCTCTCCTGTGAGGCCCGCCGCTCCTGTTTCTCCTGTAGCTCCCGTTTCTCCGGTTTCACCCGTGGCTCCCGTTTCCCCAGTCTCACCCGTGACCCCCGTCGCCCCAGTCTCCCCTGTAGCTCCGGTTTCCCCAGTCTCACCCGTGGCTCCCGTCGCCCCAGTCTCTCCTGTAGCTCCGGTTTCCCCGGTTTCTCCTGTGAGGCCCGTCGCCCCGGTTTCTCCCGTGAGTCCCGTTGCCCCAGTCTCTCCTGTAGCTCCCGTCGCCCCAGTCTCTCCTGTAGCTCCTGTTTCCCCGGTTTCACCCGTGAGGCCCGTCGCTCCAGTCTCTCCCGTGAGGCCCGTCGCCCCGGTCTCTCCCGTGAGCCCTGTTGCCCCAGTCTCTCCTGTCAGACCCGTTGCACCAGTCTCTCCCGTGAGGCCCGTCGCTCCAGTCTCTCCTGTGAGGCCCGTCGCTCCTGTTTCTCCGGTCTCACCCGTGACTCCCGTCGCCCCAGTCTCCCCTGTAGCTCCGGTTTCCCCGGTTTCTCCTGTGAGGCCCGTCGCTCCAGTCTCTCCGGTAGCTCCTGTTTCCCCGGTCTCTCCTGTAGCTCCTGTTTCTCCGGTCTCGCCCGTGGCTCCCGTTTCCCCAATCTCTCCTGTAGCTCCCGTTTCCCCGGTTTCACCCGTGAGCCCTGTTGCCCCAGTCTCTCCCGTGAGCCCTGTAGCTCCAGTTTCTCCCGTGAGTCCCGTCGCCCCAGTCTCTCCTGTAGCTCCCGTTTCCCCGGTTTCACCTGTGAGGCCCGTTTCGCCCGTTAGACCCGTAAACCCAGTCTGCCCTGTGAACCCAGTCTGCCCTGTGAACCCAGTCTGCCCCGTAAGACCAGTCTCACCTGTATAGCCAGTTAATCCAGTATTACCAGTTGCCCCAGTTCTCCCTGATAATCCAGTGGTCCCCCGCGTGCCTTGAGCCCCTAAAATACCAGTTGTTCCTGTTGGTCCCGTTGGTCCAGTTGCTCCGGTTGGTCCTGCACCCATTTGTTGTCAACTCCTCGCTGTTGTAGATTCTAAACCTCTCAACAATAACCAATTGCATCCATTTTTCTTTTCTTAAGATAATTAAGAAACGGGTACACATCCTTGGACAAGGAAGGTATCCGTTTCACATTTTACTTACTGGGAGGGTGTATTCTGATATTAATTCAAAGCAAAAATAGTCACAGCAGAACTTGGAAATCCTTGTTTTACATTTTGAATACTTACTGAAGTAGATAACCCCGGAAGATATAATACCATCTGCAGGTTCACATCTCCGTTCATTGCATTTACAATCCTGACCCCAGACACTGGAGTGACCAATTTGGACGGATCACCAATAGCCCCAGAGTAAAATATCGTTGAACCATCAACATTACCATTAATTGATAGTGCAACTCCCGGCGGAGTCGTGCCGTTATATTTAACGGAAGCTTGATATGAGACATAATACATATGTCCACCTGGTAGCACAAAGGTATTCCCACCTAGTAAACCTATAGAATTATTTGCATCACTCTTGTTTCTAGTGAAGGATCCAATAGGAGCTCCAGTAACACCAGTAACCGGAGTTATCGAATTGGCCACAAATGTTCCAAAAATAGCTGAAATGGACCCTGTAACTCCAGTTATTCCCGTGGCTCCGGTATACCCTGTGAAGCCCGTGACTCCGGTATACCCCGTGAAGCCTGTGGCTCCGGTATTCCCCGTGAAGCCTGTGGCTCCGGTATTCCCCGTGAACCCTGTAGCTCCGGTATTCCCCGTGAACCCTGTAGCTCCGGTATTCCCCGTATTCCCGGTGGCTCCGGTATTCCCCGTGAACCCTGTAGCTCCGGTATTCCCCGTGTTTCCGGTTCCCGTTAACCCAGTAGCTCCAGTACTCCCTGTGAACCCTGTGGCTCCGGTATTCCCTGTATTCCCGGTTCCCGTTAACCCTGTAGCTCCAGTACTCCCTGTGAACCCTGTGGCTCCGGTATTCCCTGTATTCCCGGTTCCCGTTAACCCTGTAGCTCCAGTACTCCCTGTGGCCCCGGTGGCTCCGGTATTCCCCGTGTTTCCGGTTCCCGTTAACCCAGTAGCTCCAGTACTCCCTGTGGCCCCGGTGGCTCCGGTATTCCCTGTATTCCCGGATCCCGTTAACCCTGTAGCTCCAGTATTCCCTGTGAACCCTGTTGCCCCTGTACTACCATCATCTCCGACAGGGCCTCCGGGTCCGAGATCACCAACATCACCCTTTAGTCCCGTAGTTCCCGTTGGTCCAGTTACTCCAGTTGCTCCAACAGCCATAATCTTCCATCCCCTTTCCTTTCACTACTGACCGCTCCCAATTGTAATGGCAGTACTTCCAACGGTACATCCCGGAACGGCTATAAACTCACCAGTAACCGGGTTACAGCCAAGAATACTCTCCCGTGCAGCCAGACGATTTCTCTTAACTTTCCAATTATCTTGTTCTATTTCACCTTTATGAAAGCATAGATTAATAGAGAATACAGAATGCGGACTGGCTTGTGAATTCTTAATCTTTGCCAGTGCTTCCCGGTCTTCTTCACCCACTACTTCAAAGGGATTCAGCCACAGTACCCGTGGGGAAGTAAGGAGATCCAGCAATCTCTCCCAGAGCTGGGACTGTTCCTGCCCGGAAGGAAGAAGAAGAATTGGCGCCTTCAGTTCACAGGCAAGCCTTCTGGCATCTTCGCCTAGTCCAGTATCAACCACAATCCATTGATCTGCGAACGGCTGCCACTTCCCTGCCCAATCTCTTAGGGCAGATATCGGGCCATCTTCCCTGCTTAACAATACTATTACAGACCACAGATTATCAGGGGGTGTAGCGCTGCACACAGAATTCTTATGCAATGAAGATATAGGGAAACCAGTGTTACCTGAAGGCTTCTCTGTCACCGCTAGCTTTTCCTCATCCAGCCGGGACAGCTTCTCCACCGCTTCCGCGAATGATGGGGAGTATTCAATCGCTCTGCGATACCAGCGCTCAGCCTCTCCAGACATACCGCGCATCTCATAACAATTCCCGATATAATAACAGGGGTAAAAGGTTCCTGCCCCCTTAAGAACCATATATTGAAGAGCATTCTCACCAAGAGTCAGACAATGCTCAAAAGCGGAAATCGCAGCCTCCACCTGGCTGATATGCATAAGAATGCATCCTTTATACAGATGCAGATCCACATAATCCGGATAGAGGCTGATAGCCTTGTCAATACCGGGCCAGCCCTCCCTGAAGCTGCCCAGTGCCAGCAAACAGCTATATTTGAGCTTGTAAAAGAGGGATGGGGGTAACTGAGTCTGCCTCAGCGAAGCCGAAATAGCCAAATTAACCTGCCGGAAAGCAGATTCATACTTCCCCACCCGCTGATACTCACTCGCTATATGATAAAGACTCCACGGATCGGGATTCGGATTATCTGCAATGGATTGCTGCAGCAGCTTCAGATTACGTTCATGTTTGGACTTGAGGGAGGTCACAGACTGCAGATAACCGTAATGGAACAGACGGACCGGAAGCTGGTACGGGGTGCTGGCATCCTCTCCCGCATCCGTTCCAGACAACACCAGCTGCTCATGAATCCCACCAGTGAAATGTCCCCCTCCTCCATTACGGAACAGGCGGCACTGAGCAAGACGGTAAGCTTCATCCTGCCGGGGCCGGAAGGGACTATTGAAGTGGATCGTTTCCAGAGATGCCAGCTTGTGTTCCTGAAGGGCGCTCACCATTCGAAGCTTAAGCGCATCGCCTCCAGCCAGCTCCTCATCTGCATCCATCCATAATACCCATTCTCCCGTTGCATGGCTGAGACTATAGTTGCGGGCATCCGCAAAGTTCTCCTTCCAGGGATACTGAAGGATCTGGGCGCCGAAGCTGTGAGCAATGTCCATGGTTCTGTCACGGGAGCCTGTGTCTACGACAATAATCTCATCCACTCCTTCCCGCACGCTCGATAGACAGCGCGCAATCCAGGATTCTTCATCTTTGACGATCATACACAGGGAGATCAATGGGGCGTTCACCTTCGCTGTTATCTGCCATGCTGGTTCTGCCTCCTTCCATCGTGGATTTACCGGACTCTGCGGACGGACCGGTCAGGCTGATGTTTAGACCAATTGACATCACCCTTCTACCTTATGACGGTTTCCGCCCGCATAGAACATTGTCGGATAAAGTCGGACAACCTGAGCATAATTTCATGAACTGCCAGATTCAGTCGTTCTGCATGCATTGCTTCCGTTCTTCCTTGTCCGGGGCGGGAAGGAGATGCTTCAGATGATCTGCAGCATCCTTGCGGGCCACAAGAATGCCTCCAGGCCCTGCCGCTACGATCACATCGTCCAGTCCGACAAGCATCACCGGAATGTCGAGCTCATTAACAATCTGGCAATTTGATGAATCTGCACTGACTTGGCCCCATCCCAGAACGGATGAGGCCAATTCTTCAGAGAGTGTATTCCAGGTCCCCAGATCCTTCCATCCGTCATGATAGGGAACACAGATCAGGCGGCTGTTTCCTTCCAGCACCTCTACATCGAAGCTGCTCTTGGGAAGGCTGTGGTATTGCCTCAGCAGATCCGCATAATCCCTTGAGTAGCCCGCTGCTTCCAGCCGGTTCAGCAGATTGCATAACCGGAAGGCGAAGATGCCGCAATTCCACAGTGCCCCCTGATCCAGCAGTGCCTCTGCTGCCTGTCTGTCAGGCTTCTCCACGAAGCAATCCACAGGTACATATCCCGGGTTCTCCTGGCTTCCGGCAGAAGCGGCCGAGGGTGCAGAAGGAACAATGTAACCGTACTTCCCTGACGGGCCGTCCGGCTTCGCACCAAGCAAAGCAATTTCCGCACCGGAGTGGTGTAGAGCCTGATCCAATTCTGTCAGCTTGAAGAAGAATTCGTCGCTGACATAAGCATCTACCGGCAGCACAATGACCGTCTCCTCGGGGGAGATCTTCTCTACTGAATATAGATAGGCCGAGGCAAGACTGACTGCCGGAAAAGTGTCTCTGCGCCGTGGTTCGATGATAACCTTAGGAGCTGTACGAAGCTGCTTGCGGATCAGCGTCTCTTGCCCGCTTGAAGTTGCGATATATGCCTCATGATCCAGTCCCGCAGCCGCTAACTGACGCCAGATCCGCTGAAGCATGGACTCACGTCCGCCACCCGGAGCAGGCAGCACTTGAAGGAACTGCTTACTTCGTATACTACTGGAGAGCGGCCACAGCCGTGTGCCGGAACCGCCGGATAGAAGCACAAGCTTCATGGTTCATTCCTCCCTTCCTTATAGGAAGTTGTCAACGGTCAGATTCACTTCGCTGAACTGCTGCTCAGTATCACAGAAGGTCAGCAACCCGTAGTGTTTACGGTTATCCAAATATTGGGGTATGCCTGCTTTTCTCAAGCCGTCGCTTACTATGACATATTCATGACGGCCGCTGTCGTCGTCGTAACGGACATGCTCCAGAATCTCACGGCGCATCAGATAGGTGCAATGGATGACATCTACCTGCAGCAGCCCCTTGACTTTCATATAGAGGTACTCAAAATACAGCTCTGAAGGTTTGAAATATCCAAAATCATCTGCAACATTATGGAAGTTAGAATAATAGCTTCGCGGAGACTCTGCAACTGTAAGCAGGGGGCCAACCACCGGTAGATGAGTGGATAGCAGGCTCTCCAGCGTATCTGGAATGATGAAATTATCGCAGTCAGGCACAAAATAATGGGAATTCCTCGATCTGGCCCATTCTACCGACTCCTGTCGTACCCTGCCCATCACCTTTAGGCGGATAAAATTCCACTCATGTGGAGTATAGTCCTGTACAGGCTCTTCCACATCGCTGGCATCGAAATGAACCTCATGGTATCTTTCACCCACTCGTGCTATCCACTCTTCAAGAATCTCTTTGGTCAGGTCATTATTGTTGTTAGTACGAATATACAGATTGATTCTTGAAGCCGGATAGGTCTGCCGCTCTATAAGTTCCAGATAGAGCGGGAGCACATGCGCCTTGTCCTTAGCTAATATCGCGATTGTCACCAGATCTTGTTCCATTGTTTTCCTCCTGTTCAATAGGTCCTGCGTTGCATTATCTATGGCCTAGTTACAATAGTCTCACGTTCTGAAGCTGTTATTCGGGTACTGATGGTCGCACGGCTGACTATGCCGAAGAATGGACTCTGTCTAGGCTGTACTATATCTTCCGGATAGAGCTTGCCGCTGTCCTGTCTGGTCATATAACGGACACCTTCCCCACAACGAAGGGTAACCAGATGATATTGGTGAAACAAGGAGAGCTTAAGCCCGTTGAATCTCCGTCGTTCATCCGCAGTCATAACATCTCCTTCCTGCAGCCAGAGGATATAAGGCTCTGATGCCATATGTGTGATTAATTCCCGGCACATCCGCACGTTCATTTCACCCTTCAAGGTATAGACCTGCTGTGTATATCGGGCTGCCGTCTGCACAACGCGTTCATTGCCTGACGGATCCACGACGATCATTTGCTCCGTCACCTCTGCAAATGAAGCCAGCGTCTCCTCCAGCATTGCCTCATTGCCTGAAGCAATAATCCCCGCGCACACGCGTACAGGAGAGGTATAGATCAAGCTATGGATGTTCGCTCCCCACTTCTGAAAAGCTTTTTCCTTGTTTTGCGCAAGAAGTGTAGTCAAATCGAAAGAAGGAGTCTGCCCCATACTGGCATGACCGATGTGATGAATGAATGAATCCCGGGCAATCAGCAGCTTGTATCCATGCTGAATTGCCCGCAGGCACAGATCGTCATCCTCGTAATTGCCGAGGCCATAACGTTCATCGAACCAGCCAATCTCCTCCAGAACTGTGCGTTTGACCAGCAGGCAAAAGCCAATCAGGCGGCGCACTTCCTGCACCTGACCGCGTTTCTCGTTACAGTATTCTGCCGCGAATGCCTCCATCTCTCTAAGCTCGCTGTAGGTTACCGGAATACGCTGATGTCCGCTGATGTAATTCGTTACCGGCCCAGACATGCCGACTGCACTATCACTCTCCAGTGCATTAAGCATAGGTGCCAGCCATCCGGGAGGAACTACAGTATCATTGTTGAGGAACAGAATGGCTTCGCCTTCGGACACTTCTCCCCCCTGATTACAGCCCTTGGCAAACCCCAGATTCTCTTTATTCTCAATCAGCTTCAGTTCAGGATAGTGCATCTTCAGGAAATCTACAGTCTCGTCAGTGGAGCCATTGTCTACAATGATGATCTCATGCTCTTCCGGGGTGTTGCGTCTAATGCTCTCCAGACATTGGATCGTTAAGGGCAGCTGATTAAGGGTGAGAATAATGATGCTCGTTTTCACTGGACCAACTCCTTTTGTGCTTGTAGTACAAAGTTATTAATCTCTATATGCTTGTCGCCCAGCAGGTTAGTATAATAATTCCGGTTGTATATCGCACTTGGATTTGCCGGATACTGCGCGAAGGATACTTCATTGCAGTAGTCAGCCAATTTGTGATCCCCGAGCTTATCGTAGCAGACACAGAGCTGGAGATTCGGCAGCCAGGTACCAGCGGAATACTCCTCTGTTCCCGGCTCCCCTTTATTAGGCAATGATGTTGCTTGGTTGAACCAGTACACCGCCTGCTCGTATTGCTGCAAATCCATGAAATAATAGCCTATCTTACAACAGACCCCTGGACGCGGGAGATCATATTCAAAAGAGCGGCACAAGGCTTGTAATTGCTTTTCCTTTTGTTCCAGTGCTCCATGGCTGTCAGCCAATCTCGTACACGCCTGAATATTGTCCTCTATCCAGCCCAGTCCGTCCGCCAGAAATCGCTCATAGTTCTCAAGCGCATCACGATAGTAGCCATGATCGTACAGCTCATTGGCATAATATAGACGGTCTCTTGCAGTAAAGGGCGTATTATCAGCTATCATTTTGCGGTAAATATCAAGGTTACGCTCTGTATACTCCTTGTCTTTCTTGTGCGTAACACAGACATCGCTCTCAAGCACAGGCAGTGTGACTTCCATGAATTCATGTACGGCGCCTTTCCATTGAAACCCGCAGTCACGTCTGAATAGACGATTGCGCCTGAAGCTGTACATAGCCTTCCCGTTCTCATCCGTTGAAAGGACATACGTCATGGATACAGCATGATAACCAGAAGCCATAGATGCCTTTAGGGCCTTGAAGCGCTCCCTGTCAATCTCCTCAATGACATCATCCGCATCAAGCCACATCATATACTCGCAAGCCGCATGGCTGAATGAGTAATTGCGTGCAGCTGCGAAATCCTGTATCCACTCGAAATCGTAGAGCCTGGCGCCATAGCCAGCCGCAATTTCTTTAGTGCGATCCGTGGAGCCTGTGTCTACAATGACAATCTCATCTACAAGATCCGCAACTGATGACAGGCATCGCCCCAAGCTATTCTCTTCATTGCGTACAATCATACACAAGCTGATGGTCGGCAAGTCTTCTCCTCCCTCTTGCAGATTCTGAATATCCGGACTTCCCGGATTTCTCGTATATATATATGCCGGACCTGCCGGATCATTCGGCATGATTTGCCCGCATGAATTCCATTCCGGTTCATAAGCTAGTACAGATACCCCTGCAATGATCTTGTCAATAGATTGAAGGAGGAGCATATGCATACTATCCCCCCATCGCTCTACTATCGTTTCTACCGTTACGGCACAGGCTGCAAAATAGCCTCGGATGGTGTGCTAACGTTGCCAGAGCAAACAGCAATCGGAACCGGTGTGCTGGTGCGGGAGTGCTACCGGTGGGATATTCCCTCTCCCGCCAGAGACGGCTCCCCCCGTATCGTGATCGGAGACCGCTGTGATTGCAGCCGGTTCCTGACGATCACCGCAACAGGGAAGGTGGAGCTGAAGGCGGATGTGATCACAGGCCCGCATGTGTATATCTCTGACGCCAGGCAACCTTGGGAGACTGAAGATAGCGTCTCCACGATAACCATCGGTGAAGGCTCCTGGATTGGGGCCCATTCCTCAATTCTGGGGCATGTAAAGATTGGCAGAGGCTGTGTGATTGGTGCAGGCAGCGTGGTTCTGCGGGATGTCCCAGATTATTGTGTTGTTGCCGGTAATCCGGCCGAATTCCGCCGGATCTATGAGCCGTCCAGCGGAGAGTGGATCAGAATACACAGTGAGGAGGAAGCCCGGGAGACGCTGGAACGAAGAAGCAAAGAACCGCTATTGTCCATATGCATAACGGTACGCAATCAGGCCGAAGAGCTAAGGCACTGCCTGGAATCGATCTATGCACAGACCGGTGATAGCGGATTAATCGAGGTCTGCGTTCTGGATGATGCCTCGGCAGATGAGTCCGGAGAGGTGGCACACCATTACGCAATGCTGTACCGCAGCTTCCGTTACCTCCGTAATCCAGATAGTGTAGCAGGGGATTTCCTTCCTATTCAGGCCGCAGCGATGGCAGGAGGTAAGTTCATCATGCTGCACGATTCTGGAGCCTCCTTCCTTCCAAATGCTCTTGCACCCTTACTGAATGTGCTGGATTCTTATTCTGACTGCGGTATCCTACTGATTCATCCCATGCACACCCGCCGTCCTCCGCAGCCGGAACGGCTGGAGGGGCTGTCCGAATACGTCAAGCACTCGGCTTCAAGTCCATTCTCTCCCCCGTCGGTTGTTCTGAATAGGCGGGACTGGGAGCGCAGTGCAGATTCTGAGTATCCCGGAGCTTCCATTAATCCCTGGATGTCACGGCAATATGCACTATTGCAGTCAAATCCGCTGTTCTGTCTATGCCGCTATACTATGACCGGGGCCGCTGGACACACTGGATCTGCCTGATAATTACTGCTTCCTCCAAAAAAAATTGATGTTTGGGCATTGCCTGAATATACATAGACTATGCCCAGGCAGACGGCGATACCGAAAACTTCGGGTCCATAAAGTCCGGTAAAGATGGAGAATACCGGACCTTGAGGGTAAAGGAGAGGATTTCAGCGATATGGATGAGCGTAAAGTTTGTTTTATCATGTGTGTGAATGATGAGGAGCTGGCGGAGCAGAGTCAGCAGAATTTACGGCAGCTAATCAAACCGGAGGGATTTAACGTAGACCTCCAAATCGTGAGGAATGCCTCCGGCTTGGCTGCGGGTTACGATGAAGCTATGCGCCGGTCGGATGCCAAGTACAAGGTATATCTGCATCAGGACGTTCATATCCTTCATCCGGAATTTATTGCGGACATCGTCCGCCTGTTCTCTGAGCACCCTTCACTGGGTATGCTTGGAGTAGCCGGGGCCAAGACGCTGCCCTCTTCCGGTATCTGGTGGGATTCCACTCAGAAGTACGGCAGAGTAATAGACAGCCATACAGGAAGGCTTCAGCCCCTGGAATTCATTCAGCCGGCGGGCGCATACGAATCCGTAGAAGCGCTCGACGGTCTGCTGATGGTTACACAGTATGACCTGCCCTGGCGTAAGGACTTATTCACCGGATGGCACTTCTATGATGCATCACACAGCCAGGAATTCATTAACAACGGTTATGAAGTGGGGGTCCCCAAACAGCGGCTGCCCTGGTGTCTGCATGACTGCGGCTTCGTAACTACCTCCAACGGCTATGAAGAAGCCCGGCAGGTCTACCTCGACCAATATGGCTATGGCAAAAGCCACGGCCAGCACCGGTTCCACCGGCTTGGCAGTGACTGCAACATCCATCCCACCTGCGATCTGTTTGGCATGGAGGGTGTTGCACTGGGCAATGGCGTTAAGCTCCAGGCAGATTGCTGGATTATGCTTCCTTACAATAATCTTGCCAGCGAGCCGCGCATTCAGATTGGCTCCGGAAGCGATATCGGGCGCCGGAGCAGTCTGTCGGCAGTCAACCGTATTGTGATCGGTACACAAGTAGCCATTTCAACTAATGTGCACATATCGGATCACAATCTTGCCTATGAGAACATCCATCTGCCCATCATGAAGCAAGGAGTGGACTCCTGGAGTCACATCGTGACGATCGGCTCCGGGAGTTGGATCGGCGCCAACACTGTCATTTCAGGGCAAGTGTCCATCGGCAAGGGATGCGTCATACATGCTGGATCTGTCGTTGTATCCGGCACGGTAATTCCCGACTATTGTGTAGCAGGCGGTGTTCCCGCCAGAGTGATCAAGCAATATGATTCCAATACCAGGAGATGGTTAACAGGCGACAGCTCATCAGTTGAAGAAGAAGCTTTGAATTCAACAGACGAAGCTCAGACTACAGAGGGCGGTACCAAGCCCCTGCTGCTCAGCATCTGCATTCCGACTTATAACCGCGAAGCAGAACTGGATCATTGCCTGAATAGTATCTATAGCCAGAACGCCAGACTGGAAGACTTTGAGGTGATCGTTTCCAACAACGCATCTACAGACCATACTGAAGACATTGTTCGTAGGTATCAGTCACGCTTTTCTAATCTGCGCTACTTCTGCAATGAGTTCAATGAAGGCGCAGACTCCAACTTTTTGAAATGTGCAAGGTATGCCCGCGGTGAATTCATTAAGCTTCACGGCGACGATGACTACTGGCTGCCTGGCTCTCTACAAGAGATCTGCCACCTTATCGAACATAACAAGGACTGCAGCTTACTCTTCCTTGATATCCTTAGAAATACCGGACAGGTTGACCGGGCTGCGGGTATAAGTAATTATGTGCAGCATGCCTCCATCTACATTACATTTATTTCGGGAATTATTATGCGCAGGAAGGAATTCGAGCAGATTCCTACACCGGAACTATTCATCAACTCCAATCTTATCCAGGTCTATATGGAACTCTCTATTCTAAGGATTACACCGGATTATTGTGTCTACCGCCGTAAGCTGTTGACAAGCAGCGACAAGATTACAGGCGGATACAGCTTCGCCAAGACATTCATTAAATCTTATTTCAATGTTCTAAGTTACTTCCTGGACAAGGGATTGAGTGAAGCCGTAATGGCTGCTGAGAAGAAACATATCGCCTACACCTTTTTGCTATGGTGGTACAACTATATGCTGGAGAATAATCTTAAGCAGCTGCAGCCCGGGGATTTTGAAGAGGTCTTAAGGGAGGCTTATCAGAACGAATTATACTTTGATGATCTCTATACACATATCAAATCCATTCAGGCCAAGCACCAGCATATCTGACAAACGCAATACCGGGCAAGCCTGAGCAGACTTGCCCGGTGTAACGAAAGGATGATTACAAAATGAACGGTATCAGCCCGGAATTTCAACAGCGCTTCAGTACGTTTGGACCCGGCAGTCTGATCATGCTTAAGACCGATATCAACTGTCCGGAGAAAGTCGCTATCGGCCGCAATGTGCTTATACAAGAAAATAGCTGGTTTACAGTAATTCATCCCGGTCAAGGAGCACCGCCTGCCATTGCGATCGGAGACGGCTGCAGCTGCAGCCGCAATCTGATCATTACCGCTGCGAACAGCGTCATTCTGGAGGAGAATGTCATCGTCGGACCAGATGTATATATTGCCGACACTGACCACCAGTACCGCCAGATTGGCATCCCCATTCGCGACCAATGGATTACCTCCGCCAGCCAGCAGGTGAGGATCGGTGCGGGCAGCGAGCTTGGCGCCCACTGTGTCATTGTGGGTAATGTAACCATTGGCATGGGCTGCCGGGTCACACCTAACAGTGTGGTGACCCGGGATTTGCCGGACTTCTGCATCGCAGCGGGCAATCCTGCCAGAGTGGTAAATGCTTATGATTCCGAAGCAGGAGTATGGCAACTGCCCGGCGAGGGCAGAGCTTGAAGGCGGTTGCTCCTCACACAATAGTTCATCTTACAGGGAGCGCTGCAGGTTGGACGAGGTTCTAATCCCACCATAGTCAACGGACTGCTGTGTACTTGTAGTTTGCGTACTCCTAGGCTGCTGCCGCTCCACCGCCTTCTTGGGCTGCTGCCGCTCCGCCGCCTTCTTCGGCGGCTTCCACTCCACTGCCTTCTTCGGCTGCTGCCACTCTACTGCCTTCTTCGGCTGCTGCCGCTCCACTGCTTTCTTCGGCTGCTGCGGCTGAATAGCAGGCTTCAGCTGTTGCCTCTGCTGCCGCTTGCGTTCACTGGCTGCGCGTACTCCTACTGTCTGCCCACGCTTCTTATGGGACGTCCGTTTGCGCGTGGCCTGCGCCGAGCGCCGCTGGATGAACCGGACGGACTTACCCGTATTATAGAGATACTTGCCCCCGGATACGTATGCATCCGCAGGACGAATGGTCTGCTTGATAACGGTGGAAGCCTGCTCCCTATACTCTGGTTCTTGCCTCTCAGTCTCCTGGCCTCTAGACTGAGCTCGTTCAAGCAGCCGTTCTGTCTCGCGCATGAACAGCGCCAGCTCGTCGTCCGCATTGACCGAGAGCCGCAGACAAGCCTGCTTCAGCTGCTCCATCTGTCCCATTGTTTTATGAATCGCCTGCACCAATAGCTCATCCTCCGATTTCCGGGCTTCAGCCTTCATACCCGTTCACCTCTCGCACCAGCCGTCTGCTGGTTTCCAGCGTCCGGCAGATCATGGCCTGATGCTGGGCCAGGGCCGTGATGATTCTGGCCACCGCCTCCTGCAGGGCGTCAAGCCCCCCCATCTCTAATTCTTCTTCCCAGCTGTATTCATCATCATACATATATTCCAGCTTGCGGATTTCAACTGCGATCAGAGCCGAGACCGCTTCTTCCTCCAGCGCCGCAGCCAGAATAATCGCTTTGATCAACCGTTCCCGCTGTAGCATCGCTTCATCCCCCCCGCTGCCTGCTTTGATTTAGTTACTGTTATATATATGTGCTTTTGACTTGTCCCTATCACCATTTGTCCCAGGTATATCGGATTTGGCGGATTTCAGAGAATAACAGGAATAGGACAATCTGTGCCTGAAGTATACATAGCTATGACTAGATAATTAAGCGCAAAGCAACCTTTCACGTTTTGGAGGAGATCTGCATGTCAATGCCCCACATCCCCAATATAACTCCCGATATCTCGCTTACGCGGGAGGAAAGCATCTCTCTCCTGCTCACCTCTATTGCGATCAACGAGATGTCCTTGTCTCACATTATCAACGCGGAAGCGGAAGCGATGCAGGCCTTCGTGCTATCGAATCCCGGAAACATGAATTTCCTCAACATGATCCAGTTGAATAATACAACCGCCAGATTGCTCGAAGAGATTACTAAGGGCCAGTGGCTTAGTCTCAGCAAAATGGACCGGATTCTGCGTTTGTTGAGTGACTCTGGTGCCTTGTCGGCACGATTGCTGGAAGAAGAACTAACTACTGAAATTGAGGAAGATGAGGAATAACAGGCAACTGTCATACTCCCGCCAGACCGGACACAACAACATATTGAGGGTGGCGGCAGAGCCGTAAGGAACCTGGTGCTATGTACAGGGCAATGTCCTGTTCGCTGCTTGCTGAAACCCTCAATTTAGCCTATAAGATGCAACAGGTACACTTGCACATAGAAATGGACAAGCCCTAATCATGTAAACTCCACCTACTGCACCTTCAAGTGATTCAAATGATCCGCAATCCGGATCAGCTCATTGGCCAGCGAGGAGAGGGAAGCCACAAGCTGCTGCTGTCTGTCCGGCTCCGGGGCCTCGGCCATACGGCTTTCCGTTCGCTCCGGTACGGGAAGCTCTTGTTCACCTTTGCTGTACATCGGGAACCCCTCCTCGATCAGCAGGCGCACAATGGTGCTTAGATGATAGCGTTCCATGCGCAGCTCACTGATTCTTTTTAACAGTTTCAGAGTTTCATAGGGATAGAGCACCTGATCTCCTTGCCGGGTCCCCGGTACGAAGTAAGAGAAATATTCCAGCCATCTCTTCACTGTGGTCGGAGGCAATTTCGATAAATTAATGATTTCCAGTTGGGTGTAATGGCGTACCATAACATCGCTCCTCTATTTTAGGTGGACTTATTTACTTTAATGGTATTCATGTGCCTCGCAATAAATGTGTAAAAATACCTATTTCTATAATTTTCGTCCCGCAAAATAAATAGACAGGCCTGTTCCGGAGAACGTTGCCTGTCTATTATGCTGCCTTAAAGGCGGCAGATTACCTGCTTAAGAAACTCTAAATAATTCGTTGAAGGAATCTCCAAGCAGCTCTTTATAATATTTTCGGTTATGCAGCATACTTGGGTGTGTAGGATAATAGAATAGAGCTGACTCATTATGGTAATTGGCCTTGATGTACTGACCCAATCGGTCATAACATACGCATAATTGCAGATGCGGCACCCAGGTAGTAGAGGTCATATCCTGCAGTCCCAGGGTAGATCTTTGCGGCAGCGAAATCGCCTGTTCGAACCAGTAGATCGCCCGCTGGAACTCTCCAGCTTCCACGAATTCACTGCCCAGACGGCAGCAGAATTCGGAACGGGGGATATCATAATTAAGGGTACGGTACAGTGCGTTCATTTTCCCGGCCTTATTACTCAGGTGCCCGTGGCATTCTGCCATCTTCAGGCAGGCCTGATAGTTATCCTCAACCCAGCCCTGTCCGGTCTGCAGGAATTTCTCGTAATATTCCAGCGCTTCTTCGTGAATGGCATGATCCCGGAGCTCATTGGCAAAATAGTAGAGATCGCGCGGCGAGAACTCCTCGCCACTGGCTTGGCGTCCACGGTAGATGCGCAGGTTGCGGTCCGTATGGACCTTATCCTTCTTGTGAGTAATACAAACTTCGCTCTCAAAAGTATTGCCCGCAACAGCCAGATACTCATGCACCGGTCCGATCCACTGGAAGCCGCAGTCACGCCGAACTAGCCGGTTGCGTCTCAGACTTGAGGTCACTTTGCCTTCACTGTCGAAGGCCAGATTGTAGGGCATGGTCACAGACTGGTACTGCGGCGACAGTGTCTCCTTCAGCTTCTTGAAGCGCACCCGGTCAATTTCCTCAATGGTATCATCTGCGTCCAGCCAGAGAATATATTCCTTCGTTGCCTTGCTGAAGGCTTCATTACGGGCTGCAGCGAAATTGTCAATCCATTCAAAATCATAGATCACTGCCCCATATTCTGCGGCAATCTCCTTTGTCCGGTCTGTGGAGCCCGTATCGACAATGACAATCTCGTCCGCAATATCCTTCACACCATCCAGGCACCGGCCCAGGCCGTTCTCTTCATCACGCACAATCATACATAGACTGATAGTAATCATTAGTGCCCTCCTATAGGTTCTGTGTCATATATTCGCGAATCTGCTGCTCGCTGATGTCCCGCATATCCTGCCCTGCATCCAGTGCTCTCTGCCAATCCACTGTCTTCTGCAGAGCCTGCTCCACACTCCAGCGGGAGCGCCAGCCCAGCAAGCGGCGGGCCTTGGTACTGTCAAGCTGCAGTTCACCAGCCTCATGCAGCCCGGAGATACCGGCAATATCAACGCCTGCTCCCTCTCCCCAGAGCGCTGCGAGCCGGACGGCCACCTTCTCGACACTGTGGACGCTCTGCTCCTCCGGGCCGAAATTCCAGGCGGCGGCATACTCTGCTCCCTTCTGCACCAGCTTCTCGGACAGCAGCAGATAGCCGCTAAGCGGCTCCAGCACATGCTGCCAGGGCCGCGTCGCCCCCGGGCTGCGCAGCAGCGGCCTCAAGCCGGCAGCGAATGACCGCAGGCAGTCCGGAACCAGCCGGTCCAGGGAATCATCGCCACCCCCGACGACATTGCCCGCCCTGGCGGTAGCAACAGCTACACCATGTTCGGCATAGCGTGCCGGATGGAAATAGCTGTTGCGGTAAGCCTGCGTAACCAGCTCAGAACACGCCTTGCTTGAAGAATAAGGATCATAGCCGCCCAGCGGATCAGTCTCGCGGTAGCCCCAGATCCACTCACGGTTGTCGTAGCATTTATCCGTCGTAACGTTAACGACAGCTCGGACCGGGGTCCCTGAATCTACTGCGCTTGCGACCGCCTCCAGCAGGTTCACCGTACCCATCACATTGACCTCGAACGTGTCGGCAGGGAACTGGTACGAGGTACGGACCAGCGGCTGAGCAGCCAGATGGAAGACCACCTCCGGGGCCGCTTCCCGCAGTGCTGCATCTAGACGCTGCCTGTTCCGCACATCTCCCCAGACTGTATCGACCTCCGGCGCAGCTCCGATCAGCGGGAAGAGCTTATGCTCATCCCGGTCCCAGGCATAACCGCTCACCCTTGCGCCCAGCATCGTCAGCCACTTGGTGAGCCAGCTTCCCTTGAAGCCGGTATGTCCAGTCACGAAGACACGCCGCCCCTTCCAGAATTCCGCCGTGGTCAGTTCTTTCTCATCCACGGGAGCCCTCCCTCCCGCCACAGCTCCTCCAGATAACGCTTGTCACGGAGCGTATCCATTGGCTGCCAGAAACCGTGGTGCTTGTAGGCCCTCAGTTCATCCCGCGCGGCCAGCTCCCGGAGCGGTTCCTGCTCCCAGACGGTGCGGTCGCCCTCGATCAGGGAGAACACCTCAGGCTGAAGGACGAAGAAACCGCCATTCACCCAACCCTCGTCGCCTTTGGGTTTCTCTACGAAGCCGGTAACCTTGGAATCCTCTACTATATCCAGCGAACCGAAGCGCCCCGACGGCTGAACTGCAGTTATAGTAGCCAGTTTCCCGTGACTGCGGTGGAAATCCAGTAAGTGTTGTATATTAATGTCCGCAACACCATCCCCATAGGTCAGCATGAACGGTTCATTGCCGGTGTATTTGTGGACTTGCCGGATTCTTCCGCCAGTCATCGCCTCCCTGCCCGTATCCGCGAGCGTTACCTTCCAGTTCCGCTGCTGACGGTTATGGCGTGTCATCTGGTTGCCATTGCCGAAATCGAACGAGACATCGGAGCTTTGCAGATAGAAATCGGCAAAATATTTTTTGATGACATTCCCCAAATACCCCAGGCAAATGACAAAATCATCAAAGCCGTAAGAGGCATAATGCTCCATAATATGCACCAGCAGCGGCTTCTCGCCGATCTCAATCATCGGCTTGGGCTTCACATCGGTCTCTTCACTGATCCGGGTCCCGTAGCCGCCGGCCAGAATGACTACCTTCATCTTCTTACCTCCTTACCTTTCAGCAAGCCCAGCAATACCTCAGCAGTATAATCCAGCATCTCCGTCGAAAGTCCCGGATAGATTCCCACCCAGAACGTATCGTTCATGATCCTGTCCGTCTGAATGAGCGGCGCGGCCACGCGGTGCGCTACACCGGAGTACGCAGGCTGCTTGAGCAGATTCCCGGCGAACAAGAGCCGGGTGCCGATTCGCGACTCCTCCAGCTTGCGCACCAATTCATTGCGCGAGAGGGGTGAATCTTCCCTCACCGTCAACGGGAAGCCGAACCAGCTCGGATCACTGTGCGGCGTCGCCTGGGGAAGAATAAGCCATTCCTCCGCTGACTTCAGCGCAGCCTTCAGATGTTCAAAGTTACGTCTGCGTGCCGCATGGAACCCCTCCAGCTTCTCCAGCTGGGAGACCCCGATGGCCGCCTGCATATCAGTAGCCTTCAGATTGTAGCCGATGTGGCTATACGTATATTTGTGGTCGTATCCGGCAGGCAGCTCGCCTTTGGTCCAGTCAAACCGCTTGCCGCAGGTATTGTCGGTTCCTGGCTGACACCAGCAGTCTCTGCCCCAGTCACGAAGAGATTCAACAATTTTCTTCAAGCGGGCACCCGAGGTCAGCACTGCGCCTCCCTCTCCCATGGTCAAATGATGCGCCGGGAAAAAACTGACCGTGGCCAGATCGCCGAAGGAACCGGCCGGCCTACCTTTATACAGGGACCCGACAGCATCGCAGGTATCCTCAATCAGCCACAGCCCATGCCGGTCCGTAAATGCCTTAACACTAGCCAGGTCGAAAGGATTACCGAGTGTATGTGCCAGCATGACCGCTCTGGTACGCGGACTGAGTGCCTCATCAAGCTGTGCTGTATTTATATTGTAGGTAGGCAGCTCCACATCCACGAACACCGGAATCAGGCCATGCTGAATCAACGGATTGACCGTGGTCGGGAAGCCTGCGGCTACGGTAATCACCTCATCGCCCTGCCGCAGCCGCCGTTCACCGAGCAGCGGCGAGGTAAGTGCTGCCACGGCAAGCAGATTCGCGCTGGAACCGGAGTTAACCAGCAGGGTATGCTTTCTCTCCATAATCTGAGAGAACCTCCGCTCGAACTCGCCAGTATATCTGCCCGCAGTCAGGTGGAAATCAAGTGAAGCATCCACCAGACTGATCAATTCTTCGCCATCGAACACCTTGCCGCTGACCGGCACGTAATCGCGCCCAGGCACGAAGGACCGGCCGGGCCAACGGATGTCGTAATATTCTGCTGTCAGCTTCAGAATTTGCTCACGCAAGGTTGCAGCTTCTGTGGGCAAAAGCTCCCCTCCTTTAACTAATGGTTTTCATTTAGTGGTTTTGTCGGACTTGGTACATCATTTATATGCAGACGGGAGGCTAAATACGAATGAAAATTAATGAAATTAAGTGGAGTCTGCCCAGTACCTGTAAGAACGTTCATGAATAAATTGTACGATCCCATCAACAAGGAGGTTTTTTATAATGTCTACACCTAATATTCCAAACATCACCCCGTCGATTACATTGACACGGGATGATGTCCTGAACCTCTTGTTCTCTTCTATTGCTATGGAGGAACTGGGCTTGGCGCATATTATTAATGCGGAAGGAGAGAAAATCCAGTTCGCCCTGGGCACACTGCCGGGAATTACCGGACCAGGGGCGACCCTTCAGCAGGTACTGGAGGTGAACAGCAGCACGCAAGCGATGCTGAATATGATTTTGAGGCAGGAAATGATGCTGGACTCGAAGCTGTCGACGGCCGCCAGTGTTCCTACTCTGGTTGGACCCACGGGGGCATCGGGCACCACAGGTGAAGCGGGAGAGGTCACCAGCGTCAACGGTCAAGTAGGGGATGTGGTACTGGATGCTGCGGACATAGGCGCAGTGCCATTTAACGAGGAATTGTCATATGCATCTCTAGGCTCATTTACAGAAGCGGGTGTCTACAGTTCAAATAATCCGGATGGCGTTGCGCCACCGGACAGTCCTCCCGTCCTCCACCCTGCAGTCTGGACCTTGTATGTCTCCAAGGTCGGACGATTTGTACAACAAATCTATGTTTCAAATCCTGCACTGTATTACCAAAGCAGCCAGGACGACGGGGCCCACTGGACCGGCTGGATCGAAATTGGACAACAGGGTGAGTCTGGCGCTACAGGGGCAACCGGTGTAGGCGTCACGGGACCCACCGGCGTCACGGGACTCACAGGACTCACAGGACTCACTGGACTCACGGGCGCTACAGGGCTCACGGGGCTCACGGGGCTCACAGGACTCACCGGCGTCACAGGACTTACCGGACTCACGGGCGCCACCGGCGTCACGGGACTCACAGGACTCACTGGACTCACGGGTGTTACAGGACTCACGGGGCTCACCGGGCTCACGGGACTCACGGGCTTGACAGGCGTTACGGGACTCACAGGCGTTACCGGACTTACGGGTGCCACTGGGCTCACCGGGCTCACCGGCTTCACCGGGCTTACGGGCGTTACAGGGCTCACGGGAGTCACTGGCTTGACAGGCGTTACAGGCTTAACCGGGCTCACCGGCTTGACTGGCCTCACCGGCTTGACTGGCGTTACTGGCCTCACTGGCGTTACCGGCCTCACGGGGCTCACCGGACTCACGGGGCTCACCGGACTCACGGGCGTTACCGGACTCACCGGCGTTACAGGCCTCACCGGCATGACCGGCGTTACCGGCATGACTGGTGTTACTGGCTTGACTGGCGTTACTGGCCTCACCGGTGTTACTGGTGTTACCGGTATGACCGGCGCAACTGGAATGACTGGAGCCACCGGTGCGAACTTGAATGCTATGTTCCAGCCAGCTGCAGCAGTTTTGACTGCCACACCAACTACGATAGGATTGTCTGAGCTGTTTAACAACAGTAATGGGACCATCACACTAACGGGCGGGGATACGCTTTCTTTGTTACCAGACAGCACTTATTATCTGTCATTTTCATTTAGAGTAACGATTAATCCCGGTAATGTCGCTGTAACTCAAGGGGTAGTACAATCCTATCTGAACGGCGCTGCCCTTCATATCTCCAATGTTGGAAGCAAAGGCCCTGGTCCCAACACAAGTTCAACAGCCATGACACTGGAATCAAGCGGATTATTCCAAACAGCCCCCACCGGAAATCAAATCCTTCGGCTGGATGCAAGTATGACTTTTGCAGGAACGACTACCGGTACGATATATCAACCATGGTCTAATGTGAGCATTTTCCAGGTAGAGTAAGCTTCTTGAATAAAGGGATTCCCCTCTTCACAATCCGGTATTCTGCCACCGAGAGGGGGACTTTGTTTATGAACCAGAACCGAAATTTAAAGTTCGAGCGAAGGAGGGGTTTCCTTGTCAACACCCAATCTACCCAATATTACACCGTCCGTGTCATTGACACGGGATGATGCCGTTAATCTGATCTTCTCTTCCATCGCTATGGAAGAGCTGGGTCTGGCACACATTATCAATGCAGAAGGCGAGAAGATCCAGTATGCCCTGGGGACCTTGCCAGGGCTAAGCGGCCCGCCCGCGACAGTGGCACAGTTACTGCAGGTTAACAACAACGTACGATCCATGCTCAATACGACCTCAATGCTGGAAATGATCTTGGATTCGAAGATGAATACTGCTGCGGATCTGCCTGTTGCCGTCATCGGGCCCGCCGGGCCTGCAGGCCCTACTGGCGCCCCCGGCGGCGCTGTCACCATCAACGGCCAAGCTGGTACCGTTGATCTCGACGCTGCCGATGTTGGTGCAGTGTCTCTTAACGAGGAGAGCCCAGACTCCCCTTTAAGCTCCTTTAATCAGCCAGGCGTCTACAGTTCTAATGATCCCGATAGCTTGGTCACACCTCCTGACAGTCCACCTGTTCTTCATCCAGCGGTCTGGACCTTGTATGTCTCCAGGGTCGGAAATTACGTACAGCAGCTCTATGTCTCGAACCCTGCCCTGTATTACCGCAGCAGCCAGAACGGAGGGGGCGACTGGCCACCGCAGTGGGAAGAGATAGGGCAGAGCGGGGTTACAGGGCTTACGGGACAGACTGGCCCAGGTCCAGGCGGAACAGGCGGAAACACCGGACTGACCGGCATCACCGGCAGTACTGGAGCTACGGGGATTACTGGCACTACGGGAGCCACAGGAGAAACAGGAGCCACGGGGAACACCGGTCTTACGGGCCTTACAGGGATCACAGGTGGCACAGGGGCCACCGGGGTAACTGGGGCTACAGGTCTTACTGGCGCCACAGGAGCTACAGGGGTAACTGGAGCTACAGGTCTTACAGTGACCGGAGCCACAGGTCTTACGGGTGTTACAGGCGTTACCGGGCTAACCGGGGCTACAGGCCTTACTGGCGCTACAGGAGCTACAGGGGTAACTGGGGCTACAGGCATCACAGTGACCGGAGCCACTGGTCTTACGGGTGTCACAGGCGTTACCGGGATAACTGGGGCTACCGGGGCTACAGGCCTTACCGGCGTTACCGGGGCTACCGGGGCTACGGGCGCTACCGGTATCACTGTAACTGGAGCTACGGGTGCTACCGGTGTTACCGGAGCCACAGGGGTTACCGGCCTTACTGTAACTGGAGCCACAGGCGTTACCGGTGTTACCGGTCTCACCGGCCTCACCGGGGTTACCGGGGCTACCGGGGTTATCGAAGTTATAAATAACCCCAATGCGAAGTTCACACTTACTACCCTCAATGTGCCCACTACTCTTACAAGACTAGTATTTGAAGAAACATTTAATAATAGTAATGGAAGCATAACGCTAGTTTCTCTTGGCCAGGGTATAGATTTATTGGCGAATCACGTATATCATGTTTCTTTTTCTTTTCGGATAACAGCACCTGCAGGTCTTGATGTAACTGCTATCGAGATATTAACCAACCTCGGTTCAAGCATTACGCATATTACCTATTTCGGCACTGAATCAGCAGGTTCTACAACCGCTGATTGGGATTATACAGTTCAATCATCCGGTATAATCCGACCAACGGCGGGTTCAATAGAACTCTATTTCAGAGGAAATGGTACATTAAGCGGTGTAGGAACTCAGACATTTAATGCAGCCTTGTCTAACCTAAGCATTTATGAGTTGGAATAGTGCGATTGTTAATTTTAATACTTGCAGCAGCCCGCTCTCCCGCAGATCAAGATAGTTCTGCGGGAGAGCGTTCTATTGCTCCTTATTCTATAAATGAGTAAAATCACCTAATAGTTTCGCATGAACCTTCGTAAGATAAATGCTGAAGCGGATACCAATGATATTTTTTGGAATTTAAATTCCATTTTTGTTCAGTTCTTGTCTATGAGGGTTCTCTATAATGGGCTTGACTTGAACCGATACCGTTATGGAGGGATGCATATATGGGAAGACTCAGAGCCATCAATGAAAGAAAATGCACTATGGACAACTGCAACAGAAGACACTATGCGAAAGGGCTGTGCAAACAGCACTATTGGCCCGCCTGGAAAGCAGGACAAAAGAACGAGTCTGATTCTGACACTAGCCGCCAGGATCATTCACAGAAGTCCCTTCGAATCGTCACAGAATTTATTTAATTTTTTTAGAGGTTCTGACTCTGGTTTGTCGAATTCTTTCTGAATGATGAATAAAAATTCCAAATATTACATGAAGCATCTGACATTAATCGTGATATATATGACTCTGCTATTGGGTATGCAACGGGCATGGCAGCAGATCTTTGCATTGCCGGAGCAGCCCGGCGCGGCGGCGGGCGTACTTGATTTACGCGGCTGGACCTTCAAGCAGGCCCATTCACTTGCCCTTGACGGGACATGGGACTTCTATCCTAACCGTCTGGTAAGCGAAAGTGATATCCGCTCCGGCACTGCCGGGGATGCTGTCCCTGTTCAGGTACCCGGCAACTGGAAGGAAGCCATGTCCGGTTCCTCGCTGGGCTATGGTACCTATGCCCTGCATATTCTGGTAGATCAGCCGCTGGATGAGCCCTACAGCTTCTGGGTCCAGCAGATCCAGGCTTCTTCCCGGATCGAGATTAACGGCCGCCCCCTTCGGGCTATGGGTCAACCCGCAGCACGCAAGGATCTGTACCGTCCCATGGCCGTTCCCTATGCCGTTCACTACCTCCCCCCGAAAGGGACGAAGGACATGCTTGTCCTGATCCAGACTGCCAATTATGAGCATGGGGAGAAGGCAGGCATTTCCTATTCCATCCGTTTCGGCGCCCAGTCTATGGTTCAGAAGGAGCGCTGGTACTCTACCTCTTTTCAGTTAACTACAATCATCATCCTTCTTCTTCACGCACTATATGTCTGTATTCTGTACCTGCTTGACAAAGAACACCCGGCCCTGCTGTTATTTGCGCTTTTGCTGATCATCATAGCCCTCTCCATCGCAGCGGATAATGACGTCCTGCTGTCCCTTGTGCTGCCGCTGAACTATACCTGGGGAATCAAGGTCAAGCTGCTGTCTTATGTATGGATGGTCTTTTTCATGCTGCTGCTTACCTACAAATTCTACAGTGCCCAGGCAGTCAGCCGGGCCTTCAAGGTGTACAGCTTGCTTCTTCTGCTCTATACACTTTGCCTATGCTTCCTTCCGATCCATATCGTTCTGTCCAATGCCACTATTTATTTCAGCCTCCTGTATATGATCCCCCCCTGCTGGATGTTTGTGCTATTCGGAATTATGGTCTATAAGCAAAAAAAAGACGTCGGATTCCTTACCTTCATCGGCTCCTCGATTCTATCCGGAGTGATCTGGGGAACCACGGTGAATAGTTACCGGAAGAATCTGCCGTTCTACTCCATAGATATTCTGGCTGCTATCGCCGGATTCTCGGCGTATGCCCTGAAGCAATATATCCGGCGGTCCAATGAGAACAGGGCGCTCTATGAACAACTGGTACAGGCCGACAAGCAGAAGGACCGGTTCCTGATGAATACCTCGCATGAGCTGCGGACTCCGCTGCACGGAATGATGAGCATTGCCCAGTCGGAATACGACAAGAAGCGGGCAGCCTCTCCGGATGAAGAAGCCGGAGACCTGGAGCTGCTGGTACGCATCGGACGGCAAATGTCACAGCTGCTGGATGATCTGCTGGATCTCACCCTGCTGCGGGAGAACCGGATGGTCCTTCATTCGGTGCCGTTGTCTGTCTATACTACAGCGGCAGGCGTTGCGGATACGCTCCGTTACTTAACGGAGGGCAAGAACCTGACGCTTCATGTAAGCGTATCCGCTTCGCTGCCGCCCGTATGGGCCGATGAGAAGCGGCTGATCCAGATTCTCTTCAACCTGATACATAATGCAGTGAAATGGACAGAGAGCGGCAGCATCCGTGTGACTGCCGAAGAAGCGGACGGCCAGCTGCTGGTCAGTGTAGCCGACACAGGTGCGGGTATGGAGGAAGAAGCACTCTCACGCATCTTCCTTCCTTATGAACAGGCAGGCGGACAAGACCGGGGAGGCCTGGGTCTGGGCCTCGGCATCACCCGGCAGCTGGTGGAGCTGCACGGAGGCAGGCTGACCGTGGAGTCCAAGCCGGGAGCAGGCTCGGTCTTCCGCTTCACCTTGCCGCTGGCAGCCAAGTCCTTCTTCACGGATGAGCAGTTCGGCAGGATGGAAGCAGAGGAAGCACCGGGCGCTTCTTACACCGGCCGGAGTGTCCATGTTCGCAATAAGGACGAAGAGCCATTCCTTGCGGGGGTGCCTCCGTCCCCCTCCGGCTTGGATACGGAGGGAGCTGAACTGAAGATACTGGCTGTTGACGATGACCCGGTTAATCTCCGGGTGCTCGCAACCATTCTGCATGAGGATATCTATCAGTTGACCTCTGTGTTAAGCGGGGAGGAAGCCCTGATCCGGCTGGAGGAGGAATCATGGGATCTGCTGATTACCGATGTGATGATGCCCGGCATGTCCGGCTATGAGCTTACCCGCCGGGTAAGGGAGCGTTATCCGGTGTCAGAGTTACCGGTGCTGCTGCTGACGGCACGTGCTATGCGTGAGGAGATCTACTACGGATTTCAGCTGGGGGCTAATGATTATGTGAACAAGCCGGTAGACAGCCTGGAATTGAAATACCGGGTTACCGGACTGGCGCGGCTGAAGCAGAGCATCGCTCACAGCCTGCGGCTGGAGATGGCTTACCTCCAGGCGCAGATTCGCCCTCACTTCCTGTTCAATGCCCTGAACTCCATCGCTACGCTAAGTACCATTGATCTCTGCCAGATGCAGCAGCTGATTGAAGCCTTCTCCTCCTACCTGCGCTCAAGCTTTGACCTGATGAACACCGGTACACTGGTTCAATTGAAGCAGGAGCTATCGTTAGTGGAGGCCTATTTATATATCGAGAAGGTGCGGTTCGGCGAACGGCTGGAGGTCAAGTGGGAACGGAATTATACCGGACTGCTGCGGGTTCCCCCGCTGATCCTGCAGCCGCTGGTAGAGAATGCTGTCCGTCACGGGCTGCTCAGTCTTATAGAGGGAGGCCTACTTACTATCCGCATTGAAGAGGAGGAGGAGCATGTCCGGCTTGCGGTGCAGGACAATGGCAGAGGCATGGAGCAGGCGCACATTAACCGCCTGCTGATGAAGCATAAAGACAAGAGCTCCGGTATCGGGATATGGAATACGAACCGGAGGCTGATTGAACGCTATGGGCAAGGCTTGTCCATTCAGAGCCGCCCCGGCTTTGGAACCACCGTCTCCTTTATGATTCCGCTCCGGCGTATCGAGTGAACCATTCTCCATCCGCTATATCCTGTACAAGGAGGTGCTACAATGCTTAGGGTAGTGCTGATCGATGATGAACGACTCGCCCTGATTCAGTTGGAATCGACGCTCAGGGCGCTGGGATCGACCATTGTAACGGCAACCTATACCAACCCCCTGCTGGCTATGAGCGAAGCAGCCGGCTGGGAGGCAGATATTATCTTTCTTGATATTGATATGCCGGGGCTGAACGGCATGGAGGCTGCGAAGCAGCTTGAGGAGTGCTGTCCCGGCTCAGCCGTTGTATTTGTCTCCGCCCATAACACCTTCGCGCTGGAAGCCTTCGAGGTCAGCGCGCAGGATTATCTGCTCAAGCCTGTCTCCAGGGATCGACTGAGCCGGACCCTCCAGCGAATCAGGAGCCGGAAGGTCAACCAGGAGCAGACGGACAAGCCAGACTCGCTCCTGATCCGCTGCTTCAATGCAATTCAGTTCGAACGGGGAGGTGTTCCTATCCGCGATTTCCGCTGGCGGACGTCCAAAGCCCAAGAGCTGTTCGCCTTCCTGCTGTATCACCAAGACCGTATCGTCGTCAAGGACAAGCTGATCGAGCTGCTCTGGCCCGAGGTCTCGTTCAAGCGTGCCTCTACCCACCTGTATACGGCCATCTACCAGATCAGGCAATCGCTGAAACGGGCGGACATTGGTCTTGTGATCAGCAATGCCAGTGTGGGTGAAGGGTATATGCTGGAGAGCGGCGACACCCAAATCGATGCAGTGCTGTGGGAGGAAGGAGTCGTCTCCCTGGACCCGGTGGATGATCATAATGTTGCGGAGCACGAAGAGCTGCTGAAGCTCTACACCGGCGATTTCCTCGGCGATTACGAATACCTGTGGGCCGAGAGTGAACGGCAGCGGCTGAGGAACCTCTCCCTGCAGCATGCCACGGAGCTGGCCGATTATTATATCGTCAAGGATAATATCACCAAGGCCGTCAGCACCTATCAGCGGATAATCGAGCTGCATCCCTACTACGAGCCGGGTTACCTGGCACTCATGGAATTCTACAACCGGCTGGGCGAGCTAAGCTTCGTACAGGAACAGTACGAGAAGCTCCGCAGCCTGCTCTGGCGGGACCTGAAGCTTGCCCCTTCCGCGAAGGTCGAGCGCTGGTATGCGAACTGGAAGCGGCTATATACTTGATTCCGTGCCGGAACTTCAGCGATTACAGAATCCATACAAAAACGGTATGCCGCCCCCCGGTCAGGGGTTAGGCATACCGTTTCTTGTTGCACCCGCAGCTTCCATTATAGCGGCAGGACCTGCGCATGCGCGCTGTCCTATCCTTTCAGTGAAAAGAGGCGGGACATGTGAATCCGCTGACATAACCGGTGTACACAGGTTCTCGTGCAGTAGCTACCCATGTCAGGCGGACCCTCACTCTTTCATTGTACCCGTTAGGGAGATCTTAAAACGCCCCCGCGCGAGGTTTAGAAATTCATGTAGACCACCTCGTAATCAGAAAAAGGCTCCATCCATTTCACAATCGTCTTCGGCAGCTTGCTGGTGCCGGGAACATTCGTATAGAACCGGACATAGGGGTCAGCGATGTCTTCCAGTTCGTCGCCTTCATCCGAGTCGAGTACGGCTGCCCAGTAATGGCCCTGCTTGTCATACATGATGATGGCTTCCGTAAGGGTGAACAGCCCTCTCACGCCGCCCTGCACCACTCTCGCCCCCTTACCATCCAGATCCTTCGGCTCATCCAGCAGCTGCATACTGTACAGGAACAGATCATAATCTTCCCCTACCAGCTTACGGAAGGCTTTGTCCTCCGCTGCCGTCTTGAAGACGCCGGTGTCCTTCAGCGTGTAGACCTTCTCGTTCGGATCTCTTGTATATTCGCCGGTGTAGGTCACATTAGCCCCGGCAGAATACACCGGCGAAGGGCTGGTTACGTACAGCTTGCCGTTCAGCAGATAGAAGAATACCACCGAACCGTCCTCTTCCTTATAGACGGCCATCCGTTTGCGGACCACTGCCGTTTCGTTCTCCAGTTGACCGGAATGGGCACCTTCGTAGGCATCCATAGAGAAAACCAGCTTATCGCTCTTCACATTGCTGAATTCCACATAAGATCCGTAGAAAGGCGAATTACTTGCCATATACCATTCTCCGCTCCAATCAGCAGCTGCAGGAGCCTTGAGACTTGCTGTGGCTGTGGCCGAGAGCGCCTCTACCGGCAGCTGGCGGGTTCCGTCAGGGTTGCTCCATACCCCGGCGAAGCCGGTGCTGGGAATCCACCAGCCCTGGAAATGGCCGGTCTCCTTGCCTTTGGCGTCATACTCATACATATGGGCGATTTTGCCGTTGACATTGCCGGTGAGCCTGATCGTCTGTTTATATTTGTCATAATAATAACTGCCGGTCAGCTTGCCGCCGCTCTCCACCTTAATGGACATATGAATCGGCAGATTTCCGTTGATCGCGCCGGTCAGCGGCACCAGGCCGTTCGTTGCCGGACTTGGGGTTGCCGATGCGGCAGCGGCAACCGTCCCGGAACTCTGGGCGGGTGAAGCGGCAGCAGCCACCGTTCCGGACGGCGCAGCCTTCGTCCCGGCGGGGGCAGCCATTGCCCCCGGCGGCACCAGAATGGCAGGCAGCAGCAGCACGGCCGCCAGCAGGGTACTGATTTTACGGATAATTCTCACTATAACCCCTCCCTTTCACAACCATCTATAACAGCTATGTTACACTGTATGCCATCAATTACCCTTTTACAAGCAGGTAGAAAATAGCCCCGCTATATTAATTACACTTATAATTTCACCAATCACAGGCTGAGGACAATCGAAGGTTGAGTTAATGGCTTGCTGAAGGGTTACCGCGCCACGATTAGGGTGCAGGGGTAGGGCTTAATTGTAATTCATACAACTAAATCGTCTGATATGCCGCCTAATCTCCGTTTAGCTGTATTTCGTACAACTAAAATGCCGCTATACCTGGCTTTTCGCCCATCCGGGCAAATTTAGTTGTATAGACTACAATTAGAAGAGGGAGGCCTTCCGTTTCACTGTTTTTAGTTGGTCAAGTAGGCGGGGCCTCTCCATCGTGGATTGTGCCCCTACCCCTCACAGATCCGTACGTGCGCAATTCACGCATACGG
>NZ_JAGGLV010000044.1 GCF_017874735.1 Paenibacillus silagei
AAACGTTTTTTGGGGGCGGTGGGTCTTTTTTTGTCAAAACCCAGTCTGCGGCGCGTTTTCCGGTACTTTTATTTTCGTATTAAACCGAACACAATGGGCCGGTCGAGTGCGTGTTGGGCTAGCCCAGTCTCCCCATTAAGCAATGACGTGTGCTAAGTCGGAGAACAAGTGGATTTACTACAACTACTGAGGAACGATTGCCCGCCGGAGGGACAGTAGTTGGAAAAAGGGCACTTAAATAATCCGGACACCCCCCATGGAGGAAAAATCAATCACAGGAGTTGCTTTTTTTCCACTTGCTTGCTCCTAAGTATCAAAAAACGCGGAATTAAGCTGCGTTTTTCCACCTGTTTTTCGGGGGGGGGGATATCCCCCTTCATCTCCTTCCACCCGATTATTGATATCGCTTTCAAATTGAGGATTGCCAAAAGCGCACTTCTAAACTATACTAAAGTAGAAAATTAGGTTAAGCGCTTACCCTACCCCCGAGATGAAATGATGTTACGAAGGAAACAATCGAACGTTGAAATATTCAATCTACACGCCAAGCGACTCTTACAGCAGCATATCAAACTAACCTTACGTTAATACGATTTATAGCTTCACTGTAAGAATTACAGCTTCACTGTAAGAATTACAGCTTCACTGTACGAATTACAACTTCACTGTGTGATTCACAACTTCATTGTCCAATTCATGACGTTTTACAGCCATTCGTGTTACCGAACGAACTACCTTTTCCCTAGCTTGATCAAGGAGGCATCACTATGAACGGTTTACAGTTCGACCCTGACCGGCGGCTGGATGTAGTTGCTGTTGGCCGGTTGTGTATTGATTTGAACGCCAATGAGACCGGGCGGCCGATGGAAGAGACGATGACCTTCACCAAATATGTCGGCGGCTCTCCGGCGAATATTATCATTGGTGCAGCGCGGCTCGGCATGCGTACCGGCTTCATCGGCAAGCTGGCCGACGACCAGATGGGCAGGTTCATCCGCAGCTATCTGCGCAAGGATGGCATTGACGACAGCCAGGTGTGCGTGGACCGGACGGGTGCGGTGACGGGGCTGGCTTTTACAGAAATTAAGAGCCCGCAGGAATGCAGCATTCTAATGTACCGCGACCATGTGGCTGATCTGCTGCTGAACACGGAGGAGATCTCGGAGGAGTACATCGCCAGCTCCAAGGCGTTGCTCATATCCGGTACTGCTCTGGCGCAGAGCCCCTCCCGTGAAGCGGTGTTCCTGGCATTGGAATTTGCCCGCAAGCATAACGTGACCGTGTTCTTCGATCTCGATTACCGCCCTTATACCTGGACATCAGCCGCTGAAACGGCGGTCTACTATAACCTCGCAGCCGAGAAAAGCCACTGTATCATCGGTACACGCGAAGAATTCGACATGATGGAGAATCTCTACAATCTGGCTGGCGCTGATGATCAGGCCACGGCAGCCCGCTGGTTCTCGCATCAGGCAGAGCTGGTGGTCATCAAGCACGGCGGCAGCGGCTCGATTGGCTATACAGCGGATGGGCAGAGCCACCGGAGCGGGATTTTCCCGGCAAAAGTGCTCAAGACGTTCGGCGCAGGCGATTCCTATGCGTCAGCCTTCATCCACAGTCTGATGAGCGGGCACAGTGTCAGCGAGGCGATGCGGCGCGGCAGTGCCTCGGCCTCGATTGTCATCTCCCGCCACAGCTGCTCCGATGCTATGCCAACCCTGGAGGAGCTGGAGGATTTCCTGCGAACCAACGAGGAGGTTACAGCAGGCGCACAATAAGTAAGGGTAGTCAGCAGACTTTATATAGAACAGAAGGAGTGGACAGAATGACAGAGCAAACGGCACAAGTACTCAAAAATTATATCAACGGGCAATGGGTAACAGCCGATACGGAGCAGACAGAGCCGGTAGTGAATCCGGCCACAGGTGAGTTGCTGGGCAGAACGCCTCTATCCGGCAGAGCCGATGTAGACCGGGCGGTGGCGGCGGCTAAGGCAGCTTTTGCAGGCTGGTCCGCAACACCGGTGCCGCGCAGAGCACGGATTCTGTTCAAATATCAGCAGCTGCTGGTCGAGAATTGGGAGCCGCTGGCGAAGATCATCACCCTGGAGAACGGCAAAAGCTTCAAAGAAGCCTACGGCGAGGTCCAACGCGGCATTGAATGCGTAGAATTCGCAGCAGGTGCTCCGACACTGATGATGGGCCGGCAGCTGCCGGATATTGCGACTGGCATCGAGTCAGGCATGTACCGCTATCCGATTGGAGTGGTTGGCGGGATTACCCCGTTCAATTTCCCGATGATGGTGCCTTGCTGGATGTTCCCGCTGGCGATTGCCTGCGGCAACACCTTTGTGCTGAAGCCATCGGAGCGTACACCGCTGCTGGCGGCCCGCCTTGCGGAGCTGCTGGAGGAAGCCGGATTGCCTAACGGTGTGCTGAATGTGGTGAACGGCGCGCATGAGGTGGTGAACGGGCTGCTGGAGCACCCGGATGTGAAGGCGATTTCTTTTGTCGGATCCCAGCCGGTGGCGGAATATGTATACAAAAAAGGAACAGACCATCTCAAGCGCGTTCAGGCGCTAGCCGGAGCGAAGAACCACTCCATCGTGCTGGCGGACGCGAACCTGGAGGCTTCGGCCTCCCAGATTGTGAATGCGGCCTTCGGCTCTGCCGGGGAACGCTGCATGGCCTGCTCGGTGGTAACGGTGCAGGAGGAAGTCGCCGATGAGCTGATCTCGATCCTGCTGCGGGAGTGCAACAGCATGACCATCGGGAACGGGCTGGAGGAGGATACGTTCCTGGGGCCGGTGATCCGTCAAGGCCATAAAGAGCGGACAGTTAGCTACATTGAACAGGGGATCGCCGAAGGCGCGAAGCTGCTCAGGGATGGCCGTGAGGATGCGGCGGTACAGGGAGACGGTTATTTCATCGGACCTACGCTGTTCGACGGGGTGACGGAGGAGATGAAGATCTGGCAGGAGGAGATTTTTGCGCCGGTGCTGTCGGTGATCCGGGTGAAGGATGTAGCCCAGGCGGTGGAGATTGCGAATCGCTCGCGGTTTGCGAACGGCGCTTGTATCTTCACGAATGATGGCGGTAAAGTCCGTTACTTCCGCGAACATATCGAGTCCGGCATGCTGGGAGTCAATGTTGGAGTGCCTGCACCGATGGCCTTCTTCCCGTTCTCGGGCTGGAAGGATTCGTTCTACGGCGATCTTCATGCGAACGGAAGCGACGGGGTAGAATTCTATACGCGCAAAAAAGTCGTCACTGCCCGCTGGCAGTAGACAAGGCGAAGGGAGGACATGAAGTGGAACGTATCCGATTAACGACAGCGCAGGCGCTGGTTAAATTTCTGAATCAGCAGTATGTGGATTACGGCGGCGGGCCGGAACGCTTCGTGCACGGGGTATTCACCGTGTTCGGGCATGGCAATGTACTTGGATTGGGGCAGGCGCTGCAGGAGGCACCGGGAGAGCTGACGGTGTATCAGGGACGCAATGAGCAAGGGATGGTTCACGCGGCAACCGCGTTCGCCAAGCAGAGCCGCAGACGGAAGATTATTGCCTGTACGGCTTCAGTAGGGCCGGGGGCTGCTAATATGCTGACGGCTGCTGCAACAGCAACGGCGAATCAGATTCCTGTGCTGCTGCTGCCGGGAGATACCTTCGCTACCCGCCAGCCTGACCCGGTGCTCCAGCAGATGGAGCATACGTATAACTTGTCGATCACGGTCAATGACGCCTTCAAGGCAGTCAGCAAATACTGGGACCGGGTGACCCGGCCGGAGCAGCTGATGTCGGCCATGCTGAACGCGATGCGGGTGCTGACGGATCCGGGAGATACCGGGGCGGTTACGATTGCGCTGCCGCAGGATGTGCAGGGTGAGGCCTGGGAGTACCCGGCTGATTTCTTCCGCAAGCGGATTCACCGGGTCATCGCCCGGCTGCCTCATCCGCAGGAGATTGCGGCTGCGGCTGAGCTGATCGCCAGCAAGCAGCGGCCGCTGCTGGTCTGCGGCGGGGGTGTACGGTATGGGGATGCCGGAGCGGCGCTGCGCGCTTTTGCCGAGAAATTCGCCATTCCGTTCGGAGAGACCCAGGCTGGCAAAAGCGCCGTAGCCAGCAGCTTCGAGTACAACCTCGGCGGCATCGGCGTCACCGGCAACGGCTGCGCGAATGCGCTGGCCCCGGAGGCCGATCTGGTGATCGGCGTCGGTACCCGGTTCACGGACTTCACCACCGCCTCGAAGAGTCTGTTCAGTCATCCTGAGGTGGAATTCCTGACGCTGAACGCCTCGCCATATCATGCGGCCAAGCTGGATGCGCTGGCGGTGGTCTGCGATGCTGCCGAAGGCTTGAACGCCTTAGCCGCAGCGCTGGAAGAGCGGGGATACCGCTCTGCGTATACGGATGAGATCACCCAGGCGAAGAAATCGTGGGCTGCGGAGAGGGAACGCCTGGCTGGTGTGGAGTATCCGGTGAACACCGGCAACACAGGTGCGTTCACCCCGGAGGTAGCCGGTCATCTCGATGAGAAGCTCCCGGAATATGCAGAGGTGCTAGGCACCTCGCTGACCCAGACGCAGGTGCTGGGGATCATTAATGAAGCGATTCCGCAGGATGCGATTGTCATTGGAGCGGCGGGTAGTCTGCCGGGAGATATGCAGCGGATGTGGAACTCGGAGATACCGGATACCTACCATATGGAATACGGCTTCTCGTGTATGGGCTATGAGATTGCCGGGGCGCTGGGCATCAAGCTGGCTGAGCCGGGGCGTGAAGTCTACGCGCTGGTAGGGGACGGCAGCTACCAGATGCTGCATTCCGAGCTGGTAACCAGCCTGCAGGAGAACCGGAAGATCAACGTCCTTCTGCTGGATAATGCAGGCTTCGGCTGTATTAATAATCTGCAGATGGAGCAGGGAATGGACAGCATAGCCACAGAATTCCGCCACCGGGGTGCGGACGGCCAGCTCAGCGGTGAGCTGATGCGGATCGACTATGCGGCGAGTGCGGCCGGTTATGGGGTGCAGACCTTCCGCGCGTCTACAGCCCAGGAGCTTCGCACGGCCCTGGCGGGAGCCCGCCAATCGGAACGCTCCACGCTGATCGACATCAAAGTGCTGCCGAAGACGATGACCCACGGCTATGGGGCCTGGTGGAATGTCGGGGTTGCGGAAGTGTCCGGCAAGGAAGCGGTACAGGAGGCTTATGACCGGAAGCACAGCGGACTCAAGAAAGCCCGGAGCTACTAAGCGAGCGTTGCATGTGCGCGAACCAAGGCAGACGGCGCACAGTGGATCAAGGATTCTGCCATACTTGGGATTGTGGAAGGGGTAGAACATGAGCATGTTCAGAGACAATGCCGTCCGGCTGGCGATCGCTCCGATTGCCTGGACGAATGATGATATGCCTGAGCTGGGGGGCGGCAATACGTTCGAGCAATGCATCAGCGAGATGGCGCTTGCCGGATATGAGGGCAGCGAGGTGGGCAACAAGTATCCGCGTTCCCCGGAGCTTTTGCACAAGGCACTGGAACTGCGCGGTCTGAGTATCGCCAGTGCCTGGTTCAGCGCCTTCCTGACGGTGCGTCCGTATGAGGAGACAGCGGAAGCCTTCCGTGCGCACCGGGATTTCCTGCATGAGATGGGTGCCAAGGTCATTGTAGTATCCGAGCAGGGCCGGAGCATTCAGGGGCAGATGGATACGCCGCTGTTCGCTGACAAGCCGGTATTTACCGAAGCGGATTGGGCAGCGCTTGCGGCAGGTCTTAGCGGGCTGGGACGGCTGGCGGCTGAGAAGGGGATGACGCTGGTCTATCACCATCACATGGGCACCGGGGTGCAGACTGCAGCGGAGATTGCCCGGCTGATGGAGCTTACAGATCCTAATGAAGTATCGCTGCTATACGATACGGGACATCTGGCCTTCTCCGGCGAGAATCCTCTGGAGGTGCTGCGTGAGCATCTGCCGCGGATTAAGCATGTGCATCTTAAGGACATCCGTCCGGAGGTAGTCAAGCGGGTGAAGGCAGAGAACCTAAGCTTCCTTCAGGCGGTAAAAGCGGGAGCCTTCACCGTACCGGGCGATGGCTGCATCGCGTTCGGGGAGATTTTTGCCGAGCTGGCCGCTTCGCCCTACACGGGATGGTTCGTTGTTGAAGCGGAGCAGGACCCGGCGCTGGCCGATCCGCTGGAATATGCGATCAAGGCGCGGCGGTATATCCGGGAGCATAGCGGTTTGTAGCCTGCGGGTTTAGGGCGAGCCGCCTCGGGATAGATGATGTATAGGAGAGTATATGGTTTGAACATTTCACCCTTCGGGGTGATTTTGTTATTTCCCGCTATTCCCAAGCGGGCATTGGCATAGGTGCGCGGGGAGGGAGGGGCTGCGGGTAGAATGACTTTATCTGGTTAGCTGGAGGGGAAGCGCATGTGCTATAATGGCAGGAATTCGAACGGCGGTCAGTATGACCGGTTGCCGCAGATGAAATAGATCTGAAGTCCATAGCCGCCCCAGAGCAGCCTTGGACGATATGTATATGAAGCGGCCGGATGCGGCCGGGTATTCTGATGGTTGTGGAGGAGGTTGTCGAATGTCCCGTTCCTGGTATCGCCGGTTGCTGCTGTCTTATTTCCCTATATTTTTGCTGACGGTGACGATTCTGATCTTTGCCTCATTTGTGTTTATTAATGATATCTCCCGGACGGAGACGAAGAAGGCAGACCGCATCTCCGCCAGCTATCTCAGGGATAGTGTGGACCGGACGATCAAGGAAGCCGAGCTGTCGGTGCTGGATGCGGTAGAGCGGAGCGAGGTCTACAAACGTTATTTCAATACGCAGAGCCAGCCGGACCAGGCGACGATCTATGCGGTTGCCCAGAGTCTGCGCAATCTGATACAGGAATCCTCATATATCCAGTCGGTGTATTTGTATGACCGTGTGCGTGGAAGCGTTCTTACCGATACGGGGCTGAAGGAGCTGGAGGGATTCGCCGATGAGGACTGGATCAGGGCTATGACTTCGACTCCGGCAGTACCGGAAGGCTGGCAACCGGTCAGGGATTATCATTCGGGTCTGTCCCAGCGTACAGAAATTCGTGTGCTGACAACCAATAAAGCAATGCCGCTTCCCTTCGGCTCCGGGGGAATACTGGTCATTAACATTAAAGTGAGTGCCCTGGAGCAGCTCATCGACAGCATGGTTAACCAGCAGCTCTCGTTCATGACTATTCTGGACGGCAATGGCAACAGCGTGTACCAGGCCCATTCCGATACGGAAGGTGCGGCTGACGGCAAGCTGCTGAACACACTTAAGCTGGAGAGAACCGGCTGGACGTTCGAGAGCGGAATCAAGGCGGGGAATCTGTTCAGTTGGGTCTCTGTGATCTCTTATCTCTGGGTAGCGATTGCGGTGGGGACCGTGCTGTGTGCGGTATTGTATCTGATCTATGTAACCCGGCGCAATTATAAGCCGATCCAGGTGATTATGAACCGGATTGAAGGCCATCAGATCCGCACGATGGATCAGTCTACCGACAGGCCGGACGAGATGATGCTGATTGACGGCGTGCTGGAGAATCTAATTAACCACATGACCGATTATGATACCAAAACCAGGGAGAACCTGCTGCTGCAGCGCAGCAAGCTGTTCACCGATCTGCTGCACAGCGAGCGGCTGGAGCAGGTGACCCGGCGGCTGGAGGAGCTGTCTCCGCTTACCGGTGCGAATGCTTCCTCGCGCTTCATCGTTGTGCTTGGGGAGATCAACCGCTATGAGCAGGTATTCGAGGACCGGTATACCCGGGGGGATCAGAATACGCTGAAGTTTGCCCTGATGAATGTATTTCAGGAATTGGCACGGAATGCGGAGCTGCAGGGATGGGCAGAATGGGTGGGAACCGAACGCGCAGCGATTCTGTTCCTGGCGACTGGCAGCGATCAGGAGATGGAGGCCAAGCTCCGGGTCTTCGCGGAGGATTGCCGCTCCTGGGTCGAGCAGAATCTGCGGATCTCGCTCAGCTTCGGTATCGGCTCCGCTGCCGCCGGGCCGGGGATGATCCGGGAGTCTTATGCGGCAGCCGAATATGTGATGCAGCACAAGCTGCTGATTCATGAGGATATCGTCTTGGCAGGCAGCGGCGAAGCGCGCCAGCCGCTGCTTGAGACGTATAAATATCTGCAGATGATTGCTGAATTCGTGAAGTATTTCCGCATGTCGAGCGGCCAGTGGCGGGAGCAGCTGGAACGGATCTTCGAGTCGTTTGAACAGGATTTCCTGAAGGACGAGGATATCCGTTCCCTGATCCAGGCTATGCTGCAGATGCTGAGCCGGGAAGTGGCGGTAATGTCTGAACAACTGCAGGACGAGCTGTCGGCAGAGAATGCAGAGGTCCGGCTGAAGCAGCTGGAGGAGGCCGAGGCGCTCCATGAAGTGAAAACCATTCTATTCGAATATGTCACCGATCTATTCCGCACCTATGTCTCTGCCAGCGAAACGAAGAGCTACCGGGCCATGGTCAATGAGATGAAGGATTATATCGAAGAGAATTTCACGAATCCCGATCTCTCGCTGAAGCATCTGAGTGACCGGTTCCAGGTCTCCGGCAAATATGCCAGCTATCTGTTCAAAACCGAATTCAAAATGAAGTTCGTGGATTTCCTAACTGAGCTGCGGATGAAGCAAGCCGAGCAGCTGCTGATAGATACGGATTGTTCCCTCCAGGATATCGCACTTCAAGTAGGGTATGGGAATGCCATTTCATTCGGAAGAGTCTTCAAGCGGATTGCCGGCATCACGCCGGGCGATTACCGCTCCTCCAGACGCCGCGAAGCAGCCTCCAGATTGGAGCCGCAGGACTAGCGTAAGCTGGGGAAATGAAGGAATTCCGTTTGATGGTGAAGCATGGGATTCATCTGCCGCAGTCGTGTAAGGTCCAGGCCGCATTTCTCTTACGCCAACCTCTGAACAAGGGGGGGCGAATAGCGATGCGGCCTGTGTTTTTGCTGATATGAAAGCGGTTTATTGTACGAAAATCGTTGGTCTGATAAACCGGATGTCCGAATTCAGGCGCTTTATCGCATCCGAAACAGGTTTATTGTCAGACCTCCGAAAGTTATGGAATACTGTGGTCATCCCGCAGCAGCAAGCAGCCTTGAAACACTGAGGCCGGCCTACATGAACGGGATGAACGAATAAGACATACGGGCATCATCAAGCTCGGGGGTATCATGAAGTCACCATTATAGCCTGCTAAGGCGAGGGAGATGGAACAATGACAGTGAACGTAAACCAAAGAGTTCTGAAGAAGGCAATCGGCATCGGCTTGACCGCAGTAATGGGAGCTACTCTGCTTGCAGGCTGTTCCTCAGACGGTAAATCGAATTCGGCAGCCGGAGGTACAGACGCACCCGGGAAGAGCGCGGAACGCGTAACCTTGAAGGTGGAGATCTTCGACCGCGGTAAAACGCCGAAGCAATACACCATTACCAACAACTTCGTGTCCCAGATGATTCAGAAAAATTTCGGTGATCCTAATAATATCAATGTAGAATTTGTCCCGGTGCAGCGTTCTGAAGAAGTGACCAAGTTGAACGTATTGATGGCCAGTAATACGGATGTGCCGGATATTGTCTTCACTTATGATTCCAGTGTCTTCTACCGTTACGCCCAGCAGGGCGGGTTGACCGACGTAGGTTCCTTATTAGAGGAGCACGGCCAGACGCTGAAGAAATTCATTGGTGACGAGACGATGGCCTTCGGCCAGCTCGACGGCAAGCAGTTCGCTATCCCTGGTAAACGGGCGATTACAGGCCGTTACGCTTCATACATCCGCCAGGACTGGCTGGATAAGCTGGGGCTGCCGGTACCGAAGAACACCGATGAGCTATACACTACTTTGAAAGCGTTTAAAGAGAAGGACCCGGGCGGTCTTGGCAGCAAAACCATTCCGATGGGCATGTCCCTCGGCTCGGCTCAGCTGGAGACCCTGATCTACTCCTTCATCAAGCCGATCAGCGGCGACCTTACTTACAGCCAGCGCTACGAGCTGCCGCTGCATGAGGGCTTCAAGGATGCGGCACAGTTCCTCAACAAGCTCTACAATGAAGGGCTGGTCAGCAAGGACTTCAGTCTGGATGAAGACAAAGCCCAGGTATCCAAGGATATTCAGAACGGCAACGTCGGCTTCTGGTCGGAGGATGTGGATAGTATGTTTTATGCCGATGGCACTCTTGATAATCTCTACAAGAATGTGCCGGGCAGCAAGGTGCTGCCGGCGGATATCCTCACCAATGCCAAGGTTGACAATAAATATATCAAATCCCGCTATGCCTCGAACGGTATGTACATCATGATCCCTAAGAGCAGCAAGCGTGCGGTGGAAGCGGTGAAATATCTCGATTGGATGGCGACTGGCAACAACCTGATTGACATTTACAACGGTGTTGAAGGCGAGAACTATGACATGGTGGAAGGCATCCCGGTTGTTAAGGCTGATGTTTCCCAGGAGTTCCAAGACCGTCTGTTCACTTCCGGGGACACCGCAATTATCTCCAACGGTAAGAACCTCGGCGATCAGGCTACCAATGAGAAAGCCTGGATTCTGGGCTTCCCTGCCAACAACCAGGAGGCGCTGAAGCAGTCTATTGATATTGCCAACACAGATACTGTGGGTCCTATCGTCTTCGGCAAGCCGATTGAATCGGAATCGAAATACGGCACTACGCTCAGCGACAAGCTTAACGTGATCATCGTGAAGACTGCGATGGCGAAGCCGGATCAATTCGATACTATTTTCGAACAGGAAATGAAGGACTACATGTCTCTGGGCGGAGACAAGCTGAAAGCGGAGCTGGAGCAGGCGCTTACAGAGATTTCAGCCAAATAAACTAAAAAAAGTGAAAACCGGGGGGAGCTGGCATGCTGCTCTGCCCGGTTTTTTCTCCATAGGAGGAGAGGAACTTGAGCAAAGCGTCTTACATCAGAAGGTACTGGCAACTATACGCGCTGCTTTCACTGCCCATTATGTATTTCCTGATTTTCCGCTACGGCCCGATGTACGGGGTGCAGATTGCCTTTAAGGATTTCAACCTGTTCCAAGGCATCAACGGCAGTGAGTGGATCGGCTTCGATGCGTTCCGCGAAGTGTTTGGCATGAAGGAGTTTTACAGCAGTCTGCGCAATACGTTTATGCTGAATTTTCTCGATTTGATAGTGTCTTTCCCGGCCCCGATTATTCTGGCTATTATGCTGTATGAAGTGAAGTCGGTATGGTTCAAAAAAATATCACAGACCCTCCTCTACATTCCCCATTTCATTTCCTGGGTGATTATCGGGGGTATCGTCTATCAATTGTTCGGCAACCAATCCGGTATGGTGAACGGTGTACTGGAGAGCATGGGGCTGAATCCTATTCCTTTTTTGACCGAAAAAAATCCATGGCTGATTACCTACCTGTTCACGGGTGTCTGGCAAAGTGCCGGCTGGGGGACCATCCTGTATCTGGCGGCGCTTACCGGTGTCAACCGCGAGCTGTTCGAGGCTGCTGAAGTGGATGGGGCTACCCGGATGAAGAAGATCTTCTACATTACGCTGCCCAGTATCAAGCCAACCATTATTACCCTGCTCATTCTCAACCTGGGGAAAATGGTCAGCATCGGCTTCGATCGTCCTTACATCATCGGGAATACGGCAGTGCGCGAATACTCCGATGTGCTTAGTACCTTCGTCTACCGGATTGGTCTGGAATCGGGCCAATATACGCTGGCAACTGTAGTTGGATTGTTCCAGGCGGTGGTTGGACTGGTGTTCATCCTTGGTTCCAATTATATATCGAAAAAAGTGACCGGCGACGGCATTCTATGATTATACAGAAAGGAGGCGGAGTACGATGAGTGAACGTACCTCTAACCGGATATTCGATATCGTTAACGTTACCTTTATTGCACTGTTCGTGCTGTTCTGCCTGGCTCCGTTTATACACGTTATTGCGGTGTCCCTCAGCTCCACGCGGGCTATTACTTCCGGGGAAGTTACGATTTTCCCGATTGAGCTGAACTGGAAGGCGTATGTGCAGGTTTTCACCGACAATGCGATGATCCGCTCGCTGATCTTCACCATTATTTTGACGGTTGCGACTACGGTATTATGTATGCTTTTCACCGTTGCAGCTGCTTACCCGCTGACCAAAAGCAAGCTGAAGGGCCGTACGATGTTCATGTACCTGATCATCATCACCATGTTCTTCAGCGGCGGTATTATTCCTGAGTACCTGCTGATCCGTGATCTGCATATGATCGATTCTGTATGGTCGCTGATTCTGCCCGGTCTGGTCAGCCCGTTCAACCTGATTATCCTGATCTCCTTCTTCCGCAGCATTCCGCCGAGTCTGGAAGAATCGGCCGAGATTGACGGCAGCTCGCATATCCGCACCCTGCTCAAAATCGTTCTGCCGTTATCTATGCCGGTTATGGCTACACTTGCGCTCTTCTATGCGGTAGGACGCTGGAACGGATTCCAGGATTCCCTGATGTATATCAATAATCCCGATCTGTATCCGCTTCAGCTGAAGCTCTTCCAGATGGTTCAGAACAATATGATCACTGAGCTGACGAACCTGGAGGGGGCGGCCCGCACCAAGCTGCCGCCGGAGAGCCTCAAGGCCGCCACTGTCGTCTTCGCCACGGTGCCGATTCTGGTCGTCTATCCTTGGCTGCAGAAATATTTCGTCAGTGGTGTTATGCTGGGAGCTGTGAAGGGCTGATTGATATTACTTAGGCGTTGCGAGAGGAGAGACGGTCGTGGAGGATAAGGGAGAATTCTCCTTCTCCACCTGCTGGAATATGAGACGTCATTCTACAGGTGATGGATTACTTAATGAGATCCGGGAGCTGGGGTTCCGCAGGGTGGAGCTGAATTATAATGTGACGGAGGAAATGCTGGTTACCATCGAGCCGATGATTGAACGCGGGGAGATCGGTATATCGAGCGTTCATAATACGTTCCCCCATGTCCCGGACCCTGACTACGGCACGGATTCGGTCCTGCTGGGCTTCGAGGACAAGGAGAAACGGAAGCGGGCGATAGACCTGCTGGTTCGCTCGGCAGAATACGCTCAGCGTTACGGCGGCGAAGCAGTGGTAGTGCATCCGGGCGAGGTACCGTTCCCGTATGATATCTCCGGGGAGCTGGAGCAGATCTACGAGGGGCAGGGCAGGGATTCGGCAGCTTACCGCAGCAAATGGGCGGAGCTGATGGAGCGGCGTGAAGCGTATAGTACAGGCTATGTGCAGACCATTATCGAGAGTCTGGACGAGGTGTGTAACCGCGCGGTGTCCAAGGGGCTGAATATCCGCTTCGGCATCGAGACCCGCTCCAAGCCGCAGCAGATTCCGACACTGGCGGAAGCGAAGACGATCATCCATGCCTTAAAGGGAGCGCCTGTCGGCATCTGGTACGACACGGGTCACGCTATTCTGATGGACCGTCTGGGCCTGTATGACAGTATAGGGGAAATGGAAGGGCTGATGGATGATATCGTCGGTGTCCATATTCATGAGACGATCGGCCTTGCCGACCACTGGTGCCCTTATGTGAACAGCGGAGATCCGGATTTCTACGATGCTTATCTGCCGATGATTGAACGGGCGCAGGTCAAGGTGTATGAACTGAAGGCGGCCTGCCGCCCGGAAGAGATACATGAGAGCCACCGTCTGCTTACAGCCAAGCTGGCGCGCAGAGGATAGGCCGCAGGCGGATGGGCATCAGAGGAATCAGAGAAATTAGCCAGAGAGCTTCCCGCAAGGAGGAACCTAATGTATAAGCAATTGGTAGAGAGTAATGACAGAGCAGTAGAGCAGGGAATTCCCCGGCAGGTGCTGGATCAGAGCAACCTGTATTATGGGGGAACCCTTGATCCCCATACGGGGATTGCCTGGGTGAATCACACCACTGGTACCCCGACGGATATGTGTTACTGGGGTGCGGCGCTGGTGAACCCGGATTCGAAGTATTACCGGGATGAGGAGCTGCTGGAACGGCTGAAGCTGGCGACGGAGTTCGTGCTGCGCTTCCAGCATCAGGACGGCTCCATCTCCCCGGGCTGGACGAATTATCATTCGCCGCCGGATACGGCCTTCGTTGTGGTCGGCTACGCGCAGTTATATCAGCTGCTGGCGAAGCAGGAGTGGCCGCCGCTTCAGCCGGTGCTGGACAACATGCTCCTGTTCCTGGAGCAGTCCCTCCCCGTAATGCTTACGGGCGGGGTCCATACTCCGAATCACCGCTGGGTGATGTGCGCGGCGCTAGGGTTTCTTTATGAGCTGTTCGGCAGAGAAGAGGCCCGGCAGCGGGCGGATGAATGGCTGGCAGAAGGAATGGACATCACGCCGGACGGGGAATGGACCGAGCGGAGCAACGGCATCTACAGCGCCGTAAGTGATATTATGCTGATTCATGCCGCCCGGCTGCTGGATAAGCCGGAGCTGCTGGAACCGGTGCGCCGGAACCTGCACATGATGGTCTACCTTGTTCACCCGTCCGGCGAAGTCGTGACCGATTATTCCGGGCGGCAGGATCTGGGGGTGCTCCATGATCTGTCTCCTTATTATCTGCCGTATGCGATCCTTGCCCGTTCGGACAAGGATGCCGTGCTGGCCGGTATGGCGGAATGGGCCGGACGCTCCTTGTTGAGTCCGGGCGTCTGCTCGGTGAACGCCCTGGTACGTATGCTGCTGGAGCCGGAGCTGCAGCAGCCGCCGGAGGCTACAGCAGAGCTGCCTGTACAGTATGAGCAAATCCTGAACGGTGATTTCCTGCGGGAGCGCTATCTGCAAAGAATGGAGTCAGCGGGTCACCAGGGACGGATCTACCACAGCCGGCTGCATACCGACTTCGGGGCGCCTGTGGCCCGGCTCAGAGACGGGGCGACCAGCGTGACGCTGATCACGGAGACGCCTTCGTTCTTCGCGATGCGTCACGGTGCTGTAAGGCTACTGGCCGTGCAGCTGAATACCAGCTTCTACCCCGGATTCGTGCCGATGCAGGAGATGACCCGGCTGCCGGAGGGCTACCTGCTGAAGGGCGTGCAGAAGAAGGGCTACTACGGTCCGGTGGAGAGTGCGCTTCTCCCGCCGGAAGCGGGTACGGCTGTCAGTCCGTGGTATCTTTTGCCGCATCAGAGCCGTCCGCTGACCCATGAACAGACGTTGTCTGTGGAGACTGAGGTACACCGTACGGAGACGGGCTGGACTATCCGGCTGCACTGCGCGGAACCAGCCCAGGTCCTGGCTCAGTTGTCCTTCAAATTCGGCTGGGAAGGTAACTTCGCTTCAGGTGAGCTTCCGCCAGCGGATCAGAACAACTTCACCCTGGGAGAACTACAGTCAGTGGATGAGGATAACTTCCTGTGGAGCGGCGGGCAGATTCGGTATACTTCTGGCGGAGAGTGGATCGACCTGACGGGCGGCGAAATGGCCCATCTCGGCAGAACATCCCCGGAACCCGGCCCGCCGAAGAGCTACAAAACCGTGCAGGTTAACCTGGTGACCCCGTTTGACAAGACATTTACGCTAACTCTCTCTCCTGCGCAGTAGAGTTGGCAGAAGTAGTAGCGTGTGGGCGATGGCATGTTCGCTTGGATACCAGATCTGATAAAAACACTTATGTGCTCGCAATACACCAGACTTTTCGGAGGCTGGTGTATTTGGCGTGAGGATACGGTTGGCAAAATGAGGAGCATAAGTGCACTTGATTTTGGAGAAAGTTGGCGGCAGGTGCGGACTGGAGTGGTTAACCGCTTCTATCCACTTATTGCAAGAGTAATTGGAAATTTCTATTTCTCTGTTTTTTTATCATTTAATAGATTATTTCCTATTTTATGACTTTTATCATAGTTGTCCATCAGGAAAAGTTTTACATTATTTACAAGTTAGTAAATGCAACTCTATCAGTCCTGAGGAGGATGAGGGCGTATGAGATTGTCTAAGTATAACTACAAACACAGATTAAGCGATGATGTTCTGCTGATCATGAATACATTAACCGGCGCTGTAGACTTGGTTGAGCCTAAGGTAGCCCGTGTTCTTTTTAATAGAAGCTCTGATACATCTGCATTAAACGATCTGGATCCGGAAACGCGTACCCTGCTTAAGAGCAGAGGGTATCTCACGGATATGAGTGAAGAACAATATGTCCGTGAATCACTTGAAACCTACTACCGCTCTCATCCGGCCTTACAATTCACAATCTGCCCCACCTACAAATGCAACCTCGCCTGCCCTTATTGCTTCCAATCGGACATTCACCAGGACTCGCCGACGCTTGACCTTGCACAGATTAATGAGATATTTCAGGCGATGGATCAGATGGTGCATCTGAAGCCTGAGGCGGCCGTCCAGTTCGAGCTTTTCGGGGGCGAGCCCTTCCTGGCCCGTAATCAATCTCAGGTGGAGTATATTTTACAGCAGGCTATTGAGCGGAGTTGGCCTATTCTCTCCATTACGAACGGTACCGAACTCGGTGCGTATTTCCCTTTTTTGCAGAAGCACTCGGCGCATTTCCGCCATATGCAAATCACACTGGACGGCCCGAAGGAGATCCACGACCAGCTGCGTAAATACAGGAACAACAGCGGCAGCTATGATCTTATCTGCTCAAACATTACTTTTCTCCTGGAGCACCATATACCCGTAACCGTCCGAATCAACACAGGCCGGGAGAATGTCCGGCATTTGCCGGAGATGTTCGCCGGGTTCGAGCGGCTTCAGTGGACAAGCTCACCTGATTTCTCCTGCCAGATTGCCCCGATCAATGATAATTTCAATACGGGGAAGGTTGCCGGCTTCCAGCCTGAATCTGATCTTCTGAAGCAGCTTCATTTACTCTTCCCGGATTGGGAAGCCACCCGGCGCAGGTATAAGGTCAGCCTGGGGTATTTCATGGAGAAGAAGCTGCGGATACTCCGCAAAGCTATGTTTGACACAGACGATGACCACTATTACTTCGATCTGTCCGGCTGCAGTGCTTCAAAGCGTCATAATCTCGTATTTGGTGCAGACGGGCGGCTGTATCCTTGTGTTGAAACCGTCGGATTCCCGGATTATTCGATTGGAAGCTACCTTCAAGGGCTGCATTTGGATGAAGAGAAGTGGCAGAGATGGCACCGGGATATCGTGGTGAATGACAAATGCAGACACTGTAATCTTGCGCCTCTCTGTGGGGGCGGCTGCGTACTGAAAGGAAGCAGAGACGGGGAATTACGGGATTTCGAATCGAACTGCAGCGATACAAGGCAATATCTGAAGACCTATCTCGATCTTCACCGGGACCGTCTGCTCGAAAGCTATTGCCAGTGAACTCCATTAACCTGATGTCAAGGTATTTACCTTGCCATAAATATTCTTAGAGGAGAGGAGGTAATGTACATGAAATCACTGACGAAGAACAAGGATCTCTGGACCAATCTCTCAGCCAAAGACCTTGAAGAAATTACGGTTCCAATGGCATGTTGCCAGAAAGCATCCATTCAAATCAACAATCCTACCAAAAAAGCCATCTAACAGCATCCTTATATTTGGGAAATAGCGGGAAGCGCATCCTTATGCCTTCCCGCTGTTCATACCAGGGGGGATAGATATTGTATATTTCAGAATATATTCTTACGTATCGCTTAAGAAACGGCCGTCATCTTATCTTCAATTCCCTGTCAGGCGCAATGGATATTGTGGAAGAGCATATCAGCCAGTTCCTCCAGAAACAACAGCCTGTTGCCTATACTCTCACCGCTGATGAAGAACAGTTTCTGGCCGGCAGAGGTTATCTGTACAGGGAGCGTGAAGAGGAGCAAGCCCTGATCCGCCGGTACAAAGAATACCTGGATCAGCATGGCTCAGGTGACATTTCCTTTGTGTTCTGTCCTTCCATGACCTGTAATTTGAAATGTGTCTACTGCTTTGAGCCCCAAGAGATCCGCTCCAGCCATGAACAGATGACTGAAGATCAGGTGCAGGCTGCCTTCCTGGCCATGGATCAAATCATGCAGCAGCAACAGTCTACCCGGCATCATTTTGTTATTTTTGGCGGGGAACCGCTCCTGCCCCTGAACCATTCTATCGTCGGACTTATTCTTGAGCAGGCCAAAGCTAGGGGGATTACAGGAACGGTCATATCAAATGGGGTGTTCCTATCACACTATCAGGAATTGCTAGAGCCTTACAAGGACATGCTCAGAATCCAGTTAACCATAGACGGCCCCCAGGCGGTTCATGACCGGCGGCGGATCACCCGGGCCAATGAGGGAACCTTTATGAAAATAACCGCTCAGATTGACTCCTTCCTGGAGCATGATTTCGACATCGCTATTCGTGTCAATCTGGATGGTGAGAATATAGAGCATCTGAATGAACTCCTGGATTTCTTCCAGGAACGGCAATGGAATGCTTACCCTAACTTCTCGGTTTCACTGTCTCCCGTTGAGAATTATGCAGGGAATTCCGCCCCGGGCCTGCTGCCCAGCTATCAGCTCACGGAATTCATCAAAGTGCATGTGCCAAACGATAAACTAAAAAGGCTGAATGTCGTATTAAACAGTGATCTAACCAGACTCTCCCTTCCGTTCGAGCACGTGCTGGGAACAGGCCTCGCTAAAGATAACTATTTCCCTAACTATTATTTTTGTGAGGCGGCCGGAGGAAAAACATTCACCTTCTCGCCGGACCACCAGGTCTACCCTTGCACCAGTATTATAGGTAATCCCAAATGGAGTCTTGGAACGTATTACCCTCAGCTTAAGCTGGATGACCAGAAGCTGGCGCTCTGGAAGGAACGTCATGTCTTGAATCAGCCGGAGTGTAAAGGATGCAATATCGCTTTTCTATGCTCCGGGAATTGTCCGGTTCAAGCCGACCGAACCACCGGTTCGATCTTAGGCGCCTACTGCGGAAATGTGAAGCGTGACCTTGACAGCCATCTGGAGCTGCTGAATGCTTCGTTCACCGCCTTAAGTTAAATCTTCTCTTATGTGAGGTGACTGGGAAATGATTCAATTGATATGTCCGCCCTATAATGCAGCTGTGGATACCGTTGATCCTCCGCTCAACCTGCTTGTGCTAGGCGCTGCGCTTCTTGAAGCGGGGTACGGGGTATGTCTCACCGATCTGGCATTACTCTATTCAGGCACCAGCCATTTCGATACAGCAGCCCTTGCCGGTATTGCCCGATTAATCATCGGCAAGCCATCCAGAGTTCTCGGATTCACGGCGATGTGCGGCAATTATTCGATCGCACTGAGAATTGCGGAGGAATGCAAACGGCTGGACCCGGACAGAATCATTATTCTTGGCGGACCCCATGCGAGCTTCGTAGCGGCTGAAACCTTAACCCATTTCCCAGCGATAGACTATATCGTTGCCGGAGAAGGCGAGCTGACGCTGCCGGAGCTGATTGCGGTCCTGGAGTCGGGCCATCCGCTCTCAGAGGTAGAAGGAATCTGCTTCCGTGAAGAGGGGACAATCCGCACCAATCCGCCGCGGCCGATTCTGAGGAATCTCGATGATACGCCCTTCCCTGCCTTTCATCTAATCGAGGATATTGAAGCTTATTTTACCACTCCGGAGAGCCGTTTCTTTCCGGTTGAGGCGGGACGCGGCTGTCCCTTTAATTGCAGCTTTTGCAGCACCTCGACCTTCTTTTCACGAAAATACAGAACTAAAAGTCCTGCACGGATCATCGCCGAGATGAGATACGTCAGGGATCGTTGGGGAATCACCCATTTCAGCTTAACGCATGATAATTTCACGGTTAATCAGAAGTTTGTCAGACAATTCTGCCGGGAGCTGCTGGATTGCAGCGAGCCCTTCACCTGGAGCTGCTCCTCCCGGACGGACCACGTCAATATAGAACTGTTTGAGGTGATGATGCAGGCTGGATGTAATGGCGTCTTCTTCGGGATTGAGAGCGGCAGCCAGCCCATCCAGCAGGTCATTGGCAAAAAGCTCGATCTGAACCAGGCTTATGAGCTGCTCCGCGAGCTTCATCGGCTGGGTCTGTCATGTACGGCTTCATTTATTACCGGATTTCCCGAAGAGACAACCGAAGACCTTAATCAGACGCTGGATATGATTGTCCGGCTGCTCTCCATAGGAATAGCGGATGTGCAGCTGCATCAACTGTCCCTTTTTCCCGGAACCCAATTATTTGACGCAGCGAAGGGCAGCCTGGTGCTGGACGAGCAGTTCTGGAGCACGAACGATATGAACAGTGATTTCCAGCTATCCGGCATTGAAAAGAACTGGATTGCCAGCTACCCGCAAATTTTCAGCAACTATTACTCCTTGCGGTCTGTGGATACACACACTCTGCACAGGATCAGAAAGCTCTACTACCCGCTGGCCCGTTCGTTCTTCCGCACCTTGTATTATCTCAATCATCTGGCGGCTGTTCCATACACCCGTACAATCGATTATGTCTCTGCCAGGCTGGATATGCATGAGGCAACGCCGCCGGAAGCGGAGCTGGCCCTCATTCTTGATGAGCTGGTGCAGGGTCTTGTGCCGGAAACCGGGCGGGTCCTTAAGGACTTCCTCTCTTATGAGCGTGCGGTGATGGAACTGATGCAGCAGGATACAGCTCCGCAGGACACTACTGCTATGAAGCCTGTCAAAGTGATGCAGCCGTACTATTCCATCCCTGCGCTGAAGCTGCACAGTCCCCTTCCTGCAGAGCTTGAGCTTGCGGAAGGGCATGAAGATTGGATTCTGCTGGTGCTGGAGAGCGCACCGGCTCTTGAAGGGCGCAGGCGCTACGTCCGGGTGATGAGCATGGACCCTTTAAGCATTGCTATTATTCAACAGATGGAGGACGGGAGCGACTTCCGTACGGTTGTACACAACCTGGCGTTAGAGAATCCTTTTGCTGCCAGCGAACAGGATCGGCAGGAATGGATCAGCCGGGTGTACGACCATTTCCATACGCATGAATTGCTGACTTCCTAGGGTGACAATACCGAAAGAGAGGGGGGACTTTTCTTGTGGAGTATGCTGAAGAACGGAGTGTTCCGCCGGTTATGGTGCACGCAGACCTTATCCTCTGTAGGAGATGAGATCAGGAACTGGGCCATCCTGTTCTGGGTATTTGCGGAAGCGGATCAAGCTGTCTTTTACCGGACAGCTCTTTTGTTTGCCCAGATGCTCCCGGTCTTTATCATGGCTCCTCTTGCCGGAACATGGGTTGACCGCAGGAAACCAAAGAAGGTGCTGCAGGCGACGCTGGTGATCCGGGCTGCGATGTCTTTTGTACTGGCCGGATTGATCTGGATGGAGCAGGTTCCGCTTTTGCTGGTCATGCTGGCCTTCACCTGTACGGTTCAGCAATTTTTTCAGCCTGCCATCAGTAAATTAACGGTCACAGCCGTGGACAATGAGGATTACGGTACCGCCAGTTCCTCTGTAAAGACGGTAGATACGCTGATCAGTCTTGCCGGGCCTGCAATCGGAGCCTTTGTCTACCAATGGTGGGGGGCGTCAACTTCTTTAATTGTGGACGGCTTTTGTTTCATCGCAGGCAGCCTGTTCATTCTGAGTCTTAAGGTGAGCCCGGCCCCCCTGGCAGCACCCTCCGATTCCGGTCCGGCAACCTCCTTTTGGGTGGATGTCCTGGAAGGCTTCCGGTATATCTTCGCTTCTGCGCTCACCAAACGCTTATTTATCATGTTGGCGGTAATGGGGGCGTGCACAGGGGCGATTAATCTGTTAAATATATATTTCGTGGTGAAAGAGCTGCATTTAGACCAGAATTACTTAGCCTGGGCAAGCACCGCCGGGGGCATCGGTATGTTCGCGGGGGCGCTCGGTCTGAACCTGCTTGGGGCAAAATTCAAAAATTATGTACGAATCAACATATGGGGAGCAGCGGTCATGACTCTGGGGCTGTTGCTGCTCACGCTCTCCTTCGGCTCTTGGTCCATGCTGCTCAGCCGTGTCATTATCGGGATTGGCATATCCCTGCTGAGCATTACGCTGTCGACTCTGTTAATGACCTATGTTCCTGAGAACCTGCTCGGACGTGTCGGTTCCGTGTTTGAAGGCGGTCCGCTGGCGACCAATATGCTGTCTTATTTATTCTACGGATGGTTGTATGTGTACACTGGCGCCAGATTGATCTTCGGCATCTCCACTATGCTGTTCTTCATGGCGTTTCTGCTGGCCCTTAGCCTCCAGTCTGTACTCTCCCCGGCCCGGAGAGTCCGTGCCGAACAGCAGGAGTTCATCAGCCCGTCCCAGTAACAGCCTAACCCGGGATGCACCGGCGGGATGAGCGTTAAAGAGTAGCCCATTCAGACGCAGCAAGCGTTCCCCCTAATCCATTTCACCACAGAAGCCTCCCAGGCTGCCGCTTCCCGGCAGTCTGAGAGGCTCCATGATTCTATCCGTCAGTCTCCGCCACCGCCACCAGAATCTCCACCGCTGGAATCACCGCCACCATGGCTGCTGTGACCGCCGCTGTCCCAGCCTCCGTGGCTGCCATGATGGTTGTCGCTGCCATGGTTATGGTTATGATCATGTGAATGATTTCCGTGGTGGTGGCCATGATGATGGCTGGCACCGCTGTGCCCGTCCGTGCCTGGATGGATTTTATGTGGGCTGTTTTCGTTGTAGCTGCCCGCATCGGCCCCGGTACCTGTGATGAAATAATGATCTCCCGCGTGAGAGCGGGTTCTATTTCCGTAATTTTTGTACCGCGCATTACGATTACTGCGATTAATAACCATCACCGCAACGAATATGACTGCTACTGCGAATAGTAAGCTTCCCATCATGCAGAACCTCTCCTTTATCCAAATGTAGGATTGCCCTCATAGCAGAATCATACCATAATTCTGGAATCTACCTGGAATGCTGCTTGAATTGTCCCGGGGTGAGGCCGGTGTACTTCTTGAATACCTTAGTAAAATAGCTTTGGTCGTTAAAATGCAGACGGGTAGCGATATCCGACAGCGTGATCCCGGGCAGCTGAATCAGCTGCTTGGCTTCTTCGACCCGCTGCTGCTGGATATAGTCGCTGATGGCGGTTCCGGTTTCTTTTTTGAACAGCTGGGACAGATAACTGGCGCTCATTCCGGCGTATTCAGCCAGCCTGCCGAGCGGAAGCTCCTCATACAGATGGTTGTATATGAAATTCCGGCACCGGTCGGAGACGCGGGAGTGTCTTGCGCTGCGGCTGCCCTCTACCTGATCGGCGAAGTCGCATAGAGCGGCCAGCATGGCGCTGTCCACCGCCGGAATATCGCGGAGCTCCTCAATATACTGGATATGGAAGTCGCTTAGCGTATAGGCAATCTCCCAGAACAGCCCGCCTTCAATCGCTGCGCGGGTGGCCAGCGTGATGGAGGAGACAGCCAGATTTTTTTTGCTGCGCAGCTGGCTTTTGCGGGACAACCTTCCGTAGCTCTCCTCGCCAAAAGAAGCATGGGTCTGCAGCAGCCCCGCCTTGTCCCCATTGGTAATATAGCGGAACATTTCGCGCTCCTGCATCGGGTCATGGTGCAGCCATGTATGCTCGCGGCGGTAAGACAAGTCCAGATCCGGGCTGTCGTCCGCCGGATGCAGCGGTTCCGCCAGCGGACCCGCCGCCAGCAGCAGCTCCGTTACGGATAATGCCTGCCCGGTGACAAGCGTGTAGAGCAGCAGCGCCGCATGATACCAGCGCTTCCGGCTAATTATAGGCAGGTTGCCGTAATACTCTAGCCAGCTTGCCTGCTGCCCGGGCGGGATGTTGTGGTCGCGCAGCAGGCTGGCTGCATTATCACCGGTAACAGGTGCGTTCAGCGCCGGACCGGTGACGATGGCACCGTCAGCGCCGGGAAGCTGGAGAATAATGAAATTCTCCAGGAAGCCAGTTGTGTGCAGATACGGCAACGCGGGCGAGGCCGCAGCAGCAGTTCTGCCCGTCACCGCGTTAAGCGTCCCGCCTTCAGCTGCTGTCCTGCTACTAACTGTACTAAACGTCTCGACCGTCTCCATGTTAAGCTTCCTGCCCGCCGCTCCTCCGTGCCCCCGGACAAGCTCCATCACCTCAACCGGCAGGCCGCCCGTTCCCTGAACGGAAGGGCGGTTCAGTGCAGCCGGTCCCAGGGCTAGACGGGGCGCAGCCGCTTCATCAACCCACAAGACCGGGACCCGGTAAGCTTCGTAGACCAGCTTGCAGATGTACTGTATACCGTCGTCATTCCCGATTCCCTTCACCATAGGCCGCCCCCTCTTTTCTCTACTTAGAATACCAAAAATCGAATGAGAATACCATAATTGGCCGGGACAGTCGTATAGAATGAAGTCAAGAAACCGTATTCATAGGAGGCTATATAATGGCAAAGGACGTAACAGAGCTTCAAAAGCTCATTTCGCAAATGACACTGGAAGAGAAGGCCGGACTCTGCTCCGGGCTGGATTTTTGGAACACCAAAGGCATTGAACGTCTGGGTATCCCCTCAGTGATGGTAACAGACGGTCCCCACGGTCTCCGCAAGCAGCAGGGTGACGCAGACCATCTTGGATTGAATAACAGTGTACCGGCAACCTGTTTTCCGTCAGCAGCCGGACTTGCCTCCTCGTGGGACCGTGATCTGATCTTCCGGGTGGGCGAGGCGCTGGGAACGGAATGCCAGGTGGAGAATGTCGCCGTTCTGCTCGGACCAGGCAATAATATCAAGCGTTCTCCGCTGAATGGGCGGAACTTTGAATATTTCTCGGAGGACCCGTTCCTGGCCTCAGAGATGGCTGCAAATCATGTGAAGGGTGTGCAGAGCCAGGGAGTGGGGACGTCGCTGAAGCATTATGCTGCCAATAACCAGGAACACCGCCGCATGTCAGTGGATGCAGTTATTGATGAGCGGACGCTCCGCGAGATTTATCTAGCCAGCTTCGAAGGCACCGTGAAGCAGAGCCAGCCGTGGAGTGTGATGTGCTCGTATAATCAGGTGAACGGAGAGTATGCTTCCGAGAGCTATGAGCTGCTGACCAAGGTGCTGCGTGATGAATGGGGCTTCGAAGGCTTCGTTGTGTCGGACTGGGGAGCGGTCAATGAGCGGGTGAAGGCACTGGCAGCAGGGCTGGAGCTGGAAATGCCGTCAAGTGCTGGAATCGGAGACGCCAAGATTGTAGCGGCTGTGAAGAGCGGTGAATTGGCTATGGAGACGCTGGATCTCGCTGTAGAGCGGATGCTGGCCTTTATCTTCAAAAGTGTCGAAAACCGCAACCCGCACGCTGTCTTCGATGCAGATAAGCATCATCAGCTTGCACGCGAAGTGGCCCGGGAGAGTATGGTGCTGTTGAAGAACGAAGGCGGGATTCTGCCCCTCGTGAAGAGCGGCCGGATCGCCGTGATCGGTGAATTCGCCAAGCAGCCGCGCTATCAGGGCGGGGGCAGCTCGCATGTGAATCCATCCCGGATGGATGATGCCTTCGTTGAATTGCAGGCCGTTGCCGGGGATGCGGCCAGCTTCCTGTACGCACAGGGCTATGAGCTGGAGAGCGATGACATCAATGCTGATCTGCTGCGCGAAGCCTGTGATACAGCAGCTAAGGCGGATGCAGCTGTGCTGTTCCTTGGTCTGCCTGACCGCTACGAATCGGAGGGCTATGACCGTAGCCATCTGCTGCTTCCTGCGAGCCATAAGGCGCTTATTGAAGCGGTGGCCGAGGTCCAGAGCGAAATTATTGTAGTGCTGAGCAACGGCGCGCCGGTCGAGATGCCTTGGCTGCATAGGGCGAAGGCGGTGCTTGAAGGCTACCTGGGCGGTCAGGCTTTTGGCGGTGCGGTTGCGGATCTGTTGTTCGGCGAAGTGAGCCCGAGCGGTAAGCTGGCGGAGACCTTCCCTATGAAGCTGAGCGACAATCCGTCATTCCTGAACTTCCCCGGTGAAGGCGATACGGTGGAGTACAAGGAAGGCTTGTTCGTAGGCTACCGTTATTATGACAAAAAAGAAATCGAGCCGCTGTTCCCCTTCGGCTACGGCCTCAGCTACACGGAATTCGAATACAGCCGCCTGCTGCTGGATCAGACCCGCATTCAGGACACAGATACCGTTCAGGTATCGGTCACTGTCAAGAACACCGGCAGCAGAGCGGGCAAGGAAGTCGTACAGCTCTATGTCAGTGATGTGGAGAGCCATGTGATCCGTCCGCTGCAGGAGCTGAAGGGCTTCGGCAAGATTGAGCTGCAGCCTGGGGAAGAACGCAGCGTAACCTTCACTTTGGATAAACGTTCCTTCGCTTATTATAATGTGCAGTTAAGCGACTGGCATGTGGAGAGCGGGAGGTTCAAGATCGCTGTAGGTTCTTCCTCGCGCGATATCCGCCTGAGCACGGAGCTTGAGGTAGAATCCACCGTGAAGCTGACCACCCGGTTCCACCGCAACACCACAGTCGGTGACCTGCTTGCCAATCCGCTGACGGAGGAGAAGGCGAAGAGCTTCAGCAGCGTGTTCGGGCTGGAGGATGCGCTTGGCGATAATCCGGAGATGCTGCTGGCCATGATGAAATACATGCCGCTGCGCGCCATGATCGGCTTCGGTCAGGGCAAGTATACCGAGGCGGATCTGGAAGCGGATCTGCAGGAGCTGAATAGGCTGGCCGGACAGGAGTAAGAGATGCAGGGGTTGCATTCCGCAGCGTGATTTGCTAACATACGTTGTAAGTTCATAAGCAGTTAATAGTTCTCTAGGGTTCCGCAGCAGGTAGACACCGCTGGCCTGGTCCGAGGGAGAACACACGGATGAAGCCAATCCGTGCATACACGGAGGGACAAAAGCCCGGGAGGTATCGTCAGGTAATGACGATAACCTTCCGGGCTTATTTTATGACACAGGAGGCAAGGGAAATGAAGAAAAGCACTAAGAGCTGGATCATGATTGCAGGCGCTGCCTGCTTTGAAGTGATATGGGTCATCGGTCTGAAGCATGCCTCCGCTCCATGGGAATGGGCGGTTACGGTAGCGGCCATACTGATCAGCTTCTACGCCCTCATCTGGGCCAGCGGCAGGCTGCCGGTCGGGACGGTCTATGCTGTATTTGTCGGACTTGGAACCGCGGGTACCGTTCTGGCGGGAGGAGTTCTGTTCGGTGAACCGCTGCGGCCGTTGAAGCTGCTGTTGATCGGCCTGCTGCTGGCCGGGGTCGTCGGACTGAAGCTGGTTACCCCGGCTCAGGCTGAATCTGAACAGACAAAGGGGCTGAACTGATATGGCATGGGTTATGCTGATTGCCGCCGGTATATGTGAAATGTTCGGGGTCGCCATGATTGGCAAGCTGCACAAGGACCGCAACTGGCAGTCCGTCTGCCTGCTGATTCTAGGCTTCGGGGCAAGCTTCCTGCTGCTGTCTCTGGCGATGGAGAGTCTGCCGATGGGGATTGCTTATGCGATCTGGACAGGGATTGGAGCGTCCGGGGCAGCGATTATGGGCATGTTGTTCTACGGTGAAGCGAGGGATGTGAAGCGGATTGCCTGTATTGTAGTGATTCTGGGAGCCGTAGCAGGCCTGAAGCTGATCGGCTGAGAATTCCGCTGAAACGTTACTGAGTTGGACACTGATCGGATGTTTCGTTGCCCTGGATATGGTAAGTATAGTAAGTAAGAACATTATTCTTATAAGGAGACTTATCACATATGAGCAGACCTGTATCTGAAAGTATCCGTCTGAAGGACGGAGTCGTGCTGCCCAGACTGGGGCAGGGAACGTGGCGGATTGGCGACCAGCCGGGGAAGCGGGCAGAAGAGATTGCTGCGCTTCGCCAGGGTGTAGAGCTGGGGATGAATCTGATTGATACGGCTGAGATGTACGGGGACGGCCGCTCCGAGGAGCTGGTTGGTGAAGCGCTGCGGGGAATCCGCGACAGCGTATTTCTGGTCTCCAAGGTCTATCCGCATAATGCGGGCGGGACTAAGCTGATTAGCAGTTGCGAAGCCAGCCTGAAGCGGCTCGGGACGGACCATCTGGACCTGTACCTGCTGCATTGGCGCGGCAACATTCCTCTGGAAGAGACCGTGGAGGGGATGGAGGCACTGGTTGCTTCCGGCAAAATCGCCCGCTGGGGCGTATCCAATCTGGATACGGCAGATATGCAGGAGCTGCTGAGTATTCCCGGCGGCAATCACTGTGCAGTCAATCAAGTGCTCTATCATCTGGGCTCGAGAGGGATTGAGCATGAGCTGCTGCCTTGGCTGAGAGGACATAAGATTCCTGTCATGGCCTATTCTCCGCTGGCCCAGGCAGGCACGCTGAGAAAAGGGCTGACTGAGAATGAAGCTGTGCAGCAGATTGCCCGGAATCATGAGGTCACTCCGCTGCAGGTTCTGCTGGCCTGGACCATCCGTGACGGGGAGGTCATCGCTATTCCCAAGGCTGCCACCCGTGAGCATGTGAATGAGAATGCGGCTGCCGCGAGGCTTGTGCTTACAGACGACGAGCTGTGGCAGCTCGACGATGCTTTTCCCCAGCCGTCGTGGAAGGTTCCGCTGGACATGATTTAATCATAGCTTAACCGCTGTTGCATGGCATAGCTGTCTCCGCTGAGGGGGCGGCTTTTTTGTTGTCTGGGAAACAGTAATATGGAAGCTGCTAAGGTACGTGAGCCGAATGTATGCGGAAAACCGAATACAATGTGCTGACGCAAAGGTGCGGGGGCGGATACCGCCTACAGGCTGTAAATGAGGGGCACTAATACTCCTGAATTTGCAGAAAGTGGGCCGAGGGAGCCATTGAGGGGCACTAATGCTCCTGAATTCGCGGTATGAGCGCCAAAGGGGCAAATGAGGGGCACTAATGCTCCTGAATTCGCGGTATGAGCGCCAAAG
>NZ_JAGGLV010000045.1 GCF_017874735.1 Paenibacillus silagei
ATTGGGCTAGGGACTAGCCTTTGAGCTTGGGTAAACTTGGAGCAGTAGCTTCATTGACCAAGAAGCCGCCACCTCTTAGGTGGATGGTAGTTCACGATGAGTCCAACAGCAAGCATAGGATACAGAAGAGAAGCAACTGCGTAACGAAAGGAGCTCGGTATGTTCCGGAGAGATTATATTGTACGGATGATTGAGGATATGACAGTGATGGTTGCCAAGGTGCTGACCTTGAAGCAGGATAAAAAAACAACGGAGGCTCTGTGGGAGGTAGATGAGCTGCTGATGCGGCATTTCCGGTTGAATTCACGCCTGCTCAATTCGTTGTCCGTAGAGGATATTATTGATATGTTCCGTCTTGGCACAGTGCTGGAGGCGGATAAGCTGCAAGGGGTAGCCCGGCTGCTGAAGGAGGAAGGCGGGATTTACGCGGCCAAAGGAGATCGGGATGCGGCCCTGTTCAGGGCGATGCGTTCCCTGCATTTATTCATTTATGCCGATCTTCATGGCGCGGACCGTGAGCTGCTGAACATGACGGAAGAGATAAATGAGCTGCTGGAGGAAGTGGAGCCGTACCGCCTTCCCGCCAAGACCGAACGCCTCTTGATGGCTTACCACGAATCCCGGGGACATTACGCCAAGGCGGAGAACAGTCTCTACCGGCTCTGGGAGCAGGGGGAGAATGTAGCGGAGGAAGGCAGAGAGCTGTATGAACGGCTGCTGCTGTTAAGTCCGGAGCAGTTAGCCCAGGGCAGCCTTCCTCTGGAGGAAGTGCAGCAGGGCAGGGGAGAATGGAGCAAGCTCACGGTTAATGCTATAATGTAACGATATTCAGGAGACAACGTGCTCTATTTTATAAACCCGAAAGTGAGATGTACCCATTTGGAAGCGTTGAAGGAATTGATCGAGCAAGTGATAACCGGCCGCACTCTGATTACGGCTACACTAAGCCAGCTGCGCAGCAAGGGCGATGCCGCCTACAATAAAGTACAGGTTAAGCCTGTTGAGCTAAAAGGGAAGCTGCATTATCAGTTTGCCTATTACATCGGCCCTAAGGTCGAACACCGCAATATTCCCGCAGAGGATGCCACTGAAGAGATCCTCACCTTGCTGAGGGACACCTTCCGCCAAGGTCTGCTGTGTACGGCCGGTGCTGACTATCAGGTGCTGATCAGCAAGAAATACAAGGTATCGATTCTGACCAAATCAGCCAGCAAGCAGGAAGCGCCGGATCTGGCCCATAACCGCCGGAAGCAGTATGTGCTGGATGAGGGGGAGCCGGTGCCGTTCCTGGTCGAGCTTGGCATTATGAACAGCGAGGGCAAGGTGCTGGCCAAGAAATATGATAAATTCCGCCAGATCAACCGGTTCCTGGAGATGGTTCAGGATGTGCTGGGCGATCTGCCGGCAGGCCGGCCGCTGACGATTGTGGATTTTGGCTGCGGCAAGTCTTATTTGACCTTCGCCCTGTACCATTATCTCGCGGTCCGCGAGCAGCGGGAGCTGAATATTGTCGGCCTTGACCTTAAGGCGGATGTCATTGCGCACTGCGATGCGCTGGCTGCCAGGCTGGGTTATGACCGGCTGAAGTTCCTGGTGGGCGATATCGCCGACTATAATGAGCTGGATCAGGTGGACATGGTGGTCACGCTGCATGCTTGTGATACCGCCACCGATGCTGCACTGGAGAAGGCGGTGCGCTGGGGCGCATCGGTGATCCTCTCGGTGCCCTGCTGCCAGCATGAGCTGTTCGCGCAGGTAGAGAGCGAGGTGCTGAATCCGCTGCTGTCACACGGCATCCTGAAGGAGCGGTTCTCGGCGCTCGCCACCGATGCAATCCGGGCGAAGCTGCTGGACCTGATGGGCTACCGCAGCCAACTGCTGGAATTCATCGATATGGAGCACACCCCGAAGAACATCCTGATCCGCGCCGTCCGCAGCGACAGCGGTGACCGGGCTGCCAAATGGAGCGAATACACCGCATTCCGCGATTTCCTCGGTGCCAAGCCTTACCTAGAACGCGTCTGCTCCGACCTGCTGCCCTCCGGCAGTACGGAAGTTTAATTCATGTGTTGAATAGTTTAGGGTATGACAGACCGGCCGCTTCCTGATGGGGGCGGCTGTTTTTTTGCGGGTTCGGGGCTGTATGTGAAAAACCGAACACAATTTGTGCTGACGCGAAGGTGAGTAGGCAGGATGATGGCTATAGATAGCTTTTGAGAGACAATAGTGTTCCAGAATTGGCGGAGGGCCACTTTGGGTGGAATGAGGTGCACAAGTGCTCTTCATTTGAGCGTGTGAGCAGCGTTTAGTGAGATCAGGTGCATAAGTGCTCTTCATTTGCGTGTGTAAGCTGCGTTTGGTGAGATCAGGTGCATAAGTGCTCTTTATTTGAGCGTGTGAGCAGCGTTTAGTGAAATCAGGTGCATAAGTGCTCCTCATTTGAGCGTGTGAGATGCGTTTGGTGAGATCAGGTGCATAAGTGCTCTTCATTTGCGTGTTCGAGCTTACTTAGAGGGGAGCGGTGGCCTCTTCTGTTTTCCGGTAAATATGGGCAGACTGTTAAGCATCATGAGCAATAGGAGATTTAGGATGCGGGTGAACAGGTATGGACGGCAAAGTGATTGGTTGGTTACTTTGGTTTGCGGGTTGGCGTTATTAGCAGCGGGGACGGCGGCCTGTGTGCTGAGAGGGTTCTTTTTCACCGGGGAGATGTATTTGTTCCTGACGGTGTGGTTTGGCTTGTGCGGAGTCTTGCTGGGATTGGTACTTATCTATATGGCGGCTGGTAGAGGGGCGCAAGTAGAGGAGCAGCCTGAACGTAGAAAGCATATTCGGGAGTTGGCTGGCAGTATAGGTGGAGGGAGGGGGCTGGCTATCTGGGGGTTACTCAGCGCTTGTGTGCTACTCTGTCTCTTGTATGCTATCCAGGCACTGGGCAGTCCCGTATCCGCGCAAGGAACGCTGAATGAAATGCTGCGCTCAGGCTTCTACACTAGCTTTGTGACATTCGCTTTGCTGGCGGCACGAACCCGCCGGGGAGTAACTCTTCTTGCAGCAGTGTGGCATCTGCTTGGAATCACTATCAGTTTGTCTGCCCTTTTGGCGGTCTGCGGAGGTCTGCCGATTCCTTATGCGGTGGCGTATACCCAATCGCAGGGAGTCAGTGCCACTGGTGCCAGGCTGGCCGGGCTGCTTCAGTATCCGAATGCCTTTGGTGCGGTGATGGCCGTGTATTTACTGGAACGGCTGTTTGCAGCCGCTTATAGCTTCGGGTCTGGAGATTCTGGGAAAGCAGCGGATGGGGAGAAGAACGGTGCGTTTGGAGGCGTGGCTGTAGGCGGAGTAGATAAGGGAGGTGCAGGCAGCAGTGCGGTGCGTGCGAGTGTCAGTGGAGCGGGTGAGGTAGGGGCAGAAGGTGTGGGTGTGGGCAATAATGCTGAGCGTATGTGTGTCAGCAGAGCGGGTGAGGCAGGGGCAGAAGGTGTGGGTGCGGGAAATAATGCGGTGCGTATGGGTGACAGTAGAGCGTGTGAGGTAGGTACAGAATGCGCGGGTGTGGACAATAATGCTGAGCGTATGGGTGTCAGGGGAGCGGGTGAGGTAGGTACAGAAGGTACGGGGGCGGGCAATAATGCTGAGCGTGTGTGTGTCAGCAGAGCGGGTGAGGCAGGTGCAGGAGATACGGGTGCGGGCAAAAGTTCGGAGCGAACGGGGGGCAGCAGAGCGCGTGAAGAAGGTGCAGGAGATTCAGGCATCAATTGGAAGCGGACCGGAACCTGGTCCGCTTCGCACTGGCTAAGAGCGGCGCGCCTGCTGCCGCTCTTCCCGTACGCCGCCGCGCTGCTGCTCAGCGAGTCGCGCGGCGCATGGCTGGCTGCGGCTGCCGCCGGTGTCGCAGCCCTTCTCCTGAAGCGGCAACTGTTCGTGCCGCTTCTAATCACCGGCGCCGCCCCCGTTGCCGCGGCGGCGCTGCTCTACCGCCAGCTGGCCCGCTCCGGGCTGGCGGCAGAGCCCCTGCCCGGCCTGCTGCTGCTGGCCGGGCTTTGGGCCGGCGCGTGGCTAGCCGGCCTGTGGCTGCACCGCCGCAGCTGCCGTGCGGCGGGCGGGCACCGCGCCGCCGTGCTGGCGCTGGCGGCGGCGGTCTGGACGGCGGCGGCCAGCGCCGTCCTGCTGCTGGTACGCGCGCGGATCACCGGGCCGTCACCGACGGCCGCCGCGCGCGGGCTGTTCTACCGCGACGCCTGGAAGCTCGCGGCAGAAGCGCCCTGGCTGGGGAGCGGGGGCGAGACCTGGCGGCATACGTACCTGGCCGCTCAGTCCCGCCCCTACGTGGGCAGCCAGGTGCACAGCGGTTACCTCGACATCCTGCTGAACCTCGGGATGGCGGGTCTGGCTGCGGCCATCCTGCTGCTTCTGGCCGCAGGATGGCTGGTATTCAAGGCATCACCAAGGCTGCTTCCGCCTCTGCTGGTGATTATTCTGCATAGCGCAGCCGATTTCGACTGGAGCTATGGGCTGGTCTGGTTGCTGCTGCTCCTGCTGCCCGCTTGGGCAATTGCCGAAGCAAACAGCCGGACCGCTAGGACGGCTGTCCCTACAGTTCTGCATGACTCCCGTTGGCGGCGCAGCAAGCCGGCTGGCCAGCGAAAGAACCGGCTTCGCCGATTATGGAGATACGCAGGCATAACCGTTCTCTGCGGACTGACCCTTTTATGCAGCGGTCTTTCCTTCCAGGCCATGAAGGGGGCCGCCCTATTCAAGCAGGCGGTCAGGGAGAGTGATCCTGCCGTAAGAATTACGCTGCTGCAGCAATCACTGAGCTGGAACCCGAGAGAGCCGCAGACTGCGGTTGCATTATCGCGGCTGCTTCCACAGAAGCAGGGGGTTGATCTGCTCCTGCGAAGCCTGTCATTCTCTCTGGGGGACGTTGCCCTGCACGGGGAGCTTGCGGCAAGTTATCTGCGGGGCAGTGATCCTGGAGAAGCGCTATACTGGGTCCGCCGCAGTCAACAGACGGATCGCTTTAATGCCGACAGAAGGCTTGCTGCTTTAAAAGGAATGCTTGAGATGGGGGAACGCAGCTTGGCAGAGGGAGACAGACGTATAGCGGCGGACAGCGCGGCGGCGGGACTAGAGCTGCTGCGGCAGTACAGCCTGCTGACCGCCAAGGAGCAGGACAGAGGACCGCAGCACAATGACCGCAACTTCACCCTGCTTCCGCAGAGCGAAGGGATTTACTTTCAGTTAACACATTTACAGTCCCAGGCGGCCCTCAGCTCCAGTAATAGATAAGACGCGCCTCATATTGGAACCGGAGCTTGATCTGAGGTGGTGAACATATCAGCATAATGACGTCAGCTTCATCCTAGTACCTCATCAGATTTAAAATAGTGGAGAAGAAGCAATTACCCTTCAAATTACATCTTTTCCAAGCGGGGATTGTTCTTCAGGGGCGTTTGGCTTAGCGTAACGGACTGAGGTGCTCTTATTTGGGAAGAAAGTTGCCAACTGGGCGAGTGACGGACTCCATGGGCCTTATCCTTTACACTTCGGCTCCAAAACGTCTCGTAGGGAGACAATAAGGCCGCCTGAGTCCGATACGCTGCAAAAAGTGGCGTTTTCGTGGGGATAAGGTCTCTCCGGTCCGTTAGATTTCGGGGTAGAGTTTAACAAGCTTATCCACCCTTTTAAACCTGACACTGTACTAGTAGCGCATCAGATTAAAAATAGTGGGTGGGCATGATGAGGCCTGAAGGACTAAAAGAGTGCAGTCCTTGGGCCCAATGTATGCGGAAAACCGAACACAATAGTAGGTGTTATCGCTTTACTGACCCAATCCATAAATTTAATTGACGCTGTACTAGGACTGCCGCCGCCGCCCATCACCCAAGCCACAGTTTCTAGCCATCCCCGGACTAATCTCAGACTTTAACACTCCGTGAGATCAGCCATGAGTACACAATAGGGAGAATAATCATGATTACCAGAGCAGTGATAATCATGCTGATCGACAGCGTAACGGGCATGAAGGCCGCAAGCGCAATTAGCAGACCGCCGCTCACCCACATCCTCCCGGAGAAGCGGTGGGTTCTCCGCCATACGGCAGGGTCATGCAGCGTCCAGGGCGTGCGGATTCCCGTGAAATAATTATCCCTGATCTGCGGCAGGAAATTCCCGATTACAGCCAGCAGCAGTCCCACACTTACAGTAGCCCACTTCGCGGCGGCGAAATGCTCATCCAGCCCGTAGCTCACCGACAGCACAAGGGCGGCATCACATATGACGGCAATGGTGAGACGGCCCATTTTGTAAGCCCCCTGGAACTTATTATAATTCTCTCCCTTGGGATCAATATTACGTATAAACTGCATCGCCAAAGGAAAAATCAATCCCATAAAAGAGAACAAAGCAATAACCGAACCCTTGCTCCAGTAAGTGTTGACCTTGCCGGTAAGACTGAATTGGGCGGGAAGCTGATCCGGCAGCCTGCCGTAATTCACCAGCGCATAGCCCAGTGAGAGGAACCCGAGAATGACAATCAGCGTATCCTGCCACTTCCATGTGAAATTCTTCATCAATGTTCATCCTCCGTATGTTTAATAGCGTGCGGGTTACTTTTTCCTTTTGGGTCCTGAACCCTTTGAGCCAACATCCGCATGTTCTTCGGGTTGGCTGTCCGTACTGCCCTTGCCTGTACCCGTCAATTCCAGGAACCAGCCAAGCACCTCTTCAAGTACCGTGGAGTCCAGCGAATAGACGATGAATTGCCCGTTACGTTCGTCCTGCACCAGCCCCGCGTGCTTTAGCGCATTGAGGTGGTGAGAGATGCTGGGCTTCGTCATATTGAAAAAATCGGCGATTTCCCCGGCCGTCCGGTCCTTTTCACGCAGCAGCCGGAGAATTTGCCTTCGGGTCGGGTCTGCGAGCGCTTTGAACGATTCGTTCACCGCCTATTCCTCCTTTAGATATTTAAGTAATTATCTAAATACATAATATAATCCGTTTCCAGCCTTTGTCAATTGCAGATTTCACTCTTGAATCAAAGGAATCCTTCTGCTTCATTTCCCTCAACTAGAAGTCGTAAGCCTGCATATGCTAGAATAGGCTAGGAGAAGCTGGATACATAGAGCGGTTAAGCAGATGGGTTCTGCCAGCAGAATACCAGGCTATTACGCCATACGGGAGGAGACCTGCAGTGCACTTTATATCTGATGTCATTTCACATTTGTTTGAATGGATTCAGTCTCTGGGCTACTTTGGAATTATGATCGGGCTCATGATTGAAGTCATTCCAAGTGAGATTGTCCTGGCTTTTGGCGGCTATTTGGTCTCACAAGGCGATATTAACTTTTTTGGCGCCGTGCTGTTCGGTACCGTCGGGGGAGTGATCGCCCAGATCTTTGTTTATTGGATTGGCCGTTATGGCGGCAGGCCTGTGCTGGAGAAGTACGGCAAGTACATTTTCATCTCCAAAAAGCATATTGACCACTCTGAAGAATGGTTTCAAAAGTATGGAACCGGTGTGATTTTCACCGCCCGCTTTATCCCGGTTGTCCGCCATGCCATATCGGTCCCGGCCGGTATTTCCCGCATGCCGCTGGGCAAATTCACTTTGCTGACAACCCTTGCAGTCATTCCATGGAGCGCGTTGTTTGTCTATCTGGGGTATACGCTTGGAGACAAGTGGGAGACCATTGATGAGGTCGCAGCCAAGTACACTCATGAGATTCTTCTTGGCGCTATTGCGGTAATTATTCTGTATTTCCTGTTCAAGTGGTACAAATCCAAAAAGAAGGGTAGTGCAGTATGAAGCAGAATGTAGCATCCAAATTTGGCCAAGGCCTGACTCCGCGCCAGTTCGTGGAAGCCATGACGAAGAACCAGCAGGCTTTTGAATCCTGGTACGAGAAGTTCACCTGGGAAGACGAGAGTGACCGAGAATATTTCGAGAGCCTGAATCACCGTGATGATCTGCGTGTGCTGATTCTGGCTGCGGACTGGTGCGGAGATGTGGTCCGCAATGTCCCGGTGGTCTTCCGGATTCTGGAGACTGCGGGTATCAAGACGGAAGTGCTGATTCTCGAAGAGAACCAGGAGCTGATGGACAACTTCCTGACCATGGGCGGCCGTTCCGTTCCCATCGTGATTTTTGCGGATACCGGAGGTTATGTACTGGGGCAGTGGGGACCGCGTCCAGAGCATGTCCAGACCCTGATGAGAGAATTCAAACGGGAGAACCCGGACCGCGAAGCAGCGGACTATGACAGCAAAATTACCGAAGTGCGCAAAGCAATGGGGCAAGCCTACGGAGAAGGAACGGAATCACACGCAGTTATCGCCAAAGAGCTGCGCAGTCTGATTTCCGGATTCTAATGCCGATGCTTAATATTCGTTCTTATAATCTGGGGGCACTCCAGACCAATGCCTATCTTCTGACGGGGGCAGACCCTAAGCGCGGTGTCATCATTGATCCGGGTGCTAATCCTGCGGGTCTGCTCCGCGGCGCTGAGGGAATGGAGATTGAAGCGATTCTGCTGACACATGCCCATTTCGACCATATTGCCGGGCTGGACGAGGTCCGCAAAGCCAAGAAGTGCCCGGTCTATATCCATCCGCTGGAGAGCGAGTGGCTGGGCAGCCCGAAGCTGAACGGCTCCTTGATGTGGCCTGATACCACGCCTCCCGTCAGCACAGATCCGGCAGAATACGATCTGGCGGAAGGCCAAATCCTGAAGCTGCTAGGCCTTTCTTTCCGGGTGCTGCATACGCCGGGACATTCACCGGGAAGCGTCAGCTTCCTGTGCGGGAATGATTTGTTCGCCGGTGATGTCTTGTTCAAAATGGGAGTGGGACGTACCGATCTTCCGGGCGGCAGAGAACGGGATCTGATTGACTCGATCCGCGGCAAGCTCTACCGGCTGGATGAGGAAGTGAGAGTGTTTCCCGGACATGGTCCGCGAACCTCAATCGGCTATGAAAAGCTTCACAACCCTTATGTCCCGATGTAAGAGGACGCCAAAGCCGTTTCCGTTTGCCGTGTAACGACATCTTTTGGCCGGATTTGACACAAACCGGGAAATTAGAGGTAGACAAGCCGGGGCCAGATTGTTACAATATGGTTAATTAAATGTAACATTTACCTCGCGAAGCACGCAGACTGTGGAATAATCCCGGTTTGCGTTCTTTTTTTTGCCTATAGAGATGAATTTATTGGGGGAAGCAGAATGAAGGATAATATGCATTGCCAGTTGGATTACGGGGAATTAGAAGCGAAAGATTCATTGATAGCGGAGCGGAATGAAGTGAATGATCTGGCCGGGAAGAGTGATACTAAGTATACGCTGTTCTGGAGCTTTCCCGGAGGCAAGGGGGCTATTCAGCCATGGAGACGCAGACTGTGGGAGCTGCAGAATAATTCTGACTCGGAATGAACGATAACTATTACATAGACGTATTACAGGTGTGACAGAAGAGATAAGGGGAGGGGCTATGGGCGACACGACGCTGGAGATGATCAGTCAGGCACAGCAGGGTGACGCTGCCGCACTGGCGGTGTTGCTGCGGGAGCATTATCCCTTCCTGTACAAGTATCTGATCAAAGCGACACTTGACCCTTTGCTTGCGGAAGAGATTGCTCAGGACACGATGGTCAGATGCATGGAGAAGATCGGGACTTATAATGGGACCTCGGCATTCTCTTCATGGCTAATTACCATTGGCAGCCGTTTGTATATTGACCGTAAGCGGCGCTGGAGCCGGGAGGCACAGTGGCGGGAAGGGCAGATGCAGGAGCAGGGGAACCGCAGTCTGCGCTGGAGCTTTGAGAGCCGGAATATGGAGTGGAGTGAAGTGCTCGACGCCTTGTCGCGTCTATCCTCTGCGCACAGAATGGCTGTGCTGCTGAAGCATTATTACGGATACAGCTACGATGAGATCGGGGAGATGCTGGAGATCCCTTCCGGAACGGTCAAATCACGGGTAGCTGCCGGACTGGGTCAACTGCGAAAGGAGCTGAATGAGGATGAGGTTTAAGAGTGACGAGGAGCTGCTGGGTAAGCTGTCCGAAGAACTGGATCATCTGGATATGCTGTACGCCGATGTTACTCCGCCCTCCTTGCCGGAGCTGGAGCAGCTAATTGCCGGGGAAGCTGTCCGCCGGAGGAAGCGGCGCCGTAAGGAACTGCTGCTATTCATTCTAGTGGCTCTTGTGCTGGTTACCATAGTGATTTCTGTTCTAAGTACGGCGCCGGTGCTGTATTGGAGTCTGCAGGCAGTGTTCATTCTGAGCGCACTTGGCAGCCTGGGAGCAGCGCGGATCAGACACGGGCGGGAGGAATCATAATCGTGAAGGAGCTGCAGGAGATACCTGTTTGGATTTGGATAATTCTTGCAGTTGTGCTGCTGCTGCAGGGAACCTGGCTGTTCCGTGATGCCAGGGACAGAGGTCAGGGGAGGAAGGCCTGGTTCTGGGGAATCTGGGGACTTACCGGTGCACCGTCACCGGCAGTATGTTATCTGCTGTTTGTAGTTCTTCCAGATAAGCGCAAACGGAAGGCTGGAAGGAGCCGCTGAGACAATAGTCCCTTGCCAGGGAGACAAGGAGGATACCTTTATGAAGGATTTGAATTGGGGATTGATTGGGCCGCTGCTTGCACTGCAGGTAGTGCTGGCAATAATCGGTCTGATTTCATTGAGCAAGACAGAGCAAGTACGCGGACCGAAATGGATGTGGGTTCTGTTCTTGATTTTTGGCAACCTGCTGGGCAGCGTGGCTTACTTCACTCTGGGAAGGAAAGAATTCTGATGCCGCTGCTTATGGTCAAGGATCTTCACAAGAGCTTTAAGGGGCATCCCTCGGTGAACGGCATCAGCTTTGGAATTGAAGCAGGACGCTGTGTCGCGCTGCTCGGACCCAATGGAGCCGGGAAGACTACAACGCTGCGTATGCTTGCCGGTCTTCTGCCGCAGACTGCCGGAACGATCACTTTTGGCGGGGGCTCTCCGGGGACGGATTACCGTCAGTATTTGGGTTATCTCCCCCAAGCCCCGGCTTTTTACAACTGGATGAGCGGTCACGAATACATCTTATTTGCCGCCAGGATGAGCGGCATGAATGCACGGGAGGCTGCGGCGGCATCGGGCGCTGTGCTGGAGCGAGTGGGACTAGGCTCTGCGGCACGGCGACGGATTGGCGGTTATTCCGGGGGGATGAAGCAGCGCCTCGGGCTGGGCCAGGCTCTGGTACACCGACCGCGCCTGCTTTTACTGGATGAGCCTGTCTCCGCGCTTGATCCTATCGGACGCCGGGAAGTCATGGAGCTGCTCAGGGACATCCGGGAGGAGACAACTGTTATTTTCTCCACGCATGTGCTGCATGATGCGGAAGAGATATGCGATGATGTCGTATTGATGAACAAGGGGACTATAGCCGTTCAAGGAACCTTGTCCAGTCTCCGCGCAGAGTACAGTCTGCCGGTAATCCGGCTCACTACAGGGAAAGAAGATTCGGCTATCCGCTGGCTTGAAGCGCTTAGACACAAGGATTTTATTGAAGAGGCGCTAATTTCGGATGGCAAGGCCGTGTTCAACGTCACAGATGTAGAACTCGCCCGCCGGACGCTCTTGCAGGAAGCTGTGGAGCTGGATATTCCGCTGCTGCAATTTGAAGCAGGCTCATCGACACTGGAGGACCTGTTCATGAAGGTGGTGGGAACATGAGGAGACTTTGGGCTCTATATTTGAAGGAGATGCTGGAGAGTGTGCGCAGCTATAAGCTGATTTGGATTCCGGTGGTGTTTATTGTTCTGGGAATTATGCAGCCGCTGGTCAGCTTTTATATGGCGGATATCCTGGCGTTCTCTTCCAATGTCCCGGCTGGATTGATGGAGAATATGGAGAGACCGGCCGCGTCTTCTGTGATGGCTCAGGCCCTGGGCCAGTATGGAACAATTGGGATGCTGATTCTGGTGCTGGGAACGATGAACAGCCTGGCAGGTGAGCGCAGCAGCGGTACCTCTGAACTGTTAATGGCGAAGCCGGTCTCCTCTATATCCGTTGTTGCAGCCAAATGGACCGCGAACTTCACAGTGCTGGTTATTGCCATTGGGCTGGGGGCAGCGGGAGCGGCTTATTATACAGTACAGCTTATGGGGGCTTTATCCTGGCGGGATGTGATTGCAGCGTCCGGACTGTATGCGCTGTGGCTGCTCTGTGCGGTGTCGCTTACGCTGCTCTTCAGTGCCTGGCTGCGCGGGCCTGCTGCTGCCGGTCTATCTCTCCTGCTGGCAGCGGTCATGAGCCTCGTCCATGGCCTGTTGCCGGTTAAGCTGAACTGGATGCCTGCTTCTCTGCCGGGAATGTCTGCCGGTGTGCTTGCAGATGGAGGCACCGGAGTGAGCTTGGCACCGATTGTCTCCGCAGTGCTCCTGATTATTATTTGTATTGCCGGTGCCTCACTGATGGCTGGAAGGAATAAATTGCCAGTTTAGCAAGCTTTGCAATAAGTAAGCGATCTTTCAGGAATTTTCAGAGTGTTTTCTGCGGAAATTCATCCTACCATCATCCTGCTGCTGGACAGCTCTATCTTTTTTTAGTAGACTGTTGAAACAAGCAATTCCATGATAGATTTTGGTCAGGAGGTAGGATGATGCTGCGTTTAGGAGAGAAGATTGTCATTGTCGCAGACGCTTTTGAGCAGAGTCTTCCTATCGGAGACTATGGCTACCTGATTGCTTACGACCGCAATCCTGATAATGCGTTTGATTATGTCATTCGTGTTCCCGAAGCTAACCGGAATTTCTATGTTACGGCAGAGGATATTGAGGCCGAGGAGCAATTGCTGGTAGCAGAAGCCGAGAGAGCCACGCACGAAGCGCTGATAGATTATGCACTGTCAACGTACAACGAGAAGCTGTTCCATCACCTGATGAACGGCGAAGAAGTTGAAGTGGAAGAGATAGAGACTGCATCCCAAGAAGGTTTGTCCCAGGCGGATTTCATCAAACAGGTGAATCTTCGCGCTTGGATTTAAGTAAGAGCCGGCGAATGCCGGCTTTTTTGTTCTTTATACGAACCTATTGCTAACCCTTAACCCCGAAATCCATCGTCCGCTAACTGCCAGTCTGCCGAATATCCTGCCCAAATTACAACAATGCCGCCTTGCAACCCGCCAGTCCGTGCAAATTCTGCACGAAATACAGCCTTCTGGTGAGTTTTAGTCTGTTAACCTGAAGGAATCCTGTATAACGTACAACAATCTGGGTATTCGAGCACCTAAGCAGCATTAATCCTGCAAGACCTGCAACAATCCGCAGTGCCGCCCCCCAGCCTCAGGTATTTTGCAAGCTTACTCTCCATATATCCCCCTTAATCGACAAGCGCATTGAATTGTAAGGCCGTCTACCCTATAATTAAAAACGTTATCCGGGCGCTTTAGCCCTTTAAACAGGAGGGATATCCATTATGAGCATCACCGTCAAAGATGTGCAGCATGTGGCCAAGCTGGCCCGACTGCAATTAAGCCCGGAAGAAGAGGCTACCTTCACCGAACAAATGAATGCTATTTTACAATATGCCGAGAAATTGAATGAGCTGGATACTGAGAATGTAGAGCCGACCACCCATGTGCTGCAAGTCAGCAATGTGATGCGTGACGATGTGGTGAAGGAGAGCCTGACCCAAGAGGAAGCGCTGCTTAACGCACCGGAACATGAAGAGGGACACTTCAAGGTTCCCGCTGTTCTGGAATAACCATACCCTGAGAGGAGGAAGCAAGTTGAGCCTGTTTCAATATCGACTACCTGAAGTACATAACATGCTGCACAGTAAAGAGGTCTCGGTCCGTGAACTGACTGAAGAATCCCTGTCCGTCATTGCGGAACGTGACAGCAAGGTTCATGCTTTTTTGACACTGAATGAAGAGGGGGCCCGCGATCAGGCACGTGCGCTTGATGACAAGCTGGCAACCGGAGCTGCACGTGGTCTGTTATTCGGATTGCCCGCCGGAATCAAGGATAATATTGTGACCCAAGGTCTGCGCACCACCTGTGCCAGCCAGTTCCTTAATAACTTCCAGCCGATTTATGATGCTACCGTAGTTTCCAAGCTGCGTCAGGCCGATGCCGTAACTATAGGTAAGCTGAACATGGACGAGTTCGCCATGGGCGGGTCCAATGAGAATTCCAGCTTCGGCGCTGTGCGCAATCCATGGGATTTGGAGCGTGTTCCAGGCGGTTCGAGCGGCGGTTCGGCAGCAGCGGTTGCGGCAGGAGAGGTATTCTTTACACTTGGTTCCGACACCGGCGGTTCGATCCGCCAGCCGGCTTCCTACTGCGGAGTGGTCGGCCTTAAGCCTACCTATGGCCTGGTCTCCCGTTACGGTCTGGTAGCTTTTGCCTCCTCCCTGGATCAGATCGGTCCAATTACCCGCAGCGTTGAGGATTCTGCATATGTACTGCAGGCGATTGCCGGTTATGATGCCCAGGATTCCACCTCGGCCAAGGTCAGCATACCAGATTATCTGAGTTCACTCACCGGTGATATTTCCGGTCTGCGTATAGCTGTGCCTAAGGAATACATCGGCGAAGGCGTAGATGCTTCGGTCCGTGAATCCGTGCTGTCAGCGCTTAAAGTGCTGGAGGGCCTAGGCGCAGTGTGGGAAGAGGTTTCCCTTCCGCATACGGAATATGCTGTAGCCGCTTATTATCTGCTCTCCTCTTCCGAGGCTTCGTCGAATCTTGCACGTTTTGATGGTGTCCGTTACGGGACGCGTGTGGATGATGGGGGTGGATTGCTGGATCTGTACCATAACTCCCGCAGCCAGGGCTTCGGCCCTGAAGTCAAACGCCGGATCATGCTCGGCACCTATGCGCTAAGCTCCGGATATTACGATGCTTATTATTTGAAGGCGCAGAAGGTGCGCACCTTGATTAAGCAGGATTTTGATGAAGTGTTCAAGAAATATGATGTCGTGATCGGCCCGACTGCGCCAACCACAGCCTTCAAGCTGGGCTCGCAGACCGAAGATCCGCTGACCATGTATCTGAATGATATCCTTACCATTCCTGTCAGTCTGGCCGGTATTCCTGCCATCAGCATCCCTTGCGGGTTCGCGGAAGGTCTGCCTGTCGGCTTGCAGATTATCGGCAAGGAGTTTGATGAGAGTACGGTACTGCGCGTTGCGCATGCCTTTGAACAACATACAAAGCATCACAAGGCCCGCCCGCAAATGTAGCTGCCAGTTTGAAGTAGTTGCCCACAAAACTTTTAAGGGATGAGATTATCTATGTCTAAATATGAAACGGTCATCGGGCTTGAAGTTCATGTGGAGCTTCATACCAAGTCCAAAATCTTCTGCGGCTGCTCCACAGAATTCGGCGCTCCGCCTAATACCCATACCTGTCCGGTCTGTCTCGGCCACCCCGGTGTACTGCCGGTGCTTAACCGCCAGGCGGTAGAGTATGCCATGAAAGCGGCAATGGCTCTGAACTGTACGATCGGCGATGTCAGCAAGTTTGACCGCAAAAACTATTTTTACCCCGATTCCCCGAAGGCCTACCAGATTTCGCAATTTGATCAGCCTATCGGCCTGAACGGCTGGATTGATATTGAAGTGAATGGAGAGACCAAACGGATCGGGATCACCCGTCTTCATCTGGAGGAGGATGCGGGCAAGCTGACTCACGTGGATGGAGGATTTGCTTCACTGGTTGACTTCAACCGGGTAGGCACTCCGCTTATTGAGATTGTCTCGGAGCCTGATCTGCGTTCACCGGAGGAAGCACGTGCTTACCTGGAGAAGATCCGCGCCATTATGCAATACTGCGATGTGTCGGATGTGAAGATGGAAGAAGGCTCGATGCGTTGTGATGCCAACATTAGCCTGCGGCCGGCAGGTCAGGAAGAATTCGGTATCCGTGCGGAGCTGAAGAATATGAACTCCTTCCGCGGGGTTCTGCGCGGGCTGGAGTATGAGCAGTTCCGTCAGGGGGAGATTCTGGATGACGGTGGAATCGTTGTACAGGAGACCCGCCGCTGGGATGAAGCGGGAGGCAAGACCTTGTCCATGCGCGGCAAGGAGGAAGCCCATGATTACCGTTATTTCCCGGACCCGGATCTGATTGTGCTGCATATTGGCGAGGACTGGAAGGAAGCGATCCGCTCCACGATCCCTGAACTGCCGGATGCCCGGCAGGCCCGGTACAGTGAGGAGTTTGGTCTGACTGCCTATGATGCCGGAGTGCTCACCTCCTCCAAGCCGCTTGCGGACTTCTTCGAGGGCAGTCTTGCCTTCACGCAGGATGCTAAGGCTGTCGCCAACTGGATGATGGGCGATCTGCTGGGGTATTTGAACAGCAATAATCTGGAGTTATCCCAGGTGAAGATTACGCCGCAGGGGCTGGGCGAGATGATCGGCCTGATCGCAGGCGGAACCATCAGCAGCAAAATTGCCAAGACCGTATTCAAAGAAATGCTGGAGAGCGGCAAGCTGCCGGCAGTTATCGTTGAAGAAAAGGGTCTGGTGCAGATCAGTGATGAAGGTGCGATCAAGAAAATCGTACAGGAAGTGGTCGCTGCTAATCCGCAATCTGTCGAAGACTACAAGGCCGGCAAGAAACAAGCGATCGGCTTCCTTGTAGGACAGGTCATGAAGGCGAGCAAAGGGAAGGCTAACCCGGGTCTTGTGAACACACTGCTTGCAGAAGTGCTGAACAGCTAGATTGGGTAATAGATTATAGAATCTTGGGCACAGGGCTTGTCGGCAACGGCAGGCCCCTGTGCAGTATATAAGGGGAATGTACGGATGGATACAATAGTGAAGCTGAATCTGCAGGATGAGATCACGCTGGATGAGCTATGGAGCCTTCAGCATAAGGCATACCGCCTGGAGGCGGAGATCATCGGGTTTCGTGACATACCGCCGCTGCTGGAGACGAGGGACATGCTCAGCCGGGTTACAGAGGAGTTCTACGGCTGCTTCGATGAGACGGAGGAGCTGCTCGGCGCTGTTGCAGTCACCCAGGAGTCTCCCGGCAAGCTAACCGTTACCCGGATGATGGTCAGCCCGGACCATTTCCGCCAAGGCGTGGCCGGAAGACTGTTAGAATTTATCTTTGCCCGTTACGCGGAGATGGAGCAGTTTATCGTATCTACGGGGAAGCTGAACCTTCCGGCAGTGACGCTCTATACCAAGCACGGGTTCATTCCTGTCGGGTCCGAAGAGGTGGTTCCTGGAGTAGAGCTGCTGGAATTCCACCGGACAGGCAGGCTGAAATGACAAGTACATCCCAATTTAGAAAGGAGGAGTACCGAGAATGAGTTCCGGCCATCAGAATCATGAGGAGCTTTCCGTGCGGGAAGAAGAGAATGAGGCAGGCTTGCCGCTGTCTGAAGCTGACGTAGAATTGAACCATCCCTACATCCCTCCCCGTCCCAAACGCCGTCCGCGTAAACGTAAATTTATAGCCGGCCTGCTTGCTGCAGTGCTTCCCGGCACGGGACATCTCTATCTCGGGCTGCTCCGCAAAGGGGTTTCTGTCATTTTCCTTATTGTGCTGGATATTGTGGCACTGCTGTATTTCTCATCTATCGGGATGCAAATCAATGTACCGCTGCTGATTTTACTGGGGCTGCTGATTCCGGTGTTATACTTCTATAATGTGTTTGACGCGCTTCAGAACGCAGACCTGATTCTGCGGTTTCCTGTTGAGCATGATCTTGAAGAGCTGGAGACCATCCAGTCCGGTACAACAACCTCAAGACGCCGGGTAAGGATCAGCGAGCCGGGGATTTCCTTTGGCCTCCTGCTGCTTATCGGCGGGGCGATGCTCTTTCTTTTCCAGCAAAAGCCGCCCTGGCTTCGCGTATTCATTGAGACCTCTGCCGGTGCTGCTGTTGCAGTGGTGCTGATAGGCCTCGGCCTTCTTATGGGTATCAGAGAGATGGCAAGGGACTCCATAGCGCGTCAGGACAAGGAGCGGAAGAAGCGGCGGATCGGCAGATATACGGCCTCAGTAACGCTGGCTGCTGTCGGAATCCTGCTTCTCCTGGACTGGCGTGATGGAACAGATTATATGATGCTGCTGCTCAAATGGTGGCCTATCATTCCGGTATTATGGGGAGTAGAGTATCTGCTGATCTATATTCTTTTCCGCCGTCTGAAGCAGAGCGGTACTGCCGGAAGAGCGCGGATGGATCTGCGGGGATTGTTCTCTGCGGTAATACTGGCTGCCTGTGTGTTTATTGTAACCGAGCAGGAGCACTATCTGCATCTGTGGAACAAGGTGAGTCTTAACCTGACCGTGGCGGCAGTCGATTACGGGGAAGCGGAAGGAAGCTCATATCAGAAGGCTCCCCTGATGGTTCCGGTGGAACTGAACACCTCCAAGGTCAATATTGACGCTATTAATGGAGACATTCTCATTCACCGGGCTGCTGTGGAGGATATTGAGATTACGGCAACCGTCTGGGTAGACCAGCTGGACGGGGTGCAGGCGGAAGCCATAGCGGACCAGTCCTTTGTCGAGGTGACGGAAGGTACGACAATCAAGATCACACCCCAGAGTAAGGCGTACGGTGAATCCGGCAAACGCCAGCCGCGGATCAACCTGGATATCTCCCTGCCGGAAGACCGGCGGTTCGACCTGAACGTCCGTACGATGAATGGCGGAATTACCCTGCAGAATGTGGAAGCCATTGCCGACATCTCGCTGGAGACCGGGAACGGGGAGCTGATTCTGCACCGCATTTACGGCAATGTAAAAGGTAAAACCTTAAACGGTGCGGTGCGCACCAGAGATGTCCTGGGCAATGTGGAGCTGGGGACAAGCGGAGGCGATATGGGGGCTTGGGACGTTAGAGGTGCCCTGAAGCTGTCAACGGCGGTCGGCAACATCACGGCATATGACAGCGGGGATGTGCTGGATCTGTCCACGAAGAATGGCAATGTGGAGGTATCCGGAGCAAGATCCAAGCTGCATGCCGAATCCCTGAACGGCCGGATCAGCATCCGCTCCGGGGATTTCGGGGGAGACTGGGATGTGTACAGTGCAGTGGGGGATATTGAACTGTTCCTGCCGCTAACAGGTAATTATACGGTGGAGGGCTCCAGCGGATATGGAGATATCGTAACAGACCTGCCAGGGCTCGTGATTGACAAAAAAGTGCTTTCCGGCCAGATTGGAACCGGTGAGTTCAAGCTGCGTGTAGACGGAAACAGCAATTTAAATGTGAGCAAATATTGAAATAAGGAATTTTTATTATATAATAATGAATATAATGTAATGACTTCATTGACAACGTTGAAAGCAGAGTCATACAATTACATTAGAATTATTATTAAGTTGTATAATCAAAGGCGGTGGCATGGATGGGTAGTGGCGTACAGCATGCATTGGAGCAACTCAAGACAACCGGTGTCCGTATTACGCCTCAGCGTCATGCGATTCTAACGTATCTGATGGAAGCGATGAATCATCCTACAGCAGACGATATTTACCGGGCACTTGAGCCTCAGTTTCCGAGTATGAGTGTGGCAACTGTGTATAACAATCTTAAGATGTTCATGGAAGCAGGTATGGTCCGTGAGCTGACCTACGGTGATAATTCCAGCCGTTTCGACGCCAATGTATCTGATCACTATCATGTTATCTGCCAGGAATGCGGCAAGATTGAGGATTTCAGCTATTCCACTCTTCATGAGGTAGAGCAGCAGGCCGAACGGGCCACAGGCTTCAAGATTCATGGATTGCGTATGGAGCTGTACGGTGTGTGCAAAGGCTGCGGCGAGAAGCAGCACTGAATGGAATAATACTTATAAGCGTGTAGAGTCCGAATGCGGATTCTGCACGCTTTTTTATATGAAGAGAGAATGAAGCTGTTACAAAAATACAAACCTTCCAAGAGATTCGCGCAACCAAGCTCGCCTGCATGGCGTATACTTAACAGAAGTGTTGCCTGCTTTTAAATTCAACGAATGGTTTGGAGGACCTATTTTGGACAGAAGACAGAGACAAAGACGCGTCACAAAGCGTGGAAGTCTTACTCGCCGCTTATTGGGACTTGTCATCATAGCCGCCGCAGCCTTTTGGGTTGTTTATTATGTACTGCCGAACCGCCAGCATCTGGACCCGGACTGGAAGGGGCTGGACAAGCCGATTTTTGTGAAGGGACAGCTTACAGGCTATTCAGCATCGGGTACGGGAGACGGACTGCTGTTACCGCTGCCTTTTTTGCAGGAATATGTAGATCCTTCTATCCGCTATGAAAAAGAGAGCAAATCAGTCATCCTCTCAACGGACAGCAGTCTGTTGTACATGCAGGAGGAATCCAAGGCCGCAGCTTTGAACAATGAACCTCTGCAGCTTCGCCTTGCTCCCGAGGTTAAAGATAAAGTGACCTATCTTCCGGCAGACACACTGGAGAATCTGTACGGCTTCGAGATCGAAGAGGATACGAATACCGGTGCAGTGCTGCTAATGACTGCAGGTGAATCGGTGCCGCTTGGCAAGGTGAAGGGCAAAGAAGGCGGGAAAACGAAAGCCCTGCGCAGTGAGCCTTCGGTGCATGCACCGATTTTGGCGGATATGAATCCTGGGGATGTTGTACGGATCTGGAACACGGACACCAAGGACTGGGTATACGCTCAGCTTGATAATGGTTATTCGGGCTACGCCAAGGCGGATGATATTACCGCAGACGGTACCCGAACTGTAGAGAAAAAGCCCGCAATACCTACACGCGCGGAGCGCAGCTGGAAGGATAAGCCGGTAAACATGTTCTGGGAAGCCGTGTACGAACGCAAGCCGAATCCGGCCAAATTTGCAGCCTTGCCTGGAATTAATGTGGTTAGCCCCACCTGGTTCAGCATTATTGATGTGAAGGGGAATGTGCGCAGCCAGGCGGACCGCTCTTATGTAGATTGGGCGCATAATCAGGGGATGGAGGTATGGGGGCTGCTGAGCAACAGCTTTGAACCCGATTTGACCACTGAAGCCTTATCCACATATGACAATCGGATGAATGCCATTGTGCAGATGCTTAAGTATGCAGACCTGTACAATTTAGACGGGATTAATATCGACTTCGAGAATGTGTACACCAAGGATGGACCGAACGTAACGCAGTTCATGCGGGAACTGAAGCCGATGGCCCAGAGCCGTAATCTGATTGTTTCTATTGATGTTACGCCGAAGTCCAAGAGCGAGATGTGGTCCCTGTTTCTCGACCGTCCGGCGCTTGCCGCCGTGTCCGACTTCCTGGTTGTAATGGCCTACGACGAGCACTGGGCAGCCAGTCCGGTTGCAGGATCAGTAGCCTCTTTACCGTGGGTTAAGACCTCTATGAACCGGATTATCGAGGAGGATAAGGTGCCAGCAGAGAAGTTAATTCTGGGAGTGCCACTCTATACGCGGATCTGGACGGAAGCCACCGAGAAGGGCAAGACCAAAGTAAGCTCCAAGGCCGTCAGTATGAATGCGGTCAAGGAGATCATCGCTGAGAAGAAGCTGACACCGGTATTCGATAAGGAAGCCGGACAGAACTACGTGGAGTATAAGGAAGATGATGTTCTCCGCAAAATCTGGATCGAGGACAGCACCTCGCTCACAGCCCGGGTAGAGCTGGCCCAGTCCTTGAAGCTGGGCGGTGTGGCAGCCTGGAACCGTAGCTTTGCCAGTCCGGAGGCATGGGAAGCATTGAAGGAAATTATAAAATAATCATATAAAAAAGGTGATGTCCTCTGCAGGACACCACCTTTTTTTGCAAGAAAATCTGAATGCTGCATAATAACTAATAATTGCAGTTAACGCTGCATGAACACGATCAATGTTTAAGCTGCTGGAGTTCAAGCTCTTCGGCAGTAATGGTAGCTTGTGCAGGGTCCATGGTGAGGATGGTATGGCAGAACATGCAGCGGTCGGTTTTGCCCAGCATTTTGGTCAGCTTATGGCACTCCGGACATTCCACCTGAACCGCACTGGTTGAGAGCATGCCCGCCCAGAAATAAATAGCCAGACTGGCCATCATGGAGACGAGTCCAATGACAAGACCGACAGCAGCAACGACTTTGCCGGCAGAGCCCCAGAATACAATACCTGCGGTTCCCATGATCATGAGACCCATGCCAAGCATGGTCAGAAGCAGTCCCCAGGTGCGAAAAGCATTGATTTTGGCCGATTTAAATTTCATGAGTACGATCTCCTAACTGAAATATAGTTCGGTTGTTCAGGAGGAACTGGCATGAATATGTAGAATAAGCTTATGTATAGAGATTATAACTGACGGACGCAAAATCGCCAAATTTGATGGAGGGAAGCATGGAACTGTCCAATTTGACCCTATTAAGCGGGGAGACTTTTGAAGAGAATGTTCTTGGAGCCGTTGCTTGGCGGCAAAGAGGAGACGCCACGTTTCAAAGTGCGCTGCTGCACGATTTTGATATGGTGGTCCTTCTGCTGCATGAGGAACAGGAGACGGAACGCATCATAACCCATAGCATTGCTGGTGATAAGCGGACACAATCGGTGCATGTAGGTCTATCTGCATTGGAACGTGCTGTTATGGCCGGAGATAACAACGAGCTTCTTAGCAGCCTGATATCCGGAGAGGTACTCTGGGACCCGAAGGGGATCTTGGCGGAGATGCGTAAGCAGCTCACCCAGTTTGAGGGCCCGCTCAAAGAACGGGTGCTGTTCATGGAATTCTCCCGTTTTTTACATATGTATATTAAGTCCAAGCGTTATATTGAAGCAGGCTGTACCATGGATGCCTATAATTGCGTACTCATTGCCTTGTATCATTGGGCGCGCATTGAAGTGAGTGAAGCGGGGTATTTCCCGGAACCGGCAGTATGGGGACAGGTGAAAAGCCTGAACTCCCCGGTCCATAAGCTATATGAAGAATTGACTATCAGCACAGAGACACTGGACCAGAGAATCGAACTGATCCTGCTTGCCTGTGAATTTGCCCTCATGTCAAAAATGGAGGATTGCTGTATCATGCTGCTTCATATCCTGGGCAGCCGTAAGGAGGCGTGGAGCATTAAGGAGCTTCTGCAGCATTCGGGGCTCAGCCCGCTCCAGGCAGAGTTGCCGCTTGTGCTCCGCAAGCTGGTATCCCGTTCATTAATTCGGGAGATCGCCTCGTGGGCAGTGGATGCCGGGGATGGTCATGCCATTCGTTATACCCTTTAAGTTAACAAATCGCCTACTGGCGGTAACAGCTCTATATAGATAGCATTAGCGGGAGAATGGAGAGGGTGAATATACTCTCTTTTTTTATAGAATTTATATAGTTTGGGGCCCCCGCAAAGTACCTGAGTCATCATCGAAGCTAAAGCCTCGCTTTGTGGGGTTATTTTATTTGTCCAGTGCAGAAGAGCTGAAAGGGAATTGAATATTTAGGGTTGACTAGGGTGCAGTTCTTATGATAAATTATAACTCGTCCCTCTGACATAACGATGCGCAGCAATGCAGTCGTAATTCAGCCGAAAAAAGAAATTAAAAAAAAGGTTGACTAAAACGAGGGCGCTGTGATATATTATAAAGGTCGCTGCTGAGACAAAAAACGGCGACAAAAGATGAACTTGATCTTTGAAAACTGAACAACGAGTGAGTATCTGGAGATCACTTCGGTGAGATCCAAAAATGAGAATGTAAATTCTCGTCAGATGTTTCAAA
>NZ_JAGGLV010000046.1 GCF_017874735.1 Paenibacillus silagei
AAAAGACGACGTCCATTCGGAGGACCGAATAGCGTCGTCTTTTTGATACGTTTTTTTACTTTTTCTAAGAACGGCTAGTTTTTCAGGAGCCTCCGTATTGCACCGGGGGGCTGCTTGTATCCTAGTAAAGCGTCATGTACTGATCTCTTTCATTTTTTACGATTATTTTTAATTATCCTATAGCTATCTATTTTATGGATTGAGCTTTCATTTATCTATTTTTGATAGTTTTGTCTGTTGTAGCATTAGCTTGCCTATCTGGTACCTCTTTTGCTAATGCCCAAGCCTCTTTCTCAAAACAAAAGCTATAACCATAATGGGTGACGTATTTAATAGTTGGGATACTTACTTATTAAGTTCCGTCGAAACGTACACATTTAATTATGATAAAAGTGATGGAAGCTTTTTGAGATTTTATTTGGTAGACAAAAACCACAAAGGAATGAAAATAATAATATATTCGCCTAATGGTTCGGTTTATTTTAATGGGCATACTACGGCAAGTAACGGTTATCAAGTTTACAAAGAAGGACCTGCCGGGCCAGCAGGAGTCTATACCATTAAAGTTTCATCAGATAATGGAGGTACTGGATTCGATTATCAATACGGAGTCGCAGCTAGAGCTTATTAATGATAATGAATTGAAGCCCCCAGACCACTTAAGGTGGCGGTCCCCCCTGTTTACGGGACAGGGATCAACATCTTGCAAGTTCAAACAGCCAGTCGCCGGAAATCCACCGGTGACTGGCTATTTAGATTCTCCTAAATCCGAATTCACTCAAGAGTTCTACACCGCTCCTGTCCCCGCAAAAAGAGACAGTGGCTCCAATTCCCCTCTAATTTGCAGGGGCTTGGTGGGGATTGAACAATTTTCGAGGAGAGGTTGGTTAACCCGCCCCTTTATTGAAGTGTAGTAATTACGTCCACTCCATATTGATCCCAGGAACATATTCTGTTATATGTCAAATCAATAGGAGGCAGCTACTATGTCTTGCTCGAAGCATCGAAAAGTAATTGTCGTAAAACTGCACCCGGGTCAAAAAGCGATTATCGTTTGTAAGCATAAAAAACGCCGGCGGCATTGCTAAGATGAATTACAAGGGGCTGTTCCAAAAGCCATGAAATGGCTACTGGGACAGTCCTTTATTTTGGAGTAGAACATCGTTAAAAACAAAAAGAAATCCTCCCGCGTCCACATACAAAAAAGCCCCCGGCGCGTATAGCGCCGGGGGCTGCTGTATCCTAGTACAATGTCATGTACTGATCTCTTTCCCACTCGTGAACCTGGGTCCGGTAGATGTCCCATTCAATTTCCTTCAGCTCGTAGAAGTGGGCCAGGGCGTGTTCGCCGAGGGCTTCTGTGATCACGTGGCTGCGGATCATTTCGTTCAGGGCTTCCTTCAGATCGGCTGGCAGACTTGGGATGCCTTCTTCGATCCGCTCTTCTTCGGACATCACATAGATGTTACGGTCGATAGGAGCCGGAAGATCCAGCTGACGCTTGATTCCATCCAGACCTGCCTTCAGCATAACAGCGAGTGCAAGGTAAGGGTTAGCCGCCGGGTCCGGGTTACGAACCTCAACGCGTGTGCTAAGTCCTCTCGAAGCCGGAATACGGATCATCGGGCTACGGTTACTAGCAGACCAAGCTACATAACAAGGTGCTTCATAACCAGGTACCAGACGTTTGTAAGAGTTGACCGTCGGGTTAGTAATCGCTGCAAAAGCACGTGCGTGCTTCAGAATCCCCGCCATGTAATAACGGGCAGTCTTGCTAAGGCCCAGCTTATCGCTCTCATCGTAGAACATATTCTCTTTGCCTTTGAACAGGGATTGGTGAGCGTGCATACCAGATCCGTTCATACCGAACAGCGGCTTAGGCATAAAGGTTGCATGCAGGCCGTGATGGCGGGCTACCGTCTTCACGACAAGCTTGAAGGTCTGAATCTGATCCGCTGCCTTGATGGCATCGGCATATTTGAAGTCAATTTCATGCTGGCCGGAAGCTACTTCATGGTGGGAGGCTTCAATTTCAAAGCCCATCTCTTCCAGTGTCAATACGATTTCGCGGCGGCAGTTCTCCCCAAGATCCATCGGCGCCAGATCGAAATAACCACCCTGGTCATTCAGCTCTGTAGTCGGATTGCCCTTCTCATCTGTTCTGAACAGGAAGAATTCCGGCTCCGGTCCGACATTCATAGCTGTGAAGCCCATTTCTTCCGCTTCCTGCAGACAACGCTTGAGGATACCACGCGGGTCTCCGGCAAACGGTGTGCCATCCGGCATGTACACATCACAAATCAGACGTGCCACACGGCTGTCAGTCACCCAAGGGAAGATAACCCAGGTGCTCAGGTCAGGATACAGATACATGTCGGATTCTTCAATCCGCACATAACCTTCGATGGAAGAGCCATCGAACATCATTTTATTGTCGAGTGCTTTTTCAAGCTGGCTTACCGGAATCTCAACATTCTTGATCGTTCCCAGCAAATCGGTGAATTGCAGGCGAATAAACCGGACGTTCTCGTCCTTGGAAATGCGCAGAATATCCTCTTTAGTAAAGCTCACGTTACCCTCTCCCTTTCAACAGCTCTATATTATTTATTAAAAAACCGGGATAGCTCACCTTGAATTAGAGACACTTGTCCCGGTCTTTTACCGGAAACCAGCTCCTGCTTCAGCAGACGGTGAAGCTGCGAATCAGACAACTCTCTACGTCTCACCTCTGTGTCAGGGGTAATAACCGTAGCTTCTTCAGATTCCTTCGAGACAGGATTCATCACCTGCTTAATGCCGGCAATATTAACACCCTTCTCAATCAACGCCTTGATCTCAAGCAGACGTTCCACATCATTAAAAGAGAACAAACGCTGGTTGCCGGAGGTACGCGCAGGTACGATCAGGCTGTGCTGCTCATAATAACGAATTTGTCTGGCGGATAGATCTGTTAACTTCATTACGATTCCAATAGGAAATAATGCCATATTTCTGCGGATTTCATCACCCATGACTCATCCAACCTTCCAATGATCTTTTTCTCATCTCATTGTACATTTCCTTATATGGCGTGTCAATGGTATGTGAGTTTTTCTCACAAGATTTCTTTCACCCTTTGTGAGATTAACAGATCAAAGTGTCAAATGCATGGGATTGGCTTCCCCGAAGTATATCACAAAGAGCAATCCGCAGGCAAAATCCGCCCATATAACGGGGCTTCAGCTTCGATGACGAAACAGGTGCTTTGCGGGGGCCTTAAAGGCTTACTGTACATGCTTCATGGCATGTCATGCTTCAACGATCCATTCCCCTTCTCCAGCCGGAGTCTCGAATCCGTTCAGGAAGCGGGTCAGAATCTCCTCGGTAATGGTGAATGCCGCATTGGCATCCATCCGCTCGCTCCTCAGCAGGAGCCGGTGCCGTAACTCTTCAGGCTGTACCTTGAGGAAGATCACAGCCCATTTCCCGCCATGGTCTTCGATCAGCTGCTTGTAATCATCCCGGCGCTGCCGCTGCCAGAAGCTGAAATCCACCACCACATGTCGCTTCGCCTGAACCAGCTGCACCAGCTCATTGCGCAGCTTGCGTTCCGATTGTTCCTTCAAGGATTCATACTCTTCCTCAGGATAATCTATCCCGAAGCGGCCATGTGTACTCCAAATATCCTCATCGATGGACAGCCGGACGAACCCCTTCTGCTCCAGCTTAAGCGCAAACGTCGTTTTGCCCGAACCCGCTACTCCGCACATCATGACGACTAGTGGAGCCTTGTCCGCACTCCTTTTCTGCAACAATCCCTCGATAGCTTCTGCTTCGTTCATCAGCCTCTGCCTCCTATGTGTTCAAGAACTACAGCAGCTTGCGCTCCCTCATACTCTGCAAGGCCATTAATACCCCGTATTTGACATGAGAATACGTTAATCCGCCTTGCATATACCCGATATATGGTGCGCGGATGGGCGCGTCGGCCGACAGCTCCAGGCTTCCGCCCTGGATGAAGGTCCCGGCAGCCATGATGACCGGATGCTCATACCCCGGCATATCCCAAGGCTCAGGCACGACGTGGCTGTCTACCGCTGCTGCGCGCTGGATACCTTGTACGAAGGCAATCAGATGCTCGGGTCCGTCAAAAGCCACCGCCTGGATCAGATCAGTACGCGGCTCATGCCAGGCAGGCTTGGTAGTGAAGCCGCAGCGCTGGAATACCGCCGATGCGAAGATACTTCCCTTCACAGCCTGTCCCACCGTATGCGGGGCCATGAACAGGCCTTGATACAGGCCGCGCGTAGTGCCGAGCATCGCTCCTACCTCACCGCCGATTCCAGGGGCAGTCAGGCGGTAGGCCGCCAGCTCCACCAGCTCTGCACGGCCGCAGATATAACCGCCGGTCTCAGCGATTCCGCCGCCGGGATTCTTGATCAGCGAACCGGCGACCAGATCAGCGCCTACCTGCGGCGGCTCCTGCGTCTCGGTGAATTCTCCGTAGCAGTTATCCACGAATACGATGACATCCGGCTTAATAGCTTTTACCCGTGCTGCCATCTCGCCAATCTCAGCGACCGTGAAGGACGAACGCCAGTCATAGCCGCGTGAACGCTGGATTCCGATGACCTTGGTCTTGTCATTTATTGCTAAGGCGACCTCCTCCCAGTCAACCTTCCCCTCTTCTGTCAGCGCTGTCTCCCGGTAGCCTATGCCGAAATCGGCCAGAGAGCCTGTCCCGTCTCCTGGTTTCCCAACTACCTTATGCAGCGTATCATAGGGACGTCCTGTAATGTACAGAAGCTCATCTCCGGGCCGCAGCACACCGAACAGAGCGGTAGATATGGTATGAGTTCCTGAAGCGAAATGCGGCCGGACTAGCGCCGCTTCCGCACCGAATACTTCGGCATAGACCAGATCCAGCACCTCGCGCCCCCGGTCGTTGTAGGCATATCCGGTAGAACCCGCGAAGTGAAAATCACTTACATGCTGGCGCTGAAAGGCTTCGATCACCTTCCACTGATTATGATCCACAATCCGGTCCAGCGCCTTGACCGCACTTTCAATTTCTAGCTCTGCAGCTTCCGCCGCCTGTAATAAATCCTCTGCAAATCCTGCCATGTCCCCTTCATCTCTCCTAACATTCTGTATAATGGTGTCCTGCTTTTGCATCAGGCACAACCCGCACAGCAAAGCCTGCCTGGATCAGTATCCAAAGCAGACTGTTGCAATGCGGGGATATAGATGCTTCATCTCTAACCAGCCAAGTCAGATCCAAACGGGTTCAGATAAGCAATTATTGCGGCTCCACGAATTCAGCCAGCTTGTAGCTCCATTTATCGTAGTCCTCTTTATTCAGTCTCACGTTATAGAGTACATCGCTTCCGTCATAATCCTGTTCAAGCACCTCGCCCACCCGGTAGAGCAGAGAGGACAGATCCCCGCGGTCACCGGGAATGCGGAAGATTAGAGTATCCCCGGCCAGCTGATCGCTGATGATCTCCGTGATCCGTGAGAGGTCCTCCTCATTAAAAGCACTGATCTTCAAGAAGCCTTCACCGGTCGGGAGCATTTCCAGCTGCTCCGGCTGACACAGATCGATTTTGTTGAACAATACGATCTGCGGCTTGCCTGCCGCGCCCAGATCCTGCAGAATCGTCTGAACGACCTCCATCTGCTCCTCACGCATCGGAGAAGAGGAATCCACCACATGCAGCACCAGATTGGCTTCATTGACTTCCTCCAGCGTAGCGCGGAAGGAGGCTACTAGATCATGCGGCAGATTCTGAATGAAGCCGACGGTGTCCGTAAGCACGACCTCCTTGCTGCCCGGAAGCTGAAGCACACGCGAGGTCGGGTCAAGGGTAGCGAACAATTGGTTCTCGATGTACACATCGGCATCGGTCAGCTGCTTCAGCAGCGTGGATTTGCCAGCGTTGGTATAGCCTACCAGTGCCACCTGAACCGCACCGCTCTTGCGGCGGTGTTCACGGTGCAGCTCACGGGTCTTGACCACCTCATCCAGCTGGCGCTTCAGCTCGGTAATCCGCTCACGGATATGCCGGCGGTCCGTCTCCAGCTTGCTCTCTCCGGGACCTCTCGTACCGATTCCGCCACCCTGACGTGACAGATTCTTGCCTTGTCCAGACAGGCGCGGCAGCAGATAAGACAGCTGGGCCAGCTCTACCTGGATGATCCCTTCACGGGTCTTCGCGCGTCCGGCGAAGATATCGAGAATCAGCTGCGTACGGTCAATGATTTTGAGATCCAGCGCCTCTTCCAGATTACGCACCTGCGCCCCGGACAGCTCCTGATCGAAGATCGCGGTATTCGCGCCAAGCCCGTCAGCGGCCATCCGAAGCTCCTCCACCTTGCCTTTACCGATAAACCACCTGGAATCCGGCGTCTCCTTATTCTGCCGCAGTACATCCAGCACTTCTACTCCAGCGGTCTCTGCTAATTGTACAAGCTCCTGGAGCGAGAGCTCAGGGTCGATCCCGGTACGTTTGATCTTGTCAGTCACCAGACTGACAAGAATCGCCCGGTCCTGCACTTCTGTCTCTGTGTCATGTGTTGTAGTTGCCATTCATTCCATGCTCCTCATCTATTCTTCCTGGACTATCCTTTGAAATCCTCGGTCCGCAGCGTCATCAGCTCCTGCTTGCCCGGACTTGTACTCTCATACTGGTTCAAGAGCCGCACAGCCTGTGCGCGTACCGCCTTCTCAATACTGTTGCGTACATATCTTGCATTGCTGAAAGCATGCAGACTCTCTGTCTTCTCCATAAGCAAATGCTGCTTGAGTCTGAGTATGGCCTGCGGCATCAGAATATAATCACGGTCCTTGGCCATCAGCTCGGCAATCTGCAGCAGCTGGTCGATGGTATAATCGGGAAATTCAACCTGGATCGGAAACCGCGAGGGCAGACCCGGATTACTCATCAGAAAATAGTCAATCTCGCCGGAATACCCGGCCAGAATCAGGACAAACTGGCTGCGGTGGTCCTCCATCGATTTGACCAGCGTATCGATGGCCTCCTTGCCGAAATCCTTGTCTCCGCCGCGGGCCAGACTGTAAGCTTCATCGATGAAGAGAATACCGCCGAGCGCTTTTTTCACCAGATCCCGCGTCTTCTGGGCAGTATGTCCGATATATTCGCCTACCAGATCTGCGCGCTCTACTTCAATCAGATGCCCTTTACTGAGCACACCCATCCGCTGGAACAGCTTCGCCACAATCCGTGCAACCGTGGTTTTGCCAGTCCCCGGATTGCCCTTGAATACCATATGGTAGGCCTGGCCTCCGGTGGCAAGTCCGGCTTCACTGCGCATCTGGGCCACCTGCAGCAGGGCATAGATCTCGAAGACCAGCTCTTTGATGTTATCCAGACCTACAAGTGCATCCAGCTCCCGGCTCAGCTCCTGGAACAGTCCGCTATGGCTGCCGGGCTTGGGAGCTGCCGTGCCGCCTGCGCTATCAGCCGGCAAGCCGGACACCGGGGCCGGAGCCTGATTATTCAGCACAATGTTAATCTGCCTGGACGGTCTGCGTTCTTCCCGTCCGCTGCTTGCCGCCGCTACATGTCCGTTCACCTAGTTCACCTCATTATACAGGTCTGACTTGCTCTAACCAGTCTATTCCAGTATAAAAGGCGTTATTAGCAGTTTTGGAAATTAGCAGATTTACAGCGACAGCTCCTGCAATTTCCATTTGGTGTAGGCCAGAATCTCGCGGGACTTATACTTAAGCATCGACATCACTTTAGACTCCGTGACGCCAAGCTCCGGGTTCTTATACCCCAGCTTACGCGCAGTCTCCAAGGCGCGGCGGCCATGAAAATCATGGGTAATCACGACAGCTGAAGACAATCCCTCCTGCTGCATGACTGTCTTGCTGAACAGCAGGTTCTCGTAAGTGCTGGTAGACTGGTCCTCCAGATAGATCACCTTGTCAGGTACTCCATGGGCAACCAGATACCTCTGCATGCCTTTGGCTTCCGTGTACTTATACTCCGGCTGATCCAGCCCTCCAGAGACAACAAAATGGCTGAATGCACCAGACTTATACAGCTCAAGCGCATAATCCAGCCGTTCCTTCAGCCCGGGGCTCGGTTCATCGCCCCACATCGACATCCCCAGAATAACTCCGGCGTCCGCCTTCACCATGGGCGAGGTGGTTGCTGCACTGTTAATTCTGTTAAAGACTACTCCGCACCAGATGAATCCGGCCACAATCAGTACCAGCAGCGAGACCAGCAGCACCCTCTTCGTGCGGTGGCGGCGCTTGCGCGACACTTTGCGGATCGGGGATGAACCCCGTTGGTAGACATACCAATCCATGATCTACTTCCTCCTAAATTCTCCGTGATGAAACAATTCGGCACGATGCTTCAGTGAAAGGGAGAAATACGGAAAGGCATGAGCGTCTATCGCACGCAGAATTGAATTGGCTGTTGACCAGGCTAACTGATAATCACTGTCCGTGATATCTTCCCGCTCCAGCGCTTCCTCCAGCTCATCCTCATCCAGCAGAAATACTTCACCATTCCACAGCACTACAACATCCAGATACAGATCATCGAACCAGGGAACCCCTTGATCGGTCACGCCCTGGACCTTGCAGGTGTCAATGTACCACTGCACAATATTTTGCCGTTCATCAAACATGGCCGTCACAATATAGTGGCTGTCCTTGGGAAAATACTGCAGCCATGAATATCCCTTGTCCGCAATGCGGTATGTATGCCTGCCGTAACTCTTCCATAGCGGCTCCTTCAGCCCGTATATAGTGTAGAGTGTGATATAACCGCTGAACTCCCGGGTCTCCACATAGCGGCAGGCAAAATGGCGGCGGGTAATCCTGCGCCAGTTGGCCCGGTCTCCGAATTTACGTTTCATATGAATAACCCTCTTCTGATAATGGTGCATTCAGCTTAACACATTTTGCAGAGACACTCAAAACAAGAAAACCCCGACATCCGGCAATTCTGCATAGCGCAGAGCTCCCGGAGCTGTCAGGGTAATCGTTAATGCTATGAATTTGACTTCAAGTCAGTCTAATGCACATTGCCGGGTCCTTCAACAAAACCGCTGCCCGGATCACTTGCCGGATCGGTTCCGGCATTCGGGTCAGGGATGATTCCAGGATCGACAGTACCGGTCGTCGCCTCCGGTGTCGGTAGTGGCTCTGCCGTGGCAGCCGCAGGCGGCGGTGTCATCTCAGGCGGGGTTGTGGCTGCTCCGCTGCCGTTATCCCCTCCTTGACCATTGCCGTTATTACCTGGACCGTGATTGCCTGGACCATTATTACCTGATCCGTTATTCCCAGGTCCATTGTCAGGCGGATTGCCGCCGTTCTCTCCATTTCCGGAATCGCCGCCGTTATCGGGGTTATCCGTAGGCAGATTCGGGTCAGGCGTCATCTCTGGCTCAGGGGTCTGAAGCTCATCCTGAACGGACACCGTTATAGTCTCAGAAGGCTCGCTCTCCTGATCTAGTTCCTGATAATATGCAGTAACATAATATTCGTAAGACAGTCCCGGCATCGCACTGATGTCCCCGATATTCGAGGCCATGGTGTTCATGAGCGGGGTGAAGTCTGCTTCAGACGTCTCGCGGCGGTAAATACGGTATTCTACACCGCTGGCCGCAGCAGGATTCCAGCTCATATTGACCGTCATCGTGGATGGATCATACGCAGCCTGGAAGCCCGTTACCGCCGATACCGCTTCAGGCGTCGGCGTAGCCTCTACCTCTGGAGCAGCGCCCTTCGGTACCGGGAACTGCTTGGCAGGCACACCTTCGAGCGCCTTCTCCATGACCTTGCCCCAGAAGGCCGCGGCCAGCGGACTGCTGTTCTTCAGCAGATGGGTCTTGCTCGGCTTGTCATAGCCCATCCATACCGCTGCCGTCCATTCCGGCGTATAACCCACGAACCAGACATCACGGTTCGAGCTGATGCCCTTATATCCGCTTTGTGTTGTACCGGTCTTACCGGCTACCGGACGGTTAATTTTCGCTTTTTTACCTGTACCGTCCTGTACAACACGCTGCATCATCTCTGTCATCTGATAGGCCGTCTGTTCACTCATCACACGGTCTGCCTTGGTGTTCGCCTTGTAGACGGTCTTGTCATCAGCGTCAGCTATAGACTTGATGGAGTATGCCTCCCGCAGTTCTCCGCCATTGGCGAACGCACTGTAGGCCTGGGCCATCTCCATCGTGTTCGTTCCCTCACTCATCCCGCCGAGGGCGAGCGACAGGTTCTTGTCTTCATCCTTCAGGTTAATCCCCAGCTTCTTGGCGAACTGAAAGCCGGTATTTACACCAATCTCATTCAGCAGCCAGACCGCCGGAATATTCTCCGACTTCGTCAGCGCATCGCCCATGCTGATCGACTTCGAGTACCCGTGCAGATTGTTCGGACAATATTTGCCGAAGCACTGCTTCTCATTGCTCAGCATGGAATCATTCGTGAATTTACCGGATTCCAGTGCCGGTGCATAGGATACCAGGGGCTTGAAGGCAGAACCCGGTGAGCGGCGGCTGCCGTCGATCCGGCTGTAGCCTTTTTTCTCATAATTACGTCCGCCCATCAAGGCTACAACGCTGCCATTCTCCTGATTCACAATGGTCATTGAGCCCTGAACCAGCTCATCGTCCACACTTTTCTCGAAGTTATCACTATCGGCAAAAGCATCCTCGATCGTCTCCTGGGCATGCTTATCCATGGTTGTATAAATCTTATACCCGCCGATATTGAGATCATCCTCGGTCAGCCCGAATTTGTCCTCAGCCTCACCAATCGCATAATCAATGAATGCCTGGTAACGCTGCTTCTTCTCAGGCGGCTTGTAGTTGTAATCCACGGCCTTCGCCTCGTCCATCTGCTCTTTGGTAATCAGCTTCTGCTCATACATGAGTTGAAGCACTACGCCGCGGCGTTCCTTCGACAGCTCGGGGTTACGCAGCGGGTTGTAGCGGGATGGCCCTTTGGGCATTGCAGCCAGGGTTGCTATTTGCCACAACTTAAGTTCATTCAGATTGTCTTTCCCGAAATAACGGATTGATGCTGCCTTGATCCCGTAAGTGGTTCCGCCGAAAGGAATCCGGTTCAAATACATCGTGATAATACTCTCTTTGGATTCTTGCTTCTCCAGTGCAACGGCAATCGACACCTCGGTCGCCTTACGGAAGAAGGTCTTGTCGCGGTTCAGAAAGATGTTCTTCGCCAGTTGCTGGGTAATTGTACTCCCGCCTTCTACCATACTGCGGGCCGCAATATCCTTAACGGCCGCTCGTCCGATGGACCAGAGATCCACCCCGTTATGCTCGAAGAACCGTTTATCCTCGGTGGCTACGAATGCTTTAACCAGCATCTGGGGAAGATCCTCATATTCCACCGGATCGCTTTTCTCCAATGACAGCTCTCCGATCAGGTTCCGGTTCCGGTCAAAAATCTGTGTCGGCGGATTGATCGTCAGCTTGTCCCTGTTCTCATCCAGCAGCTTCTGCCCGTTCAGCATGATGAACAAATAACCGCCCAGCGCACAAAAAATAGCTAGCGCAATTGAAAAAAACAAACTCCACAGCACACGCTTTTTGGTTAAGAATCTTTTCTTTTTTTTCTTCGGCTTCCCTTGGGAGCTTGACGGCTGACTTCCTCTGTTTCTATTGCCGCCGCTCCGGGTTAACTGGTCTCTGGACATGCTGCCTCCTGACTCCCTTAACGGAAAAAACGTAAATGATGTTCACGAATGAAAAGAACAACCTTCTCAGGTTGCTCTCTCGCACTCTCTATTCAAACGATTTATAAACAAAAAGGTTTCGCTTCAAGACGGTAAAATCTTAATTCTCGTTATTGTTGTCCTGCATCAGTGATACGCTTCGCTGCGGCGTAAATGTGGAGATCGCATGCTTGTACACCATCTGCTGGCGCCCGTCACTGTCGATGACAATGGTGAAGTTGTCGAACGCTTTGATAATTCCCCGGATTTGAAAGCCGTTGGTCAAATATACTGTAGCAGGGATATTCTCTTTGCGCAGCTGGTTCAAGAACGTATCTTGAATATTAATGGACTTGTTCATATGACGTACCCCCAATGGTTCAATTAGATTGTTCAGAAGTATATTCAAGACCTGTGAGAAACTTTCCTGCTATTATACCATTTAATTTCGCAAAATTCTCAGAAAAGTTTTGGCTCTCCAGGACGTCAATCCACTGAATCTCCTTCATGTGGCGAAACCATGACAACTGCCGCTTGGCAAACCGGCGGGTATCACGCTTCAGCAGCACCACGGCTTCCTCAAGCGTCAGCTCCCCCTCCAGGTAGGCGGCAATTTCCTTGTAGCCCAGACCCTGCATAGATACAAGACTCCTGCCGTAGCCTTGATCCAGCAGCCGCTGCACCTCAGGCACGAGGCCATCCGCCAGCATCTGATCGATTCGCTCTTCAATACGTTTATATAGTATTTTCCGGTCCATTGTCAAACCGATCAGGCATAAATCATAGGGAGACTCCTTGTTCTGGCCGGCCAGCGAGTCGGATAACGGGATGTTCGTCTGGTGAAAAATCTCCAGCGCGCGGATGATCCGCCTGCGGTCATTTGGATGCAGCCGCTCCGCGCTGGCCGGGTCTACCGCTGCCAGACGGGCATGCAGGGCATCAGCCCCATGCTCTTCGGCATAAGCCTCCTGCTGCTCACGGAAAGCCTCGTCAGCCACCGCTTCGGAGAAGCGGAAGCCGTAGCATAACGACTCAATATACAGTCCAGTACCGCCCACAATAAAAGGCAGCTTGCCCCTCGCGCTGATCTCCTCAATGAGCCGTGCTCCCTGCTCCTGGAATTCAGCCGTGGAATAGGCATCCTGCGGATCATGAATATCAATCAGATGATGGGGAATGCCCTTCATCTCGGCAGGCGTGATCTTGGCCGTACCGATATCCATCCCGCGGTAGACCTGCATCGAATCCCCGGAGATGATCTCGGCTCCGTGAGCCTCGGCCAGCTCCAGACTCAGTCTGGTCTTGCCGACCGCTGTCGGACCCAGCAGTACAAGCACTTTGCGTTTCTTCTTAGTTGTCAATGGTAATCACCCCGTACGATGTTTTGGCATTGGCCCGCAGCAGCTCCTTGAAGCCCAGCCGGGTGAACTCTCCGCTCAGTGCCTTCTCCTTCAGCAGCACCGTCTTGCGCGCAACCCTGGTTGCCTCAGCCACGCTATCAGCTGACAATGCAGCCGGATTCGCGAATTGCCGCAGCGGCGAGATCGCCGCCGAATCCGTCAGCGGCACCCGGAACATCGGGTCGAAGTAGACGATGTCGATGCTTTTGTCCGGCTGGGCCCGCAAATATTCCAGATGATCCCCGTGCTGCACATCAATACGGCGCAGCGCTTCGTTCACCTTCACCTGGCCGGACACATACCCGCTCATCCCTTCCAGCAGGAGAGCATACAACGGCAGCGAGCTCTCCAGTGCCGTCACCTTGGAGGTCTCCCCTCCGGTGACTGCGAACAGCAGCGAATCCGCTCCGAGTCCGGCCGTGCAGTCCAGCACGCTGTCGCCGGGGAGCATGCCTGCGGCATCGATCATAGGGTCCGGCTCGCCTCTTAAGATTCTTTTGGCGCGGACAAACCCCATGCTGGGATGGAATTCCATCGGCGGCATTCCCGGCGTAATCAGCCGGACGGCCTCCTGCAGAACTACCAGAATCTGTTCGTCCCCGTAATGCTCCACCAGCTTGCTCATTGAGAATTTCGCTCTCGGAGCATAGGCGCAGCCTGTGCGGTCCGCAAGCTCCCGGGTCCGGGCCACCACTTGCGGTATCGGGTCAAAGCCCGTCGTTATAATCATGTTGCCTCCGTTCTGCACTCTATAAATGTACAATATAGCCACTACATAACGCGCTTAAACAGCTTCTCCAGATCATAGGCCGAGAACGACACAACGATCGGGCGTCCATGCGGGCAGGTATAAGGCTGACGGCAGGCCGCGAGCCGGGTGAGGAGCGATTCCACTTCCAGCTCTGTAAGCTTCTGGTTGGCCTTGATCGAAGCCTTGCAGGAGCAGAGAATGGAGGATTTCTCGCGCAGCTTGGCGAGGTCAATCGACCGTTCGCTTAAGACCCACTCTGCCATCTCTTCAATTACCGCCTTCTCGTCCCCTTCCGGGAACCAGTACGGCAAGGAACGGACCAGGAAGGTCTGCCCGCCAAAATGCTCAAGCACAACCCCCGCCTGCTCGAACCAGTGCAGCCGTTCGCTAAGCTGCCTGCTCTCCGAAGGCGTGAACTCCAGCGTAATCGGCAGCAAAAGCTCCTGTGAGGCATCTTCAGGCTTGCCGAATTTCTCATAATAAAATTCATAATTCACCCGCTCATGCGCAGCGTGCTGGTCAATCAGGTACAGTCCGCTGTCATTCTGGGCGATAATATAGGTTCCGTGATGCTGGCCGATATAATTCAGCTCGGGAAACTGTGGAAGACCAGTGCCGGTCTGCTCCGCAGGAGCGTACAGCTCCCCGGCTGCCTGCTGCTGCCCCCGGCCAGCGATGGCTGCCTGAGGACGGTAGCTGTCCCGGGTACCGGAGGACGGCTGGCGGTACGCACCCTGGGTGGCGTTCCCGCCGCTGTATGCAGCGGCCGTCTCTCTGGCCTGCTGCTCCGGCGCATTGCTGCCGCTATAAGGCCGGGTATTCCCGGATGCTTGGGAAGCAGCGTAAGGGCCTCCTGCGGCTGGAGCGGCAGCGTCCGTTAATGGACCAGCGCTGCCGGAGAACGGAGCGCCGCTCCCTCCGCTGGAAGGCAGCTGGTTGCCCGCTGCGACGCCAGCATCCCCAGGCATTCCCTGGCCGGAGCTGCGCGGATCTGCTGACTTGTCCGCACCGCCCGCTTCCGTACCTTGCTGAATACTGCCCGGAGCTGCGCCTTTGGAGAAGGCGAATTGCTCCTGAATGAAGGAGCTGCTGTTCTTGCCGCCGATGATCTCCTTGGTGGGGCGCGGAATCAAGCTCTGGCCCATCAGCAGCGAGCGGAGCTGCTGCTCTATGAACCCGTAAAGCTCGGGTTCCTTACTGAAGCGTACTTCAAGCTTGGCCGGATGCACGTTGACATCCACCAGTGACGGGTGCATCTCCAGCTTCAGGACCAGCAGCGGATAACGGTTAATCGGCAGCAGCGTATGGTAAGCGCGCATGATGGCCGCGTTCAGCCCGTTGCTGCGGATGTAACGGCCCCCGACCAGCGTCGTCACCGCATTGCGGTTCGAGCGTGTCCACTCGGGACGGCTGATATAGCCGGAGATCCGGAAGTCCGGATCTTCCGCCGACACCGGGAGCATAGCCTTGGCGGCTGAGGTGCCATACACAGCGGCAATCACCTGCAGCAGGTCTCCGTTGCCCAGCGTATGCAGCAATTGATTGCTGTTATGCTGGAGGGTGAAGGAGATATCCGGATGGGCCAAGGCCATCCGGTACATGGCATCGGAAATATGGCCCAGCTCGGTCTGGATGCTCTTCATATACTTCAGGCGTGCAGGCGTATTATAGAATAACTCCCGCACGGTGAGGTCGCTGCCCTTGCCGGAAGCCGCATCTTCATTACGGATGAGCCTTCCGCCCTCGATGTCCAGCACCCGCCCTTTACCATCGTCTCCGCTGGCGGTCAGCAGCGTCAGCTTCGATACCGCCGCGATACTCGCCAGCGCTTCTCCACGGAAGCCGAGGCTGGTGATCAGGAAGAGATCACGGCCGCTGGCAATTTTGCTGGTCGCATGGCGGTAGAAGGCGGTCTCGCAATCCTCCGGCTCGATCCCCGAGCCGTTATCCTTCACCCGGATGCTCTGCAGTCCCCCCTCTTCCACAGAGACTTCAATACGGGTGCTGCCCGCATCGATTGCATTCTCGACCAACTCCTTCACCACAGAAGCAGGACGCTCGACTACCTCCCCGGCAGCAATCTGGTTGGCAATATGCTCATCCAGCACATGAATTTTAGCCATATTCGTTCACCCCGCATTGATTTATTGTATAGATCATATTGAAAATTAACGGACTGTAAAAAACGGACTGTAAAAGCCTTATTCGGACAAGTAGAAATGGCTTTGCAAAATCACCCTAACGGATGAATAAGATTACCTTCTCGCGAGCACAATGTATGCTGTTTTTCACATACAATCAGGCTGTGTGCCTGCTTGCGAGTATAATGTATGCTGTTTTTCACATATATTCGGGCCGTGTGCCTGCTTGCGAGCACAATGTATGCTGTTTTTCACATATATTCGGGCCGTATGCCTGCTTTCGAGCACAATCTATGTTGTTTTTCACATATATTCGGGCCGTGTGCCTGCTTGCGAGCACAATGTATGTTGTTTTTCACATACATTCGGGCCGTGTGCCTGCTTGCGAGCACAATGTATGCTGTTTTTCACATATATTTGCTACTTATTCCGCTGTAACAGCCAATCGTATTCGGTTTTAAGCACACCTTCAACGGCAGCAGTTCCGCTGAACTACAGCTCCCTTGCCTTCAGCTTCAGCTCATTCAAGAGGCCCATCGCCTGCAGCGGGGTCATGTTCATCAGATCCGCGCCTTGCACGGCGTTGATTAACTCTTTGAGCAGCGAATTGTCTTTGACAGCAGGCATCACTGCTGCTCCCTTGCGGTTCTTGCGCGGCTCTTCCTCGCCAAAAATAGACAGCTGCACCACTTCATTGTCCTCTTCCTCTACGGGAGAAGCAAGGGATACGGCAGCCTCCCGCTGTCCGGCAGCCATAGAAGCTGCTGCTTCGGAATACGGGTCCGGATGTGCTGGAGCTTGCGCGGTGCGTTCAGCCGAATAGGAGTGGCTGCCTATGGCAGCTCCTTTTCCGGCATCCGGCGTCTGCGCAGCGGTTGCCTGATGCTCCTGTATAACCGTTCCGCCCCCGTTCCGGTCACTGTAACCCGTGCCGTAATTCAGCGCTGCGCTACCCGGCGGAGAAGCCTGCTCAATGCTCTGGAGCAGCCCGTAGGCCCGGTCAATAATTCCTTCTGGCAATCCAGCCAGCCTTGCACAATAGATCCCGTAGCTGCTGTCCGCAGCTCCCGGCACCAGCTTGCGGAGGAAGTTCACCTTGTCGCCGCTCTCCTGGACCGCCATCGAATAATTCCGCAGACCGCTAAGGCTCTGCTCCAAATGGGCCAGTTCATGGAAATGTGTGGATACCAGTGCCTTGCAGGCAATGGTATCATGCACATATTCGATCACCGCCTGGGCAATCGCCATCCCCTCACTGGTTGAGGTCCCCCGGCCCAGCTCATCGATGATGATCAGGCTGCGGGCGGTTGCTTTCTCGGTCATGACCTGAATGTCGGCCATTTCGACCATGAACGTGCTCTGGCCGCCAATCAGATCGTCCGCTGCACCGATTCGCGTGAAGATGCGGTCGATCAGCGCCACCTCGGCGCTGGCTGCAGGCACGAAGCAGCCGATCTGGGCCATGATGCAGATGAGCGCCACCTGGCGCATATACGTGCTTTTGCCGGCCATGTTCGGCCCTGTAATCAGCAGGATATTTCCTTCGTCCTTGCTGAGTGTGCTGCCGTTGGCAATAAACGCCGAATCCTTCAGCACCGCCTCCACGACCGGATGGCGTCCGCCTTCAACCCGCAGATCATAGCTGTCGGACAGCTTCGGCTTCACGAACCGGTGCTCCGCGCTGACCGCTGCGAGGCACTGATACACATCAATCTCCGCCACCTTCTCGGCCAGCGCCTGCAGGCGCGGAACCTGGCTGCTGATCCGCTCGCGCAGCTCGGTGAACAGACTGTATTCCAGATCTGTCATCTTATCCTGGGCTTCCAGGATCAGGGCTTCCTTCTCCTTCAGCTCAGGAGTGACATAACGCTCGGCATTGGCCAGTGTCTGTTTGCGCTCATAACGGCCTTCCGGCAGCGAGGACAGATTGGAACGGGTAATTTCTATATAATAGCCAAAGACTTTGTTGTAGCCGATCTTGAGGGATTTGATCCCTGTCACCTGGCGTTCCTTCGCCTCAAGCTCGGCAATCCAGCGCTTGCCGCTGCTGCTGGCTTCCCGCAGCTCGTCCAGACGCTCATGGTAGCCCGCGCGGATGATTCCGCCGTCACGCACGGACACAGGCGCATCCTCCACAATCGCCCGCTCGATATCTTCACGAAGCTTCGCGCATTCATCCATAGACGCACCGATCTCCCTTAAGGTAGAAGAGCCGGAGGTCAGGCACATCTCCTTCAGCGCAGGAATCTGGGCCAGGGACAGTCTGAGTGCGTTCATATCGCGCCCGTTCGCACTGCCGAAGGCAATACGCCCGACCAGCCGCTCCAGATCGTAGATCTCCTTCAGCGCCCCGCGCAGATCCTCGCGGACGATGAACTGGTTATACAGATAGTCGACGGCTTCCAGACGGCGCTCAATCGGCGCGCGCTGCAAGAGCGGCTTATCAATCCGGCGGCGCAGCAGGCGTCCGCCCATGGAGGTCTCGGTGCGGTCCAGGAGCCAGAGCAGCGAGCCTTTTTTGGAGCGTTCCCTCACGGTCTCGGTCAGCTCCAGATTCCGCCGGGTGAACGGATCGAGAATCATATAATTCCCCGGCTCGTAAGGCGAGATCTGGGTAAGCTGTCCCAGTGAACGCCGCTGGGTCTCGCTGAAATAGGAGATCAGCAGCGCCAGCACACGGCCGCGCTCCTTCTCCAGCCGGACCCAGGCCGCTTCGCCGAACTGGCGGCGGGCCAGCGCCTCCTCCTGCTTGTCCCACGGCGTATAGACCACAGGCTTGGCCAGCAGGGAAGCTTCACTGCGCAGCTCCTCCAGCAGAGCTGAATCGCCGATAATCTCCGCAGGCTCGTAGATGCCAATCTCATCGCGCAGCCACTCGTTGCTTGAGAGAACCGATGTGACATACAGCTCACCTGTCGTCAAATCGCAGGCGGCCAGCGCCATCATCCCGTCTTCCTCTGTTACGCAGACGAGGTAGTTGTTGCTTTTGTCCGAAATAATCTTGCCATCCATCACCGTACCCGGTGTTACGACCCGGACGATATCACGGCGGACCATCCCTTTAGTCACCGCAGGATCATCCAGCTGCTCGCAGATCGCGACCTTGTAGCCCTTCTCGATCAGTCGCTGTATGTACCCCTCGGCGGCATGATACGGCACTCCGCACATTGGAATTTTCTCGCCCACCCCGCCATCGCGGCCTGTTAATGTAATCTCAAGCTCTTTGGATGCAAGCAGCGCATCCTCGAAGAACATTTCATAGAAATCGCCCAGACGAAAGAAAAGGAAAGCGTCTTTCGCCCCTTCCTTGACTTTGAGATACTGCTGAATCATCGGCGTATAGTTTGCCATCGTCTACCTCCATACCTACTTCATACTGTTCTCTATTATAGCAGAAACTCCGCTCCCCGGGTTACCCCCGGCACGCCCGCAAAGGTTGCTAAACGTTGGCGGGGATATTCAGGGGGATGTCGGCCGGGTTGGCGCTTGGGGATTAGGGGTTAGTGAGGAGGAGTGTCAAGTGTGCGTGTGGGAGATGTATGGGTCTGGGCGTGGGAGGAATATGGGGATGGATGTTGGGGCGGGTTGAGGCGGGATGCTGGGGCGGGCGAGGATGTGGGGGCGGGCGTGAGTAGCTTGTTAGGTGTAGATGAGAGTGTAATGTGTATGTTTACGAATGCTGGTCAAAAAATCAGTATGGGATGTGGGTGAGCCTGTAAGTGCAACTGAGAATATTTGGTCAGAGTGCGGGCCATATGTGACGGGAATACAGGTGAGAATGCTTGGTCCAGATGCGTATACGCGAGTGCGAGTGTGGGGTGGCAAATGCGGATGCAGGTGTGAGTGCGAAATATGGTGACGGAGGCTCAGGCAGGCATCAGTCAAGTATGGTGAAGAGTGTTCCCGGCAGTTTTTTTATTCTATTGTAGTTTGTGCATTAGATGGCCCTGTGATTGGCTGAAAAATAGGATCTGTTGGTCGAGTAGGCGGGGCCTTTCCTTCGTGGATTGTGCCCCTACCCCTCACAGATCCGTACGTGCGCAATTTACGCATACGGCTCTTCACCC
>NZ_JAGGLV010000047.1 GCF_017874735.1 Paenibacillus silagei
CCGAGCAAATGAAGAGCACAAGTGCCCCTGAAATCGCCGAAAGTGGGCCACCCGGAGCAAATGAAGAGCACAAGTGCCCCTGAAATCGCCGAAAGTGGGCCACCCGAGCAAATGAAGAGCACTTAATGCCCCTGTTTCGCCGGATTCCGCCAAAATCCGGCAACCCTTGTAGGCCGTAAGCAGGCTCATCCCCAAGCGCAGCCAGCTCTGAAAGACCGGCAATTCCGCTGCCACGCTGCAAGCAAGCGTTTTCTTTTTATGAATTTTCAGGGGGGAAGACCTATATTCTATGAATTGTAAGCGCATTCTGAAAACGTATAATTAAAGTTGTCACCAGGAGAAATGATAAGCATAAGCGATTAGCCAAAAAGGGGAGGCATAACAACATGCACAAAACGGCAAAACGTTCAGCAGCAGCCGCTGCGGCCGGTGTATTAGCACTCACACTGGCATTGACAGGCTGTGGATCAAGTAATAACACCAGCAACACAGGTACCAAGGATACCGCCACTGGAGGAAACGCCAGCCCGGCAGCAGCCGGAGACGACACGGCTCCGGTAACGTTCTCGGTATTCATGAACGGTCCCGGACAACAGCCAACGCCTGACAATAAGATTCTGAAGCTGATCAAAGACGAGACCGGAATCACCTTCAACCAGGAATTCCTGGTCGGCGACCTGCAGCAGAAGCTCGGGGTCATGATTGCCGGGGGCGATTACCCGGACATCCTGTCGGGTGACGACAAATTAATCAATGCCAAGGCATACATTCCGCTGGAGGATCTGATTGAGAAATACGCTCCCAACCTGAAGAAGCATTACGGTGCGGTCTGGAACCAGATCAAGGATGAGAGTGACGGCCACATCTACGTACTGCCAAGCTATGGCGTCTATCAAGGTAAAATTACCGAGCCAACTTATCAGGGACCAGGCTTCTGGCTGCAAAAAGGCGTGCTTGAGGAAATGGGCTACCCTACTCCCAAGACCCTGGATGAGTACTTCGATATCATTGCCAAATATAAAGAAAAACACCCGGATATGATCGGGTTCGAATCACTCAACTTCGACTGGCGCGTGTTCCCGCTGCAGAATCCCCCAGAGCATCTGTCGGGGCATCCGAATGACGGGGCCGTTATTGTAGATAACAATGTAGCACAGATTTTTGCCGACAAGGATATCTCCAAGACCTACTACAAGAAGCTTAATGATATCAACGCTCAAGGCTTGATGGATAAAGAAGCGTTCGTACAGAACTATGACCAGTATCTGGCCAAGGTTGCAAGCGGCAAGGTCATCGGGATGTTCGACCAGCACTGGAACTTCCAGGACGGCGAGAAATCCCTGATCTCCCAAGGCAAGCTGGAAAATACGTATATCGGCTTCCCTCTGCTCTATCCGGGCGCAGAAGAATGGTATCGTGACCGCGGAGCGGTCGGTACTAACCGCGGATTCGGAATTTCGATCAATGCCAAGGACCCTGTCCGCATTATCAAATTCTGGGATAAGATGATTACCGAGGATTGGCAGAAGACGCTTCAATGGGGCGTGAAAGGCGAAGATTATGAAGTGAATGCAGACGGCTCCTTCTACCGTACACCTGAGCAACGGGCCAATGCGGATCAGACCAGCTGGCAGGTTGCTAACAAAATCTCAGGGATGTTCGGTTACATGCCTAAGATTCAAGGTACGTACAGCGACGGCAACGCAGCAGATGCCGGTACACAGCCTCAGGAATTCTTCGACAGCCTGAAGCCTTACGACCAGAAGATTCTGAAGGCGTACAACAAGAAATCATGGTCCGAATTCTTCAAGGAACCAAAAGAGAACAATATCTACTTCCCTGCGTATTCCATCGTGCTTAAGGATGGTTCACCTGCACAGCTCGCACAGTCCAAACTGAATGACCTCATGATTAAGTATTTGCCGAAAGCCATTATGGCCAGCCCTGCTGAGTTCGACGGCGTGTGGCAGGATTATGTGGACAGAATCCACAAGCTGGACATCAAGGCCTATGAGGACCGGATGAATGAAGGCATTCAGCAGCGTATCGAAAAATGGAGCGTTAAATAAACCATTCATTACAGAAATAGGAGCGGGAAATGCTGTTTCCCGCTCTTCCTAAATAGGAATGCGTGAATAGGACAACGTGGAGAGAATGATTTTTACAGGAGGGAATACAACATGTCTGATGCCGTACTGGACAAACAGGTCAAAAAACAGAAGACCCGAAAAAGCAAAATCGATCCGGAAATCGGTGTGGAACTCAGCTGGAAAACACTGAAAACGCAGAAACAGCTTATTTTTATGTCCGTGCCCATTGCACTCTATCTGATTATCTTCAACTATGTTCCCATTTGGGGCTGGCTCATGGCCTTTCAGAATTACCGCCCGGCGGTGTCCTTCGGCCAGCAGGAATGGGTAGGCTTGCAGCAATTCAAGTTTTTATTCTCTGATGATACCTTTATGCTGGTGCTTCGCAATACCATTGCGATGAGTTTCATTAACCTTGTACTGGGTACGGTTACGGCTATCGGTCTGGCTCTGCTGCTGAATGAGATCAAGCTTAAGTTCTTCAAGCGCGCGGTTCAGTCGATTTCGTATTTGCCGCACTTTCTGTCCATGGTTATCGCTGCGGGGATTGTGTCCACTTCACTCTCCATCGATGGCGGGATTGTCAATGTCGTTCTAATGAAGCTTCACCTGATTAAAGATCCGATTATGTGGCTTAGTGAAGGGAAATACTTCTGGGGCATTATCGGGGCATCGAACGTGTGGAAAGAGGTGGGCTGGGGGACGATTATCTATCTGGCTGCTATTACCTCCATCGATCCTTCCCTGTACGAGGCAGCGTCCATTGACGGCGCGAAACGTTTTCAAAAGATGCGTTATATCACGCTTCCGGGAATCAAGGCTACATTCGTTATTTTGCTGATTATGAACATTGGACATATTCTGGATGCCGGCTTCGAGCTTCAATATCTGCTGGGCAACGGACTTACTGTGGACTATTCGCAAACCATTGATATCTTTGTAGTGAAGTATGGTCTGGCTATGGGTAACTACTCGCTGGCTACGGCGGCAGGGATCTTCAAAACGATTGTCAGTGTCATTCTCGTATTCATCGCAAACAATGTCGCAAAACGCCTCGGCGAAGAGCGATTACTATAGAGGAGGAAGCCCATATGAAAGCTGGGACCAAAGGTTCAAGCCGGATTGAGCCGGTTGTATTTCATACATTCAACACGATATTTATGCTCTTTGTGGTTACTGTCACGCTCTATCCGTTCCTCCAGACGCTGGCGGTATCCTTCAATGACGGCAGTGACACGCTTACCGGGGGAATCTACCTCTGGCCCCGTGTATGGACGCTGGAGAATTACCGGGCGGTCTTTATATCAGGAACGATCTATCATGCCGCATTTATCTCGGTATCCCGTACGATTATTTCAACGGTGCTTGGTGTTTTCCTTACTACGATGCTGGCGTATGCACTGGCGCAGCCGCAATATATTTTCCGCAAAAAGATCGGCCTGCTGTTCATTCTGACCATGTATTTCAATGCCGGGCTGATTCCGAACTACTTCTTGATCAAGAATATGGGCCTGTTGCATAACTTCATGGTCTATATCCTGCCGAGTCTGGTCAGCGCGTTCAACCTGATTATCATGCGGACGTATATCCGCGGGCTTCCGTTCAGCCTTACCGAATCAGCGAAGATTGACGGAGCAGGTGAATTCAGGATTTTCTGGAAAATCATCTTCCCGCTCTGTACGCCTGTCCTGGCAACCGTCGCACTGTTCATCGCGGTAGGCTCATGGAATTCCTGGTTTGACACATTCCTCTATGCCTCCTCGGATATCAAGCTCAGCACGCTGCAATACGAAATGATGAAGATGCTTGGCTCGATTATGAGTGCGAACAATGATCCGTCGATGCTTGCGGGAGGCCAGAACAATCAGGTCCAGTCGCTGGTTACGCCAGCCTCCATGCGTTCAGCCATTACGATCGTTACAGCGGTTCCGATTCTGTTCGTCTACCCTTTCTTGCAGAAGTATTTCGTGGTAGGATTGAACCTAGGTAGCGTAAAAGAGTAATTGTCAATACGTATTATAGTAAGAAAAATATGTATACTATAACCGTTTCGGGTGCAGCCGAAGCGGTTTCTCCTGTTCAACAGTGGTGAGCCAGCAGATCATAAAAAAACTAGAACAAAGATGGTGATTCCATGCTTAAGGTACTGTTTGCCGACGATGAGCCGATTATGCTGGAGGGGCTGCGCTTTCTGGTGGACTGGAAGGCACTCAACTATGAAGTATGCGGCGAGGCGCTGGACGGGGAGGATGCGCTGCAGCTCATTCACAGCACCCGTCCTGATCTGGTCATCACCGATGTGCGCATGCCGGTCATCGATGGCCTTGAGCTCATTCGAAGAGCCTCAGAAGGCGATTGCCGCCCGAAGTTTATTATTTTTAGCGGCTATGCTGACTTTGAGTATGCCAAGCGGGCTCTGAAATACGGAGTCTCCAACTACTTGACCAAGCCTCTGGATGAAAAGGAGCTGACGGAGGCGCTGCATACAGTAACCGAACAGATTCTTAAAGAACACAAGGCATCCTCACGGCGTGACGCGCTCTCGGCTCTGATGCAGGAGGATACGGTATCCCGGCTCCTGATGCGGGAGAATTCGGAGGAGGAGCGGGAGAAGGGGCTGAATATGCTTGGGATCGGCCCTGCCTCGCGGCTATGCTGTGTCCTGGTCCATGGAGCCGCACCGGACAGCCTGCAAATGCGCAAGCAGGTCGCCGCCATGAGCGGCAAGGAGCCGCTGCGCAGCATTTCAGTCTATCCGTTCACCGCAGGCAGCGGGAAGCACGGGTATCTGCTGGTGTCACCGCAGGAAGGGCCGGCGCTCGACCGGACACTGCTTACCCGGTGGATGGAGGAGATGCGGCCGCTGTACACCACGCCGGTCTTTTTCGCGGCAAGTCTCCAGCATCAGGGCAAGGAGGCCTTGAATACGGCATACCGTGAGGCGCTGGCTGCTGAGCTGTGCAGGCACGATACCACGGGGAGCGAGGCCGCCGGCTTCTTCGAGAAGCAGGAGAAGTCGCAGATGGCCATGCTTCCGGCAGAGCTGAGACGATCGCTGCTGCAATCCGTCACCGAAGGGAAGGTAGAGCATCTCACGGATCAGCTTGGCGAGGTGTTCAAGATCTTCTCGGCGGAGGTGGCTTCCAGCTCCTGGATCGACGCTTTTCTGGCCAATGTCAAAGCTGAGCTGCTACGTGAAATTACCGCCAGAGGGGGAGACTATGCGCAGTGGGTGCAGAAATGGTTCCCGTCACGGCATACAGCCAATTGCCTGCCGCTGCTTGAGCGTCAGATAGAGGAGGAGCTGTGTGAGGCTGCAGAGTGGTTCGCAGCGGCTGCGGACGGCAGGGCGGAGGATCAAATTGTGGCCGCAGCGATCGAGTATGTCCGCGGGCATTATCAGGAGAAGCTGAAGCTACAGGATATTGCGGGGCACCTGCATGTGAACTCGGCCTACCTGGGACAACGGTTCAAGAAATATTACGGCAGCTCCTTTAACGATTATCTCCATGAATTCCGCATTGAAGAGGCGAAGAAGCTGCTTCGCCGGACCGATATGGGTATTTCCGATATTTCAAGCAGAGTGGGCTATTCAGACGCCGATGTGTTCGCCGCCAAGTTCAAGGCGCTTAACGGAGTTACACCTTCCGTGTACAAGAAAAGTTAATTCATGAGGAAGGAGGGGGCGTGCATGAAGAATAACCGGAAGCCATCTGCCTTCATCAATGATATTCCGCTTAAATACAAGTTTTTGTTTATCTACTTACTGTGTGTACTCGTCCCCATACTTAGCATCAATGCCCTCTTTTATGTGCAGATCAGCCGTAATGTGGAGGCACGGGAGAGGGAGAATCTGGAGATTTCGGTAGACCGGGTGGCCTATGACCTGATGCAGATCGTGAACGAATGCTTGGCGATCAGCAATACGGTGGCTGCGGACCGGCCTTACATGGAGATGATGGATTACGCCTACCCGGATAATGAGGCTTATTATGATGCCTATAATGATTCTCTGAAGGATAAGCTGCGGCAGTACAGCACGCTCCACTCCTATATTTCGTGGATGGGCATATACACCTCTAATCCGACCATCCAGAACGGCAACAGCTACTTCATTCTTTCGTACGCGGATAAGCAGAGTGAATGGTACCGCAAAATCTCAAGCAGCACAGGTAAGGTGCTGCTCACTTCTTATCAGGGAACCGACCCGCTGAATCCGCCGCAGCAGGAGGTGCTGGTCAGCCTGATCCGCAAGCTGGATAACTTCACGGGCCAGCCCTACACGAAATATCTGAGGATTGATCTGCGGCTGAACAATGTACAGGAGCTGTTCCAGAAGGAGCGTGACTATCTGGATTTCAAGCTGCTGGACGAGAAGAACCGGGTTGTGCTGGACTCGAACCGTTCCTTCTCCTCGCTGGATGCGAGTGCCTTGCTGAATGTGGACACCAGTATTGACCAGCCTTCCAAGCAGATTGTCCGGGCGCTTAGCAGTGCGGCCTATACCAAGGGCTGGCGGCTGGTCGGAACGCCGGAAGGGCGTAAGATCAGCCATGAGATGGACCGTGCGCTCAGGAACTCGCTGATTCTGGTTCTGCTGACGATCATCCTTCCCACTCTGCTCATGATTGTGATTATACGCTCCTACAATCTGCGGGTACGGCTGCTCTACAAGCATATGAAGCTGGTCAAATATGAACAATTCGAGAGCATTGATATGTATGAGGGGAAGGATGAGATCGGAGGTCTGATCCGCAGCTTCAATCTGATGACCGGCAAAATCCGCAATCTGATCAATGATGTCTACAAGCTGGAGATCCAGAAGAAGGATCTGGAGCTGGAACGGGTGCGGGCAGAGCTGAAATATCTGGAGAGTCAGGTAGACCCTCATTTCCTTTTTAATACGCTGAATGCGATCCTGGTCATCTGTAAGAAGTATAAATATGAGCAGGTTACCGATGTCATTAGGAATCTGGCCCTGATTATGCGCAGGCTGCTGAGCTGGAAGGATGATCTGATTACGGTGGAGGAGGAGGTATCCTTCATCGAGATGTATCTGCAGATTGAGAAGTTCCGCTTCCAGAACCGCTTCTCTTATGTGCTGGATATTGCGCCTGAGGTGCTGAACTGCCGCATTCCCAAGATGAGTATACAGGCTCTGGTGGAGAATTCCTGCAAGCATGGCCTGCAATCGGTCAAATGGGCAAGGGAAATTCACGTGTCCGCTTCACGGAATGAGACAGGTCTGCTGATTGTGGTGACTGATAATGGCAAAGGAATCGAGAAGGAGAAGCTGGAATGGATCAAATCTCATCTGGAGACAGAAGAGGATACGGGACAGAATGTTGGCCTCCGCAATGTGTATAAACGCCTCATGCTGTACTATAACGGCAGAGCCGAATTCAGTATTGAGAGCACCGAATACGAACGTACGGTCATTACTATCCAGATTCCCGAGGATTTGAGTCTGGTTCCGATGGGGGAGGGAGCTCATGTATAAAGTAGTGCTCGCAGATGATGAGACCATTGCCTTAGAGGGGCTGCGGACGCTGACCGACTGGGAGGAACTGGGCTTCGAGGTATGCGGCGCCTGTGAGAACGGGGAGGAAGCACTGGCTGCCGTTATCCGCAGCTCGCCGGATCTTGTGATTACGGATATCCGCATGCCCGAGATTGACGGGCTTGAGCTGATCCGGCGCGTACGCAGCCTTGATATGGAGCAGCCGGTCTTCATTGTGCTCAGCGGCTACGGCGAATTTGAATATGCCAGAACAGCCATCCGTTACGGGGTAAGGCATTACCTGCTGAAGCCGGTTATGGATGCGGAATGGGATAAGGTGCTTACGGACATTACGGATGAGCTGGAGCTGCGCCTTAAGCAGACGATGCAGCAGAGTATGCTGTCCAGCCGTCTGCTGCCGCTTGCCATTGCGCGCATGCTTGAGGGGCACTGGGCAGAGCCGGATGAGGAAGCTGCTGAGCAGATGGACCGCCTGGATGAGGCGGCCACTGGGTGGACGTATGTGCATGTGGAGGGCAATAGCAGCCGGATTACGGAGCTGTGCCGGGAGCTTGCCGGACCGGCCGGTGCGATGCTCATTGATCTGCCCGGGGATCAGGCCGGGCTGGTCGTGGAGAGCTCGGGGGGGGCGGCGGCAGGGCTGGCGGAGCAGCTATACGCCGGGCTGACCCGCAGCGGAGTAAAGGGCTCGGTCAGCATCGGGCCAAGTGTGCGGTCCCTCCGCGAGCTGCCGGTCTCCTACCGCGAAGCGGCAGACGCTGCGGCCCGCCACTACTTCTATTCGGACGGGTGCGGTCCCGTGGATTCGGCCAGTGAAGCCGAGGGCCAGGTTAATTACACGCTGCCTTCCGCAGAGCTGATTGAGGAGATCATCAGCGCAGTGGAGCGGCTGCATGAGCATAAGGCTGCGGAGAAGCTGGGCGAATTATTCCGCGGGTTCAAGGAGAACCGGACAGATCCGGGAGTCGTCCAGATGACGGGTATGGATATCATGCTGCGGAGCATGGAGCTGCTGAAGGAATTTGGAGGCGCGGACGATCAGTGGATCGGCACGCTTGATTTTTTCAGAACCGAGCCGAGGTCCCTGGAAGCTCTGCAGGTCACCCTGGAGACAGCGCTCTCCACCAGTATGAACTATATCCGCCAGCACAAGGAGCGTAACTCCGAGCACCCGCTGACCCGCGTGGAATGCTTCCTGCGGGATCATTATCCGGAGCATCTGACGGTGAAAGAGATTGCAGAGCATTTCTATATCAATCCGGTGTATCTGGGCCAGGCCTTCATCAAAAAGCACGGCATCAGCATTCTGGAGTACATTCATAATTTGCGGATCGAAGCAGCCAAGAAGCGGCTGATCGACACTCAGGACACGGTCAGAAGCATTGTGGAGAGCGTCGGTTACGTACACTATCACCATTTCTTAAGAGAGTTCGAGAAACGGACGGCGCTGAAGCCCGTTCAGTTCCGGGCACAGGCCCAATCTGAACAAGGCTAGGGTATCCATTTATTTATTAGGGTCCAAGTCTTTACTATGGTGATGGTAAACGCATTCAAATACGTTATGATAGAGATAGCTGTCCAAAAATTGCTATTCAATGGAGGTTAGAAAAGATGAAGCAAGCCAGCAGCGAAATTCCTGCATTACATGAGATGTTCCGGGAGGCCTTTAAAATAGGGGCTGCCGTCAGTACTGGCATTATAGCTGCCCAGGGTTCTTTTATTGCCAAGCATTACAACAGCATTACAGCCGAGAATGAAATGAAGCCGGTAGAGGTTCAGCCGGAGGAAGGGAGCTATTCCTTCGAGGCTGCGGACGGTATCTTCGAATTCGCAGAGTCGCGCGGGATCGGTGTCCGGGGGCATACGCTTCTGTGGCATAACCAGACCGGAGACTGGATGTTCAAGGATGCGGAAGGCGGAGCCTGCAGCAGAGAGCAGCTGCTTGCCCGCCTGCAGACCCACATTAACACGGTAGTGGGCCGTTACCGGGGACGGGCCTATGCCTGGGATGTAGTGAATGAAGCGATTGAGGATAAAACAGACCAGTATCTGCGGGATACGCGGTGGCTTGAGATCATCGGCGAGGATTATCTCCGTCAGGCCTTTGAAATGGCACATCAGGCAGATCCTGATGCGCTGTTGTTCTACAACGACTATAATGAGACCGATCCTGTCAAAAGCGGAAAAATCTACAAGCTCGTGCGCAGCCTGCTGGATCAGAATACGCCGATTCACGGGATCGGAATGCAGGGACATTGGAATATCTACGGCCCTTCCATTGAGGAAATCCGCAGTGCACTTAAGCTCTACGCGTCGCTGGGGCTTAAGATCCATATTACCGAGCTGGACCTCTCCGTGTTCCGTCATGATGACAAGCGCACGGATTTGAAAGCGCCAACAGCCGAAATGCTGAAGCTTCAGGAGGAGCGTTATGCCGAGATCTTCGCTCTTCTGCTGGAATTCAGAGACTCCATTGACTCGGTGACCTTCTGGGGCGTGGCCGATGACTACACCTGGCTGGACGGCTTCCCCGTCCGGGGACGCAAGAACTGGCCGTTCCTGTTCGATGAGCAGAAGCAGCCGAAGGCTTCATTCGCCCGGCTGGCCGAGCTGGCGGCTTCGCAATCTTAATATTCGTCCCAAGCTGAACACCATATCATATCTGGAGGGAATCCAATGACAACTCAATTGAAGCAGGCTGCCGGCAAGGTACAGCCAAATGGCAATCCGCTGGTGGCACACAGATACGGAGCCGATCCTTATGCCCTGGTATTCGGGGACAGAGTCTATCTGTACATGACCAATGATGCGCTGGAGTATGATGAGAACGGTGTGGTGAAGGAGAACTCCTACAGCAGCATTAATACGATTACCGTAATCTCGTCCGCTGACCTGGTGAACTGGACCGATCATGGTCCGATAGCTGTAGCCGGACCGGAGGGTGCAGCGAAATGGGCAACCCAGTCCTGGGCACCGGCAGCACTTCATACCGTAATTGACGGTAAGGACAAGTTCTTCCTCTACTTCGCCAATAATGCCAGCGGCATCGGCGTTCTGTCGAGTGACAGTCCGGTGGGTCCATGGGTGGACCCGATCGGGGAGGCACTGATTTTGCGCTCCACTCCTGGGGTAGAGGATGTGACCTGGCTGTTCGACCCGGCAGTGCTGTTGGACGACGACGGCAAGGGGTATATCTACTTCGGAGGCGGCGTTCCGGAAGGACAGTTCGCCGAGCCGGGCACAGCACGGGTAATGCCGCTGGGTGAGGACATGACCAGTGTGGCGGGTACAGCGGCAGTGATTCCGGCCCCGTTCATGTTCGAGGATGCCGGAATCCATAAGTGGAACGGAGTCTACTATTATACCTACTGCTCGAACTTTTATGACGGGCAGCGGCCGGAAGGAAGCCCTCCTGCGGGAGAGATCGCTTATATGACGAGCAGCAGCCCAATGGGTCCATGGACTTATCAGGGGACGATCCTGAAGAATCCGGGACATTTCTTCGGCGTATCCGGGAATAACCATCATGCGGTCTTCCAGTTCCATGACAGCTGGTATATAGCTTATCACGCCCAGACCTTGTCCAAGGCCCAAGGGATTGCGAACGGCTACCGCTCCACCCATCTTAACCGCCTGACCCATCATGAGGACGGGTCCATTCCCGAGATTCATGCGGATTACGAAGGTGTGCAGCAGCTTGCAATGTTGAACCCGTATGAACGGATTCCGGCGGCAACGATGGGCTGGAGCGCAGGGGTGAAGACAGAATACCTGGCCGAGGGCGGAGTTCAGGCGGTCACGGATGTGGAGCAGGGCGGCTGGATCGGACTTTCCGGGGTAGACTTCGGCAGCGGAGCTGAGTCGTTCCAAGTCTCGGTCCTGAGCCTGGAAGCGGGCGGCGTGCTGGAGCTGCATTTGGATGAGCTTGCGGGTCCGGTTATCGGCAGACTGACGGTTCCGGCGGCGGACGGCTCGCAGGAATGGGTAGAATTGAAGACAGAGGTCCAGGGAGCAGAGGGAGTTCACAACCTCTATCTGGTGTTCACAGGAGAGAGCAATAAGAGCCTGTTCAAGCTGGCCGCTTGGCAGTTCACTGCGCAAGGTCACTAACTTCAAGGGGGCAGAACATTGAATACAGCCAGAATTACCAATCCAGTGATATGGGCAGATGTCCCGGATGTGGATGTCATCCGGGTCGGCCCTGTGTTCTATATGGTCAGCACCAGCATGCACTCTATGCCGGGCTGCCCGATTATGAAATCGGTGAATCTGAAGGACTGGGAGATTGTCAGTTACGTCTTTGATACCTTCGAGGACACTCCGGCCTTCAGGCTGGAGGACGGCGAAGGCATTTACGGCGGCGGTTCCTGGGCTGCCTCGCTGCGGTGCAAGAACGGAATCTATTACGTATGCTTCTCCTCCAATGACACGGACCGGTTCTATATCTACCAGACCCGTGATATTGAGCACGGACCGTGGGAGCGTTCGGTCATCCCGGACCTGCACCATGACCCGGCGCTGCTGCTGGATGATGACGGGCGCAACTATGTAATCTACGGGAACGGGGACATCCGCATCCGGGAGCTGAATGAGGACCTTACAGGTTGGATGCGCTTCGGAACGGAGCAACTGCTGCTGGAAGGCGAGCGGCAGGGCATTATGCTGCGGATGGAGGGCTGTCACGCCCATAAGCGGGGCGGGTATTATTACCTGTTCTTCATCGAATGGCCTGCAGAGGGCAACATGCGCAGACGCCAGCTGTGCTACCGGTCCCGGGAGCTGCTGGGTCCGTATGAGCGCAGGGTTATTCTGGACGATAACCTGGGCTACGAGAATCGAGGTGTAGCGCAAGGCGGGCTGGTCGATACTGAGGACAGCGACTGGTACGCTGTGCTGTTCCAGGATCACGGGGCGGTTGGACGCGTTCCCTGCGTATTCCCCGTGAGCTGGGAGAACGACTGGCCGGTGATCGGAGAGGGCGGCAAGGCTCCGCTGGCCTTCGAGACGAAGCTTCCCGCCGGGGAGCCGAATGCGCTTGTAATCAGCGATGAGTTCGAGTATACGGAGAACCGGCTGGCGCTCCAGTGGCAATGGAACCATAATCCCGATAACGGGCTATGGTCGGTTACCGAGCGGCCGGGCTGTCTGCGGCTGCGTACAGGCAAGGCAGCTGATAGTGTCGTAACGGCGCGCAATACGCTGACCCAGCGGACGGAGGGTCCGGCGTGCAGTGCCGAGACGCTGCTGTATCTGGGCGGCATGAACGAAGGGGACCGGGCCGGCATGGTTGCTCTCCAGTCCGGGTACGGCACGGTTGAGGTGACCGCCGGAGAGCAGGGACAGTTCACCGTGGAGATGTGTATCCAGGGTGACGATGGCGTTGAAGTGGTGGAGAGTATCCCATTCACGGGTGAGCGTATCTCCCTCAGGATTGATTTCAACTTCAAGGATGGTGTGGACGAGGCCCGGTTCTTCTACTCACAAGGCGGGGAGGTCTGGCATTCCATCGGGCAGACGCTGCATATGGAATATTCGCTGGATCATTTCATGGGCTACCGGATCGGCTTGTTCAATTATGCGACCCGGCAGACCGGCGGCTATGCCGATTTCGATTATTTCCGTTATCACAGAGAGGATTAAGCCCGGGTCTGGAAATGGGAAGCATATTCGCTGGGTGTCATCGATGTATGCTGTTTGAATATTCTTCCGAAATACGTCAGGCCCGTAAATCCGACCCGGAAGGCCACCTCCTGAATCGAATGCCGGCGAAGCTGGAGCAGGCGGCTGGCCTCATGCACCCGCAGCATGTTCACATATTCGATTAAGGTCTTGCCGGTATTCTTTTTGAACAGATGGCAAAAGTAGTTGGGGGTCACACAGCAGATCCGTGCGGCCTCCTCCACAGTCAGCGGTTCATGGAAATGGTTGCTAAGGTGAATCAGCAGGGGCTGGATGCCCGTCTCCTGCCGGTCTCTTTTGGAAGGCGGTGCTGTGAACTCTGCCAGGGGATAAGCTAGACCCAGGGAAGAGAACAGGCCGCCTTTGATACATAATTCATACCCGGGGCTCTTGCTCTGGTAGCTGTAAATAATCTGTTCAATGCATCCTCTGATCTGGCGGGTAACCGGCTGGTCCGCCCCATAGAAGGCGGGCAGCCGGATCTCACCGGAGAGGAGCGGCCGGATATGCTGAAGCTCAGTCAGGTCCCGTATACCGTTCAGCAGCGCTTCGTTGTAGACAACCGCATACAGCTCACTGCCATCCTCTGTCGGGTAGGCCGCATGAATCTGCGGACGGCTGACGAAGGCAAGCTCACCCTGCACCAGCTCTCTGGAGTGGGGGCCGACCTGGACGCGGAAGCGGCCCTTGGTCACGAGAATCCATTCGAGATGGTCATGCCAGTGAGGCGGAATAATACTGCGGTCCGGAAAGCAGATATGAAATACATTGATGGGAAACAGGCCCTCGGGAATTTCCGTGTGCTCTTTTTTCCATGGATACGGCTTGTCCTCGAACGCTCCACTCATCTTATTCCCTCCACACAATCGTAATATCGTATGATAGATGCGTACTTTTATGTATAGTATAGCGGCTTTGCACTCTTTATAATGTGGTTGCAACCTTATTATAGAACTGTTGGAGGGATCGCGCTATGTTTCGTGAAGAGAATGGCAGACTAATCAGAGAATATGACCATGAGAGAGTCTGGATAGAGCCTTGGGGAGAGCATTCGCTGCGTATCCGGGCTTCGTATGCGGAGATTACCGATGAGCAGTGGGCACTTCTGCCTGCTGTGCAGACGCTGAGTCATATATCAATTACCCCAGAACGTGCGACGATTGTGAACGGGAATATCCGGGCGGAAATAACAGATAAGGGACAGATCTTCTTCTACAACCAGCATGGCAAGCTGCTTCTTAACGAGACGGAGGATACCTATCAGTTAAAATACGGGGGCAGAGAGCTAAGCGCCATCCCCGGCAGCAGTGACTTCTCCGTGAAGCTCCGGCTGGAGGCGGACCCGCTAGAGAAGCTGTATGGCATGGGGCAGTATCAGCACTCTTTCCTGAACCTGAAGGGCTGCTCGCTGGAGCTGACCCACCGCAACAGCCAGATTAGCATTCCGTTCGTGCTGTCCAGCGCGGGTTACGGGTTCCTGTGGCATAATCCGGCGATCGGACAGGCGCATTTCAGCCTGAATGTGACCGAATGGACAGCCCCGTCCACCAAGCAGCTGGATTATTGGATCACCGCCGGTGACTCGCCTGCCGAGATCGAGGAGGCATATGCCAAGGCTACGGGAACCGTGCCGATGATGCCGGAGTATGGCATGGGGTTCTGGCAATGCAAGCTCCGCTACCGTACGCAGGAGGAATTGCTGGAGGTAGCGAGGGAGCATAAACGGCGGGGTCTGCCGATCGACGTCATCGTCATTGATTTCTTCCACTGGACGAATCAGGGGGACTGGCGGTTTGACCCGGAATATTGGCCCGATCCTGAGGCGATGGTGCAGGAGCTGCAGGAGCTGGGCATTGAGCTGATGGTCTCGGTCTGGCCGACGGTCCAGACGGAGAGCGAGAATTATAAGGAGATGCTGGAAAAAGGGTACCTGTTGCGCACGGACCGCGGGGTGCGGACGCAATTCCAGTTCCTCGGCCAGAATGCGATCTTCGATGCGACGAATCCGGAGGCCCGCAAGTTCCTGTGGGGACTGATTAAGCAGAATTATTATGATAAAGGGATCAAGGTCTTCTGGCTCGATGAGGCGGAGCCGGAGCTGACGGTCTACGACCATGATATCTACCGTTATCATATCGGCTCGAGCAAGCAGATCGGCAATATTTACCCCATGAAATACAGCCAGACCTTCTATGACGGCATGGCGGCTGAAGGCCAGGAGAATATCATCAATCTGGTCCGTACTGCCTGGGCGGGCAGTCAGCGCTACGGGGCGCTCGTATGGTCCGGAGATATTCACTCCAGCTTCAAGGTGCTCAGCATTCAGGTGCGGGCCGGACTGAATATGGCTGTGGCCGGGATTCCATGGTGGACCACCGACATCGGCGGCTTCCACGGGGGCAATCCGGCAGATGCCTCCTTCCGGGAGCTGATGGTCCGCTGGTTCCAGTACGGCGCATTCTCTCCGGTATTCAGGCTGCACGGGGACCGTTCCCCTTTTGTTCAGCCCACCGGAACGCGGGGCGGGGGCGTATGCGGAAGCGGCTCGGATAATGAAGTGTGGAGCTACGGGGATGAGGCGTATGTCATCTTCAAGGAGTTCATGCAGATGCGGGAGCGGCTGAAGCCGTATATCCGCGGGCTGATGCAGGCGGCACATGAGAAGGGCACGCCGCCTATGCGTCCATTGTTCTATGATTTCCCTCAGGACCCGGTGGCCTGGGATATCGAGGACCAGTATATGTTCGGTCCCGACCTGCTGGTCGCCCCGGTGCTGGGCGAGGGTGAACGGGCGCGTAAGGTGTACCTGCCGTCCGGCTCAGAGTGGACTCATGTCTATACCGGCACTGCCTATGCTGGCGGACAGGCTATTATGGTCGATGCGCCGCTTACGCAGATTCCGCTGTTTGTGCGGGACGGTGCCGTGTTGCCGTTGCTTGGCGGGGCGGAGGAGTAAGTAACTCCTCACATGCTTACAACTGTATAAGTTAAACAGAGCAGCGATTCTCCAGGTAGTTAGTGGAGGGTCGCTGCTCTGTTATGTGGGCCGAATGTATGCGAAAAATCGAACACAATGGGCGGCGTGGGGCGTGAGAGCGGAATGTAATCGAAAAACCGAACATATTGGGCAGCGCGAGTGCGTATGGGCCGAATGTATGCGGAAAACCGAACACATTGGGCCGGCGTGGGGCGTGAGAGCGGAATGTAATCGAAAAACCGATTACATTGGGCTAGGCGGAGGCGCGAGGATGGAATGAAATCGAAAAACCGATCACATTGCGACCAGGGACGGTGCGTAGAGCAAATGTAATCGAAAAACAGGCATGACAAGACAGAGGCCTTGTCACCCCCA
>NZ_JAGGLV010000048.1 GCF_017874735.1 Paenibacillus silagei
AAAACGAAACGTTCTTTTGGGGCGGTGGGTCTTTTTTTGTCAAAATCCAGTCTGCGGCACATTTCCCGGTACTTTTATTTTCGTATTAAACCGATCACATTTGGTGCGGCAGAGGCGTGTGGGCCGGATATGGTCGAAAAACCGATCACATTCGGTGCGGCAGAGGCGTGTGGGCCGGATATGGTCGAAAAACCGACTACATTCGGTGCGGCAGAGGCGTGTGGGCCAAATGTGGTCGAAAAACCGATCACAATGGGGATGCCGCAGGCATTTTGTTCTTGTTTTAAGGCGGGCATAGGGTTGGGAGGAGGAGCCTGTGAATTATCTGAAAGAGGAACCAACATGTGTATGAAAAACCGAATACAATGGCGAGTGCGAAGGCGTGTGGGCGGATGTATGAGTAAAAGCGAATCATGTGGCCACAGCCAGTAACAAATTTCGAGAAATCCTGCAAGAATTGCAACAATGCTGCTCCATACAAGCGGCGGTGAGGGAGACAACCCTCAGAATGGACCAGATATATCAAAGCGGAAACCCCACATTGTGGGGTTATTTCGTACGGGTGCTGAATAGCTTAGTAGTACAGGCGGCTTGACCGCAGAAATGTCGGGAGGGACGGCAGGGCATGGGCAGAATCAGAAAATGGGGGAAACGGAGCACAGGCGTACCGCTCTTCGGGCGTCTGCGTCTGCCGGACTTCAGCGGAAGCGGTCTGAGGGGGCCGGGCGGGCGTCGCCAGGCCTTCAAGGCCAAACCGTCCAGAGCGGGAATCCGGCCGCCGGGTGCGGGTTCGGGAGCAAGGTTCGAAGCAAAGCCTTCAAGACCCGGCGCGGGTCTGCCTGGCCGGAGTTGGGGACGGAGCGGGGGCTTCGTGGCGAAGCCCTCCAGGTCCGGCGTCCGGCTGGACGGGAGTGAAGCAGATTACGGGACAGCGAAGCCGTCCGGGAGAACAGCAGGCGCTCCGGGCCAGCGGGTCTGGCGCAAGGCCGGGCGCGGGGGCGGCGGGTTCCGCCTGTTCGGCAGCAGGGACGGGAAGCGGCAGGAAGCCGCCGGGGACAAGGGGCGGAAGCCGCGCAGACGGGGCAGATTCTGGATCGTTCTGAGCCTGCTGCTGCTTCTGGCGGTGCTGCAGGGGCTGCGTTATGTGGAGCAGCATCTGAAGCCGCCGATTCTCCATCTGGCGCAGATCCGGGTGAAGCAGATCGCCACGGAATCCATTAACAAGGCGATTACGTCCCAGGTGGCGGACGGCGGGAATGCTGAGGCGCTAATTGACTGGAAGACGGATAAGAGCGGCAAAATCTCCGGCTTCATGCTCAACTATAAGGAGCATATGCGGATTACCTCGCAAGCCGCCGAGGTGATACAGTCCACACTGCAGGAGCTGCATAACCGCAGCGAGCGTATTCCGCTGGGCCAGGCGCTTGGCAGCCCGCTGATTGCCTCCTTTGGACCCGATATTCCGATCAAGATCGAACCTCAGGGGGCCGTGAAGGTGGAGCTGAATACCCGGCAGCAAAATGCCGGAATCAATATGATTCTGGTTGAGGTCTATATTCACATTGTGACCGAGGTAGCGGTCGTAATCCCCTTTGACATGGAGCCGCAGGTGGTGGACACAGAGATACCCGTCTCCTACCTGATGGTAGTCGGTGACGTTCCGATGTACTACTATGACAATCAGGGCAAGCCTGTCGGCGAGAACGGCAGCAGCGCCCCGGGCATTGCCATCCCAGCGCCTTCGCTGAACACTGAGAAGGGCAGCTCCGACACGGAAGGCACGCCTTCAGGCGGCGGTAACAGCAGCTCAGGCTCGGGCGGATCAGGCGGACATGCGGGCAGCGGGGAGAGCCCCGCGCCTGCCGCAGGCGGCAACAATGCGCCGGATGCGTCCGGGGGAGGCGGAAATACGGGGGACGGGTCGGAGTAGGGGAGAAGCGGGGATAATGTCGGGGTAAGGGCTCCTGTGGTCATTTAATGGCTAAATGGGGGTCTTTTTTTATTGTGCCGGATGGGTTGATACGGGCTAATGCGGATAAAGTTCGGAATTAGTTGGCAGGCTGCCGGTGCGATGAGGACGATGAGGGAAGTAGGTGGATTTAGGACACTTGTTAATGGACGAATGGCGGATATTGCGACAAGAGTTGGAAAAACAGCATTTAATTTTTCGTAATTTCTCCACTAGTGGTCTGATCGTTATTAGCAGATGCTGTTAATCCACTTATTGTCCTGTAACCGCCAGAAGTGGAGTAATTAAGCTGCATTTTTCTACTTGTTTTCAGGATTGAGCTAATATTTTTCAATTCAAATCCACCTTTCCAATATGAATCCACTAGGAATGAACCGGAATGGCTTCTATAATAAGGGCAACACTGCGGCTGACAGGGGCTGTAAGCCAATCTTGGGGGGCTAGCATAATGAGAATATTGATCGTGGATGATGAGCCCAGACATCTTAGAGGGATGGTCAATCTGATCGGACGCCTTCGGCCGGAGGATCAGGTGGTGGCGGCGCAGGATGGCTTGTCCGCTATGGAAATGGTGAAAGCCCACCGCCCGGAAGCTATATTGACTGATATCCGTATGCCCGGAATGGATGGGCTTGAATTTCTGGAACGGCTTAAGCTTGAAGGTATCCGGACCAAGGTCGTAATGGTATCCGCTTACAATCTGTTCGAGTATGCGCAGAAGGCAGTTCATTATGGGGCTTATGATTACCTGCTGAAGCCGGTGGAGATTGACCAGGTAGCGGATGTCCTAAGCCGGATCGACCTTCTGCTGACAGCGGAAAAGAGGCAGCGCCGTGAGGAGGAAGAAATGCAGCACCGGCTTAAGCTCGCTTCTTCCGCCTATCTGAACCGGCTCATGCTGTCCTGGCTGAACGGCAGTGCGTCCTTGGCCGAGCTGGCGGAGCTGGACGGTTATGATTGGCTGCGGGAGAGCGGTGTCGCTGTGTATTCGGAGCTGAACTCCTGCCAGGATAGCGGGGAGAGGCAGGACAGCAGCGTGTTCATCCGTGCTCTGGAGCAGGCCTGGGGCAGGTGGGGGGAAGCCATCACGATTCCCTTGAGCGGGATGACGGAGGACGGCCCTCTTGCCGCCGTTACCTTGATTTCCCTGGAAGCCCTTACCGGGGACAAGCGGGAAGAAGCCCGGTCCATTGCCTGTTCCTTGGCGGCGGATTGGGCGCATACCGGACAGCTCACCCACGGGATTGGCCCGGAATGCCGTTCCCTCCGGGAAGAAGCGCCGCGATCCTATCTGGCGGCCAGAACGGCCAACAGTTACAACTTCTATGATTTCCGGCAGGGGCTGCTGTTTTCAGATGAGATCAGGTCTTCTTCCCGCGAGGCCGTTCCTGACTGGAGCAAGGTCTATGAGGCGTTGAAAATGGATGATGCTGCGCTTGTTCTGGAAGCTTGTGTGGAAGCCCTCTGCCAGCTTGCAGACGGTGGACATGCCAGCCCTATGCTGCTAAAGGAGCAGGCATCGCTAATGCTGCTGCAGATCCGGAGTGAGCATCAGGACATTCTGGATAAGAGAGCGCAGCAGATGCTGACCGGTACGGCTACGATGCTTATCCGCTCATGCCGCTCGTACCCGGAGCTGGTGGCCCAGTTGGGGCAGGCACTCCGGGAAGCGCATTTGGCCTTAACCGTATCCCGGCAGGATCAGGGGGAGAGCATGATCGCTGAATGCCTAAGCTGGATACAGCAGCATATGAAGGAGGAGCTTACACTGGAGCGGGCAGCTGAGCATTTCCATTTTAACCCCTCCTATTTCAGTACACTGATCAAGAACAGGACGGGAAAAACGTTCTCGGAGCATGTGACGGCGGCCCGGATGAAGCGGGCCAAGGTACTGCTTGCCGGGGAGCCGCTCCGAATATATGAAATATCCCTGGAATGCGGATTTCAGGATACGAAATATTTTTGCCGCGTATTCAAGAAGTATTACGGCATGTCGCCCAAAGCCTATAAGCATGCGCTGTCGCAAAGGAAACGTGAGGCATGAAGATCACCTTCCGTTACCGGCTGCTGGCCAGCTATATTCTGCTGATCGCCATTCCCCTGCTCGTTCTGGGGGCTTTGTTCTACCGGACCAGCCTGAAGATTATCACAGAGCAGGCGCAGAAGAATGTGTATGAGATTGTCAGGAAAAATAATGAAGTTATGGACACCAAGCTGCGGATCGTGGACCAGAACAGCATGTCCTTGTTCCTCGATAAGGATCTGTTCCGCATCTTCAACCAGCTGGACCCGGCGAATGAAGCGGAGCTGTTCGCAGCCGACCGGCAGGTAACGGCTGTGCTCGGCAAAACCTTTTCCCAGAACCAGGATATCTTTGCCTACCAGCTATGGACCTCCTACTTCACCTTCGGACAACCCCTGCCTCAAGGAGAACCGACGCAATCGGATATATACCGTATGGCCCGGCAGGCGGGAGGGAAGCTGGTATGGATACCTACTTATGAGTTCGCGTCCATGTTCAACCAGCCCTATTTGCAAGGCGGGAATCTGGAGTTCCGTTATCTCTTCTCGGCTACACGCCTGCTGGATTTCACCTATCTGAGCAATACGAAGCTTGCCAAAATGGATGCCGGAGTGGAGCGCCCCGTACTTGCCATAAGCTTCAAATCCGAGGTGCTTAAATCCTTGTATGCAGACAGCCTTCCGGGGAACTCGCGCTACATGGTGCTTGATCCGCAGGACAGGGTAGTCGCCAGCAGTGAGCCGGGTCAGGTTGCACAGATCTATAAGGAGGCAGGACTGGACAAGCTGCAGCGGGAGAACAGCGGGGCACGGAGAATGAAGCTGGACGGCGAAGCGGTGATCGTCTGCTTCGACCGTTCGGAGGTGACCGGCTGGATGTCTGTGGTGTGGATACCGGAGGCAGGGCTGGTGAGCAGCCTGGTGCCGGTGATCCGGACATCTATTACTGTACTGGCTGTTGTGATGGGGATTGTGGCTCTGATCTTCGCTTATTTCATTGCGGGTAAAATTACTAAGCCCATCAAGCGGCTGCTCAGCGCGATGAGATCGGTGGGCGAGGGAGATTTCCAGACCCGCGTGGATGTGGTGAGCCATGACGAGTTCGGCGTGCTGACGCAGCGCTTTAACCGGATGAATGACCGGATTCACCTGCTGGTGACGGAGAATTACGAGATCAAGCTGAAGGAGAAGGAGGCCGAGATACAGGCACTGAACATGCAGATGCATCCGCACTTCCTGTACAATACGCTGAATGTGATGAACTGGACGGCAATTGAGAATGATCAGCAGGAGCTTAGCAGGATGCTTGTCTGTCTATCCAACATGCTGCATTATACCTCCCGGAAGACATGGGACGCCGTACCGTTGTCCGAAGAGATGAGCTGGATGAGTAATTACTTCTATATTATGTCGATCCGCTTCGAGGACAAGTTCACCGTGGAGTATGATATGGACCCGCAGCTCTTGGCGTACGATGTGCCGAGACTGCTGTTCCAGCCCTTTGTGGAGAATGCGATTCTTCACGGCTTCGATCAGACCGGCTCTGGCGGACGCATTGGAATCCGCGGCTGGATTAACGGCAGAACCCGGCATTACGAGGTGGCCGACAACGGCCGGGGCATGAGTGCGGAGACGGTACACAGAATTCTGTATCAGAAGTCTTCCTCTGTGGGTATTAAGAATACTATTGACCGCATTCAGATGACCTACGGCGGCGAGTACGGGATATCCATCTTCTCGACTCCGGGAGCAGGCACGAAGGTAGTGATTACTTTGCCGCTATAAGCCAATCCCGGTCCACCAATCCAAAGAGATTAGGGTTATGTAAGCGCTATCTTATATTTTATAATAAAGACATCATAGACTGCAGCTATGAACCCGTTGAACTTAGAAATCGAGAGGGGCTTCCGAATATGTCGCAACCCAGGAAATCAGTCTTCATCACATTGGCTCTGGTTCTGATGCTTGCCGCCGTGCTGTCTGCGTGCTCGAAGTCTAATACTGCAAGCCCTGACACTTCCGCATCTTCCGGGAATTCCGGATCGAAGGAGAATATTAAGCTGCGGATGACGGTCTGGGGCTCACCGGAGGAAGTGGCTCCTTATAAAAAAGCGATTCAGAATTTCGAGGCCAAGCATCCGAGCGTTAAGGTCGAGCTTCAGCATATTGCCGCCGATTATGATACCAAGCTGACGACTATGGTCGCCGGGAATGATGTTCCGGACATTGCCATGATGGAATCGGGCACCATTGCTTTTCCGATGGCGGAGCAGGGCAAATTCTATAATCTTCAGGAATTCCTGGATACGGATGCCGATATCAGTCCGGATACACTGGTTCCCAATATTACCTATTCCCTGGAGCCGGGCAATGTTATCGGAATCGGCCCCGGCCCCGAATCCTTCGCCTTGTTCTACAATGAGGATATCTTCAAGGACGCCGGCATTGAACCTCCTCCGTCCAATGTGGCGGATGCCTGGACCTGGGATGAATTCGTCGAGGTGGCCAAAAAGCTGACGGTGGATACCAATGGCAAAACAGCGGCTGACCCGGACTTCGATCCCAAAAAAATCAAGCAATACGGAGCAAACATCTCCACCTGGTGGGGAGTGTACAGTAACTTTATTTATTCCAACGGCGGGGATTTCATCTCTGCAGACGGTAAAACCTTCGGGCTGAACCAGCCGGAGGCGGTGGAGGCGCTCCAGAAAATATCCGACCTGATGAATGTCCACCATGTCTCTCCTTCACCAGTGCAGTCCAAGAACATTCCGGCCACCAATGTGGCGCTCCAGACCAAAAAGGTAGCGATGACGGTAGACGGGCAATGGGCCAGTGCAGGCCTCGCCCAGTCGAAGTTCAACTTCAATGTCGGGGTCATGCCTGTAATGAAGGAGCCGGTCACCACCGTGGTCTGCGGCATGTTCTCCATTTTCAAATCCACCAAGCATCCCCAGGAGACCTGGGAGCTGCTGAAGGCGCTGCTCGATCCCGAAGCCTCCATTGACATGCTTACAGCCGGAACCTGGATGCCATCTCCCAAGGACTGGTACACCGATCCTGCGCTACTGGCCAAATGGACGGAGAATCTGGAGGCCAGACCGTCCGGCTATAAGGAAGCCATTGTCGATGTGATTCTGACCAAAGGGCATCAGACCCCGACCGGCTATGTGAAGAATTTCAACAATATTATGGACTTGGTCAATCCTGCGCTGGATAAGGTTTGGCTCGGCCAGCAGACCGCCCAGGAAGCGATGGACTCCATCGCGGCAAAGGTCCAGGCCCAGATTAAGGGACGGCGCGATATCAAGGAATAATCAACAAGACTGGAGGCCAGTATGCGAAAAGGAATGTTCTACGGGCTGCTGTTCACCGCCCCCGCCATCCTTGGGTTTGCCATTTTTACGCTGGGCCCCATGATCGCCAGCCTGGTGCTCAGCCTGACCGATTATAATGTATTCAAGGAGCAGACTGCTTTTGTCGGTGTGGATAATTATATACGGCTGTTCTCAGGAGAGGATGAGCTGTTCTATAAATCGCTGGGGATCACCTTCTATTTCGTCGTGCTGCGTGTGCCTGCGGTGATTCTCCTCTCCTTCGGGATTGCGCTGCTGCTGAATCTCAATGTGAAGGGAAGGGCTATCTTCCGTACGATCATCTACCTGCCGAGTATTGTTCCGGCGGTGGCCTCGGCCATGATCTGGATGTGGCTGCTTAACCCTGACCTGGGCCTCATCAATTCGCTGCTGAGCCGCTTGCATCTGCCGACCAGCAACTGGCTGTACGGGGAAGGCAGCGTGATCCCCTCAGTCGTACTTACCACGCTCTGGGGGATCGGCAGCACGGTGATTATTTTCCTCGCCGGACTATCCGGCATCCCCCGGCAGTATTATGAGGCCATTGAGGTGGATGGAGGGGGCTGGTTCCGTAAGCTGAGCCATGTGACGGTTCCGATGGTCACCCCGACAATCTTTTTCAATACAATCATGACGATTATCGGTTCCTTCCAGGTCTTCAACGAAGCCTACATTCTGACGCAGGGCGGACCGAATAACCGGAGTTTGTTCTATGTATTTTATTTGTGGAGAACAGGCTTCCGGGATGCCGAGATGGGGTATGCGTCCGCGCTGGCCTGGATCTTGTTCGTCATTATTCTGTTCTTCACCTTCATCGTCTTCAGAACCTCGAAGTCGTGGGTGTATTACGAAGGGGGGGACCGGGCTTGAGGCCATCGAAGCTTTCACTTACCGCAGGTTACGGGGCGCTGATCCTAATCTCCTGTATGTTCATCATTCCGTTTGTATGGCTGATCCGCAGCTCGCTGATGAATTTATCGCAGATATTCACCATGCCCCCCGAATGGATACCGAAGCCGTTTCAATGGGGCAATTTCCATAAGGCGCTTACGGTGCTGCCGTTCGATGTCTTCTTCAAGAATACGCTCATCATCGTGGTCACCGTGCTGGTGGGAACCGTAATTACGAGCAGCATCGGAGCCTTCGGATTCTCACGGATTCCGTGGAAGGGCAGGGATGCGGTGTTCGCGGTCCTGATGACCAGCATGATGCTGCCGGCGGCGGTGACGATGATCCCAAGCTTTTTGGGCTGGCAGATGATGGGGTTCTACGATACGTTGTATCCGCTGATTGTGCCCGCTTATTTCGGCGGGGGGATCTTCAATATTTTCCTGCTCCGGCAATTCTATCTGACCATTCCGCGCGATTTCGATGAAGCTGCCTATGTGGACGGGGCGAATTACTGGCAGATCTATACCCGGATCATCTTTCCCCTAAGCCGTTCCGCGATTATCGTAGTGGCCTTGTTCAGCTTCCTGGCCTCCTGGAATGACTTCATGGGACCGTTGATCTATCTGAAAAGCGACAAATGGTTCACCCTCGCGCTGGGCCTACAAATGTTCCAGGGCACCTATACCGCGCAGTGGGATCTGCTGATGGCGGCCTCGGCGACCGTCGTTCTGCCCTGCGTCATTGTGTTTCTGGCCGGACAGCGGTACTTCCTGGAGGGCATAACCTTAACGGGATTAAAAGGATAAAGGAGGCGGGGAACAGAAATGGCAGAGCAACAATCGAAGATTCATACCTGGCAAGATGTGTCCTTCACCTGTGTAACTATCAATGACGAGTTCTGGAAGCCGCGTCTGAAGGTGCTCCGGCAGACCACGCTGCCGGATTGCCTGTCCAAATGTGAGGAGACCGGCCGCATCAATAACTTCGCCAAGGCAGCAGGACTGCTGGAAGGGCATTACGAAGGCAAATATTATAACGACTCAGATGTCTACAAGGTGCTTGAAGGCATTGCCTATGCGTTGATGTCAGAGCGGGATGCGGCGCTGGAGGCTGAGGCTGACCGGATCATCGGGCTGATCTCGGCTGCGCAGGAAGAAGACGGGTATCTGTGTGCGTACTTTACCCTGGAGAATCCCCAGGGCAAGTGGACGGACATGGAGAAGCACGAGATGTATAACGGCGGCCATCTGATCGAAGCGGCGGTTGCCTATTATGCAGCCACCGGCAAGCGCGAGCTGCTGGAGGTGGCCTGCCGTCTGGCCGATCATGTTGACGAGGTCTTCGGCCCCGGCAAGCGGCACTGGGTGGAGGGGCATGAGGAGATCGAGCTGGCACTGGTGAAGCTGTACCGCGTGACGCAGAGTGAGCGCTACTGGAAGTTGGCACTCTGGCTGCTGGAGGAGCGAGGCCATGGCTATGGTGTTGGCGCGATCTGGGATAATCCGGAGTGGGGACCGGCCTATTGCCAGGACGATGTCCCCGTCCGCGAGATTAAGCAGGTCACCGGCCATGCCGTCCGTGCCATGTATCTGTATACGGCCATGGCGGATATTGTCCATGCTTCAGGAGATTCCGCTTATACGGAGGCTCTGCACCGGGTCTGGACACATACGGTTGAGCGCAACATGTATGTAACGGGCGGCATTGGGCCGTCCAGGCACAATGAAGGCTTCACCTCCGATTATGACCTGCCTAATGAGACAGCCTATTGCGAGACCTGCGCCGCCATTGCCATGGTATTCTGGAATCACCGGATGAATCTGACGTTCGGGGACGGTAAATATGCCGATGTGGTAGAACGTGAGCTGTATAATGGCGCCATGTCGGGAATCTCCCTGTCCGGGGATCAATATTTCTATGAAAATCCGCTGGCTTCCCAGGGCGGGCATCATCGTGTCCCATGGTTTGAAACCTCTTGCTGTCCGACCAATCTGGCCCGCTTTCTGCCATCCCTGGGCCAGTACTCCTATGCTGTTACAGAGGATGGCCTGGCGGTGAATCAATATATGAACAGCGAAGCGGAACTGGTGCTCGGCAGCGGGCTGGGTGTCAGGCTGAAGGTAAGCACCCGGTATCCCTGGGATGGCCGGATAGAGCTTGAGGTGAACCCTGCTGTAAGCGCCGAATTCAGTATCCGGCTGCGGGTGCCGGAGTGGTGCAGCGGGTACCGGGTGGAGGCGGGAGGCATCAGTATCGGCGGACCCGATTCCCTGACCGATCAAGGGTATCTGGTGCTGGACCGGAACTGGTCGCGGGGAGATAAGGTTGTGCTCGAGCTGGATATGCCCGTGAATAGGGTGCGGGCCAGACCGGAGGTGGAGGCGGACAGAGGGCGGGTTGCCGTGCAGCGGGGACCTATTGTATATTGTCTGGAGCAGGCGGACCATCCCGGCAGTTCCTATGATGCCTTCTCCCTGCCGGCCGGAGCGAGGTTCCGGGTGAAGCATCTGCCGGAGCTGCTGGGCGGGGTGACGGTGCTGCAGAGCCGGGATGCAGACGGCAGGCCGCTCAGGTTCATCCCCTATTATGCTTGGGACAACAGGGAGCCTGGTTTCATGCAGGTCTGGGTCCGGGAACGGGAAGGAAGTGGCCTGTACAGCTATTGAATTCGCTAGTGCAGAGCAAAGGAGGAGATTCGCTTGCGCGGAATTACGAACCCGGTGATCCCGGGCTGGTATGCTGACCCGGAGGCTAGAACATATGGGGGCAGGCATTATGTGTATGCCACCAGATCTTTTACAGAATATACCCGGCAGATGAATCTGGATGCCTTCAGCTCCGTTGACCTGATTCATTGGACGACCCACGAGGGGATCATCGAAATGGATGATTTCCCCTGGATCTGGAGAGCGGTATGGGCTCCGACCCAGATTGAGCATCACGGCCGGCATTATCTGGTCTTTGCCTCGAACGATATCCAGAAGGACGGCGAAGCCGGCGGGCTGGAGATTGCTGTTGCGGATGCTCCCGAAGGCCCCTACAGAGGGTATCTCCACCGGCCGCTGATCGGCGGGTTCGTTCATGGCGCGCAGCCGATCGACGCTCATCTGTTCAAGGATGATGACGGTGCAATCTATCTGTATTACGGGGGCTGGGGCCATTGCAACGTGGCCCGGATGAATGAGGAAATGACGGGGTTTGTTCCGTTCCCGGACGGAGAGGTTATCCGTTCCGTCACCCCGCCGGGTTATGTGGAGGGGCCGTGTATGATCAAGAAGGACGGCCTGTATTATCTGATGTGGTCAATGGGCGGATGGACCAACGGGACCTACCGGGTCGCTTATGGCGTAAGCGATAACCCGCTTGGTCCATTCCCGAACCTGGGGACCATACTGGAGAGGCAGGAGCCCGTGGCGGAAGGCCCCGGACATCATGGATATTTGCATCTGCCGGAGCGCGATGAATGGCTGATCGTCTATCACCGCAGACTCATCGGAGACCGGGAGCCGGGCAACCGCATGTTATGCATCGACAGACTGGAATTCGGTGCAGGCGTTATCAAGCCGGTAAGGATGACCGACCGGTGGTAAGCTTGTCGGCTTATCGCAGGTGAATACAGGAGGAGTGAGGCCTTGGTTTATGACAGGGCCTCTTTTGTCGTGGTGCTGGAGGGGAATGCGTCATTCAATTAATGTTATTACCCCTGTATTCCCATAATGTTGTACAAATTGCAACTCGGAAACCGGGATATCCGGGGATATGATAGAGTTGTTGTATAAAATGCAGGCGTGTTGATTACCCATATTATGGGATGACAAAAACACCTAAATGTTCTTTACGCCTGAGCTGATTAAGCTGAACCTGCCACTCCAGCGGAA
>NZ_JAGGLV010000049.1 GCF_017874735.1 Paenibacillus silagei
AAAGTGGAGCGACCGAGCCTAGGTTGAGTAACTTAGCAGGTGGAACCCCTGCTTGGAAAGGCGAAAGCCACGCCACCAATAGCGAGTCTTGGAGCGGCAAGGGTAACCCTGCCGTTTAAGCGTAGACAGTTAGGATGCAGGCCTGAAAGTGATGGAGCCTCGAAATGCAGCAAACGGGAAGGTCGACGGGCTCACTTTCCCGGAAGACAACATGACTCCAGCCGAAAAAAAAAAGGCGAGGATGGAGGAGCTTCCCCGGGGTCGAAGAGCCAGGCATGTATACCCATGGTTACTCAGCAACTCGGGAGACCCTGACGCTCTTCTGCGAGAGAAGTACTATTTAGGAACCTTTGCAGGAGTATGGCAAACAAGCCGTAACACGTAAGAATGTCAAACGGCGTTCAGGGAGTCGGATTGCCGCATAAGACCTGTGAAACCCCTGTAATGGGGGCGGAGGAAAGGCAGGCGACACCCCATCAATCTTGGTAAGGACACATTGGCCACACACAGAGGTGGGAAAAAATGGAAACGAAATTAACAAGAATAGCAGAAATGGCCAAAGCAGATCCGAAGTTACGGTTCAACTCCATCGGACATCTCATGGACACAGAAGCATTAAAGAGAAGTCACAAAGAGATGAAACCGGGAAAGGCAACCGGAGTCGATGGATCGACCAAAGAGACGTACGAAGCCAACGTGGAAGCGAATGTAACACACCTGGTGGACCGTTTAAAGCGAAGAAGCTACAGACCTCAGCCCGCAAGAAGAGTGTACATCCCAAAGGACGGGAAAAACATGCGGCCCCTAGGAATTCCTGCGTATGAAGACAAACTGGTGCAACATGCGCTGAAAAGAGTACTGGAAGCCATTTATGAACAAGACTTCATGGATTTCTCGTATGGATTTCGCCCGAACCGAAACATGCACAGTGCGCTGAAACATCTAAACCGGGTCATCGAGCAGGGGAAAACCAGCTATGTCGTCGATGCGGACATCTCAGGCTTCTTCAACCATGTAAATCACGAATGGCTGATGAAATTCCTCGAACTGCGAATCGGAGATCCAAACATCCACCGGCTGGTGAGACGGATGCTAAAAGCAGGTATTCAGGAGGAGGGACACTTTGAACCGACGGAGGAAGGAACTCCCCAAGGTTCGGTGGTGTCGCCCCTGCTAGCCAACGTCTACCTGCACTATGTCCTTGACCTATGGTTTACCGTGACGGTGAGGAAGCAGTGCGGGGGGCAAGCCGAAATGGTGCGCTTCGCCGATGATTTTGTATGCTGCTTCCAGTACAAAGAAGATGCAGAACGCTTCTATACCGCACTTGTGCTCCGGCTGGAGAAATTCGGGTTAAGCATTGCGGAAGAGAAGACGAAAATCATCGCGTTCGGTCGTTTTGCGGAAGCAGAATCACGGAGGAAGGGCGAAGGTAAACCGAAAACATTCGATTTCCTAGGCTTCACGCACTACTGCGCCAAGAGCCGAAAAGGAACCTTCCGGGTAAAGCGTAAAACGAGTGGGAAGAAATTCAGACAGAAGGTCAGAGCCATGAAGAGCTGGGTCAGGTGGAATCGCCACATGAAGCAGGAGGAGTTTCTAGGCGTCATCCGGTCCAAACTGTCGGGACACTACCGATACTATGGAATCACGGATAACTCGGAGAAAATAAAAGCCTATTACATGCAAACGCTCGACTTGATCTATACATGGCTAAACCGCAGAAGTCAGCGCAGGAGTTTCACCTGGGAGAGGTTCTACGAAGTGCTAAACGAATTCAGGCTACCTAAGCCGCGGATCTACGTCAATATCTACGATTAAGGCCAATGGTGAACGATGGGGTGAAGAGCCGTATGCGTAAATTGCGCACGTACGGATCTGTGAGGGGTAGGGGCACAATCCACGAAGGAAAGGCCCCGCCTACTCGACCAACA
>NZ_JAGGLV010000050.1 GCF_017874735.1 Paenibacillus silagei
GAGGCTCCTGAAAAACTAGCCGTTCTTAGAAAAAGTAAAAAAACGTATCAAAAAGACGACGCTATTCGGTCCTCCGAATGGACGTCGTCTTTTTCTTACCTACTTTCTTCAACTTTGGTTACTCCATGAGTTTCAATATTCGTTTTAAATTAACAGTGAATATCGCCATGGCGCCTTGAATCTCCATGCCAACTAAACCCGAGGAAGATGCAACATCGTACCCGTGTCTGTGTTTGAGTTCGCTATTCTTGGCTTCTATTTTGTAGCGCTCTTTCGCTTTGACCTTAAAGGCTTCACTTTCCTGAAACACAGCTTGCTTGGCGTGTTCGTTGCTCTTTATACTTACCGAATAGGTCTTACTCCGAGCACCTTCTGTGTAGCACCCTTCCTTTAAAGGACATCGTTTACACTTTTCAATATTATAAAAGTAGGTGTCTTTTTGGTTTTTGCCCTGTCCCTTTTTGCCTTGCCGTGCTCTTCGAATGGCCAGATGTCCGGCTCGGCAAACATACATACCCGCATCTTTATTAAAATCGAATTCGTCTTCTTTCCTTCGGTTTCCTTGCGTAATCTGTGGATTTAATTTGGCCACAAGTTCAATGCCCTGCTCCGTACTGTAAGCAATATTGTCTTTTTCTGAATAGGCCGTGTCTCCAATGACTGTCTCTACGCTCATGCCCGCAGCTTTGCTCTTTTCAATGAGAGTTTGCAGTTCCTTCCCGTCGTTTCGTTCTCCCGTGGTAATGGTCGCTGCCGTAATGATTCGTTCTTCACTCATCGCAATATGGGTTTTGTACCCGAAAAATGAGGAATCTGCGCTTTTGTGGCCCACTTTGGCATCTGGATCAGTAGACGTCTGCAACTGTTCAACATCATCAGCAACGGTTTCTTTCAACAGATTGAAGGGTTCTTTGACCTTGGGGAGTCCGGTAAAACGTCCGTCCTTCTCAATGACCTCAATGAGATCTTGGCAGTACCCGATTTCATCTTCCAGTACATTCGTAACGGGCTTCACTGGAAAGGAACTTTTCATGGATTCATCTAAGGCATAGATCGCTTTTCGTACCTTCTTGGAACGTTCTCGCAGCACCTCTTGCGGACTTTTTTGGGTATAGCGGGCTTTCGTGTGGGTAGCATCGACAATAATAGATTTACTGCGAATGATTCCTTGCTGAATGGCAATCTCCACCGTTTTGCCAATAAGTAAGTCGAGCAACTTCATATCTTTCAGCCGCAACTTACGAAACTTGCTCAGTGAACTAGAATCAATAACCTCTTCCTCAGGCGCCATATGTAGAAAAAACTTGAACGACAAATCGGTTTTGGTGCGTTCCACAAGATCGCCGTCAGACAAGTCATAAATCGATTTAAGCAGTAGATATTTAAACATTCGGGCCGGGTCTACCGCGGTTCGTCCATTATCTTGGCAATACCTTTCGTTTAGTTCCTCATAAACAAAGCTGAAGTCCACCAACTCGTCCATGCGCCGCAACATGTTATCTTTTGGAATGAGTATATTGTAAAGTTCGATATACGGGCTCAAGATAAAACTTTGCTGCTTAGGAAGCATGAAGACCACCAGCCTTTGATTTAATTCTTTTATTGTAACGAGAAAAAGAGACATTCTTTGTGTCGAATGTCTCTTTCAGTTCTTTATGGACTTTTTCAGTGGCCTC
>NZ_JAGGLV010000051.1 GCF_017874735.1 Paenibacillus silagei
TCAACATGCGTGGGTTCGGGCCTCCAGTGCGTGTTACCGCACCTTCACCCTGGACAGGGGTAGATCACACGGTTTCGGGTCTACGTCCACATACTGAGTCGCCCTATTCAGACTCGCTTTCGCTGCGGCTCCGGCTTCTCACCTTAACCTTGCATGTTAAACGTAACTCGCCGGTTCATTCTACAAAAGGCACGCCATCACCCGTGCTGGACAAGTCCAGCATAGGGCTCTGACTTTTTGTAAGCACACGGTTTCAGGTTCTATTTCACTCCCCTTCCGGGGTGCTTTTCACCTTTCCCTCACGGTACTGTTTCACTATCGGTCGCCAGGTAGTATTTAGCCTTAGCAGATGGTCCTGCTGGATTCATACGGGGTTTCACGTGCCCCGCACTACTCGGGATCCGTCTCGGAGAGAACACAGTTTAGGCTACAGGGCTTTTACCTCTATCGCGGGCCTTTCCAGACCTCTTCACCTACCATATTCCTTTGTAACTCCATGTGAGACGTCCCACAACCCCAAGAGGCAAGCCCCTTGGTTTAGGCTGTTCCGCGTTCGCTCGCCGCTACTGACGGAATCACTATTGTTTTCTCTTCCTCAGGGTACTTAGATGTTTCAGTTCCCCTGGTCTGCCTCTGCATTTCCTATGTATTCAGAAATGAGTAACTGCGAATTACCACAGCTGGGTTTCCCCATTCGGACACCCCCGGATCAAAGCTTGCTTACAGCTCCCCGAGGCAGTTTCGTTGTTCGCCACGTCCTTCGTCGGCTCCTGGCGCCTAGGCATCCTCCGTGTGCTCTTAGTAGCTTAACCAATGCGTTTTCCCTAAGGAAAATCGCTAGTATCGCCATTAATATGAAACTTGTTTACACAAGTTCAGCTTAAAGGAATGTTCTAAAACGCAAATTCGTTTCGGTATCCAGTTTTCAAGGATCAAGTTGCTGTTATTACGGGACAATCACGACTGTGATGTTCGGAATAACAGACGATGTGCATATACTGTTGTAAATAAGTTTTGGTGGAGCCAAGCGGGATCGAACCGCTGACCTCCTGCTTGCAAGGCAGGCGCTCTCCCAGCTGAGCTATGGCCCCATATAATCACCCCAAAAAGTGAGGTGTAGCTTCGAGGTTAATTCCGATTACTTTTCGGGGACCCCGGTACTTCCTATTCAATTCCAGATTGTTATATGGTGGGCCTTGGTGGACTCGAACCACCGACCTCACCCTTATCAGAGGTGCGCTCTAACCAACTGAGCTAAAAGCCCATATAACAAAACTTGCAGTAGTGAAACAATCAATGAATTGATTGTTCGCTTGGCGGCGTCCTACTCTCCCAGGACCCTTCGGTCCAAGTACCATCGGCGCTGGAGGGCTTAACGGTCGTGTTCGGGATGGGTACGTGTGGA
>NZ_JAGGLV010000052.1 GCF_017874735.1 Paenibacillus silagei
CAGGCGTGTTGATTACCCATATTATGGGATGACAAAAACACCTAAATGTTCTTTACGCCTGAGCTGATTAAGCTGAACCTGCCACTCCAGCGGAAGATTAAATATACGCCAGTACTGCATAAATTCCCAAAGAGTCAGCTTAGCAAAGACCGGTACCTTCGGATGAATTTCATCAAAAATGTATTTTAGAAGCACATACGCGGTAAGGGCCACAAACAATTGGCTATATACTGCATTTTCGGTGGTTCCAAATAGACAAGGGACATTCAGATGCTGTTTCACCCAGCGGAAAAAGACTTCAATCTCCCAGCGTGCTTTGTAAATTTCAGCAATCACATGAGCGGACTCTTTTCTCAAATCGGTCACAACCCTTACGACTTCACCCCGGTCATTTTCAAATTCAACGACGCGGTGGCGCTGGGCGGATTGGTGTTTCCCTTGACCGATATAACAGGTGATATCGCGTACAATTTTGCTATCTCCCTCCGCCGGTCGCTGAAGCTTTCGCGGCATCACCAAATGGAGATTGTCTTTCAAACGAATCACAAAGGACTGACCTTGCTGCACATATTGATCCAATCGACCGATTTTTCCATATGCCCGATCCTGGACTAGAAGGTAGTCCTTATCGGCCAAGACTTCTCCAAATGGAGCGTCATTGCGCCGGGCAATCGATTCGACCACCTTCACGGGTGAATGCTGTCCATGCGAGAAGGCCACATGCAGCTTGATACCTCCTCTGAATTTTTTATATGGAGCCCAAGACATACGGGAGTTTGCCGCCGTAACCGTCGTAGAGTCAATAAGCAGAAGATCTTTAGGCAGATTCAGGTGCCGCCGGGTTTGCCGGTTACATTTCTGGACGAGCATTTGAAACAAACGCTTGAAGATATCGTAAGGCACTTCACCAGCTTTGCCCGAAAGAGTGGAGTAATGAACCTTGGGCAAATCGTAGTTCGAGCCCACCCGAGCACTTTGACGAAAGCCATCCCATTTGTGGTAGCAGGCTTGGATAAAGTAGTCGAACAACACACCGACAGTCATTTTGATTCCTGTATCCTCGTAGTTCTCGGTTTGCCCAGTCACCATTTCGACTTCTTCCGGAGTTAATACTTGTTTGAACACGGCCAGGAATGGGGTATTATTATTCATGAGGTCGCCTCATTTCGGTTTGGTTTGGTCGTACTTACCATTACCCGAAATGGCGGCCTTTTTTGTCCCTTTTTTTGGGAAATCAACACGCTTA
>NZ_JAGGLV010000053.1 GCF_017874735.1 Paenibacillus silagei
AGGGCACTAGGTTAGAACCTAGATACGATCAGGGTGGTATCCCAACGGCGCCTCCGCAGAAGCTTGCGCTCCTGCCTCCACGGCTCCCACCTATCCTGTACAGATCGTACCCAAATTCAATATCAAGCTGCAGTAAAGCTCCATGGGGTCTTTCCGTCTTGTCGCGGGTAACCTGCATCTTCACAGGTATTAAAATTTCACCGGATCTCTCGTTGAGACAGCGCCCAAGTCGTTACGCCATTCGTGCGGGTCAGAATTTACCTGACAAGGAATTTCGCTACCTTAGGACCGTTATAGTTACGGCCGCCGTTTACTGGGGCTTCGGTTCACAGCTTCGGATTGCTCCTAACCGCTCCCCTTAACCTTCCAGCACCGGGCAGGCGTCAGCCCGTATACTTCGCCTTGCGGCTTCGCACAGACCTGTGTTTTTGCTAAACAGTCGCTTGGGCCTTTTCACTGCGGCCCCCTCGGGCTATTCACCCTACCGAGGCACCCCTTCTCCCGAAGTTACGGGGTCATTTTGCCGAGTTCCTTAACGAGAGTTCTTCCGCGCGCCTTAGAATTCTCTTCTCGCCTACCTGTGTCGGTTTGCGGTACGGGCACCTTCTCCTGGCTAGAGGCTTTTCTTGGCAGTGTGAGATCATGACCTTCGCTACTATAATTTTCGCTCCCCATCACAGCCCAGCCTTACGATGTGCGGATTTGCCTGCACACCAGCCTCACTGCTTAGACGGACATCCATCAGTCCGCGTCACTACCCTCCTGCGTCACCCCATCGCTCATAGCGGATTACGGTGGTACAGTAATTTCAAACTGTTGTCCTTCGACTACGCCTGTCGGCCTCGCCTTAGGTCCCGACTTACCCTGAGCGGACGAGCCTTCCTCAGGAAACCTTGGGCTTTCGGCGGATCAGATTCTCACTGATCTTTTCGTTACTCATACCGGCATTCTCACTTGTGTAGTGTCCAGCGCTCCTTACGGTACACCTTCAACCCCTACACAACGCTCCCCTACCCCAGATGCAAAGCATCTAGCCATAGCTTCGGTGGTGTGTTTAGCCCCGTTACATTTTCGGCGCAGAGTCACTCGACCAGTGAGCTATTACGCACTCTTTCAATGGTGGCT